>CBDBMB010000004.1:0-1499547 GCA_965207305.1 Dehalococcoidia bacterium | reverse complement strand
GTCTCCCCGCCCATCATTCCGTTGCGCGGTCCCCCGCCCATCATTCCGTTGCACGGTCTCCGCGCCCGTCATTCCGAACGGAGTGGAGCGGAGGGAGGAATCCATCCATGCCGGCGAGTACTGTGCCTCTGGGCCCTGTGGCGTGGCATTCTTGTTGGAGGGCGCCTGAGATTCCTCGCTGCGCTCGGAATGACATGCGGGGGAAGGCTCGGCATGACTTGCGGGGCGGCGGGGGCGGCTTGGCCCGCTTCCAATGACATGCGGAGCGGCGGGGCGGCTTGGTCCGCTTCCAATGACATGCGGGGTGGGGGGGGCGGCTTGGCCCGCTTCCAATGACATGCGCAGCGGCGGGGCGGCCTGGTCCGCTTCCAATGACATGCGGGGTGGGGGGGCGGCAGGGCACGCTTCCAATGACATGCGGAGCGGCGGGGCGGCCTGGCACGCTTCCAATGACATGCGGGTTGGGGGGCCTCCTTACAACGGTGGAAGGCACGACCGGCGCGGCCCCCCTCTCATCCCCTGGGTCCCGGCCTGCGCCGGGACGACGGGTTGGGTGGTTCCACCCCACGCCGACCCGTAGGGGCGCCTCTTGTGGGCGCCCACGAGGGACGCCCCCTACGACGGGTCCCGGCCCCCCGAGCCGGAATCCCCCGTCACTCCCGCGAAGGCGGGAGTCCAGGGCCCCCGGTATGGATTCCCGCGTGGGCGGGAATGACGGTAGGTGGGGGGTGCCGGGAGCGAACGTCGTTGAAGACGGAGCCGGCGGCCCGGCCCTCCACCCGGCCCAGGGCCCAGTCGTAGGCGGTCTGGGGCAGGGCCACGTAGCCGACCTGGGGCACCAGGGCGGTGGCGTTCCGCAGGTAGAACCTCGACGAAGGCCTCCAGCTCGGGCTGGGTGTCCAGCAGGTCGGCGCGCACGTAGATGAAGACGGGGCGCGCCAAGGGCTGGTAGCTGCCGTCCTCCACGGTCTCGGGCGAGGGCTCCACGCACTCCCCGGTGTCCGGGTTCTCGATGTTCACCGGCGACACGAGCTCGCGGTACTGGTCCAGGTAGGCCAGCCCGAAGTAGCCGATGCCCCCCTGGGTGCCGTTGACGCCCTGGGCTATCAGGGGGGTCCTCCTCGGTGGACAGGTCCAGGTCGCCCCGGTGGGCCCCGGACTCGCCCATGACGGCCTCGGTGAAGTAGTCGAAGGTCCCGGAGGCCGGGGTCGGGCCGTAGAGCCGCAGCCCCTTGTCGGGGAACCCCTCCCTCACCTGGTCCCAGTTGGTCACCGTGTCCCTGGGACTCGGGCCCGAATATCGTCGCCAGGTCGTCGACGGTCAGGCACGAGGCCCAGTCGTTGCCCTGGTTCTTGACGACGGAGAGGGCGTCGAAGGCCACGGGTATCTCGACGAGCTCTATGCCGTTGGCGGCGCAGGTGTCCAGCTCGTCCTGCGTCACGGGCCTGGAGGCGTCGGAGACCTGGGTCTCGCCGGCGCAGAGGGCCTTGAAGCCGGAGCCGGTGCCGGTGGAGGCGACGTTGACGCGGACGTCGGGGTGGGCCTTCTTGAACTCCTCGGCCATGGCCTCGCTGATGGGGAAGACGGTGCTGGAGCCGGCCACGGCTATGGTGCCGGTTAGCTTGCCGACGTCCCCGGGGTCCCCGGGGGGTCGCGGCGGCCCCGGCCGGGGGTCGTGGGCGCGGGCATGTGTTCGCCGCCGCCGCAGGCCGCCGCGGCCAGCAGCAGGAGCAGGGCTGCCAGCGCGGCCGCTGCCAGCGCGCTCGAGGGTGGAAGCGCCCCTCGCTAGTCGTGTCATGGCTTCTCCTTTCGGTCGGGCCTCTCCCCGGGTTGTTTTGGCCCGCCCGGTCATCGAGTCAACCCGGGGCCCCGCGCTGCACGCGGGAGAGGAAGCCCCGCCCACGGCCGGTCATTCCCGAGCCCCTCTCTCATCTGTCATTCCGAGCCGTAGGCGAGGAATCTCTGGTCCGTTTCCCTGAGCCCGCCCGGCAGCCCGGCCCCGGCCCCGGTCTCGTAGAGTTGGAGGAGAGATTCCTCTCTTCGCTTCGCTCCGCTCGGAATGACAGGGGAGGGCGGGGCTCCGCTGCGAATGACAGGGGAGGGCGTCGCCCAGCACTGAATGCCAGGGGAGGCCGCCGCTCCCCACCCCTGGGTTCCGGCCTGCGCCGGAACGACGGGGGAGGGCGCCGCCCCGCTCAGGCAAGGAAGCCCCCCCGTCTCCTCATCACCACGGTATCCCCCCTCCGTTAACGCCTCCTTATTGGAGGGTTAACGGTGGTTTAAGGACTCGTTAATGGCGAAGGCCGGGAAGCGGATGGACCGGCCATGGGGAGGAGGCCCCCCCACCCCTGGATTCCGGCTCGGGGGCCGGAATGACGGGGAGGAGGGCTGGGGCGCGGCCTCCTACACACACGGACCAGAGATTCCTCGCCTACGGCTCGGAATGACATGCAAGGGAGGCGGCTTGGAATGGCAGGCGGGGGAGCGGCTCGGGAAGGACAGGCGGGGGAGCGGCTCGGAAGGACAGGCGGGGGAGCGGCCGGAATGACAGGTCGGGGCGGGGCTTCCTTGCCCGCGCGCAGCGCGGGGCCGGGAGGGCGGGCCAAACACCCCGGGGGGTGGGGCCTCCTGCACACGCCGAAGGGCGGGCCGGAATGACGGTGAGGAGGGGGCCCTCAGACCAGGGGAGGGGCTAGCCCTTGGCCCCGCCCTTTTTCCAGAGGGCCTCCAGCACGGTGGCGGGGCTCATGGGGGCGGCGCGCAGGCGGATGCCCAGGGCGTCGTGTATGGCGTTGGCTATGGCGGCCACGGGGGCGACTATGGGGGCCTCGCCGACGCCGCGGACGCCGAAGGGATGGCCCGGGTTGGGGACCTCGACCTGGACGACGTCGATCATGGGCAGGTCCAGGCTGGTGGGCATGCGGTAGTCCAGGAAGGAGGAGTTGACCATCCCGCCGTCCTGGTCGAACACGTACTCCTCGTTGAGCGCCCAGCCCACGCCCTGGGCGACGCCGCCCTGTATCTGGCCCTCGACGTAGTCGGGGTGCACGGCCTTGCCCACGTCCTGGAGGGCGGTGTAGCGGAGTATGTCCACCTTGCCGGTGTCCGGGTCGACCTCCACGTCGACGATGTTGACGGCGAAGGAGTTGCCGACGCCCTTGGGGTCGACGCTGCCCCGGCCGGAGACGGGCCCGCCTGTGGAGTTGAGCATGCCGGCGATCTCCCTGAAGGTGAGTCGCAGCGCGGGGTCGGACCTGTGGGATATGACGCCGCCGGCGTACTCGACGTCGCCGGGGGACACGTCCCAGATGAGGGCGGCCCGTTGGAGGAGCTGGCGGCGGATGTCCCAGGCGGCCTCGTAGCAGGCCCAGCCGGTCTTGAAGGCCACGCCGCTGCCGACGGTGTTGGAGGTCCAACCCACGGAGTCGGTGTCCCCCACGGAGGGGTTGACGTCCTCGGCGGCGATGCCGAGGACCTCGGCAAGCTGCATGGCGGAGGTGGTGCGGGTGCCGCCGATGTCCGGGGAGCCCTCGACGAGGTTGACGGTGCCGTCGGCGTTGACGCTGGCGACGGCGCTGGAGGGGCCGGTGCCGTTGAACCAGAATCCGCAGGCGACGCCCCGCCCTCGGTTGGGGCCCTCCAGAGGCCGACCGTAGTGGGGGTGCTCCTGGGCGGCCTGCAGGGTCTCCACGCAGCCGATGCGGGGGTAGAGGGGCCCGGTGACGCGGCGGCTGCCCTCCCTGGCCGCGTTGCGGAGGCGGAACTCCAGGGGGTCGATGTCCAGGGCGCGGCAGATCTCGTCGACGACGGACTCGGCGGCGAAGGCGGCGGCGGGGACGCCGGGGGCCCGGTAGGGGGCGACCTTGGGCTTGTTGACGACCACGTCGTACCCCTCGGCGCGGGCGTTGGGGATGTCGTAGGGGCCGAAGATGCACTGGGTCCCCGGGTTGACGGGGGAGCCGGGGAATGCGCCGGCCTCGTAGGCCAAGGTCGCCTCGGCGGCGGTGATGCGGCCGTCCTTAGTCGCGCCCATCTTGACCCTGACGTGGGAGCCGGAGGTGGGCCCGGTGGCCTCGAACACCTCGGAGCGGGTCATGGTCAGCTTGACTGGCAGCTTGGCCTTCCTGGCCAGGAGGGCGCTGATGGACTCCATGTAGGGGGTGTTCTTGCCGCCGAAGCCACCGCCGATCTCCATGGGGACGACCCGGATGCTGGAGACGGGGACGCCGATGACCTGGGCGGTCTGGTCCCTCATGTTGAAGTGCCCCTGGGTGCTGCACCAGATGGTGAGGGTGCCGTCGCCGTGCCACATGGCGGTGGCGCTGTGGGGCTCTATGTATCCCTGGTGCACGGTGGAGGTGTCGAACTCCCGCTCGACCACCAGGTCGGCGTCCCGGAAGCCCTGGTCGGGGTCGCCGATCTCGAAGACGAAGTGGTTGGCGACGTTGCTGACCTGGCCGGGGTCGTCGTCGGCCCGGAGTCCGCCGGCGCGGCGGCTGGTCTCGGCCATGGTGAGCAGGCGGTCGTGGAGGAGGGGGGCGTCGTGCTTCATGGCGTCCAGGACGTTCATGACGGGCGGGAGCACTTCGTAGTCGACGTGGATGAGGGAGAGGGCCTCCTCGGCCACGTGGGGGTCGACGGCGGCCACCGCGGCCACGGGGTGGCCCTTGTAGAGGGCCTTGTCCGCCGCCAGGCAGTTGTTGCTCAGGAACCTGGGGTTGACCAGGTCGCCCTCGCCCATGTCGATGACCTTGCCGGAGGGCTGGGGCAGCTCGGCGCCGGTGACGACGGCCTTCACGCCGGGGAGGGCCAGGGCGCGGGAGGGGTCGATGGACCTGATGCGGGCGTGGGCGTGGGGGCTGCGGAGGACCTTGCCGTGGAGGAGGCCCGGAAGCTGGATGTCGGCGCCGTAGCAGGCGCGGCCGGTGACCTTGTCGGCCCCGTCGTGACGTATTGGGGTGGTGCCCACCACCTTGAGATCTTCCGCCGGGGCGTGGACGCTGGTCATGCTTCGGTACCTCCGTGGGCGAGGTTGGTCCCCGTGGCCGGGGGTGGGAACATTCTATCGGGCGGGGGGGCCGGTGTACAGGAGTCCGCGGGGGGCCTTGGCCCGCGAGAAGTCGCGGGAGGGTTGGACATCTTGACATCATATATCCAGCACACTATCATGCCGCCATGAGGACCACGCTCACACTGGACGATGACCTGGCCGACGCCCTGAGAGAGCGGGCGCGGCTGCTCAACCTGCCGTTCAAGCAGGTGGTGAACGATGCCCTCCGGCGGGGGATGTCGCCCGAGACGGCGGAGGCCCCATCTGCCCAATACCGGGTCGTTCCCCATCACAGCGCCCTGGTCCGGGGGGTCGACCCGCTGAAGCTGAACCAGCTCAACGACGAGCTCGAAGCCGAGTCCTTTGGGGCGCCGGGCGGGGCGCCGAGCAGCGGTTGATAATCCCGGACGTCAATCTGCTGGTCTACGCCCACAACGACGGGGGGCCCTATCACGACGCCGCCCGGCGATGGTGGGAGGGGTTGGTCAACGGCGGCGAGCGTGTCGGGGTCCCGTGGGTCGTGTCCGCCGGGTTCGTAAGGCTGATGACTCATCCCAGGGTGCTGGTCCATCCCGCGACGCCGTCGGAGGCCGTAGACTACGTCGCCGAGTGGTTCCGGTCCCCTCACGTCATCCCCATCAACCCCGGGGTGGACCACCTGGCCCACTTTCGGCGGAATCTCGCCGCAGCGGGCGTCGGCGCGAACCTGGTCACCGATTCCCACATCGCAGCCCTGGCGATGGAGTACCAGGCGGAGGTCCACTCCAACGACACCGACTTCAGCCGCTTCCCCGGCCTCCGCTGGCGCAACCCTCTCTGACGGAGCGCCTGCCAGGTCTGCCGGGGGGCTGCCGGGGGCCGGCCGGAGGCAAATCTCGGTGTCCCCACCATCGAGACGATTCCGTTGCGTTGGTGCTCCTGGTTGGGTCCGGTGCAGCCGCAGATGCCGCGGCGCCAGTGGTGGACAGCAGCCGTCCGGGCTATCATAAAGGGCAAGCAAACCGTCGAGCAGGAGGCAGATAGAGACATGGCCGAGTACATACCGTCGACCACGGACTGGGTGCGGGAGCAGGTGGAGGTCTACGAGAGCAGCGGGGGGACGGAGGGGACGACGCTGCGGGATACGGGGCTGCCGGTCATCATCGTGACGAACCGGGGGAACCGTACCGGGGCGGTCCGCAAGACGCCGCTGATGCGGGTGAAGGACGGGAGCAGCTACGTGCTGGTGGGGTCCAAGGGCGGCGCGCCCAAGAACCCGGTGTGGGTATACAACCTGCGGGCGGACGGGAACGTGGAGGTCCGGGACGAGGCCGAGGTGCACTCGATGCGGGTGCGGGAGGTCGTGGACCCGGCGGAGCGGGCGCGGCTGTGGGAGCTGGCGGTGGCGGCGTTCCCGCCCTACCAGGAATACCAGGAGCGGACGAAGCGCACGATCCCGGTGTTCGTCGCAGAGCCCGCGTAGGGGAGATCCCCATCAGTAGACGCCGGGGAAGATGCGGTACTTGACCCGCGCCTTGTACTCGGCCCACTTCTCGGTGCCGTACTTCTCGGCGCAGTGCCTGTCGTCGTCCCGCTGCCGGAAGGTGAACAGGGTGACGATGAAGACGAAGTAGGTCCAGGCCCAGGGGTTGGCGAAGTGTCCGAAGGACAGGGCGACGGACAGGGAGAGGAAGCCCTCGCCCATGTAGTTGAAGTGGCGGGCGACGCCCCACAGGCCGCTGTACAGGATCTTGCGGTCTCCGGCCTGGATGTACCTGGGCTCGATGAGGCCGAGGAACTTGCGGTCGGGCCACCGCTTGAAGGTGTACTTCTGCAGGTTGGCGCCCCGGGAGATGCCCCACCCCAAGAGGAACAGGGCGGCGGCGCCGATGAGCCACACGTAGGTCCACGCCGTCGAGAACCCGGGGTCGGGGTGCGCGGCCATGCCCCACAGGGGGATGATGAACAGCCAGCCGTAGACCACGAGACCGCCCCAGAACAGCATGAAGCCCAGTCTCTCGTGGATCAGGTCGTAGGTGTATAGCTGGACGCGCTCGAAGATGAAGTAGTCCAGCACGTAGAAGGTGAAGAACGCGGCGTACATGAAGACGCCGGGGTTGGAGTCTTCGCCGAACAGCTCGTAGTGGTAGGCGGCGCCGGAGAGGGCGTTGAGGGCGAACATGGTCCCGCCGACGACGTAGAACCACATCTTGACGTCGACACGGTCGTTGAAGAAGGAGATCTCCCGGACCCGTCCGGTCCAGAAGGCGGCGATGGGGTTCTTCTCGTCGCCCCGGGGCCGGCTGAACACGGCCAGGAGGGCGAAGACGGCGGTGAAGACCGTGCCGCCGGCCACGGCGTAGACCGAGGATCGGTAGAACCAGTCGCGGGGCATGCCCGTGACCTCGGTGGCCCACACGGCGAGGGCGAGGGCGTAGACCAAGACGCCGTTGAGCCGGTAGCTGCGGGGCTCGCCGGTGCCGGGATCGACGACGTAGCCGGGGACGCGTCTGCCGGGCAGCACGAGCTGCGCCAGGAAGAAGGCGGCGAAGACGGCCAGGGGGGTGAAGAACCCCAGGACCGCCTCCGTCCGGGAGAGCTCGAACAGGTGGCCGATGCCAAGCCAGTCGATCATGGGAGGATATCCCCTATTCCGGTGGGGCCAACATACGCCACGGTCCCCGGTTCAGGCCCCACGAGCTTCCCGGCCTCTGGCCGTCCGGATTGACCGGGCTGAGACCCAGTAATAGTATATCGCTACATTCACTTCAGAGAAGTAGTAATGCAATGACATCGATGCAAATCGTCGACACCGGCCCGGACACCTACCTGGCTTCGCTTCCCGACGAGCATCGCGACACCCTGACGTCGATCGACAGAGCGATCCACCGTGCACTGCCCGATCGCCAACGTGTGCTTTGGCAGGGCGTGTTCTGGGGCGGCACACACCAGTCCATCATTGGATACGGCCACATCGACCAGACAAGCTCCTCGGGAGGTGCCGTCGAGTGGTTCCTGGTCGGCCTCGCTCGGCAGAAGAGGCACTACAGCATCTACGTCAACGCTGCGGTCGACAATGCCTACCTCGCCCACAGCTATGCCGATCGCCTCGGAAAGGTGAGACTCGGCGCAGCAAGCATCGGGTTCCGGCGCCTCGAAGACCTTGACTTGAAGGTGCTGATCGAGCTAGTCACCGAAGCGGACTATCTCACCCCACCTGATCCGGTCCGCTAGCCTCCCGGCAGGCCCCCTACCACTCCCGGGCGGTGCGCATCTCCACGCCGGAGATCTCCTCCTGCAGCAGGACGGCGACGGTGCGGTCCTTCTCGCTCCAGCCGCGGTTCATGGCCTGCATCATGACCTGCTCCACCACGTTGGCCACGGGCATGGGCACGTCGTTGCGGCGGGCCATGTCGGTGGCGAGGCCTATGTCCTTGCGCGCCAGGTCCAGGGTGAAGATGGGGGGCTCGAACTCGCCCTTGAACACGGTGCGGGCGAGACGGCTGCGCATGGCGCCGACGACGCTGCGGTGGCCGGCGTCCAGCAGCACGTCCAGGTCGACGCCCGCCTTCATCCCAAGGGTCAGGGCCTCCGCCACCACCTGCTGGGCCGCGATGCTGGCCATGTTGTGCACCAGCTTGCAGGCGCTGGCGCACCCCAGGCCGCCGGCGTATATCACCTGGTCGGCGAAGGCTTCCAGCATGGGGCGCAGCCGGTCGAAGACGGCCCTCTCTCCCCCGACCATCACGGTGACCTCCCTGTAGACGGCCTCGGGCGGGCTGGCCAGCACCGGCGCGTCGACCACGTGCACGCCCCTCTGCCGGAAGGCCGGCTCCAGGCCACGAATGAGCTCCGGGTTGCAGGTGGACATGTCCATGTAGACGCTGCCCCGGCGGATGCCCGCCAGCACCCCCTCGGGGCCGTTGACCACCGCGTCCACCGCCTGGGGCCTGGGAAGGGAGGTGATGAGGACGTCGCTGAGGCGGGCAGCCTCCGCCGGGGAGCCGGCCAGGCGGGCGCCGCCGTCCAGGAGGGGCCGGGCGGCCTCCTCCCGCAGGTCGTAGGCCACCATGGGATAGCCTGCCTTCTGTATGTTGACCGCCATGGGCGTGCCCATCTTGCCCAGTCCCACGAATCCCACTGTATCCATGCTCGTTCCCCCCTGCGTCGTCTAAGTCGGACCTCCCCAGCAGGTTAACACATCCGGGGGGAGTCGCGCCCCGGTTGCCCCCGTTTCCCGCGGGGGTTAGAATCAGCCCATCATGGAGCTTCTGGAGACGGGGGTCCTGCCCGACCCCATCGAGCAGTTCGTGCGCTGGCGGAACGAGGCCCGGGAGGCGGGGGAGCCCCAGACAGGGCACATCGCCCTGGCCACGGCGACCAAGGACGGCCGCCCGTCGGTGCGCTTCGTCATCCTGCGCAGCGTGGACGAGCGGGGTTTCGTGTTCTACACCAACTACACCAGCCGGAAGGCGAGGGAGATGGAGGAGAACCCCCGGGGCAGCTTCGCCCTGCACTGGCCCGTGTCGGAGCGGCAGGTGCGGGTGGAGGGGGCCATCCAGCGGATCTCGCCCGAGGAGTCGGACGCGTACTTCGACACCCGCCCGCGGGAGAGCCGCCTGGAGACCTGGGCGTCGCCCCAGAGCCGGACCATCGAGGGCAGGCCGTGGCTGGAGGCCCGGTGGCGGAGGTTCGAGGCCGAGCTGGGGGAGTCCCCGCCCCGGCCCGACTGGTGGGGCGGCTACCGCCTGGTCCCGGAGGTGGTGGAGCTGTGGCAGCAGAGGCCCCACAGGATGCACGACCGGCTGGAGTATCGGAAAGACGGCGGCGTGTGGACCGTCCGACGCCTGGCGCCCTGACCGCTCAGGGCACCTAGCCGCCCAATTCCTCCCGGACCTCCACGAGGGCCGAGACCGCGATCTCGATGTCCTCCAGGTTGTTGTAGAAGTAAGGTGATATCCGCACTGCGCCGGGGCGGGCGTCCGCGACAACGTCGCGACGGGCCAGGCCAGCCACCGCGACCTGGGGGTCCTCCACCTCCACCATGGTTATGCTGGCGTGGCGGGCCGGGTCGTCGGGGGTCCGCAGGCGGAACCCCTCCTCTCGCAGCCGGCTTACCAGGTACGACGCGACCTCCGAGGTCCGTCCACGTATGGCCTCGGAGGAGAGCTCGTTGACGATGCGCAGCCCCTCGGCCCCGGAGTAAACGGCCGCCACCGACGGGGTGCCCGTCTCGAAGCGGCCCGCGTCGTCCCGGAACACCATCTCGTGGGGGTTGAAGCTGAACTGGTGCCGGTTGCCGAACCAGCCGGCCACCGTGGGCGACAGCCGGGGCACCAGGTCCCGGCGGACGTACATGTAGGCTATGCCGGGCCCCCCAAGGAGCCACTTGAGGCCGCCGCTGAGGAGGATGTCGACGCCCGCGGCCTTCACGTCGATGGGCACCTGGCCCGTGGCCTGGTAGTCGTCCACCAGGAGCAACCTGCCCTTCCTATGGGCCATGGAGGCGACGGCCGCCACGTCCTGGATGTAGCCGCTGGTGAAGTAGACCCGGCTGGTGGCCACGATGGCCGTCCGCTCTCCTATGGCCGCGTCGAACTGGTCCAAGTGGATGCTCACCCTGTCGCTGGACCGGAGGATGCGCGTCTCCACGCCGGTGCGGGCGCGGGCCAGGAAGGACTGGGCCACGGTGGGAAAGTCCAGCTCGGTGGTGACCACCTGGTCGCCCTCGGACAGGTCCAGGCTGGAGGATATGGCGGCGAGGCAGGCCGAGATGCTGGGCATGACGGCGACCTCGTCCTCGCCGGCGTTGATGACGGCGGCGAACTCCCGGCGCGCCGCCTGGATCTCCTCCATCCAGCCGGGCACCCAGGCCGCGGCCCCGTGCTCGGACCATGAGTCTATGTACCGATGGAGGGCGCCGCGCACCCGGTCGGACAGCAGGCACAGGGAGCAGGAGGAGAGGTAGGTCTTCCGCGCCAGGGTGGGGTATTCGGTCCTGATGCGGGGCCAGTCGGGCGTCGGGCCCGCTTCCGTCAACGTATGCGTCCCCGCGCCCCGACCTCCCACACCGTCTCCAGCTTCCCCTTGCGCAGGGCGTGGAAGTGGGAGTGGAGGTTCACGGTGGTGTCGTTGTGCCCGGGGATGATCTCTATCTTGTCGCCTGGGCGAAGCTGGCGGGCGTCGCTGGAGGTGAGGGTGGCCACCAGGTGCTCGTCGGAGGCCGATGCGAACTCCACGCCCTCCACGGACTTGCACACGGGGGGCCACTGGTCGGTGGAGACGGCCTTCATGCCGCTGTCCAGCACGGCCCGGTCGGGGGCGGGGCGGCTGATGACCGATGCCAGGACGGTGCCCGCCACGTCAAAGTCGGTGAGGACCCGCCGGTACTGGGCGTCCATGAGCACGTAGGAGCCGGGCTGGACCTCGGTGATGCCGGGGTGGTTGCCCGTCAGCTGGTAGGTCCCGGTGCCGCCGGCGCTGACTATCTCCACATCCAGGCCCGCGTTGCGGACGGCCTCCACGCTGGAGTCCACCTTCTGCATGGCCTCCACGTCCATCATGGTCCGCCGCTCGTCTTCCTCGACGCCCTGGATGTTGCCGGCGTAGCCGCAGATGCCCCGGAAGCGGAGTCCGGGGGCGGATGCCACCGCCTGGGCCAGGCGGGCGGCGGGCTCGCCGGGCTCCACGCCGCAGCGGTGCTGGCCGCAGTCCACGTCCACCAGGACCCCCAGGGAGGCGCCGGAGGCCTGGGCGGCCTCGGACAGGTCGCGCACGTTGCCGGCGTCGTCGACGGTGACCATCATGTCGGCGTGCCGGCAGAGGGCCATGAGGCGGCTGATCTTGGAGGCACCGACGATCTCGTAGGTGATGAGGATGTTGCGGATGCCGCCGGCGGCCATCACCTCAGCCTCGCCCAGCTTCTGGCAGCAGACGCCGATGGCGCCGGCGGCGATCTGCTTGTGGGCGATGGCGGGGGTCTTGTGGTGCTTCATGTGGGGGCGCACATCGACGGGCCGGGAGGCGAAGTAGTCGGCCATACGTTGAATGTTGGCCTCCATGACGTCCAAGTCGATGAGGAAAGCCGGGGTGTCCAGGTCGTCCCTGGAGATGCCCGGGACCATGGTGCTGGCCGGGTCCATGTGCGCCTCCCGTTATCTGCGTGGTGCGGTGAGTCTACCACCGGCCACAGGGGCGCGCAACAGAGGCGGGAGGTAGACTAACGCGGTTCCGTTTCATCGTAGCGCATGGCCATGATAGAATGACATCGACCAGATATGACCATTGACTGACAAGAGCAGCACAGACCCTCACATTCTGCCCTCACCACCCGGAGAACCAGTCGCTCTTACGTAAAAGGCGGCCAAATGACCACCAGGCGATCAGGCAAAGCCTGCGGATACCAAGATTGTGGCGAGGCCATCCCGCCATGGTTCGATCTCTGCATTGCACACAACTCCGCCAAGCAGAATGGCGAGATCGACCAGTGCCCCAGATGCGGACAATACAAGGCCGCCAATTTCCCTCTCTGCCGCAACTGCAACGCCAGCAGGAGCCAGGCTGCACGCAGTGCCCGCCCGAGCAGGTACGAACCCGAGTCAAACCCCAAGTGGGATGCTGCGGACCAGGAAGGCGACGTCTTTTTCATCTACATCCTGAAGCTGGACGGCGGAAAGTTCTATGCAGGACATACCCGAGAACTCAGGGAGCGCATGGGTGAACACCGCGACGGCAAGACCAGAAGCACTGCCGGCAAGAACCCCCTACTCGTCTGGTTCGAAGACGTGGAAACGCGCGAAGACGCCGCACAGGGCGAGGCCTACCTGAAAGAACTCATCGACAAGAACGAGCGCGAAGTTCGTCGTATGGTCAACGATTTTCAGGACCTTGTCAGCCTGGTGCACCTAGAATCAAACCAGAACGACTTAGCGTCTCGGGCAGGCAGCAACGCCAACAAGAACCCTTACCGCCCGCGCAGGCTCAGATACCGCCGCCAAGCGGCCAGATAAGCCGCGCAACAGGTCGCCCGGGGATTGCTTGCCGTTAGGCCCATGCGTTATCGGCGACGGCAACCCCAAGATACAGGCGGGACTGGATAGTCGAGAGATGACCGGTAAGGTGGCAGCATATACAATCATCATCGAAGAGAGCAACAATGGCTATGCCGCGTATCTGCCCGAGCTACCTGGCTGCATAGCTGCCGGGGATACTGAGGAAGAAACCAAGACCGTGATACAAGAAGCGGTCATCGAGCACCTTACGCTATTGGCTGATGCGGATACTTCCGTTCCAGTCCCCGCCCTCGAATTTGTAAGCGCGGCCCCCGACCGTCCTTAGCTCACACATCACATGACCAGGGCTGCCAGACCCGTCTCCCCTCCACCCTGACGACCCTGCCGAAGCCGGGGGCGGGGAAGTGGGGCACGGCGACCAACAGCCCCTCCCGCTCCAGCCGGTCCATCAGCGGCCGGCGGGTCCTGCGGGCGTGGTCCGGGTCCACGTCCACGAAGGGGCTCCAGTCGGGCTCCTGCACCTGCACCGGGTGGTGGGCCGCGTCGCCCAGGATGATGGCCCTCTCTCCCGCCGAGGCTATCAGCAGGCTGGTGTGCCCCGGCGTGTGGCCAGGCGTGGGAAGGGACGTCATCACAGGGGTGAGGGACTCCTCCCCCTCGATGAGGTCCAGGACTCCCAGGCGGTCCAGCTCGTACACCTGCTCGGCGACGTGGGGGAACATTCGGGCGCCCTCGGGGGTCTGGAGCGCCTCCCAGTCGGCCCTGGGGGCGCGGTAGCGGGCGCGGGGGAAGGTGGGGCGGACCGACCCGCCCTCCCGCACCAGATTCCAGCCCACGTGGTCCCGGTGGACGTGGGTGAGCACCACCAGGTCCACCTCGTCGACGGTGACGCCGTTGGCCTTCATGTCCTCCATGAGCAGGCCGAATATCTTGTCCCGGGGCTCCTGCTTGTCGGGGCCCAGGCCCGTGTCCACCATCACGGTGGGGCCCTCCCCGCGCACGAGGAAAGAGGCCAGGTTGGCCGCCACTGTGCCCTGGGCGGTGAACAGGCCGGCGTAGGGCTTCAGCGCGGCCGGGTCGACGGCCGGGAAGAAGACCTCCGCTGGAGACTCGACCCGCCCGTCGGACAGGGACACGATCTCCACGTTGCCGACGGTAACTCTGTTGTTGGACACGACGGCTCCCTTCGCGTCGGACTCGTCCCACCGGTGGGGCGTTTCGCCCCGTACTGGGGAGTGGTTATCTTATCGTACCCTTAACCCGCCATTGTAATTGTTCCACGCCGTGACCAGCCCCTCCCGCGAAAATACCACCCTGGTCAAATCATCACCGTAATACCACCGCTCCTCGTCGAGAAAGAAATCAATTCGGGTTGGCGTCCCCTGGACGTGTAAGACGTCGTCCTGAGACGACCCTCGCGTGAAGTACCCGACGGTCGTTGGCTCACTGGTCGTCGGCACCAGGCGAACCCTCAACGTGCCGTTGTAGTTGTCCCACTCCGTAACCAGCCCCTCCCGGGAAAAGACCACCCTGGTCAAATCATCACCGTAATACCACCGCTCCTCGTCGAGAAAGAAATCAATCCGGGTTGGCGTCCCTTGGACGTGCAAGGCGTCGTCCTGAGACGACCCTCGCGTGAAGTACCTGACGGTCGTTGGCTCACTGGTCGTCGGCACTAGGCGAACCCTCAACGTACCGTTGTAGTTGTCCCACTCCTTAACCAGCCCCTCCCGGGAAAAGACCACCCTGGTCAAATCATCACCGTAGTACCACCGCTCTTCGTCAAGGAAGAAATCAATTCGGGTTGGCGTTCCCTGGACGTGTAAGACAACATCCTGGGACGACCCTCGGGTGAAGTAGTCCTCCCCCAGTACTGGGACCCGAGTGGGTGTGGGGACCCTCGTGGGTGTAGGTATGGCCGTGGGCGTGGGAACCCTCGTGGGTGTGGGGATGGCCGTGGGCTCGGGAGCCCTCGTAGGGATAGCCGGGGGAATAGGGACGACTGCAGCCCGTCTGGATAGTCGCTCGATATGCTGGTAGATGGTCTGCACCGACACGGCGAAGCCCAGGCCCTCAACAGGTCGACCGGCGTTGCTTCGGTCGATGCTGCGAGTATTGATTCCAAGTATCTCTCCATCCATCGAAAGCAGGGGGCCGCCACTGTTTCCTGGGTTAATGGCCGCGTCGGTCTGGATGTCCCACGTGTCGGTCCCTCGGTTGAAGCGGACAGCCGAGATGATCCCGATGGTGATCGTAGCTTCCCCCTCCAAGCCCAGGGGATACCCCATCGCCAGCACCTGCCGGCCGGCCGCGATGTCCGCCACAGCGCCCAGGGGCAACGTAGTAAAGCGCCCGCAGCATATCCGCAGCACGGCTAGATCGCGGCGCTCGTCCTGCCCCAGGATGGTTGCTACGTATGACGTCTGGTCATTGACGATTACAGTCGTACGGTCGCGAGGGCTGTCGATGACGTGATCATTGGTCAGGACGTATGCCTCTTGTCCTTCGGTCTTGAAGATGACACCTGACCCAACGCTTCCCCCTTGACGCACCCTGACCACCGCCGGCCTGACACGTTGCACAAGGGGGGCGAGGTCTTCGGCATGGAGCGGGGCGCCCATTGGAGACGGCGCGGCGGTGGGTGCCGGCGTTGTAGTGGGCGCCAATGTCGGCGGGCCCAAGCCCCAGATCTCCACGTGCACCTCACCCGCGGCGGCCTGGATGCGGAGCTCCTTGAAGGGCGTGTTTTCGATGGTCCACTCGAATCCAGGGAACACAGGGACGAGCTCGGCGTCGTCGGGCAGCTGGATGTTGTTGGCGGCGAACTCGTCCAGGATATCCTGTGGTATGGTGCCGGCCGTCAATGCCGGATAGATATTGGGGTAGTCTGCTAGACCTAGACTGAACCCCATCGTCGCCGTGGGCGCTGGTGTCGCGGTGGGAGTGGGCGCTGGTGTCGCGGTGGGAGTAGGCATGGCGGCGATTGTGGCAGCCATGCCGGCCTCGACGGTAGCGTCTATGTCTGGCGTTGGCGTCGGCGTTTCCGTCGGTAGGGCCGCAGCTACGGCCGCCTCGACGGTGGACCCAATGTCCGGTAAAGTGGGCGCAGGCGACGGGCTTGCGTCGGTGCAGGCCATGGGCAAATAGAGCATGAAGGGTAAGGCCATGAGCATCCGCATGGCCCGGATTCTACCATAACACCCGAATGCCTAAGCCTGACGCTACAGGCACTACGCCAGCCTATCCGCCGTCATCCTCGTACGCTCTGTAACTCTCAGCCAACTGCCTCTAAGGCGATGGCTGAGTAGGTCCTACTTGGGGGCGAATTGCTTACTCACCTGAAGGACAGTCAAGGCGGCGTATTTCAGGTAAGTTGCATGCATGACGTATGTTGGAAAGTTCGGCTTCTCTACCAGATACCTCCACTGGATAGAAGCACCCTTGCAACGCTCGAACACCTGTTGGAGGGTTTCCCACCCGTAAGGAGGCGAGTTCGCTTGTTTCCAGTATTCATCTTGTAATTGAACCCGAAGGGGACATGATAGTCCTTTGAACAACGCATCTAGGTCGTGCTGGTTCCCCGCTGGGTTGCCCTTCTCTCGTTCCCAAAGAAATTTGAGTGCTAGTTCCACCGCCAACACGATCAACACAACTCGCGCCTGATATATGCCCAATTCCCGGCGTTCTGCGGGCGGCATCTCTTCCAGCTTCGCATAAGTCAGCTTGTTCAGCAGATACCGGGGCGGGATTTTGCTAGGGTCCAACGCCTTGTCAACCGCATCCGCTGATTTCAGCAGACCCTTAATGAAGTCTGGCGTTTCCATGATTTTCTTATCTGCCACTCTATTGCCCTCTCTGTGCATCTTAGTCAACGGCACACCTAGGAGGCAAACGGAACCGGGCTCTGCACCTTGGTCATCGGGTTGCGAAACCCACGCACGTGTCACCCCGGGGTCCGACGGCGAGACCGTCGATGCCCTGTTTGTTGGAAGGGTCCCTCACCCCGCCCCTGGGTCCCGGCCTTCGCCGGGACGACATGGTGCGTGGTTTCTGGGCCGGGGCCGGCCACCGCCATCGCGGAGGGCAGGGCGCGACGCTCGGGGCGGGGCCGATTGTGAAAACACATCAAAAGGGATAAGCTTAGTCCGTCCACAGTCAGGAGGGAGAGCCATGGTACGTATGACGGGCAAGCGGGCGCTCATGGAGGTGCTCAGGGCCGAGGGAGTCAGGTACATCTTCGGCAACCCGGGGACCAGCGAGGCGCCCATAATGGACGCCCTGGAGGAGTACCCGGACATCGAGTACATGCTGACCACCCAGGAGGGCGTGGCCATGGGCATGGCCGACGGCTACGCCATCGCCACGGGGAGGCCCTCCTTCGTGAACCTGCACATCGAGACGGGGCTGGCCAACGGCATCAGCCTGCTGCACCACGCGTGGGAGGGGAACACCCCGATGGTCCTCACCTCGGGCAACAAGGACGTGCGCAAGCTGGCCGAGGGTCGCACCGAGCTGACGGAGATGGTCCGGCTCTTCACCAAGTGGAGCGTGGAGGTGACCCACCCCGAGCAGGTGCCCGGGGTGATGCGTCGCGCCTTCAACGAGGCCAGGACTCCCCCGGCGGGGCCCGTATTCGTGGGGTTCTCCGCCAACGCCCTGGACGACGAGGCGGACGTGGACGTCCAGCCCCTGACCAGGGGCTACTTCCGCACGTCCGCCGACCCGGAGGCCGTGGAGGCCGCCGCCCGGGTCCTGGCCGGGGCGTCGCGGCCCGTCATGGTCGTGGGCGACAGGCTGGGGCAGTCCCGGGGGGCCGCCGAAGCCGTGCGCCTGGCGGAGCTGCTGGGAGCGCGGGTGTACGCGTCCTCCTACGCCGAGATGAACTTCCCCACGGGGCACCCCCAGTTCATGGGCAGGGTCAACCCGGCGCTGCCCCCGGGGCGGGCGACCCTGTCCCAGGGAGACGTGGTGCTGGCCGTGGGGGCCAACGTCTTCTCCGGGTACTTCTTCGTCTCGGGGCCGGCCCTGGGAAGGGACACGCGGCTGATACACCTGGACTCGGCGTACGCCGAGGTGGGCAAGAGCGAGCCCACGGAGATAGGGATAATCGCCGACCCGAAGGTGGGCCTGGGGCAGCTATGCGAGGCCCTGGAGGGGGCGCTGCCGGGCTCCGCCAGGGAGGCGGCCCAGGGACGGGCGTCGTCCATCGCGTCGGAGAAGGCGGAGGCCCAGGCCGGCTGGGAGCGGGGCCTGAGAGACCGGTGGGACGCCAGGCCCATGACCCCCGAGCGGATGATGACTGAGCTGTGGAAGGCGATGCCCCCGGACGCCGTCATCTCCGACGACTCCATCACCTCCCGGGACGCCATCCACGGCGCCATGGAGTTCAGCGAGCCCGGCAGCATCCACAGCGAGCGGGGCGGGGCCATCGGGTGGGGCATGGGCAGCACCCTGGGCATAAAGCTGGCCCACCCGGACCGCCCGGTGGTGGGCATCCTGGGAGACGGCAGCGCGATGATGACGGTCCAGGGGCTGTGGACAGCGGCCAACTCCAACATCCCCGTGGTCTACGTGATATGCAACAACCGCTCCTACCGCATCCTGAAGCTGAACATGGACCGGTACAAGACCCACATCCTGGGCGAAGAGGACGCCTCCAGCCGGTACATCGCCATGGACTTTCCCATCCTGCTGGACATGGCGGCCATCGCCAACGCCATGGGGGTGCGAGGCCGCACCATCGAGGACCCGGAGGAGATCGGGCCTGCCCTGACCGAGGCCCTGGCTTCGGGGAAGCCTGCGCTGCTGGACGTGATCATAGACGGCAGCATCTAAGTCAGGCCCCTCCCCGGGTTGTTGGGCCCACCCGCCCACCCCTCGCTCCGCGCGGGCAAGGAAGCCCCGCCCACCGGTGGACCGCCTGCGGACTTATTCAGACCATTCCCAGAGGGAAGTTGCCCTCTGAACTCCCTCGGGATGAACTTGTTCAGACTATTCTTAGACCGTAACCCGGATGTCGACTATCCTGACCGTTACGCGCTGTGCGACGTCATATCTCATGGGTCGATATCCGGCACCGCTCATCCACCTGGATCAGCACCCGGTCTTCGCCGCCTGTGACGGCGAGAATCAGCCACACTACCAGCCACAAGCCGGCGGTAAGGAGACTCAGCAGCAAGTGCAGGGTATGGTTGACCGGGCTCCCGTGCACCAGCACGGCCTGATACTCTCCCCGGGATTCGACCCTCCACCCGCCTCTGAAGGCTTCCCCAAGCTCCTCCTCCAAGGCATCCTTACGCCGTCTTGACGTCCGGTCCAGCATGTCGAGTCGTCGTCTCCTTGGGGTCTCACGCCTCGGGGGGACGCTCCTTGTGCCACGAGGTCGCCTGCTCGTAGGCGTGGGCCACCCTGAGCACCGTGGCCTCGTCGAAGGCGCGGCCGCCGATCTGCAGGCCGATGGGCAGCCCGGCGGAGTCGAACCCGCAGGGGATTGAGACGGCCGGGACGTTGGCCAGGTTGATGATGCGGCGCACCAGGTAGGGCTGCTCGCTGACGGCCATCTCCTTGCTGGTTATCACTACGTCGTCCCTTATCAGGGGGGCGGTCTTGCCGTAGGTGGGGGAGACCAGGACGTCGTACCGCTCCATGGACTCCATCAGGTTGCGGCGGACCATGCTCCTGAGCTTCTGGGCCTTGTAGTAGGCCTGGGCCGGGATCAGGCTCCCCAGCAGAAGCAGCATCCTGGCCTCGTGCCCGTAGTCCTGGGGCCTCTCTCGGACCCACTCGCGTTGGTCGAAGGAGGGCTCCACGGCCATGATGATCCTGGAGATGGTGCCGGCGTCCGCGGCCAGGGGCATGGAGAACTCCTCCACCGAGGCGCCCAGCTCCCCCAGGACGGAGGCGGCCTTCAGTATCGCCGCCTCCACGTCGGGGGCCGTGAGGTCGCGGTCGTCCATCTGGTCGGTCACCAGCCCCACGCGGAGGCCCTGGAGGTCTCCGCTCAGGGCCGCCCGGTAGTCGGGCACCGGGGCGTCCCAGGTGTACGGGTCCCTGGGGTCGTGGCCGGCGATGGCGCCCAGGGTGATGGCGGCGTCCTCCACGGTGCGGGAGATGGGGCCGACGGTGTCCATGGACCAAACCCCCCGCATGAGGCCGTAGCGGCTGACCCGGCCCAGGCTGGGCCTGAGGCCCACCACGCCGCTCCAGCTTGCCGGGCCCCGGATGGAGCCTCCCGTGTCCTCCCCCAGGGAGGTGGCGGACATGAACGCGCCCACGGCCGCCGCCGAGCCGCCGCTGGAGCCGCCGGTGAACCGGTTGAGGTCCCAGGGGTTCCGGGGGCTGCTGTACCGGTGGCTGGCGCCGGTTATGGCGAACTCGGTCATGTTGGCCTTGCCCAGCAGTACCGCCCCGGCCCTCTTCATGTTGGCTATGGCCGTGGCGTCCTCGTCGGGGACCAGGTCGCCGGCTATGAAGGAGCCTCCGGTGGTGCGGATGCCCTTGGTCCATAGCTGGTCCTTGACCGCGTAGGGGATGCCGTGCATGGGACCCCGGTACTCGCCCCTGCCGATGGCCTCCTCCGCCTCCCGGGCCGCCCGCAGGGCCTCCTCCCGGGTCACTGTGAGGTAAGCGTTGAACTTGAAGTCCACGGCGTCGATGCGGTCCAGGTAGGCCTCTGCGGCCTCCACGGGGGAGACCTCCCGCTTCTCTATCAGCCTCGCCAGCTCGGATGCGGTGAGCCGGATGATGTCCCCACTGTCCATGCCATCTCCTCCCGGCTATGCTAGAATGCCCGCAAGACGCGGGTGCGCGGCGGCCGGTCCTTGCCGCCGTCAGTATACACCCGCCCGGGAGGCAGGCAATGCCCGGCAGCGACATCGCCCAGATGGCCCACCTCATGCGCCGCGCGGGCTTCGGCGCTACCCGGGAGGAGCTGGAGCGGTACGCGGCCCGGGGCTACGAGGCGGTGGTGGAGGAGCTGCTGGACCCAGGGGAGACGCCCCCTTCCCTGGAAGAGGAGGACGTGGTCCGCAGGTACCACGTGGGCCAGAACAACCTGCTGCTGCTGGATAGCTGCCAGGCCTACTGGCTGTGCCGGATGATCAACACCCGCAGGCCCCTGGAGGAGAAGATGGCGCTGTTCTGGCACGGCATCTTCGCCACGGCCTACTTCAAGCTGAACCAGCCCAAGGCGATACTGAACCAGGTGGAGATGTTCCGCCGGCACGGCATGGGCAGCTTCCAGGACCTGCTGGTCCGCATCGCCAGGGACCCGGCCATGATCTTCTGGCTGGACAACAAGGACAACCACCGGCACGAGCCCAACGAGAACTTCGGCCGGGAGCTGCTGGAGCTGTTCTCCATGGGGGTGGGCAACTACTCTGAGGAGGACGTGTTCGAGGCCTCCCGGGCCTTCACGGGCTGGACCATCCGCAACGCGGACCTGCACGCGGCCAGGGTGGCCAGGGACTCGGTGTGGCCCTTCGGCCGCCTGGACTGGCAGTTCCAGTACCGGGAGGAGGACCACGACGCCACGGCGAAGCGGTTCCTGGGCCACACGGGGAGCTTCAACGGCGAGGACATCATAGACCTTGTCTGCCGGCAGGAGGCCACGGCCCGGTTCCTGTGCCGGCACCTGTACAGCTTCTTCGTGGCCGACGAGCCCCAGGTGCCGGGGTGGGAGACGGTCCCGCCCCGGGACCCGGGGGCCATACGGACCATGATGGACGCCTACTTCGACAACGGCTACGAGGTCCGCTCGGTACTGCGGGTCATGTTCAACTCGGACTTCTTCAAGGAGGCCGTGTTCCGGAAGGTGAAGAGCCCCACCGAGCTGATCGTGGGGACGGCGCGCATGGCCGGGGGGCACAGGTTCCCCGGGGTGGAGGACGCCCAGCTTGCGGCCAAGGTGCAGTACATGGGCCAGAGCCTGCTGAACCCGCCCAGCGTGGAGGGGTGGCACACGGGCCTGGAGTGGGTGTACACGGGCAGCCTGGTGGACCGGGTCAACTTCGCGGTGGAGGAGCTCTCCGCCGAGAACAGGCCGGGGGTGCAGGCCATAGTCGACAGGATCGCGGCTTCCGGGGCCGCCCTCTCTCCCGAAGAGGTGGTGGACCAGTGCCTGGACCTGATGGGCCCCATCCAGGTGTCCCCAGCCACCCGGGCGGAGCTGGTCGGCCACGCCGACGCCGGCGGCCCCCTCCGCTTCGACCCAGGCCCCGGCTACGAGGCCTCCGCCCGCCGCGTCCGGGAGCTGCTGCAGATGATAGTGTCGACACGAGAGTACCAGCTGGCGTGATGCCGGGCGGCTCTGTGGGGGTTTCTCGACGTGAGTACGGCGCCCTCCTACCGGTATAGCCACACCGTCGGCTTCTTCGGCGGCGGCGAGGGCGGCAGGGGGTTCAACGACCCCGTGGACGTGGCCCTGGGGCGCGACGGCGTCCTGTACGTGGTGAACCGGGGGGACACGGACACCGCCGCGAGGCTCCTGGCCAAGCACGTCACCGTGTGCACGGTGGACGAGGAATACATCGGCAAGTTCGGCACGGGGGGCAGCGGCGACGGCCACCTGATGTGGCCCGCCGCCATCGCCCTGGACCGGGACGAGAACGTCTACATCTCCGACGAGGCCCTCCAGCGGGTCTCTATCTTCGACAAGTCGGGCCGGTTCCTGGCCAAATGGGGCCGCAAGGGCACCGGCCCGGGGGAGTTCGACCGGCCTGCGGGCATCGCCTTCGACCCCGAGGGCAACCTGGTGGTGGTGGACGGGCTCAACAGCCGGGTGCAGCGTTACACGCCCGAGGGAGGCTACCTGGGAGGCTGGGGACGCCCGGGGACCGGGGACGGGGAGCTCAACATGCCCTGGGGCGTGGCGGTGGCCGCCGGCGGGGAGGTGTACGTGGCCGACTGGCGCAACGACCGCATCCAGAAGTTCGACGTCGACGGCGGGCACCTGGCCACCTTGGGATCGTCCGGGGTGGGCGAAGGCCAGTTTCGCAGGCCGGCGGGGGTGGCCGTCGACGAGGACGGGTACGTATACGTGGCCGACTGGGGCAACGAGCGGGTCCAGGTCCTGGGTCCCGACGGAGGGTCCGTGGCCCGGTTCCGGGGGGAGTCGGGCCTGAACAGGTGGGCCCGGGACTACTTCGTCGCCAACCAGGACGAGCTGGAGGAGCGGGGCAAGGCCGACATGGAACCGGAGCCCGACACGGACCCATCTTCCCCCGAATACTTCCGGGAGCAGTCGGCGAGCATCGAGAAGCTGTTCTGGGGCCCCACGTCGGTGAAGCTGGACGGGGCCGGGAGGATGTTCGTGGTGGAGAGCGCCCGCTACCGCATCCAGGTGTACCAACGGCAGCCCGACGACGGCAGTGGATAGAAACCCATCAGGAGTTGACGGTGTGGGCGGGTCTGCATCATCATGGTGTAGAGGTGAGTGATGGATACATCCACGCCATCCTACAAGACCTACAGGGACCGGGCCATGATATTCTGGCAGCAAGCTCAAGAGGAGCTGGAAAAGGGCGACCTGCCGCAAGCGTCCGAGAAGGGCTGGGGCGCAGCCGCTCAGATGGTCAAAGCGGTCGCCGTGCGCAACGGACTAGCGCATCACGGGCACAAAGAAGTGTTTCGAGTGGTATCAGGCCTGGACGACGACCAGCTCAAGGTGAATTTCGGACTGGCCAATAGCCTGCACAGCAACTTCTACGAAGGTTGGCTGGACATAGGGCTGGTCAAGAGATACCTGGTGGGTGTCGGGGAGCTGGTCAAGACCCTGGATGAGACCGTACTTGCCGATGGTGGCTGAGGCCAGGCGGGCCTAGTCGGGGGTCTCGGGGAGGCCGACGGCCTCCAGGACCCGGGACACGGAGAGGCTGCGGTTGATGGTGTAGAAGTGGATGCCGTCGACGCCGGCCCGCCAGAGCTCCTCCACCTGCCGGGCGGCGTACTCGATCCCCAGCTCCCGGGCGCCGTCGTCGTCGTCCACGTACTTCTCCAGCTCCCTGTCCAGGGCCGGGGGGATGGTGGCCCCGCACAGGGAGGCGAACCGGCGTATTTGGGCCGTGGCCAGGATGGGCAGGATGCCCGCCAGAACGGGCACCCGGATGCCGACGCCCCTGGCCCGGTCCATGAAGTCGAAGAAGTCCCGGTTGTCGAAGAAGAGCTGGGTGATCAGGTAGTCGGCGCCCGAGTCCACCTTCTCCCTCAGGTGGGCCATGTCCGAGGCGACGTCCACGGACTCGGGATGGACCTCGGGGAAGCAGGCCGCGCCGACACCGAAGTCGAATCTCCTGCGTATGTGGGTGATGACCTCGGAGGCGTACCGGAACCCGCCCTCCACGGGCACGAAGGAGTCCTGGCCCCGGGGCGGGTCGCCGCGGAGGGCGAGGACGTTGTCGACGCCCAACTCATCCAGCTGCGTCAGCACGGCGTGAACGTCTTCGCGGGTCTGGGCCACGCACGTGACGTGGGCCATGGTCTCCAGTCCGGTCTCGGCCTTAATGCGTGAGACCAGGTCCACGGTCTCGTTGCGGGTGCTCCCGCCGGCCCCGTAGGTCACGGACACGAAGTCGGGCCGGTGGGCGTCGAGGCCGCGGATGGCCCTGAACAGGGACTCGACGCCCCGGTCGGTCTTGGGCGCAAAGAACTCGAAGGAGATGGTGCGCCTGCCTGCGGCCAGTATGTCTCGTATCTTCATGGGAGGTCGACCACGCGGCCGACGGGAACAGTATACCAGAGGGCCCCGTGGGGGGCTGCCCTGAGCACTGACTACCAGCCAGCGCCGGGCCGGCGCCGGAGGTCCGTTGCGATTAGCGCAGCCGCCATAGTATCCTTCTGCATGGGCTGCATGGGTGTGGGGGAACGCCGCCCTCACCAGCAAGCCAGAGGGAAAGGACGAGCGGGGGGGACGGTGACACAGGGATACGTCAGGGTAGCATCCATCCAGGAGGTCGCCCCTGGGGAGACCGTCAGGGTCACTCCCAGGAGGGGCGAGCACGTCCTGCTGTGCAACGTGGGCGGGAGCATCTACGCCGTGCGGGACATGTGCACCCACGACGGCGGCATCCTGGGGTTCGGCGACCTGGATGGCGACCTCATCGAGTGCCCGCGCCACGGGGCCAGGTTCGACGTGACCAGCGGCAAAGCGGTGGCCCCTCCCGCGACGGCGCCCATCAGGACCTACCCGGTACGGGTCCGGGACGGGCAGGTCGAGGTGGACCTGGATGCCTGACGCCGCGCCCTGGGCATCGTAACGGACGCCATCAAGTCCGGGGAGGGACCCCCCACATGATCAAGTGCCCGTCGTGTCAGGCCGAGAACTCCGACGGCGCGAAGGCGTGCTTCCTGTGCGGCCAGCGGCTCAAGAAGCCGGGCCTGCTGAAGCGGATGTTCGGCGGAGGCGGCTCCAAGCCGGCGTCTCCGGAGGCCGGACTGGGGCACGAGGTCGACCTCTCCCTCCCCGAAGCCAGAGACACGTTGGGCCAAGCCCCCCAGCCCGAGGACGGGAGCACGGAGGCTGCCCGGGACACGGCCGCTGCGGAGCCCGCGACGCCGGAGCAGCGCCTTGCCCGCGCCAGGGCCCTGAAGGACGAGGGGAGGGACTGCCTCAACAGGGGAGACTACCGGCGCGCCCTGGACGCCTGCAACGCCGCCATCGAGCTGGACCCGACCTTCGCCGACGCCTACTACAACCGGGGGCTGGCCTACCTGAACATGGCCATCTACGACCGCGCCATCGAGGACATGGACGCGGCCCTGCGGCTGAATTCCGCCGACGCCGACGCCCACCTGAACAAGGGCATGGTCTATCTGATGACGGAGCAGCCCCACCTGGCCCAGGCCAGCTACGAGGAGGCGCTGAGGCTGGACCCCCAGAGCGCCGACGGCTACCTGGGGCGCGGCGCGGCGCGGTTCGACATGGGCCAGCTCGAGGGCTCGATAGAGGACTTCGACCAGGCCATCCGGCTGGCCCCGGACCTGGGGTTCGCGTACAACAACCGGGCGGTGAGCTACGTACGGCTGGGGCGGTACGACGAGGCCCAGGCCGACGTGGACCGGGCGCAGCAGCTTGGAGTGTACCCGGCCGAGGCCATCGAAGAGCTACGGAGCCGGCGCTAGCCAAGTTACGAGAGGAGGGCCCCCGACATGCCCAAGATGACGACCGACGACGGAGTCCAGATACACTACCACGTGGACGACTTCCGGGACCCGTGGCTCAAGGAGCCGCCGGAGACCATCGTCATGGCCCACGGGTTCGCCCGCAGCATGAAATGGTGGACCCAGTGGGTGCCCGGCCTCTCCAGAGAGTACCGGGTGGTGAGGTACGACGTGCGGGGATGCGGGCTCTCCTCGGCCCCAGGCGAGGGGGCGGAATGGTCCGCGGGGCGCATGGCGGCCGACGTGGCCAACCTGCTGGACCACCTGGGCACGGAGCGGGCCCACTTCGTGGGCTTCGAGTCCGGCGGGGTCTGGGGGATGGCCTTCGCCCTGGACTACCCCGAGCGGGCCGCGACCCTCACCGTCATCAACACGCCCCTGTTCCTGGGGGAGAAGCGCGGCGACCGCACCGTCTCCGACTCGGTGGAGCGGGACGGGCTGAAGCAGTGGCTCATCCGGACCAACGCCCAGCGGTTCGACCCGGAGATCACACCGCCGGAGCTGGCCGAGTGGCACCTGGCGGAGCACTCCAAGACCCCCAGCAACGTGGCGGCGGCCATCATGCGCATCGTCGAGGATGCGGACATGACCGACATGCTCCCGGCCATCACGACGCCCACGCTGATCATGGTGGGGGACAGGGCCATAGGCCGGCCCCTGGCCTCCCAGGCCGACATGCGGGACAGGTTTCCCGACGCCCGGCTGGTGGTCTTTCCGGGCATCGGCGCGGGGATCCACCTGCTGAGGGTCGACGAGTGCGTCGACCAGGTGCTGGGGTTCATCGACGAGGCGGGGTAGGGGCTCTCTCATTTGACGTTGCCACGCCGCGTCGCTACAATTCTCCTCGTCCGGGAGGGCCCGGCGACGGGGGAGGCGCCAGATGTCTGGAGCGGGTAGAGAGATCATCGCCAACGTAGCCCGGCTCAACGACTTCATGGACCGGGAAGGGTGCGCGGCCCTGGTCCTCCGGTCGGGCAAGAGCTTCACCTACCTGGCCGGGTTCGCCTACCCGGGCACCCTGGCGCGCCACCTGGACTTCCCCGACTCGCCCCGGGAGGTGCTCCTGGTCTGGCCCCGCCACGGCAAGCCCGTGCAGGTCCTGAACCACTACACCGTCCCCCTGGCCCGGCGGGACGGCTGGCTGGAAGAGGTCGAGGTCTACGACGACTACGCCGAGTCGCCCTACCAGAAGGCCGCCGAGGTGCTGAAGAGGCTGGGGCTGGGCGGCGAGCTCATCGGCATGGAGAAGACCTACGTCAGCGCCTCTCGGTGGGAGGAGATGCTGGGCCACCTGCCCAACGCGCGGCTGTTCGACTGCACCCGGATGATGGCCCAGGTGCGCTGGATCAAGACGCCGGGGGAGGTGCGGCTCCTGGAGGAGGCCGCGGACATCCTGGACGAGGCCTACCTGGAGGTGTTCGCCACAGTGCAGGCGGGGCAAACGGAGCGGGAGGTCCACGCCCGCATCGTGGAGAGCTGCATCCGCAGGGGCTGCGGCTGGGCCCACGGAATCCTGAACTCCAGCCGCAACACGGTCATCTACGGCGGCGAGGGCGACACGGTGTTCCAGCAGGGCGACATCATCCGGAACGACTACGTCGCGTTCTACAAGGGGTACCCGGGCCACCAGTCGCGCACCGTCGTGGTGGGCAAGCCCTCGGAGGAGCAGGTCAAGACCTACCGGATTATGAGGGACATCTACCGGGCCACCATCGACCAGTGCCAGGTGGGGGCCAAGGCCAGCGACGTGCACCGCTTCGCCGAGTCCAGGTTCCGGGAGGCGGGCTACGGAGACCGGGTGTCCCTGGCCGGCCACGGCGTCGGCCCCTGGTGGCACCAGCAGGAGCCGTACATCGTCCCCAACTGTCACGACGAGCTGGAGGAGGGGATGGTGCTGGCCATGGAGCCCCACGTGAAGTACTGGCACCTGCAGGACATGATACTGCTCACCCAGGATGGACCGCGTCTGCTGTCCAAGCGCTTCAGCACGGACGAGATGCTGGTCGTGGGGTGACACACGAGAGAGAGCGCAAGATGACTTCAGCGAACGGCTCCCTGACCGTGGTCAAGGCGGCGAGGCTCATAGACTGCACCGACGGCTCCTCCAGAGAGAACATGGCGGTGGTGGTGGAGAACGGGCGCATCGCCCGCGTCTCGCCCCAGCACGAGCTGGCGTTTCCCGAGGGAGCCCGGCCCGAGGTGCACGACTTCGGCGACGCCACCGTCCTTCCGGGCCTGATCGACTGCCATACCCACACCAACATGCGGGGGGACGGCTCGTCGGTGGACGACGTCCACGAGGACGACGACGACATCCACCTGATCCAGGGGGTCAAGAGCGCCCGCCTGGCCATCGAGAGCGGTGTCACGACCATGCGGGAGAACGGCGGGTGGAACCGGACCACCTTCTCGCTGAAGGAGGGCATCCGGCGGGGCCTGGTGCCCGGGCCGCGCATCGTCAACTGCGGCCGGCCCATCACCATGACCGGCGGCCACTGCTGGATGATGGGCTCCCAGGCGGACGGAGTGGACGGCGTGCGCAAGGAGGTGCGGAGGCTGGTGGCCGAGGGCGCCGACTATATCAAGGTGATGAGCAGCGGGGGCAGCACCAGGAACAGCGTCCCCACCCGGGCCTCCTACAGCCTGGAGGAGCTGGCGGCCATCGTGGACGAGGCCCACGTGCGGGGCAGGCTGGTCGGCGCCCACGCCCACGCCGTCCAGGCCATCGCCAACTGCCTGGACGCCGGCGTGGACATGATAATCCACTGCACCTTCTCGAACCCGGACGGCTCCATCAGCCTGGAGCCTGCGCTGGCCGACCGCATCGCCGAGTCCGGCGTGTGGGTCAACCCGACCCTCTGGATAATCATGCTGCAGATCCGCCACCTGGAGCAGAAGCAGGAGAGCGAGGGCCTAAACCAGGAGGAGGAGACCCTGCTGGAGGCCAGCAAGTACAGGGTAGGCAGGCGCCTGGAGGTGCACCGCCCCCTGTTCGAGTCCGGGGCCCGGTTCATCGGGGGCTCCGACTGCGGCTGGGGGGCCTACCCCTTCGGCCAGTTCCACGAGGAGCTGAAGGCCCTGACGACCGTGGGGCTCTCCACCAAGCAGGCGCTGCTGGCAGGGACCCGGGACGCCGCCGAGGCCGTGGGCCTGCCGGGCAGCATCGGGACCCTGGAGGCCGGCAAGGAGGCGGACCTGCTGGTGGTGGAGGGAGACCCCAGCCGGGACCTGGACGACCTGACCAGGGTCGCCGCCGTGTTCCAGGCCGGCCAGAGGGTAAAGTAGGGGGTGACCGATGGCCAGACCGGCCGCGGACCAGTACGTTAGCAAGCTACACAGGCCCGACGACTTCGACGATTTCTGGGACGAGGTCATGGACCGGGCCTCCCGGATACCCCTGAACCCGGAGGTGGTCCACGAACCCATGCGGTCCTCGGACGACGTGGACGTCTACACGGTCCACTACGACAGCATCGACATGGTGCGCATCTCCGGCTGGTACAGCGTCCCCAAGGGCAAGAGCGGACCGCTGCCGGCGATCCTGCACGTGCCGGGGTACATCATGGAGCCGCCCATCCTCAAGAACTGGTCCAAGAAGGGGTACGCGGCCTTCAGCGTGGCGCCAAGGGGCAAGCTGAGGAGCAACGGCCAGTTCAACCCCGGCTACCCGGGCCTGCTGACCCACCGCATCGTGGACCGGAACACCTACGGCTACCGGGGCTTCTACGTGGACGCATGCCGGGGCGTCGACTTCCTGGAGAGCCGCGACGAGGTGGACCCGGCGCGCATCGGGGTCACGGGCCACAGCCAGGGGGGCGGCCTGGCCATAACCACCACTGCCCTGCGCCCCCAGGTCAGGGCCGCCACGTCGGGGGCGCCCTACCTGTGCGACTTCTTGGGCTCCATCGAGCTCACCGACTCGGGGCCGTACCACGAGATAAGGGACTACCTGAGGATGCACCCGGACCAGGGGCAGGCGGTGGAGGAGACCCTGGCCTACTTCGACGGCGTGAACTTCGCCCAACGCATCAAGTGCCCCATCATCGTCAGCGTGGGGCTTCAGGACAGCACCTGCCCTCCGGAGACCGGCTACGCCATGTTCCGGAACATCTCCAGCACGGACAAGAGGATGTACGGGTACGACGGCCACGGACACGACGCCAACCAGCACGAGCACGCGGCCGTCATCGACGAGTTCTTCCGCAAGCACCTGGCCCCGTGATCCCCCAGGCCGCCCTGCCGGACAGCGGGCCCGTGAGCGTTGCCGAGGACTGGCGTTGAAATGCGCCGCGCGGGGCTGACCCTCGGCACACGCCAGGACGTGGACGACGGGGAGACCGTCGCCCTGGTCACCCGGGCCGACGAGCTTGGCTACGACACCGTGTGGACCGGGGAGGCGTGGGGGCGGGACGTGTTCACGGTGCTCACCATGATCGCCTGCCACACCCGCAACCTGCGGGTGGGCACGGGCATCGCCACCGTGTTCAGCCGAACCCCGGCCATGATCGCCCAGAGCATCGCCTCCCTGGACATCGTCTCCCGGGGCCGCGCCGTGCTGGGGCTGGGCACCAGCGGCAGGAGGGTGGTGGAGGGGTGGCACGGGGTCAGCTACCAGCGGCCCCTGGAGCGCACCGCCGAGTACATCCGCATCATCCGCCTAGCCCTCTCGGGGCAGCGGGTCGACTTCGAGGGAGAGATGTTCCGGCTGGCCCGGTTCAGGCTGCCCTTCATGCCCGTCAGAACGAACATCCCCATATACGTGGCCTCCCTTGGACCCAGGAACCTGGCGCTGACCGGGGAGCTGGCCGACGGCTGGCTGCCCACCTGGGTCCACCTGGACCACCTGCCGGGGATGAAGGACGAGGTGAGGGCGGGGGCGGAAGGGGCCGGGCGCACCATCGACCAGGTATCGACGGCCCCGTATATCCTCTGCCACGTGGCCCGCGACTCCGAGGAGATGGACCGGGGCCGAAGGCTGGTGGGCGGCCACATGGCCTACTACATCGGCGGTATGGGCGACTACTACCACCGGCTCTTCTCCCGCTACGGGTACCGGGATGAGTGCGACCGGATCCGAGGGGCATGGAGGTCCGGCGACCGGGCCCTCGCGGCCTCCCTGGTGAGCGACGACATGCTGGACAAGGTCGCGGTCCTGGGCGACGCCGACGAGTGCAGGGCCAAGCTGGACGCCTACCGGGCCGCCGGGGCCGACGTGCCCGTGGTCAGCTTCCCCCACGGGTGCTCCCCCGACGAGGCCATGCGGACCCTGGAGGCCCTGGCGCCGGGGGCCTGAGGCCGGCGCCAGCCGAGCGGCCCAGTGGCAGAATACTGACGGCGAACGGCGGCGGAAGGCGGAATATGCACCAGGTCCAGCTAGACAGGTACCGTCTCGACGGGTTCCTCGGCTCGGGGTCGGACTACGAGGTCCACGCGGCGACGGACCTTGAGACGGGGGACGCAGTCGTCCTCAAGCGGCCCAACCCCGACTACATCACCAGGCAGTTCCACGGGGCCATCGACCTTCTCTCCCAGAGGCTGGTCGAGGTCCACACGTCCATAGGGACATCCATACCGGGGATATCCCACCTGGCGGGATACGTGGAGGGGGGAAACCACGACGGGTATTTCGGCGACTCCCTGAAGCAGCAGTACTGGGTGCTGGTGTACCAGCGGGCCCGGGGCATCCCCCTGGCGGCCGACATCAGAGACAAGTTCAAGGGCGTGCCCACGGGGCTGCCCCAGGGCCTCTTCGCCATCCATCCCCTGGCCCGGCACGCCGCCCGGGGCCCCTTCGACATCCACCGGCAGCTCGTGGAGGTGGAGGAGGCCCTGCTGGAAGCGGGCTACCTGCTGCTGGACACCCGGCCTCAGAACGTCTACTACGACCCCCTGGCGGGGGAGATATCCATCATCGACATCGGGGCGATGCCCGCCAAGGGGAGTGCGTCCCAGGGGGTGGTGAGCATCGGGGACGGCGACAAGGACTTCCACGACTTCTTTGCCGAGGTGTTCCGCTTCTACGCCGTCCCCGAGGTCCCGCCCGCCGACGTGGCGGGATACCGGGAGCCGGTAGGAATGCGCAACGTCCCCCAGTTCGACCAGCAGGTCAGGGGGATGCTCGGGGCCTTCGCCGCCGCCCCGGACGCAGGCGTCCGCGACGCTGGGGTGGGCGTGCTGGAGAGGGTACTGGAGCGGTCCTACCCCTCGGTGGACGCCTTCCGCCGGGATTTGGACGCATACCTGGCGGCTGTGGAGGAGAGGAACCGGGGGCTGGACGACCTGCCCGGCCGCACCGGGGTCTGGCGGGAGGGGCTGGCGATGCTGTCGCAGGACTACTGGCGCAGGTTCCTCTTCGACCCGGAGACGGACCTGGCGCCCTACGGGCCAGCCCCGGAGGGGTGATGGACAACGGCAGCGTGGCGTCGTTCTGCGACAACTCGTCCCACGGCGAGGACGCGCTGGTGGTGCGGGAGCTGTCGGAGACGTGGTGCCTGGACGCGGTGCTGGACGGGGTCACCCAGTGCCAGGGGGGCTACGCCAGCGATTTCACGGCCCAGATGCTGCGGGACTCCCCCATCGCCTCCCTGGAGGAGCTGCTGGCGGCCCTGGAGCAGTCCAACCTGACGCTGTTCCAAGGCGGGGGCGGCAGGAACCTGCTGACCACGGCCTCGGCGGCCCTCAAGCTGGGCAACACCCTCCACGCCGTGAACATCGGCGACAGCCCCATCTACCTGGTCCGCGGCGGGGCCGTCCAGGAGCTGAGCGACATAGTCCAGGCCGGGCCCCTCTCCAACCTTCCCAACGGGGCCGTGGGCCGGCGCGAAGCCCTCTCGTACAAGCACAGGACGGTGGACCTGGAGCCGGGGGACCGCCTGGTCCTGGCCACCGACGGCCTGCTGCACAACCTGACCCCGGAGGAGATGGGCGCCGCCGTCGCCCGCTCCTCCACGGCGGAGCAGGCGGTGACGGCCCTCCAGGCCCTAGTGAAGGAGAAGCGGGCGGCGCACCAGGGCAGGCCGGACACCTACGGGACCTTTCGGGAGGACGACCGAACCGCGGTGGTCCGGTACCTGGACTGACCGGCCTAGGGCAGGAGGGCGGTCTCGGTCCCGGAGACCTCCCCGTTGACCCGGAACAGGAACTCCCTGGCGCCGGAGGGGCCCAGGTCCTCCCGGTCCAGGGCGACCATCTGCAGGGGCGCCATCAGGTAGGGCCTCTCCCGGCCCTGGGGGTCGGCCTCCAGCTCGAGGTCGACCTCCACCGCGTCGCCCTTCACCGAGACCCCCAGGACGGAAAGGGGGTCGCCCTTCAGGGGGCGCCACAGGTAGTAGGCGGCGACCACCACGTCGTCGGCGAACTCCACGTTGTCCAGGCTCTGGGCGTTGCCCCTGTAGAAGAGCAGATCGAACCTCTCCAGGAACTCAGTCAGCTCCTCCTGGGACGTGATGACGGCGGTCTTCAGCGTCTCAGAAGAGGGCTTGGACCGTCCATCGGGCGGGTGGGGCACGACCCATCCGCCCACCAGGTACCGCACCACCAGCCCGTCGGAAGAGGGCGCGCCGCCGGCCGCCGGCCCCCTGCCCGACCTCTCGCCGCACGCCGCCAACGCGGCAACGAGGACGACCATGAGGGCGACGGCTGCCAGCACAGCCGTCCCTGCTCCGGGACTACGGGCCGGGGGTCTCTTTTCGGTCAGCCCCGTGGGGGGCAGTCCCATTGGCGGTGGTCTCATTGGGCAGGTCATCTCGATTCAAGGGTACTCCAAGGGAGAGTGTACCAAACTCGCTGCCTGCCATGAAACGGGCCTTGCCAACACCGGCCCGCGGCGATAAAGTGGACGCGCCGGCCATCAGGGACCGGGCCGCCGGCCTCACCGACCAGCCAGCCACCCAACCATCGCCTGGAGGAAGCTCATGTCTCGGGCATCGTTCATACGCAAGCACCTTGTCAGCCTTCAAGAGTCCCTGGACGACGCGGCGGCGGGCCTCTCCCGGGAGCAGGCCCACTGGAGGCCCGCCGCCGGGGGCAACCACATCGCCTTCGTCCTCTGGCACTACTCCCGCACGGTGGACAACATCGTCCGGTTCGTCCTACAGCGCAAGCCCACCATCTGGATGGAGGGCAAGTGGGACGAGAGGTTCGGCCTGGACTCCAAGGCCCAGGGCACGGGCATGTCCCGGGAGGACGCCCTGGCGGTGAGCATCTCGGACCTCCCGGCCTTCGCCTCGTACATGAAGGAGGTGTGGCGGGAGGTCGGCGGGTACCTGGACACTGTCTCGGAAGAGGACTTGGACCGGAAGCAGATGGTGCGGCCCCTGGGGGAGCTGACCCTGGAGGAGATACTGGGCACCGTGCTGCTGACCCACGGCTACACGCACCTGGGCGAGGTGTGGCTGCTCAAGGGGATGCAGGGACTGGAGGGCAGCCCACGTTAGCCGAGAACGGACCCGGGGCCGCCCCGGGTCCGGGCCCCGTCAGGAAGCCCGGCCGGCGGTGATCACGGAGACGACCCGGTCCAGCAGTCCCTCGGCCCTGAGCCTCACGGCCGGCCTGTCCAGGCCTCCGATGGGGTGGTCGGTATAGATGACGGGGTAGTCCGGGTCTCCCCACATCCTGGCCATGGCCCTGGCGGTGTTCTCGAAGCGGTCGGTGCACACCGTCGCCGAGGGCACCCCCGCCTTCTCCAGATGGATCCCGTCGTGCACACTGCACGCGCTGCAGGACCCTCAATCGCCGATGGCCACGATGGCGTAGTCCACCTCCCTGCCCATGCGGGCGACCACCTCCGGGTCTGCGGGCCTGGACGCCGAGGGCTTCCGGTGGTACACCACGTCGGACACACCGTAGCGGACCTTCAGCAGGTCCGCCAACTCCTCCAGCAGCTCCTTGCCGTTGGGCTTGCTGTCGTCGATGAGCCCCAGGCGTTTGCCCCGCAGGTCTTCCAGCCTGGGGGCCCCCGAGAAGCTAGCCGGTATGGGCTGGGTGGTAGGGTCCACCAGCCTGTACTGTGTTCGTGTCTTCAGCGCCATTCCAAACCCTCCTTGCTGCCTGGGCTAACTGAACTCCCGGGGCTGCCGTCAGCTCGTTAGTGTCATGCTCGTGCCGGGGTCCGGCTCACCTCACGGGCCTGGTGACCGCCGTGGAGCCGACCTTGGGGCCCCAGCTTGGGATGACGGCGCAAGCGTTGGCCTCGGCCCCGCCAGCGAACACCACCAGGATGTCGTCGGGTGAGGGGACCAGGGAGACGTACCTCTCCTCGTCGCCGGACTCCACCTCGCCGGGGACGGCCTTCGCCCGGCGCAGGTCCGCCAGGGACCGCCGGACCAGTGGGTGTAGATGCTCCCTCACGTCCGCCTTGCTCCACCCCTCCCACAGGTCGCTGGCGCCGGCCACCACGAGGCCGATCTCCCCTTGCCTGACGGTGGCGGATGTGTCCCCCACCGAGCCGGAGTTGGACATGGAGGTGCCCAGGGAGGAGGCCACGTCGGCGGCGCCGGCCAGCATCGTCTCGGGCGTGGCGGCCATGCGCAGGGCACGGGGGGCGTCGCAGGCGAACACGGTGACCGCGCTCTGGTCCCGGGAGAAACCGCGCTCCACGTGGAGGGGCTGCCAGTGGGTGTCCAGCTCGTTCTCGGCGATGCAGTAGCTGAACTTGCCGGGGTGCCCCAGCACGCTGCGGTCGAAGAGGCCGGGTATGGAGGCGCAGGCGTTCATGAGCACAAGGCGCACGGCCCTGCCTATGGTGGAGTTGGCCCTGTTGCCCGGCCCGAACAGGTTGTTGCGACAGTTGATGTCCAGCTCCCGGACCACGGGACCGTTGACGATGGCCAGGATGCCGGCGCCCCCCATGCTGGAGGAGGGCCCGATGAGGTTGAACTCGGGGGCCAGCATCGCCTCGGCGGCCGCCAGCACCACGGGCATGTACTCGGGTAGGCACCCGGCCATCACCGCGTTGGCGGCCACCTTGCCGACGGTAATTTCCCGGCGCCGCTCGGGGATGGAGCCCAGGACCTCGTCGGCCGGGCGTCCGGCGCGGTCCAGGAACTGGGCCACCCGCTCGTAGGTGGGGGGCACCACGGGCAGGCCGTCGGTCCAGCCCAGCTCATAGCACCTCTCGATGGCCTCCACCACGTCGTCCCACTCGGCCAGGACGGTATCCAACGCAGATGTCATGCGCGCTCCTCTTGGTGTGCGGAGTGGAGTCTAGTCGTCGTCCCCGGCCACGGCCTCCAGCTCGGCGGGGGTGGGCGGCCCCCATCCCCACTGGTGGGGTGCCTCGCCCTGCTCGAGCACCTTGCCGTACTTGACGGTGAGATGGGGGAGGATGGCCTGGGCGGCTGTGCGGGTCTCTCCGTCGGCGTCGACGAGCTGGTAGCTGCCGTCCCGCAGCTCAAGGACGGACACGTCGGCGTCCCGGCCGGGGGCCAGGCTGCCCGCGGTGTCCTCGATGCCCAAGGCCTTGGCGGCTCTGACCGTGGTCATCCTGATGACGTCCTCCAGGGAGAAGCCCAAGTGCAGGAAGTAGGCCGAGTACTCCAGCAGGCCCCGCATCAGGTTATTCCGCATCCCGAAGCCCGGCTGGATGTCGATGTCGGTGCCGATGGTGTCGGGGTAGACGCCCTGGGACATGACCTCTCGGGCCCGGTCCCAGCCGAAGTTGAAGTCGCCGTAGGAGGGGTCCAGGGTGACCCCGCGCTCCTGGGCTTCCTTGAGCTCGGGCAGCAGCCTGCCCTCGAAGTCCAGGGCCGCGCCGGTGAGGGGGGTGAAGATGTGGGTGACGATGTCGCCCTCCCCCAGCATCCCCAGGGCGTCGGCAACCACCTCGGGAGGGGTGGGCACCTGGCTCTTGGGGCCGATGTCGCCGATGTGCATCATGACCCTGAGGCCCGCCTCCCGGGCCGCCGTCTTGGCTGCCTGGACGTGCTTCAGGCCCAGGGTCTGCACCGTCCGCGGGTACACCAGGCACTTCACGCCCTTGACCACGTCGGGGTTGGCCAGGGCCGTCCGGACGACGCCCTGGACGTCGATGTCCTCCTCGGACTGGGCCATGGGGTCGCTCTTGTCGTGGAACACGCTGAGGAACGAGTAGACGCGGGTGTGGGCCTGGGGGAAGACCACTTCACAGAACTCGGGGAAGTTGGCCGGGCCCGCGCCCCCGGCGTCGGCCAAGGTCGTCACGCCGCCCCATACGCCGGCGGCGTCGGGGTGCACCGGGTTACGCTTGGGCTGGTACACGTGGGCGTGGACGTCGATGAGCCCGGGGGTCACCACCTTGCCGGAGACGTCGATGACCCGCGCGGCCTCTGTCTCGGGTATGGAGGGGGCCACCAGGGCGATCCTGCCGTCGGCGATGGCCACGTCCGCCGGCCCGTTTATCCCCTGGGAGGGGTCCAGTACCGTGCCTCCTTTTAGCAGCAGGTCGTGCATCGTCCATCACCTCCAGTAAAATTGGGCAGTTTGTTGGGTCAAAGTATACCACGGCGGCCGCCTCCCGGCCCCTGGGTCCCGGCCTTCGCCGGGACGACGATCGGATGAGGACCGGGGTTCTCGTTCCTGTACCCAGCCCTCACGAAGCCGCCCGGTCAATCCGGCGGCGGAGGGCTCCCTGGCCTGGTATGGGCCGGGTTGACAGTGCCACCCTGCCGGTGCATGATGGGCGATGCACGAGGGCCGGCCAGGACCGGCGCCTCGGGGAGGCGGCACAGCCATGAAGATAGCGATAATGGGCACCGGCGGCACCGGGGGCTATTTCGGCGGCCTCCTGGCCCGGGCCGGACACGAGGTCACCTTCGTCGCCAGGGGGGCCCACCTGGCGGCTATCCGGGACAGGGGGCTGCGGGTAGACAGCGTCAACCAAGGCACGTTCACGGTCAACGGGCGGGCCCTGGACGATACCTCGCAGGCCGGGGAGCAGGAGCTGGTCCTGTTCGCCGTCAAGATGTACCAGAACGCCGACGCCATCGAGAAGGTGCGGCCCATGATGGGCGACGGGTCGATGGTGCTGACCCTCCAGAACGGCATCGACAACTACGAGCAGCTGGCCGCGGCTTTCGGAGACGCCAGGGTCATCATAGGGTCGTGCTACATGGAGGGCCGTGTCGTCGAGCCGGGGGTGGTGAGCCAGGGCGGGCCGGGGGCCGCCTCCTTCGGGGAGATCCAGCCGGGCGTCAGCGACCGGTGCCGGCGGCTGCTCCAGGTGTTCCAGGAGGCGGACTGGAACGTGACCCTGGAGGAGAACATGATGGCCATGCTATGGAAGAAGTTCTCCTACATCGCCGGGTCCGCCGCCGTGTGCTCGGCCACCAACTCGGTGTACGAGGAGATGCGCAACGTGCCCGAGACCCGGGCTCTCATCCAGGGGGCCATCGAGGAGGCGCTGGCGGTGGGCCGGGCCAGGGGAGCGCCCATCGCCGACGACTCCCTGGACTGGGCCATGGACTCCCTGGACCGCTTCCCGCCCCAGGGCAGGTCCTCCCTGGCCAAGGACTTCCTGGAGGGCAGGCAGGTGGAGCTGGAGGGCATGAACGGCACCGTGTCCCGCATGGGGCGGGAGGCCGGGGTGCCCACCCCCATCAACGACGCCCTCTACGCCATCCTCAAGCCCTGGGCCCTGCGGATCGAAAGCTCCCTGTCCTGACCAACCCGGGGCCGGCATTCAGGAGCCACAGATGGACGTCACCGGCAAGATAGCGGTCGTTACCGGCGGAGGTCGAGGGATCGGACGGGGCATCGTGCTGGCCCTGGCCAGGAACGGCGCCGACGTGGTGGTGGCCGACGTCAACCCGGACGACGCAGCGGCGGTCGCGGCCGAGGCCGCCGAGCTGGGCCGCCGGTCCATGACCAGCCGCCTGGACGTGACAGACCAGGCCTCGGTGGACGGGATGGTCGCGGAGGTGACGGCCCGGTTCCAGCGGATCGACGTCCTGGTGAACAACGCCGGGATATACGCCGCTCCCGGCTTCGAGGAGCGGGAAGAGGCCAACGAGGACGACTGGGACATGATCTACGAGGTCAACGTGAAGGGCGTGGTGCGGGTGACGGGCGCCGTCAAGCCCGGCATGAAAGACCGGCGGTACGGGAAGATCGTCAACATAGCCTCCATCGCCGGCCGTCGGGGGAGTCCCGAGAACCCACCCTACGCCGTGTCCAAGACCGGGGTCATCAGCTATACCCAGGCGTCGGCGCTGGAGCTGGCGCCCTACGGCATCAACGTAAACGCCATCTGCCCGGGGTCCCTGTGGACGCCCATGTGGGAGAGGATCGCCGTCAGGCGGGGGGACTTGCAGGCGGAAAACCCCGAGGGGCTGGCTCCCAGGGGGTTCTTCGAGCGCACCGTCCAGGGGACGGTCCCCCTCCAACGGGAGCAGACTCCCGAGGACATAGGCAACCTGGCCGTCTTTCTGTCCTCGGACCTATCCAGGAACATCACCGGCCAGTCCATCAACGTCGATGGCGGCCTCCGCCTGAACTGAGGGTGCCGCCGCCCCGGGGCTCCCGCCGGCTCCCCTGCCGGGGCGGCGCCAGCCGCCCGGCCGCGCCCCAGCCGACCGACAGCCACGCCGAGGGACCCGCCTAGATGACCCACGGCTCCAGACCGCTGCCCCGCCTCCGGGCCCCCTTCTACGGCTGGTGGATGGTTGCCCTGACGATCGTGATCAACGGCATGGGCAGCGGCCCCATATGGTCGGGCGTGGGGATATGGGTGAAGGCGCTGGAGGGCCCCATGGGCTGGTCCCGCACCCAGCTCACCGGGGCCTTCTCCCTGGCCCAGCTGGAGGGGAGCTTCATCGGGCCCGTGTTGGGCTACCTGACCGACCGGTTCGGCTCCCGGCGCATGGTGCTGACGGGGATGCTCATCATCGGCGGCGGGTTCATGCTCTTCAGCTACACCACCAACCTGGCGATGTTCTACGTCGCCTACTCCGTCATTATGTTCGGCGCCGCCGCGGGCACCTACCTCCCCCTGATGGCCTCGGTCAACAGGTGGTTCGTGCGCAAGCGGGGGATCGCCATGGCCGTGGCCGGCGAGGGCTACTTCATCGGCGGCATCGCCCTGGTGCCCATCCTGGCGTGGGCGGTGAACCCGGATCATTCCGGCTGGGAGGTCACCTCCCGGGGCATCGGCATCGTCTTCCTGGCCATCGCCTGGCCCATCAGCAGGCTCATCCGGAACTCCCCCGAGGAGTACGGCCTGCGGCCCGACGGGGACCCGCCGTCCGGGGGCCCGGCGGAGCAGCTGGCGACGGGGACGGCCCTGCGGGTCACCGGGGGGGACGCGCCGGACTTCACCGCCAGGGAGGCGATGCGGACCCCCTCCTTCTGGCTGATCTCCCTGGGCCACGGCCTGTGCGCGATGATGATCGCCACCACGTCGGTGCACATGGTGCCCCTGCTCACGGACCAGGGGCTGTCCCTCCAGATGGCCTCGTACGTGTGGGCTGCGGCCATGGGGGTGGGTGCGATGTCGGCCCTGCTGGGTGGCTACGTCGGGGACCGGGTCCCCAAGCACCTGGCGTTGTTCGTCTTCGCCACCATCCAGGGGGCGGGCTTCGCCCTGGCCGTGGCGGTGGACAGCGCTGCCACGGGCTTCCTCTTCGCCGTGGTCTTCGGGTTCGGAAACGGGGGCCGCAACCCTCTGGTCACGGCCATCCGGGGCGACTACTTCGGGAAACGGGCCTTCGCGACGATAACCGGCATCTCCACGGCGCCCCTCTACATCCTGACTTTGGTGGCGCCCCTCTTTGCCGCGGCCCTGTTCGACATACGGGACAGCTATACGATACCCTTTTCGGTGTTGGGAGCGTTGGGACTCTTCAGCGGGTTCCTGTTCCTGATGGCCAGGAGGCCGGCATACCCCGCAAGGCCGGGGATACCGTCACAACCAGCCAGAGACAGAGCAAACGTACGAACGTAAGGAGGAGCGATGTCAACCGAGAAGAACCTGGAGCTGGTGAAGAGCCTGCTGGACGCCATGCGGGCCCACGACATTCGGAAGGGAACGTCCTTCTACGCCGAGGACAGCGTGCTGGACATGATCCCGGTCCAGGGCGTGGTCCGGGGGCCCCAGGGGCTGGCGGCGGCGTGGGGAATGGCCTGGACGGCCTTCCCCGACCAGTACTACAGGGAGGACAACATCTTCGCCTACGGCGACTACGTCTGCTTCGAGGGGGTGATGGGGGGGACCCAGCAGGGGACCTACCTGGGCCTCCCGCCCACGGGCAAGCACATGTCCGTCCGGGTGTGCTTCGTCTGGCGCATCCAGGACGGCAAGGTGAAGGAGTGGCACTCGTACTGGGACGCGGCGGACCTGCTCCGCCAGATGGGGATGATCCCCCAGAGCACCAGCCTGCCCCTGGAGGAATAGCAGACCCGGCGGGCCGCCCATATTCGGGACCCCAATCAGCAACGCAAGGGATGTATCCCATGCCCAAGGGAGGTAGGCGATGAAAGTAGCCTGGTTCCGCGAGTTCGGAGGACCCGAGGTCCTCGTCTACGAAGAGGCGCCCGACCCGGAGCCGGAGCCGGGGGAGGCGCTGGTCCGGGTCCGGGCCACCGGCGTGAACCACGTGGACCTGGACATGCGCGCCGGGGTGTCCCGCTTCCCCATCACCTTCCCCCACACCCTGGGACTGGAGTACTCGGGTGAGGTGGCGGCCCTCCGCGGTGGCGGGGGCAGCGTGAAAGAGGGCGACCGGGTCTGGGTGTTCAACCGTATCCCCTGCGACTCCTGCGAATACTGCATGAGCGGCCGGGACAACCTGTGCGTCCAGGGAGGCGACCGGGGACGGCGGGTGCCGGGGGGCTACGCCCAGCTCGTCACCCTGCCCGTCTCGGCCCTGCGGCCCCTGCCCGACCACGTGCCCTTCGAGGACGCGGCGGCGGTGCCCATCGCCTTCGGCACGGCGTGGCACGTGCTGATCAACCGGGGAGGGCTGCGGGCCGGGGACACGGTGCTGATCCAGGCAGCGGGGTCGGGCATAGGCAGCGCGGCCATCCAGATCGCCAGGCATGCCGGGGCGACCATCATCACCACCGCCAGCACCGACGAGAAGCTGGCCAGGGCCACCGAGATGGGCGCCCACCATACCATCAACTACAGCAGGGAGGAGTTCCCCCGGCGGGTGAGGGAGCTGACGGGAGGCCGGGGAGTAGACCTGGTGATGGAGCATGTGGGCGGAGAGGTGTTCACCAAGAGCCTGGAGTGCCTCAAGAGGGACGGTGCCATCGTCACCGTGGGGGGCCACAGCGGAGAGGTGGTCCCCTTCGACATCATCCCCTTCTTCCGTAACGAGTACCGGCTGCTGGGCTCCAGCGGGGCCACGCGCCCGGAGCTGATGAGGGTGATGGATATGGTGTTCCAGGGCATCTTCAAGCCCGTGGTCTCCCGGGTCCTGGACCTGTCCCAGGCCGCCGAGGCCCACCGGCTGGTGGACTCCCGGGACTTCTTCGGCAAGGTGCTCCTGACGCCCTAGCCCCACGCAAGATTCCTCGCTGCCGCTCGGAATGACACGTGGGAGCCCGAGGCCCACCGGCTGGTGGACTCCCGGGACTTCTTCGGCAAGGTGCTCCTGACGCCCTAGCCCGCGCTCCCTATCCCTGCCAGTGGGCGGGGAGGACGGTGCCGGCCAGGCCGAACTGGCGGGTGACCCACTCCTCGACGTACACGTTGTCCTTGAAGCCCGAGTATTGGGTCTTGTTCACCTCGGGGGCGGTCCCCAGGGCCGAGATGAGGGGGTCCATGGCGGCGGCGCTGAGCAGGTCGCCGTCGCCCTCGGTCATGACCAGGGAGGGCACCGTCACCCTGGGGGCGAACCAGCGCAGGTCGAAGTAGGAGAGGGTGCGGGCCACCGCGTCCCGCTGGGAGGGGTGGTGGCGCAGGTAGTCGTTGACCTCCTGGAGCGGGTAGGCCTCCGTCCGCGGCGCGGTGTCCGCCGTGGCGAAGAACATGGCCGGGGTGCAGACCAGGTGGGTGAGGCCGGAGCCCAGGGCGGCGGTCATCAGGGCAAGGTCGCCACCCATGCCGACGACCTTGCTCCTATCCACCTCGGGCCGCGTCAGCAGGTACTCCAGCGCCCGCAGACAGTCGGCCACGATGCCCCGGTAGACGTACTCCTCACGGTCGGATATGCCGTGGGTGAGCAGGCCCGGGAAGGCGGCGGCGTAGGGTTGGTCGGCCCCCCTCTGGCCCCTGACGCCCACGGAGAAGGTGACGTACTCCCGGCGCTGGGCGTTGGTGAAGCCCTGGGGTATCTGCTCCACCACGCTGCCGTACCTGGCCAGGTAGTAGCGCGTGGGGAAGGGCCCCGCGCCCTTGGGGATGCTCAGGTGAGCGAAGATGCGGTAGGGGCCGATGGAGGCCATGTGGACGACGTAGGCGTCGGCGTAGTCGGTGGAGCGCAGGGGAAGCTCGTCCACCTCGGGGGCCGCAGGGACGGCGGCCAGCTCCTCCTGCACGGATGCCCAGTAGGCATCGAAGTCGTCGGGCCTGTTGTCGGTCAGCGTGGTCATGGATCCCCCTCCTTGACGAGGTATGACGGGGAGACGTGCGGGCCTTCTACCGGGCCACACGGTCCATCTGAAGGCCCCCGGCTCCACGAACCATCTTCGCGGTAGGCCGTCCCCGGGGGCGCGTTCGCATACCGATGGTAGGCGCCGATTATACCGCGTTTCGCCCGCGCCCGCACGGGCCCCGGCCGGTGATGTGACACCGACGGATAGCCGGCCTCCAGTCATATTAACCTGCCCGCCGCGCATATCTCCCAGTGGCCAGTTCTCGTGTATGGCCTTGACATTCTATCCGTTCACTTGACCTGGACATGTCTAGGTAGCAGGCGCCCCTACATGACCCATCCTGACTCGTTGCCACGGCTATGGCGTACCGATTGCGAATTGTTCCATCTACCTGACGCCAGGCTGGGGAAAGGTGGGTAATCGGCGCAATACTGCCATCTTGACACTAAACTCACACTAATTGCCTTGAAACGGCGGGGAACTTAACGGTGAGTTTACATGGACTCTCTATAATGGAGTGGCAATTGCCCCGCTCGTGGAGTTGTCTGCGCTGCGTAGGTGAGTGACAAGAGAACCAGGAGGCCGATATGCCTACGACGGAACGTACTGAAGGCGCCGATCGACAGACCCGGCTATTCCTCTTGGTTGCACTCGTTGCGGCCGTGGTGGTCTCGGCGTTCGCGATACCCGTCGTATTGGCGCAGTCAAACTCGACGGATACGGTGACGGTGTCCGACGTTTCCTTCTCTCCAGACAACCGCAAGTGGTACGGATACGGGTCCGGGGACGAGATCACCGTCAACGTCAGATTCAGTGACGAGATAACGGTGACGGGAGAGCCCCAACTCAGCTTGACTATCGGTGACGCCACGAAGACGGGCGATCTGGACAGGACCGTGTCAACAGGGCTCACATTCACCTATGAGGTTGTGACGGGCGACGAGGACACGGACGGCATCGGCATTCCGGAGGACGCCATCAGCCTGAATGGCGGGACGATTCAGGACTCCGACGGCAACGACGTCGATCTGACGCACGATGCGGTCACGTCCACTCACCGGGTTGGCCCGGTGCCGGTGCAGAACGACAACTCGCCGGTGATCGAATCGATCGAGTTCACCTCGAGCCCGGGGGACGACGGCGTGTACTCCAACGAATACCTGGAGATTACGGTCACGTTTGACAAGGAGATTGACGCCGTTCACGGGGTGTGGATGTATGTGCAGGTCGGAGACGACCGGGTGCAGGCGCACCAGATCGAAATCTCCGAAACTGATGTGATCTTCCAGGCATGGATGGATGAGAGCCTGGCGGACACGGACGGCGTCTCGGTCCCCGAGAACTCGCTGGAAACGGTCTCAGGCGCAATCGTTGACGCGGACCTGAATCCCGCCTACCTGGAGCACGACGAGGTGGCGGATGATTCCGATCACAAGGTCGGAATCATTCCTGAAATTCAGTCAATTTCCTTCAGTTCCGAGCCGACAAATTCCTACTACGGAACAAGCGCCCGGATTGAGGCCGCAGTCGTTTTCACCGTCGGCAACCTGCAGTCTGATCACAGCGTCCTGCCGCAATTGATACTGGAGCTTGACAGCGGCAGGGTCTGGGCAGATTTCGTCAGCCGTGTGGGCGCGACGGTTTACTTCTCATACGTCACGCAGAGCGGCGACTACGACGACGACGGTATCGCAATACCCGAGAACGCGTTTTCAGGGCGCATGTATACGAATGCCGGGCTCGCGGCGATTGTCACACACGACGCGTTCCCCGCGGATTCAAATCACAAGGTGGACGCCATTGCCCCGGAATTTGAAAGCGCGGAAGTGGCCGCCGACGGAGAGACGGTCAGCGTGACATTCAGCGAGGACATTGAAATCCCCTCGCTGCTCAACTTGCTGAGCACTCAGTTCGATGTTCCTGTCGGACTGTTCTTCAGCGCGGTGCTGGACGTGATTGTGGACGGCAACGAACACACGGAGGAGACGGACGCGAACCTGTCCGGCGACACGATCACGCTTACGATGGCAACCCCCATCACCGAGTCGCAGGAAGTGGAGATCTCCTACAACAACAGTTTCGCCTACGATGCCGCGCGGCTCTTCAGGGACCGGGCATCCAACCCCCTTCCCCAATTCTCCGACAAGTCCGTGACGAATAGCTCAACGGAGGATGATGTCGCGTCCGATGGCAACAAAATCGTGGTGGACCATACTGATCTCAAGTTCCCGGAAGGCGGTAGCGGCTCGGTCAAAATCAGTCTGAGTTCGGCGCCGTCCGGTAACGTGACCGTTTCGGCAGGGGTCTACCCCACAAGCAGCCTGACATTTGATTCGACCACGTTGACATTCACGACGACCAACTATGACACAGACCAGACGCTCACGATCAGCACGGATACGGACACCAACGACGTGAACGGATGGCACCGCGTCAGCCTGTCCGCTACTGGCGGCGGTTACGACGAGGCGTCCTCCGGCTTCCGCGTCCTGACTACTGAGAGCGAATGAGCGCAATAGAACCCCCTCCAGGACAGGCGGCAAGAAGGAGTCTTGAAAGATGAGCAGGTTCGCCGTGCAGAGGGTCACAACCGTTGTGGCCGCCATCGCAATGGTGGTTACCATGGCGGCCTGCGGCGACGACCCTACCCCGCTCCCCGCGACGCCGGCTCCCACACCCACCGCAACACCGACTCCCACACCCACCGCGACGCCAACTCCCACACCCACCCCAACGCCGACTCCCGCACCCACCGCGACGCCAACTCCCGCACCCACCGCAACGACCCAGGCACTGCCCCCCGCCACCGCGGCGCCGACGACGGCTCCGTCGGCGCCAACAGTCGCGCCCACTCAACCGGCGGCGACGCCGACCACTGTCCCGCTTCCGCCTCGCGCAGCCATCTCGATTGATGAGCTTGAGATTACGGATGAGACGACGTTGAGCCATGTGATAGCAGCCCTATCGGATGATGAGGTCCTGTGCATACGAGACTTCGTTGGTCTCAGCGCGTTTGACGTGGTGCTGAGCATTCCGTTGAGCGTGCTGCCCTCGGATATCGGTAAACTCCCCGTTGAGTGTCTGTCGGAGGAAAACGCGATCGGGCTTGGCGTGGCCTACCTCTCCCGTGACGCGGGAGGCTTGGATGCGGAGACACGCGGCTGTGTCAAGAATGTTGTCACGCAGACCCCGGCTGTCCTGGACATTGGAGAGCCGCCCGAGAGTCCCATCGAAATTGCCGCCGGATTATTCGGTATCCAGTTGTGCCTGACCGATGAGGAGGCCGCGAGTCTTGCTCTTGGAGGAGAGGATGAATTGCCGCCGCCATCCGCGCTTAGGTGCCTTGCTGAGCAGATGGGCGGGCAGGAAGCCCTGGTGGCGGCTCTCTCACGAGACGAGGTGGATCCCAGCGTCATCCTCGGCCTGATGGTTGCGGCGCAGGCCTGTGAGCCGGACCCCAACTCCGCGGCATCGCCGTAGTTCCTGACCACGCTCACGCGGTCCTTAGCCGCGGTTCGCCCGGACATCGATCACTGCAGCTCCTACTGGGAACTACAGGCTGCCGAGCGACATCTCGAAGATAGCGGTATCTACCGTAAGCGGTGGCGGACGAGACGCGGCTAGAACACGGCCAGAGGGTTGGCGGGAGACCCGGTGGCGCCCTGGACCTTCAGGGGCGAGACCACGAGCATGAACTCGTAGCGGCCCTCCTCCTGGCAGGCCTCGGCCAGGGGCTGCAGCAGGCAGTTGTCCAGCAACGAGATGCCGTAGGCGTATATGGCGCAGTGGACCGGGTTGGGGAAGTCGTAGCCGTCGGGGTACGCGTCCATCATGTCCCAGGCCAGGGCCGATATGTCGTTGTCCCGGATGAAGGGGAGGCAGGAGGCGTGGAGGCCGGGCTTGCTGATCCTCACCAGGTCGTCCAGTATCTCCTGAGTACCGTAGGTCACGTCGGGGTGGTCGGCCTGCCACTTCTCCCGGCCGCTGTACACCGCGACGACGTCGCCGGGCTGGATGGCTATGCCCTGGGCCCTGGCGGCGTCCTCCAGGTCCCAGCCGTGGACGGGCCTGTCCTCGGTGACGTAGGGCACGCCCCGCAGCCTGGGGATGTCCAGCAGCACGCCCCGGGTGATGACGCCGTCGCTCCAGACGTCGATGCCTCCCCACTTGGACCCGTCGAAAGTCAGCTCCTCCTTGGGGTCGCGACCGTTCCACATGCCGTCGGCGCCCCACACGTGGCACAGGGCGTCGATGTGGGTGAAGGCCCTGCCGTGGTAGAAGGCCCCCAGGAAGTCCGAGGCGGAGCCCCGGTCTCCCTCGTCGTGGCGGTAGCTGGCCTTCATGTAGTGCTGGGCCGGGTACAGGTTCCCCGCCACTCCCCCCGTTTTCCAGTACCTGCTCATGGAGACCGTCCTGCCGGTGCGGACCAGCCGACTCGCCGCGACCCTCTTCTCGTCGGTGATCAGGTTCATGGCGCCCCGCTCGTCGTCGGGGCCCCAGCGTCCCCAGTTGTTCCGGTCAGTGAGGTACGACATGACCTCTTCCCTGGTGGGCAACCTTCTCTCAGTCATTTCCGCCTCCTGATAGCTAGTGTCTTGTCTGGGAAGCTCGTTGTACCCCCAGACCCCTCCCCGGGTTCTTGAGCCCACCTGGGCCATCGAGTCAACCCGGGCCCCGCGCTCCGCGCGGGCAAGGAACCCCCGACGGAAGTCAGCACCTTTTGGCTCGTTGCCCCGCGCCCACGAGTGGAGAGCCGGCGGGCTCGTTTAGGCCATTCTTAGGTTGACTAGAACGTGGCGATGGGGTTGGCGGGGGAGCCCGTGCCGCCCGCCACCCTCAGGGGCGCCACCGTGAGCATGAACTCGTAGCGCCCCTCCTCCCGGCAGGCCTCGGCCAGGGGCTCCAGGAGGCAGTTGTCAAGCAGGGCTATGCCGTAGGCAAATATGGCCGCGTGGACGGGCAGGCTGATGAGATAGCCCTCGGGCTGGAGGTCCATCATGTCCCAGGCCAGGACCGACACGTCGTTGTCCCTGAGGAAGGGGAGGCACGAGGCGTGCAGGCCCGGCTTCGTCTTGGGGTCGATGGTGCCGTAGACGTCCTCCGGGTGGGCCTCCTGCCACTTCTCCCGGCCGCAGTAGACGGCGACGGCGTCGCCGGGCTCCAGGGCTATGCCCTGGGCCCTGGCGGCGTCCTCCAGGTCCCAGCCGTGTACCGGCTTGTCCTGGGTCACGTAGTGCTCGCCTCGGAGCATGGGGATGTCAAGGAGCACGCCCCGGGTCATCAGGCCCTCGGCCCACTTGTCGATGCCGCCGAAACGGGCGCCCTCGTAGCCGACCTCGACCTTGGGGTCCCGTCCGTTCCACATCCCATCGGACCCCCACACGTGGCAGAGGGCGTCCATGTGGGTCACCGTGCGGCCGTGGTAGAAGACGCCGTAGTAGTCCAGCGCCCCGCCCCCGTCCCCCAGCTCCCGGTCGATGACCTGCATGTAGTGCTGGGCCGGGTGGGGGTTCCCGAGCCCCGGCGTCTTGGGGAAGTAGCGGCTGAGGGTGACGGCCCGGCCGCTGCGGACCAGCCGGGCCGCGGCGACCCGCTTCTCGGGCGTGACGAGGTTGAGGGCGCCCATCTCGTCGTCGGGGCCCCAGCGGCCCCAGTTGGACCTGTCCCGCAGGTACGAGAGCACCTCGTCGTGGCTGGGGAGCTTTCTCTCCATATCGGTCAAGCCTCCTGGCAAGGCTGTCCCGCCGGCCCTCCTTCGGGAGAGCGGAGGGGGCCCTAGAACATGGCGATGGGATTGGCCGGGGAGCCGGTCCCGCCGGCCACCTTCAGGGGCGCCACCGTCAGCATGAACTCGTACCTGCCCTCCTCCCGGCACACCTCGGCCAGGGGCTGCAGGAGGCAGTTGTCCAGCAGGGCTATGCCGTAGGCGAAGATGGCCCCGTGCACGGACCAGGGGAGGTCGTACCCGTCGGGGGCCAGGTCCATCATGTCCCAGGCCAGCACCGACACGTCGTTGTCCCGCAGGAAGGGGAGGCACGAGGCGTGCAGGCCCGGCTTCTCGGGGCCCTGGCCGTAGGCGCAGTCGTCGGGCCTGCGCTCCAGGGGCCTGCCCTGGGTGCCGTAGGTGTTCTCAGGGTGGGCCGCCTGCCACTTCTCCCGGCCGCTGTATACGGCGACCGCGTCCCCGGGCTCGATCGCCACGCCCTGGGCCCTGGCGGCGTCCTCCAGGTCCCAGCCGTGGACGGGCTTCTCCTGGGTCACGTAGGGCTCGCCGCGGAGCATGGGGATATCCAGGAGCACCCCCCGGGTGAAGATGCCCCCTTCCCAAACGTCGATGGCCCCCCAGGTGGCACCGTCGAAGGTGATCTCCCGCCGGGGGTCCCGGCCGTTCCACATCCCGTTGTCGTCCCACACGTGGCACAGGGCGTCGATGTGGGTGGCGGCCCGGCCGTGGTAGGAGATGCCGTAGTAGTCCATCGCGCCGCCGCCGCTGCCCCGGCTGGCGGTGAACATGTAGTGCTGAGCCGGGTTGACGTTGCCCGGGGCCCGGGTCTTGGGGAAGTACCTGCTCAGGGAGACGGTCCGGCCGGTGCGGACGAGCCTGGTGGCGGCCACCCGCTTCTCGGCGGTGACCATGTTGATGGCGCCCACCTGGTCGTCGGCGCCCCACCGGCCCCAGTTCCGGCGCTCCTTCAGGTACGAGAGCACCTCTTCCCTGGTCGGCAGCCTTCTATCGCTCATGTGGTCTCCCGGCTTTTCTCCCGGTCTCGCCCCACATGGCTCCCCGGTGGCGGGGCGGGGACCGGGCCTATCTCGGCGAGTCCTGAAGGGCCGCGAGCCCCTCCACCTGGAGGCCGTAGCCCAGCATTTCCTGCATCTGCCGCTTGAGCTGCATGGTGAGCACCGTCCGGGTGTACCGGAGGGTGAGGGGGGACTTTGGGGCGAGCTGCCCGGCCACCTCCCACGCCCGGGCCATCAGCCGTTCCCGGGGGAGCACCTCGTTGACCAACCCCAACTCCTGGGCGTCCCGGGCGGAGAGGGTCTGGCCCATGAGCAGGAAGTACCGCGCCCGGTTCAGGCCCATCAGCAGGGGGAACACCACGTGGACCCCGTCCCCGGGCACCAGCCCCGCGGGGAAGTGGGGGGCGTCCTGGAAGGAGGCGTTCTCCGAGGCCAAGACGATGTCCGACATGAGGGGTATCTCGGCGTGGTAGAGGGCGGGGCCGTTGACGGCGCTGATTATGGGCACCTCGATGTCCAACAGGTTGAGCAGGAGCCTCTTGCCCTCCCAGTAGATGGTGTCCCACTGGATGGGCTGGCTCCTGGGGGCCACCCCCTCCACCGGGTACTCGGCGCAGTAGTCGTCGCCGGTGCCGGTGATTATGATGACCTTGTTCTCGGTGTCGCTGCCCACGTCGGTGAAGGCGTACCCGAACTCCCTGTGGGGAATCTCCCCCCACTTGAGGGGGCCGCCGTCGGTGTGGAACGTCATCTGCAGGACGCCGTCCCGCCTCTCCATGGCGATGCTCTCGTACCGGTCTGCGTACTCGTCGAATCGGGCCATTGTCGGTACCGGCCTTCCGTTGGGAGCTTGGGGTCCCCCGCCCGCGCGCCGGGGACGCGGGGCAGGCGTATGGGCACTATTCTATGGGAAGGGACGCCTTTGTCAAGCGCGGTGTATTGGGGTATATTGGTGGCACCCCGCTCGGTGGGGGCGAGCGCCATATTGCCGAGTTTGGGCCCCTAGTTCGGGCCCCAGTTCGGGCCCCGGTCTGGGGGGCAAGAGAGGCAGCGATGGGCCTGGAGGAGCTGGAAAAGCGGGTAAGGGCCCTGGAGGACGTGGAGGCCATCAGGAAGATGAAGGTGGTCTACGCCGAGGCCTGCGACATCAACGCCGACCCCGACATCCCCTACGATGCCGGGGTGATAGCCGGCCTGTTCACCGAGGACGCCGTCTTCGACCCCGGGCCCCTGGGAGAGAAGATCCAGGGCAGGGAGGCCATACGGCGGGCCTTCACCAACTCGCCCAACTGGATGTCCTTCGCCGTCCATTATGTCAACAACCCCATCATCGAGGTGGAGGGCGACACGGGCAAGGGCACCTGGTACCTGCTGCAGGCGGCCACCTTCATCAACGGCAACCGGGCGGTGTGGGGATCGGGCAGGTACGACGAGGAGTACGCCCGGGTGGACGGGGAGTGGAAGATCAGCAGCTGGAAGCTGACGTCGTTCTTTTGGACCCCCTTCGACGAGGGGTGGGCCAAGACCCAGTTCGCCGACATGTAGCAAGGGGGCCGGGGAAGGGCTGGACCCCCTTCGACGAGGGATGGGCCAAGCCCAGGTTCGCCGGCATGCAGCAAGAGGCACGGGCCGGGCGCCGGCAGGAGGTGGGGCGTGGCGACAATGGAGGAGCTGGAGAGGCGCCTCAAGGTCCTGGAGGACATGGAGGCCATCAGAAGCCTGAAGGCCCGGTACTGCGCCTACTGCGACGACGGCTACGACGCCGACGGCATCGCCAGCCTCTTCACCGAGGACGCGGTGTGGGACGGGGGAATCAGGGGCAGGGCCGAGGGCCGGGAGGGGATACGGGCGTTCTTCCAGCGGGCCCCACTGCGGCTGCCCTTCGCCATACACATGGTGATGAATCCGGTCATCGAGGTCGACGGGGATACTGTGCGGGGGACATGGTACCTGTTCCAGCCGTGCACCTTTGCCGACGGGGACAGGGCGGTGTGGGGATCGGCCCGCTACGACGAGGAGTACGTCAGGGTCGAGGGAGCGTGGATGTTCCGCTCCCTCAAGCTCACGTCGTTCTTCTGGACACCCTTCGACCGGGGCTGGGCCCGGGAGCGCTTCGCCTAGGAACAGGCGGCGAAAACGTCGTCCTTCTGGACACCCTTCGACCGGATCGGGGCCCGGGAGCATTTCGCGTAGGAACAGGCGGCGAAAAAGGAGGAGCCATGGACAGGATGAAAGGGAAGGTAGCAATCGTGACCGGCGCCAGCAGGGGCCTGGGCCGGGCCGTGGCCCGGGAGTTCGCCCGGGAGGGGGCCTCGGTGGTGGTGTCGGCGCGCGGGCAGTCGCCCACCGGGCTCCCCGGCACGCCAGATGACACGGCGTCGGCCATAAGGGCCGATGGGGGAGAGGCCTTCTCAGTGGCCTGCGACGTGTCCGACGAGGCGCAGGTCAGGGCCATGGTGGAGCAGACCGTGGACCGGTACGGGAAGATCGACGTGCTGGTCAACAACGCGGGCGTCATGGCCATAGGCTACCCGTTCCTGGAGCTGACCCCGGACGTGTGGGACCAGTCCTTCGGCACCAACGTCCGCGGCCCGTACCTGACGTGCCGCCACGTGATACCCGTCATGATGAAGCAGGGCGGCGGTAACATCATCAACGTGGGCTCCCGGGCGGCCAACGGCCCCTCGCCCGGGGCGGGTTCGGGCTACGCGCCCACCAAGGCAGCCGTGCACATGTTCAGCTTCTGCCTGGCGGAGGAGATGAGGGAGCACAACATCGCCGTGAACGTGCTGAGCCCCGGCGGCCTGACCAGCGAGGGCTCGTCGGTGATCCCGTGGGCCCAGCATGACTGGCACGAGCGGGTGGCGCCCGAGGAGGTGGGCCCGTCGGCGGTGTACATCGCGCTGCAGGACGCGGGCTCCATGACGGGACAGGTGCTCTTCAGGGCCGATTACGGCAAGACCTGGGGCCCGGGGGTCTCCTAAACCTGCATCGGGGTTGGGGCTTACGCTGGCAGCGCAGTCCGCAACGGAACGTAGGCGAGCATCTGGCCGGGCTCCAAGACGATGGACTCGATCGGGCGCGGGTCAGGGACAGCCCGTCCACGCTCTTTCAGAAGATCCACGAAATCCGCGAGGGAAGCCGCCGCGTTCTCCAGGGCTTCGTCCACCGTCTCACCCATCGCGCAACACGCTCCGGGCATGTCGAGAACCACCACGCCGTAGGCTCCCTGCTCTCCGTCCAGTATCGCGGGGTACTTCACCATTGGCATCTCTTTCCTGCCATCCAGCTACCCGGGCCATCCGGCTACCCGGGCGATGGTGCGGGCCACGAACATGGAGACAACCCGATGGCGGGGCAGGTGTATGTCCTCTTTGTCGGGGTCGGGATGGGAGAAGATGTCGTGCTTCCGACCGTGCCACAGGAGGGCCCACCCCTCCCGTCTGAGTCTCCGCTCGATCTTGACCCTGTTGGTCTCCAAGTACAGACTATACTACAAACAGCGATTCCATAAGCGCCCCCTCGCCGTTTCCAAGGATTGACACTGCCCCGGCCCTATCCTAGGATATGGGCGTACCCAGGTGCGTTGGACCCGTCCGCCGTCGAACGCTGCCAAGCAGCCTTCGGCACGGAAGGACTCCCCACAACCGGCCGGGTGCGGCAAACCCACGACCGGCCACACGCAGGAGGTTACCATGACCAGCGCTCCCGTCAGCTCCAGCATCAAGCGCCGTGAGGACCCCAAGCTCATAACCGGCCGGGGGACTTACGTCGACGACATCAAGCTGTTCGGCATGCTGCACGCGGCGATGGTGCGGAGCCCCCACGGCCACGCCAGGATCAAGGGCATAGACGCCTCCCGCGCCAGGAGCCATCCGGGGGTGGTGGCAGTGTACACCAACACGGACCTGAAGGACGAGCTTGGCGCGCTGATCGTGGCGTGGCTCCTGCCGGACATCAAGCAGACCTCCCGTCCGCCGATGGCCTACGACAACGTCCGGTACGTGGGCGAGCCGGTGGCCGTCGTGGTGGCCTCGGACCCCGGCACCGCGGTGGACGCGGCCGCGCTGGTGGACGTGACCTACGAGCCCCTGCCGGCGGTGGTGGACGCCGAGGCGACCACCAAGAGCGGCGCGCCGCAGCTCCACCAGGAGGCGCCCAACAACGTCGCCTGGGAGTGGGAGGTCGCCGGGGGGGACATCGACGAGGCGGCCAACCAGGCGGATGTGGTGGTCAGCCAGAGGATCATCAACCAGCGCCTGATCCCCAACGCCATGGAGACCCGGGGCGCGGTGGTGGACTACAACCCGGGCAGCAACCAGCTAACCCTGTGGACGTCCACCCAGGTGCCCCACTTCGTCCGCCTGGCCCTGTCCATAGCCACGGGGCACCCGGAGCACCAGCTCCGGGTCGTGGCGCCGGAGGTGGGCGGCGGCTTCGGCAGCAAGATATGCCCCTACGTGGAGGAGATCATCGTGGCCGTGGCGGCCAAGCGGCTGGGGCGGCCCATCAAGTGGACCGAGACCCGCCAGGAGAACTACGTGGCCACCAACCACGGGCGGGACCACATCCAGGACGTGGAGATCATGGGCAACCGGGACGGGACCATCACCGGCATCCGGTGTAACGTCTACGCCAACATGGGCGCCCACCTCTCCTTCCTGGCCCCCCTGATCCCCAGCTACCTGTTCGGGCTCATGCTGGTCGGCCCGTACCAGACGCCCAACATATACGGCAAGGTGTACGGCACCTTCACCAACACGACCCCCGTGGACGCCTACCGGGGAGCGGGCCGGCCCGAGGCCACCTTCGTCGTGGAGCGGATGGTGGACCTGTTCGCCGCGGAGATAGGCATGGACCCGGTGGAGGTCCGCCGCAAGAACCTGGTGCCGCCCTTCGCCGAGGGCCACACCGTCGCCACCGGCGTCGCCTACGACAGCGGCAACTACGAGGCGGCCTTCGACCGCGCCCTGGAGATGGTCGGCTACCAGGCGTTCCGGAAGGAGCAGGAGGAGGCCCGCAAGCAGGGCCGGCACCTGGGCATCGGGTTCTGCACCTACGTCGAGATCTGCGGGGCGGCCCCCTCGGCCATCGCCACGGCGCTGGGCGCGCAGGCGGGCCTCTGGGAGAGCGCCCTGGTGAGGGTCCATCCGACGGGCAAGGTCACCGTCTACACCGGCACCTCCTCCCACGGGCAGGGGCACGAGACCACCTTCGCGCAGCTGGCCTCCTCGGAGCTGGGAATCCCCATGGAGGACGTGGACATAGTCCACGGGGACACGTCGCAGGTCCAGTTCGGCGCGGGCACCTACGGCAGCAGGAGCGCCGCCGTCGGGGGCACGGCCATACACCTGGGAGTGGACAAGATCAAGGACAAGGCCAAGCGGCTGGCCGCCCACCTGCTGGAGGCGGCCGAGGCGGACATGGTGTACGAAGACGGCAAGATATTCGTCCGGGGCGCGCCGGACAACGCCAAGACCTTCGGAGAGGTGGCCCTGGCCTCGTACCTGGCCAGCAGCCTGCCCGAGGGGATGGAGCCGGGCCTGGAGGCCACCAGCTTCTTCGACCCTCCCAACTTCACCTGGCCCTTCGGCACCCACGCGGCGGTGGTGGAGGTGGACGGGGACACCGGGGACGTCAAGCTCCTCCGCTACGTCGCCGTTGACGACGTGGGGAACGTGATCAACCCGATGATAGTAGACGGCATGGTCCACGGGGGCATCGCCCAGGGCGTGGGCCAGGCCCTCCAGGAGGAGGCCGTGTACGACGACCAGGGCCAGCTCCTGACGGGGACGATGATGGACTACGCCGTTCCCTCCGCGGACGTGCTGCCCTCCTACGAGGTGGACCGCACGGTGACGCCCTCTCCCACCAACCCCCTGGGCATCAAGGGAGCGGGGGAGACGGGCACGATAGCCGCATCCGGGGCCTTCGTCAACGCGGTGATGGACGCCCTAGCTCCCCTGGGCGTGAGGCACGTCGACATGCCCCTCAAGCCCGAGCGGGTGTGGCGGGCCATCCAGTCGGCGAGAGGCTAGATGGCCGGCGACCCTGGGGCCCCCTTTGCCTCGGTCCGGGAAGTCCTGGATGGGCTGGAGGGGGAGCAGTACATAGCCGACGCCTCCATCGCAACGTCGGTGTACTTGGCGGCGGCCCTGCAGCGCCCCCTCCTCATCGAGGGCCGCGCCGGGGTGGGCAAGACCGAGGTCGCCAACGTCCTCTCCCGGCTGCTGGACACCAACCTCATCCGGCTCCAGTGCTACGAGGGCCTGGACGTGAACACCGCCCTCTACGAGTGGAACTACCCCAAGCAGCTCCTGTGGATAAAGCTGGCAGAGGGCTCCGACCATAGCGTGAGGGAGCGGGAGCAGCAGATATTCAGCGAGGAGTTCCTGCTCCAGCGTCCCCTCCTGGCCGCGCTGACCCAGGAGGAGCGGGCCCCGGTGCTCCTCATCGACGAGGTCGACAGGGCCGACGAGGAGTTCGAGGCCTTCCTGCTGGAGGTCCTGTCGGAGTTCCAGGTCACCATACCCGAGATCGGCACGGTGAAGGCCCGCAACGTGCCCACGGTGATCCTCACCTCCAACCGCTCCCGGGACCTGTCGGACGCTCTGAGGCGCCGCTGCCTGTACCTGTGGGTGGACTATCCGTCCTTCGAGAAGGAGCTCCGCATCGTCACATCCAAGGTCCCGGGCATCTCGGACTTGCTGGCGCGCCGCATCTGCGCCTTCATGCAGGAGGTGCGGAGCCTGGGCCTGGAGAAGACCCCGGGCATCTCGGAGACCCTGGACTGGGCCTCAGCCGTGGTCTTGCTGCACCGGGACCGCCTGGACCGGGAGACGGTGGAGCAGACCCTCAGCTGCCTGGTCAAGGACGCCGACGACCTGCGCCTGTTCCGGGAAGCCCCCCTGGAAGAGATGCTGGCCAGGGCCTGAGACGGTCCTGAGCATGGTAGGCCGGGACGAGGAAGAAGGGACACCCGCCGCGACGGTCCCGGAGGTACACCACCCCTCGGACCTGGTCTCCCACACGGTGCGCTTCTGCCGCGCCCTCCGGGACCGGGGCCTCCTGGTGAGCGCCGGCGAGACGGCCGCGGCCCTCCGGGGCCTGGCCCTGGTGGACGTCATGGACCGGGGACAGGTCTACTGGGGCCTCCGCGCCCTGCTGGTGTCCCGGCCCCACGAGGCGCCCGCCTTCGACGAGTGCTTCCATGCCTTCTGGACGCTGCGGACCTCCGAGGCCGCTCCGGGCGTGGGGGCGCCCGCGCCGGCCAGGGCCGGGCCCATGGTTCCCACCAGGTACGGGCGGGGCGCCGGGGACGGCTCCCAGTCCGGCCGGGACGGCCCGTCGGTGGGCATACTCCGCACCGGGGCCAGCCCCCGGGAGGTGTCCGGCCGGCCCGACCTGACCGTGTTCCGCAGGGACCGGCTGGACGAGGTCTTCCACCTGGCGGCCCGCCTGGTGAGAGCCCTCCCATCGAGGCCCGGCCGGCGCCGCAAGCCCCACCGCAGGAAGGGGGCGCCGGACCTGCGGAGGGCCATCCGCATGAGCCTCAGTCACGGCGGAGACCTCATCGAGGTCCCCAGGAGGCGGCGGGCGCCCAGGGTGCCCCGGCTCCTGGTCCTGCTGGACGGCAGCGGGTCGATGGAGCGTTACGCCAACCTGCTGCTCCAGCTCGTCTACGCCCTGGGGCAGCGGGCGGGCCGCATCGAGACCTTCGTGTTCACCACCTCCCTCACCCGCGTCACCCGGCAGCTCAGGGCCCCCTCCTTCAGTGAGGCCATGGCCAGGGTCGGCGAGCAGGTGTCCCACTGGTCGGGAGGCACCCGCATCGGAGAGTGCCTGGCCACCCTGAACCGGGACCACGCCCACCTGCTGGACCGGAGCACCTCGGTGGTGCTGCTGAGCGACGGGTGGGAGACGGGGAAGCCGGAGGCGCTGGCCGAGGAGCTCGGCAGGATAAGGCGCAGGGTGCGCAGGCTGGTCTGGCTGAACCCGCTCATGGGCACCCCCGGCTACGAGCCCCTCACCGTGGGCCTCCAGGCGGCCCGCCCCCACGTGGACGTCTTCGCCTCGGCCATGGACCTGGAGCACCTGAAGCGGCTGCCGGGTGTTTTGAGGGCCTGAGCCGGGGCGGTTGTGAACCCCTCCGGGGGTCGGTATACTTATCAGCAGCATTAGCGGGAACCCGGTCAGCAGCCTAGGCGGCAGCCGCAGGGCCCGCCGGGGCCAGCACCAGCAATATCGAGGAGGTCACCCATGGCAGAGACGATCGCCGAAGCCTACGCGCGCATGAACCCCAAGTCGGCCGAGCTGGCCCCCAAGTTCAAGGAGTTCTTCCCCTCGGGCGGGGCGGGCCACGACGGCTATACGGGCTTCCCCTTCCCCCTGACCATCGCCAGGGGCCTGGGACCGCGCAAGTGGGACGTGGACGGCAACGAGTACATCGACTTTCACATGGGGTCGGCCTCCCTCCTTCTCGGCCATGCACACCCCCAGGTGGTAGAGGCCCTGGTAAACGCGGCCCCGGGAGGCTCCCACTACGGGGCCCCGGTGGAAGCGGCCCTGGAGTGGGGTGAGAAGGTGCACAACCTGATCCCCTGCGCCGACAAGATCCGGTTCGTCGCCTCGGGAGGCGAGGCCACCATGTACGCCATGAGGGTGGCCCGGGCGTACACGGGCAAGAACAAGATCGTCCGCTGGCAGTCGCACTACCACGGCGCCCACGACTACGCCATGCCCGGGAACCTGGCCCCGTGGGACGTGCCCGCGTCCACCGGCGTGCCAAGGGGCGCCATCGAGTCGGTGATCGTGCTGCCGCCCGACCTGAACGCCTTGGAACGGGTGCTGGCCACGGATAACGACATAGCAGGGGTCATCACCGAGGGCTCCGGGGCCTCCTACGGCACCGTGCCCCTCCCCGAGGGGTTCCTGGATGGCGTCCGGAGGCTGACCCGGCAGTACGGAGTGCTCATGCTCCTGGACGAGGTGATCACCGGGTTCCGCTGGAGCCCCGGGGGGCTGCAGGGCAAGCTCGGCGTGGAACCCGACGTGTGCACCCTGGCGAAGATACTCACGGGCGGCCTGCCCGGCGGCGCGGTGGCCGGCAGGGAAGAGTTCATGCAGGTGATGAACCAGACCGGGGACTCCCATCACGACCGGCACCAGAGGCTCCAGCACGGGGGCACCTTCAACGCCAACCCCTACTGCGCGGCCACGGGCAACGCCGCCCTGAGCATAGTCGCCACCGGCGAGATGCAGAACAACGCCGACCGGGCGGCGGACCGGTTGCGCCGGGGAATGCGGGAGGTGGTGGACCGGTACGAGGTGGAGGCCTGCGTCTACGGGGAGTCCTCCACCTTCCACGTCTACTTCGGGGCCCGGTCCCTGGAGGGCCTGGACGCCAACCAGCTAAAGGCCATCCCGCCGGAGATAGCCAACAACTTCCGACAGGCGCTGCAGGTACGCGGCATGGACATCATGTCCCGCACCAGCGGCGTCACCTCGGGTACCCACACGGACGAGGACATCGACCGGGCCCTAGAGGCCTTCGACGGCGCCATCAAGGCCATGATGGACGAGGGCCTCGTCCATCATAGCTAGGCGCCCAAGCCGGTAAGACGCGGCGGCCCCCTACCCCTGGATTCCGGCCTTCGCCGGAAAGACTGGTAGGGGGTCGCCGTCTACATCCCCAAGCGTGGCCTTCGCAAGGCCATGTCAATGAGAGCCAGCCTGCCTATCGTTACGACGAAATAGCGGCTTGCTACAGACTCTGCCAGTCGGCCTGCCGCTTGAAGGCGTGGGCGGCCCGGAACACCGTCCCGTCGTCGAAGCGCTTGCCCACCAGCATCAGCCCCACGGGCAGGCCGTCGACCTTGCCGCAGGGGACAGAGATGGCCGGGTGTCCCGTCATGTCGAAGGGCGCCGTGTTGTTCAGCATGTCCCAGCCGTGGGTGAGGAGGCCGACGATGTCCACATCGGGGTCGTACTCGTGGGCCGTCATCGGCGTCGTGGGCATGGCCAGGACATCCACCTGCTCCAACAGCCGGTCGTAGCTGGCGCGGAGCCAGGGCCGCAGGTTCTGGGCCTTGGCGTACATGCTGCCGTGGTACCTCTCGGCCATGTAGCTGCCGATGAGCAGGATCATCTTCACCGTCGGCGGAAAGTCGTCGGCCTGGGCCCGGCGGGACTTGCCCAGGGTCTGGACCAGGCTGGAGTTGTACAGGCCCTGCCAGTGGTACCCCATCCCGTTGGTCCGCAGGTAGGCGGTGGCGCCCTCGGGCACCAAGCCCCAAACGATGCCCCGGGCCTCCAGGTGGGCCGGGTTGGACACCTCGGTGACCTGGGCTCCGGCGTCCCCCAGCACCTTCAGCGCCTTGCGGACGCACTCGTCCACCGCGGGGTCCGACTCCTTGAGCCCGAACCCCTCCCTGACGACGCCGACCCGGAGGCCTGCGCCGCCGAGGGCCATGATCTCGGTGTAAGGCTGGACCGTGACCTCACCCTGGCGGGGGTCCAACGGGTCCTTGCCCGCGATCACCTCCATGGTCAGGGCCGAGTCGGCCACCGTCCGGGACATGGGGCCGGCGTGGTCGAAGGTGCCGTCGATCCCGGCTATGCCCGTGTACGGGACCAGCCCGTGGGTCGGTTTGTGGCCCACCACGCCGCACCACGAGGCGGGTATTCGGATGGAGCCGCCCTGGTCCCCACCGATGGTGATGTCTATGTCGTCGTAGTACAGCGCGGCCCCCGAGCCCCCCGAGGAGCCGCCCGCCAGGTGGTCCGTGTTATGGGGGTTGCGGGTGGGCCCGTGGGCGCTGGTGTCGCCGGCGCCGGAGAAGGCGAAGTTGTCCAGGTTCAGGGTGGCAACGATCTCGGCTCCCGCGTCCAAGAGCCAGGTCACGATGGTGGCGTCGGTGTCGGCCGTATACCCCTCCAACACCAGCGACGCGCAGGTCATGGGCATGCCCGCCACGCAGATGTTGTTCTTCAGGCCGAACCTCTTGCCTGCCAGCTTCCCTGAGGACGCCCCCTTGAGGACGCACCTCCGCACGATGGCGTTGAAGGGGTCGTCGGACCTGGATGGCTTGTACCCGGCGTCGCGCTCCCGGTACTTGAGGGGCGCCGGCGGCAACGGGATCCGCTCCAGGACCTCGTAGTCGGCGAAGAGCCTGGGCAGCAGGTCCTGGAACTGCTCCAGCTCGTCGTCGCTCAGCTCGAAGTGGTTCTCCTCCGCCAGCCTCAGCAGGTCCTCTTCTGTGGGAATACGGAAGGGCATGGCCCCACCTCCTTTGCGTCCATGGGAGCGTCTATAGGTAGCCCGTATGGCCAGCCGAGACCCGGAGAGGCGCGGCAGCCGTCGCCGCGGCGCCCCGGCCTGGATGCCTGACGGCCCTACTTTTTCAGAATATGGATGGTGGTTATCTCCCCGGCGCCGGAGCAGTGGGCGAGGCCGACCCGGGGGTCCGACACCTGTCTGGCCCCCGCCTCTCCCCTGAGCTGGGTAACGATCTCATGGATCATCCGGACTCCCGACGCCCCGAAGGGATGTCCCATGGCCAGGAGGCCTCCGTCGGTGTTGGTGGGTATGTCCCCCGCCAAACCGGTGCGTCCCTCTCGGGTGGCGACCCAGGCCTCGCCCAGGGGCACCACGCCCAGCGCCTCGAGCTGCTGAAGCTCGCCGATGGTGGCGGCGTCGTGGACCTGGAGGATATCCACGTCCTCGGGCCCCAGGCCCGCCATCTCGTAGGCCTGGGCCGCCGCGTCCTCCCCCTTGTAGGGGTTCAGGGCCGGATGGTCGGCGCCCCGGGAGCTGTAGGTGCCCGTGCCCAGGGCCGCCGCCCCCACGGTCACCGCCCGCCGGTGGTCCGCCGCGAGGCTGTCGATGGCGTCCCGGGCGCACAGGACCGCCGCGGCGGCCCCCTCGCTGGTGGGACAGCACTGGTACAGGGTGAGGGGGTCGGCAATGGGCCGGGACTCCAGCACGTCGGCCAGGGTGAAGGTCTTGTTGTACTGGGCGTAGGGGTTCAGTGCCGCGTTGTCGTGGGCCTTGACGGACACTTGGGCCACGGCCTCGATGGGCGCGCCAAATTCCTCCATGTAGCGCCGGGTGCGGAGGGCGTATCCCGCCATCATGTGGTCGGCGCCGAGGAACCGCTCGGGGCTGTCCTCGGCGGTCACCGTAACCGGGCCCCTGGGCACCTTCTCGGCTCCGAAGGCCAGGGCGACGTCGTAGAGGCCGGTGGCTATACCCCAGTAGGCCTGCCAGAAGGCGGTGGAGCCGCTGGAGCAGGCGTTCTCGACGTTGATGATAGGGATGCCTGTGAGGCCGAGCTCCCGGAGGGTCGCCTCGCCCAGGGACATTCCCTGGTAGTAGACGTGGCCGAAATAGGCGATCTGCACCGTCTGCCAGCCGATGCCGGCGTCCTGCAGGGAGGCCGCCACCGCCTCCCTGGCAAGCTGGGGCAGGTCCTTCTCGGGGAACCTGCCGAAGGGGTGCAGTCCCACCCCCAGCACGGCGACCTCCCGGTGGTTCATGGCGCTCATCTTACCGTCCTCGTCCTGCCGGGCATTCGCTGGAGGCTACCCGCCGGCGGCGGGCCTCCACGCGTAGACCAGCGACTGGGTCCCCTCTTCGTCCTCGGTCGCCACCTGGGTGGTGAGCTCCAGGGCCATGCCGACGCGCAGACGCTCGGGCGGGCATTCCACGACCCGGCACAACACGTGGGGGCCCTGGGGCAGCTCCACCTGGCCCAGGGCATAGGGCATCTCGCCCTTCCAGCCGGGAGGAGGCACGCGGACGATGGTGTAGCTGTAGAGGGTGCCCCTGGCGCCCAGCTCGACCGCCTCCAGGTCCCCGTTGGAGCAGCTCCGGCAGAAAAACACGTCGCCGAAGAAGTGCTCGTTGCAGCGACGACACCGCCAGCCCAGGAGTACCGCCCGGTCTCCCCCTTCGTCGAGGAGCCTCAGACGGTCCGGGAGGGCTGAAACGCGGATGACTCCTCCGGATGGCATGAGCTCGTCAGCGGTCCCGGTCGCGGTTTCGGTTGGAGACGAAGCGCTCCAACATGTCATCCACGGCGGGCATCCCGCCGGCGGCGTACTTCCCCGCGAGCCAGCCGCCGAAGATGAAAAGGGCGGTGAAGAAGGCATCCAACGCCCCCTGCCATACGAAGACCACGCCGATGACGGCGCCCAGGGCCGCTCCGAATATCTGCGGTCTGCCCATCTCTCTGCCTAAGGCCCCCTAGGAGGCGATCAGCCTCCCCTCTTCCCCGCGGTCAAACTTGCAGTGGACGTCCACCAGCATCACGACCAGGCCGGTGAGCCTCTCCACAGCCTCCTTGATGCGTGTCTGGAGGTCATCGCTGATCTCCTGGGTGCTGCTGCCCAGGACCAGCCTGGGATAGCAGGTGATGGTGACTCTCGAGGGACCGACGCCGCGGCGGCCGCCCCTCCGCAGCTTGACCTTGCAGCGCAACGAGTTCACGTTCCGGTTGACGATGCCGGTGCGTTCTGCCAGGAGCCGGACGCTGTCGATGTCGATGGTGGAGCCGCCCTCGGGGGCGTTCTCGATGAGCAGCGGCCGCCGCCTTCTGAAGAGGGGTCTCGCCTCCAGGAGCATGAAGCCCAGCATCGCCACGGAGACACCGATGCCCACCCCCAGGGTGACGTTGTAGGACGCGCCATCGAAACCGGCCAGGCCGTCGAGCTGGTCGTAGAACCAGGAGCTCGAACCCGAGCCTCCGGGCAGGAAGTCCGCATCCAGCGCCCTGGTGACTGCCAGGCACACGACCACGGCCGCGACCAGAACCAGCACGGCGACGAGCAACACCAGTAGGCGATTGAGGCGGTCTATCATATGCTGTCACCTCTGAGGGGCATGCCCTTCGGCATACCCCTCAGACCAGGGACTCAGCCAGGGGCCGCCGGCGGCGGCCCGAGGGGTTACTCGACCCTCCCGGGCATCCTCTCGGGGAACTCGATGCCGACGACATCCACGTTGATCTCCTTGGCCACCAGGCCGCAGAGGGTCAGCAGCCGCGCTGCGACGTTGTGCCGCACCTCCACCACCGTCTCGGGGATGCTGTACCCATACAGGACCCGGAGGTCGATGTCCAGGATCGCCTCCCGCCGGCCCGCCTCCACACCGACACCCCGGGCCCGCTCCTCACGTCCGCCCACCCGCTCGGCGATGGCCGCTCGGATGCTGGAGGTACCCAGGGACGCTACTCCCTCCACCTCCCTGGCGGCCACTCCCGCGATGGCGGCGATCACCTCGTCCTGGATGTCCGTCTCACCCCCGACCTCGATCTCCTCCAACTTAGCCAGCTCGTCCATCCGGGCTGCCATCTCTTGCTCTTTGATCCTCTCTGGTGCCATGCTACTGGTCCTCCTTTCGACGAGAGTTTGCTCTCCAGCTTCGGCGGGATGCCGGGCTACTCGACCCTGCCCGGCATCCTGTCCGGAAACTCCATGCCTACGACCCGTACGTTGATCTCCTTGGCCACCAGGCCGCACAGGGTCAGCAGGTTCGCGGCCACGGCCCTTCGGACCGCCGCGACTACGGTGGGTATGCTGTGGCCATAGGCGACCCTGACGCTGATGTCGAGGATGGCCTCCCGCGTGCCGACCTCCACCTCCACGCCCCGGGCCCGCCTCTCGGCGCCGCCGAGGCGCTCGCTCAGGGTGCGGCGGAGGGACGTGGTCCCCAGGGATGCCACCCCATCGACGGACTGTGTCGCCACCCCGGCTATGGCCCCGATGACCTCGGGCTGGATGTTGGTCATTCCGCCGACGGGGATCTCCTCCAAGCGACGGAGCTCTTCCATCTTGGACATCATCTCCAGCTCTCGTATCGTCAGGTGGCCCATGACCAGGGCGCCCGGGGCCACCGACAGCTCCCTTGGGGCGTTCTCCCTGTCCCCGCCGGCTTCGCCCTTGGCAAACCGGCCGGCCGGCCGCGACCTGGTAGGAGCCGCGGTGGCGGCGTCGTTTAGCTGGCCCTCGGTCCGCAGGCCATCGGGGTCGTTGGTGCCTTGTACCTTCTCTGCCATCTGACTCCTTTCTATTCTGCGTCTCGCAAGCAAGTTAACGCTTACTCACTTTCGATGCTATCATGGGCGTCCAGCAGTGTCAACCCCCTTGTACCCGTAATCAACCTGTGATATAGTCAGTTCTTGTGAGTATATGTTCACTTCTCATGCGAGATAAGGGACCAACAGGCGGGGCGATATGACGACGGTGCACCTGGGTTCAGGGGTCCGCCGGGCCCAGATCGTCCAGACCGCTAGAAGGATCGTCGCGGACGAGGGTATGGCCTCCCTCACCATCCATGGTCTGGCCACGGCCGTGGGTGTGTCGGAGGCGGCCATCTACCGGCACTTCAAGAGCAAGGACGACATTCTCCTGGCCCTGGTCAGAGAGATAGAACGCAACCTGCTGCGGATCATCTCCGACTCCGCCCGTCCCGAGGAGAGCTCCCTGGACCGGCTGCGGCGTTTGCTGAGGCGTCACTTCTCCTCGCTGGAGCGGAGGAACGCCGTCTCCTTCGTGGTCATCGCCGAGGCGATGTGCTTCGCGGACGACCGGGTGAAGCAGGCCGCCCGGCAGATGGTGGAGCGATACCTGGAGACGATTGCCGCGATCCTCAAGGAGGGCGCCGCCAAGGGAGAGGTGCACTCCGGAGTGGACGTGAAGGCCGCCGCCATCATGTTCTTCGGCATGGTCCAGGCCAGCGTCACCCTCTGGACCTTCAGCAACAGGGCCTATCCCCTCTCCCAACACAGCGCGGCCCTGTGGGGGATGCTCAAGGAAGGGGTCACCTGCCAGGACGGCGGCGGACCTTCCGAGCCCGCCCGCAGGCGCAAGACCCGGAGGACCGGACCGGTCGAGGGGTCCTAGCCCAGCGCAAAGGGCCCCCGTGAGGCAACCCCGGCCGACCGCTGACGGGCAAGCATAGGGAACGACGGTCCCGATTAGCCATGGAACAGCCACGCGACTCCATCCCCGATGCCCTGAGACACGAGCGGGAGCTCATGACCCGGGTCCGGGAGCTGCTCGAAGGGCCCCAGCCCCAATCGGCCTTGCCCCACTTCCTGGAGGTCCATCCCGCCGACCAGGCCCAGCTCCTGTCCGAGATCGACCTGGCGCGGCGGCAGGCGCTCCTGGACCTGATGCAGCCGGGCGAGGCCGCCCTGGTGTTGGAGCAGATGCACCCGGAGGAGGCCGCCGAGGCCGTAGGAGCAATGGGTCCCGGGACCCTCTCGGCCATCCTGGATGAGGCCGGCCCCGACGTGGCCGCCGACATCCTGAAGAGGCTGCCCGAGGAGCAGTCCCTCCAGACTCTCCAGGGGATGGGTGAAGTAGAGGACGTAACCCCTCTCCTTGAGTATGCCGACGACACCGCGGGCGGCATCATGACCACCGAGTACGTCTCCGTTCGCGCCGACACCACGGCCGCCATCGCCCTGGACATTCTCAGGGTACGAGCCGAAGGGCGGGTGCGGGCCGAGGGAGTGGACGACGTCGGCTCCCTGCTGGTGGTGGACGACGCCAGGCGGCTGATGGGATCCCTGGGGGTCACACGGCTGGCCCTGGCCCGCCCCACCCTCCTGGTGGCCGACATAATGGACCCCGAGGTGTGGCACGTTGCCCCCGACACGGACCAAGAGGAGTGCGCGTCCCTGGCGGAGAGGTACGACCTGAGCTACCTCCCGGTGGTGGACGAGGAGCGGCGCCTGCTGGGTGTGATACTGGTGCAGGACCTGGTGGACGTGATCGAGGAAGAGGCCACCGAGGACATGTACCACATGGCCAGGATCGGGCCGGAGCGGCTGTTCGGCTCGCCCCTGGGATCGGTGCGGAGGCGCTTGCCCTGGCTGTACCTGAACCTGGCCACCACCATCCTGGCCGCCCTGGTCATCAACTTCTTCGAGTCCACCGTCGCCCGGGTGGTGGCCCTGGCCATGTTCCTGCCGGTGGTGGCGGGCCAGGGCGGCATAGGGGGCACCCAGACCCTCACCCTGGTCATCCGCGGCATCGCCCTGGGAGACCTCCCGGGACGCCGCGCCCTCCCCCTGCTGGGCCGGGAGCTGGTCCTCGGGCTGATACACGGTGTGCTGTTGGGCGCCGTCATAGGCGTGGTGGCCTTCCTCTGGAAGGGCAACGGCATGCTGGGAGTCGTCGTCGGCCTGGCGGTGGGCGCCAACATGGTGATCGCGGGCATGGTCGGCGCGGCCACCCCGCTGGTGCTGCGGGCCCTGAGGATGGACCCGGCGCTGGGGGCGGCCGTCGTCGTCACCACCGTCGCCGACGTGGTGGGATTCCTGATCTTCCTGGGCATCGCCGCGTCCCTCGTAAGCACCCTGGACTAGCTCCATCCGCCTCCCTCTTTTCCCACTCCCCGTTGACTGCACCGTGGGTCGATGCTAGTGTGAGGTGGAGCCGGGAGCACAGCCGAAGGGAGCCCACGCCATGCCGACCATGACCGGGAAAAGGGCCCTGGTAGAGATGCTGATCGCCGAGGGTGTGGAGTACGTGTTCGGGAATCCGGGCACCAGCGAGACGCCCTTCATGGACGCCCTCCAGGACTATCCGCAGCTCAACTTCATGCTGTCCCTCCAGGAGAACTCCGCGGTGGCTATGGCCGACGGCTACGCCCGCGGGGCCGGCAAGCCCGCCTTCGTCAACCTGCACATCGCCGGAGGCCTCGCCGGCGGCATCAGCATGCTCTACGACTCCTTCAAGGGCGGCACGCCCCTGGTGCTCACCGCCGGGAACTCGGACACCCGCCAGTTCCTTACGGACCCGGTCCTCTCCGGTGACCTGGTGGAGATGACCAGGCAGTACACCAAGTGGAGCGTAGAGATACAGCACGCCTCCGAGATCCCCATCGCCGTGCGGAGGGCCTTCAGGGAGGCCAAGACGCCGCCCACCGGGCCGGTGTTCATGAGCTTTCCCTGGGACTCGTTGGACGATACGGCGGATATAGACATAGTCCCCTCATCGGCGGGGTACCACCGCATCCGCCCGGACGTGGCGGCGGTGTCGAAGGCCGCGGACATCCTGGGCAGCGCGGCGAGCCCGGTGATGGTGGTCGGAGACCGGGTCGCCCAGTCCGGGGCAGTCTCCGACGCTGTGCAGGTGGCCGAGCTGCTGGGAGCCAGGGTGTACGCCGCCGCTTTCACCGAGGTCAACTTCCCCACCAGCCATCCCCAGTTCGCCGGAGTCCTGAACCTGAACAGCCCCGGCTCCCGGGACAAGCTGGCCGGCGCCGACGCCCTCCTGGCGGTGGGCACCAACGTGTTCTCCTCCTTCCTCTACGTGCCCCAACCCTACGTGAACCCCCGGACCCGCCTGGTCCACCTGGACAGCGCATACCGGGAGGTGGAAAAGGTGTACCCCACCGAGGTGGCCATGGTCGCCGACCCAAGGGCCGGTCTAGTGGAGCTGGCCGACGCCCTGGAGCAGGGGATGCCGGGCTCGGCCCGGGAGGCGGCCCGGACCAGGGCCGCGGAGATCGCCCGCGAGAAGGCGCGAGGCAGAGAGGCCCACCAGGCCCGGGTCCGGGAGCGTTGGGACAGCAGCCCCATGTCGGTGGAGCGAATGATGGCCGAGCTGGCCGGGGCCATGCCCTCCGACGCCATCATCGGGGACGAGTCGATCACCTCCAGGGGGGCCATGCTGGGAGCCATGGACTTCGACGAGCCCGGCAGCCTCTACGCCGAGCAGGGCGGGGCGCTGGGCTGGGGCATGCCGGGCCCGCTGGGCGTGAAGCTGGCCAACCCCGACCGCCCGGTGGTCGCGGTGGTGGGCGACGGCTCGTCCATGTACACCATCCAGGCGCTATGGACGGCTGCCCGCTACGATATCCCGGTGACCTGGGTGATCTGCAACAACCGTACGTACCGCATCCTCAAGGTGAACATGGAGATATACCTGCGGGACATGCTCAAGGACAAGGACCGCCGGAGCCAGTACCTGGGCATGGACTTCCCCCTGCCCCTGGACGTGGCCGGCGTGGCCCGGGGGTTCGGCGTCCACGGCCGTACCGTGGAGGACCCGGCGGAGCTGCGGCCGGCGCTGGACGAGGCCTTCGCCCTGGGCAAGCCGGCCGTGGTGGACGTGGTAATAGACGGATCCGTCTAGGGGTCCCGTGGGATGGGCGTCCCCGGCGTGTTGACCCGGACCGTATAGACCGAGGTCCGGGCCGTGAGGAACAGGGTGCGGTTGTCCGACCCGCCCCAGGCACAGTTGGCGGGCACCTCGCCGGTGCGCAGGTCCCCAACGTGGTTGCCGTCCTTGTCGTAGATCTGGGTTCCCCCGTTCCCGGTGCACCACACGCGGCCGTCCATGTCCACCTTCATGCCGTCGGGCACCCCCGGCAGGTCCGATGACATATCGGCGAAGACGCGGTTGTTACTCAGGGAGCCATCGGCGGCCACGTCGAAGGCCCGGATACGCCGGTGGGGGCACATCTCGCCCCGCTGCTCCCTCTTGAGACAGTCCAGGTTCTTGCGGCTTATGGCCACGTACAGGATGGACTCGTCGGGGGAGAAGGCCAGGCCGTTGGGATACTCACACTCGTCGGTGGCCAGGCCCATCTTGCCGTCCGGCGAGACCGTGTAGACGCCGGCGAACTTGATCTCCCGCTCCTCCATCGGCACGCGGCCGCCGGGGTCCGTAAAGAAGATGGTCCCATCGGAGCGGCCAACCACGTCGTTGGGAGCCGTGAGACGCTTGCCCTGCCACCTGTCGGCCACGACCGTCATCGCCCCTTCCCCATCGAAGCGGACCACCCGCCGGGCGGCCATCTGGCACATCAAGAGACGTCCCTGCTTGTCGAAGGTCAGGCCGTTGCCGCCCTGGGTGCCCTCCATCGCCACGTAAGGCGACTGGCCGGGCACCCACTTCAGCAGGTGGTTGTTGGGAATGTCGCTGAAGTAGAGGTAGCCGTCGGGGTGCCAGACCGGACCCTCGGTGAAGCCGAACCCCGAGGCCAGCATCTCGGGCTCTCCGTTTAAGATGGACGATAGTTGGTCGCTCATCCGAACACCTCCGGTGAAATCAGACCTCAGGCAAGAGCATGACGGTCGCGTCCTAGCCTACGGCCTAGACTCGACTATCCAAATTGTACTTCATTCAACTCGGTTATAGCAAAGCTTGTCGGGCTTCACGCGCCCTTCGGTTGACCGCGTGCGGGGGCGGCGGTACAATACCAGTTACTCGAATCCGACCCCTCCCGAGACGGGAGGAGGCGTACCAGCAGGAGGTGTCGAATGGCTACCAGGACACAGGAGTGGACCGAGACGGTGACCAAGCCCCTGGTGAAGATTACGGAAATGGACCACATAGTCATCCGGTGCCAGGACGTGGAGAGGTCCCTCAAGTTCTACGCCGAGGTCCTGGGCATGCCCACCGAGCGCGTGGACCAGTGGCGGGCCGGAGACGTGATGTTCCCATCGGTCCGGCTGAACGCCGACACCATCATCGACTTCTTCGCCACCAAGCAGGAGCCCATCGGCAAGGACGGAGTCAAGAACCAGGACCACTTCTGCATGGTCATCGAGCCGCAGGACATGGACGAGCTTCGCCGCAAGTTCGAGGCCCTGGGGGTGGACATCCAGACCGGCCCCGGCAAGCGTTGGGGCTCCCACGGCGACGGCATCTCCCTCTACATATACGATCCCGACGACAACGTGGTGGAGCTTCGACACTACTAGGCGCTATGGTGCTCCCCTGCCCGGCCCGCCGCCGTCCGGGCAGGGTACGCGCAGATACGGGTAAACCAGCAGGGGCCGCTCCGGCGGCCCCGCGCCATTTCCCGCCGGGGCTGCTCGTGCGCATCTCTAGCCGCCGGTCTTTACCCACAACCGCTCCCCATCGCTGACGAACTCCACGTCCCCGTGAAGGGCCGTCGAATACACCCGCTCTTCGGGCAGCAGGGCCACAAGCCTCTGGAGCACCTCCGGGTGGGGGTGGCCGTAGGGGTTCTCGGCGCCGGCGGATATGACCGCCGCCCGCGGCGCGACAGCGGCGAGGAAGGCGGCGGTGCTCGACGAGCGGCTGCCGTGGTGGGGGACCTTCAACACCGTGCTCCCCAGGTCTTGCCCGGAACGCAGCAGGCGCCCTTCGGCCCCGGACTCGATGTCCCCAGTCAGCAAGAAGCTGACGCCCCCGTGCACCAGGCGGATGGCTACGCTGGCGTCGTTCCGGTCCGGAGACATGCCCAGGTGTGGAGGTCCCTCCGGGTTCAGTACGCGCAGGAAGGTGGACGGCCCCAGGGCGATGGTACGGCCCTGGAGGGCCCTGACCCTTCGAGGTGCCTCCTCCTCCACGGCCCTCTCCCATTCCAGATACAGGGCGTTGGTCGAGGCCACACCGGTGTCGGCGACCGCATCGACGTCGTACCGGTCCAGGACCGCCGGAAGGCCGGCAAGGTGGTCCTCGTCGGGGTGGGTGAGGACCACCAGGTCCAGGTCGCGGTCCCGGCCGGACAGGTGTCTCCCCAGGGCCCTGGTCGCGCCCTGCACGTGGGGCCCGCCGTCGATGAGCGCCTTGGCACCCTCTGGTGAGACGACCAGTATGGCGTCGCCCTGCCCCACGTCGAGGAAGTGGACGTGGAGCATTCCGTCGCTCCCGCCCACCGCCTCGTGCCACAGGACCCCGGCCAGGGCCGCCAGCCCGACGAACGCGCCAAGTATCCATGGGGAGGGCAGCACGTTCCGGCCGCCGGGAGCGCTCTCGTCCGAGCCGGAGGTCAGGCCCGCCAGCGACCTCAGCCGGCGTCCCACCTCCCCCGCCGCTCCCATCCGCCACACGAGCAGCGCCAGCGTCCCATAGTAGAGCCACACCAGGAGCCCGCTGAACGCCGGTACCGGGACGGTCCCTCCCGGCGCCAGGGAGGCCAGGTGCACCAACCTGATGAGGTACTCCAAGGGGACCCATGCCAGCCAACCCAGCACCTGCCCCAGCTCGGGATGAATCGCTGCGCCTCCGGTGGCGACCAGGGAGAGCACCAACAGTGGCGGCATGGCGGGGAGGGCCAACACGGTGGCCGGAATTCCCAACGTTGGCACCTGGTGAAAGTTGAAGGCGACCAGGGGCAGCGTGGCCAGAGTGGCGGCAAGGCTCACGGCGACGGCGGCCATGCACCATCCGGCCGGACCGCGCCACCACGGCCCGGAGCTTGAGGCGACACTGGCGCCGGCTCCCAACCAGGGTGCGTACCATGTGAGCAGAAGGGCGATTCCGGCCATCGCGGTAAAGCTGAGCTGGAAGGACAGGTCCTTGAGCACCGATGGGTCCTTGCCGGCCATCACCGCGGCGGCGAGAGCCAGGGCAGGCAGAATGGTCCTCGGCCTGCCGGCCAGAATGGCCAGCAAGTACACGCTTCCCATGATGGCGGCCCTCTCCACCGACGGGGACAGACCGCTGAGCAGGGCATAGCCCCACACGGCCGCCAGCGGCAGGACGAGGTACACCTGCCGCCTCCGGCCCAGCACCCACGCCCCGGCGGCCGTCGACATCACCAGGACGGTCCCCACGTGAAGCCCCGAGATGGCCAGCAGGTGGGAGGTGCCCGTATTCCGGAACTCCTCGGCCATCTCCTCGGGTATCCTGTCCCTCAGCCCAAGGAGCAGCGCCTGGGCCAGGGAGGCCTGGGGCTCGGGAAGGGCCTCGTCCAGCTTGTAGGAGACGCGGCGCCGCGCGTCATACAGGAAGGCCCGCGCGGGGTTGCCACCGCCCTCCTCCAAGAGGGCCACGCGGTCGGGGAAGGGCATGACGAACGCGATACCCTGGGCCGCCAGGTATTTCCGGTAGTCGAACTCTCCCAGGTCCGGGGGTTCCTCCAGCCTGCCCTCCACCTCCAGCAGGTCTCCGTACCGGAAGTAGGGAGACTCCCCCCTCGCCATCACCAGCTCGGTGGTAGGCCTGGCCCGAACCAGCACCCGGCCCTCATCCCCGGTCCATCCCTCTCCCAGGTCCATCTCCACGACCCGCAGGGTGAACCCCACGGCCCGGCCCGAAATCTCCGGGTCCGTGGCGACGTAGCCCCGCAGGGCCGCCGCCTGGGGTTGAGGAACATCCAGCGTGGCCGGGTCCCCGGCGGCCTCCACCCTGACCAGGCCCGCGACGAGCACGGCCCCGAGAAGGCCGGGCCACAGGGGCCGTCCCGCCACCCTGAGCAGGGCGACCAGGCAGGCGGCGGCAACGGCAAGGAGGACCGATGGCCCCTGGCCGGCCTCCAGATAAAGGCCGGCCAGCAGGCCCGCGGTCCAGGCGCCGGACAGGAGCACCAGCGTCATGGGCCTCCTTCCTCTCCTGGAGCTGGCCCCAAGGAGCCGGCCCCCAGGAGCCGGCGGCGCAGGGCCCGACCTTGACGGCCCTGAGTCCGGGGCCTATATTGACCCAGAACCATCGGACAGGAGGGAGACATGGCGACGGTCGGCTCCGGCAAATACACCTACGAGCTCATCGAGGATTGGGCCAAGCTCCCCGACGGCTGGGTCCTGGGGCAGACGGGCATCGTCACCGACTCCCAGGACCGAGTATACCTCTTCAACCGCAGCGACCACCCGTTGGTGGTCCTGGACCGGGACGGCAATTTCCTGGCTTCCTGGGGAGAGGGAGAGCTACCGAACGCCCACGGGATGTTCATCGACTCCGAGGAGAACCTGTACATGCCCGTCAAGAACTCCCACGTCGTCCTCAAGTACACGTCCGACGGCAGGCGGCTCATGACCCTCGGGACCTGGGACCAGCCCTCGGACACGGGCTGGTCGGGCAACTACCTGGACACGGTGCCGCGGGCTGCCGGGCCCTTCAACCAGCCCGCCGACGTGGCCCTGGCCGCCAACGGCGACCTGTACATAGCCGACGGCTACGGCAACGCCCGGGTGCACCGGTTTTCCGCCGACGGCACGCTCCTCGATTCCTGGGGAGAGCCGGGAAAGACCGGGGCAGGCGAGTTCCACATCCCCCACGGTGTCTGGGTCCACACAGACGGCCGGGTCTTCGTGGCCGACCGGGAGAACGACCGGGTCCAGATATTCGACCCGGACGGCAGGTATCTGGACCAGTGGACAGGCTTCCGGCGGCCCTGCGACTTCTACATCGACTCCGACGGGGCTGTCTACATCCCGGAGCTGGACGCCTTCATGAGCATCGTAGACATCCAGGGCAACGTCCTTGCCCGCTGGGACCCTCCAACCCCGGGCCCCGAGGGGACGGGCGGCCACGCGGTGTGGGTCGACTCCCACGGCGACCTGTACGTCAACCGCAACCTGGAGGGGCAACGACTCTTCAAGTACCGGCGCTGCAGCTAGAGGCCTTCATGCAGGTGATCCAAGCCGGTGTGCCCACCCTGCGACAGGCCGGTGAAGAGTAGCCTTGGAGGAGCGCAAGGCAGGACCGGTCGCTGTAGCCTCCTGGGTCTCCTACGACATCGCCAACACCGTCTTCTGGGTCGGCGTCGTCGGGCTCGCCTTCCCCCTGTGGCTGACCAACGACCGGGGCGGGGACGACGCCATGCTCGGCTACACCATGTCCGCCACCATGGCCGTGGTGCTGGTGGTCTCGCCGTTCTGCGGCTCCTATTCGGACCAGACGGGCAGGCGGATCCCCCTGCTCCTGACCACGACCCTGCTGTGCATCGCCGTGACGCTGCTCATAGACACCGGCGGCACGCTCTTGTCCCTGGGGCTGTTTGCCCTTGCCCTCTGCTCCATGGAGCTGGGGACGGTGTTCTACAACTCCCTGCTCACCGAGGTGAGCACCCTCGCCAACCGGGGGTTCGTCGCCGGCATGGGGGTGGGCATCGGCTACCTGGGCTCCTTCCTGGCCGTGGGCACCGCCCTGCTGGTATCCGACCGCTGGGGATACGTGGCGGTCTTTCGCATCGTCGCCCTGCTTTTCCTCCTGTTCGCGCTGCCCATATTCCTGTTCCTGCGGGAGCGGACGGGAGACGTGCGCCCCGCCACCGTCCTCGAACGGGCCGGCGAGGCCTGGCGCCAGCTATCCTCGAACCTGCGGAGCATGGGCCGCTTCCCGGGGCTGCGCACGTACCTGCTCGCCCGGTTCCTGTTCGGCATCGGCATCAGCACGGCCACCGGTTTCGCCGTCATCTACGCCTCGGACACCATCGGGTTGACCGACCGGCAGATCCAGGTGGTCCTGGTCGCCGGCATCTCCGTGGCCATCCCCTGCGGCCTGCTCTGGGGCAGGCTGGTGGACAGGATTGGCGCGTCGACGGTCCTCGTCTCCGGGCTCGTCGGGTGGGTGGCTCTGCTGCTCATCGCCCTGGCCATCCCCGTGCTCTCGTGGACCACCGACCTTTGGTGGGCGGTCGGCATTCTCACGGGGCTGTCCGTCTCCTGCGTGTTCACCGCCGACCGGCCGATGATAATGAGCTTCTCTCCCCCCGAGTACGTGGGAGGGTTCTTCGGACTTCACGGGATGGTGGGAAAGCTGGCGCGGGTCGTCGGCTACTTCATGTGGGCCGCCATCTCGGTGACCCTGGGCTTCGGCCAGCCCGCCGCGGTCGTGAGCCTTGTGGTGTGCCTGGTGTTGGCATGCCTGCTGTTGACGAGGCTGGGGACGCGCGCGCCGGCCCTGGCGGCCGAACCGGCGGAATGAGGGAGGTGCTCCTATGACGAACACCGGGGCGAATAGCGGAGAAAGCACCGGGCTCATGCTCATGGTGCAGATCAACTGCGACCCGAGGCACTGGAGGGAGTTCAACACCTGGTACAACAACCACCTGCCCAACTTCCTCCGCGTGCCCGGGTACCTGTGGGCCCAGCGGTACGTGGGCCTGGACGACCCCACCAGGTTCACGGCCCTGTACGGCATACGGGGCCGTGACGACCTGGACTCCCTGTACCTGTGGGACGGCCCTGGAGTCCATCCCATCGTCAAGGGCGAGTACGCCGGATTCCTGGGCCTCCAGGGCATGTCCGACCGTCTGGCCAACGTCTACGAGCAGATCAGCGGCGCGCCCCTCAAGGACCCGCTGCTGACCTCGGACCGGCCCCTGAGCCTGGTGACCGCCGACGTGGACCCGGTCTACGAAGAGGAGTGGGACCGCTGGTACACCGAGTCCCACGTGCCCAACCTGCTGAAGGTCCCCGGCTACGTAACGGCCGGACGCTTTCGGGCCCTGGATCATCCCGCCCTGCGCGGGTTCAACTCCGGCCCCAAGTACCTGGCCCTGTACGAGTGCGAGAGCGAGGACGCCATCGACCGGAACCTGCGCCGGGGGGACAACATGCACCCCGAGGCCCGGGCCGAGCTCGACCGGTGGATAAGCTACGGCATCCCCAAGGTCAGCCGGTTCCGCTGGGGGTTCCACCGGATGATCTCCAGGCACTACAAGTGGGAGAGTGACCAGCTATAAGAGCTGCCTCCTACGGACCGGGCCTGATGTTCGGTGGATGGCCAGTCGTTGGTTGGAGCAGCTATTCATCCAGCGTCTCCTCGCCATCCTCCTCCTGGCCCTCTTCATCCACCTGCCTCGTGGCAGTACGCTCCACGGAGCCAAGGTTGGCGGCCAGAATACCCGATGCTACCAGTGTCGGCACCACCCACACCATCTCGCCAGTAAGGTATGCGGCTGTGTAGGATGGCACTAGTATGATGGCAAGCTTCAGCAGTGTGGACCTAAGTTGCATGGGTATCCCGACGCGGACTGGGGGCTAGTAATTGCAGGTAACTTTATGGTTCCTGTGTTGGATGCATTGTACCACTGCAGCCGTGGTTTGGCCTGAAATCGCCATAGCGCGTCCACAGGCTTGAGCCGGGTTGAGATGCGACCGGGGCCGGGGCAACACGCCGATACCTCGGCGGCGACTACAAGTGGGAGCCTGGAGCGGCGTAGTATAATACGGGTCATGTCCTCCGCACCCATGCAGGAATCCCACGCGGCCCACGACCTTCCGCCCCCGGGGCCCCTGGGCCTCGTTGGCCGGGAGGGGGAGATGGCCCGCCTCTACGAGGCGTTCCGGGAAGCGTCTACCGTGGTCATGGTGGGGCCCGCCGGGGTGGGGAAGACCGAGCTCGCCTGCGGGTTCGCCAGGGACGTCGCCGAGGGCGGCGGGAATCCCGGCGAGGTCCTTCTCGTGACCTTCGAGTACGGCCAGGGCCTGTCCCGGGTCCTCCACGAGGTGGGCGCCACGCTGCGCGGCATCGAGTTCGCCCACCTCTCCGCCGAGGAGCAGCGCCGGTGGGTCGTCGAGTACGTCCGGGGCAACCCGTGCCTGCTGGTGTGGGACGCCCTGGACAACGTCTTCGGCTATCTGGCCGAGGACGACCGCGGGGATCTGCTGGGCCTACTCCGAGACCTCTCCGGGGGCGCCGGCAAGGTCCTCGTCACCGCCAGGTCGGTCGACTGGGCCGCGGCCCTCGAGTCCCCGTCCATGCTGCACCTGGCGGGCCTCTCCCCGGAGGACTCCCTAAAGCTGTCCGGGCTTATCCTGGAGGAGGCCAAGGTAGAGACCAATGACGGCGAGGAGCACGTGCGGCTGGTGACGGCGCTGGAGGGCGTGCCCCAGGCCATGCGGCTGGTGCTGCCTCACCTGAAGGACCACAGGCCGGCGGCCCTGCGCCGCGAGTACGCAGACGCCCTGGAGGACCTTCCCGAAGCGACCAGGCACCTGGAGGCGGCGCTGCGCTGCTCCTTCTCCAGGCTGTCGGCCCGCACGAAGAAGCACCTACCCTTCCTGGCCCTCTTTCGCCAGCGGGTCCTCCTGGACGTGGTCACCCACATTACCCAGGGCCCCGAGTACGCGTCCATCATGGGCGAGGAGATGGGCTGGGGCGCCTGCCGCACCTTCCTTCGCGAGGCCAGGAACAACGCCGTCCTGGACTCGATCTCCCCCAGCGTGTACCTCATGTCCAACGACGTGACCGCGTTCCTGCGCGGCCGGCTGGAGTCCCGCATCACCAGGTCCCAGATGGAGGGTCTGGACCAGGTGTTCCTGCGGGTATACGCCGACATGGGCGACTATTTCCTGCAGAGCCTTGCCACGGAGGAGGCGGAATCGACTGTAACGGCGGTGCTGGCCGAGGAGCCCAACCTGCTGCGCGCCCTGGACCTGGCCCGCTCCGCGGGGGACTGGGACGCGGCCCAGCTCGTCTTCCAGCCCGTGGCCCTGGTCTACAAGATGCAGGAACGGCTGCTGGAGCTGGGAAGGCTCCGTCAAGCGCTGATGAGCGAGATCGGACTGGACCCCTCGGGCGCCGAGAGCAAGGGGGCCGAGAGCCTCTGGCTGTACCTTCAGGGCACGGAGACCACCGACGCCATCGCCCGAGACGAGCTGGACGCGGCGGAAGAGATAGCCCGCCGCGTGCTGGCCTACCTGGAATCCAAGGCCGACCCGGGCTACCAGGCCCAGATCGCGTCAGTGCAGCACGACCTGGGCCTCGTCGAGCAGGGCAAGGGCCGGCTGGATGAAGCCGAGGAGTGGTATCGAAGGGCCCTGGAGACCAACGAGGCCGGAGGGAACGAGGCCGAGAGCGCCGATTGCTACCACCAGCTCGGGCTCATCGCCCAGGCCCGCCGGCAGTTCGACGAGGCCGGCGAGTGGCACGGCAGGGCGCTGGAGATCAGGGAGGCCTTGGAGGATGCGCCGGAGATCGCCGACGAATGCCACCAGCTTGGGCTGGTCGCCGAGGGCCGGCTCTCCCTCCAGGAGGCCGAGGAGTGGCACCAGAGGTCCCGGGTCTCCCACGAGAACGCCGGCGACAAGCACGGGGAAGCCCGCGCCTGCCACCGCCTGGGAATCGTCGCCCAGGCTGGGTTCGACTACGAGGAGGCCTCCTCATGGTACCAGAGGGCCCTGCTCATCTACGAAGAGCTGGGAGACGAGTCCCTGGGCGTCGAGGACTACTTTCAGATGGGTGTGCTGGCCGTCAACAGGTACGACTACGAGGAAGCCGAGGAGTGGCTTCGCCAAGCCCTCGGCATCTTTCAGCAGCGGGGGAATGAGCGGGCGGCTGCCTCGGCCTACCACCACCTGGGAGTGGCGGCCCACGGAAGGCGCCGGGCGCGGGAAGCCGAGGAGCACTACCAGAAGGCGCTGGAGATAATGGTGCCCAACGAAGCGTTCGTCGACGCAGCCGTCACCTGGGGGCAGCTAGGGATTCTCTCGGAGCAGGTGGGCAACCTGCCCAACGCCGTCTGGTACGTGGCCCACACCTACGAGATCGCCGCGTCCAACAACCTGCCCATCGTGGCCAACGCCAAGGCCCACCTGTCGAGGCTCAGGTCCAGTATGGGCGACGAGGCGTTCCTGGAGCAGTGGGACCAGGTGTCGGACACGGACATCGTGGCCGAGCTGGAAAAGGACCCCGGCCCGGCCTAGCCGGCCGTGTACCTCCCGGCCTCCTCGGAGCCGCCGGTGGAGTCCCCCTCGCTGTAGGAGTGGGCCCCGGTGCCAGCCAAGGCGCCTCCCTGCACTATCAGGTACTCGTCCCTGATGGGCCGTCCGTCCAGCCAGCACTCCAGGATCTCGCGGACTCCCGCCGCGTACCGGGCCTGGGCGGAGAGGGATGTGCCCGAGGTGTGGGGAGTCATGGCGTGGTTGGGCATGGTCCTCCAGGGATGGTCGTTGGGGGCCGGCTGGGGGAACCAGACGTCGCCCGCGTACCCGGCCAGGTGGCCGCTCTCCAGGGCTTTGACTATGGCTTCCCGGTTGCAGATCTTGCCCCGGGCCGTGTTGACGATGTAGGAGACCCGCTTCATCTTGCTGATCAGCACCTCGTCGAACATGTCCTCGGTCTCCGGGTGGAGCGGGCAATGGATACTGACCACGTCGCACACGCTGACCAGGGACTCGACGTTCTCGTGGAAGGTCAGGCCCAGCTCCTTCTCCACGTCCAGGGAGAGCCGGTGCCTGTCGGTGTAGTGCAGCTTGACGTCGAAGGGCTTCATGCGTTTCAGGACCGCCAGTCCGATCCTTCCCGACGCCACTACGCCCACGTCCATCCCCTCGATGTCGTAGGACCTGGAAGCGGCGTCGGCGATGTTCCAGCCGCCCTTGACCACCCAGCCGTACTGGGGAATGTAGTCCCTGACCAGGGCCAGTATCTGCATGACCGCGTGCTCAGCAACGCTGACGCTGTTGCACCAGGTCACCTCGCAAACGGTGATGCCCCTGTCCATGGCAGCCTGAAGGTCCACGTGGTCCGACCCTATGCCCGCCGTTATCGCCAGCTTCAGACGCTGGGCCCTCTCTATGCGCTCGGCGGTGAGGTACGCGGGCCAGAAGGGCTGGGAGATGACCACGTCGGCGTCGGGCAGCTCCCTCTCGAAGACCGAGCCCGGCCCTTCTTTGTCCGACGTTACGATGTACCTGTGACCACGTCCGGTCAGGAACCCCTCCAGGCCAAGCCCCCCGGACACCGAGCCCAGCAGATGGCCCGGGGTAAAGTCGATGGCGGAGGGCGAGGGCAGGGCCTGTCCGTCGGGATACCGGGTGAGGGTGGGTATGCCGTCCCGGGCGTACTTGGGAGGAAACCCCGCCGCCGGGTCGTCGTAGAGAACGCAGAGCACTTTCTGAGACGGGGAGCTCATTTCCACCTCCGGTCTATTCGCACGTTATGTCGAATCACCAAGGTGTTCGGGGCAATTCGGGCCTCTTAGTGCCGACTGCCGTAAGATAGCCTGCGGGGCTCTCCTTCGTCAAGCGGTGGGAGATTCCGGGGTGCGGCTACCGGGACCCGTCCCGTTATGTGCCCACCGGGCAGGTGGGACACCAACCGTAGAAGTCGACCCGCTGGGAGGCGACGTCGAACTCCGCCTTAACGGACACCTCGCGCTTCAGCGCCGTTATGAGGTCCTCGCCTATCTCCGTGTCGGTGACAGTGCCGCAGGAGACGCAGACGAGGTTCGCGTGGGGGGTGAGGTTCGCCTCGTAGCGGGACTGTTTCTGGAAGGGCAGCTCCTGGATCAGGCCCTGCTTCTCCAGCACCGAGAGGGTGGCGTACACGGTGGCCAGGGTTATGTAGGGGAACTGGTCACTCACCCGCTCGTGGATCTGCTGGACCGATGGATGGTCGTCGGCGTTGATGACCACCTCAGCTATGGCCAACCGCTGTGGGGTGACGCGGACCCCCCATCTCCTCAGTGAAGTCGCGAGCTGTCCCTGGTTCACTTAGGGCTCCTGATGCCGGGGGCGGAGCTGGATTCTTTGTCCAACAAAGTATGGGGGTCCAACAAAACACGGGAGGCCCACCAGATTGCCGGGCCCGCCAAAAATACGGGGCCTCACGGCCCTCAGGAGACTCATGATACACTTCACGCCTTACGCGTGTCAAACTTGACGCCCTTGCTGCACCCTTCCGCGGGCCCGGGCAGAGATAGCCCGCGCAAGGGGTACCGTGTACACTAGTTGTCGCATGGGAGATCACGGGGCGCTGGGAGGTGCAACATAGCCGCCGGCTCTCTTCTGGACCACCTGGACGCCGTCCTTTCGCTGCTGGATGAGCGGCCCTCGGGCCTGTTCCTCGACCTGGATGGCACCCTGGCGGAGATAGTCCCCCGCCCGGAGCAGACGTCGGTCCGGCCGGTGGTCTCCCGCACCCTGAGGGAGCTCCAAGGGCGGCTGGCTTTGGTGGCCGTAGTCACCGGCAGGCCCGTGCTCCAGGCCCGGGACATCCTGGGGGTGGAGGAGCTCGTCTACGCCGGCAATCACGGGCTGGAGCTGCTGCAGGAAGGCAGGCTGGAGGTTGCCCAGGAGGCGCGGGGCCACCTGGAAGCGGTCTCCCGGCTGCTGGAGGTGGTCCGGGCCGCCTTCCCGGAAGGGGGCCTCGTCTTCGAGGAGAAAGCCGGCTCTTTTGCCGTACACTACCGCCTCGCCGCCCGTCCCGAGGACGTGCGCCGCCGGCTGCTGCGCTTCATAGAAGGGCAGGCCGGCGACGACGTGAAGCTGATCATGGGCAAGGAGGTCGTCAACGTCCTCGCACCCGTGGAGCTGAACAAGGGCACCGCGTTGACCCACCTGTCCAGGAGGCACGGTCTCGCCGCGGCCCTGGTCATGGGCGACGACGTGACGGACCTGGACGCCTTCCGGGCCTCCAGGGCGTTGGAGGAGGCGGGGGAGATGCGGGGCCTCAGGGTCGCGGTGGTGGACCGGGAGTCGCCGCCCGAGGTCGCGGCTGCCGCGGACTACACCCTCTCCGGCGTGCCGCAGGTGGAGCGGGTGCTGTCCTGGCTGGAGGAGCGCACCCGCTAGACGAGAGCGCCGATGTCGCTGAGCTGGGAGGTGATCCAGTAGGTGATGTCCTCCCGCTCGATGTTGGACACCAGCGCCGACGCCCTCTGCTCCCGCTCCTCGTCGGTCATGGTGATGGCCTGGTACATGGCCTGCATGGTGCCCTCTATGTCCGACGGCGCCACGGACAGGGCCCCGCCCTGGAGCTGCTTGTGGGCCCCCGTCGTCTCCGACAGGATGAGCACGCCTTTGCGGGTGTTGACCACGGGGCCTTCCTTGGCCACCAGGTTCATGCCGTCGATGACCGAGTTCACCAGCATGGCGTCGTACAGCTTCATCCCGGCGATGGCCTGGGTGTAGTTGTTCTCGATGAACGACGCCACCGGCTGCCAACCGTCGTTGCCGTACCGGGAGTTGATGTCCTGGATGGTGTTCTGGATCTCGTCCATGTAGCGCTGGTACTGCCTGATATGGGTCCGCGACGGCACCAGGAAGGCCAGGAAGGTGACCTGCCCGTGCAGCTCGGGGTGCCGGGCCAGCAGGAGGGAGTAGGCCCTGAACCCCCGCACCACGTTCTTGCTGGGTTCGGCCCGGTCCACCCGGATGATGGTCTTGCCCGTGCACATGGGGAGCAGCCGCCGCTCGTACTCCAGCGCCCTGGGGGAGGAGGCGATGCGGCGGATCTCCTGGACGTTGATGGATATGGGGTACACCCGGGCCGCCGTCTCCCGCCCCTGGTAGGTTACGACCTGGGCCCTGTGGTCCACGTCCACGTCCTCCAGGAACTCGGCGCAGGTGTCCAGGAAGTTCCGGACGTCGCTGATGGTCTGGAACCCGACAATGTCGGCGGAGCAGAGGCCCTCGCAGATACCCCGGAGCATGTAGCTGGGCAGCAACCTCCAGTACCTGGGCGAGGGCCACGGTATGTGGGTGAAGTGGAGGATGACGGCGCCCGGGAGGCGCTCCCGGATGAACTTGGGGGCCAGGTACAGATGATAGTCGTGGACCATCACGACGGGGGGTGTGGGGTCGTCCTTGGCGTCCTCGGCCACCGCCTGGGCGAATGAGCGGTTCACCGGGACGTAACCCCCCTCCCATGAGTCGTGCACGTTGGCGTCCAGGTTGGGGTTGTAGGGCGAGTTCCACATGTAGTGCTGGAGGAACCACACCAGGGGATTGCAGAAGACGTTGTAGTACTTGTGGTAGATGCGGCGGGGAGTGAGGACGAAGCGGAGGAGGATGCGGTGGCCGGGCAGGGGAGAGGGTACACTGCCTCCCCCCGTGTCCTGGTAGACCCGCCGATCGCCTTCGCCTATGGCGCTGGCGATCCAGGTGAACTCCACCATCTGGGCCAGGGAGCTGAGGGCGGTTACGACCCCGCCGCTGCCCCGTCTTCCTTCGACGCGGCCCGAGGGAGTGACGTGGTGCTCGACGGGCCCGCGGTTGCTGACCAGTATCAGGCGTCGTTTGGCGAGGATTCTATCGCACAGGTCCCTGAGCCTGGCCCAGCCCGCGTCCCTCGAAACTTCCGCCATCATCCAATCCCACCCAGCAAGGCCCCGCCGCCTCGAGACCGTGCTGGCATATGCTCCCGTCCACGCCTGCCGGCAAGGGCATGGAGGATTCTTCTAAGACCGTAGTGGGTAATTCGAACGTAGCAAATCCCCTGGGGGTTGTCAAGCTGCGGGGCGGGGGTCCGCCACGCCGCGGGGGGCGCCCCTCGTGGTCATTCCCTACCGCTTCCGCCGCGTAGCCGGCCTTCCCAGGGCGACCAGGAACATGGGGCTCAGGCCCCGGGCGTCGGGCGAGAAGAACTCCGTCACGTCGTCGTCGAAGAAGGTCAGGCCCGTGGCGCCCAGACGCTGGGCGTAGGCCGCCAGGTACATCCTGCCGCCGACTATGCCGCCCTCGAGCTGGGCCGCCCGGTACCCCCGGTTGCCGAAGCGCTCCAGGACCGCGGGAAGGTCCGCCAGCATGAACACGTCGACGCTGGCGTCGGCGGGCAGCGACTGCTGGAGGCCCAGGAACCCCGCCACCCGGCGCATGTCCCCCTCGTCCAGCAGCTCCAGGGCGCCCTCCTCCCTCCGGTACACGTAGGCGCCCGGGGCCAGCCCATCCACCGCGTGGACTATCAGGTAGACGCGGTTCAGCATGGCGCCCGGAGGCTCCAGAAAGTCCGCCGGGACGCCCCGGGTGGACCGGTGGAGGACGGTGGAGAGCTGCGGAAAGGTGATGGCCTCCCGACGGAACTGCCTGGAGGAGCCCCTCCGGGCGATGGTGCCCTCGATGGTGTCCCCGGCCCCTTCGGCCAGCGGCTCCAGCGCCCTCAGCGACCCGCCTGCCGCCCTGGACGAAGCCATCGGCGTGCCTCCCCGCCACGCCCTGGCCTCCCGCCCGGTGGAGAGGGACGAGGCGGAGTGCATCGCCCCTATGGCGGGGTACTCCACCTCGGTGGGGGAGAGGGGCGCCGTCTTGAGGTCCAGCTCCGGCGCCGGCGGCGGGGCTGGGCACCCCGGGGACCCCTTGCCCAGGGGGACCACGGCCAGCGAGACCTCCTTCTCCGTGTCCAGACCCAGGAGGCGGTTGACGGCCCCGTCGGCGAACCCGGCCACGACCCTGGCCTCGATGTCCCGGGCAGTGGAGACGGCCAGAGTGTTGGCCAGCATCGTGCCGCTGTCCCAGAAGCAGTGCCGGTAGGCCCGGGCCCGGTACTTCCAGGAGTTGCGCCAGAAGGTGCTGGTCAGGACCAGCGAGGCCGGCGCCGAGGCCACGGACGGCTCGTACCCGCACGCCTCCACCAGCGCCGCCCGGTAGTCCCCTTGGCGCAGCCGTCGCAGGGCGAAGTCGTGGGCACCGAAATGATAGACGCCCGGCTCCAGCCCCGGCAGCGGCCCGGACACCAGGTACACCTCGACGTGGTACAGGGCCCCGGTGCACGCCGCCGCCCGAAACAGTATCTCACCGCCGGGAAACACTCCCTTCTTGGTGATGCCCGCGGAGTAGTAGAGGACGGAGGCCAGGCCCCCCAGGTCCAGCCCGGCGTCGCCGGCGCCGGCAGCCCAGCCGGCGATGGCCGACAGGGCCGCCGCGCCGGTTATCGAGAAGTCCCTGGGCAGAGGCAGGGGCTCCAGCTCCTCGTATATCTTGAAGGGCAGGGGCTGGTTGGGGTAGTCCAGAAAGTGGGAGTCTGCGTGGATGCTCTGCCACGAGTGCTTGGTCCCGTCGTGGTAGCTCCAGGCGGCCTCCAGGTCCCTGTTCGTCACGTTGAGCTGCTCCCGGCTTGCGTGGTCCCGACGGGCCCGATTATAGCACGGCGCCAGCCGTCGACCCGGGGGCTCCCGCTCGCGTTGACGGCCTCTCGGGCCGGTGCTACACTGACCCCCTCCCGTGTCGGCGCAGGCCTCCGCCATGGGGCCAATTACGAGAGGAGACCCGTATGACCGCACGCTGGAACCTGCAGACCATCGGCCTCTCCCGGAGGACGGACCTGGACGAGCAGTTCCCGTTGGACCCCGCGAAGACGGCCCTTGTGGTGGTGGACATGCAGTACTACAGCGGATGCAGGACCACCGGCCTGGGGAAACGGTACGCCGACGCGGGCCAGGAGGAGCTGGTGGAGTGGCGCTTCGACCGCATCGAGCAGGTTGCGGTGCCCAACATCCAGCGTCTGCTGGCCCACTGCAGGGCCAACGGTGTGCGGGTGGTGTACGTCCAGCTTGGGTCCCACACCCGCGACTTCGCGGATGTGCCGGCCCACATGCGCACCCTGCTGGCGGCGGGCGACGGCTGGTTCGGGAACCCCAACGCCGCCATCCTGGAGGAGATCGCCCCCGTGGAGGGGGAGCCGGTGTTCAGGAAAAACACCGTGGGCGCCTTCGCCTCCACGGCAATAGACGCCCACCTGCGCCAGAACGGCGTGGAGCACCTGGTGTTCACCGGCATCTCCACTGCGGCCTGCGTGGACAGCACCGCCCGGGCCGCGGCCGACCTGGGCTATCACTGCGCCCTGGTCTCGGACGGGTGCAGCGACATGACCAGGGAGAACCACGAGTGGGCGCTGCACCACTTCCAGCGTCTCTTCGGACGGGTCATGGAGACCGACGACGTGCTGAGGGAGCTGTCGACCCCCGACCAAGGATAAGCAGGGAGGAGGCCCCGGGATGAAGAAGAGCAAGCGGCTGAGGGAGCTGTTCGACTCGGGCAAGGTGTTCACCATCGCGGGAGGCTCCTGCGCCTTCCACGCCAAGATGGCCGAGGCGGCCGGGTTCGAGTGCGCCTACATGTCCGGCGGGTTCACCAGCTCCTTCCTGCTGGGCATACCCGACGCGGGCATCATGACCCTAACGGAGATGGTGGAGAACGCCCGGCGCATGGCCCGGGCCACCAGCATCCCGCTCCTGTGCGACGCCGACCAGGGCTACGGCAACGCCCTCAACGTGCGGCACACGGTGGAGGCGTTCATCGGCGCCGGCGTGGCCGGCATCCACCTGGAGGACCAGCCGGTGCCCAAGCGCTGCGGGTTCGTGTCGGGCAAGGAGGTCATCTCCCTGGAGGAGGCCGCCGGCAAGTACCGGGCCGCCGTGGACGCCAGGAACGAGCTGGACCCGGACTTCGTGATCCTGGCCCGCTGTGACGCCCGCACCGCCGTGGGGGGCTCTTTGGAGGAGACCATTCGCCGCCTGAAGGCCTACGAGGAGGCGGGGGTCGACGTCCTCTACTTCGAGGCCCCCCAGAGCATGGAGGAGCTGAAAGAGGCCCGGGCCGCCGTCTCCAAGCCCCTGATGTGCACGTGGCACGCCATCGGCACCCCCGAGCTGTCGGAAATGGAGGAGCTGGGCATCGCCGCCCACTTCCTCCCCGGCCTACTGAACACCCCGGCCATGCTGGCGGCGTGGGACTTCGCCCACGAGTTCAAGGCCCGGGGTATGGCCGCCTTGCGGGAGCAGGAGGAGCGGTACAAGGACCACCCCCTGGCGAACCTGAGGCACTTCGAGTTCCTGGGCTTCGACAAGCTGCGGGAGTGGGAGGAGCAGTACCTCCCCGCCGAGGCCGTCTCCAAGTACGAGAAGTCCGTGGGCGTGTACGAGCCCGGCCGGGTCTAGGCCAGCCAGAGGTCAGGGCACGGCACCGCGGAGACTGGGGGCTCGGTGGAAGTCACAGCCGACTCCCCCAGCCGGTGCCTACCCCGACGCGGCGAGCCGGGCGACAGCGTCGCTGACGCACCCCAGGGAGGGTACCGTGGCGTCGGGCTCCACCTCCACCGGCGTGCGCCGGTCGTCGTGGGTCTCGATCCATACCGTCTTCATCCCCGCCTGCTTGGCCCCGTACACGTCGTTCAGCAGGTGGTCCCCCACGTGCACCGTATCTGCGGCGGCCGCCCCCATCGCCTCCAGTGTGCCCTGGAATATCTCCAGGGCAGGCTTAGCCAGGCGCACCTCGTCGGAGAAGGTATAGACCTCGAAGTACTCCAGAAGCCCGAGCTGCTCCATGTAGGCCCGAAATGTGACTCCGGGGGTCATGCCGGTGTTGGATATGAGGCCCATGCGGAAACCGGCGGCCCTGATGGCCTCCAGTACCCGGGCGGCGTCCTCGTGGGGAGGGGGAGGGTAGTCGAACAGGGAGTCGGCATAGGAGTCGGAGATGCTCCGCACCACCCCAGGGTCCAGGCGCTCCGGGAGGGCCGGGTCTATGTGTCCTATGAATATCTCGATCTGCTCGGCGAAGGAGACGTCCCGTCCCTCGGCGCGGATGTCGTGGCAGGAGCGGTAGCACTGGCGGTAGGCCTCCCGCACCTGCTCCTCCGAGTACTCCTCGCCCGCGCCCGTGAGGGCGTCCCGCGCTCCGCGGAGCCTCACCTGCATGCGGGCCAGCCCCAGCTCCCGGGTGTCCATGAGCAGGGTCTGCCACAGGTCGAAGGTCACACAGCTTATGCCCAATTCTCACAACCCCGTAGTCACGAATTGCAAGCTATTGTACAACATTCTGTTGCACTGGGCCGTTGCATTGTTGCTACACCGGGCTGCTATGTTGGGACCGGAGCCCCGCCGTCCCTGACGGGGCGGTGTGCTATACTCCCAGGCAATTCCCCGCAGGCAGTAGCATGCGCACCCTCCGCCTGGCTCTGGCACAAATGAACCCTACCGTGGGCGACCTGGAAGGGAACGCCCGCAAGATAGTCGAGCTGACCCGGCGGGCCCGCTCGGCCGGCGCCCACGTGGTCGCCTTCCCGGAGATGGCCATTCCCGGCTACCCTGTGGAGGACCTGGTTTTCAAGCCGTCCTTCATCCAGGACAACATGGACGCCATGCGGCGAGTGGTGGCCGCTTCCGAGGGCATTGCCGTCGCGGTGGGCTTCGTGGACGCCGGCCCGGATGTGTACAACGCCTGCGCGGTGGCCCACGACGGGAAGCTGACGGGGACATACCGCAAGATCCACCTCCCCACCTACGGGGTCTTTGACGAGGACCGGTACTTCCGGCCCGGAGACATGTGCCCCGTGTTCATCATCAACGGGGTGCGTGTGGGCGTCAGCATCTGCGAGGACCTGTGGTACCCGGTGGGCCCCATAGACGTCCTCAGGGAGGCCGGGGCCGAGGTGGTGGTGAACGTCAACGCCTCGCCGTACCACATGGGCAAGGGCGCCGAGCGGGAGGCCGTGGTGTCCGCCCGCGCTTCGGACAACGGGGTCTGGCTGGCCTACGTGAACATGGTCGGCGGCCAGGACGAGCTGGTGTTCGACGGCGGCAGCCTCCTGGTGGACCCCACGGGAAGGCTGGTTGCCAGGGGGCCCTCCTTTACGGAGGACCTTATCGTCGTGGAGGTGGACGCCGACGCCGTGTCCGGCCACAGGCCCGAGGCCCCCGTGAGGCGCAAGGGGGACCCGGACTCCCTGAAGAAGATCGGCCGGCCCCAGGTGGTGGAGGTCTCTCCACACAGGGACTCTACCGGCCCGCCCCCGCCCCCGGCCCACCGGGTCGAGCCCCCGGGACCCTGCGGGGAGGTGTACGGCGCCCTGGTGCTGGGGACCCGGGACTACGTGGCCAAGAGCGGCTTCTCCCGCGTCCTGATAGGCCTGTCCGGGGGCATCGACTCGGCCCTCACCGCCACAGTCGCGGTGGACGCCCTGGGCCGTGAGAACGTAGTGGGAGTCTCCATGCCCTCCCGGTATTCCAGCGAGGGCAGCGTGGCCGACTCCAAGGCGCTGGCCGACCGCCTTGGCATGGAGCTATGGGTGGTGCCCATCGAGCCGGCCCACGCCGCTTTCCTGGACATGCTGGAGCCCCACTTCCAGGGAGTCGCGCCCAACCTGGCCGAGGAGAACGTGCAGGCCCGCATCCGCGGAAACCTGCTGATGACGATGGCCAACAAGTTCGGGTGGCTGGTGCTGACCACGGGCAACAAGAGCGAGACGGCCATGGGATACGCCACCCTCTACGGCGACATGGCCGGGGGGTTCGCCGTGATCAAGGACGTGCCCAAGACGCTGGTGTACGACCTGTCACGCTGGCGCAACAAGCATGGAGACCCCCGGGACGTGATCCCCCAGGCCGTGCTGGAGAAGCCCCCCAGCGCCGAGCTGAAGCCGGACCAGAGGGACCAGGACACTCTGCCGCCCTACGAGGTGCTGGACCCCATAGTGAAGGCCTACGTGGAGGACGACCTGGGCCTGCAGGAGATCGTGGACATGGGGTTCGACCGGGAGATGGTGAGGGGCATCATCACAGCCATAGACCGCAACGAGTACAAGCGGCGACAGGCCCCTCCGGGCATCAAGATCACCCCCCGGGCCTTCGGCAAGGACCGTCGCCTGCCCATCGTGAATCGGTACCGGCAGTCGTAGGCAGCCGGCGCGGCCCCTACTCCCCGACCTCGACGATCATCTCGATCTCGATGCAGATGCCGTTGGGCAGGCCGCCCATCCCCACCGCCGAGCGGGCGTGGGCGCCCCGGTCGCCGTAGATCTTGGCCAGCAGGTCGGTGGCGCCGTTGGCCACCTTGGGCTGGTCGCCGAAGTCCGGCGCCGAGTTGACCATGCACAGCAGCTTCACCACGCGGGACACCTTGTCCAGGTCCCCAAGCTCGCCCTTCACCGCCGACAGGCAGTTGAGCATGGCCTGCTGGGCTGCGGCGTAACCCTCCTCGATGGTCACGTCCTGCCCCAGCTTCCCCGAGTTCAGGGCCCCGACTCCGGGTACGCTGGGACCGTGCCCGCCAACGAACAGCAGGTTGCCCGTGCGGACCGCGTTGGCGCGGCCCGGGGGCGGTGTCGAGGCGGGGGGCAGCTCCAGCCCCAGCTCCGCCAGCTTCTGCTCTGCTCCCATGGTGTCCTCCCTCTTTCCAGTAAGCTCGATCCCGGGCAGTAAGCTAGAGCCCGGGACTATTCCGGGGCTAGTCCTCCAGCTCCACCATCATCTCGGCCTCCACGCAGCAGTTGGCCGGCAGCCCACCCATGCCCACGGCGGACCTGGTGTGGCGGCCCCGGTCGCCGAACAGGTTGACCAGAAGGTCCGACGCGCCGTTGGCCACCCTGGGCTGGTCGCCGAAGCCGTCGGCGGAGTTGACCATGCACAGCACCTTGAGTATCTGCTTCACCTTGTCCAGGTCCCCGATGGCGTGCTTGATGCTGGACAGGCAGTTCAGGGCCACGAGCTGGGCGGCCTCGTACCCCTGCTCGATGGTCACGTCCCTTCCCAGCTTCCCCGGGTGCAGCATCTCGCCGTTCGCCTTGCGCGGCACGTGCCCGGCCACGAACAGGTAGTTGCCGCTGCGTACCGTCTCCACGTAGTTTCCGCCGGGAGTCGGGGTCGGCGGCAGCTCCAGGCCCATCTCGGCCAGTTTCCTCTCTATCTCCACCTGGCACCTCCTACGAATATCGGGGGAATATCGGGCCCGCGCCGTTATCCGGCACCACGCGGGGCCTTGAGACATTATAGCCCCGACGCCCCACTTTACAAGGGTGACGGCGCCCCCCGCGACCCCATCGACCCGTCCGTTCAGCCCATCCGTTCAGAGGGTGACATCGGCTTCTTGTGGGTGCCTGGACGGTATGCTAAGATGCCGTCGAAGTCGGGGCCCTGGGAGGACGGATGGCTACGGAGAAAGCGAAGTCCCTGGACATCGCCATAGCGCAAATCGAACGGCAGTACGGCAAGGGCGCCATAATGCGTCTGGGGGAGATGGACCACAAGCTGGGGACCGAGGTCGTCTCCACCGGGTCCCTGTCCCTGGACATCGCCCTGGGGGTCGGCGGCATACCCAGGGGACGCGTGACCGAGATATACGGCACCGAGTCCGCGGGCAAGTCCACCCTGGCCCTGCACATAATGGCCGAGACCCAGAAGGACAGCGGGACGGCCGCCTACGTGGACGTGGAGCACGCCCTGGACCCCGCCTACGCCGCCAACTGCGGCGTGGACTTGGACGGCCTGCTCATAGCCCAGCCCGACAGCGCCGAGCAGGCCCTGGAGATAACCGAGTACCTGGTGCGCAGCGGCGGCGTCGACACGGTGGTCATCGACAGCGTGGCAGCCCTGGTCCCCAAATCCGAGCTGGAGGGGGACATGGGAGACTCCCACGTCGGCCTCCAGGCCCGGCTCATGTCCCAGGCCCTGCGCAAGCTCACCGCCGCCATCCACCACTCCCACACCGCGGTGGTATTCATCAACCAGCTACGGGAGAAGGTTGGCGTGATGTACGGCAGCCCCGAGGTCACCCCCGGGGGCCGCGCCCTCAAGTTCTACAGCTCGGTGCGCATCGACCTGCGCCGCATAGAGTCCATCAAGCAGGGCTCGGACATACTGGGAAACCGGGTGCGGGCCCGGATCGTGAAGAACAAGGTGGCCCCGCCCTTCCGGGTCGCCGAGTTCGACATCATGTTCAACCGCGGCATCAACAAGATGGGCGACCTGCTGGACCTGGGGGTTGCCCGCAACATCGTGAAGAAGGCAGGGGCCTTCTACTCCTACGGCGACGCCCGTCTGGGACAGGGCAGGGAGAACTCCAAGGCGTTCCTGGAGGAGCACCCGGACGTAGCCCGCGAGATCGAGGGCCGCATCCGCGGGGTGGAGCCCACCGTGGCCGAGCCCGGCAGGAACGGCGCCGGAGACCCCGCCGGCATCATGGCCAGCGCCACGGCCGAGACCGCCTAGCGGGTCTCCGGGACAGTCACCTCACCCGTATAATTGCCATGTAGTAGGCTAGGGCGGAGGGCAGCAGGAGGAGCAGCGGGAAGGCCTGGATCATCAACACGACGGTGAGCACTGCGAGCGTGACCCCCACCGCCGCTATGCCGACCAGCCCCCGTCCCCGTTTCCGGTTGGACATAAGGCTGACGGCCTCCCCCACGGCGAACCCCGCCCCGCCGGCCAGAAGCCACGGGAGGAAGGGAATCCCCAGGGTGAGGGCCCACAGGACCCCTCCCACTATCCCCACCACCACCGCAGCCACCGTGGCGCGCAGGTAGTACCCGGTCGACACGTCGTAGGTGGGATGCCGGGTCACCCGGGCGCAGTCCCGGCAGCGCGCCCCCACCGGGGTCTGGATCATGCAGCGGGGGCAGATGTACTGGCCGCACTTGCCGCAGGCCAAGCCCGTCTCCACCTCGGGATGGAAGGTGCACTGATGAAAGCCGTACTGCGGCTCCTCCGAGGCGGCGGGCGAGGCTGCCGGCGATGCCCCTGGCTGCGGCTCCACCGCACCGCCGCAGTTGGTGCAGTACCTTGCCTGGGGCCTGTTCTCCGTACCGCAGGCGCGGCACGTTATAGGGCTAGCTGACGGTCCCATCCCGCTCTCTCGGACCCCGGTTCACCCATGCCGCGTGCTCGGCCACGTCCCGGTCCATTATCAGGCGGTTCAGGAGCACCCGCATCCTGGGGACGTCCGGCGGCATGGGGGCCAGGTTAGCATGCAGACGCTTGAGGCCGGTCACCACGACGATCCCCACACAGAACCACGCCACGGAAGCGGGCTCGCCCAACACGACGGCAACCACGGGCAGGAGCAGGAGGGCGATGAGCACCCACACCCCCGAGCTCCTGAACAGGGCCCAGCCCCCTATGGCCACCGCGGCGAACACCACCAGCTCCTTCCAGGCCAGTGCGCCCAGGGCGCCGATGGCTACGCCGATGGCCCGGCCGCCCCCGAACTTCAGGAGAATCGACCAGTTGTGGCCCACCATGGACATGAGGGGCGCGCCCATGAGGGCGTAGGAGGACCTGTCCAGGCCCAGCACGAACATCCCGATCCACACGGGAGAGGCGCCCTTGCCGAACAGCTCGAACACCCCCAGCAGGATGCCCCACCCCTTGCCGACGTTGTGGAAGACGTTGGTGCCACCTACGTTGCCGCTGCCATAGAGACGGATGTCGATGCCCTTGACCATGCGTCCCAGGATGTAAGCCGTCGGCACGGACCCAATCAGGTACGAGTAGAGGTAGAGTGCGGCCAGCTCCATGGATGCTCCGCTCGTCGATACCCGGGCCCCTAGGCTGGAATGGACACCGGCCGGGTCGCAAGCTCCCGCAGCCTGTCCACGGTGTCCAGGGGCGGCCCCATGTTGCCGGGCAGGGGCTCTCCCGTGTTGCCCAACCCGTGATAGTCGCTGCCCCCGCAGGCCAACAGCCCGTGATTGGCCGCAACGGCCGCAAGCTCCCCGATCTGCTCCGGCGAGTATTGGGCGTAGTAGACCTCCATGCCGACCAGCCCCGCTCTCTTCAGCTCCTCCAGAGTCGGGTCAAGGTCCGACATCCACCCGGGGTGCGCAATGACCGCGGCGCCCCCCCAGTCGCGGATCAGCTCCACGGCCTGCACCGGCGTGAGCTTCTCCCGCTCCACGTAGGCGGGCCCGTTTCTGCCGATGTAGGCGTCGAAGGCCTCCCGGGGCTCCTTGATGTAGCCCTTCTCCACCATGGCCAGCGCCAGGTGAGGCCGCCCCACCGCGCCCTCGCCCGCGATGGCCTGCACCCGGGACCACTCGATCTCTATGCCCAGCTCCCCCAGCTTCTCCACCATCCTTCGCGCCCGGTCCAGCCGGCCCTCCCGGAATCGCGCCAACCGCTCCTGCACGCCGGGGTCCGTGTACTGGATGTAGTAGGCCAGGACGTGTATCTCGTTGCCAGGCACGTCGGTGCTGAGCTCTATCCCCGGGACCACCTGGAGGTCCGGATAGGCGGAGGCGGCTTCCAAGGCCTCCGCCAGCCCGTCGGTGGAGTCGTGGTCCGTCACCGCAACGGCCCTGAGCCCGCGCCTGGCCACCAGCTCCATGAGCTGGGTGGGCGTCAGCCGCCCGTCGGAGGCCGTGGTGTGAAGGTGGAGGTCGGCGATGGGCATCAGGCCATGGTCCTGTCAACCCGCTGGATCCCGGTGGCCACCCCCCGCTCCTCGTCCACGTCTACGAGCACCGAGTTCAGGACCACCGGCCCCGCGGCCACCGTGAGCTTTCGGGGCATCTGGGTCAGGAAGCCCCTGAGTACGCCCTCGGGCTCGCACCCGATGACCGAGTCCCGGGGCCCGGCCATGCCCAGGTCAGTGACGAAGGCGGTGCCGTTGGGCAGGATGCGGGCGTCAGCCGTGGGGACGTGGGTATGGGTGCCCACGACGGCGGACACGCGGCCGTCGAGGTACCAACCCATCGCCTGCTTCTCCGAGGTGGCCTCGCCGTGGAAGTCCACGATGACCGCCTTGGGGGCATTGGGGCCCCCGGCCTGCTCCTCCAGAAGCCGGTCAGCCGTGCGGAAGGGGCAGTCCAGCGTGTTCATGAAGACGCGGCCCATGAGGTTCAGCACCAGGGTGTCACCGATGCGGATGTGGCCCCGGCCGGGGGCGCCTTCCGGGTAGTTGGCCGGCCGGATGAGGGGCCACTCCTCCTCGATGTACGGGACTATCTCCTTCTGCTTCCAGATGTGGTTCCCCGACGTGATCACGTCCACGTCGCTCTCCAGGAGCTCCTGGGCCGTGCCCGGGGTTATGCCGAAGCCTCCGGCCGTGTTCTCGCCGTTGGCGATGACCAGGTCGATGCCCATCTCCTGGCGGAGGGCGGGCACCAAGGCGCGCACGGCCCTGCGGCCGGGCTTTCCGATTACGTCACCTATGAGCAGAACGCGCAAGGGTACCTACTCTGTCCTTTGTGCCAGCACCAACCGGGGCCGCTGCCGTCGGGTCGAGACCCTCACAGCGGCGGCCCCGGCGTCGAATGCTCTCGCGATGGCCGGTCTTCACGGTGACCTATGCCCGGGCCGGCCCCCTACCGGGCGAACTCGACGGCGCGCGTCTCCCGGATGACCGTCACCTTGATCTGCCCCGGGAACACCAGGTCTTCCTCTATCTTTTTGGCGATGTCGCGGGCCAGGACCGAGGCGTTTCCGTCATCTATGTTGTCCGGCTTCACCATGATCCGGACTTCCCGGCCCGCCTGTATGGCGAAGGCCTTCTCGATCCCGCCGAAGCTGGTGGCCACGTTCTCCAGCGCCTCCAGCCGCTTGACGTAGTGCTCCAGAGACTCCTTCCGGGCGCCGGGCCTGGCCGCGCTGATGGCGTCGGCGGTGGCCACCAGGAACGCCTCCACGGAGCCTCTCTCCTCGTCGTGGTGCTCCATGATGGCCCTGTGCACCTCGGCGTGTATCCCGAACTTGCGGGCTATGTCCGCGCCTATCTCCGCATGGGGCCCGTCCACCTCATGGGTGAGGGACTTGCCGATGTCGTGGAGCAGGCCTCCAGCCTTGGATACTTCGATGTTGGCGCCTAGCTCCGCGGCCAGCATCCCGGCCAGCAGGGACACCTCCACCGAGTGCTGCAGTACGTTCTCCCCGTAGCTGTACCGGTACTTCAGCCGTCCCAGCAGCTTGATCAGCTCCGGGTTGAGCCCGGCCACGCCGGCCTCGAAGACCGCCTTCTCCCCCTCCCGCTGGATGGTCTCGTCCATCTCCTGTTGGGCGCGGTGCACCATGTCCTCGATGCGGGCGGGCTGTATCCGGCCGTCCTGCACCAGCTTCTCCAGGGTCAGGCGCGCCATCTCCCTGCGCACCGGGTCGAAGCAAGACACGGTAACCACCTCGGGGGTGTCGTCGATGATGACGTCCACCCCGGTGAGGGCTTCCAGCACCTTGATGTTCCGGCCCTCCCGCCCGATGAGACGCCCTTTCATGTCGTCATTGGGCAGGGGGACTACGGACGTGGTGTGCTCGGACACCACGTCGGTGGCCAACCTCTGTATGGCCAGTGTAACGACCCTACGGGCCTTCTGGTCCGCTTCTTCTGCCATCTGCCGCTCTAGGTCGTAGTAGCGGCGGGCAAGCTCGTGCTTCATCTCATCTTCGGACTTCTTGAAGATGATGTCCCGGGCCTCAGCCGCGGTCAGACGAGCGACTTCCTCCAGCTGCCTGAGTTGTTGCGCCTTGATCTCTTCGATCTCTTGCTTGTGGGTATCGAGGTCCCGTTCTCTGGTGCCGAGGGCCTCCTCTTGACGTTCGAGGCTCTCGGTCCTTCGCTCCAGGCTCTCCTCTCTCTGGAGATGCCTCTTCTCCTGTCTCTGAAGCTCCCGTCGCCTCTCCTTGAGGTCCGACTCCACCGAAGAACGGGTCTTTAGGGCCTCTTCCCTGGCCTCGAGGAGGAGCTTCTTCTTCTCCTCCTCGGCCTCGGCTAGTATCCTCTGGGCTTCCTCTCTAGCAGCTTTAGAGCGTCCAGCACCCGCTAGGTCGGCAAGGAATTTAAGGATGTTCAACCCGATCACCCTTCCTTTCCGCCTAGGCAAATAGATTCAGGGGTCTCCTGGCCCCTGACCAAATCATCATAACCGTGACCCCCGTGAGTGTCAAGGCAAACGGCCCCCGCCATAGGCGTGTCCGAAGCGTGGCAGACACTGCGCAGTAGGCACGGAGTGTCGCCTGTGATACCATGTTTTCCGGCGGGCCGGCGCCCGGAGCGCGGGCCCCTCCGAGGTGACATGGGTGGTCCGTGACAACGGCCAGGCAAGGGCCCTCCGGGACCTGCGGCTGCTGGAGGGTGAGCGCATCGAGGACCGGTTCGCCCCGGACACCGGGTCCGTCCCCGAGACGCCGGCCAAGGGGCCACTGCTGGTCCTGACCAGCCACCGGATCATCTCCTTCAACGACACCGACGGCGCCAAAGGTGTTTCGGCCGCCGCCATCGCCGAGCTGCAGGGGGTCTCAGTCAAGGCCAACACCAGGGGGCTCCGGGACCTGGTCCAGGGCCTACTCCTGCTGCTGGGAGGCATTCTCAGCTACATAGTCCTGGGGTACATCCTGGACGGCATAACCGTTGCCCTGGCCCTGGGCGCGGCCATCGCCTTCGTCGGCGTCCTCTTCATCGGCAAGTACCTGATCTGGGAGGAAGACGGCAGCGTCACCTTCATCGCGGGCGACTGGCAGGCCTCCGTCACCTACCAGAACGGACAGGCAAGCTCGGACCTGTACAGGCTGATCGACAGGTGCTTCCAGCTAAAGCTCGACACCGGAGACTCGACCCCAACCCATCAGCCCGACACCCACTCCGAGGGAGCGCCCGACCTGGCACCGGCCACCGCGGCCCATCCGGACGCGGAGGCAACGCACTACCGGCCCTCGTGGCGCCGGAGCGGCACGGGCAACGACCCATGGACCCCGCCCCCCGCCGCGACTGCCTGAGCCGGCGACCCGGGGTGTAGACCCCGGGTCGGCCTCCCGTATCAACCCAGGGAAAGACCCGGGTCCACGTCGATGTCCGGGGAGTCCCCGCCCCGCAGCTCCATCTGGAACCGGGCACACGCCGCGATCATGGCCCCGTTGTCCGTACACAGCACCGGACGCGGTATCAGCGCGGGCACCGGGGCCGCCTCAGCCATGCGCTTTCTCAGCAGTGCGTTGGCGGTCACGCCGCCCCCGAGGACGATGCCCCTGGCGCCCCACTTCTCCGTGGCATCCAATGTCTTGCGCACCGCGACGTCCACCACCGACTCCTGGAAGGCCGCAGACAGCTCCCTGACCATGTGGTCCAGCCGCTCCGCGGGGAGGGAGCTCGGGTCGGGATAGACCTGGGCGGCCTGGGCCATGTGCAGCAGGGCGGTCTTCACGCCGCTGAAGCTGAAGTCCAGACTTCCCCTCAGCCAGGCGCGGGGCAGCCTCTCCTCGCCCAACGCTCCCTCGGACGCCTTCTGTATCTCCGGGCCTCCGGGGAAGCCCAGCCCCAGGATACGGGCCGCCTTGTCGAAGGCCTCGCCGGCGGCGTCGTCCCGGGTCCTTCCCAGCAGACGGTACTCGCCGTGGCCCTCCATCAACACCAGGTCCGTGTGGCCTCCCGAGGCGATCAGGCACACCAAGGGGAAGCCTGGAGACTCCGCCGGGTCCTCCGGGGGGTCCGCCTCCCGGGGATGGAGCCAGGCAGCGTATATGTGCCCCTCCAGGTGGTTGACTCCCAGGAAGGGGACTCCCAGGGACAGGGCAAGGGACTTGGCGAAGTTGACCCCCACCAGCAGGGCCCCGGCCAGACCCGGGCCGTGGGTCACCGCCACGGCGTCCACGTCCTCGAAGGAGACTCCGGCGTCCTCCAGGGCCCGGTCCACCGTGGGCGCGATGTCTATGACGTGCTGCCGGGAGGCGACCTCGGGCACGACGCCGCCGTACTGGGCGTGTATCTTCACCTGGGACGCGATGACGTTGGAGAGCAGGCGCCGCCCGTCCTCCACCACCGAGGCCGCCGTCTCGTCGCAGGATGTCTCTATGCCAAGTATCTTCATGTCCGCACCGTGCATGATAGGCCCGTCGTCGCGCCCCGTCAACGACGGCGGCCGTCCCAAATCGCCCGCCTAGCCGAGGCAGGGAGTGGGATAGGACCGGGACCAGGGAAGGAGGGTGTGGAGGAGGGTATTGACGTCGGGCTCGGCGTCCCGGCTGAGACACCTCTCCAGGTATTTGTGGACCGCCATGAAGGTGGGCAGCCCGTAGCCGGCGGCGACCACACGGTCTATGAAGGCACGACTGTTGGGCGGGGCGAGGCGCTCGACCAGGGCGGCGTGGTACTGGATACAGTACTTGTAGACCAAGCGGTATAGGCGCAGGAGGGCGAGGGGGCGGGCCATCTTCCTGCGGAGTGCGTCGACGCGGGCCCTGAGTGCATTCATATCAGTGTTCTCCTGGCTGAGTTTTTTCGGGTGGGACGATGGGGGCTCTCCATGCCGGAAATTTTCAGTTTCCCTCTCATTTCCTCTCATTTTCTCCCATTTGGGGTGGGGTGGGCCCTCACCCCCGGGGAGAGGAGGCGGCCCTCACCCCTGCCCTCTCCCCAGGGAGAGGGAGACCGGATAGGTATTATGGTAGGACAAGGTTGGGTGGTTGGGAAGGAGCGAGTGTCACCGGGATGACGGCGTGGAGAGCGAAGATGTTTGCGCTGTTGGAGGGAGATTCGGGGCTGTTGGAGGGAGCCTCGGGCCTGTCCAGTTGCCCCCAACCGGCAGTTGTCTTAACATTTCCTTAAGAGGCGCCCGGCTACAATTACCAGAGGGGCGGTGCGAGAGGGCCGTCGGGAGGTCAGGCCGTGGCATCCAGACGCAGAAGGGTCCTGGTCGTCGAGGACGACCCCAAGACCTCGGAGATCATCCGCCTCTACCTGGAGGGGGACGGATACCAGGTACTATCGGCCTTCGACGGCGCCCGGGGGCTGGAGATGGCCCTCCAGGAGGACCCCGACCTGGTGGTGCTGGACCTGCTGCTGCCCGGCCTGGACGGCAGGCAGGTGTGCCGGGCCATCAGGAACGAGTCGGACGTCCCCATCATCATGCTAACCGCCCTCACCACCGAGGCCGACAAGCTGGAGGGGTTGGACATAGGCGCCGACGACTACGTGACCAAGCCCTTCAGCCCCCGGGAGCTCGTGGCGCGGGTGAAAGTAGTGCTCCGGCGCACCACCGATGACTGGCTGGACACCGGCCCGAAGCGGATCGACTACGGCCAGCTCAGGATAGACTTCCCCCGCCACAAGGTCTGGGTCGACGAGAAGGACGTTCACCTGACCCCAACCGAGTTCCGCATCCTGGCCGTGATGGCCAGGGAGAGCGGGCGGGTGTTCAGCCGGACCCAGCTCGTCGACCGGGCGCTGGGCTACGACTACGACGGCATGGAGCGGACGGTGGACGTCCACGTCCTCAACCTCCGCCGGAAGATAGAGGCCGACTCCAACAAGCCCCGGTACATAAAGACAGTCTACGGCATGGGCTACAAGTTCGAGGGCTAGGCCGTTGCTGTACAGCATCCGCTGGCGGCTCCTCCTCAGCTTTCTGCTGGTCATAGCCGTGACCTTGGGCATGGCGGCCCTCTTCGTCAGCCGGGCCGCCAGCGCCGAGGTGGAGCGGTTCCAGGCGCAAAACGAGGCCATCCGGTCCGAGCGGCTCAGGGCCATGCTGGCGGAGCAGTACGCGGAGCACCAGAGGTGGCACGCCGCCCAGGAGATTCTCGAGCGTATCGGGGAGATCTACTCCCAGCGGGTGGTGGTGGTCAACAACAGGGGCCAGGTTGTGGGCGACTCCCGCCGGACCCTCATGGGCCGGGTGATCCTGCCCCACATGGGAAGCGAGCTGGAGCTGACCGTGATGGGGCCCGGCGGCAACATGGGCACCATGCTGGTCAACCCGGACCCGCTGCCCGGCGACACCCAGGCGCCACTGCCCGAGGCCAACCTGCCCTCCATCAACCGGTTCCTCATCTGGAGCGGCCTGCTGACCGTCGGCCTGGCCGCGCTCCTGACCTTCCTCCTGTCCAGGCACATCCTCGCGCCGGTGGAGGGGCTCTCCCGGGCAGCCAAGGCCCTGGCCCGGGGCGAGTTCTCCCGACGGGTATCGGTCACCTCCAGGGACGAGGTGGGGGAGCTGGGCCATACCTTCAACGCCATGGCCGCCGAGCTGGCCACCACCGAGGAGATGCGGCGCGGCCTGGTGGCCGACGTGGCCCACGAGCTGCGCACCCCCCTCTCCAACATCAGGGGCTACCTGGAGGGCATCAGGGACGGCGTGGTAACCGCCAACCCCGGCACGCTGGCCTCCATGCACGAGGAGGTGCTACTGCTGACCCGCCTCATAGACGACCTCCAAGAGCTGGCCCTGGCCGAGTCGGGACAGATGGACCTGTACCTGCAGCCCTGCGACCTGGCCGACCTCACCAGGCGGGCCACCGCGGGAGTGCAGCCCAACGCGGAGTCCAAGGGGATCACCCTGACCACGGACATAGCCGGAGAGGCGCCCGTGAACGCCGACCCGGAGCGCATAGGCCAGGTGCTGCGGAACCTCCTGGCCAACGCCGTCAACTACACCGACTCCGGCGGCTCCGTAAGGGTGGTCCTCCGCCGCATGGAGGGCCTCGCCCAGGTCCGCGTCGAGGACACGGGACCCGGCATCGCCGACACGGACCTTCCCCACGTGTTCGAGCGTTTCTACCGGGTGGACAAGTCCAGGTCCCGCTCCACCGGCGGCGTCGGCCTGGGCCTGACCATCGCCAGGCGACTGGTGGAGGCCCACGGCGGGAGCATGGCGGTCGAAAGCGCCGTGGGCGAAGGCAGCACCTTCAGCTTCACCCTGCCCCTGCACGAGGCCCAGGCCTAGAGGCCTTCCCCGTCGTCCCGGCGAAGGCCGGGACCCAGGGGTGGGGAGGGGACCAGCAGGCAGGCAGCTCCATTGGCCCGCCTTCCATGCCTGCCAAAGGACGTGTAGAAGGCAGCATCAGCGAAGCTCGGCGGCTGGCTATGCCGCACCCCTCCCCTGGGTTCCGGCCTGCGCCGGAACGACGAGTTGGGCGACTCGCCAAGAGGGGCGCTGCCAATCCACTATCAGAGGAATCCCCTATGCCGGTTGAGACCGGCACCACGAAGGATGCAAACCCTATTTTCTGAGGAATGGCCGTGCGCCCTAGTGCGACAGCCTCCGCTTGACCGGTCCATCGGGCCGCGTATATATTCCCTCCATGACTCCCCCCGGCACCCGTGCGACCCCACCCAGGCGGCGCTGACGTGACCGCGCCCGACCTCCACTTCGGCGCCACCCTGGGCCTGGGCCTGGAAGAGACGGCCGCCGAGGCCCGCTGGCTGCAGGACCTGGGATACGACTACGTGGGCGCGGGCGAGCACTTCATGCGGGGAGACCCCCCGGGCCCCTCCGCCGCGGCCCTCTCGGTGCTGGGCGTGGCCGCCGGGGCCACCGACCGGATACGCCTCGTCTCCTCGGTGGTGCTCCTGCCCTTCTACCACCCCACCGTCCTAGCCAAGCTGGCGACCACCGTAGACGTGGCCTCCAACGGCCGGCTCACCCTGGGAGTGGGCGTGGGAGGCGAGTTCCCCGTGGAGTTCGACGCCGCCGGGATCCCGGTACGCCAACGGGGCAGCCGGAGCAACGAGTGCCTGGAGGTGCTTCGAGGGCTCTGGGCCGGAGAGCGGGTGACGTACCAGGGGCGCCACTTCCGGCTGGACGGGGTCGGCATCTCCCCGCCCCCGGCCCAGTCGCCCCACCCGCCCGTGTGGGTGGCCGGCCGCCGGGACGCCGCCATGCGGCGGGCCGCCCGGCTGGGGGACGGCTGGCTGCCCTACCTGTACAGCCCCGACAGGTACCGCCGCAGCGTCGACACCATCGGCGAGATGGCCGCCGCCGAGGGCCGTGACCTGTCGGGCTTCCAGTGGGCCGACTTCCAGTTCATCTCCATCGCCGACTCGGTTGAGGAGGCCGCCGAGAGCGCGGCCCGCTCCCTGGGTCTCCAATACCGGTACTCGGGGGATTTCCGGGACATCGTGGGAAGGTACTGCGTCCTGGGCCCGCCCGAGGAGTGCGTCCGGCAGCTCCGGGAGTACGTGGACGCCGGGGCGCGCCACTTCATCCTTAGCTGGGCCTGCGGCCGCGAGGACCGGGCCCGGCACGCGGAGATCGCGGCCAGGGAGATCATTCCCCGGCTCCGCGGGTAGGCGGGACAGGCGGCGGGCGACGGTCCCTTGGTGCGAGAGCCCGGCCCTCATAGCAATAACCGGAGGTGCGACATGGCAGGAATCTGGCCCGGCGAGACCCAGTGCGTGGCGATGCTCAGCTTCGACGTGGACGGCGTGTCGTCGTGGATACGGCGCAACCCCGACCACGCCAGGCTGCCCAGCCTCATGTCCATGGCGGAGTACGGGCCCAGCGTGGCCACCCCCCGCATACTGGACCTGCTGGACGACCACGGGATCAAGGCCAGTTTCTACATCCCCGGCTACGTGGCCGAGACCCACCCCGACATGGTGAGGGACATCGCCCGGAGAGGCCACGAGATCGGCCATCACGGGTACATGCACGAGCCCCCGGCCACCATGGACGCCAGGGAAGAGGAGGAGGTGTTGAAGAGGGGCATCGGCATCCTGGAAGACCTGGTGGGGGAGCGGCCCACGGGATACCGCTCGCCGAGCTGGGAGCTGAGCGAGGTGTCGCTGGAGCTGCTGGCGGCCTACGGCTTCGCCTACGACACCAGCCTGATGGGAGACGACGCGCCCTACACTGTCGACACCTCCAGGGGTCCCCTGGTGGAGATCCCCACGCACTGGATCCTGGACGACGCACCCCACTTCGTGTACGCGCCGGCGGCCCAGCGCACCAGCCCCATGAAGAGCCCCAACGAGATCTACAACATCTGGGCCGCCGAGTTCGACGGCCTCTACAGGTACGGCAGGTCCTTCAACCTCACCATGCACCCCCAGTTCATCGGCCGCCCGGGGAGGCTCCTCATGCTGGAGCGGCTCATCGCCTACATCCGCTCCTACCCCAACGTTCCGTTCATGCGCCTGACGGACGTGGCGCAGATGTGGGCCGGCCGCTAGGGTCCGACCCCTCGCGGGATACTGGTAGCGGACCCTTTCATGACGCCCTTGGGCGCGCCAAACACTGCCTGCCGCGCCCACCCGCTTGGGCGAGTGAGGACGTTGGCTTTGAGGAGACCCTCGGAATCGCCTGGGGCCTTGGACTCCCGCTTTCGCGGGAGTGACGGCGGGAGTGCTGCGAGCCTATTCTCAGGCGAGTGATTCTCCCAAGAAGTCAGATGCAACGCGGCGCGACGATGGCCGGGGTCGTTTTGGCCCTGCTGGCCGCCGTTTTCCTGACGCTGCACCTCACGCTGTCCGACGACCACGCCGGCAGGGCCGGGAGCCTGGCGGGGACCGTCCAGGCCGTCGTCACCGTTCTGGCCATCATGGGCGGCGGGGCCTTCGCCGCCTACAAGTGGCAGGTGTTCAGGGACTACGCGCCCCACCTGACCATCTCCCACAGGGTGTCCCACAGGCCCATCGGCGACAGCTACGTCCACATCGACGTGACCGCAACCCTGCAGAACAGCTCCAAGGTGCGGATAGAGCTGCACGAGGGCTTCTTCCGCCTGCAGCAGATAGCGCCGATGTCCGACGAGGAGGTGGAAGCCCTGTACGCCCAGGTGTTCGTCGACCAGGAGCACGACTACCTTCAGTGGCCCACCGGCGACGAGGCCCGGCGCACCTGGGACAAGGACGAGCTGATCGTGGAGCCGGGCGAGGTCCATCGGGAGACCTTCGAGTTCATAGTCTCGAAGGAGGTCAGGGCGGTCATGGTCTATACCTACTTCTACAACCCCGGGGCCTCCAGGACCCTCGGATGGGGCACGGCCACGGTCCATGATATAATCGGGATTGGCTGATACGGCGCCGTTCCGAGGGAGTTACATGCCGTCCAAGGACGCCAACGACAAGAGGGAAGTGACAAAAGGAATGGAGCCAATAGTAGCGCCTTCGAGACCTGCGGACTCCGACACCCTGCCCGGAGAGGCCAGGGTGGAGGTCCACGGGTCGGGGCCCAGATTGGCCCCTCCCAAGCCCCAAGGGTCGCGCAAGCCGCCGGGCCACAGGCTGCCCAGGAAGCCGGAGTAGGCCCCCACCGACATCCGGGGACGTAACCCATGCCGAAAGACTACGCTGGGATAATCACCATGGAGCCTGGAAAGCGCGGGGGAAAGCCCTGCATTCGAGGCATGAGGATCACGGTGTACGACGTACTGGAGTACCTGGCTTCGGGCATGTCCGAGGACGACATCCTGTCCGATTTTCCCTACCTGACCCGGGAGGACATCCGGGCCTGCCTGTCCTTCGCAGCCGACCGGGAGCGGCGACTGGTGTCGCTCCCGCCCTCCTCGTGAAGTTGCTCTTCGACCAGAACCTCTCTCCGCGTCTCAAAGAAGCGGTAAGGGGCTAGCCCCGCAGGTCCGGCTGCCTGGCGGCGCGGACCTCGTCCAGACGTGACACCGGCGTGGTGTGGGGCGCCCCCGTCACCAGGCCCGGGTCCTCGGTGACCTCCCGGTCGATGGCCTTCATGGCCTCGATGAAGGCGTCCAGGGTCTCGCGGCTCTCGGTCTCGGTGGGCTCTATCATCAGCGTCTCGTCCACGATGAGGGGGAAGTACATGGTCGGCGCGTGGACGCCGTAGTCCAGGAGCCGCTTGGCTATGTCCAGCCCCCGGGCGCCCCTGGCCTTCTGGTCCCTGGCCGACACCACGACCTCGTGCATGCAGCCGCGGTCGTAGGGCACGTGGTAGGTGCCCCGCAGGCCCTGCAGCAGGTAGTTGGCGTTCAGCACCGCGTTGCCGCTCACCTCGGTCAGCCCCGTGTTGCCCATGCTGCGTATGTAGGTGTAGGCCCGCACCAGCACGCCGAAGTTGCCTTGGAACCCGGACACCCGCCCTATGGTCTTGGATGGCTCCACCAAGGAGAAGGTCTCCCGGCCGTCGGAGCCGGACCGCTCCACCACCGGGGCCGGCAGGTAGGGCGCCAGCTCCTCGCTGGCGCAAACCGGCCCGGCGCCGGGGCCCCCGCCCCCGTGGGGCGTGGTGAAGGTCTTGTGCAGGTTCAGGTGGACCACGTCGAACCCCAGGTCGGCGGGCTTGGCCCGTCCCAGCAGGGCGTTCATGTTGGCCCCGTCGCCGTACACCAGGCCGCCCGCCCGGTGGACCGTGTCACACAGCTCCTGAATGTTGGTGTTGAACAGGCCCAGGGTGTTGGGCTGGGTGATCATCAGGCCCGCCAGCCGCGAGTCGGCCACGGCCGCCAGCGCCTCCCGGTCCATGTTACCGCTGGAGTCCGAGGGTATGGTCACGACCTGGAACCCGGCCATGGCCGCCGACGCCGGGTTGGTGCCGTGGGCGCTGTCGGGGATGGCCACGGTGGTACGCTGGGTCTCCCCTCGGTCCAGCAGCGCCGCCCGGATCATCAGCATGCCGCAGAACTCGCCCTGGGCCCCGGCCAGGGGCGACAGGCCGACTGCCTTGGTGCCCGTGATCTCCGCCAGGTACCCCTGCAGGGTGTGCAGCAACTTCAGGGCTCCCTGCACCGTCTCGGGGGGCTGGCGGGGGTGCAGGCCCGCGAACCCGGGGAGGAACGCCATCTCGTCGTTCACCTTGGGGTTGTACTTCATCGTACAGCTCCCCAGGGGATAGAAGTTGGTGTCGATGGAGAAGTTCAGGTGGCTGAGGAGGGTGAAGTAGCGGACGACCTGGGGCTCGGTCACCTCGGGCATCCTCAGCTCGTCCCGCAGGAGGGCGGCGTCCAGGGCCGGCTGGGATGGAACGTCCAGGGCGGGCAGGTTGGCCCCCACCCTCCCGGGCACGCTGCGCTCCATCAGGGTGCGGCGGTCCATGCCGTCGCTGCGTGTCATTGCGCGGCCCCCGCGGCCAACGCCGACGCCAGCTCCTCGATGTCCCCGCGGCTGTTCATTTCGGTGACGCACAGGACCATGCCGTTGGGGACCCTGTCGCTCACGTCGAGGCCGCCTATGATGTTGCGCTCCAGGAGCCCCCGGTTGATCTCGGCGGGCGGCGCCGGGCACTGGACGGTGAACTCGTTGAAGAAGGGCGCGTCCATGGGGAGGCTGAACCCCGGTATCTTCTCGATCAGCGAGGCCGCGTAGTGGGCCTTGTGGTAGGACAGCTCCGCCACGCGGCGCAGCCCCGCCTTGCCGAGGGCCGCCATGTACACCGTCGCGGCCAGGGTCATCAGCGCCTCGTTGGTGCAGATGTTGCTGGTGGCCCGCTCCCTTCGGATATGCTGCTCCCTGGTGCTCAGGGTGAGCACGTAGCCGGTCCTGCCCTGGCTGTCGACGGTCTTGCCGGCGATGCGGCCCGGCATCTGGCGGATGTTGCTCTGGCGGGCGGTGAACAGGCCCAGGTAGGGGCCACCGTAGCTCGGGGGTATGCCCAGGGCCTGGCCCTCGCCGGTCACGATGTCCGCCCCGTAGTCGCCCGGAGGCTTCAGCATGCCCATGGCCACCGGGTTGGCGGACACGGCCAGCAGCGCGCCCTTGCCGTGGGCCTGGGCCTCAATGCGGGCCAGGTCGTGGAGGCACCCGAAGAAGTTGGGGTACTGGACCATGACGCAGGCGGTCTCGTCCGTCACCTCCAGGGCCGAGGGGTCGGCCTCGGTAACGTCGACGCCCAGCCCCTGGGTGTAGGCCCGGACCACCTGCCGGTACGAGGGGGACACCGTGTCCAGGATGACGACCCTGTTGCGCCTCGTCACCCGGCACGCCATCAGCGCCGCCTCGGCCATGGCCGACGCCCCGTCGTACATCCCGGCGTCGGAGACCTCCATCCCGAAGAGACTGCATATCATCGTCTGGAAGTCGTACGTGACCTGCAGCGTCCCCTGGCTGACCTCCGGCTGGTAGGGAGTGTACGCCGTCAGGAACTCCCCGCGGGTGATGATGGCCCTAACGATGCTGGGGCTGAAGTGGTTGTAGGCCCCGCCGCCCAGGAAGGACACACAGCCGGCCAAGCTCCGGTTGGAGTCCGCCATGGACTGGAGCTCCCGCTTGAGCTCCAGCTCCGAGAGGGGCGCGGGGATGTCGAGGGCGGGGTTGCGCACGCTGGCGGGTATGTCCTGGAACAGGTCGTCGACGGAGGCCGCTCCCACCGCCTCCAGCATGCGGGCGCGGTCGTCCACCGTGTTGGGTATGTAGTGGAAGGCGCGGTCCGGGGCGTCGGACGGCTCTCGTGTCATGGAGCGGCTCGGCAGTTCATGTGTGGAGCCCCGGGAGTCCGACCGTCCCGGCCCACCTTAGTGGGCGGTCTCTTCCAGGAACGCCGAGTACTCCTCGGCGCTCAGGAGGCTTTCCAGCTCGGCGGCGTCCTCCAGCCTCATCCGCAGGAGCCACCCCTTGCCGCTGGGGTCCTCGTTGACCAGCTCCGGGTTGTCGACGGCCTCCTGGTTCACGTCCACCACCTCACCGGTCACCGGGGAGAACAGGTCCGAGACCGCCTTCACCGACTCGATCTCGCCCAGCTTGGCGAACTGCTCCAGCCGGGTGCCCGCCCCGGGAAGGTCAAGGTACACCACGTCTCCAAGCTGGTCCTGGGCGTAGTGGGTGATTCCCACCAGGGCGTCGGAGCCCTCCTCCAACTTGACCCACTCGTGCTCTTTGGTATACCTGCGGTCGTCGGGTATCATGCGCTGGACTCTCTGGTGTAGAAGGGCAGGGGAACGACCTCGGCTTCGGCGAGTCTACCGCGGATGTCTATCTGGAGCGGGCTGCCGGCTCCCGCAAATCCACTGAGAACATAGCCCATCGCAACGACTCTGTCAAGGGTCGGAGACTGGGTGCCGCTGGTCACGGTCCCCACCTGGTCGCCGCCGCTGAGGATCGGGTAGCCGTGCCTGGCCAGGCTTCGCCCCTGGACGTTCAGCCCCACCAGCCGCCTGGGAGGGCCCTCCTCATTCTGCCTCCGGAGGACCTCCGCCCCGACGAACTCCTTGTCCAGCCGGACGAAGCGCTCCAAGCCCGCCTCGATGGGCGTCGTGGTGGTGTCTATGTCGTTGCCGTGGAGGCTCAGCCCCGCCTCCAGCCGGAGCACGTCCCGGGCGCCCAGGCCGCAGGGAGCGCCCCCGGCCTCCATGAGCGCCCGCCAGACGTGGGCGGCGTCCGCGGCTTCGACGATCAGCTCGAAGCCGTCCTCCCCGGTGTACCCGGTGCGCCCCACGAAGGCCGGGCGAGACGCCACGATCCCTTCGGTGTAGGAGAAGAAGCGCATCCGCGACGTATCCACGTCGCCGGCCGCCTCCAGCAGCCCGGGGGTGGCCGGCCCCTGGAAGGCGATCATCGCCGTGGCCTGGGTACGGTCCTCGATGGACACGCCCGGGAACTTCTCCTGGACCCAGCGGCGCATCCACGGCACCACGTACTGCCGGTTGGAGGCGTTGCAGACCAGCAGGTACCGCTCCTCGTCCACCCGGTAGTAGACCGTGTCGTCGATGATGCCGCCCTCCTCGTTGCAGATAAGGGCGTAGCGGGCCCTGCCCTGGCGCAGGTTGGAGGCGGTGTGGGTGACGATCCAGTCCAGGAAGGCGGGGGCGTCGGGGCCCGATATGCCCAGGCGTCCCATGTGGGAAACGTCGAAGAGCCCCGCGTTGGAGCGCACCGCCCGGGTCTCGGCCAGGATGCCGGTGTACTGCACCGGCATGTCCCAACCGGCAAAGGGGACCATCCTCGCGTTCAGCGACGTGTGGGTACCGTGAAGGGGCGTCCTATCGAGCTGTTCGGCCAAGACTCGGCTCCTGCGGCTAGTTGTCGGCGTGGGCGGGGGCCCCACCCTCCGCCTCGGCCCCCTGCAGGCCGTAGTTGATGTCGTACAGGCGGCTGTAGGCGCCGCCCCGTTCCAGCAGCTCCTCGTGCCGGCCCACCTCCAGCACCCGGCCCTGGTCCAGCACGACGATGACGTCGGCGTTGCGTATGGTGGAGAGGCGGTGGGCGATGACTATCGACGTGCGGCCCTGGAGTATCCCCTTCAGGGCGCTCTGGATCACCAGCTCCGTTTGCGTGTCGATGTTGGCGGTGGCCTCGTCCAGGACCAGGATGCGCGGGTTGCTCACGATGGCCCGGGCGAAGCTCAGGAGCTGCCTCTGTCCCACGCTGAGGTTGGTGCCCCGCTCGGCAAGCTGGGACTTGTAGCCGTTGTCCAGCGCCATGATGAAATCGTGGGCCCCCACGGCCTTGGCCGCCTCCACCACCTCCTGGTCCGTGGCCTCCTCGTGGCTGTAGCGGATGTTCTCCTCCACCGTTCCCGAGAAGAGGAAGGGCTCCTGCAGCACCATGCTCATCTGGCCCACCAGGGACCTGCGCTGCACCTCCCGGACGTCGTAGCCGTCGACGGTGATGCGGCCCTCGGTAACGTCGGCGAACCTGGTCAGGAGGGTGACGAAGGTGCTCTTTCCCGCCCCCGTGGCCCCCACCAGCGCCACCGTCTCGCCGGGGTTGAAGTGCAGGTCCACGTCCTTCAGGACGTCCACCCCGGGCACGTAGTGGAAGCTGACGTTCTCGTACCTGATCTCCCCCCTTATCGGGGGCATCTCTCTGGCGTCGGGCTTGTCCATCACCTCGGGCTTCAGGTCCACCACCTCGAAGATCCGCACGCCGGCGGCCATCCCCCGCTGGAGCTGGGTGTACTGCATGGTCAGGTGACGGACGGGCTCGAAGAAGCGCTGTATCCACATGGGAAAGGCTATCAGCACCCCCCAGTCGATGTCCTGGTCCAGGGCCATCGTACCCCCCAGCACGACGACCACTCCGAACCCGAAGCCGATGAGCAGCTCCACCACCGGCTGGAGGCCCCCCGAGAAGCGGCTGGCCTGCATGTTGGCGTCCAGGTGCTCGTAGTTCAGCTCGTCGAAGTGCTTGAGGTTCTCCCCCTGCCGGTTCAGGCTCTCCACCACCCTGACGCCGGTGATGTTCTGGTTGTACTCCCCGTTGACCATGGCGATGGCCCGGCGGATGCGGATGAAAGACCGGCGGGCGAACCGCTGCCAGTAGGCCAGGATGACGAACAGCACCGGGATGACGCTCAGGCACACCAGGGAGAGGCGCCAGTCCACCATCCCCACCGCCGGCAGTATCACCGCCATCAACAGCACTATCCCCACCAGGCTGAGGATGTCCGACAGGCTCAGCACCATCAGCTCGAAGGTCTCGGTGAGCTGGATGACGTCGCTGGAGAGGCGTGACATTATCCGGCCCACGGGCGTGCGGTGGAAGAAGGACGGCGACAGCTCCTGGAGGTGGCCGAACATGTGGGTGCGCAGGGCGTAGAGGATGTTCTGGCCCAGCCTGGGCATGTAGATGAACTGCATGTACATGGCGCCGAAGGTCATCAACGCCGATGCCAGGAAGCCGATGCCGATGAGGTGGAGCCGCCACACCTCGCCGCTGTTGATCCCCCAGTTGATCCCCACCAGCACGAACAGGGGGACGGTCACGTTGCCCAGGGTGTAGAGGGACACCGCCAGGAGCGAAAGGGCGACCTCTTTCTTGAAGGGCTTGAGATAGGACGCCAGCCGGGTGACCACGCTGTGGTCGTAGGCGCTCCCGACGATCCCCTCGTCGGTGAGGTTGTCCATGGTCGGGGCGTGCATGGAGCCGGCGTTCATGCCCCGCATGTTGCCGAGCATGCCCCCGAAACCGGCGCCCCCGCCTCCGGCGTGCATCTAGCCGCCCCCTCCGTTGGCGCCGCCCAGGGCCTCCCTGGCCAGGGGCCCCGAGGGCATGGGCGCGTCCAGCAGCACTTCCTCCTGGGGGCGGAGCTGCAGGTCGTATATCTCCCGGTAGAGCCCGCCCCTGGCCATCAGCTCCTGGTGGCTGCCCTCCTCCGCGATCTCGCCGTTCTTCAGGACCAGGATCAGGTCGGCCTCCCGCACCGTGCTCAGCCGGTGGGCGATGACGAAGGTGGTCCTCCCCTTCATCACCTCCACCATGGCCCGGTGTATCTGGCGCTCCGTCTCCACGTCCACGCTGGAGGTGGAGTCGTCCAGGATCAGCACCGGCGGGTCCAGGAGTATCGTCCTGGCGATGGAGAGGCGCTGCCTCTGCCCGCCGGAGAGGGTGGAGCCCCGCTCCCCCACCCAGGTTTCGTACCCGTAGGGCAGCTCCTCGATCTGCCCGTGGAGCTGGGCCACCTTCGCCGCCAGGGTTACGTCCTCTTCCGAGGCGTCCACCGCGCCGTAGGCTATGTTGTCCCGCACCGTGGCGCTGAACAGGTACACGTCCTGCTGGACGATGCCCACGTTCCTGCGCAGGGATGCCAGGGTGAACTCCCGGATGTCCCGCCCGTCGATGGTTATCCGGCCGCCGGTCACGTCGTAGAACCGGGGCAGCATGTTAACGATGGTGCTCTTGCCGCTCCCCGGGGCCCCCAGCAGGGCGATTACCGAGCCGGGGGAGGCGGATATGTTGACGTTCCTCAGGGCGGGCACGTCCCCGCCGTAGGAGAAGGACACGTTCTCGAACCGGACGTGGCCGGCGGGGCGGCCCATCTCCCGGGCGTCGCGCCGCTCGACCACCGGGGACTGGGCGTCCAGCACGTCGAAGAGCCTGGTGCCCGAGGAGACGGCCCGGGAGAAGCTGCTGATGATCTGGGGGGTCATGCGGACGGGGAAGGTGAGCTGGTTCATCAGCAGGAGGAACTTGGTCAGGTCTTCGGGCTCCAGGTCCCCCCGGACCACCTCCCAGCCCCCGTACCAGATGATCAGGCCGAGGGCCAGGGTGAAGTAGAAGGTCATCCACGCCCCGTTGGTCCCCTGCAGCCTCTCCGACGCGAAGTACTCGGCCTGGAGGGCCCGGGCCTTGCGCCGGAACTTACCCTTCTCGTGCTCCTCGGCGGCGAAGGCCTTGACCACGTGTATGCCCGACAGGTTCTCCTGCATGACCGTGACCAGCTCGCCCATGATCTCCTGGACGTGGAGCCACATGGCCCTGAGGCGGGTCATGACCACCGTCGACCTGGCCACCAGGAAGGGCACGAAAGCCAGGGCCATCAGGGTCAGCTCCCAGTTCAGGTAGACCAGCAGCGCGACGATGGCGCCGACCCTGACCGCCACCTCCAGGGAGCGGACCATCCCCATCATGACGAACCGTCGCACCGCCTCGATGTCCGACGTGACCTTGGACATCAGGTTCCCCGTGTGCTCCTTGTCGTGGTAGGCGAAGCTCAGGTGCTGGAGCTTGTCGTACATGGAGTTCCGCAGGTCGTAGGAGACCTTCTGGGACAGGGAGTCCGTGGTGTAGGTGCGGCCAAAGTCGAATATGCCCCGCATGAGGCTGGCGCCCAGGAGGCCCAGGGCGAAGTAGAACAGGGTCCCCCGCTCCACGTCCCCCAACATCAGGGAGCCGTCGTCTGCCCGGATCACGACCCTGCCGATGGCCTCTCCCAGCAGGTGGACCACCAGGAGGGAGAAGACGATGGCGGCGAAGAAGCTGAAATATGCCAGGACGAGGCGCTTCCGGTAGCGCAGGGTCATCCCGACGATTCTTCGAAGGACTTCCATATCTCAGTACGGGCGGGGGGCCGAGGGGAGGACGGAGGGGCCGGGGGCGGCATAGCGCGGCCGGTCGAGCTTACATCCAAGCCTCAATGGAACATTATATTACTTTCCCGCGTCGATGTACATGCAGGCCCCGGCCCCTCAAACGCTCGGACTTCGTGACGACCCCTCTCCTTCCATACTGGCACCCACCCCTTCCCGGCGGCCCCCCGGCCCCAGTGCCTACCGCCAGGGATAGATTTCTCTCTCCGCTTCGCTCCGCTCGAAATGACAGAATGAGGACGAATTGACGGGATGGGAACCGTGCAGTGGGTTGACCTGTGGATTCCGGCTCGGGGGCCGGAATGACGATGATGGGACGGCGAAGGCCGGGACCCAGGATGGGAACGGGCCCTGCCAGCTGCGGCCCCCAAGGGCGCCCCGGTTGACACCGGGGGCAATAGACGGTATTAATTCCCCCGACGGGAGGACCATGACCTTCGCAGCCATCCCAACGCCGGGGACGCTCCCGGCGCGGGCCACGACGTGACCACTGAAAGGGAGCACGCCCACGCCCACCACCACGACGGGGGGCCGGGGGTCAGAGGCAAGGCGTCCTTCATCCTGACCGGGCTCAGCGGGGGCCACGGGGTCTTCCACTGGCTGAACCACAGCTTCCTGGTGATGCTCCCGGAGGTGAAGGCCACCTTCGGGCTCGGGGCGCTGGAGGTGGGCGGCATCGCCGCGGTGAGGGAGGTCCTGTCGGGCCTCATCACCCTGCCAGGCGGCATCATCGCCGACGTCCTCAGGCGCTACTGGGGGCTGGTCCTGGCCCTGTGCATGGCCGGTTTCGGACTGGGATGGCTGGTCATGGGCGCTTCGCCGGTGTACGGCGTCCTGCTGCTGGGCATGGCCGTGGTCTCCGTCTCCACCTCCCTCTGGCACCTGCCGGCCATGGCGTCCCTGTCCCACCACTTCTCCCACAGGAGGGGCACCGCCCTCTCCTTCCACGGGATCGGCGGCAACATCGGCGACGTAGCGGGGCCCGCCATCACCGGCTTTCTCCTGGTGGTCCTGACCTGGCGGGAGGTCCTGAGCATATACGCCGCTGCCCCCATCCTGCTGGCCTTCGTCGTCTTCTGGGCCTTCCGGGACATCGGCAAGACAGCCGACGCGGACACGCCCCGTACCGACCTGGCGGGACAGGTTCGGCTGACGAGACAGCTGCTCAGGGACCCGGCGCTGTGGGGGGTGATACTGGTGGCGGGCCTGCGGGGCATGGCCTCCCTGGCCTTCTTCACCTTCCTGACCCTGTACCTGGACGAGGAAGCGGGGCTGGGCAAAGGGGCACGGGGGCTCTACTTCGGCCTGCTGGTGGCCGTCGGCGTCGTGTCGACACCCACGATGGGGTACCTGTCCGACAGGCTGGGGCGGAAGCTGGTCCTCGTGCCGGGGCTGCTGCTCCTGTGCACCATGTCCCTGCTGATGGTGCCCTTCGGCGAGGGGTTCACCCTCCCCATCATCATCGCCGCCCTGGGCCTGTTCCTGTTCAGCGACCAGCCCATCCTGACGGCGGCGGCCCTGGACATGGTCGACGAGGGCGTGGCCACCAGCACCCTGGGGGTCCTCTCCTTCTCCCGGTTCGTAATGAGCGGCGCCTCCCCCCTCATAGCCGGCGCCATGCGCGACGCCTGGGGCTTCGACGCCATCTTCTACTACGCGGCGGTGCTGTTCGCCCTGGCCGCCGTGGTCCTCACCACGGTCCCGCTGAGGAAGAGGGCCGGGCCCCCCGCCGCCCACGGCCACGCCCACTAGCCGACTCGTGCGGCCTCCAACCCGTCTTCCGCTCCGCCCTCCACCGGCCATTGCCATGAAGCAGGCTGGTGGCCCCCACCCCATCAAATCCACGAAAGCAGGAGTCCAGGCCCCCCACCCCTGGGTCCCGGCCTTCGCCGGGACGACGGGGTGGTTGCCCAGCTACGTTGACCGGCACGGGCCCATGTCATACCATGACCCAAAGCCCATGATTCAAAGCCCATGACCCAAAGGACGAAAAAGGAGGCGCTCCCATGAAGATGTACATCGGAGGACAGTGGGTCGACAGGGACGAGAAGGTCCCTGTGATCAACCCGTACAGCGGCTCGCAGGTGGACACCGTGCCCAGGGGGAGCGCCGCCGACGTGGACACCGCTGTCACCAGCGCGGTGGCCGGGGCGGCCGTCATGGCGGAGGTCCCCGCCTACCAGCGGTACACCATTCTGAAGAAGGCGGCGGACCTGCTGGCCGAGCGGACCCAGGAGTTCGCCCGGACCATAACGATGGAGGAGGGCAAGACCCTGGCCGAGGCCACCGCCGAGGTGGGCAGGGCCGTGCAGACCATGACCCTGTCGGCCGAGGAGTCCAAGCGTCTCCACGGGGAAACGGTGCCCCTGGACGCCGCCCCCGGGATTGGCGCCCATCTCCTGGGGTTCACCGTCAGGGTCCCCTGCGGCGTGGTGGCCGCCATCAGCCCCTTCAACTTCCCCCTGAACCTGGTGTGCCACAAGGTCGGGCCCGGCCTGGCCGCCGGGAACGCGGTGATCATCAAGCCGGCCAGCGACACTCCCCTGTCGGCCCTGAAGCTGACGGAGGTGCTGCTGGAGGCCGGCCTGCCCCCCCTGGCGATACAGTGCGTGACAGGGCCCGGCGGGGCCATCGGAGACGCCCTGTGCACCGACCCACGGGTGCGCAAGATCACCTTCACCGGGAGCCGCGACGTGGGCGAGCACATCTGCCACACGGCGGGGCTCAAGAAGGTGACCATGGAGCTGGGCGCCAACTGCCCCATGATCGTCATGCCCGACGCCGACGTGGAGAAGGTCGCCCAGGCCACCGTCGCCGGGGGCTTCTCCAACGCGGGCCAAGTCTGCATATCCACCCAGAGGGTGCTGGTGGGCAGCCAGGTGTACGGGGACTACCTGGACGCGCTGAAGCCCCAGGTGGAGGGGCTTCGCACGGGCGACGGGCTGGCCGACGGGGTGCAGATGGGCCCCATGATCCGGGAGTCCGACGCCGCCCGGGTGGACCAGTGGGTCCGGGAGGCGGTGGACACCGGCGCCAGGCTGGTGACCGGCGGCGACCGTTCGGGGACCATGTACGCGCCGACGGTGGTGGCCGACGTGAAGCCCGAGATGCGCATCTCCTGCGACGAGCTGTTCGGGCCCGCCGTGGCCGTCACCCGCTTCGACACCATCGAGGACGCCATCGCCCTGGCCAACGACTCGGTATACGGCCTGAGCGCGGCCCTCTACACCCAGAACCTGGACTGGGCAATGAAGTTCGTGAGACAGGTGCACTCGGGCAACCTGATGATCAACTCCAGCCCCCAGTTCCGGGTGGACCTGATGCCCTACGGAGGGCTAAAGGACAGCGGGATGGGCAAGGAGGGGCCGGGCTACGCCATCCACGAGATGACGGAGCTGAAGATGGTGGCCTTCCACTAGGCGTCTTTGGAGAGGTTGACCAGGAAATCCTTGTTGGTCCCGGTCTTGGAGAGGCGTTCCAGCACCCGCTCGGTGGCGTCGGAGTGGCTCCCAGAGTCGTTGCCCAGCAGGGAGACCATCCGGCGCAGGAGGTACACCTGCCTTAGGGTGGAATCGTCGAAGAACAGCTCCTCCCGGCGGGTGCCGCTGCGCTGGATGTCGATGGCGGGGAAGAAACGCCTCTCGGCCAGCCTGCGGTCCAGGTGGAGCTCCATGTTGCCGGTGCCCTTGAACTCCTCGTATATGACCTCGTCCATGCGGCTGCCGGTGTCCACCAGGCAGTTGGCTATGATGGTCAGGCTTCCCCCCTCCTCCACGTTGCGGGCGGCCCCGAAGAAGCGCTTGGGCGGGTAGAGGGCCACCGGGTCTATGCCGCCGGACAGGGTGCGGCCGCTGCTGGGCACCGCCAGGTTGTAGGCCCTGGTGAACCTGGTGATGCTGTCCAGAAGGATCACCACGTCCCGCCCGGCCTCCACCAGCCGCTTGGCCCGCTCCAGGGCCAGCTCGCCCACGCGGACCTGGTCCTCGACGGACTCGTCGAAGGTGGACCCGTACACGTCCCCCCTCACCGACCGGCGCATGTCCGTGACCTCCTCGGGGCGCTCGCCGATGAGCACCACCATGAGGTCGGCGTCGGGGAAGTTGGCCGTGACCCCGTTGGCGATGTTCTTGAGGACCGTGGTCTTGCCGGCCTTGGGCGGCGAGACGATAAGGCCCCTCTGGCCCAGGCCGATGGGGGAGAAGAGGTCGATCATCCGGGTGGTCAGGTTCCTGGGGTCGCTCTCCAGCACTATCTGCTCGTCGGGGAAGATGGGGGTCAGGTGGTCGAACCCGGGCCTGGACCGGGCGCTCTCCGGGTTCACGCCGTTGACCTCTTCCACCCTCACGAGGCCGAAGTAGCGCTCCCCCTCCTTGGGAGGGCGGACCTGGCCGCTGACGGTGTCCCCGGTCCTGAGGGCGAACCTGCGTATCTGGGACTGGGACACGTACACGTCTCCCGCCGCAGGCCGCAGGCCGTTCTGGCGCAGGAAGCCGTAGCCCTCGCCCATGATCTCCAGGACTCCGCCGGCGATGAGCCCCTGGTGGTCGGAGAAGATCTGGAAGACGCGATGAAGCAGGTCCTCCCGCCGGAGGTTGCCCAGCGCGGCGCCGTCGTCGGCGCCGGCGTAGCGGGCTACGTCCAGGAGCTCCTCCTTGGTCTTGCGTTCCAGGTCGGCCACGTTGATTGCCACGCGTTCGGTAGTCACCTGATTCACCTCTTGGAAGCTGTTGCCACTGAAGTCGATGTGTCACCGGCACGGAGATTGCCGCGCGTCCTCTCCGGGGCGTTCCCGGCGCGCGTCCCATGCGGTGGCTGGGTCACGAGGAGGCCTTCCGCCAGTCCTCGGAAAAGCGGGACTGGCCGGCGTCGGTCAGGGGGTGCTTCACCATCTGCATGAGCACGGAGAAGGGGACGGTGGCTATGTGCGCCCCCGCCTTGGCGGCCATGACGCAGTGCTGGGCGTGCCTGATGCTGGCCGCCAGCACTTTGGTCTTGATGTCGTGGGTCCTGTAGACCTGTACGATGTCCTCCACCAGGTCCATGCCCTGCTGGCCGATGTCGTCCAGGCGGCCGACGAAGGGGCTGACCGCCGTGGCGCCCGCCCGGGCCCCCAGCAACGCCTGGTTCACGGAGAAGCACAGGGTCTGGTTCACCTTGATGTCGTGGGAGGTGAGGACGGACATGGCCTCGATGCCCGCCTGGGTGCTGGGGAGCTTTACCCAGGGATTCGGTATCCAGGTGGCTATGTCCCGCCCCTCGGTTATCATGCCCTCCACGTCGGTGCTGACGACCTCCACGGAGATGGGGCCGTCGATGATGCCGGCGATCTCCTCCACGGAGCGCCGGTAGGCCTCCAGCTTTCCGATGCCCTCTTTGGCCGCCAGCGACGGGTTGGTCGTAACCCCCGTTACGACGCCCATCCTGGCGCCCTGCCTGATTTCGTCTATGTTAGCGGTGTCGAGGAAGAGCTCCATCGGGGACCTCTCGTTGGATAGTCCGGGCCGGGGCGGCCGGGGCCCGCCTCAGGGCATAGCGGGTCTCCGTTACCTGGAGGGGGCGGTTGAGGGGGTTGAGGTGCATGGGCGGTACGCTCAGATGGGGAGGGGCGGTTGGGCTCCTTCTCGAAGGGTGTCCTTGGCGGCCGCCACCAGCTCCCGGAAGAGGGGGTGGGGCCGGTTGGGCCTTGAGAGGAACTCGGGATGGAACTGGACTCCCAGCATGAAGGGGTGGTCCACCACCTCGGTGATCTCCACCAGCTTGCCGTCGGGGGACACACCCCCGGCCAGCAGCCCCTCGGTCTCCAGGGCCTCCCGGTACGTGTTGTTCAGCTCGAAGCGGTGCCGGTGGCGCTCCAGCACCTCGTCACGGCCGTAGGCCCTGTGGGCACGGCTCCCCTTCAGGGGGCGGCAGGGGTACTCGCCCAGGCGCATGGTGCCGCCCTTCTGGGTGACCGCCCTCTGCTCGGGCAGGATGTCGATCACCGGGTAGGGGGTGTCGGGCTGGATCTCCGAGGAGTTGGCCTCCTTCATCCCCAGCACGTTCCTGGCATACTCCACGACCATCGCCTGGAGGCCCAGGCAGAGCCCCAGGTAGGGTATCTGGTTCACCCGGGCGTAGCGGGCGGTCTCGATCATCCCCTCCACACCCCGGGAGCCGAACCCCCCGGGCACCACGATGCCGCAGGCTGTCTTGAGCAGGTCGTCGGGGCCGTGCCGCTCGATGTCCTCGGAGTGGACCCACTGGATCTCGATGTCCCGGCCGTGCTGGAGGCCGGCGTGCTTGAGGGCCTCTTTGACGGATATGTAGGAGTCCTGGAGGTCCACGTACTTGCCCACCAGAGCGATGGGCACCGACTCGCTGAGGCGGCTCATGCGGTCCACGAGGTCCGACCACTCGGTCAGGTCCTGGGTGCCTTCGGGCAGGTCCAGGGAGCGCACCAGCAGGTCTCCCAGGCCGTACTCCTCCAGCACCAGGGGCACCTCGTACACGGTGGACATGTTGAGCAGGGGGATGACCGCGTCCCTGGGCACGTCGCAGAAGAGGGATATCTTGTCCTTGACACCCTCGGGCACCGGCAGGTCGCAGCGGCAGATGATCACGTCGGGCTGGATGCCGATGCTGCGAAGCTCCTTGACGCTGTGCTGAGTGGGCTTGGTCTTCAGCTCGTCGCTGGCGGCCATGTAGGGGAGCAGGGTGACGTGGATGTACAGCACGTTCCCCCGGCCCACCTCGTTGCGCATCTGGCGGATGGCTTCCAGGAAGGGGAGGCCCTCGATGTCGCCCACGGTGCCGCCCACCTCCACCACGACCACCTCCGCGGCGGTCTCCTCGGCGTGGGCCTTCATCCTGCCCTTGATCTCGTTGGTGACGTGGGGGACGGCCTGTATGGTGCCGCCCAGGAAGTCGCCCCGCCGCTCCTTCCCCAGGAGGGACACGTAGACCTGGCCCGCCGTGAGGTTGGAGGACTTGGTGAGCTCCTGGTCGATGAACCGCTCGTAGTGGCCCAGGTCCATGTCCGTCTCGCCGCCGTCCTTGGTCACGAACACCTCGCCGTGCTGGTAGGGGGACATGGTACCCGGGTCGACGTTAAGGTAGGGGTCGAACTTCATGACGGAGACCCGTAGCCCGCGGCTCTTGAGGATGCGGCCGATGGAGGCGGCGCTTATGCCCTTGCCCACGGAGCTGACCACCCCTCCGGTAACAAAGAGGTACTTAGCGCTCATAGGCTGACGAAACGAGCCTTTCCCTAATGAGGAGTGACCTTTCGAGTCAAGGAAGACCGGTGGGGTAAAGGTGGGGCAACAAGGGGACGCGCCGCCGTCCGGGCCGGGAATCCAAGCGAATTATAGGCCGGGGCTCCGACACGTGTCAATAGCCCTGACGGCGGCGGAAGGGGAGTCTTGTCCCGCCCTCCCCGGCGCGTCGGGACCCCGTGGCCCCGGCCGGTCCGTTGCGCCCTACGCGCCGTGGTTGATAGAATCAGACGCCTGGGCCGGTAGCTCAGTTCGGTCAGAGCATCGGACTTTTAATCCGAGTGTCCTGGGTTCGAATCCCAGCCGGCCTACCATGACGTACTGAACTGCGAACTCCGCCGTTGAGAAGTACCTCGGCGGAGTTCGCACCCCCCATCGGACTGTCTTCCGGCGTGGGTATCGAGTAGACGATGGCGGCCTTACCGGGCTTGACCTCGACCTCCTTGACGAAGGAATGAACGAAGGCCCTGGTTTCGGTCAGCTCACTGGTCTTGAGGAAGTCGCTCATTTCCTCGGCGAATGTGGCGATGACGTCGGCTGAGTCTAGGAACTGCCGCCTTTCGCCTAGCAGCGCTCTCGCCTCCTCAGCAGCAACCTCCAGCCTCTCTTTGCGCTCCCGGTGCTCACGGATACGGTCCGATGCGTCGGCCATCTCGATGTCGGTTGTCTCGATGGCGTTCCAGATACGGCCCAGGCGCCTCTTCACGTCCTCAAGCTCATCCTCGATGTGCTCCAGCTTCTGCCGCTGCTCGTGGGCCACCCCGTCCATCTCCTCGTCCAGGAGCTTCACCAGGTCCCGGATGTTGGACTCGGTGAGGATGTTATCCCTGATCTCTCCAACGATGAGCTTCTCGAAGTTCTTGGCGTTGAGCCGAGGGGTCTTGCAGGTCCCGCTGCCCCGCTTCAGCACGGACTGGCAGACGTAATAGGTGTACTTGCCGCTCTTGGCCTCGGCTGCGGTCATGGCCTTGCCGCAGACCTCGCACTTGAGGATGCCGCTCAGCAGATAGGGGCTGGAGGCCCGGCGGGGGTTCACCTTCTTGGGGGTGCGGGAGCCGAGCAGCCTCTTGACCCTTCGGAATTCCCTCTTGGATATGATGGCGGGGTGTGCGTCCTTCACCCGCACGGGGGGCTGGCCGTCCTTGGCGTTGGCTCCCCAGACCACGGCTCCGGCGTAAGCCTCGTTGTCCAGCATGGTGTGGATGGTGGTCTTGAGCCATTTCTTGCCGTTCACTGTGGGGACGCCCTCGGCGTTGAGGGCCTTGGTGATGTCCAGAATGCTCTTTCCCTGGAGCGCCATGTCGAAGATGTGGCGGACCACGGCGTCGGATGGCGGGTCGAGCTCCAGCCTGGGGCGCTTCTTGGCCCCATCCTGGACGTAGACTCTCCTGTAGCCGTAGGGGGCAGAGCTGGTGACCCAGAAGCCTCTCGAAGCCGCCTCTCGCATCCCTCGCGTCACTTCCTGGGCCAGATTCTCCGAGTAGAATTCATCGACGCTCTCGATGATGGCCTCAAGGAGCCTACCGGTCGCGGTGTCGTCCGCCTGCTCGGTGATAGACACCACGCGGATGCCCCTGCGCCTGAGCATGGACTTGTAGGCGACGGCGTGCTCCCGCTTCCGGGTGAACCTGGAGAACTTCCAGACCAAAATCTCCTTGAAGGGGGCTTCTTGCTTGCCGGCCTCGTCCAGCATCCTCTGGAACTGCGGCCGGTCGGCTATCCGTCCGCTCTCCGCCTCGTCCACGTACTCGCGGACGACCAGGTACCCGTTCTTCTCAGCGTGGTCCCTGAGCGCCCGCAGCTGAGCTGCGACGGACAGGTCCACGTCCTGCCGGTCGCTGGAGACCCTGGCGTAGAGGGCCGCCGGTGTCAGATCGAGTCGGTCGTTCATCAGTCTCTCCTCCCTGTTTCGTCCTGTTGGTTCTGGCGGGAGCGCAGCCGTTCCAGCCGCTCCCGTTTGCGCCATTCCCGCTCCTCCATGTACAGGCGGATGGCCTCGCGAAGAAACTCGCTCATGGTGCGGCCCTCCTCGACCATTGCCTGCCTTACCTGCTCGGCCATATGCGGCGGCAAGGAAAATGTGATGGTCTTGGATACCCTGGACATAGGCAGCTAGTCTGCGCGCTGTTCTCTGGCTCGAAGAATCTCAGTCTCGGTTGAGGCGTAGACAAACCTCTCGGCACTCTGGAAGACGCACGCATTGACAAGGTCCATCTCCCGTTCGCTCATCTCCACCAGCCTCGGAGACAGGCCACTCTCTGCTCGCGCGTCACCACAGTCACCCATCAGCCGCAACTCTGCCGACAGAGGCATGGTGAACCACATCCAGTTGCGATACTCAGGCTCGGGGCCTAGTAGCAGAGAAATCGAGGGGATATCCGATGTGATGAATTTCCGGCCCTTGAGGACCTCGTCGAATCGCCAACTGCCTTCTTCATACCACCTATACCACTTCTCCCCTTCTTCTCCTCGCAGAAAGGGGTACATGCGGAGGGCTTCGTACTTTCGGTCGCTATCAACGCCAGTCATCTGCTTTACCAAGGCGGATATAGCCTGCCACTGCTCAGCCAAGTCGGGAAACTGGGCGCGAGAGTCCGCCTCTATTGCTTCAAGCTTCGTTCGCAACTGAAGTCGCATCTCCGTGACATGATCCCTCATCTGTTGTCGGTAGCCTCGGCTTCGCAGCTTTGAGTCCACGACGAAGCGGGCAAGCGAAGCCCTCAACGCAGCGGACTTCGCCCGGTCAGCAATAAACTCATTCAATTCAAAAACACTCAGCGCCTTGACCGCCTTGAGTATCCCCGCCCACTGATTCTCTCGCTCTTGGAGGACCGCATCGTTGGCAACAGAATAGGCGTCTCTCGAAACCTCCACGTTTCCAATGGAGCGGACTACGACCCCTGCTTGAGGATTGTCCTTGTCGAAGACGTATATCTGCTCAGGATGGTTGTCCAGGCAAAAGCCTCGCAGATACAGCTTTGGGACAAAGTGTTTACGGGTCCTGTCTATCTCGAACATTCTCGCACTCATGAGTGTACTACTTTGTCTTACTATACACATCGGGCACCAGATCTTCAACTCTTGACCTCGACTCTGCACGCACGGCCTCAGACGAAGACACGACGCGGTTCCAACACGTCTGGATTGCGCCAGGCCACTCCCAACGGGCCGACCTTCTCCACCCTTTCCCTGAAGGACACCCACAGCGGCAGGCTGGCGCCTGTGCGCTCCATCTCCCTGCGAGCCACGCCCAGGAAGTTGGTCTCGGCCAGGGAGTCGTCGAAGACCACCAGCACGAGGGGCCGGTGCCCATGGTCATCCAGCGGTTGGCTGGAGGAGTAGTAGCGCAGGTAGGGGGCCAGTCGGGCGGCCATGGTGGACGGGTGGACGGCCCTGCGCTCCCACTCCAGGAAGAAGGGGTAGGTTTTACTTCCGGCCTGCACGATGCCGAAGGCGTCGGGGTGGATGGAGCGCAGCCTACCCCGGTAACGGAAGTAGCGGGCGGCGTGATGAGGCGGTCCGACCTGGGACACTCGATAGCCGAGGGTGTCCTTCACCTGCTTGAAGAGGGCCGCCATGAACCTATGCACGGCCTCGGTGTGCTCAATGGCGCGGGCGAGCGGACGGCTGCGCGTTCCCGGGATATCTTGCCATACGACCGCATCGTCCTGCCTATCGGCCTCGACGCTCCATCGTCGGATCGCCCTCGACACGGAGGCCCGGTCCCTGCGGCCCAGGAGGGCCAGCCCCCGTCGACTCAGCGCCAGGCGGCGTTGACTCTTGATGGACACGGCTGTCATCAGGCCCAGCCTCCCCAAGGGGGCGGCCAATTTGGACACCCCTGAACGCGAGAGTCCCATCAGTCCACCCAGGTCGGCAGTGGTCATGCAAGGCCACCTGGCAATGTGGTCCAGCATCCGCTTCTGGGCGGGCTTGAGAATGACGGGAAGCAGATGGCCTGGGATTCTCTCCAGTTTGTCCGGCACTGTCAGGTCCTGGGGCTGCCCCAATCTGGTCAGCGGCGGCTCCGTCGGCAGCCGTCCACCTGGGCGGATACGGGCCAGGACCTCCCGCAGAGACAGGACTGCATCGGTGGAAGTGATCCGCCATGCCCGGTCTTCAGCGTTGGCGTTGGCGACATCGCCTTCCAGTGCCAGGAACACGGGGCCGGGGTAGCGGGCCAGCAGCCTGCGGGCCTGGCGCAGGCGCACCTCGTCAGGCATGAGGGCAAGCAGAGCCCGGGGCAGGGCCTGCTGGGTAGCCGGCAGCCACCTTACTCGGTCGGAGAAGGCCGTCCGGTCGGCGGTGGCTCCCTGCCGGATGACTCCCAGGGTCTTGCCGTCGTCAAAGCTCATGGCGGCGTCCAGGGCCGCGCTCCGATACCACCGGAACCGGCGCGGGGCTCCAACAGCTGAAGTCAATCGGTATATGACAGCCACGGCATCCAGACGCGCCAGCAGCAGGCGCTGCCAGTGTGCTGAGACCGGGTGGATGAGGAGAAGCCGGCGCAAGTCAGTTCGCTGCACGTCGGCAAGGCGGGTCAGACCGTCAGCGGTGACGTACCAGCGGCGGGTGGAATCGATAAGCGGCAACCCGTGGCGAACGAAGTCCACGAGCGGTTCCGTTTGCCTATGGTGCTATCCCCTAGTATACCACCCTGCCGGACTAGTCCGGCAGGGTGGATTGGCCTGTAGCTAGCGGTCCCTGGCCGTGCAAAAGCCCCGGATGGCCAGCCGCACGACGGTACTCTCCACGACCTCCGCCATGACCAGGTCGGGCTCCCAATCTCCTGCATCGATCTCGCAAACCAGATCCACCACGGGCTCCGCCAAGTCTGCAAGGGCACCCTCTGCCAAGGACTCCTTGGCATCCTCCAGCATGGCCATGGCCTGCTCTAAAAGGGAGGGCTCCGGCGTGGGAGTCGGCGTGGGCGTAGGTGTGGGGGTTGGCGTAGGCGTAGGCGTAGGTGTGGGCGTAGGTGTGGGGGCTGGGCTCCCACAAGCCGACAAGACCAGGATAGTGACGAACACGGCCAGAATCCAGGGAGACTTCATAGCCAAACCTCCGACTTAGGCTCTCCCCGGCAGCCGTGGCGCGGCGATCCACGGCGGCGGCGAGTGCTTCTTTGCGGCCTTGCGTCCCACCTTCGGAAAGACCGGCTTCGGCGTCCTAACCCGGCTGCGCCGTCTTGCCCGTCCTCCTGGCGCTGTGGCGGCGCTGGCGGCGGCGGGGCTTACCCGGGCGGGCTCCTTCGGGGAGGCTGGCAGCCGTGGCGACTTCGACGACGGTTGGGAGGCTGGCCGCGTCACCGCTGTTACGACCTTGCGAGACGCGGCCCCGGCTTTTACCACGTCGGCCCATTCCTTGAACGGCGGATTCACCTTGGCCCGGTCTCCCGGCGTCTTGTTCCCAAGGCTCTCATGGCCCCGGAACAGATTGTAGGTGAGCGTCCAGCCGTCCAGGTACCGCTGGCCGGTCTCGATGGTGTCCAGACCCCGGAGCGTCTTGATGCGGTCCCTGAAGGTCCCTTGCAGCCGCTCCGAGAGGTTGTTGTTGATGTCGGCCCTCATGCCCTCGGACTTGACGTGCTCCGCCTCCGGGAGCACGTCCTTGACGGCTGGCAGGTAGGAGCGCAGCTTGTCAGTGGTGATGCTCTCCGGAGGCCCGTCCGCAGCCAGGGCAGCTTTCCGCAAGACCACCCGCGCCGCCTGAGCGTCGCGCCTGGGCGTCAGGTGGGACGCGAGGATGTAGCGGGTATCCGAGTCCATGACGTTCCATAGCCAGACCTTCTGGCCACCGACGTCCACCATCATTTCATCGGCAACCCAGTGCCCGCCGGTCGTGGCCTTGTGGTCTTTCATCCTGGCCGTGGCGTCGTCGGTGTAGTCCCTCACCCATTCGTAGATGGTGGCCTTGCTGGGCTCCTTCTCCAGGTCGTACTCTTCCTTCAGGCCCTCGGCAATCTGCTTGTACGACTTGCCCGTATAGAAGTCCCTTATGGCCGACCCCATGAGCTCCGCGTCCATCCTGCGGCCCTTGGCCTTGCCGTTGGCGCGAAAGGCTTTGTCGCAGTCCCGGCAGCGGTAGCGTTGCTGGCCGTCGCGTACTCCCATCCGGCGCACACGCTCGGAGTCGCAGTAGGGGCAGGCCAGGGCGTAGGTGGTGGTGACGGCGAACTGGGCCATAGGCCCATTCTAGCACCGGAAACGCAGGACAAGCCAGCGACCGCCCACGTAGAGGCAGGCCATCCAGAACGCTACGAAGGTCACAGCGTAGGTGGTGTCCGCTATGGGCGAATCATGCCCCTGTATGCCATGCCCTACAATGAACAAGCCAATCACGACGCCCTCAAGCCACCAAAGCGGCCGGTTGGCCCGGTAGTGCTCCCGCACCCTGCGGCCCCACCATGCGGCCTCCCCGAGCGCCCGTCCCACCAGCGCACGCGCCACGTGGAACTGCGACAACCATGACCCAGTCAGGAGAAGCAGCATCAGCCCTCCTATCGTGTCACCAGCGGCTTCCTGTATGACTTCCATGAGAAAAGACCTCCCTTCGTTTCTTGCCGACGGGAGGTCTTGTTGACAAGTCGAACTAGACCGTTGTAGACTGGGCTCGTATGACTTCCAGTCCCCCATCGGTGATGGGTTCGAGGGGTCGGCATCCTACTGCCGGCCCTTTCGCTTTTCCCGCCTAGATTATAGCCGAGTCGCCCGTCTGCCCGCTACGGCGCTCCGGTGTCAATTCCTGCTGCCAACAGGCCCGCCCGGTGGTGTGATGTCGGGAATGTCGCGGGATGGCGTCTCCCCGCCGGTCTGGAATGTCTCCTGGAAACCCACGCTGCAGATCTCCTCGAAGGGGTTGCCTCCCCATTCCAGCGCGACCTTGATGGTCGCCTGGACCAAGGGCTCGCGGTTCACGAAACCCCAATGGGAGCTGAGCTCGCCGGGACACGCCGCGACCATCCGGTAATCGTGGACCGTCGCCTCCAGGCTGTCCACGAACCCCATGCCGCGGCCCAGGTGGATGCCCGCAAGAACGATGGAGATGAAGAAGAGGAGGCTTGTGGCGGTCGCGCCCAGCCAACTGACCAGCCGGAACGGGTTGAAGTTGTATCCGCCGCCGCCATCGGTGCCCTCCCCAAGTCGAGACATCGGGCACCCCCTTGCGGCTGAAGGATTCAGGCACTTGCTACCGGCACCAGACTCCACGTTGACCGGCAAGGGGGCATGATGTGCCTACCCCTTCAAGTGTCAGCGTGGAGTCCTAGGTTGACGTGTGGTACCGGTAGCGGGGGTATTCTACTACAGGGTTAGCACCATAGGCAAACGGAACCCCACGAGCCCCTCCGTTTCCAGTACGCGCAGGGATCGGTGGGAGGCCTCCTCGTAGGTATCCATCACGGCGGTAAGCTCCAGGCGGTCCAAGAATGGCATGGACGCCAGGACGCTGAGCGTCCAGCCGTCTCGCTCTACGGCCTTCATGCACGCTCGCCACCCTCGCCGACGGGCTCCGGGGCGTTCTCCTTCTGCCGCCGCGTCCTCGCCCGCTTGGCCTTCCCTGACGTTGTCGATCCTCCGTTCGCGGATGGTGTGGGCGAGGGCTTGGGCGGCGCAGCAATGACTCCGCCCTCTTCATCCTCTCGTTCCTCTTCCTCCTGCAGCTTCTTCCGGAACTCCGCAAGGAGCCGCTCGGCCTTGGCGTCCTGGGAGGCGATGGTCTCCGCCGGGGTGGTGTACTCCGCCATTGAAGCCCGCACCCGCTCCTCCGCCCCAGGGTCCCCCGCCTCGGGCTCCCGTACCCTCATGGTGTAGGTGGGCTGCCGCTGTCCCTCCGCAGTGGCCCGCACGTAGCACTCATGCACCGGCAGCGACACCAGGTCTTCCTCGGTGACCCGCTCCCGGTCCAGCTCCCCGATGAGATACCTCGCGTCGGCCGCCGCCACCTGGAACGCAACCAGACACCCCACGTTGGCCAAGAGCGTGTCCTGCATGGTGGGGGACAGCTCGGCAAGCCTGGCAAGGCTCTGGGTAGCCAGGATGAAGGATGCCCCGAACTTGCCCAGCTCGCCCAACATGCCCTCGTAGTCCACGCCGGGGATGGACTGCATCTCGTCCACGACCACCAGCGCTCCCCGCCTTTGCTCCATCGGCAGGCTCCCCTGCTCCCGTATCACCGAGTCCACCAGATTGAGCAGCGAGGCCCCCACCAGCGCCGAGACGTCCTGGCCCGCGGTCCCTTGAGCGGTGGAGACCAGGAGGATGCCTCCCTCCTGGATGGTCTCCCGCAGGTCGATGGTGGAGCGGGGCTGGCCCAGGATGGCCCGGGCCTTCTTGGAGGATGCGTAGTAGGCCAGCCGGGTCTGCACCGGGGCCTGGGCGTCGGAGCGGGTCGCGCGGTTCCAGCTGAGCAGGTCTCTTGCCCACCAGGCCACCACGTAAGGGTCGTCCACCCGCCTCAGCACCTGATTGCGGAAGTTCAGGTCCGACAGCATCCTCAGCCCGTCCAGGATGGTGAGCTGTTCATCCTCCTGCGTGTCCGGGTGTCGGTTGTACTCGTGGAGGCTCTTGACGGTGTGCTCCAGGATGGACTGCATCCTCGGCCCCCACTGCTCCCACACCCCGTGGGCCACCCGCACCACCGAGTCGGCGGTGCGGTCCCGGTCAGTGAACACCTTCGCATCGAGCAGGTTGATGCCCGGTGCACGCTGATCGTCGGCCAGATCGATGAGCCGCACCTGGTCTACGACCCCTTCGGGGACGTGCTTCAGGAGGGCCTTCACCAGGTCGGCGTGGGGGTCGATGACCACGATGGCGTCATCGTCCCTGCCCGCCGCCTTCTCCCTCATCTTGTGGGCGACGATGTGCTCCATCAGGGTGGACTTCCCCATGCGGGTGCGGGCCACGTAGAGATGATGCCGTCGCAGCGTGTCATCCTGGAAGTGGACCTTCCGCGGCCTGCTTCCCACGGTATTCCCCACGTGGGCACCGCCGGAGGCATTCCTGGCCGAGGGGAAGAGAACCCTGGCCCCGGAGCGGGCCACCATGGGGAGCTCATCCGCAGCTCCCAGGGGGTGCCACAGGGCCGCCAGCTCCCTCACTCCCAGCACGTTTCGGCTCCGGAGCAGTCCCCTCGCAGGCGGCAACGGCTCGGTCATGGGAAGCGCCGGGCGAGCCTTGGTCACCGTGAAGCTGGCACCGGCGGGGTTGTCGTAGTGCTTGTAGGCCGAGGCCACGTTGCGCAGAAGCTCTCTCGCCCTGCCCTCCACTCCGTGCTCCGACAGGACGGCGGTGATCTCCACCTGGGCCTCGTAGGCGATGCGGGAGACCTTCTCCTTGATCAACTGCGGGTCCTGGTACTTGCCCCCGGAGCGGCCCTTCTTGATGCGCCACCAAGCCCAGCCTGCAAAGGCCAACAGGGACGCGACGCCCAGCCCCAGCAGGACGGCCTTCCAGGTTTCCCCGCTCTGTATCCAGAAGTAGGCCCTCAGCGCAGGCAGGGCCAGCAACGCCAGGACCGTCATGGTCGCCGCGTTGGTCCGGTCGAGCCGGACCTGGGCGGTGGCGGGGGACGTGTTGGGGTCGTACGCTGGCCTGGGGTTGGTCTTCTCCATGTGTTGGCTGGACCAGTCGGGACCCAGGGAGGCGAGCTTGACCCGGCTCACCACCCGCTCCCCTTCCTCCAGGTCGGACAGGGAGCCGATGACGGAGATGAGGGGGTCGGAGCCCTGGTCCAGCAGGTCGTCGTCCCGGAAGGTCCGAAGGGGCAGGTACTCCGGCCCCCGGAGCCGCAGGTCCATGGACCAAGCCTGCTCGCCCTCTCTGAGCTTCAGAGGGTCGTCCTCGGCAGAGACCTCGTTCACCCTGGCCTGGGGGTAGTGGACGCCCAGCTGCTGGCGGACGAAGGAGCCCTCCCGGCAGCGGGCCAGCAGGGTGACGCCGCCTGTGTCTCCCACGATCTCCAGGGAGAAGGGTTCGGGGACGGCGATGGAACCCAGCAGGTTCTCCACACCCAGCATGGTGCGCTCCCCGGTCCGGGGCGGCGTGACGGCCATGAGCTTGGTGGCGGGCTTCTCCCCTCCCTTGAACATTCTCGCTATCGGGGTCAGTTTCATAAGGGCACCTCCTCGACACGGGCCATTGCTCTAGGACTTCATGCACTTAAATAAGCTCATGCGTTCTAAATATTATGCCGAATGTCCCAGGGGAAACGCAAGGGTTTGAAGTCCCCCCCAGGTGTGCCACCCCGGAGCCTCGTTGTAGGCCCTGAAAGGGCGGTTGAGACAGGGAGATCGACGGAGAGGAGCCTGGTTGGGCTGGTCCTCGGGGCACCGGGCAGAGCGGCGCCTGAAACGTCAGACTGCAATCGCTCTGAGGCGGGTTTGCCAGTGCCAGCCCTGTAAGGAGAAATGAACTGCGTTGTAGAATACAATCAGGGTGATTTCAAAGCTGTTGTAGGCTGGAATCCGGGGTGGGCAGCAAGCAATCTGACGGAACGGTGTTGACGCCTGGTGTCGGGTCTATTGCAGTTGTTGTAGTCAGGAAATTGTACTTTGAGGGGAGGGAGATCTGGATTTGAGTGACGACGAGCGGGTGTCGAACGGCACCGATTCCCCCCTATTGGACGGGCCCCTACTGGACCTGCTGGACGCCCTGGTGGAGAGCAGGGGCAAGGTGGCCGCTGCCGACGCCCTAGGGGTGAACTACCGCACCATGATGAACTGCTGCAACTCCCGGCGGGTGTCCCGCCGGATGCGCCAGGCGTTGGAGGAGTTCCGGGACAGTGCCTCAGGTGACGCTGACAATGTGGAGACCGATGGACAGGTTGAGGTGTTGCGCAGGCGTGCGGCGGAGTTGGAGGAGGAGAATCGGGCGTTGCGGGAACTGGTCGAGGCCCAGGCAAGCCAACTGGAAGAGTTGCAGTGCCGGATATCCAGGCTAGATGAGGGCGAACAGCCGAATGGAGAGGCCGAGCGGGTTGATGCCAGCAGGAAGCAGGAACAACGGCGGCCACGACAACCGGAGCCTGTGCCGGCCAACCAAGTGGTGGTCACCATGGAGGAGCTGCCAGGCGAGGAAGACGCCCTGGGCCCTGCAGAAGCATTGGTGGCGGAGTGGCGGTCGTTGCGGAAGCTGGCTGATCCAGCTGGCAGCCGAGTGGGGCGTGCCCGGGCTGCGGTGCGCCGGTGGGAGTTGGAGGTCACCATGCTTGGAGACTTCCACCTGACCCTGCCGCCCGAGACGGAACCCCTGGACGGTGTCCGACGGGACGATCACCTCCGGTGGCGTAAGGAAGCTCTGGCGGAAGCCAGGCGGGAGTTGGCCAGGGCCGTGCTAGCACGCTGGCTGAGACGGGTCATTACCCTGGGTATGTGGTGGCGGTAGTCGAAAAGGATATTGCGGGGGCTGGATTGCGCACCGCTCCCCGTTAGGGTTGACTGGATTGGTCTTGGAGGGTAGCCTTGAATCACATCCAAGACTATTGAATTTTCTAGTTTTGGAAGGAGATGGCAATGGCTTCAACCGACCGCCTGCTGCCGACGGGCGAATGCTGGTGCGGGTGCGGCAGCGATACGGCCATTGGCTCGTTTTTCCTGCCGGGCCACGACAAGACCGCCGAGTCAGCGGTGATTTCTGTCGAGTACGGCGGAGTCCCGGAATTTCTGGACCGTCACGGCTATGGACCCGGGGGCAAGAATGCCACGCAGGAAGTTGCTGAGTGGCGAGCCAAAGGAAAACGAGTGAGGTAAAGACAGTGGCTACTACTCAGACAGCAAAGCAAAAGGACGACGCCACCAACACGGGCCACGAGGCCGAATACTGGCGCATGGCCGACGCCCTGCGGGGCAGCATGGACGCCGCCGAATACAAGCACGTCGTCCTCGGCCTGGTCTTTCTCAAGTACATCTCCGACGCCTTTGAGGAGCGTCACGCTCTGGTGCTCGCCGAGTGGGGCGAAGACGCCGCCGAGGACCGCGACGAGTACGTCGCAGAGAACATCTTCTGGGTTCCCCCTGAAGCCCGCTGGCAGTATCTGAAGAACCAGACCCGCCAGGCCAACATCGGGCGGTTGATCGACGACGCTATGGTCGCGATTGAGCGGGACAATCCAGCCCTGAAGGACGTGCTGCCCAAGGACTACGCCCGCCCTGCCCTGGACAAGACCCGTCTCGGGCAGGTGGTCGACATGGTGAGCAACATCAAGGTCGGCGGCGCCGAAGCCCGCGCCACGGACGTGTTGGGCAACGTCTACGAGTACTTCTTGGAGCAGTTCGCCCTGGCCGAGGGTAGGAAGGGCGGCGAGTTCTACACCCCGCGCTCGGTCGTGCGCCTCCTCGTCGAGATGCTGGAGCCGTACCAGGGCCGCGTCTATGACCCGTGCTGCGGCTCCTCCGGCATGTTCGTCCAGTCGGTCGAGTTCATCCGAGCTCACGCCAGCGGCAACGCGAACGGGGGCAAGGCCAGGGGCGACATCTCCATCTATGGCCAGGAGTCCAACTACACCACCTGGCGCATGGCCAGGATGAATCTGGCTATCCGGGGCATATTGGGCCAGATCGAGCATGGAGACAGTTTCCATAACGACCGTCACCCGGACCTGCGAGCCGACTACATCCTCGCCAATCCACCCTTCAACGTCTCCGACTGGGGCGGCGACCGACTGCGTGACGACAAGCGGTGGGAGCACGGCGTTCCGCCTGTTGGCAACGCCAACTTCGGCTGGGTGCAGCACTTCCTGTACCACCTTGCGCCACGAGGCATCGCAGGCTTCGTCCTTGCCAACGGCTCCATGTCTTCGAACCAGTCCGGCGAGGGTGAGATTCGCAAGAACATCATCGAAGCGGGTCTGGTGGACTGCATCATCGCCCTACCGGGCCAACTCTTTCGCTCCACCCAGATTCCCGCCTGCCTCTGGTTCCTGCGCCGGGGCCGGCAGGAGGGAGACCGCCTAGGCGAGACCCTCTTCATCGACGCCCGCAAGCTGGGGCAGATGCTCGACCGTACCCGACGCGATTTATCCCCTGAAGACATCGCCCACGTCGCCGACACTTACCACGCTTGGCGTGGCAGCGACGCCGCCGACGAATACAAGGACGTTCCTGGCTTCTGCAAGAGCGCGACGCTGGAGGAGATACGAAAGCACGGCCACGTCCTTACTCCCGGCCGGTATGTCGGCGCGGCGCCGCAAGAGGACGACGGCGAACCCTTCCAAGAGAAGATGGCCCGTCTATCAGGCCAATGGCGGGAGCAGCAGGCCGAGAGCCAACGGCTGGACGCGGAGATCGAAGCGAACCTGGCACGGCTGGGGTATGGGAGCTAGAGGGCATCCGATGAAGCTGGATTTGACACCGCTGGAAGACGCCGTGGCCCAGTTGGAAGAGGCCCTGGACATCTACAACTCGGACTTGGCGTCGGATCACCCCCGCCTCAAGAGGCATCTGAGGGCCGCCGTCATCCAGGCGTTCGAGTTTACCTACGAGCTCTCTTTCAGGATGCTACGGCGCTATCTGGAGCTAGCCTCCGCCAATCCGGCAGAGATCGACGAGCTCGTCTTCAACGACATCATCCGCGAAGCCTATCGGCAAGCCCTACTCAGGTCCGAACTCCCGGAGTGGCTTGAGTTTCGCCGGAACCGCGGCACCACCAGTCACACCTACAACGAAGAGAAGGCGCAGGAGGTATTTGAGAGCGCTCCAGACTTCCTCCAGGAGGCCCGCTATCTCCTGAATCGACTCCATGAGAGGAACGAGTCCCTTGACTAGCCCCGTGGACATCAGGCCCGACCAGCTCGAAATTGTGCAGGACATCCTGCGCGAGCATCTGCCTGCAGGCGTCAAGGTCTGGGTCTTCGGCAGCCGCGCCAACTGGACCACCAAGGACTCCTCAGATTTGGACCTGGCCTTGGAGGGCGAAGGCAAGCTTAATCATAGGGTGCTGGGTGCCCTGAAAGACGCATTCGAGGACTCAACCCTTCCCTACACGGTCGACGTTGTGGATTTCAACCGGATTGGAGACTCCTTCAAGCAGATCGTGGAGTTGCAGCGGACTCCTCTGCCTCTGGACGGAGTTGTTACCCATGGAGCAGACCTCACAGGTACTTCAGGCGAATGGGGCAAGGCAACGCTCGGTGACGTATGCACCAAAATCGGAAGTGGGGCGACCCCACGTGGCGGCAGAGACGTTTACCTAGAAAGTGGGCCATACTCCCTAATACGCAGTCAGAACGTGTACAACGACGGCTTCCGACGTGACGGTTTGGCATTCATAGGAGAACACTACGCCCACGCTTTGGAGAATGTGGAGGTCTTTGAAGGCGACGTACTTCTCAACATCACAGGGGACTCGGTAGCCCGGACATGCCAGGTTCCGGTGGACGCACTGCCCGCTCGTGTAAATCAACACGTCGCGATTGTCAGACCGGACTCAGCGGTTCTCGATCCAGAGTATCTGCGCTATTACTTAGTGTCTGCTGAGATGCAGACCTTACTCCTGTCTTGGGCGGGTTCAGGAGGCACTCGAAATGCTCTTACAAAGGGCATGATCGAATCCCTTGAAGTTCCCCTCCCACCCCTACAGGAACAGCAGGCAATCGCCCACGTCCTCGGAACGCTGGACGGCAAGATCGAGCTGAACCGGCGCGTGAACGAGACGCTGGAGGCGATGGCGCGGGCGCTGTTCAAGTCGTGGTTCGTGGACTTCGACCCGGTGCGGGCCAAGATGGAAGGCCTCTGGCATAGGGGCGAATCCCTCCCCGGCCTCCCCGCCGAGGTCTACGACCTGTTTCCGGACCGGCTGGTGGACTCGGAACTGGGGGAGATCCCAGTGGGGTGGGAGATGAAGCCACTATCAGATTGCATTGATCTGGCTAGAGGACTGTCATACAAGGGGTCAGGTCTAGCATCAACTGGGATACCGATGCACAACCTGAACTCAATCTATGAAGGCGGCGGTTATAAGGAAGACGGCATCAAATACTACAACGGCAAATTCCAGGATCGCCACGTCACGCAGCCCGGTGATGTTCTGGTCGCGAACACGGAGCAGGGTCACGACAGGTTGCTGATTGGGTTCGCAGCGATAGTACCAAAGCATCTCGGTGATAAGGGGTTGTTCAGCCACCACCTATATCGAATACAGCCCAACAGGTCCTCCGCTCTTTCGGCAGACTATGTCTGCCAGTTACTCAACACTCGCTCCATGCACGGCATAGTTAGCGGCTACGCGACTGGCACGACAGTGAACATGTTGCCCCCCGACGCTTTGCTAATCCCATCCATAGTCGTACCACCAAGCCGGCTCGTTACAATGTTCAGTAGAGTAGCTGAAGCAGCACGCGAGAGGCAGTATTCGCTACTCACTGAATGCGAGAACTTGGCTGCTCAGCGAGATGGATTGCTCCCGGGGCTGGTGTCGGGGGAGGTGGGGATATGACTAAAGAGATACCGATAAGAATGGACAAAGCCTCAATGGCGCTTCAGTGGGCCGTCTATTCATTCATGCCTGAGTCAATTGCATTGAGAAATGATCCGAGCAATGAGGCTCTGCAATTGGGCCTTATCCTCTCGTCGAATATATTGCTGGCACTTTCGGCAGAGCTAGCGCTTAAGGGTTTGAAGCAAAAGGAAACTTCAGTTCATGGATATGAGCACACACACGACTTGCTGTTTCTATTCAGATCGCTATCCGACGCGAACCAAGGGAAACTTGCAATGCGGTTTCAGAAATACATAGACGAGGACCCAAAGACTCAGAATGCAGATACTAGTCTGGAATCATTCCTCGAAAAGCACCGGGACGATTTTGTCCAGTGGCGATATCTTGATGGTAACGTAGACGGCCTGTCCTCAGCGCCAATAGAGTTCCACTATGTTATCTGCGCGATTCTGGACGAGGTCTACTCGGACGATGTGGGAAGGAATTGAACAATGGCTGCGAAACGGGCATTCATCAGCTTTGACTACGACCACGATAACGACCTTCGGAATGCGTTGGTGGGTCAGGCGAAGTACCCAAACTCGCCGTTCGAAATTGTTGATGCGTCAGTTAGAAGACACCTTTCCGGCGATTGGAAAGAGAAAGTAAGGAACCGTATACGAAGGGCGGACCTTGTAATTGTGATGTGCGGGGAGCATGCCCACAAAGCGGAAGGCGTAGCAGTGGAGGTCAGGCTTGCTCAAGAGGAAGGCAAGCCCTATTTTCTCCTTCGTGGACATAGCGACAGGGCATGCTCCAAACCCACGACGGCCCGTAGCGACGATGAGATGCACGAGTGGACGTGGGACAACCTGAGGAAGTTGATCCAAGGCAAGACGCTCGCTGAGACTGTTGAAGAGTTGTTGAGTAGCCCTGCTACGTGGCTTGTGGTGGGAGGGATAGTACTAGCGCTCTGGATTGGCAGCAGAAATAGACGTAATCGTTCAGTTCAGCCTTGGCCTGGTTATCCTCAAGGTTGGGAGAGGAGATATCTATGACAGGCAGGAAGAGTGTATTCATCAGCTTTGACTACGACAACGACAAGAGCCTGCGGAGTGACTTGGTTGCCCAAGCCAAGAGGCCAGATTCGCCATTCAGCATAAAGGATGAGTCTGTGTACGGACGAATCGATGAAAAATGGCGAGATGAGGTTCGGTCTCGGATACACAGGTGCGATCTTGTCATTGTTATTTGCGGGCACCGTACCCACAAGGCCAGCGGAGTAGCAGGCGAGGTTGCCATTACCCGGGAAGAGAAGAAACCTTACTTCTTGTTGAAGGGCCGCAGGCAAGGGCAGTGTTCCAGGCCAAACACAGCGCCCAAGAAGAAGGTGATGCATCCTTGGACTTGGCCCACCCTGAAAGAGCTCATCGCTAATCCGAGGTAGGCATGGATCCCCAAAAGTGCGAAGCTTTGATTCCTCGGGCCGAAGAGTCCTACGGCGAGTCGTTCAAGTCAGACCTGCTTGAGCAGTACAAGATCTACGTCCAGTCGGCTGACAACGCGAGCGAGCGCCGTATTGCGTCCAACCGTTATCTGCTCACGCTCAACGCTGCCCTGGTGGCTGCTTATGGTTTCCAGTCCGCGTTCACCGAGCGCGTGATTTTTGTTGTTCCTATAGCTGTGGCGGGCATTGCACTCTCTCTGCTGTGGTACAGCATTATCAAGTCCTTTCGCGACTTGAACACCATAAAGTTCGAGATCATCCATAAGTTGGAAACGTATTTGCCAGCTGCGCTGTATGCATACGAATGGCAGTTGGCCCAAGAGGGGCGGGGTAAGTCCTACTGGCCGACGACGCATATCGAAAAGTGGATGCCCGTGCTCTTTCTTGCGCTCCATGTTATGGCGCTGGCAGCGAGCATTGCTTTTGCGATTTACGGCCTGCCGGATTGGGCGAAGTAGGCGTGTCCTCATGACCACTATCACTGAGGCTGAAGTCGAGCAGGCCGCCCTTGATTGGATGTCCGGCCTCGGGTGGGCTGTGGCGCACGGGCCAGACATAGCTCCCGAGACTTCCAATGCCGAGCGAGACGACTACGAGCAAGTCTTGTTGGAGCGACGGCTGCGGGACGCCCTGGCCACATTCAACCCTGCGCTGCCTCCCTCCGCGCTGTACGATGCCTTCCGCAAGCTGACCCGGCCCCAAGGTTCAACCCTAGAGGCCCGCAATCGCGCCTTCCACCGCATGCTGGTCAACGGCGTGGAGGTCGAGTATCGGGACACGAATGGACGGGTACGAGGCGACCAGATTCGGGTTATCGACTTCGAGAACCCTGCCAACAACGACTGGCTGGCCGTCAATCAGTTCACCGTCACTGAGGACCAAAACACTCGAAGGCCAGACGTGGTGCTGTTCGTCAACGGCCTGCCCCTGGGCATCATCGAACTGAAGAACCCCGCCGACGAGGACGCCACCATCTGGACGGCGTGGCATCAGCTCCAGACCTACAAAGCCGAGTTGCCCACCCTGTTCTCTATGAACGGGGTGCTGGTGGTCTCGGACGGCAATGAGGCCCGCATAGGCACACTGACCGCCGGACGGGAGTGGTTCAAGCCCTGGCGGACCGTCACCGGAGAGACGCTGGCCGCTCCCACTATGACGGAGCTGCAGGTGATGCTGGAAGGCGTATTCGAACCGGCTCGTTTCCTGGCGCTTCTACGCGACTTCATCGTGTTCGAGGACGACGGCAGCGGCACCCTCGTCAAGAAGGTGGCAGGCTATCACCAGTTCCACGCCGTTCGCGTGGCTGTGGACGAGACCCTGCGAGCTGCGATGCTGCAACGCGCAGAGGCGCGGATCGGTGAGGAGCAGGGGCCCTACGAAGCGGGGCGGAAGCCTGGTGGAGACCCCGGCGACCGCCGCATCGGAGTAGTCTGGCACACCCAGGGGTCGGGCAAGAGCCTGACGATGGCTTTCTATTCCGGGACTGTGATCCGTGAACCGCCGATGGAGAACCCGACCGTTGTCGTCCTCACTGACCGCAACGATCTGGACGACCAGCTTTTCGGCACCTTCTCCCGCTGCCAGGACTTGCTGCGCCAGCCGCCGACCCAGGCAGAGAGCCGAGCCGACCTGCGCAGCAAGCTGTCGGTGAACGCTGGGGGAGTGGTCTTCACCACTATCCAGAAGTTCTTCCCAGAGGAAAAAGGAGACACGCACCCCACTCTATCGGGCAGGCGCAACATCGTCGTCATCGCCGACGAAGCCCACCGCAGCCAGTACGACTTCATCGACGGTTTCGCCCGGCACATGCGGGACGCGTTGCCCAACGCTTCCTTTGTCGGCTTCACCGGGACGCCCATCGAGCTACAGGACGCCAACACCCGTGCCGTGTTCGGCGACTACATCAACACCTACGACATCCAACGCGCCGTCGAGGATGGGGCCACGGTGCCCATCTACTACGAGAGCCGCTTGGCCAAGCTCGCCCTGGACGAGGGAGAGAAGCCGAAGATAGACCCGGATTTCGAAGAGGCCACCGAAGGAGAGGAGGTGGAGCGCAGGGAGAGGCTCAAGACCAGGTGGGCGCAGCTGGAGGCTGTGGTCGGCGCGGAGAAGCGAGTGAATCAGATCGCCGAGGACATCGTTGCCCACTTCGAGCAGCGGCTGGAGGCGCTCGAAGGCAAAGCGATGGTCGTCTGCATGAGCCGGCGCATCTGCATCGACCTCTACCGGGAGCTGACGCGCCTGCGCCCCGACTGGCACGACGATGACGACGGCAAGGGTGCGATCAAGGTGGTGATGACCGGCTCGGCATCCGACCCCGTGGAGTGGCAGCCGCACATCCGGAACAAGGCGCGGCGAGAGGAGCTGGCCCAACGGTTCCGGGATCCCGACGACCCGCTGAAAGTCGTGCTGGTGCGGGACATGTGGCTCACCGGATTCGACGCGCCTAGCCTCCATACCATGTACGTGGACAAGCCGATGCGAGGCCACGGGCTGATGCAGGCCATCGCCCGAGTGAACCGCGTGTTCAGAGACAAGCCGGGCGGCCTCGTCGTGGACTACCTGGGGCTAGCGCAGGACCTGAAGAAGGCACTGGCGACTTACACAGAGAGTGGCGGCAAGGGGCAAACGGCGCTGGACCAGGACGAAGCGGTAGCCGTCATGCTGGAGAAGCATGAGGTGTGCTGCGCCCTGTTCCACGGCTTCGACTGGTCGAAGTGGATGACAGGCACCCCACAGGAGCGCCTGAACCTGCTGCCGGCCGCGCAAGAGCACGTGCTGGCGCAAGAGGACGGCAAGGATCGCTGTATGAAGGCCGTGAGGGAGCTGTCGCAGGCGTTCGCGCTGGCCGTGCCCCACCCGGAGACCACGCGCGTGCGTGACGACGTGGGATTCTTCCAGGCGGTGCGGGCTGCGCTGACGAAGCGAACGGCTACAGAGGCACGCCCGGAGGAAGAGCTGGATCTGGCCGTGCGTCAGATCATATCCCGTGCGGTTGCATCCGAGGGCGTGATGGACATCTTCGCCGCCGCAGGTCTGGACAAACCCGATATCTCCGTGCTCTCCGATGAGTTCTTGGCCGAGGTGCGGGAGATGCCTCATCGCAACCTAGCTGTTGAACTGCTTCAGAAGCTGCTCAGTGGTGAGCTGTCCACTCGACGGCGCAAGAACGTGGTGCAGGCCCGCTCCTTCGCTGAGTTGCTAGAGCAGACGTTGAGGCGATACCAGAATCGAGCGATAGAGGCGGCGCAGGTCATCGAGGAACTGATTGAGCTCGCGAGGGAGATGAGAGAGGCCAACGCACGTGGCGAGCGGCTGGGGCTATCGGAGGACGAGTTGGCCTTCTACGATGCGCTGGAAACGAACGACAGTGCCGTGCAGGTGCTTGGTGATGAGACCCTCCGAGACATCGCCCGCCAGCTCGTCGAAACGGTCCGCAACAACGTCACCATCGACTGGACGCTGCGTGAGAACGTCCGTGCCAATCTCCGCCGTCTGGTTCGCCGCATACTCCGTAAGCACGGCTACCCGCCCGACAAGCAGGAGAAGGCAACCCAGACGGTTTTGGAACAGGCGGAGGCGCTGTCGGAAGGGTGGGCCGTCGTCTGAGACATCGCGGACGCAATATGATGGGCATAGGGCATTATGGGACCGGGCCTTCGTAGACACCGCCTCATGATCGTGGCTGGCAGCCTAAGTGTTGCCACAGTCATAATACTTGCGCTCGTAGCGGTCTTCTGGGATTGGTTGAGCGGTGTAGAATCCGGCAGTACGACGGTCCGAAACGTGGCACTGGTCTTGGCGGGAGTGATCGCGTTTCCGCTGGCGGTATGGCGCAGCGTCGTGGCAGACCGTCAGTCGAAGACCGCGCAACAGAGCCTGCTGAACGAGCGTTACCAAAAGGGAGGCGAGATGCTCGGCAGCGATGTCCTCTCAGTCCGATTGGCTGGGATTTACGCGCTGCAAAGACTCGCTTCTGAGCATCCTGAACAGTACCATGTCCAAGTCATGCGCTTGTTCTGTGCTTTCGTTCGGCTTCCCACTAGGGACCAAAGCATCGAATCGGGGCAAGCGCCAATTCGGTCAGGTACTCTATTGGGAATCCGTCAGGACGTTGAGTCCGTTATGGAGGCAGTTGGGCATAGGACTGAGACGCAAAAGGCCCTAGAGCGAAAGGCGGAGTTTAGGCTGGACTTGCGAGGAGCCAACCTTAGCGAGGGGCAGATTCTAGAAGCAGATCTGTCCAAAGCCATGTTCCATCACACCAACTTGTCCAACGTCAACTTTGCGAATTCGGATCTGAGCGATGCCTTCTTCTCTGGCGCGGACCTGTCAAGAGCACAATTCTATAAAGTTGACCTCGCGGGCGCGCGCCTCTGGTCCGCGAACCTATCGGGCGCTATGCTGCAAGAGGCCGCCATGGTCAGAGTGAGTCTCCATAATGCGAACTTGTCTGGTGCAAATCTCGGTGGAGCCAACCTCTCAGAGTCGATCCTTCAGGATGCTATCCTAGCCAACGCGTGGCTCGATGGTGCAAATCTTTCCGACGCGAGCTTCCTTAGGGCGGAGTTGTCCAGAGCACAGCTTATCAAGACTGATCTCTCCAGCTCGACATTCCTGGACGCGAACCTGGCCGGTGCGAACATTTCCGAGGCGAACCTTTCAGGCGTCCGGTTCTCCCATGACGGTCATCTGGCAGCGAAGGGGTTAACCCAAGCCCAACTGGATGAGGCCCGGGCGGACCCGGCCAATCCACCCAATCTTCTTGATGTTCTCGATGCTGAGACGGGCGAGCAACTGTGTGGCGAGGGAAGCCGGTATGTCACTAGGCGTAGATCGGTTATTCTCAGGGCATCTGGCCAAATGCATTAGAGTTGGACTTCCCAGCGAAAAGTTCGCAGTTCGGTATGCCTCGGCCTACCACGCTCGATTACGGCGGGTCAACCGCCCGCCCCTTCGTCGTTCACCAGGCCGTTGCGGACAGCCCAGATCACAAGGCCCTGTTTCGTGTCAAATCCCAGCTTGTCCTGGATGCGGTAGAGGGTGTTTCGCACAGTCACTGAACTGCTGCCCCTCGCCTCGGCGATTTCCTTGTTGGTCTTGCCGTTGGCGAACAGCGTCAGCGTCTCCCGCTCCGCCTCCGTCAGTGTTCTTACGGCCTGTCTGGAGGCTAGCTTCCGCTCCCTCCTGATCATCGCGAAGACCTCTCGCACGATCCCGTCGGGTATCCGGTACCGGCCCTCGGCCACGTCGAGGACGGCCTGCTCCAGCTCCTCGGGCCGCGAGTACTTCTGTAGATAGCCCGTCGCGCCCGCGACGAAGGACTCCAGCACCGCGTCCATCTCCGTCGAGGCCGTCAGCACCAGGACCCGCGTGTCCAGCGCGAGCTCCATGATCTCCCGGCAGGCGTCGATGCCGTCCTTGCGCGGCATCATCACGTCCATGACTATGACGTCGGGACGCAGCTCCTCCACCGTCTGCACCGCTTCCTCTCCATCCCCGGCTTCCCCCACGACCTCGAACCGGCCCGACGCTTCCAGCGCGTCCCGCAGACCGCTCCTCATGATCGGGTGGTCGTCCACCACCATCACCCTGATCCGGCCCGCCGAAGACATCTCAGCGTCCCCTTTCATGGGCGTCATGGGGGACCACGCAGGTGATGGTGGTCCCGTCTCCGCCCTCGCCGCTCCGCACCATGAGCTCTCCGCCCATCCGCTCGGTGTCCGCCCTCATGCCGCTGAATCCGCGCCCACGCTCGGCGTAGTCGTCGGGGAGACCCACCCCGTCGTCGGAGACGGACAGCCTGATGCCGTCGGGCTCGAAGTCCAGCCGGACCTCGACCCTGCCGGGCCGTGCGTGCAGGTGGGCGTTGGTCAGCGCATTGTGGGCTATCGAGAAGAGACATGAGCGTGTCTCTATGGGCAGGTAAGGCTCGGTCCCCGACTGTGACATCGTGGCGGAGACGTCCGTGATCCTCTGGAAGGTAGCGCAGTGCGACCACAGGACCGGTCCCAGCTCCCTGCCCTCGAAGATGTGGCCCGCGTCGATTGGCCTCCGCAACTCCCACATGGCCGACTCCGACAGCTTGGATGTCGCATCCAGAGAGGCCGTCAGCTCCTCGTTCGCTTCGCCGGCCAGCGTCCTGGCCCTGCGTATCCCGAGGCCGATCATGTAGACCGTCTGGGCGGTGGTGTCGTGGATCATCCGGGAGAGCTCGACGCGCTCATTCTGCAGGTGGCGCTCCCTCTCCACGGCGGCCTGCCTCCTGAGGCGCTCGAATCGGGAAATCAGACTGACGCACAACACGAGGACGTACATCGACGCCAGCCTCGCCAGCAGCGCTTTCTCGTCGCCCGCGACGATGTCGAGACCCGGGCCGACGTTCATGCACACCAGGGCATAGACCGCGGCGGTCATCGTCGTCCAGGCCAGGCCCAGCCACAGGGACGGGAACACGGCGACGAACAGCGCGAGGGCCGGGTAGTAGACCAGGAACATGAAGCCCTCGAACCCGTCCTGGGCGACGACGCCGAGGGTGATCAGGGCCAGGTCCGTGGCGCTGAGCAGGAGCAGCCAGCGCCATGTCACGGGCTTGTCCCTCAGGAGCCGGTAGTGCACCAGGCCGTTGAGCGCGGCCAGCGTCAGGGGCAGGAGCCAGTACTCGGGGTGCCCCTCGTAGTACCAGAAGCCCGGCCGATACACGAACTGGAACAGTGCGACCGCGCAGACCAGCCAGCGACCCCATACGGAAACCCTTGCGACGTACTGGATCACGTCCGGTTCGTACGGGATGGCTGCGGGAAGCCGGTTCGTTATGGCTGCCATGTCGGCCTCCGGCAAGTCCAGGTTCTCGCCGTTCATGATACCTGCTATCAGTCTCTAGCTCAATCACCGGGTAAAACGAGAGCAAGACGAGCCAACCCATATTGGGCAAATGGATGCCCATATAACCGGTACAAAGAGAAAGGGGAATCTTTCCCTTTTGACCTACCGCATCTCCTGATAGGACGGGGAAAATGTATTGTTGCCGGCAGCTTGGCTCCGGCTGAGGGCCGGTCGTGACATCTCCCAAGTGCACAGCCATACGGGTACCTAGACGCACAGACATGAGACTAGATGTCAGTAAGACGTAGCCTCACCTTGCAATCGAAGCAAATGAGTCGGGAGGTTCCCATGCCCAGTGACGGCCCACCAACAGCAACAGCAACAGCAACAGCAACCGCCACCCCTCACACCCACCCTTCACACCCACCCCATCGAATACTGCGCACAGGCGGGATTGCCGCCCTGCTGCTCCTGACGGCCCTGGCGGCGGCCCTGGCCTTTTCCGCTCCGGCCCACGCCCAGGAGGGAACGGAGTACGAATTCGTTGATTTAGTAATGGTTTATGAACAAGGGCCTCCCGGAGACCGGACAAAGGTTAGATATAGGGTTCAAAATCTTGGGAACATAGCAGCCACCGGAGTCACCATATCATTTCTGCTTGAGGACTTGGAAATATCCGCTGGAAATGTACCTTCTTCAATTACGGACAGCAAGACCGTGGACGATTCCAACCAAACGTTTACCTGGGATGCGGGGACCATACTGCCTGGCGAATTCCCGCCGGGGGTGTTATTTCCCACAACACTCCACTCCCACTATTGCCCTCCTACTACTCCTCCTACTCCTTGTAATGATGTCCCCAAAATCGGGTCCATACAGGCCACAGCTTCCTCCGATCAGCCTGAACCGGACCTATTGCTTCCCAATAGCGTCATAAAAATATATTCATACGCTTCTCAGAAGGGACAATCATCTAAACACATGGGAACCAACAAGCTGGGGCTCATGCTGGAGGTGAGCGACCTGCGGCCGGATGCTACAGGAGACGCTGTGGACTTCACATTGACCGCCCGAAACATGCAAGGGCCTCAGGCCAAGACCGGTAGTTTAGACCTCATTGGAGATATAAGCATCAATGTGGAATTATCCGCTGGACTGGAATTCACCGGGAATGGAGTTGGTGTGTCAGGAAGCCGGTCGGCAACCTCGCGGGCGGACCCAGTGGACAAAGACCCTGATACCAGTGATATACCCCAGTTTCAGAGTACTGTAATAAAGACCCAACTGACCTCGGACAGCTTGGAAGACATCCCGCTGGAAGAGCGGTGCATCACCGCCTGGGTAGAGGACAGCAAGCCTCCGCCCAGTCCGGGTTACGCCTTTAACAGACTCAAGCAATGCTTGGGCGACCAGCGGGTGGAACTGTTCGCGGCCTCGGAGGTTGACGCCTTTAAAATCTATCCTTGCGTCGGCGACACGGACGCACCTTGCGACAGTACGGACGATGTGCGGGTACGGGCCGTCACCGAGAATATATTTGGCACAGTAATTTTGGAGCCGGAAAAAGCCCCTGTACAAGTTCGGGATGAGCCGAACAGGAAGTACGATTCCCACGCGAATAGTGTCAACCCGGGCACCAAAGTTTCCTGGCAGACTCCGGTGACATGGGACGCCAGTGAATTAAACGCTGTCCACGCTCTGTGGTCAAATTTCCGCGATGGTTTTACTGTCAGCGGAGTCAACGGCGGAACACCTCCTGGCGGGGTGCATATTCGAGCTTACGAAGGCGAAACCTTTGAAATAATCTACAAGATGACCTCTGCAACCGGGTGGACTGCTGAAGATGTGGTGGGCTATGATCCACCAGCAACAGGCAACGGCCCGAATGAGTTCACCGCCGAGTTCGAGAAACTCGGCACATATAAGCTGCAATACACAGCTAAGCTCACTCGCACCCCCCTAGACGGCGATGAAAACTGCGACCCAAACACCGCCACCCCCCCTGTCAACCAGCGGTTTTGCGCTACCGAGACTTACACCTTCCACGTCGGGCCGATAGCGGAGCTGGAGGTGCGGGACGGCGCCGCCAGCCAGGCGCCGGCCGAAACCCGCGCCTTCACCATCGCGGCCGTGAACAACGGCCCGGACGCGGCTCCCGCCGCCAAGGTGACGCTGTCGGACCTGGATGAAGACTCCTGCACTGGCAACGCCACCAAGGGCAGCCTCGCGTTCGCCAGCGGTGAATGCACATGGACCATCGGCGAGCTGAAGACCAAAGACGTCAGCCAGATCCAAAATGGCCGTGAAGGCGAAATCCTGACCATCATCACCAGCGCCGCCGTGGATACCGAGATCACCGCGGCCATCAGCAACACCCAGGACTACCAGGTCTGCATCAACAGCACCGGCGATGACGTGGTCGCCACCACCGAAAGCGCCTGCACCGGCACGACCGGTAACACCTGGCACAGCACCGAATACTACGACTACGTTAGCGACAACGACTCGGCCACCGTCAAGGCCAAGGAGGGCACCGGCGAGGACCTGCCGTCCCTGCGGGGGGCCCTAGCCGACACGGCAAGCATCATCGTGACCTGGGACGCCATCGACGAGGTCAGCGGGCGCGGTGTGACCCACTACGAGGTCCAGCGGCAGACCAACCCCTGGGAAACGATCGCCGACGATGTGACGGGCAACACCTACGTCGACACCGACGTCGAGGCTGGCGACACCTTCCAGTACCGCATACGGGCGGTCAACGACTGGGACCACAAGGGCCCCTGGTCGCAGCCCATCGAGGGATCGGTGCCCGTCCCGGAAACCGCCTCCGCTGGCCCTTCCAATGCCCCCGTCCTCACAGCGAGCCTTCCCGACGGGGCCGACGGCCGCACCCAGATAGACCTGGCATGGGAGAAGCCCGTCGAGAACGGCGCTCCCATCACCTCCTACACCGTGGAGGTCTCCGACAGCCGGAACGGCCCCTGGGCCGCGCCCGACCCCGCGCCGCAGCTGGGCCGCAGCGACACATCCTGGAGCCATACGGGCCTGACGGGGGGCACGCGCAAGTATTACCGGATGAAGGCCACCAACAGCCAGGGCGACAGCGACTGGTCGGAGGTTATAGACGCCACCACCCGTGCGCCGGGGAAGGCCGGGCCGCCGGTCAACGTGCGGGCCGCGCCCGACGGCGACTCCGCCATCGACGTATCCTGGGATGCACCGGGGGACGACGGCGGCTCGCCCATCCGCTACTACGAGGTGCAGTGGTCGGCCAACGGGACCAGCGGCTGGCGCAACGCGGGCCGCACGACGGACGCGGAGACGCGGACCTTCAAGAACACCGGCATGACCTTCGGGACGAAGCGCTACTACCGGGTGGCGGCGCGGAACGGGGTGACCCTGGGCGAGTGGTCGGACCCGCCGGTCTCCACGACGACGCTGGCGGGGGTGCCGGGGATGCCCAACCTGACGGTACGGGCCAAGGACGCCAACACCATCGAGCTGTCCTGGACGGTGCCGGCGGACAACGGCTCGCCCATCATCCGCTACGAGCTGGACCAGTCTCCAGACGGCAGCGACGGAAGCTGGTCCCGGTTGACGACCCCGGCGGCAGCGGACACGTCCTACGATGACACCGGCCTGGACCCGGGAACGGAGCGGCACTACCGCATCCGGGCGGTGAACGGCGCCAGTCCCGGCGAGGGCTCGTGGTCCACGGTGCGCAAAGCGGTCACGCCGCCGGCGGCGCCCAGCGCACCGACGCTGCGGGCCGTGGCCAACGGGCAGAACGCCATCGACCTGACCTGGGACCCGCCCGCGGACGACGGGGGCGCGGACGTCAGCGGCTACGAGCTTCACGTCTCCACCGACGGCAGCGAGAACAGCTATTCTCGGCTGACCAGCCCGTCGGCGTCGGCCCGGACCTACACCCACAGTCGCCTGCAACCGGGCGACACGCGGCACTACCAGCTGCGGGCGCGCAACCGGGCCGGCCTTGGCGAGTTCTCGCTGCCCGTCTCCGCCACGACGTTGACGGGTGTGCCCGACGCGCCCGGCCTGACGGCGCGGGCCACCGCCTTCGACACCGTGGAGCTGTCCTGGACGGTGCCGGGGGACAACGGCGACCCGATCACCGGCTACAGCCTGGAGTGGTCGCCGGACGGCACGCCCGACTCTTGGGCCTCGCTGCACACCGCCGGCGCCGCCGACACGTCCTACGAGGACACGCCGCTGGAACCCGGCACGGAGCGGCACTACCGCATACGGGCGGTGAACAGCACCGGCGACGGCGCGTGGTCCGTGGTGAGGAAGGTGGTCACCCCGCCGGCGCCGCCGGTGAGGCCGGAGCTGAGGGCGACACCCAACGGCCAGAACGCCATCGACCTGTCCTGGAGGGAGCCGGACAACCGGGGCGGGCCCATAACCAGCTATGAGCTGCAGGTATCGACCGACGGCAGCGAGAACAGCTACTCGCGGCTGACCAGCCCGCCGGCGTCGGCGCGTTTCCACACCCACGGCAACCTGCAACCGGGCGACGAGCGGTACTACCAGCTGCGGGCCCGCAACAGCGCGGGCTGGAGCGAGTGGTCCGGCGAGGCCTTCTCCTTCACGTATACCGGGGTCCCGGCCGCGCCGAATCTTACGACGGAGGCAAACGGGACCACGGAGATCAAGCTGTCGTGGACCAAGCCCGACGACCGGGGCCTGTCCATCGACCGCTACGAAGTCCAGGAGTCGGACGACGGCATCGGTTGGGACCACCTTGCCTCGGGTATACCGGCCGGCGACCGCTTCTATGCCCGCGGCGGGCTGAGCGCGGGGACGACGAAGCACTACCGGGTGCGGGCCCTCAACGGCAACGGCCCGGGACAGTGGTCGCAGACCCGCAGCGCCAGGACCGACCCCGGCGGGCCGGAGGCGCCGGTGCTGACGCTGAGCGTGATCAGCGACACCCAGATCGACCTGGGCTGGACCGTGCCGGCGGACAACGGGTCGTCCATCAGGGGCTACCGGGTGGAGCGCTCCCGGGACGGCAACGCGCCGTGGGAGCGGCTGGCCGACCGCCACCGGACCACCGGCTACAACGACGACGATCTGTACCGGGGGACGAAGCGGTACTACCGGGTGGCGGCCACCAACCGGAATGGGACGGGACCCTTCTCGGCCGTAGTGTCGGCCACGACCACCGGCGAACCGGCCCAGCCGCCGGGACTGCCCGTCCTGCCGCACCTCAGCAACGTGGGCAGGAACCAGGTGACCATTATGTGGGACCCGCCCACCGACGACGGCGGCGCGCCGGTGACGGGGTACGAGTACGAGGTGGCGCGCCCGTGCGAGGACGACCCGGATACGCCCGACGAGAACGAGTCGGAGAGGAACTGCGGTTTCGGCGTTGACGGGGGAACGGCGACGACCGGGACCTCGGCGAGGATCAGCGGCCTCACCACCGACGGGGACTACTACTTCCGCGTGCGCGCCGTGAACCCCATCGGCGAGGGGGAGTGGACCACGGAGATACCAGCAATCCTGCGGCCGTCGATGAGCGGGCAGGTGAGCGTCAGCCCCACGACCATTACGGTCGACGAGGGCGGCACGGTGAGCTACGCGGTGCGGCTGAGCTCGGCGCCGCCCCACCCGGTGGAGCTGTTCGTTCAGCCGCGGGGCGTCGCCGGCGCCGGCGACCTGGAGGACGCGGCGTTCGCATATACGGGCAGCGTGCTGCTGCCCAGCGGCTGGACCCATCCGAGGGGAGAGGACTGGAGCGAATTCGCCTACAACTGGAACCAGGGGGTGAGGGTCACCTTCACCGCGCCCGAAGATGAGGACGCCTTGGACGACATCGCGGTGATGGACCACTTCGTCATCGCGGTGCCTTACGGCAACTACCAGCCATGCAGCGAGGAGGCCGATGAGGAGCAGTGCAAGCAGGACTGGGAGGACGACTGGGAGAGCTCTCCCTACCGGCAACTGACGGGGTCCAGCGTGAAGATCATCGTGCGGGACAACGACTAGGCGCCAGCGGCTCGCGATTCCCTAGGGGAGCAGGACGGTCCTGCTCCCCTAGGCCAGGGCGATTCAATTCCAATCTGGCCGGGTTTCGGCATGCAAGAGGAACCCGCCAGAGCGCACTCCATCCGGGACTCCGGTTATAATGACTAGCTCAGGAGGGCCTCTCATCGAACGTGCCTATGAGACCGATCATTCCGGCCGGGATGGTTTACGCGGTATCCCCAACCGCCGCGGTGATCATGGGCGACTCTCTGATGTACGTCGTGCTGCCCGTCGCGGCAGTCGATTTTGGGGTCCACAAGCAACTCGGACTTAGCGCGGCCTTCTGGATTGGGCTTGCGCTCAGCATCAATCGCTTTGTTCGCCTGGTCAGCAACGCCCTTGCTCCATCCGTGTATCAGCGGTTTGGCGTACGCTGGCCCTTCGTTGTCTCCATTGCCGTAGGCGCTCTGAGCACACTTGCATGCGGCTTCGGCAGTGGTCTGGTGTCGCTGATGGTCGCCCGAGCCGCCTGGGGCGTGTCCTTCTCCCATATGCGATTGGCCGCACTGCTGACGGCGTTCGAAGTTGGTACGTCCTCGATGCGAGGCAGGCTGGTTGGATTCTACAATTCAGGTCAGCGCCTCGGCAGCCTTGTCGCAGTCACCGGGGGCGCTCTGCTGTTCCAGCTCACGTCGAGAGAGGTAACCTTCGCAGCCCTGGCGGGCTTCGGGCTGGTCGGAGTGCTGATCGCCACTCGAGTCCCCAACCTCAAACCGGGGCGCATACGACCATCCGGCGGAGGCCTGCGGAGCCGGCTGAGCCTCTGGGACCTCGCGGTATCCAGACTGCCCGAATCCGGGAGCGGGCTGAGGCTTCCCCTCCTCTCAATCAGCTTGATGCGGTTTGCAACAACGTTTGCGGCAAATGGCCTCGCCATTGCGACCGTGGCGCCCTACCTGGCCGAATTCGCTGACGACAACGGAAAGGTACTGGGAGGGTCGCTTGCCGTGGTGACGCTCGCCGGTCTGCTGGTCGGGTTCAGGTGGTTGTCGGACCTTGGACTTGGGGTGCCGCTGGGCCACCTGTCGGACCGGATTGGCAGGCGTACGTCCATCGGCTATGGAATGATCGCAATCTTCGCTGTGCTGGCCTTTATGGGCGCCCTCGACTCCCTGGCAGGCGCCATTGTCGGGATACCGCTTCTGTTCCTTGTGGCGGTTGGTGTGAACACGGCACTGGATGCGGCCATTGGCGAGACATCGCCCGATTCAGTCCGCTCCGCTGTACTAGGCAGATACTCGACCTGGCTGGACCTGGGTGCGGCTTTGGGCCCGTTTACGGGATTCCTCATCGCTGACAGGATTGGTTTCCAGGGAGGGTTCCTGGTCGCAGCCGCGCTTGTGGCGGGCTCCTGGACGCTATACATGGTCGTCACAGGCAACCCGTTCCCACGAAGGGCCGGATAGCCCACCCTTCCCGGCTATCCTGCGGCTCGACGCTGGGTAGACCTATTGCCCGTCTCGGCAGACCACCATGTGGGAGCCGTCGGCGTTGGTATGCACCGGGTAGGAGGTACCCTCGAGGTCGAAGACCAGCTTGTAGCCCGAGGTAAGGACCTGGGCGTAGGCATAGCCCTCCTTTGGGCATCCCAGGCTGGTGTCGGACCACCCCACCCCCTCGGAGCTATCGAGCCTGAAGTCGCCTTCGTCTACGCCCAACTCGTCGGCCAGGAGCTTCCTCGCCGCAGTCTCTATCTCCCCGGGTACGGGCCCATTTGCAGGCGCCGCCGGTGTGTCGATCGGGAGGGCAGGCGTGCCCGATCCTGAGGCAGGGGCAGCCGTTGCCGTCCCCTGAGCAGCACCATTCTCCTCACCACCATTCCCGCCGCAGGCAGTGGCCGCCATAAGGACGATTGCCGCCGCAAGCGCCATGAGGGGTGTGCACTCCGACAGTTTCAACTTCTTTGTCTCCAACCTCCCTTTGGTACTTTCAGTTATGACACCGCAGGCCCGGTGAACCTCCGCCGTTACTTACTCGGTGTCTCTCCCTCCGGCATCCGGTAGCCGACACGCCATTCCCACGATAGGCTAGGCCTACTCACCGCCCTCGCCCAGGGTCATCCCGTTCCACTCCAGCGTGCTGGACGAGTAGTCCGCCAGCGCCCGGATCGACTCTGCGTATTCCGCATCGCCCCAATGAGTGACAAATGGGACCGCATAGCAGTGCGATGCCCGGTCATGGCAGTCCGGCCGCCTTGTGCCGAGCGCGACGCGGGATGTCTCGCAATGACCCCGCCAAGCCTCGGATATGGAGAGCCGAAAGATTCATTCCGGCACTTCAACTGCCTGCACGTAGCCATCTTCAGTGTTCACGTAGACCATGCCGTCCATCACCGCGAGGAATGGCGGATCCTGAAACGAGCCTGCTATTCGCCCCACCTCGTGTCTCCACAACAGCTCACCTGTGGAGACATCCCACGCATAGATGTGTCCATCAGAGCCCCAGTGATACAGCACCCGATCGACCACAGTTGACTCACCCACGGCCCTGGCCCCCTGGAGTTCGGCCAAATCGTGTGCTTCGGTGACCTGCCCGTCCGCAGGATCGAGTACGTACAGCCGGTCTCCCTCAACACTGGGCCCCCAGTGAACGTAGATTGCCCCATCTATGTACGTAGCGGAGAAGATGTCCGTTCTATCCTCGGAAAAACTCCAGAGTGGCTCGCCCGTAGCCTTGTCCAAAGCGGCTACATAACCGTTCCACGTTTCGTAAAGGATATCTGGGACGACTCCAGAAGGGTCTGGAGGAGGGGTCGAAATCTGATTGCCCCGATCCACCACGTAGACAACCTCTTCGGCCCAATCAGGTTTGACGGCCCCACGGCCCTCGGGGCCCGCGGTCCGCCAAATCAACTGTAAGGTCGAGGCGTCCACCGCGAGGAGATGCCGCCACCCCGAGCCCGAGTATGCCACTCCACCAGCAATCTTCTTCACCTGTCGGTAGATGTCGTCGTTCTGCTCCATCACCTCGTGCCGAATGCGTCGGACCAGTTTGCCGGACAGAGCGTCCACTGCATGGAGGTGGTTGCCCCTGAGGTCGCCTGCTGCAAAATACACAACTCCGCCCGCAATCACGGGCGTGCCTTCGTGATGATCAGCTTGGATGTTCCACAGGAGATCGCCTGTCAGGGCATCCAAAGCGTATAGGTAGGCATTGCGTGAAACACGAGCTTGGGAGGCAAAGTAGACGACGCCGTCGGCCACGACGGGAGAACTCACTAACTCCTGGAAGCGACGCACCTCGCCATTGGCGCGGTAGGTCCATAGAAGCTCACCCGTGGAAGCGTCTAAGGCGTAGAGACCCACGGCGTCCAGCTCAACGTTGAGGCCGCCCACACTGTAGTAAAATACACCCCCACCTATGGTGGGTGCTTGCGGTATGTAGTGGCGTATCCCCACGGTGTGGCTCCACAACAGGCGCCCCGTTTCGGAGTCCAAGGCGTGAATCTCTCCTACCTCGGAGCCGACGTACAAGACACCGCCCATTGCTATGGGCGACCACGTGACATGCTGGCCTACCTCGAAGCGCCACGAAGAACCCCTTGACGTTGGCTGAACCGGTGTGAGCGTAGGGCCATTTGCGGCCGGTGAAGGCCCGGGGGGGCCTGTAGGCAGCGCCGTCGGCTCGTCGTCGCAGGCCGACAGCACGACGACCGTCAGCAGGCACAGGAGTCCAGGCTTCCCAACCAACCGTCGCATTGACGCTCCCAAGCACCTCTTAGAAATCATGAAGCGGCTGACCGCGTAGTACCTGGCCTTGGCTCTAAGCCTTGGCCAATCGCTCCAAGCGCCATGAGTGGTATGAAGTCCGACAGCTTCGACCTCATTAGTTTGTACTCTCCTTTGATCCCACCAAGACCTCCATATAAGGTAGGCGCGCCCAGCGCTCAGGGAGTCTCCCGCCCCTCTCCCCTGGGCATGCGGAAGCCGACGCGGGGTTCGGTGAAGATGTAGGTGGGGTTGGCGGCGTCCTCTCCCAGCTTGCGGCGGAGCTTGCTGACCATGGTGTGCATGGGCCGCACGTTGCCTTGGCCCCTCCCTCCCCAGACCCGTTCCAGCAGGCGCTCGTGGGTCAGCACCCGCCCGCCGTTGGCCGATAGCTCGGCCAGCATCCCGTACTCCGTGGGGGTGAGCTGCAGCTGGCGGCCGGCCAGACTCACCCTGCGCCTTGGGTAGTCTATTGTCAGGTCGCCCAGGACGTAGGGCTCGGACGGCTCGACGGTCACCCGCCTCCGCAGGGCCGACTTGATCCTCGCCGCGAGCTCCGTCGGAGAGAACGGCTTGACGACGTAGTCGACGGCCCCCATCTCGAAGGCCCTGGCGATGACCTCCTCCCGCCCGTAGGCGGACAGGAAGATGACCGGCACGTCCACCACATCGAGGATCTCCTTCAACAGCTCGATGCCGTCCGTTCCGGGAAGCATCAGGTCCAGCAGCACGAGCTCGGGCTTCTCGGCCTCCACCAGGCGGAGGGCCTCCTTCGGCTCCCCGGTCACCACGGGGTAGTAGCCAGAATTGGCGAGGGTGTCGCGGACGTAGCGCAGGTCGTCGGGATTGTCGTCCACCGCGAGGACTCGCACCAGCTCTCGTTCTGCCCGCCGCTTCTGTCGAGTGGAGCGAGTGGAGACGGGTTGGCGTACGCCCGTTGCGCCGCTTGCGGCTGCGTCCACCGTCGGAAGCGTGAAGGTGAAGCGGGCGCCGAGGCCCGGCCCGTCGCTCTCGGCCCAGATGCGGCCCCCGTGCGCCTCCACGATGCCCTTGCAGATGGAGAGGCCGAGGCCCGTGTCCCCACCCTGCTCCTCGGCCTGCACCCTGGAGAACTTGAGAAACAGGTGCGGAAGGCTCTCCGCCGGGATTCCCCGCCCCTCGTCTGCCACGGAGAACGCGACGTGAACGTCATCCCGCACGGCGGTCACCTTGATGACGGATAGCTCCGACGAGTTGCGGGCCGCGTTGGACAGCAGGTTGCCCAGCACCTGGGCGATGCGCCGCCTGTCCGCCATGACCAGTGGCAGGTCATGCTCGACGTCGATGGCGAGCCTGTTCTTGCCCCCCGCGCTCCTGAAGCCGTTCCTTGCCCGGTCCACCAGCACGGCTACCTCGGCGGGCTCGGGGCTGACCGGCAGCGTGCCCGTCTCGATGCGCGCCACGTCCAGAAGGTCGGCTACCAGGGCGTTCATGTGCTCGACCTGGTCACCGATGATCCGTACGAACTGGCGGACCACGGCCGGGTCGAGGTCCGGCCCCGCGTCCATGATCGTGGAGGCGGAGCCCTTGATGGAGGTCAGGGGAGTCCTCAGCTCGTGGCTCACCATTCCCAGGAACTCGGCCCGCAGGCGCCCCTGCTCCTCCACGTCCGTCATGTCCTGCATGGTGATGACCATCGACTCGACCGCGCCATCGTCGGAAAGGATTGGCGTGGCGTTGAGAAGCACCGTGACGCTCCGCCCGTCGGGGACTCGCATGACGATCTCCTCCGAGCGCAGGGTTTCCCCTATGCTCAGAAGCTCGGCCATGGGGAACTCCCGCAGGGAGACCTCCCGCCCGTCGGCCCGTCTGAAGGTCAGCAGGTTCAGGAGGTCCTCCGGCGTCTGGTCCGTATTGCGCAGGCTGTCGACGATCCTCCTGGCCTCGCGGTTGAAGGACTTCGGCGCTCCTGTTCTGGCATCGAAGACCACCACTCCGACGGGGGAGGTGTCTACGAGGGTCTCGAGGTCGGCCCTGACCCGCCGCTCCTCCCGGTGCCTGCGGGCGTTGGCCATGACCAGCGCCGCCTGGGAGGCGAACATCACGAGGGTCTCCTCGTCCTCGTCGCTGAATTTCCGTTCCTTCTCGTCGTGGCCCACGAAGATGATGCCCACGGACTGGTCCAGATGCCGGATCGGGGCGGACATGCCGGCCCGCACCGGGATGGGCAGGACCCCGTCCAACTCGACCGCGGACAATGTTGCTCCGTAGTTGTCCACGCGCTGCGGATAAGCGATTTCGAAGAAACGCGCGAAGACCTTGGCGATGCCGGGCAAGCCGACCAGCTGCCGGTGCTCCTCTTCAGTGGTCCCCGACGTCAGGACCGTCTCCAGGCCGCCCTGATCGTCCCTGGTCCCGATGACGCCGTAGCGGGCGCCCGTGAGACCCCGCGCGGAATCGAGCACCTCCTGCAGCACCGTGTCGAAGTCCAGGCTCTCGTTGATGCGGAGACTGGCCTCGCTCAGGCGGGAGAGGCGCTCTTCCAGCTCCCGTATCCGTCGGTCTCGGTCGTCCGGTCGGTCCAAGTCATCACCTCGATTGGCCTGCTGCCGGGGAAGGAAACGGCGTCAACAGGGCCGGTTCCGCCGCATTGGAGGATGGTAACAAATAGTTACCGAAGATTTCAACCAAAGTGGACTAACGGAAATTGACATGGTGATAGACTCACAATGGAGTATGTCCGGGAAATGAGATTCGTCCGCTTGGCTTTCGCACAGAGACAACCTGGAGTGGGAGAAGTGGCCATGACGCCCGCTGCATCGACCTCGATTGCAACAGGACTGCAACTGCCGGGCGAGGAGCTTGCCCGATGAACCTGCGCGTCACCGCCGCCCTGGCGACCCTGCTGGCGATGGCCGCGCTCCTGCCATCGGCGGCGCCGGTTGAGGCGCAGGACGCGACCTCGACACTGGTCAGCAACACCGGGCAGACCGCGCTCAGCACTCGCACGAGCGTGAGCAGCCATTGGATCGGCACCGCGTTCACCACCGGCAGCCACGCGGGCGGCTACACGCTCAGCGAGGTCGACCTGCAGATCGGCGCATGGCAAGGCAACTCCGCCTTCTTCACTGCGAATATCTACTCCGCGTCCTCCGCGGGGGTCCCTGATTCCCAGCTATGCACGCTGACCAACCCGGGTTCGCCTGCCGACAACGCGGTGAACACCTTCACAGCGCCCACAGCGGCGGGGTCGATGTGCCCGACGCTGGATGCGTCGACGACCTACGCCCTCGTGGTGAAGTCCTCTTCCTCGAGCAAGACCGTCTCCGTCGCGAGCACGAACAGCGACAACGAGGACGGCGGCGCGGCCACCGGGTGGAGCATCGCCGACAGGCGCGCTCACTCGAACAACTCTGGCACGTCCTGGAACCGTGATGCGAGGGTGCTCATGTTCGCGGTCAAGGGTGCGGAGGCCGCAGCTCCACCGGGGCCGGAGGTGTCGTCGGCGGCCGTGAACGGCAATACGCTGGAGATCGTCTTCGACGAGGACCTGAACCCGGCCCAGAAGCCTGCGGCTGACGCGTTCTATGTGGCGTCGAAGGGCCAGCCGCTCACCATCACCAGCGTGGGGATCGCCGACGCGACCGTGACGTTGACGCTGAGTGCGGCAGTGGGTCCCACCTCGACGATCTACGTGTATTACAGGCAGCCGTCGACCAAAGCCCTCCAGAACGCCGCGGGTCACAAGACGGCGTCGTTCAGCCGCCAGGCCGTGACCAACAACTCGGGCACGGGGACGCCGTCGATCTCGAGCGTGGCGTTGGTATCCGTGCCGCGGCGCGACACGGGCAACGACGGCTCCAAGGAGACCTACCCGCGCGGCCAGACGATCGTGGTGGAGGTGACCTGGGACCAGGACGTCGCCTGGGACACCTCGGCGGAAAATGCGGAGCTGCGGATGCGGCTGCAGGTCGGCTCGAGTCAACGGTTGGCCAAGCTGGTGACCGGCGGGGCGACCAGCGGTACGGCGCGCTCCTTGTGGTTCAGCTACACCGTGGTCCAGGGCGACGCGGACGCCAACGGCATCGCGGTCAACGCGACCAACGCCGGCGACCTGGTGATCCTGCGCAACGGGGCGACGCTGAAGAACGCCGCGGGCACCCAGAACGCGAGCCGCGCCCACGCCGCGCTGGGCACCCAGGCGGGCCACACTGTGGACGGCACCCAGACCACGCCCGCCAACACGGCGCCGACCTACGACCTCGACGAGTCCCCGGGGACCATCAACGCGCCCACAGGTACTCTGGTGCAGGATGACGTGCCTTTCAGTGACCCCGACGGCGACCCGCTGAGGATCACGATGAGCTATGCCAACGATGTCTTTACTCTCGGTTCTCCCAAATACGTCGGAGGACGGGTGTTTGTGGCAACGAGGCCCGGCTGCGTACTGGCGAACCTGCCGGGGGCCACCAACACGCCCCACGCCGAAAACACCGGCTCGCACAGCGAAGTAATCACGGTCACGGCGACCGACACCGAGGGCGCGTCGGTCTCGGAGACGTTGACGACGGTCACCGAATACGTCTGCGCGTTGTTCCAGAGCGCCGAGGTGAACGGCAAGACGCTGACGCTCACGTTCGATCGCGCCCCGGCAGCGGCGAGCTGGGCCCCGGCGGACGAGGTGCTCGCGGCGGGCGAGTTCACCATCATGGCCGGAACGGCCGTGGTTGCTGTCGAAGTCGTCGCCATCAGCGGCGCCACAGCCACCCTGACCCTCGCCGAGCCGGTGGCGATCGGCGCCACGGTCACCGCCAGCTACGCACCCGGCGACTACCCGGCTGCGGTCGCCTTCGCCAACCAGACCGTCACCAACAACACGGTCCGGCTGGGGGTGCAGTCGGCGGAGGCCGCCTACGCCGACGGGGTCACGACGCTGACGCTGACCTTCGACCGCGACCTGGCGGCAGTGGGGGCGCCTGAGCCGTGGGACCTGCGCTACGCGTTCGACGCCGACGGCCTGTGGAGTGACGGGAACCGCTATATCAACATGGCGCCGAACCTGATCGAGACCAACGGGCCGGCGCTAACGCTCTCCTACTACGCGGGCGCGGCGCTGCCGGGCCGCGAGGTCGAGGTGCGCTACGACGCGGCGTTTGCGAAGAAGCATTTCCCGCCGCAGCTGCTGTACGCGGACGGCGAGAGTGTGGCGAGCTTCACCCAGGCCATGACGAGGCCGGACGGCGGCGCGGCGATCGCGCCGGTGCTGGAATCGGCACAGGTGGCGGGGAATGAGCTGACCCTGACCTTCGACCGGGCGCTGGACGCCTCTTCAACGCCGGCGGGCAGCCGGTTCAGGGTGACCTATCTCCCAGTCGACTGGGGAGGGGCATCGAGTTCCGTGGACGGCACGGGCACGGCGACGATCAGCGGCTCGACGGTCACGGTCACCCTGCCTTCCAAGGTGCCCCAGGACCAGTTCACGAGGGCGGCCTACTTCAAGGGCGACGACGCGAAGCCACTGCGCGGCGTTTCGTCGGGCCCGAAGGTAGCCGACATCTGGTGGCGCAACATCGTCTCTCTGGACCGCGACGCGCCGCAGCTCACCGGCTCGCTGCTCGCCGGCACGAGCCTGGTGCTGTACTACGGCGACACGCTCGACACCGGCTCGACGCCGGCGACGGGTTCCTACACCGTGAATGCCGGTTCCACCACGTTCACGGTGAGCGGCGTGTCGGTGCATGCCAACGCGGTCGAGCTGACCCTGGGCTCGGCGCCGAGCGGAAACGTGACGGTGACCTACACGCCGCCCGGCACGAACCCCGTCCAGGACGCGGCGGGCAACGACGCGGCCGAGCTGACGAGCCTGAGCGTCAGCAGGCAGGCATCCGACCCGGGGGCGGCCAGCTTCAGCAGCGCCTCAGCGGCCGCCACGGCGCTGACGGTGTCCTTTAGCCAGAACCTCGATCCGGCGCATGTGCCGCCCGCGTCGGCGTTCACGCTGGCGTTGAGCAACGCGGACCTGGCCACGGCCGGCTACCGGGCCCCGGCCGTCACCGGCGTCGCGGTGCTGGGCACCGACGTGGAGCTGACCATGAGCCCCTGGTGGTATCCCTGCGACGGCTCGCTGAACGTCACCTACGCCAAGCCGGCCGCGGCCGCGAGCAGGCTGCAGAACAACTGGGGCAGCGAGGTGGACGCGTTCAGCGACGAGACTGCGGCCAACACCGGGACGGACCAGTGCGTCTTCCCGGCGGTCGAGGCCTTCGTGCCGCACGAGTCGGGGCCGCGCGTCCAGTCGGGGCCAGGGCCGCGAGCGCTGGGCCGCACGACCCAGAGCCCGGCCGACGCGTCGGGGCGACGCGGGCTCGTGTCCTCTCAGCCCAGCAGGCTGAACGACGGCTCGCAGCAACCGGCGGAGGACGCATCGGAGAACGCAGCGCGGCTGGGGCTGCGGTTCGAGCGGGCGCTGAGCCGCAGCAGCGTGCCGGGCAAGGGCGCCTTCACGGTGACGACCCAGAGGCCGGGCGCGGCGCCCATCGAGGTCACCGACGTCGAGATGCCGGACAGCGCCGACAACCAGCTGTTGCTGTCGCTGAGCCGCCACCTTGCCGGCGGCGAGCGGGTCACGGTGAGCTACCGGCGGCCGCACGGCACCCCGGGGCTGTGGGACGCGCAGGGCAACCAGGTCGCGGACTTCTCCGTCGAGGTGACGGCGCCCGGCGGGGGGCCGGTCTTCAACGGCGTGGCGCAGAGACAGGACAACGCGCTGCCGGGTCTCCTCGTCAGCGTTCCCCTGAGCCAGTCCGATTTCAGCGACCCCGACGGGGACCCGCTGACATTCACGCTGAGCGCGAGCCGCGACGACGTCTACGCGACGGGCGCCGGCGTGCCCGGCGGCTTCACGTACAACGACCGGTTGGGGCGCGTCTTGTTCCTGGCGAAGACCGCGTGCGCGCTGGCGGACCTGGACCCACCGGACGGCGACGCCTACTACACGGTCATCACCATGACCGCCACCGACCCCGACGGCGCGACCGCGCAGGCCACGGCCACGTTCCGCACCGACCCCGCCGCGTTCGCGTGCCCGTCGCTGTCGAGCGCGACGGCAAACGGCGCGGCCGTCACGCTCACCTTCGACGCGGAACCGGCCCCGAGCTACACGGAGCCGTCGGCGCACGAGTTCGTGGTGAAGGCGGATGGGGTCGCGGTGAGCGTGGCCGGGGTGAGCCTTGCCGACGCCGATGCGGGGTCGGACAGCGGCAACACGATCATCCTGACCCTGACGTCGCCGGTGTCGGCGGGACAGACCGTGACCGTGAGCTATGCGCCGGCCGACTCCCCGGTCGTGGCCGCGTTCGCCGACCGGCCCGCAGCCAACGACACCCCATACGAGCCGGACCAGGACTTGATTGCCGACGTCAAGAGGTATTCGAAGGAGCTCACCCACGGGTATGACCACGTGTTGCGCTGGATGCGGGTGCTCATGGCCTTCGGCGTCGTCGAGGGCATGACCGCCGCCGAGGCCCAGGACATGGCCGAAGAGTACTCGGCAGACCGCTGGGACCCGGTGGTAGCGGAGCTGTCTGCCTTGGAGGCCGACTCTGACTACGAGCCGGACGCAGGAGTGGTTGAGGCGGTCGAAGGCTATTCCAAGGAACTCACCCACGGCTACGATCACGTGCTGCGCTGGATGCGCGTGCTCAAGACCTTCGGCGCCATTGCGGACATGACCTCCACCGAGGCCCAGGGCTACGCCGACCAGTACCTGGCGGAGCGCTGGGACCCGGTGGTGGAGGAGCTGAGGAAGCTGGAGGCTTCGACCCCTTAGCCTGGACCTCAACAGGCCCGATTCTGCCGCATTTGGGGAGTGGTAATAAATAATTACTGAAGATTTCGATAAAAGTGGACTAGCGGAAATACGCGCGGTGGTAGAATCGCGATGGACTATGGTCTGCAAATGGGAGGTGCCCGCATGGCTCTTGTATGGAGACAGGCGCCAGCGCCAACACCGGCGTCGGCCGGCGTGACAGCCACGTCTGACGAATCCCACTCCCGGCGCGCCGATTTCGACGCATTGAACTCTACCCCCCCCCCCCCCGATTTCGATTTTCACACCATAGGCCCGGCCCAGCGACGCCTTGTGCCCACCTCCTCAAGGAGGTGACGCCATGAGGCTCCCGGTCAATACTCGCCCCTCTCAGTCGCTGCGTCTCGCGGCGCTCTTCCTCGTTCTCCTCACCGTTCTCCTCGCCGTCCTGGCCGTATCCCTCTCGGGAAGCGGTCCGGCGGGCGCCGCCGACTACGAGCCGGACCAGGAAGTGGTTGAGGCTGTCGAAGGCTATTCGAAGGAGTTCACCCACGGCTACGACCACGTGCTGCGCTGGATGCGGGTGCTGACGGCCTTCGGCGTCGTCCAGGGCATGACCGCCGCCGATGCCCAGGACATGGCCGAAGAGTACTCGGCAGACCGCTGGGACCCGGTGGTAGCGGAGCTGTCTGCCTTGGAGGCCGACTCCGACTACGAGCCGGACGCAGGGGTGGTTAAGGCTGTCGAAGGCTATTCCAAGGAGTTCACCCACGGGTACGACCACGTGCTGCGCTGGATGCGGGTGCTGAAGGCCTTCGGCGCTATTCAGGACATGACCGCCTCCGAGGCCCAGGGCTACGCCGACACGTACTCGGCGGAGCGCTGGGACCCGGTGGTGGCGGAGCTGACGAAGCTGGAGCAGGAGCCTGAGCAAGATGGCGGCGCGTCAGGGTCCGGCGGCCCGTCGGGGCAGGGCGAGCCGGGCGGCGGCGATGGCCCGTCAGGACAGCAACAGAGCTGCACGATAACGCTGACTGTCAACCTCAGTGGCCCTCATGCTCCCGGGGACGATCCTGCGAACCCGCGCGCCACTTACGACGCTGTGCTCTCGTGGACTGCTGGGCCCGGCTGCGCGGCGGGCGGCGTCATCTTCAACTGGAAGGCGCCGGGCGAAACTGATTGGTACCAGTCCCCCTCGTTCCCAGAGAGCGTGACAACCTACACCATGGGCTTCTGGCGCACAGAGGATGACGGGACTCACACGTTCCTCGTGACAACGACGGACTCCACCGGCTTTGTGCGCACTAGCAACCAGGTGACCGTCACTATCCCCGCACCTGCAGCACCCACCCCGGTCCCCACTCCCGCCCCGCATCCAGGCACCGGCGGGAACAAACCGTATGATTTGCAGGTGGGGTCCGACAATCAGGGCGGCTTCAACCTGGACTGGGAGGCGCCCACCCTGGCATCGAACCGCGTCCTCAGCGCGTACGTCATCGAGTACCGGAAGAGCGGTGAGACTACGGCTACGACGCTGACGCTGGATACCAGCACGTACCGGCAGCTCTACACGCAGCGTCGAATCTACGGAAGCGACATAGATGTGGGGTCACAGTACCAGGCGAGGGTGAGGGCCAGCCATACAGCCTCCGACGGCACCGACTCTCAGAATACCGACTGGACCGCGTGGTCTGCCCTCGTGGAGGCGTGGACCGAGCCGCTGGCCGGGTGGTACCACGACAACACGCCCAACTACAGCCCAGGCACCGGCCGCGTCTTCCTCCATACGAATTCCAATCATGCCAACGCATCGGGCGTATGCATAATCAGGGCTAGTAATGAGATCAACTGTCCGCCGCTGACGCTGACGAGCCTCCACGCTACTCCTGGTGGCATATACAGCATTGGAGCGCGTTTTTACGGTGGAGGCCAGAATATTGAGCTGTCCCGGTTCAACGGCAGGATGAAGAGCGCCCCGCCTCCTCCGGTCCGTGCTTCGGGCGGCGATGGGAACCTGTATGTCGGCTGGCATGCGCCTTACACGCTGATCGGCGGCGGGTGCCACCCGTACTCCGGCAACCTCGCAGGCTTCAAGGTCCAGTACCGCAAGCAGAGGAATAACGGGACGTGGCCGGACTGGTCCGATGCGAACTCAGTCACCAAGGGAGGCTGGGAGGGTCTGTATCGTGTCAAGTCCTACGGTGGCGATAGCGCTTCCGTTGTTTGGGACTTCCAGGAGGAGGGTGCCTCTCTGCTGCTGGACAATGGCTCCACGGGCAGCTACCGGGGAATCTATTCCTCCTTTGACGATCTGCCGCTTACCGGCAACACAGGCGGTGACGTGGCGCTGGTGTTGCCTTCGACCGCCGTCTATCGTTGGGTCAGGGCGGTGGGGGTGGAGCCTCATTGGGCTCAAGATGATGCCCCCGCAGCTTATCTGGGGCACTTCGGTAGCGAGTATGGGGCCAGCCAGGAAGCTTCAGCCAGCCTTCAATATGCCGTGTTCGTATCCAGGGAGCATACCTGGACGGGCCTCCCGGTCGGCACGTATCAGGTGCGCGTCGCCGCCGTGGGCGACGGCGCCAGGACCGGGGAGGGCGGCTGCCACGACGGGACGAACTTCCATGAGAACGGCAGGGGGTTCTGGTCGCATGAGCTTGAAGTAGGGGTCTCCAGTTCGCAGGCCCCCGGCAAGGTGACGGACCCTTCGTTGGAGAGAACGGACGGCCGGGTTACGATCAGGTGGGACCAGCCCGACTCCGATAACGGTTCCGACTCCTGGGCTTTGATCCGCTACCGGCCAGTCGGGAGCGATCCTGACCATTACGACTACACCTACATACCCGGAGTACCTGGTCCTTCGCTGCTCGGCCTGCACTTCCACGAGGTGACCCGTATCTGCGACGTGGAAGGTGAAGCTTGGACTTTGCAGACCGAATCTGAAGGTAATTCACTCATGGGAGTCCAGGCCTGCACGAACCCGCGAGTGATCGAGTTCGATGTTCAATACGGCAAGGCGTATGAAGTCGGCATTGCCGCCGTCAACGCCAACGGCGCCAGCGAGTGGCACAACTTCGACCACTTCTGGTACGGGCCGCGCTAGCCTGAGTTGAGGCCTGCTGTGCTATGCCGGCCTGCACGGCCCGGGAAAAGACGCGTCCCGGACCTCTCGCCAGGCTACTGATCTTCCATCCACCGAAGATGGAAGATCAGGTATTGAGGTGCTGGTTACTGCGCCGCACAAGCCCTGGCAGAATGTGTTTGACATACATAACCGGGTGGGTTATATTCGTCAAATGTACTCCGTAGTCTTCCACCAGCGACGCAACGGCGCTGTTCCCTATGAGGAGTACGTGCGGAGCGTCTATCGCTCGGGGCAGAAGACCGAAGCGGCGAGAATCAGGGCATTCGTCGAACGCCTTGGTCAGGAGGGCTCGCAGCGGCTTGTTGCGAGGCGATGGGCAGAAGAGATGAACGACGTATGGCAGCTTCGCGCCGGCCAGCACCGGATATTCTACTTCTGGCATCCAGAGGGCGACCGATACGTCATTCTGAATGGCTTTCGCAAGAGCTCGCGTCGGACTCCACGCTCGGAGTTGGCGAGAGCCGAGAGCCTACGAGCCGAGCATCTTGGAGGATGAGGAGAAGATCATGAGACGGCATGAGGGTGAGGACAGCCACGCCGAGTGGCTGGAGGACATTGAGTATCGGCAGGAGTTTGGTTCGGAAACCGCCAAGCTTGAGGTCGCGGCAGCGCTTGCAGACGCACGCGAGGCCGCTGGGATGACCCAATCAGCATTGGCGGAGCGAGCAGGAGTATCCCAAGCTTACATCGCGAAACTGGAGAGGGGAGACGCGAATCCTACCATTGGCCACATCGGCCGGCTGTTGGCCTGTATGGGATTGAAGCCCTCTGTCAGCGTCGCCCCTATGGAACCTGCCGTTTCCTCCGAATCGATTCATGTAGAGAGCCAAGGAGCCTCCAAGTTCGAGGCGGTCTACTCCGACGGCCCTCTGGCTGACGTCGCCGGTTCCCCCGTCGAGCAAACATCGCCAGCGGTGTGAACTCCCTACGGGGGTATAGGGTGGCGGGCCATTACGCACCCCGCTTCTCCCTCTCCGGCATCCGGTAGCCGACGCGGGGCTCGGTGAAGATGTAGGTCGAAGTCCAGACTCTCGTTGATGCGGAGACTGGCCTCGCTCAGGCGGGAGAGGCGCTCTTCCAACTGCCGTATCCGTCGGTCTCGCTCGTCCGGTCGGTCCAAGTCGTCACCTCCATTGGCCTGCTGCCGGGGAAGGACACGGCGTCAACAGGGTGCATTTTGCCGCATTTGGCCGATAGCAATAAATAGTTACCGAAGATTCCAATAAAAGTGGACTAACGGAAATAGACGCAGTGGTAAAATCGCGAAGGAGTATGCCCGGAAAAGGGGAGGCGTCCGCTTGGCTCTCGTACAGAGACAACCCGGACGGGCAACGGCGTCGGCGCCGGCAGCGTTCGCCGCGACGCTCTGGCCCGACGCGTCCCGCTCCCGGCGCGCCGTTTATGGCGCATCGATACTCACCCCTTTTCACGCCCGCGTAGCCCTCACAGCCCGTCGCGGGGGCTGACGGCGTGAGCCGCCGCAGCCCATACGCGCCCGTGCCGTCGCTGCGCCGCCCCGCAGCGCTTCTCCTCGTTCTCCTCGTTCTGCTCGCCGTGCTGGCCGTGTCCCTTTCGGGAGGCGGTCCGGCGGGCGCCGCCGACTACGAGCCGGACCAGGAAGTGGTCAAGGCTGTCGAAGGCTATTCGAAGGAACTTAACCACGGGTACGACCACGTGCTGCGCTGGGTGCGGGTGCTGACGGCCTTCGGCGTCGTCCAGGGCATGACCGCCGCCCAGGCCCAGGACATGGCCGAAGAGTACTCGGCAGACCGCTGGGACCCGGTGGTAGCGGAGCTGTCTGCCTTGGAGGCCAACTCTGACTACGAGCCGGACGCAGGGGTGGTTGAGGCTGTCGAAGGTTATTCGAAGGAGCTCACCCACGGGTACGACCACGTGCTGCGCTGGATGCGGGTGCTGACGGCCTTCGGCGCCATCCAGGACATGACCGCCTCCGAGGCCCAGGGCTACGCCGACACGTACTCGGCGAACCGCTGGGACCCGGTGGTGGAGGAGCTGACGAAGCTGGAGGCGTCGGCCTCCGAGTCCGAACCCGCCGCGACACCGGAGCCCACGCCCGAGCCAACGCCCGAATCCGACCCGTTGCAGGTGGCCGTCACCGCCAGCCCGGCCCATCCCCTGGTGAACGAGACGGTGACCCTGAGCGCGGCCATCTCCAACGCGCCCTCCGGCTCCGACCCTTCGTACAACTGGCAGGTCCAGGGGGACGGGGACGGAGACTGGCATTCCTTTGGCAGAGGCCCCACCTTCAGCTACATGGCCGCCGAGCCTGAGTCCTGGTCCTTCCGGGTCACGGTCTCCTACGACACCGGGGCCTCGGCCACGTCGGACCCCATCACCGTCACCTGGACCGAAACGCGGTCCAACCGGGCCCCGGTGGTGGATACGCAGGCGGCAAACTACGCCGAATTCGTGGGGCCGCGCAACGCGCCCCGGGACGCTCCGGGATGGAAGACCTTCACGGGTATCTTCTCCGACCCGGACGGGGACGAATTGACCTACGCCGCGTCGGTGCCCGACGACCAGAGCCACCTGGTGGAGAGCCTGGTGGTCGCTCCGGGGGTCATAACCAGCACCAGTGGCGAGAAGGGCGACTTCCTGGTCATCCAGGTTGACGGCGACGACGACTGGAAGGCCGTCAGCCCGGCGCTGCCCGACCCGCTGGTAACGACGGTGACGCTGACGGCCACGGACCCCGAGGGCCTGTCGGCGTCGGTGAGTGGCGACTTCATCACGGACTGGGTGAGTCACCCCGAGCTGGTGAGCGCCACGGCCAGCGCCCAGGCCGTCGTGCTGACCTTCGACATTGAGGTGCAGGGGTCCCCGGCGCCGTCGTCTTTCACCGTCAACGTGGTCAACGAGGACGGCTCCGCAGGAACCATCGCCGTCAGCAGCGCGCTGGTCAGCGGCAAGGCGGTCACCCTGGAGCTTGCTTCGGCCCTGGAGAGGGACCAGACCGTCACCCTGGACTACGCCCACGACGACGCCACCCCGTTGAAACGGGCAGCCGATGGCGGCGACAGCGCCCCGTCCTTCAGCGGGCAGGCCGTTGAGCTGTCCCTGCCCAACCCACCAGGCGCGCCGCAGAACTTCGACCTCAGCGTCACGCCGGGCAGCCTGGACATCTCGGCGACGTGGGACGCCCTGGCCGGCGCGACCTCCTACAAGCTGCGCTGGCGGCTGGAGGGCGGAGAGCTCGAGGCGGACAACGCAACCACCGTCACGGAGACCGATGCCGGCATCACCGTGGCCGGACACGGCCGGTGGGTGGTTGGTCTGCAGGGCTGCAACGACGGGGGCTGCGGGCCGGAGGAGGAAGAGACGGCGGAGGTCAGCTCCTTCAGGTTCGAAGTGTCCGAGGCCCCGGACGGCGCGGGCGACCCGCGCCGTCGCAAGTTCAACGCCAACTGGAGCCCGGTGCCCGACGCCACCGGCTACGTGTTGAGCTGGAGGCGGCTGGGCGAGCCGAACTCCCCGCCGCGGGAGCAGAACGACGGCGGCGCCTCCAAGAAATCGGACATCCCCGGCCCCTCCGGCAGTGGCGGCCCCTCCGGCAGTGGCGGTCCGTCCGGCGCCGGCGGACCCCAGGGAGAGAACCGGCTGGACATCCCCGGCGACCAGACCAGCGCCGAGTTCAACGTGGACCAGGAAGGCACCTTCAAAGTGAACCTGGAAGTGGTCTTCTTCCAAAGCGACGAGCCCATCGAGTTGGCAAACACCCACCTGACCGCGAGACTGACCACCCCGGGCAACGTGGTCCTCTTCCACCAGTTCGACTGCGCCGAGCAACCCTCCAGGATCACCGGCGTCTACGGCGAGGCCCTCAACCGCGGCGTCCGGATCAACTGGAACACGCCGTCAGGCTCCATCGACGGATATCAGTACCAGATACAGCAGGGCAGCGGGTTCTACCACGGGCGCGACAACTGGAAGGACATCGACCCCACGGCGCAGCCGCCCGCGACCCGCAAGCTGGTCGGCAACACCGGGCAGCCAAACGTGGGGTTCCACGTGAACAACTATGACCTCGACGAGGTTTACGCCCAGGGCATCAGGACCGGCGCCAACTCCGCGGGCTACACGGTGACCGCCGTGGACATCGCCCTGTCCATCCAAAGCCGGCAGGGGAGGGCGCCGCACCTCAGCGTGGCCATCTACTCGGAGGCAGGCAACCGCCCCTTCGCGCGGCTGGTCCGGCTGACCGCCCCCTCCTCCCTCAGCAACGGGGGCAACACCTTCACCTTCACCGTCCCCGGCGATGGCATCCGCCTGGAGAGCAGCACCGACTACTTCCTGGTGGTCACCGTTGCCGACGCCGGGGACTGGGACGCCCGCATCAGGGGGGCGAACACGCAAAACGAGGACAGCGGCGGGCTGGCGGGCTGGTCGGTGGACAACCTTGTCTTCCATCGAGACCCCGGCGTGGCGACGTGGACGGGTTCTGGCGCCCCTCTGAAGATCAACTTCCACGGCTACCAGGAACCGAACCAGAGGTACGGATATCTCCAGGCCAACGCCCTGGGCGGCACCGCATCGTTCACGCTGAAGGGCCTGGAAAACGGCCACAGCTACGCCGTCCTGCTGCGGGGCGTGTCCGGCAGCGCCACCCTCTGCTTCCAGAAGCTGGTCTTCGTCACCCCCTACCAGGCCGGGATCATCCCCGCACTCACCGGCTTCGACGCCTTCAAGGAGTACGGCACCGGCCCCCGGCAGGTCGTCCTGGAGTGGGACGACCCCGACGACCATACCCTCGACTACGAGTACTTCTACTCCGGGGTCCCCGCCCACTGGAGCGGCTACCGGAACAGCGAGCACTACGCCTGGGTCCAGGTGGAGGGCGCCCCTCCCACGAAGACGCGGGACGGCAAGCTGAGGACCGTCGTCAGCGGCGTGCGCTGCCAGAACTACTACTACCTGTTCGTCATAAGGCCCAGCCGGGGCGGCGTCCCCGGCACAACCTCGGAGAAGAACTACGTCTACATATCCACCCACGGCGACGCCGACGACAGCATTGTACGGGACAACGGCGACGGCACATGCCTGATGGGCTGGGGCGGCAACGACAGGCTGTACGGCGAGGGCGGCAGCGACATCCTGTACGGCCACGACGGCAACGACGAGCTGCACGGCGGCCCCGGCGACGACGGGCTCTCCGGTGGCGAGGGCGATGACGAGCTCTACGGCAACCAGGGCAATGACTGGCTGCACGGCGGCCCCGGCGCGGACACGCTGGACGGCGGCGACGGCATGGACATGGCGGACTACTCCGGCTCCAACACCGGGGTGGACGTCAACCTCGGCACGAATGCATTCAGCGGCGGCCACGCACAGGGCGACACCCTGACCGGCATCGAGAACATCACCGGCTCGGACCACAACGACACCCTCAGGGGCACCGGCGGCGCCAACGTCCTCAGGGGCGGCGCGGGCGGGGACACTCTGAACGGGCTCGCCGGCGACGACACCCTCCGCGGCGGCCCAGGCGCGGACACCATGAACGGCGGGGCCGGCATCGACACCGTCGACTACTCCGGCTCACCCCAGGCGGTGAACGTCGACTTGACCAGGAACCCCGGCACGATCCAGACGGGCGGCCACGCCCAGGGCGACCGCCTGTCCAACTTCGAGAACATCACCGGCTCGGACCACAACGACACCCTCACCGGCGACGCCCAGGACAACGTACTGGTGGGCGGCGCGGGCAACGACACCCTGACCGGCGGAGACGGCATCGACACCGCCGACTACTCCGCCTCCCCCGTCGGGATACGCATCGAATTCGCAGGGTCTATCGGGAGTGAGGTGGGACAAGTCTTTGTTGGTCCTGAAACTGACCATCTTTACAACATTGAGAACATCACCGGCTCGGCCCATGACGACACCTTCGGAAGCGACGGCAGGGACAACGTTTTCCGGGGCGGTGCAGGCAACGACAACCTGAACGGCGGAATAGGCGCCGACACGCTGTACGGCGGCCCCGGCAACGACTATATGGAAGGCAACACCGGCGCAGACAAGCTGTACGGCGGCCCCGGAGACGACGAGCTGTACGGCAGACTCGATGGTTTCCCCAATACCTTCCCCGGTGAGGTGGACGCGGTCAGCGATGAATTCTACTTTTACGCTGACTTCGGAAACGACACCATCGGAGAGTTCATCCTGGGTTCCTCCAGGGCGGGCGGAGACAAGATCTACCTGTGCGGCATGAAGGATGTGGACTACACCGGCTCCCAGGGCTCCGACGGCTACTACATCAGCGTCTGGTCCGTGGACCACTTCCCCCTGGTGGGCCGCGTGCCCGTCCCCCAGGGGTCGATCACCCTGGAGGGGGTGACGCTGGGCTACACCCACAACGAGCCCATCGGCAACCTGAACATCATCGTCCCCTCCCGCATGGGCCTCTCCTGCTCGGAGGACGACATCGCCCGCCTCACGGCGGACGCCAACAGCCCCCAGAACCTGGCCATCGAGTCCCACTACGGCGCCGGCATCTCGAAGGTCAGCTGGAACGCCCCCGGCGGCACAAGCCCCGCCAACTATTGGGTGGAGTGGCAGGAAGCCGTCACCGGAGAGGTGAGGCAATCGGCGCTTCTGGGCAATGCCACCTTCAATTACGACATCGGCGGGAAGTGGCTGGCCCGCTGGGTGCGGGTCGGCGCCGTCGTCGCCGGGGGCGTCAACTGGACCGCCGCCGCCGCCCCGCCGGCTGACCCGCTGCAGGTGTGGTTCATCGACACGCCCTTCATCAATCGCAATACTGGGCGGGTCTTCTTCGGCTCCGACAGCAACGCGACCGCTGATGATACGCCGGAGTGCACACTCCTGGGCTCCGGCGGCGGAAACATCGCCTGCCCCATAAACACCTTGGCCACCCTCGATTATCCCGGCGCCACGCCCGTTCCGCTGGGCGCTGTGGCCCGGGTCGAAGTGAAGATCGACCCCGTCGACGGCGAGATGGCCTCCAACGAGGCGGAGACCCAGGCCGGTGGTCCATACCCGCCCTGGGCGTGGGCCTCCGGCGGCAACGGCAGGCTGCTGGTGGGCTGGAACGAGCCGGAGGAGGCACCGCAACAGGCAGGCAGCATCAACGGCTACGTGGTGGAGCTCCGCAGCAGGAACAGCAACGGGAGCTGGAGCGGCTGGACCCGCACCGTGAAGGCCGCCGCCGACCGGCAGCACATCTACACCGGCCTGGCCGAGGGCACCTGGCAGGTCCGGGTGCGGGCGCGGACCGACCGGGGCGACAGCGACCCCAACACCCACATACTGGGAGGCACCTCCCCCATGCGGACCGTGGTGGTGGCGGCGGCCAACGTCAACCCGCCGGAGAAGCCGGGCTTCAGCACCAGCGTCACGCCGGGCGTCGGCAAGCTGACGGTGAGCTGGCATCGGCCCTACGCCGACGACCGCTCGCTGGTCTACGGCTACGCCATCCGGCACAAGGTCGCCGGCGCCCCCGACAGCGCCTACGAGACCACCATGGTGTACCCGCGCCCCGGCCAGGCTTCAGGGACCGTGGAGCTGACGGGCCTAACCCGCGGCACGGCCTACAAGGTGCAGATCAGGTCCCTCAACGCCGTGGGCGTCAGCGGATGGCTCGACATCGGCTTCGAAAACCACACGCCCCAGAGGAACAAGCTGGTCGGCAACACCAATCAGACGAATGGGACCCTGGGTCTCGACCGAGACCGCGCACAGGAATTCCGGACCGGAAGCAACGCCGGCGGCTACAAGCTGATGTCGGTGGACCTCGACCTGACGGTCGGCAACCCGGGCGGGACGCTCCCCACCTACACCGTCAGTATCCACACCAGTGCCGGCGCGCCTCCGTCCACGACGAGACTGGCTACGCTGACCAACCCCTCCTCGCTGTCCACCGGGCTGAACACCTTCACAGTCCCCGGCACGGTCCCCGGCGGCGGCATCGACCTGGCCGCCAATACCGACTACTTCGTCGTCGTGCGGGTCAGCGCCGACGGGAACATCAACGCCCGGGTGCGGATCACGCACTCGGACGACCAGGATGGCAAGGCCGGCTGGGGGATTGAGAACACACACGTGCACAAGGCACGCACTTCGAATACCTGGACCCTCCACGCATCGGCGTCCCTCCAGATCGTGGTCTACGGCGACGAAAAGTAGGGCCGAGCGCCGGGGCCGCATCTTCCAGGGCAAAGCGGACGGTTGGCGAGGAGGATTCCCCGACCAGCGCGGAGCGGGACGCGGCGTGCGGAGGTCGACAATGAAGAGACTTGCACCAATAGCGCTGGGAGTGATGCTCCTGGCGCTGATGCTCGCCGCGTGTTCCGGCGGTGCGGGTCCCACGGCCACGCCGCCGGAGGGTCCCACGGGCGCAGAGGAGACGCCCACCCCGGACGCCCGATCGCAGGGGGGCGCGGAGCTCACGGTCGAGGAATACGCGGAAGCCATGGAGGAGATCGTTGCCGCCCGTGAGGAGAGGATTGAAGCTGCGGCTGAAGGCGTCCTGTTCGGCACCCTCTTCTCTCGTGACGAGCTCGAGCGGATAGGTCCACTTGAGACCAGCGAGTCCTGGTCCGATGAAGACGTGGAGTTCGCGAGCGGTTTCGCGGAAACCATGCTGCGGGCGGTCACCGGCCTCTATAGTGACTTCCTCAGGATCGCAAGCGACTCTTTAGACCAGGTATCAAGCCTGGGCCCGCCAGACCATCTATCCGACCCGCACGGCAACTACGTAGCGACATCCAGGGAAGTGCTTCAAGTCGCACAGGACTTCCTGAAAGGCCTGCAGGACGTAGATACAGACATCGGGGACCGGGAAGAGCTTGCCGATTTCATGGCTGCGCTCGACACCCTCGAGTCCGGCCCGTCGGATGCGGAGGAGCTGGAGGAGAGGGCTGAGGGGGCATGCCTGGAGCTCGAGGGCCGGCTGGAGGCGGAGCTGGAGCGCGATGTCAGCATCTGCGACCCGGATGCGTCCGGCGCGACCTCCGCCGAACCGGCCTTGGAGCCCGCGCCCACTGCGGCATCCGCGCTCGAACCTGCGACTACGCCAACGCGAGAACTCATACCCGCGGCGGACGAGGCCTCCACGGAAACGGACAGAGAGGCGCTGGTTGCCCTCTACCACGCCACGGACGGACCCGACTGGACGAACAACGACAATTGGCTGAGCGACGAGCCACTCGACGAGTGGTACGGCGTCGATACCAACATCAATGGGCGCGTAGACGGCCTTGCTCTCTACGAAAACGCTCTGAGGGGAGAGCTTCCGGCCGAGTTGGGCCAACTCTCCAGCCTGGAACGGCTGTACCTCTTTGACAACGAACTGAGCGGGGCGATCCCGCCTGAGCTGGGCCAACTCTCGGCGTTGGTGGACCTGCTACTCGAAGTCAACGACCTGAGCGGACCAATCCCGCCCGAGCTGGGCCAACTCTCCAATCTGTTGCAGCTGGGCCTTTTTGACAACAAGCTGAGCGGGCCAATCCCGCCTGGGCTGGGCCAACTCTCCCAGCTGGACTCTCTGGACCTCGCCGACAACGACTTGACCGGGGAGATACCGGCCGAGCTGGGCCAACTCTCCCTCTTGACGGTGGTGTACCTCGCCGGCAACGAACTCAGCGGGTGCGTACCGGGCGCATTGGGGAATGTGGAGGAGAACGACCTCGGCGATCTGGGCCTGCCGTCCTGCTGATGGGCACGGGCTCTTCGAGAAACCTGACTTGCCTGACCATCGCCCTCGTCCTTTCCATAGCTCTCCTGGGATGCGGGTCTGGTTCACTCGGGTTGCCTGCGGAGCCCCAGACGGTTCTGCCCACAGCCGCCGCTACGCCGGCATCTGAGCCAGCGTCTGTCCAGCCCGGCAATGAACCGGACAGAGCGGTGTTGATTGCCTTCTACCACGCCACGGACGGACCCAACTGGAAACACAACGAATACTGGCTGAGCGACAGGCCCATTGGCGAATGGCAAGGTGTCACTACAGACGACCTCGGGCGCGTGATCGAATTGCGAATCCGGCATAACCGGTGGGGCGGACCGCTACCCCCTGAGCTGGGCCAACTCTCCAGCCTGAAACGCTTGCTCCTGAACACCGGCTCTCTACAAAGCTTGTTTGTCACACCGTTGACCGGAGAGATACCCGCCGAGCTGGGTAACCTCTCCAACCTGGAAGAGCTGGACCTTGGCAACAACGAGCTGTGGGGAGGAATACCACCGGAGCTCGGCCATCTCTCCAACCTGAAGTTTCTGTTCCTTGGTGGCAACGCCCTGCAAGGAGAAATACCTCCCGAGCTGGGCCCGCTATCCAATCTGGAAGAGTTGGATCTTGGCTTCAACGACTTGAGCGGGGAGATACCGGCCGAACTGGGCCGACTCTCCAAGCTGACGCTCTTGGACCTGGCCGGCAACGATTTGAGCGGAGAGATACCGGCAGAGTTGGCCCAACTGACCACCCCGATGTTCCTGGACCTGGTCTACAACGACTCAAGCGAGGAGATAACGGCAGAGCTGGCCCAACTCACGAACTTGCTGCTGTCTAGCATCAATCGATACGCCTATCTCGAGTCGTTCGGAGAGCTGCCCGGTGGACTGGACGATTTCACACTGATCGACCTGGAGACCGACATCTATAGAGAATCGGTACCGTCTGAGCTGCCGGGCCAACTCACCCATCGGAAAGTGTCGGAACTGTGGGACAACGTGTTGAGTGAAAGGACGTCGGCTGAACTGACCCAATTACTCGATGTCAAGCTGAATTCGATCCACTTCTTCCGCCGCACTGAGGAGATGCCGGCTGATTTGAGCCAACTCCTCGACCTGGTCTCCACCCTGAGGTCGCTCAAGCTGTCGGGCAACGACCTCATCGGTTGCGTGCCGGACGCGCTACGTCACGTGCGCTCCAACGACTTCGACGAGCTGGGCCTACCCTTCTGTGAGCCCGACCCCACGCCGACTCCCACACCCGGACCGACGGCTGGTCCCGGACCGAGCGGCGTCGCCCCTTTGGCTCCCGATGATTCAGCGGGGCTATTGTCAAGGCTGTCGCCGGATGAACGGGACTGCATCACGGAGTTCGATCTACTGGCGGAGTTCTGGTCGAAGCACCCTGACGTGGACTACGAGGACGTGGCACAGCAGATGGGATGCCTGCGGGACGAGACCCTTCTGAGTCTCTATCTCGCCGGCCTGGCCTGGCATCTCGAAGACCTCGGCGGGGAGTTCCGGTCAGACACCGCTTCGTGCATACGCGGCAGCCTCGATGGGACCAGCCTGGGCGGCCTCGTTCGGGAGGCCCATACTGCCGAGCGAGACCTGGTCAGGCAGGCACACACCGCGGTCTGGGACTTGACGGTCTGGTATTGCCTGAGCGAGGAGGAGGTCGCCCTCGCCGGGCCCGACTCCGGCATTACCAGCGATGAGTACGATGGGATGATATGCACGGTCGAAGCGTTTGGTGGATTGGAAGGGCTTGCCCAGATGTACAAGACGGCCGAAATCGGGGAGTTCACGGACGCCCTCCTGACGAATACGTCCGGCTGCCCATAGATAGTCCGGTCGGTCCAGGTCGTCACCTCTATTGGCCTGCTGCCGGGGAAGGAAACGGCGTCAACAGGCCCGATTCTGCCGCATTTGGGTGACAGTCTCAGGGTGAAGCACCAAGCCTGTAGCGGAGTTTGACAATGAGCAGACTTGCACCAATAGCGCTGGAAGTGATGCTCCTGGCGTTGATGCTCGCCGGATGTTCCAACGACGCTGGTCCCGCAGCCACGCCGCCGGAGGGTCCCACGACCGCAGTGGATACTCCCACCCCGCAGCCGACCGACACGCCCACCCCGCAGCCGACCGGCACGCCCATCCCGCAGCCGACCGGCACGCCCATCCCGCAGCCGACCGGCATGCCCACCCTGCATCCGACCGGCACGCCCATCCTGCCAGTGAAGCTTGCACTGCACGCTGATACGACGGTGGCCGGTTACTGGTCCGACAACACTGCCAACGTGGAGCTTACGGTATCGGTCCGCAACGTAGGTGAGAGCCCGCTAGATGGTACCGTCCCGATAAGCTTCACGTGCAGCCACGATGGTGAGGTAGTCAGCGATTGCAGCCATGAGACGAGCGTGTCGCTGGCGGACGGACATGTGGCCACAGCCGACACAGTTACCCTGCGGGTTCCAACTGGGGGAATCTCCTTCAGCTTTGCATACGGCAAGGACGGGACGCAGAGTCTGGATTTGAACGTTCCCGAGCGTATCGTGGGCGTCGATCGGGACGTTTGGGCCTGCTTCAGCGATGCGTCCAAGGTAGGCACGGTTTGGGAGGAAGACGAGGGCATCGGTTGTGCAGCCTGGGCGAGGGAGCCGATTCTGAAGTGGGACCAATCCTCGCCGGTAACCGTGTCGATCAACGGGCCGGACGGCTTCGCCGGCGAATTCAGAGAGGTGCTCAACGATCTATCCCCCATCCTGGACCTTCAGTTCGAGTGGGTCGCCGTCGACTCCGAACCCGACATTGCCGCCCACATTGGCCTTACGGTCCCCGACCTCCATTCGCAGGGCCTGTTTTGTTTCCACCAGGATTCCTTCGGGTGCGCCGAGACACTGGATAACGAACGAGCAGGTAGGGTCAACAGCGGCGAAATCATCGTCTACAACCTGTGGCCCGACCGCGGCGCTGACCTCGGCGAGTTTGACCAACGAACCACGGAGCGCTTCAAGGCGGCGATGATTCACGAGGCCGTGCACGCCTTCAGCCGAATGGGCCATCGGACAGAGCTCCTCAGCATAATGAACGACGCGGTCCACCTCAGGGCGGAGCTGAGTCCTATGGACGAAGCGTTGCTGAGGCTGCACGGGCACCGACTGGTAAGGCCAGGCATGACTATAGCTGAGATCGAGGGTCTGATCGTGTTTAACGACGATCTCATTGACCCTCAGCCGCCGGATCCTCGAATGGCTGGATGGAAGCTGGTATCAAACGCCTACAGGGAGCTCCGCGAGGCTACCACCGCAAGTTTCAGGGTCCGTTCCTCGTTCCCGGGCTGCTCTGAAGAGTTTGGCTGGGCTGACTACGAGGTGGGTAACGTGACTCGCTTTCATCCATACTTCGGCTGGGTAAGGATCGAGGACGACGACAACCTGATCTACGTACTCCAGCCGGTTGCCGACGAAGTAGAGTACTGGGGTCAACTGCCCACCGGATGGTCGGAGGTGAGTCTTGACAACCTCTCCGATGCCTTGTCCGGTTGGCGTGGCGACCTGTCCGACCCCCATCACATGCTCGAAAGCATTCTGTATCACGCCGACTGGGCAGATGCCCAGGTGTCCATCGACGCCGATGGGAGGACCACGCTCCGTTTGGAGCTGGACACCGTCCGCGGATCCACTACCACTCCCGTCGAAACCGTGGACGTTGTCGTGACCATCGATCAGGAGACCTATGGAATACTCGACTACAGCATGCGGTGGAAGCTTGGCGGCGACGGGTGCGATGCATACAGCATAGAGGCGACCGACGGTCGGTACGGGACCCACTTTGCCCTCCCGGACGCAGTGCGGCGCAGCTCTGACTTGATAAAGAGCTGTGAAGCAGAGTCGCTCGACCCCCTCGAAGGATACGTGCGGGTCTCGCAAAGATGGCACCGGGAGTGCCTCACGATGGAGGGGTACGCCCGATCCCACCGGTTCTCCCTGGACGGCTGGGCGTTTGTGCGCATCGACGTGGCGTCCGCCGAAGAGGTACTCCTCAAGCTGTGGAGGGAGAACGATTCCGGTACCGACATGGTGGAACCGGAGGCCACCGGATACCTGGAGGGTGGCTATGGCGTACCGGATAACAGCCGTCTGTACTGGGCCCATGTCCCCCTGCCGGCCGGCGAGTACACGGCCGAGGTCGTCACCAGCAACCGCGCATTACCCGGCGACTTCACCTTCACGCTCACCAACCAGCCCACACCCGCGCCGCCCTATAGGTTCAAGTCAATCAGTGTCTCGGCGCACCGCTCCTGCGGACTGCTCTTGGATGGCACTCCGCTGTGTTGGGGGCTGCGAAACGTCGAAGGAGGAGGATCGGTTGCTCCAGATGGCAAATTCGCCTCGATAAGCGTGGGAGGCCATACATGCGCGCTGCGCGAGGACGGTACACCGGTGTGTTGGGACTTTGAACAGGAGGGTAAGCATACATGCGGACCCGAGGATGGCAGCACCTACTGCAGACTCGACGACCAGGAGGTTCCGACCGACCAACCCCTGGACCTGGATGGAGGGACAGTCTCCATACGGTCAGTTTGGGTCATAGGCGGCTACTACGATCAGACGCCGCCGCCCGGTGAGAGGCTTACGTCCATCAGTACAGACTGGGTCCACTCCTGCGGACTGCGTCAGGACGGGACGCCCGTCTGTTGGGGTAGCAACCAGGATAGGAAGGCATCTCCTCCGCCTGGCGAGAAGTTCTTGTCCGTCGATGTCGGGAGCCTCCATTCCTGCGGTCTCCGCCAGGATGGCACTGCAGTGTGCTGGGGCGCAGGCTATGATCGGCGGCTACGGGTCCCCGAAGGCGAGCGCTTCGTGGCAATCTCAGTCGGCGAGGACCATAGTTGCGGGCTGCGCGAGGACGGATCTACTGCATGCTGGGGCGGGAGCGACGCTCTCAGCATATGCACTCCCGACCCGGGTGGCTTCTATAGTTGCCGAGGCGGCGGGGCGGTGTACTACCTCCCATTGTCACCCCCAGAACGCGAACGGTTCACATCCCTCGCTGTGGAGCCCTACTGTGGCCTCACCGTGGAAGGAAGAGTGGTGTGCTGGACCAATTACCAGTCCGGACTGGTGCCGGCTCCGGAGGGCGAGCGATTCACGTCCATCAGTTCATCATCGAAGAACGCCTGCGCCCTGCGTGCCGACGGCACCGTGGCGTGCTGGGGCCTGAACCGTCACGGACAGGCATCGCCACCTTCAGGGGTCAATCTGACCAACCACGGAGCGGTGGATCAACCTCCCGTCGGCCTCGTCTCCATCAGCAGCGGCGGCTATCAGACCTGTGCCCTCGACTCGGACGGCGCCGCCGTTTGCTGGGGCCCTGACTGGTGGAGAGGCCGGTTCCCTGATCGATTTGCTTCCATCAGCAGCGGATGGGCCCATGCCTGCGGAATCCGCCTGGACGGTACCGTAACGTGCAGGGGAGGAGACGATTTTGGCCAATCGTCGCCGCCGGATGGGACGTTCGTCTCGGTCACCAGCGGGTTCGAGCACTCCTGTGGCCTGCTGGATGATGGGACCGTTGCATGTTGGGGCAGGAACAACGAAGGCCAATCATCGCCGCCAGCGGATGAGATCCTCATCTCTATCAGCAGCGGTTCAAGCCACGTTTGTGGGCTCCGCGCCGATGGCACCGCTCTGTGTTGGGGCCGTTCCAGCTCGGGCCGGACATCGCCGCCAGTTGGAGAAGTCTTCTCATCCATCACCAGTGGTGGTCACCATGCATGCGCCCTCCGCGCAGATGGTACGCCCGTGTGTTGGGGCCTGAACGAGGATGGGCAGGCGTTGCCGCCGGGGGAGTCCCTTAGCAGCATCAGCAGCGGCTGGAAGCACACGTGCGCCCTCCGTTCGGACGGTAGTCCCGTGTGCTGGGGCCGGAACTGGTATGGACAGGCATCACCGCCTCCGGGCGAGAGCTTCGTGTCAATCAGCTGCGGCGCAGACCACACCTGCGGCCTCCGCGCTGACGGTACCGCCGTATGCTGGGGTAAGAACCGCTTCGGCCAAGCGTCACCCCGACGGTAGCAGTTACTGTTCCATGAACTCCGCCGTGGGATCAGTTGTGTCCAAACTGCTCGGCTTGATGTTCCTCGCCTCGCTGATCACGTCCCTTGCCTGCTCCAAGGGAGCCCCGACCCCGACTTCGAAGCCCACGCCGACTCTCGCGCCCGAACCAACAGCTGGTCCCGGACCGAGCGGCATCGCCCCTTTGGCTCCCGATGATTCAGCGGGGTTATTGTCAAGGCTGTCGCCGGATGAACGGGACTGCATCACGGAGTTCGATCTACTGGCGGACTTCTGGTCGAAGCACCCTGACGTGGACTACGAGGACGTGGCACAGCAGATGGGATGCCTGCGGGACGAGACCCTTCTGAGTCTCTATCTCGCCGGCCTGGCCTGGCATCTCCAAGACCTCGGCGGGGTGTTCCGGGCAGACACCGCGTCGTGCATACGCGGCAGCCTCGATGGGACCAGCCTGGGCGGTATCGTTCGGGAGGCCCATACCGCCGAGCGAGACCTGGTCAGGCAGGCACACACCGCGGTCTGGGACTTGACGGTCTGGTATTGCCTGAGCGAGGAGGAGGTCGCCCTCGCCGGGCCCGACTCCGGCATTACCAGCGATGAGTACGATGGGATGATATGCACGGTCGAAGCGTTTGGTGGACTGGCAGGGCTTGCCCAGATGTACAAGACGACCGGAATCGAGGAGTTCACGGACGCCCTCCTGACCAATGCGTCCGGCTGCCCATAGCCCATAGCCCATAGATAGAAGCGCCTTGCGGCAGGTGGCATGGGCCATTCAGTCCTCCGTGCGGCCGGCTCCCCAGAGGGGCGGCGTCGGCGTGAGCACCATGACGGCCACGTAGAGGCCCTTCTTCATCCGGAAGTGGACCATGGTGTAGCCCGCCGCGGCCCACCGGTTGACCTGCTCCTCGAAGTCCTGGAGGTTCTCTTGCTGTATAACGGTGTATCGGACCTTCATGTACCATTCCGACCTGCCGGCCAACAGTCACTGCCTGTCAGCGAAGGGTGAGCCGGTGATGAGCCCGTGGCTGCGCCGGGCGGCCCCGTCACCGAAGTGAGCGGTTATCACATAGAGGTGCATCTCAACGTCGGAGGCGAGCAGGTTATGGGTGTTGTCGTCCACCTCCTGTTGCGTCAGCCGATCGGTTGCGCTCTGCGGGTTGTCCGGGTGCGCCTCGTCCGGGCTGCCTGGGATCCTCAGGGCCGGGACCTGGACGTTGTGTTTGCGTCCCGGCGCCGACAGGGAGCCGGTCCAGGACGTAGACATCCAGTTGCCGTCCAGCTGCTCTATCGACGTCGATGCGCCCGAAGGGTCTTCACGGACATTGGAGATGCCGTTGCAGGACCAGGCCCATCGGGTCACCGCCCCCATGCTGTCCCTTTCAGCCCCCCAGGGCCTGCAGCTGTTCACATCCGGCGCCGTGTATTCCCAGTGGTTCACAGCGGCGCCGTCGGCCTCGAGCTGGAAGTCATAGCGGTACATGAACCGGAGCCTCTGGATGGTGTAGCGTTCCACGTTGCTCTGCCGGTCGGCCCACTCACTCCAGTTGATGTGGTACGTCCCGTCAGCCATGGTGGTGGTGACCGAGAAGGAATTTCTGCTGCAGAGCACCGCCCGCCCGGCGGCCAATTCCTCTTTACACTCCTCCATGGTCGCCGGGCTATCGTGGGCTTGGCCCTGCGCCGCCTGTGGCGACAGCGCAAGCAGGGCGGCAGCGGCAACTACCGCAGCAATGAGCAATACCGGGATAGAGCGGGTGTTCCAGACGAGCGATCCAATAAGATGCATGTTGTCGTACCTCCTAACAGAAGCAGTTGAATTTGCCGAATGAGTTGTCCCAGTGGCGCCACGGCGATGCTCAAGGTCCAGAGGCGCTGAGACCCTCGCTCCTTCCTGGTGACCTCCGCTGCGATGGTAGCTTGTGCACGTAGACAAGTCTGTGCATTGCAGTTTTTTTGACACACCAAAGCTGGAATGTGTGTGCTGATCGATGTGGAGTCGTAGCGAGCAGCGGGCCAGGGCGGCCCAGGTAGGCCTCTTGATGAGGTCTTACCGCGAGTCCTTTTCGCCCGGCGGCGGCCGGCGGGGGTTGACGCAGGAAGCCCTGCTAGAGCGGATGGGGTCGGTTGACAGTGACTACGCCGAGCGATACAGCCACGCCACCGTGTCGCGGTGGGAATCCGGCAACACCCGCCCCACTCTTCAGCGGCTGAAGGTCTTCGGTGAAGCCCTCAATCTGTCGCACACGGAGGTAGCCGGTCTCGTGTTGCTGGCAGGGCTGGCGGCGGACTTTCAGACGGCATTGGGCCACGTCACCGGGCGTGGCGCCGGAGCCGCTAGCCTCGGAGCGGCGCCGGACCCGGGAACGGCTTCCGGCGTCGGGCACGGGACCCGAGCAACGACATCCGGAAAGACCCGGTCAACGCTTCAGGACGCAGCCCGTTTTGAGCTTCTGAGGGTCCTTCCGCTGGGGCTGTGCATCGTTGGCGGATATGCGCTCTTCTCGTTCGGCGGGAACGACGGCTGGATGCCCACAGCCTACATCGCTCTCACCACGGGGATCGTTCTGGCGCAAGGGTTCTTGTTCAGAGACCGCGAGGCCGGCCTGCGAGAGTTCTTCTGGGTCTCGCTGTTTTTCCTGTTGACGACCCCGCTGCTGCAGTTTTCCCGGATACACACAGACCACTACGGCTTCTATACCATCGGGAGCTTCGCCGGCACACAGATTCCCTACATGCTGGCCCTGCTCCTGAACCTTTTGATCGCATCCACTGCCGGGCTGGCGTTTCAGCTGCTATGGAAGCGTCAGTATTCAGGCACCAGCGAGGGTACCAGCGCCCTCCGCCGGGCGGCCTTTGTAGTGCTGCCGCCGGTGATTTTCGCGTACGTCACGGCCGTCGTGATCACCAATATTTCGGTAGCCGTACACTTGACCGTCCTGTTGCCGGTATTGGGCGTTGTCTTCGCTGCACTCCTGGTGCTGCGGGACCCGGCGTTCAACCCCAACGAGCGAGACCGGTTGTACCTGCTCTCCATAACGTCGGTCTTGGCGATGATCTCGGGAGTCCTGGGGATAGGCGCCATTATGGCGATATACCTGTCGCCGGGCCTGCCCAGCGTTCTGCCGGACCACAATCTACTGTGGTCCTGGGAAATCGACCTGGCAGGGCTGGGCTTTTCCCGGGAAGAAGCGCTGGACCGTATGAACGTAGGCTACGTGTGGCACACGACATGGGTCTTCGGCTATATGTTCTTTCTGGTCTTCGGCAGGCTGATGGTGTCCCTCTATCGCATTGACGCCAGTCGAAGACGATAGAGTCCACGACGGTCGGAGAAGCGACCTTTGTTGGACAGGTGGCGGCTTTGTTGATGCTATGCTTGGCTGCTCGAACGGGCGATCTGAGCAATGAGTGAGCCAATGTCCGGGCAGCGGCGCTCTACGCCGCCCATCTTCAATCGCCACGCGGATGCTTCCTCGGAACCGTCGGCGGCTATTTCAACGTCGATCTCCTCGCCAGGAACTGGGCCGTCGAGAACCCTGAACCCCTCCCGTTCCAGCGCACGTCGCATCCACCGTCCGGGGAGTCCGTCGGCGATCAGCAAGGCATTGCCGATGGCCGGGGTGCGGGGCCTAAAAGCCCCGATGTCCGAATCGAAGATAAGCTCAGAGCTGGAGAATGTGGACTGTAACGTTCCCCGCAGTATCAGGTCCTCTGGCGCGCCATGTTCGACTCTGCCCTCGGCGGTAATCAACCACAGCGTGTCAGCGGACCGCAACGCCAAGTCCAGGTCGTGAGTGGACATGAGGACTGCCAGACCCGTTTCGCGGGTCAGTCGCTTCAGCAGACCCGTTATCTCAACACGAGTGGGCAGGTCCAGAAACGCAGTGGGTTCATCCAGCAGCATGACGGTGGGTTGCTGAGCTAAGGCACGGGCGATCATCACCCTCTGACGTTCGCCGTCACTCAGCTCGGAGACATCACGTGCCGCCAGATCGTCAGAGCGGGTTGCGCCTATGGCCCACCGGATGATCCTGTGGTCTTCAGCAGTGAGTCCAGCGGCCCAGCCGGTGTACGGATAGCGCCCCAGGCCCACCAGCTCATAGGCCGTCAAGCGGCCCACGGTGAGGCGATCCGTAAGCACAACGCTCAACAGGGTTGCCAGTGTGTGATTGCTCAGATGGTGAATGTTCCGTCCATCTATCTCCACACTTCCAGCAAGCAGCGGCTGCATCCTGCCGAAGGTCCTGAGCAGGGTTGACTTGCCGGTGCCATTGGGACCAAGCAGACCGACGAATTCGCCCTGGTGCAGCTCTAAGTCCACGCCTTCCAGGACAGTGCGATACTTTGTTGGTCCCGCTCTGTAACCGACAGCAAGAGACTGCGCGGCCAGCGCAACCTGGTTCACAGGGCGAAGCCCCTTCTCGCCTTCAGCAGCACCCAAATGGCGACCGGTCCTCCAAACAGTGCCGTCGCTGCGTTTATGGGCAGATTGAGGTTGCTGTTGGGGAGCTCGGCAAGTATTCCGCAGGCCAACGCGATTGCGATTCCGACCAGCAAGGAGCCGGGGACCAGGATCCGGTGGTCGGACGTGCCGAATACTCCGCGAGCGATGTGAGGTATGGCGATGCCAAGAAACCCTATAGGCCCCGCATAAGCGACGACCGCCCCGGCCATGAGAGACGCGCTTCCCATGATGACGACTCTTGCCCACTTCACGTTGAGCCCCATACTCTGGGCATAGTTGTCTCCCAGGAGCAGGGCGTTCAGCGGCTTTATCGTCAGGACGGCCAGTATCAGGGCCACCCCAATCGAAGACGACATGTAGGGCATCTCTCCCCAGCGAACGCGATTGAAGCTGCCCAGGCCCCACTCCACGAACTCCCTGGTCTGCTGCTCGTTGGCGAAGAAGATGAGGATGGTTACGACAGCGCCTATCAGCGAGGCCATCACAACCCCCAGCAGCAGCACTACCACCATATCCCTCACTCTGGACGCGACTACGAGCATGACCGAAAGCACTGCCGCCGCGCCAAGGGCAGCGCCCGCAACTGTCCCAAGGTTGGTGAAGAAGCTGCCGCCAACCCCGGAGAAGATATCCGCGGAAGTCGGACTCACGAGAATGACCAGCGCCACGCCAAGGCTGGCTCCGGAGGACACTCCCAGGGTGAACGGGCTGGCAAGGGGGTTCCTGAACACCGTCTGCATCTGCAGGCCCGCGAGCCCCAGGGCGGTGCCGACCATCATGGCGGTCAAGACCCTCGGGACCCGGATGTCCATGACGATGGTCTGCCATGAGCTCTTCTCGGCTTCCCCGCCGAGAAGGATCGTCACCACCTGGACAACCGGTATGCTTACCGACGACCAGCTCAGGGACGCCATGACTGCAGCTATGGCCAGGACCGCAAGCAGGGCAAATATGGCCAGCTGACGCTTGGCCCGAGAGCCCGTGTCAATGGGCAGGCGGTCCTGTTCCGATGCCTGAGCAGGCTCAGGCCGGGCGGGGGTCGAGGTCGTTGGATTGGGCGCGCTCATCCTGCCCGAGTCACGGCGTCGTGGCCGCCGGCACGCCAGGCGTCTCCGGACACTCCAAACCCGTGCAGCAGGACTAGCAGGGGGCCGGCTCCTTCGGTGTCGAAGTGAATCCGCACCCCCTTACCCGCTGCAAATGGCATCGCCTGGTCCCTCGATCTCAACTCGAAGGGGGAGTTATGAGCTCCAGCCATAGGGTCTCGTGGTCCGGGACCAACTCCGGGTGGAGGATGCTCACGAGGTCTTTCAGCAGGAGGTCGGCCCTGTAGTTGACGGCTGTCTTGTAGTAGTCGTCATTTCCGGTCTTGAACTTGTGGAACGCATTCCCGTTCAGCAGCGGATCCAGTTCACCGTAGAGCGGCCTGGCACTTACCCACTCGTCCCCATCTGAAAAATCCAAGTCGGGATAGATGGCATTGTGCGAATCGTTCAAGAAGAAGTCGGCGTCTTCAATTACGTCGAGCACAGACTCCATGGCGATGATGGCGTACGCGTCCAGCGCGATGCCCTCATCGATCAGCATCGGCGTCCCCCCCGCATCGCGGATCAGGTGATAGTCGAGATAGTCCGGGCCGCGCGTGTGCCACTTGCCGTCGAATATCTGGCCGTGCAGCACCACGGTGCGCTCAGAGGCCGGGACCGCGCTCGCTACTGTCTCCGCCAGCACCACGTATGCCTCCTCGACCGGAGTGAATAGCTCATTGGCTTTCTCTTCCTTGTTGAAGAACAGCGACCAGAATTTCAGGTGCTCCGCTGATCCAAGCGGTGTCTCCCAGAACGAATTGTAGAACACGGCAGGCAGGCCCAGCGAGCGCGCCGTCTCTCGCTGGCTAGCGTTGAAAGGGACGACCACCAGATCTGGCTCGGCGTCCACCACCGGCTCCCACGAGTCGGCCGATCCAGTAAGCAGGAAGTCGTCGGATTGGTACCGCTTGGCCAGTTCGGGCGTGGTCTGGGAGACGTCGCCGCTGGGAAGGTACCCCAGCCCTATCAGGGACTCCGCTTCGCCCAGGTGTTCCAGCGCCGTCACAAGCGATGCGCCGCGGGAGTTCTCGTAGACCCTTTCCACAGGGATCGGGACGATTTGAGCCCCAGCGAGATTGCCCGTGAGCTCCGGCGCCGGCGTCCCCTTCTGAAGGAGCACGTAGGTCTCCCTGGAACCGGCGTTGGCGTCGCCCACAGGGCCCATGTTCACGACCTTGTAGTTGCCGTGATAGGTGACAGTCCAGTCCTCGGCCCACTTCACTTCGACCTTGGCAGGGAAGTAGTCCGCCCCCGGGATGTACTCATCGACGGGGCCCTGGGGGTTGGCTGCGACTATCCCGACCTCGGCGGCCGTTTCGATCCTGTCAAGGAAAACGAGCTGGTGTGTTGGCAGCAGCCCGGGGTGGATGATGCTCACCATGTCCTTCAACAGGATGTCGACACGCACGGCGCCGGTGCTGTGGTAGTCGACCTCCCGGCCGTACCTGTGGAAGGCGTTACCCGCATTCAGCGGAGCGAAGCTCCCGTTGAGCGGATTGCGCACCAGGTACTCGGCGACATTCTGCTCCTTGGGGCGGAAGGCCAGCTCGAACCAGTATTCGGCGCCCTCTCCATATTCCAGGGCGGTCTCCACCGAAACACCGCCGAAGCCCAGATGGGCCGTGCCGTCCAGGAAACCCTGGTCAACGGCTGCCAGCAGGGGACGTTTGCCTCCCGCGTCTTCGATCAGTATCGACTCCAGGCGAGTGCGATTTCTGCTCTGAAACTGGCCGGAGCTTGCAATGGTGCCCAGAAGGACGGAGGGAGATTCGGCCTGGCCCTGGGCCAGCTCCTTGACCCTGTTGTACTCTTCGGCAATCGGGTCGAAGTACCTCTCGGCTCGGGCCTCCAGGTTGAAGAACAGCGATACGAACTTCACTTGCTCCGCGGAACCCAGCGGACCTTCCGAGAAAGGCGAGTAGTGAATGGCAGGCACACCGACCTGGAGGGCGTTGCTCCGCCAGTCGTCCCCGTTGTACTGGAAGTAGACGTCGGGGTCGCCGTCCAGGATCAGCTCCAGGTCTTCCCCGTAGCTCGTCTCCTTGTGTACGTCGTCCTGCGCAACGCGGGCGATGACGTCCGGAATGAAGTGGTTCTGAGAACCGGACGTCCTTGTGTTCACGCCGATGAGCGAGTCCAGGACACCAAGGGCATCCAGTGCGGCGAATGTTGCCCCGCCGCCTTCCCAGAAGCGTTGGACGGGCACCTGGACGACCATGGCGTCCGCAAGCTCCCCGGAAATGGCCGGCGCCAGCGTCCCACACTGCACCAACACGTACTTGATGTTGTTCTGTACATCCGGGCTGGTGTCGGTGTCGACTGTCAGCACCTTGTAGTTGTCGAAGTACTCGACCTGCCACTCCTGGGCATATTGAGCTTCGGTCTTGTCCGGAAAGTAGTCGGTCTCCTGGTCGTAGGAATCAGCGCACTCCTGAAGATTGTTGACTATGAGGTTCTTCACGACGGGCACCTGGACCTCGACAGTCCGGTCCACAGGCACCTCGACGATGCGGTCTACCGGCACCTCCACGGTCCGCTCCACCGGCACCTCGACAGTCCGCTCCACCGGCACCTCAACGATCCGGTCCACCGGCACCTCGACAGTCCGCTCCACCGGCACCTCTACGGTCCGCTCTACCGGCACCTCTACGGTCCGCTCTACCACCGTCTCGCCACAAGCCAGGATGGTAGCGAGAGCCAAGAGGAGCAGTGGGAGGACCCATGCCTTTTTTGTTGTCATTGCCGCATCTCTCCTTTAGTTTTCTTGAGAGGCTATCTCAATAAGGACAGCGACTGGCGACGCATACCGGGCGGCCAGTCTGAATACGTAATGATACATCATATCATTCTAGTGAGCCCCAGAGATTGTAGTCAGGTAGGCTAACCGCTGTCAAGCCCTGTGGTTCTCGCGGCCGTGCGGCGTATGGCCCATTGGCGATATTGCAGCCACAACCCGCGTACCTCGGCCCCTGCTACTGCCAAGAGAAGGTCGGGCCTATCCCTGCAACGGAGCCGAAGTGCTGTCGAGGGGCGCAGAGCAGTGAGGTAGAATCCTGCCAAGGCCTGAGAGTCGCGGTCTCAGGCCTTGGCATAGTCACCGGACACCTTCAGGGCCTGAACATCGCTCAAGCCATCATGGACGGGGCTTCCCACCAATCCTCATTGGAGTGATGGCCAGCCACGGCCTTGGAGGGGTGCGCCGGCCGCTTGCTGGTCCAACCTTGTCCCGGGCGGCGGACCCTGCCTATTGCCACAGGTCGGGGTCGGGTCGGTTCATCAGCCTGGAGCCCAGGTATCCGTACCAGATAACCAGCAGCACGTAGAAGCCCCGGGCCAGGGTGATGAAGGTGTCGCGGCCGTCGTTGTAGAGTACGGCTATCACGAAGAAGACCATTACGGCCAGGCTGACAAGGGCAGCCAAGAGGGAGACTATCCGGTTGAACTCGTCCCTCGTGGAGAGGCCCAACGCGAAGATGAAGCCGCCGAACCCCAGCATGATCCCACCGGCGTACAGGACGGCGGAGCCGGCGTAGTAGACGGGAACGCTTGCACTGATCTGGTCGCTGGTCTGGGCATCGGCCAGGATGAAGTCCATGCCGCTGGCCAGGATCCAACCGGACAGTCCGACGAAGATCATGAAGAAGCCCATCTGGACGAGCGCCTTCCCGTTGCCCTGCAGGGTCACGTTCCGCATCAGCGCATAGAGGCCCGAGAGGATCAGGGCCAGGCCAAGGATTATCCCGATGTTGGTCACGTTGGTCAGCGCGGCATTGGCGCCCTTGGCCGTTATGGAGCCGACAGCGTCCGACACCTCGGCGCTGTCTATCAGCAGTCCGCCCGGCTCTATGAGAAAGAAGACGAAGGCGATTATCGGGCCGAATATGAGGGACAGACCAGCCAGCCGGTTCACGGATATTGTGCCCATGCTTGGACCCCCTTTACGTGATGCAAGAGAAGGACCCAATGGGTCCAATCTCTCCCCGCCTACATTCTGACGCCGGAGCTGCGGCGTTGCAATAGGAGAGTCCTCCCCCGCGCTCCCTGGACTCGGTGAGGCCTGGCAGGCGCAGCTGAGTCTGGCGTACAACACCAGCCGCGCGTACAATGGGCGCGGCCCTTGTTCCCAGTGCGCCTTTCGTCGGTCGCTGGAACAGTACATCACCGCGTCTGTGATACGGGGGAGGCAGGACATGGTCGAGCTGAGCGGAGGGGAAGCGCTTGCCAAATCGCTTGTAGGGGAGGGCGTGGAGGTCGTATTCGGAATACCGGGCATACAGATTTACGGCATCGTCGCCGCGATCCGGGACGAGCCCGGCATTCGCTTGATCGCCACGCGGCACGAACAGGCGACGACATACATGGCCGACGGCTATGCGCGTGCGTCGGGTAAGCCGGGAGTAGCGCTGGTGGTCCCGGGCGTTGGCCTCTACAACGCGGCTTCCGGCCTGACCAACGCGTACTCCCGCTCCACGCCCGTTCTCCTCATAGCCGGCCAGATTCCCCGCGGCGCCATCGGCAAGAACCGTGGGGCCGTCCACGAAATCGCGGACCAGGCCGGCGCCGTGCGCTCCGTGACCAAGTGGCAACAACAGGCATCCAGGCCTCGCGAAGTTCCCGACGTCGTGTACGAAGCGTTCCGGCAGATGCGCACCGGCCGCCCCCGTCCCGTGCTGATTGAGGTGCCGCCCGAAGCCGGGGTGGAGCGGGAAGAGGTGAGGCTGCAGAGTCCCGCCGCCGTCTCTCCCATCGTGCCCAGCCCGGAAGACCTCCGGGAGGCCGCGCGGGTCATCTCCAGGTCCGCGCTGCCTCTCATATACGCGGGAGGCGGCGTGGCGCGGTCCGATGCGGAGCAGACGCTGGTCAAGCTGGCCGAGGCGACGAACATACCCGTCATTACGTCCAGCGGCGGCAAGGGGGTCATCCCCGATGGTCATCCGCTGTCCTACGGCTCCTGCTTCAGTCCCAGGGGCGAGAGACAGGAGATGAACCAGCTCTACGAGGTGATGCAGTCCGCCGACGTGGTGATAGGAATTGGCGCTCGCTTCTCCCTGGGTTATCCCGCCCGCGAGGGGTCCACGCTGGTCAACATCAACATAGACGACACGGAGCTCACAAAGCACGGGGCCGACACCATTCCCCTGCACGGCGATGCCGGAGCGACCATGGAGGCGCTGCTTCCCCATCTCATCGAGGCCGGGGCGGGAGACCGTCCTTCGCCGGCAGAGGCGGTGAGCGCCGCACGCAGGCTGATAGCCTACTACGACATCCGGCTCAAGGAGCCCCAGTACCCCATCCTGGAAGCGATCCGCAAGGGGGTCCCCGAGGACGCCTTCGTAGTCTGGGACGTTACGCAGTTCGGCTACTATGCCCGGACTCACTGGCAGGTGCATTGCCCGAAGACGTACATAGACTCCGGCTACTCGTTCAACCTCGGTTACGGCTTCCCCACGGCCCTGGGCGTCAAGGTCGCAAGGCCCGACCGCCCCGTGGTCTGCATGACCGGAGACGGCGGGTTCATGTTCAACTCGTCCGAGCTCTCCACGGCTGTCCGGTACGGCATCGACGTCGTGACCGTCGTCTTCAACAACGACTCCTACGGCAACGTGGCACGCGACCTGGACGACGCCTTTGGCGGAGCCTATGGAACCGACCTGAGCAACCCGGACTTCGTCAGGTTCGCCGAGTCGTTCGGCGCGGTCGGCATGAGGGCAAGCGACCCGACGGAGCTGGAGACGCTCATTCCGCTGGCGCTGGAGCGCAGGGCCCCGGTGATTATCGAGGTGCCCTTCGGAGAGATGCCGATCCCGCCCGCCCCGCAGTTCGCGCCGTTCTACAGCCTGCCCTGGACCATGCCCCAGGAGGGGCTGATAGAGCCCTAGTACCGAATCCGGCGCCTATAGACGAAATCCGCCGCCGGACCGCGAACTCCAGGAGGCCACCCAGGGAGAGTCATTGACACATTATATTGGCCTACGCTATATTGCTATCCAGTATAGCGTCCTGCGATATATGTTACGGGAGTGTGGGCATTGAATAGGCTTTTCCCCTTCAGATACGTAAGCTGACAATGTCGAGCCAGATGCCTTCGGACCTGCTTCCATTACCGGTTTCGCAGTTGCATATCTTGGTCGCCTTGACCACTGGGGACAAGCATGGCTATTCGATCATGAAGGAGATTGAAGTATTGACCGAGGGAGCGGTCACAATGGGGCCGGGCACACTGTACGGAGCCGTCAAGCAGATGCTGAAGGCTGGTTTGATCGAAGAGAGCTCGGAGCGGCCAGACCCTGACCTAGATGATGAGCGGCGTCGCTACTACCGTCTGACCGATCTGGGTGTACGCACTCTCCAGGCAGAGGTGGCCCGAATGGAACAGCTCGTTCGCACCGCGAGGAGGCGATGGACGGACGTGGTGCGGAGGCTAGGCGTCTGACATGGTCTCGGAAAGGGTCTACAGAGCGCTCCTCGTAGCCTACCCAAAGGAGTTCCGCCGAGAATACGGGGAGCTGATGATGCAATTTTTCCGGGACAGGATGCGTTTCGACGGCGGAGGGCTACGAGGATTGATTGTATGGACGCAGATAGTCCTCGATCTGGCGGCTTCCGCGTTTAGAGAACACGCAGGAGTATCTGGCATGAGCAAAGACAGACCCGTCATTGAGACCGAGGCACTTACCAAGATATATGGACGCAAAATCGCCGTGGACAATCTCTCTATGGCCGTGCCTCGCGGTCACGCCTTCGGATTGCTTGGTCCTAACGGCTCCGGCAAGACGACAACAATGGGAATGCTGCTTGGCCTTGTGCGGCCGACCTCCGGCAGGTTCAGTCTCTTTGGCTCTCCCGACCGACTCGAAGAATCGCTGCGCCGCGTCGGTGCGATCATAGAGTATCCATCCTTCTATCCCTATCTCACGGGTCGAGAGAATCTCCGCTATTTCCAAGGTATTTTTGACCGGGGCGCGCCGGAAGACATCGATGGCCTGCTAGAAAGGGTCGGTCTGTCAGAGAGTGGAGATTACCGCTTCAGCACATACTCCCTCGGTATGAAGCAACGACTAGGCTTGGCCTTTGCACTTCTGGGCGATCCCGAGGTTCTCGTCCTGGATGAACCTACCAACGGAATGGACCCGGCGGGCATGGCCCAGGTTCGCTATCTGATCCGCGAACTCTGTGCGGACGGGAGAACGGTTCTTCTGGCGAGCCACCTCCTCAGTGAGGTGGAGCAGATGTGCGATAGCGTAGTCATCATGTCCAACGGAATGCTCATCGCCCAGGGGACCGTCCCAGACATTCTCCAATCGGAGAACGAAGTTCGACTCAGGACCACTGACGATGAGAAGGCCGTGGTGGTCCTCTCCGCACTGGATTGGATCGAACAGGTACGGGTCGAGAATGGCGAAGTGGTAGTGTCGGCTACAAGCGATAGGTCGGCGGGGATCTCAACGGCCCTAGGACAGTCGGATGTTTACGTGATAGAGACAAAGTCCGGCCGTGGTTCACTGGAGAGATACTTCCTCGAAGTCACCGGCGACGAGGGAGGAAGAGTATAACGACTCAAGCCTGGATATTGATGGTGATCTCGACATCCGCCACTGTTGGGTGCCCGAATACGCAACCCAGGGGGTGCACACGATGCTGATGCAGCAGACCCTCCGTCTCACCAAGTGGGAATGGTTCAAGCTCCGCCGACTCCGCATGCCCTGGATACTCCTCGCACTGGCTGTTTTGGTGTCACAGCTCGGCATCTGGGTCAACTATCTGGCCTACCACAACGACACGGTACAGGAGGTTGTCAGCGGTGGTACCGTCTCTTACAGCATCTCGTTTGATGAAGATCAGAAGATCTCCGCGACAATGACGTGCGCGGATTTCGCCAATGATCGCTTGCCATCAGGGTTCGAGCAGCTCACTGAGTCGCAACGAGAGCATTTCCTCAGGGAGGCGGAGGTATGGCACGCCAAGGGGGAGTGTGACAACTTCCGAGCTGCAGAGGAGCTTCGTAAGACCTTCACTCTCCCCAGCAGCGTTACCGCAAGTATTTCCGGGTTCTCGTCCTTGGGCCCGTTTGCGTTAGGCCCTCTGCTCATCATGATTCTGGCAGCCTCCCTTCTGGGGTCCGAATACGGCTGGGGTACTCTACGGACGGTCCTTAGCGGAGGCATTGGTCGCTGGAAGTTCCTCTCCGCAAAACTCCTCCTCCTAATCCGGTTCTGCTTTGCCATGCTTATTGTCATCTCGTTGGTGGCAGTAGTGTCCAGCCTCACTGCCGCCTTGATCCCCCCAGACGAGTCGGGCGGGCTTGCCGACTCCGGCAGATGGTCCGACGTTGTCATAATTTTCTTCAAGGCCCTGTATGGTCTCGTGCCGTTCATAGCACTCAGTGTCTTTACCACGGTGCTTACCGCCTCTCGCGGTGCAGGAATGGCGCTCTCAGCTGGATACTTCATTGTGGAGTCCATTGTCGCGCCCCTTCTCCAACTTAACGACACGCTTGCCAAGATCGTGGACTACCTTCTCATTCAGAGCTTTCGCTCTTGGACAACCGCGGAGTTCGGGGGAAATTCTTCGGACGTACAATCATTCGTCACCATCCTCGCATACACAGTCGTCCTCTTTGCAGCCACTTCTTGGGCATCCAAGCGCAGGGACATCGGCGGGGCTATGGGCGACTGAACCTGTTCTAAACTGTATTGGCAGCGCCATATGGTCAGACAGTCCGTTTGACAGCCTTTCCGCCTTTGCACTACCCTGTTCCCCGTTGATCGCCGGAGGGCACGTGGCCCGTCGTAGAGGGCCATCACGATGAGCCCACACCGCGACCCGGCTCCCCTGGCCCGGCGCCCATATGAGAGCCCGCCCATGCCCAGACCCCTGACATACACCCTGGGCCTCGTCGCCCTGCTCCTGCTCGTTGCCTGCAACGGGGCGGAGGTGGAGACGCCCACGGCCGGGACCACGCCCACGGCGAAGCCGACCGCTGCCCCCACCCAGGCGCCGGTCCCGGAGGTGGAAGAGGAGGTCCTAACTATCCTGTATTGGCAGGCGCCGACGGTGCCCAGCCCCTACCTCTCCTCGGGCTTCAAGGACAGGGACGCCGCGGCGATCACCCTGGAACCCCTGGCCAGGTACGACCCCGACGGCAACCTGGCGCCGGCCCTGGCCGCCAAGATCCCGACTCTGGACAACGGCGGGGTCTCCCAAGACCTGACGTCCATCACGTGGAAGCTGAAAGAGGGCCTGAAATGGTCCGACGGCAGCGACGTGACGGCCCAGGACGCCGTCTTCACCTGGCGCTACTGCACCGACGAGGACACGGGCTGCACCGGCGAGAGCTCCTTCGACGGCATCGCCTCGGTGGAGGCCGTCGACGACCTCACCATCCGGATCAGCTTCGAGGCGCCCACGCCCTATCCCTACAACGCCTTCGTCAGCGCCGGATCCCCCATCATCAGCGGGGCCCAGTTCGCCGGCTGCGTCGGCGCGGCCGCCACGACCTGCCATGAGCAGAACACCGCCCCCCTGGGCACCGGCCCCTACCGCATCGTCGACTTCAAGACCAACGACCGGGCCGTCTACGAGCGCAACCCCTTCTACCGGGGAGAGAGGCCCTACTTCGACCGGGTACTCCTAAGGGGCGGCGGGGACGCCATCTCGGCTGCCCGGGCCGTCATGGAGAGGGGCGAGGCCGACTACGCCTGGAACCTGCAGGTGGAGCCCGAGACCCTGGCCGCCATGGAGGAGGCCGGGCTGGCCCGGGTGGCCGTGGCCTTCACCAGCCTGGTGGAGCGCATAGTGGTCAACCAGACCAACGCGGACCCGGCCCTGGGCGACGACCGCTCCGAGTACCTGGACGGGCGAAACCCCCACCCGTTCCTCAGCTTCCAGCCCATCCGCCAGGCCATGTCCATGGCCATCGACCGCGGCCTCATAGCCGGGCGGCTCTACGGCTTCGCAGGGGAGCCCGAGTGCAACCTCATCGCCGGCCCCCCCATCTATGCCTCCACCGCCAACGACGGGTGCCTTTCCCAGGACATCGAGGGCGCCAACATGCTGCTGGACGAGAACGGTGTCCTGGACCGCGACGGCGACGGGGTCCGCGAACACGACGGCGTCCCCCTGCGCATCGTCTACCAGACCTCCACCAACGCCATCCGCCAGGACACCCAGGCGCTCATCCGGGACTGGTGGCGCCAGATAGGCATCGACACCGAGCTTGTGGACCACGACGCCAGCGTCTTCTTCGGCGGCGACCCGGTGGCCGACAGGGACGCGTCCTACCGCCGCTTCTTCGCCGACGTGCAGATGTACGCCTCGGGCCCCGGCATAGACCCGCAGGAGTACCTGTCGGGCCCCCTCTGCAGCCACATCCAGACCCGGGACAACAACTGGTCGGGCGACAACAACGCCCGGTCCTGCAACCCGGAGTACGACGAGGCCTACGCCCGACTTGCCCAGACCAGCACCGGCCCCGAGAGGGAGGCGCTGGTCAAGCGGCTGAACGACCTGCACGTGCAGGCCTACTACGAGATCCCCCTGGTGGACCGGGGCTTCGTCTCCGCCCACCTGAACACCCTGCGGGGCGTCCGGATCAACGGCTGGGACACGGAGATGTGGAACATAGCCGAGTGGCGCCGCTGAACGCCGCGCCGGTCCCCGGGCCCCATCGGTTGCTAACATTCGGCTGCTAACATGTTGTTAACATTCGGTTGCTAACATAAGGAACATTCAAGTACAATTGGCAGCCGACGCCACTTGCCCCCACGTGGCATGGACTCCCGCCCGCCAACCGGGTCTCCGAGGAGAGCCTTTGAGAAGCAACGGTCCAGGACCCGGCCCCCGGCACCGGCGTTGTAGCCAATGGGTCTCTTAGCGGCCCTAAAGAGAATCTTCACCGCGTGGTACGTCGTCGTGCCCGCCGTGGCCGGTTTCGGCATAGCGGCGGGCGTGCTGATATTCGTCTACGCCTTCCCCGGCAAGCCCAAGGTCGGCGTGATCCACGTGCCCTACACCGTCATCAACGAGCTGTCGGCCTACGGCATCACCGAGTATCTCCACTACGCCCTCCGCGACGACTCCATCAAGGCCGTCGTAATCAAGCTCAACAGCCCCGGCGGCACCGCGACCGCCAGCGAACGCCTGTACCTAGAGACCCGCGAGCTCCGGGAGAAGAAGCCCGTCGTGGTGGTCATGAACGACCTGGTGGCCAGCGGCGGTTACCTGATGTCCATGGGCGCTTCATACCTGTACACCCAGCCGTCGTCACTCACGGGGAACGTGGGCGTGGTCTCCCGCATCGGGCCCTTCATCCCGTCCATCCCCGCCGAGTCCGTGGTGTTCAGCGGGCCCCACAAGCTGGACGGAGGCCCGAGGAGAGAGTGGATCGCCGCCACGGACCGTCTGAAGGGGAGGTTCGCCCAGATAGTCGTCAGCGAACGGGGCGACAGGCTAAAAATGTCCCGGGACGAGCTGGTCCAGGGGCGCGTCTACTTCGGGACGGAAGCCGTAACCCTGGGCCTGGCCGACGAGATCGGCACGGACAGTCATGCCATTGAAAAGGCCGCGGAGCTGGCGGGGATCTCCCGCTACGGGTTGGTGGACGTGAACCTGGAAGCGCAGCGGGAGTTCTTTGAAAAACTGCGCCGGGTCCTCGAGCCTTTGGAGGCCGGAGGAGACTCCGATCTCGCCGACGCACTGGCCCTGCTGGCAGGGGGCTCCAAGGGCGGAGACACGCTCCCGGACGCGTCCGGAGCGGAGCCGGACGCCGGGGCGCCGACTCTCGAGACCATGCGAAGACTGATGCTCTACGGCACGCTGGCCATAGGCCAGGAAGACCCCATCCCGGACCTCCCCATGGAGATAGGGCACCCCAACGCCTATTATCTGTACGTGGGACATGGCCCGTAAGCTGGGGATACTGGCGCTCCTGCCCCTGTTTGCCGCCGCGGCGTTTGTGGTCGTGTACTTCCTCTTCTACCGGGTAGGCTATGACCAGCCGCCCCCGGTGGAGATTCCCTATCAGCAGATAACCTCGCCCAGTGTCCCCTCGGGCGGGTTCGTAGACTCGCCCGCGGCCCAGGTCAGGAGGGGCCTTCTGCTGGTGGACGCCCTGCACCGCAACGCCTTCTCGGAGAACGAGCTCGTCACCCTCACCACACGTGTGGCCAACCGGGGATACGACGTGGAGCTCATCGGCGCCTTCGACTACTTCGATCAGAACGGCCGGCTGCCCCAGCTGGAGGAGAAGCTGCGGCGGGCCGACAGCCTGGCGGTCATCGTTCCCCAGGCCCCGTACTCCGACGCGGAGGCGGCCCTGGTGGAGCGGTTCGTGCGGAAGGGCGGGAAGCTGCTGCTGGTCTCCGACCCGACCCGCCACGAGCACATCAACACCCTGGCCGAGAGGTTCGGACTGAGCTTCCAGCCGGACTACCTCTACAACATGCAGGAGTACGACCTGAACTTCCAGAACATCATCATCAGGGAGTTCCAGCCCCACGAGCTCACCGCCGGCGTGGACGCCATAACCCTGTACGCCGCCGGGTCCATCCGGTCGTCGGGCCCCGGCCTGGCGTTTCCCGACTCCAACACCAGGTCCTCGCTGCTGGACACCACCGAGGGCCTCCATCCCATGGCCTGGGGCGACCGCCGCAACGTTCTGGCCATCGCCGACCTCACCTTTCTGATACCTCCCCACAACTCCCTGCTGGACAACGACAGGCTGGTGTCCAACATCGCCGACTATCTCACCTCCAGCGAGCGGGAGTACGAACTGGCCGACTTCCCCCACTTCTACGAGGCCGGTCCCGAGGCGGGCGTGGACATCCTGCTGGGGCAGCCGTCCCTCTGGGACATAGGCGTCGAGATGAAGAACGGCCTGGCCGCCTACGGGATGCCTGCCCGGATTCGCGGGGTCGAAGACCTGAGCCGGGACACGGTGTTCCTGGGACTGTACGACGACGCCCTTCCCATGAGCCGGTACCTCCAGGCCGCCGGGGTACGCATCGACGACACCCTTGGCACTCCTTTCGCGCCCGACCTGGAGCTGGAAAGGACGTCCGTCACCGTGCTGGACCAGAACCAGGACCGGCACGTCCTGGTGGTCCTGGCGGACACGCCGGAGACCCTGGCCGGCGCGGTAGCACGTTTGCTCGTTGGCGAGTTCAGAGGTGACCTGGTAAGTGACTTCGTGGGGGTGAGCAAGTAGCTCATGAAGGTACGATTTGGCTCCCGTATTCTGTTGCTCTTGGCGCCGCTGCTGCTGGCCTCGCTGGTCGCTTGCGGCGGACCCGGCGACGACCAACCGGCGACGCTACCCACGGAGTCGCCCTCCGGCCAGGGCGCCGAGCCCCTGTCCCCCGGCGACCGCATGGCGGTGGACGACTTCGCGAGCCGGCTGAAGGCCGTCGACCAGGAGTGTGACGGGTTCCAGCAGGAGTTCGACGGCTGGCGGGCCGGGCTGACCTCTTGCCACAGAAGCTCGGTACACGAGGCCCTGCAGGAGTTCGCCGTGGGCTTCGCCGGCGTGACCGGGCAGGCCGGGGACCTTCCCAGGACCGCCGTCACCCGGGAGCTTGCCGACATTCTCATCACGGCCGCCGAGGAGGAAGAGGCGGCCTTCCGCCAGCTCCGCGACCGCTGGCAGCCCGACAACCTCTCCCTCTTCGAGCTGGTCGAGCAGCGACGATCCGACGCCGCCCGGGCCCAGAGGAACGTGGAAGACATGATACTGGAGCTGGAGGAGGAGCTGGAGAAGGCCGCCGACCCCGAGGAGAGGGAGGCGCTGAAGGAGTTCTCCGACGCCCTGGGCGCCCTCAGGGGCGACTGGAACAAGCTCCACGACGACCTCGCCGAGCTCCAAAAAGACGCCCGTCGTATGGACGCGGCGTCTGTCCTCGCTCGGCTGGAGCAGCTTATCTCACAGTTCGAACGCATAGTCGACGCCGCGGGCGAGCTGCCTTCGGCGGACGCCACCGAGGACATTGCCCGGGCGCTGGAAAAGGCGGCCGAGGCCGAGCTCGACGCCCTGTTCGCCGTGAACGACGCGTTATTGGCCCGGGACCCGCCCGGCTTCCCTGACGCCGGAGCCCCCCAGCCCCCGCCTAGCGCCACGGGTCCGCCCCTGGACCTGATGGACGCCGCCATCGAGGAGAGCGAAGACGTCCTGAGGGACACCAGGCGGATGACCAAGGACCTCGTCGATGACGACCCCCAGGAGAAGCTGGCCGAGGTCAAGGAGTTCGCCGACGGCTACAAGGACCTCCTGGCAGAGTGGGACGCCTTCCACCAACGCTATAACGACTGGCGCAAGACCGACGGCGGGTGCGACCGGACCGAGGTGCTGCAGTCGCTGGACGGGTTCAACCTGCGCATGGGCGAGCTTGGCCGCAAGGTCCGGGGGCTTCCCCAGTCCAGCTACCTGCTGCCAATGTACAACCTGCTGGTCGAGGCGGCCGCAAGGGAGGAGGGGGCCATACGCGCTCTCCGGAACTCCTGGCGGCCCTTTACCGTTGACGCATTCAAAGCCGTTGACCAGGAACGGTTGAACGCCAACAGGCTGCGCCGTCAAGCGGATACCGGTCTGCAGGAGCTCCGCGACCGGCCCTGAACGTTCCACTAGCACTTCTTGGAGGCCCGTCTATGTCAAGGCTGCACGCGGCGGCGCGCAAGGTCACCTTCCGGTGGACCCCTGTCCTACTTCTCATAGCCTCATTCGTGGTGATACTGGCCGCCTGCAACGGCGACGACGAGCCCACGGCCACAGTTCCTCCTCCGCCCACCGCGGCGCCCACGCCTGAGCCTACGCCCACTGCTCCGCCGGCGCCCACTGTGGCGCCCACACCCGAGCCGACGGCCACTGCCCAGCCCGCACCCACCGTCGCGCCTACGCCCCGGCCGACGGCCGCACCCCAGCCCACGGCAGCTCCCAGGCCCACGGCCACACCTCGGCCCGCGCCCACCGTTGCGCCCACGCCCGAGCCTCCGCCTCAGCCCACACCCCCTCCCATGCCCACCCTTCCGCCCACGTCGACCATCGTCGAGCAGCTCAAGCAGAACGCCCAGGAGTTCCAGTACTCCATCGGAAAGAGGGGCGGCGCCCTGACTTTCGCCACTATCTCCGAGCCCCTCACCTTCAACCTGGCCATCTCCAACGACGCCTCCTCCTCCGGGGTCCTGGGGTCCGTCTTCGACGGCCTGACAGAGACCTCCTGGCTCACCGACCAGGTGGAGCCGTCCTTGGCCGAGTCCTGGGAGCGTTCCGACGACGGCCTGACATGGACCTTCCATCTGCGCAGGGACGTGAGGTGGCACGACGGACAGCCCTTCACCGCCCACGACGTGGACTTCACCTTCAACCGCATCATCTACAACGACGACATACCCGCCAGCAGCCGTGCGGCGTTCCAGTTCCGGACCCTGGACGAGGCCACCGGCCAGTGGCAGGAGGCCCCCATGACAGTCACGGCGCTGGACGACTACACCGTCGAGTGCGTCCTCCCGGTGCCATTCGCCCCCTTCCTCCGCTCCATGGGCACCGCCATATACCCCCGGCACATCCTGGAGAGGCACGTGGACGACGGCACCTTCGTCTCCACGTGGGACATCTCCACCGACCCGGCGGAGATTATAGGCACCGGCCCCTTCACCATAGAGAGCTACGTCCCGGGTGAGACCGTTGTCATGCAGCGCAACCCGGACTACTGGCTCAAGGACGCCTCGGGCAACGCGCTACCCTACCTGGATAAGATCGTCCGCGTCATCGTCCCGGACCTGGATGCCGAACTTGCCAAGTTCCTGGCCGGCGAGTCGGACTCCCACGGGGTGCTGGGCGAGGAGCTGGCGATGCTGGAGCCGCTGCAGGCCGAGGGGAACTTCACCATGTACAGGCGGGGCCCGGCCTTCGGCACGACCTTCGTGGGGTTCAACATGAACCCCGGGACGAATGCCGGCACGGGTGAGCGCTACGTGGCCCCGGAAATGCTGAAGTGGTTCCGGACCACCGGGTTCCGCCGGGCCGTCGCCCACAGCATCGACAAGGACAGGATCATCGACGAGGTCCAGCACGGCCAGGGCTACCCCCAATGGGCCTCCGTAAGCCCCGCCGCCGGGGACTTCCACAACCCCAACGTCCGGAGGTACGAGTACGACCTCGCCAAAGCCAACGAGATCCTCGACGGCCTGGGCTGGCTCGACACCGACGGGGACGGGATACGGGAGGACGCCGACGGCAACGAGATCGAGTTCACCCTGGTGACCAACGAGGGCAACAACGTGCGCGAGTCGGTCGGTGAGATAGTCCACGAGGGCCTCCAGGCGATAGGCATCGGGGCGGACTACCGGACCATCCCCTTCGGCGACCTGGTCTCCCAGCTCACCACCACCTACGACTGGGAGGCCATGATCATCGGCTTCACCGGAGGCTCGGACCCCTACGGCGGCATCAGCTTCTGGCACAGCAGCGAGAGCCTGCACCTGTGGTACCCCAACCAGCCGGTCCCCGCCACCAAGTGGGAGGCCATAATCGACGAGCTGTACGTCCTGGCCAGCCAGGAGCTGGACCACGCCAAGCGGGTGGAGTACTACCACCGGGCCCAGGAGCTGGCGGCGGAGAACGTGCCGGTGGTCTACACGACCCTCTCCGAGCGGCTGTCCGCGGTGCGAAACGTCTTCGGCAACTTGACGCCCACCCTGCACGGGCTGTGGGACATCCGCTACCTGTACCGGACTGACCGGTAGCCGACCGCCCGCTCCTTACCCGTCTCCCGGCTGACGGGCGCTCGACGGTGCCGGGCCTCGATGGCCTCAGAGGCTTCGCTATGCCGCTCGGCATCCCCCCGCACGCGTCGCTGGCCTACCGTCGCTTGACTTGAACGAAGGCATGTGTAAGGATGTTACACACTCGCGTTGACTAGACGGGGGAGCGATATGGCCAGAGTGCAATTGATTATGCCGGACGACGACCGCGACCGCTTTGTTCACCAGGCACGGCGGGAGGGCATGTCCCTGAGCGCCTGGCTGCGGGCGGCCGCCCGTGAGCGCCTCGAAACACGCCTGCGCGTCCGCCTGTTCGAGGCCCCGGAAGATGTCGAAGAGTTCTTCAAGTCGTGCTCCGCGCTGGAGGGGCCGGAGACGGAGCCGGACTGGAGCGAGCACTTGCAGGCCATGAGCGAGTCGCGCCAACGAGGAGCTGCCCGAACATGATTTTCGTCGACACCAACGTCTTCATGTACGCGGTAGGACGCCCTCATGCATTCCGGACGCCCGCTCAGTCCTTCTTTGTCGAAGCCAGCAGGAGTGGCACGCCACTGTGCACTTCGGCAGAGGTCATGCAAGAGTTGGCCCACGCATACCTACCCGCTGGAAGGCTGCAAACCTTGGATGCTACGCTGGCGCTAATGGCCCGCGCCGCAGTAGAGGTCTGGCCACTGGAGGAGGCGGACGTGGCCTTGGCCCGGCGACTGCATGAGCGATATCCGACTCTGCAAGCCCGGGACCTGTGCCACCTGGCCAGTTGCCGGCGACGTGGCGTCCGGGAGATCAAGACCTTTGACCAAGCGCTCGCGGCCATATCCGGCGCTCCACCTGTCCAGTAAGGCCAGTAGGACCAGCAGAGGACCGACAGACGAGGTTGGCCGCTCCCTGGCAGCCCCCCTACATCGTCTCCCGGACCAGGTCCGAGGCCCGCTCGCCGATCATGATGGCGCTGCAGTTGGTGGGCACCCGCACCACGTCGGGCATGATGGACGTGTCCACCACCCTGAGCCCCTCGACTCCATGGACGCGGCAGTACTGGTCCACCACGGCCGTGGCGTCCGAGGACGGCCCCATCCTGCACGTGCCCGCCATGTGCTGGGTCTGGCAGACCGCCAGGGCGTCCATGATCCAGCGGTCAAGGGCGTCGTCGGTGGACAGGTCTTCGTCGGTGGGCGCGACCCTGGCGGCCACGATGCCGTCGTAAGCCCGGTTGTCCAGCAGCCCGACGGTGGTCCGCACCACCTCCCTCATGCGCCGGCGGTCCCACGCGTTCTCCATGTAGTGGTAGTCGATGGACGGGTAGGCGTGGGGGTCGGCCGACGTCAGCCGCAGCTCCCCCGCGCCCTGGGCCAGGTAAAGCGTGGGAGTGATGCGGACTCCGTCGTGGACCCTGGGCGACCCGCCCAGCTTGAACGCGAAGGAGGTGGGCTGGGTCGCCAGGTCGTTGGCGTCCCCTGACCCGGTCGCGGTGAACCTGAGGATGGCCTGACGCCGCGGGGCGTCCGGGTCCATGGGGAACCCCTCCCGCACCGCGAGCTGCACGGGCACCTGGGGGTGGTCCTTCAGGTTCTGGCCGACCCCCGGCAGGTCCTGTACCAGGGGGACGCCGCAGCCTCGGAGCTGGTCGGCCGGCCCGACCCCCGAGAGCATCAGCAGGTGCGCCGACTTGATGGCCCCGGCGCTGAGGATGATCTCCCCGCCCTCCACCACGTACCTCTCCCCGCCGCTCTCGGCCTCGACGGCGACGGCCCTCTTTCCCGAGAACAGGACCCGCGTCACCAGCACGTTGCCCCGGACGGTGAGGTTCATGCGGTGACGGTTGGGGTTGACGTACGCCATGGCCGTGCTGACCCGGACGCCGTCGACGTTGTTGGTGGCCGTGGGGCTTATGCCCGTGGCCTCGGGGTGGTTGACGTCCGGGGACTCGGGGTATCCGGCGTCCAGGCACGACTGGTAGAAGGCCTCCTGGAAGGGGAGGAGGTCGCCGCGCTTGTAGTGGCGTATGGGCAGGGGGCCGTCGGTGCCGTGGAAGTCGTCCTGTACGTCCTGGTCCGTCTCCATGCGGCGGAAGAAGGGCAGGACGTTCAGGTAGGACCACCGGTCGTTGCCGCGGGCAGCCCAGCCGTCGAAGTCCTGGGGAGCCCCCCGGACGTAGGTGGCCCCGTTGACCGCGCTCCCGCCGCCCATCACCCTGCCCCGGACCACCGGCCCGTCGTTGGTCTGCCGGGAGGTGTGCCGGCCGGGGAAGGTCCAGATGTTCCGGCCAGCCAGATCGTAGGTGGCCTGGTTGTAGCTGTACTTCAGGTCGTCGGGCAGGGTCTCGAAGTCGGGGTAGTCGGCGCCCGCCTCCAGCAGCAGCACCGAGCGCCCAGGGTCCTCGGAGAGGCGGGCGGCCAGGGGACACCCCGCCGACCCGCCTCCGACCACTATCACGTCGTACTTCATTCTCGACTCCTGGGCCCGTCCCCGCTACCCCAGCCCCTCCGACCGCCCCGACAAGCCCCCTCTCCCGCTGGGAGAGGGCCGGGGTGAGGGCCTGGTCCTCCTCTCCGCCTTGGGAGAGGCCGCCGGGAGGGCCGCGAATATTCTATGTCCTGGCTCCGGTGGGTGACAAGGACGTCCGGCGCCGGAGAGCCCCGTGATGCAGCCGCCCACGTTTCGTTGACCCCCCAAGGTGGCTATGATAGCATCCTAGGCACGCTCTAACCCATCCCGTCCAGGAGAATGCCATGGCCGGTAGCAGCATGTCCGGGAGAGTGCAGACGGTGCTCGGCTCCATCTCACCCGCGGACCTGGGACAGACCCTCACTCACGAGCACATGCTCATCGACCTGACGGTGAACGCCCACCCCCCGGCGTCGGCCAGCGGAAAGGCCTTCTTCGACGCCCCGGTGTCCCTGGAGACCCTGGGACGGATCCGCCACTACAAGGACCCCAACTTCGACGACGCCCAGCTCTTCGACGTGGACACCGCCATCGACGAGGTGGCCCTGTACGGCCAGCACGGCGGGGGCTCCCTGGTGGACGCCACCAGCGTGGGCATAGCCCGGGACCCCGAGGGCCTGGCCCGTATCTCCCGGGCCACCGGCGTCAACATCATAATGGGAGCGTCCTACTACGTCGCCGCCACCCACCCCCCGGACATGGACCTAAAGACGGAAGCGGAGATCACCGGGGAGATCGTCGCCGACGTCACCCGGGGGGCCGACGGCACCGGCATCCGCTCGGGCGTCATAGGCGAGGTGGGCTGTAGCTGGCCCCTCACCGACAACGAGCGCAAGGTGCTGCGGGCTTCCGCCAGGGCCCAGCGCGCCACGGGCGCCCCGGTCCTCATACACCCCGGCAGGGACGAGACCGCGCCCCTGGAGATAATCGAGGTCCTCAGGGAAGCGGGGGGCGACCTGGAGCGCACCATCATCGGCCACTTGGACCGCACCATATTCATCCGGGACAACCTGAAGCGCGTCGCCGAGGCCGGCTGCTACATGGAGTGGGACCTGTTCGGCAACGAGGCCTCCTACTACCCCCTCAACCCCAACATCGACTTCCCCAGCGAGGCCCGGCGCATGGACGACATCGCGTGGATATCCGCCCAGGGCTACGGCCGCAAGGTGCTGGTCGCCCACGACATCTGCGCCAAGCACCGCCTGCAGCGCTACGGCGGCCACGGCTACTACTACATCCTGAGGCACCTGGTGCCCCGGATGCTCCACCGGGGCTACAGCCGGGAGGCCGTGGACGACATCCTCGTCAACAACCCGGCGGATATCCTGGCCTTCGTGGAGCCCCAGGCCTGACGCCCCCCGCTGACGCCACGTCCAAGAGTATGTAGCGAAAACCGAAGTTGTCAGAAGGCAACCCACACCCGGTCTAGGAGGCGCCCATGGCCGCACCGACGGGCAGAGCCATTCTCATCGTCACCACGGACCCGTCACCCGAGTGGGAGGACGAGCTGAACCGCTGGTACGACGAGGAGCACATAATCGACGAGCTGGAGCGTGTGCCCGGCGTGATTAGCGCCCGCCGGTTCGTCTCCGCCCCCGAGGTCCGGGACGCCGTGTTCGGCGACCGGGCGGCTCCCACCGTCTTCCCCCACTACCTGGCCATATTCGAGCTGGAGACGGAGGACGTGCTCCACAGCCCCGAGTACCAGGCCTTCCTGAACAACCCAACGGAGTGGGGCCGCCGGGTGGTCCCCAACGTACCCCTCTCGGTGCTGGTATACCGGCAGATATTCCCGGAGCAGGGCTTCGCCACCCGCGGCTAGAGGCCCACGGCTAGAGGCCCACGGCTAGAGAAACGAGGGGGCGAGTGGTAACCGTAACCACCAAGGCCAAGCAGGAGCTGAAGCGGGTCGGAGAGCGACTGGACCTGGAGATGGGGAAGTTCCTGCGCCTGGCGACTCCCCCGATGTGGGTCGGCGAAGGGGACTTCGGCATCGTCATCGCCGAGGAGCTGGACGGAGATCGGCTGGTGGAGCACGAGGGATCCGTGGTGCTCCTGGTCGACTTTGACTTGATGGAGCGGATGCCCCGGGCGGTGCTGGACTTCAAGGAGTCCCCCGAGGGGGCCAGGTTCACCCTGGACGTCTTCTGACCGGCCAGCGCGGTATCTACACGGCTCCGGCCAAACCGGTCGCGGCACTTGACTTTCCTTTCCGTTGCGGATACATTCGAATTACTGGTGAGGTGGTCATGGCAACCATAGAAGAACGGGTAAGTCGACTGGAAGGCGGATACGAGCACCTAGCCACCAAGGCCGACCTTGCAAACCTGAAGATCGACCTGTACCGGGCCATCATCCAACTAGGCGTCCTAATCACGACCATCATCACGACCATCATAGGCGCCGCCGTCGCGTTCCTGAAGCTCACCGGCACGTCTTAGCAAGCAAAAGGGCCATGTCCGACAAGTACATGAAAGAGATCGAGGAGATCCTCAGGCAGGCCGAGGACTCCCTGCCCAAGGACCGGGTCCGGTCCCCCAGTGGGGCCCCCAAGACCGTTGGAGGCCCCTTGGGCCGCGTCTCCGGCAAGATACGGATAACGCCCGGCAAGCTGATGCTCGGCAGCTTCGCGCTGTTGCTGCTGGCGCTGATAATGAGCCTGGCAGGCGTGGGCAGCGTCGTCCACCTGGTGGTCGCCGGACTGGTGCTGTTCGTCATCGCCTACGCCCTCTTCTTCGTCCGGCCGGGCGGCTCGTTCTCGTCCTACGAGAAGAGGTGGCGGGGACGCCCCATAGAAGACCGGCTGACGGTGGTCGACAGGCTCAAACGCTGGCTGAAGAGCTAGACGTTATCGCTTCCTGAGCCCCGCTGCAGCCGCGCCTCCTCCAGGAGCCTCTCCAGCAGGGTAAACGACTCGGGCCTGCGGAAGTCCAAGCACGATATGGAGACCGCCCTCCACAGCACTCCCGTGGACACCCTGGCCTCCACCGACTCGCCCAGCGCCGGCAGCTTCACCCCCAGGGCCTCGGCCATGTAGCGGGCCGCACGCATTCCCGAGCGGCTGATGTGGCACTTGGTGAGGGCCCGGCCCCGGTGCAGCAGGGTGACCCCGTCCCTCACCTGCCGGAGCGACACTCGCACGTGGGCCCTGGGTACGGAGATGATCTCGTCCGCGTACTCCAGGGCCCGCTTACGGCTGACTGCCAAGGCGCCCCCCTAGACGGCGCACTCCCCTTCGCCGCGCTCCAGCTTGTAGACCTCGGGCTTGTCCCAGTCCATGTATACGTCCATGGTGTCCGGGCCCAGCGCCTCCACCTCCCGGTGCCGCCCGGCGATCTCCGCGAAGGGCTCGACGCCCACCCGGTCCACGAAGTCCCTGAACTCCTCGCCCTCCAGGCGGTTCACCTTGTAGTGGCCCGCGATCTCCTTCACGACCTCGGGGACCCTCTTGGCGGGCACTTTGACGCCGGGCAGCCTCTGCCCGAACCGCGTCTCCTCGTGGGTCTTCCCACCGTAGTGTCCGCCCAGGAACAGCTCGTAGGCCGGCACCTGCACGCCCCCCGGGCCCTTCATCGCAGCCCCGTGGAACCCGATGCTGGCGATGTGGTGCAGGCCGCAGCCGTTGGGGCAGCCGCTCATCTTGACGTGCATCTTCTTGACCAGCGGGTCTTCCCCCAGGCCGTTCCACGACTCCAGCTCGCCCTTGATGGCCCGGCCCAGGCCCATGGACGCGGTGATGCCCAGCTTGCAGCTATCAGTGCCGGGGCACGAGACCACGTCGGTTATGGTGTGGGCCCCGGAGTCCACCAGCCCGATCTCCTTCAGCTCCTTCCACACGTCGTAGAGGTACCCCTCGGGGACGAAGCGGAGGGCCAGGTTCTGCTCCTGGGTGGTGCGGGCGCGGCCCCCCGTGTACTTGCGGACTATGCCGGCAAGCACCGGGAACTGGTGGACGTATATGTCCCCCAGGGGCAGCTTGACCTGGGCCACGAAGTACCCCGCCTGCTTCTGGGGAATGGTGTTGTTCTCCTTCCAGTGGAGGAACTCGGCGGGCGGCTCCTGGCCGTTCGAGCTGGCGGCGGGGATGGGCGGGGGCTCCTCCCGCTGTATCTCGTCGATGTTCATCAGGGGCGTGGCGTCGATGGGGCCCACGCCCTTGAGCTCCTCGTCGACCTGCTCCTTGAACGCCTCGAAGCCGATGCGGTCTATGAGCACCTTGATGCGGGCCATCATCCGGTTCTTCCGGAGCATGGCCGCCTTGTCGAACACCCGCCAGATGGCCTCGGCCACCCGCAGGTAGTCCTCCTCGGGTACGAAATCGTACAGCACCTTGCCCAGCCGGGGCATGATGGACGTGGCGCCGCCGACCATGACCTTGAAGCCCCGCTTCTCCACGCCCCCCTCGTTGCGCACCTGGGCGATGTAGGACAGGTCGTGGACCGCCGACGCAACGCTGTCGTGGTCGACGCAGCCGGTGAAGGACGTCTTGAACTTCCGGGGGAAGTTCTGGGTAACGGGGTGCCGCACGGCGAACCGCACGTAGGCGGCCAGATAGCGCGTGGGGTCGAACGCCTCGTCGGGGCACACCCCCGACAGGGCGTAGCCGACCACGTTGCGCACGGTGTTGCCGCAGGCCTCCCTGGTGCTGAGCCCCGCCTGGGCCAGCATCCGCATCGCGTCGCCGGCGTCCTCCAGGAGCACGTGGTGGATCTGGACGTTCTCCCGGGTGGTCACGTGCCCCTTCTTGAGGGGCGCGTACTTGTCGATCACCTCTCCCAGCAGCTCCAGGGCCTCGGGAGTGAGGATGCCCCCGGGGATCTTGACCCGGAGCATCTGGGCGTCGGGCTGCCTCTGGCCGTACACACCCTGTCTGAGGCGGAAGGGCATGAACTCGGTGGGTTCACGCTGACCGGCCCGAAAGGCCTTGATCTCCTCCTCCAGGCTGACCACTTCCTGCTCCATGAAGGGGATGATCCCCTTGGCATTCTGGGCCAGCCTGAGGCTCTCTGCGTGGATATCCTCCTGGGAAGCCTTTGTACCCTTGACTTGGCCGGTCACCGGAACCTCCTGAATCGAGCAAAATAAAACTGCGCCCATCCTAGGCGTGCCATCGACGGGCGCAGGTGCTGGCTATGCTGGCAAAGCCTGCCCCCTACTCAGGGGCGGCTACACAGGTGGAACAGGTCGTCCTCGAACCTCATTGCCGACCAAGTCTATCGAGAATGGCTACTATTGTCAATAGATTCCGTGACCCGATGCCCCAATATCGGGTGATATAATGGCCTGCCTAGGGTCTTTGGCCCCGAGAGGCTGCCCGAAGGACCGAGAACCCCAGGAGGAGGAGCATGGCGCAGGAGTCCACCCGCAGCTTCGTCAAGTACACCTTCTACAAGACGGACCCGGAGTGGCGCCGCCTCCCCCAGGCCGACCGGGAGCGGTCCCGGGAGGAGCTCTGCGCCGTCGTGGAGGAGTTCGCCTCCCGGATGAGCATCAGGAGCTACAGCCTCATGGCCACCCGGGGGGACGTGGACTTCATGCTGTGGAAGATCAGCCCATCCCTGGAGCTGCTGGAGTCGCTGGCCGCCCAGGTCAACCGCACCGAGATGGGCCGGTACCTCAGCGTGCCTCGCTCGTACCTGGCCATGACCCGCCGCTCCCCCTACGTGGACCGGCACCGCCACGAGGGACAGGAGGGCACGTCGGAGACCATGCGGGCCATAGGGCGCGACTACCTGTTCGTCTATCCCTTCGTCAAGACCCACGACTGGTACCAGCTACCCAAGGGGGAGCGCCAGCGGATGATGGAGGAGCACTTCCGGGTGGGCCACCGGTACCCGTCGGTGAAGATAAGCACCAGCTACTCCTTCGGCCTGGACGACCAGGAGTTCGTGCTGGGCTTCGAGACCGACTCCCCCTCGGACTTCCTGGACCTGGTCATGGCCCTGAGGGAGTCCGAGGCCCGCCCCTACACCCTGCGGGACACCCCCATCTTCACCTGCCTCCACAGGCCCCTCCGGGAGTGCCTGGAGGGGCTGGGGTAGTCGCGGCGCGCAGCCCCCTGGCGTTGGACCCGGTCCGCGGCCGCGCCTATCCCGCGTTGCGGCTGAGCACGTTCAGCGCCGACCCGGACTTGAACCACTCTATCTGGCTGTCGCTGAAGCTATGGTCGAGCTGCAGGGTCTCCCGGGTCCCGTCGGAGTGCTGGAGGTGGGCGGTGACGGGCTTGCCCTGGGCCATATCCGCCAGGTCCACCAGGCTTATGCGGTCGTCCTCCCGCACCCGGTCGTAGTCCGCCCGGTCCTGGAAGGTGAGGGCCAGGAGGCCCTGCTTCTTCAGGTTGGTCTCGTGGATCCGGGCGAAGCTGCGGGCGATGACCGCCGCGCCGCCCAGCAGCCGGGGGGAGAGGGCCGCATGCTCCCGGCTGCTCCCCTCGCCGTAGTTGTCGTCGCCGACGACCACCCAGGGCAGCCCCCGGGACTTGTAGTGCCTGGCTATCGCGGAGATGGACTGCTCCTCATCCCCGGTATCGACGTTCTTCCCGGTGCCCGCGTTGCCGGTGTAGGCGTTGGTCGCGCCCATGAACATGTTGTCGCTGAACTTGTCCAAATGGCCCCGCAGGCGCAGCCACGGGCCGGCGGGCGATATGTGGTCGGTGGTGCACTTGCCCCGGGCTTTCAGCAGCACCGGCGCATCGAGAAAGTCCCTGCCGTCCCACGCGGGCCACGGCGTGAGGATCTGCAGCCGCTCGCTATCGGGCCTGACGGCCACCTCCACGCTGCTGCCGTCCTCCGGGGGCGGGAAGTAGGAAGACTCGCCGGCGCTGAAGGGGGTCTCGGGCACCTCGGGCGCGGGCTCGGGGGGCCTCAGCTTCACCGCGTTGCCCTGGGAGTCCCTCAGGGCGTCGGTGAGGGGGTTGAACGACAGCCGGCCGGACAGGGCGAAGGCCGTCGTGATCTCGGGACTGGCGATGAAGTTCATGGTCTGGGGCTGGCCGTCGTTCCTCCTGGGGAAGTTCCGGTTGTAGGAGGTGACGATGGAGTTGGGGGCCTCGGAGACCTCCCTCGCCCTGCGCCACTGGCCTATGCACGGGCCGCAGGCGTTGGCCAGGACGGTGGCCCCGATCGCCCTGAGGGCCTCGAGCTGTCCGTCCCGCTCTATGGTCGCCCGGACCTGCTCGGAGCCCGGGGTCACCATAAGGGGGACGGTGATGGCGGCGCCCATGGCGCTGGCCTGGCGGGCCACGTCGGCGGCGCGGCTCATGTCCTCGTAGGAGGAGTTGGTGCAGCTTCCTATCAGGACGGTGGAGAGGTCGTCCACGAACCCGTTGTCCTCGTCCCGCACCTCCCCGGCTAGGGCGGAGATGGGGCGGGCCCTGTCCGGCGAGTGGGGGCCCACGACGTAGGGCTCCAGGTTGGACAGGTCGATCTCCACGATTCGGTCGAAGTGGTTCCGGGGGTTTTCCTCCACCTCCCGGTCGGCGGTCAGCAGGTCCCGGTTCCGGTCGGCCAGGGCGACCAGCTCGCCCCGCCGGGTGGCGTGCAGGTACCTGGCCATGCGCTCGTCGTAGGGGAACACCGAGGTCGTGGCCCCCAGCTCGGCGCCCATGTTGGTGATGGTGGCCTTGCCGGTGCAGCTTATGGATCTGGCGCCGGGTCCAAAGTACTCGATGATGGAGTTGGTGCCTCCGGAAACCGTCAGCACGCTGGCCAGGTACAGGATCACGTCCTTGGGCGCCGTCCAGCCGCTCAGCTCCCCGGTGAGCAGCACCCCGATGCGCTTGGGGTACAGCACCTCCCAGGGCAGCCCTGCCATCACCTCCACGGCGTCGGCCCCGCCCACGCCCACGGCGCAGGCCCCAAGGCCGCCGGCGTTGGGCGTGTGGGAGTCGGTGCCGATGATCATGGCGCCGGGAAAGGCGTACTGCTCCAGGTTGACCTGGTGGATAATGCCCGCTCCGGGCCCCCAGAAGCCGACGCCGTACCGGGCGCCGACGGACTTGAGGAAGTCGTACACCTCGCTGTTTTCCGCCAGCGACTCCTTCAGGTCCAATGCGCCCTCGACCCTCGCCTGGATCAGGTGGTCGCAGTGGATGGTGGTGGGGACCGCGGTGTTCTCGCGCCCGGTCTGCATGAACTGCAGCATGGCCGTCTGCCCCAGCACGTCCTGCAGGACCACGCGGTCGGGCCGCGCCAGGAGGTAGCTCCCGCCGGGCTCCATCTCCTGGGTGGCCGGGTCTTCCAGGTGCGAGAGCATCAGCTTGTCGGCCAGGCTGAGGGGCCTGCCGAGCCTGGCCCGGACCGCGTCGAGGGTACGGGACATTCTGTCGTAGGTACTGGTGACGAACTCGGCGGTGGAGTCGATGTTGGTCATGCCGCGGTCCTCCTGTCGACCCTTGTTCTAAAGGACTAGGCCATAGGTGCGCTTCTTGATGGCCAGGTTCACGAAGGTCTCGGTGCGGGTGACGCCGGGGATGGTGCCCACCTTTCCCCGTAGGAAGTTGCCCAGCTTCTCCGGCGACTCCAGCCCCACCCAGGTAAAGATGTCGTAGGCGCCCGTGGTGATGGCGACGTAGTGGGCCTCGTCCAGGGCGCCGATGGCGGCGGCCACGTCGTCCACCATGCCGGGTCCCGTCTGGATGCCGACCAGGGCCGCGGTGCCGTAGCCCATCTGCTCCAGGTTGGGAACGGCGATCACCTGTATCACGTCGCCGTCAATCAGGCGGCGCAGCCTGCGTCTCACGGTGCCTTCGCTTACGCCCACCTCCCGCGCGATCTTGGCATTGGAGGCCCTTCCGTCCGCCTGAAGGAGGGCGATGATCCTCTGGTCCAGTTCATCCATACCGTCGTTCCTCCTGAAACTTTCTACAGACCAGAATAGGGCAAGGTACGAATTGTGTCAATGGCGGCCCCCCTTCGACAGATAGCGTTCGACACAACCTCCGAAACTGGACGAACTACTCTACCTGTTAACCAACAGATGGTCGGTTGCGCATACCACAAAGAGGCCGATCATCGTCGCACACCAGGCATCTGAAGACGAAATGCGGACGGCGAGGGATGGCACAGTGGGGTGCTGGCACTGCCCGGATGGACGTCCAGGCTCCCCTGCCTTGCCCGGCGCCGAGGTGATATAATTAATGGTGCAACAGGTGGGAGGGATCGCATAGTGGTCTAGTGCGGGCGCCTGCTAAGCGCTTAGTCCGGGAAACCGGACTCATGGGTTCGAATCCCATTCCCTCCGCCAGAAGCATGTTCCTTGGAGTTCCATCAAGTCTCAATAGCCCTCGGCATCAAGACTATAGCACTGATACCAATTCCTTGACCAGTCCCGTGAACTCCCGTAGAATACCACTGTATCCCACTCACTGCGTGGGGAAGAATGTGGTAACGGAGGGAGCGTGGGCAAGCTCACCGCACTCGCTGCAAGGGCCCTGAGCAAACCCGGCCGGCACGGCGACGGCGACGGCCTCTACCTCAACATCGCCCCTTCCGGTAGCAAGTCTTGGATCCAGCGAATCGTAGTCAGCGGGCGTCGCCGCGACATAGGTCTAGGGCCATATCCCGCTGTCAGCTTGGCCAGTGCTCGGGGCATCGCCCACGACAATCGCACCGCCGTTGCAGAGGGGCGCGACCCGGTTGCCGAGAAACGGGACGCCAGAGAGGCAGCCCGCAGGCCGGCTCCGTCCATACCCACCTTCGCCGAAGCCGCCGCCCAGGTGATCGAACTGCGCCGCCCCACCTGGAGTAGTGCCAAGCACGCCGCCCAGTGGGAGAGCACTTTGGCCACCTACGCCCACCCCGTCATCGGGGACAAGACTGTCGACTCTATCAGCCCATCCGATGCCCTGGCCGTGCTGACTCCCATCTGGACCACCAAGCCGGAGACGGCCAGCCGGGTCCGCCAGCGGATGGAGACCGTCCTCGACTGGGCGGTCACCCACGGCTACAGGCTGGACAACCCGGCGGGTCGCTCCCTGCTCAGGGTGTTACCTCGGGTCCAGCGACTGAAGGAACACCTCCAAGCGTTGCCCTATGTCCAGGTTCCGAACGCGGTGGCGCGGGTCAGGGCATCCACGGCCGACGTGCCGACCAGGTTGGCCTTCGAGTTCCTTGTACTGACCGCCGGCCGGTCGGGGGAGGTGCGAGCGGCCGCGTGGGACGAGATCGATTGGGATGCGGGCACATGGGAGGTCCCCGCCTCCAGAATGAAGGCCAGGCGTCCCCACCGGGTGCCGTTGTCCGGGAGGGCTTTGGAGATACTGTGGGAGGCGTGGTCCTTTGGCGACGGGCGGGGTATGGTCTTCCCCGCTGTCCGTAGCGGCATGGCGATGTCCCCCATGACGTTCACCGCCCTCCTCCGGCGGCTGGGAATCCCAGCCGTCCCCCACGGGTTCCGCTCCAGCTTTCGCGATTGGGTGATCGAGAAGACTTCGACGCCGTGGGCGGTGGCTGAGGCCGCCTTGGCGCACAACGTGGGCAATTCCACGGAGGCAGCTTACATGAGATCCGACCTGTTCGATCAGCGCCGGACTCTGATGAACCGGTGGGCCAAATATGTCGCCAGCGAAGTCCAAGCGGAGAAGTGCGATGGATGAACAGTTGCCGACGACGTTCTGCGACATATTGGACAGGGAGAATGGGATTTTCCCAGGCGCCATTGATTTGTCCCTTTTGTGGGGGTTGATTTCTCCAGAAAGGCCCTACCGAAGAAACCCAAAATATTCAGCCCGGCAGGCACTCCTGAGGACCTACATTCGGTTTTCCCGCACCAAGCCGTGGGCCAGGAAGGAACTGCATGGACTGCTACGCAAACTCCTGAATAATCGGGAACCCATACCCGCACCGCTACAGGAATGGGCACTCTACCAATACGCCAAGCAGGCCCCAAAATCCAGTCGAGGACGTCCCGAAGAGGTAGACATCCATCTCCGTATCTGTACTGTGTTCGTCTTGATGCTACAGGAGAACTACTCTCGTAAAGCCGCTTTCGAACTGATCGCACGCCATATGAACTACGAAGTAGACTCCGTCCGGACCATCGTTAACAGGTGGAAATCTGAGCGCGGCCTTCCCAGCCCGTCCAGCCCGGGCACCAAGAACCGTCCGGCCCCTGATGCCCAAGTATGAAGGGGAGGGGTCCCTGCCGGTTAGCCGTCAATAATCGGCCCATTTTTGCACCTAGCCGACCAAACAACTCCGCTGTACCCTTTAGGAAAGCAATGGACTAAGGGGTACGTTCGTGACTATCGCAACCACCGGTCGCCTCCTGCGCCTCAGTGAGGTGCAGACCAGATGTGGCCTCTCCCGAAGCTCGCTGTACCGAAAAATGCGGGAGGGGTCTTTCCCCGAGCCGTTGAAGGTGGGGGTCCGCGCCGTCCGCTGGCCCGAGTCCGAGATTGAGCATTGGTTGGCAACCCGTCCCCGATCTAGCGGGCACTCCTGACCGATTCCTGCGACAGGCCGCCCTCACGCAGTCGGCAAGGGTATTTGCTGTCCCACCTTTCCGGGACTGCGTAGGCCACAATAGGCTTCCACGCCCTCGTCTCCGCCCAACCAAGAGAACTGGCAGGCTTGAGAACAGCCTGACCGTCTAGACGCAACCTAGGAAACGTCAAGGCATGTCGGGAATGCCATCCAACTAAGTATAGGCTCGATGGACGACTCAAATCGTACCCGACCAGAGGCCCCCAGGCGACCGGCTCCCATGTGTCCAGACACCAACTGGGCCCAGCTGATACAACAGGCGGCACTTGACATCCTCGGCGAGCCTGACAAGCGTCACCGTGGCGAATGGCGTTATCGCTCCCGTGGCAGTCTTGTCATCAACGTCGGTGGGCGGAGAGCCGGAACGTGGATGGACTTTGAAGCTGGTACCGGTGGCGGCGTCCTAGACTTCCTGGAGCACTTCTCGGGTCTCGATTGTGCCCAGGCCTTCTCCGGCGGGACTGGCACGTTAGCACGGCGGGCCGGCGGCTCCATCAGCCATCGGCCTCGGCCGGACGTGGGCACCAAGGCTCGCCTCGACCTGGTGCGGTCCCTGTGGGCATCTTCGGGGCCGATTCCAACCAGTCCCGGCCATGCAGCCCGGAGGTGGCTCCGTCGGCGCAAGCTCTGGTGGCCAGATCTGCCCTTGCCGCCAGCGGTGCGCTGGCTGGATGGGAGGCGACCGCACACGGGCGTGGGGAGCATCATCGCATTGGCCGCACCGCCCTCGGCCTGGGTTGACACTTGGCCCCAACTCCCGCCGCCGGCTGCGGTACAGCTGGTACACGTGAACGCCGACGGACGGCCAACTCTGGACCGACCCGCTAAGAACGGTGGCCTACCGAAGCGAACTCTAGGGCGCGCCCGTGATACCGTGCTCGTCATCGGCAATCCCATCCTGAACCAGGCATTGACCTCAGTTCGGGTTGCAGAAGGACTGGCTGACGTCCTGGCCCTGGGGAGTCGGTATCCGGGCCCCGTCGTCTGCGCTTTCGGAACGTCCGGCCTGCGATCTGCGGCGTTGGCCAAGTGGCTTGTCGGCTCAACCCACGGCGTCCTGATCCACAGTGACCGCGATCCCCCGAAGGATGGCCGCCCTCCAGCCGGCCGCCGCGCCGCGGCACTGCTCTCGCGAGCGATCCGGCATGCCGGTGGGACGGCCGACATCATCCCCCCGGCGGTGGGGTTCAAGGACTTCGCGGAGGAAACGGCAGCGGGGCCGGACTTCGTCCCGCTGCCGGAGGAGTGCAGCGGCTTCGCGCAGACGATGGCGGAGCCGCATCCGGATTGGCCACCGCTAGAGATTGCCAGGATTTCCGCTATAGGCACAGCATATGGTAACGACAGAAACTGCTGACGAACGCGACGCCCTGGAGCGGATCGACGACCTCCGCGACTGTCTCCGTGCTTGTCCGAATGACCAACGAGCTAGGAGAGAGATCATACGGTTAGCAAGAGCGCTAGAAGACGAGGCCCGAACGCGACCGCTCGCGCTTGAAACCTGGGATAAGGCCGGACCGTCGAGTCCTCGCCGGTGGCTGGTGGATGGATGGCTGCCCGCCGCCCGTGTCACGCTATTCGCAGGGCCCGGCGGCATGGGCAAGTCCCGCTTGGCCTTGCAGCTCGCGGCGGGCGTCGTCAGCGGGGGACAGAGAGCCGACAAGTCCAACCAAGCCAACGAGGCGCGCATTTGGATCGAGACGCCTTCGGATGACATGCTAAGGCTGGGCAACGCCGTGGAGGCTGAGGGCTCCCCGACGGTCTACGCAACCTGGGAAGACGAGCCAGAGGAGACATGGAGGCGGCTGTCCGATCTATCCGGCTGCGCAGCGCCGTGGGTGACGCCGGAACGCATGAGTCGCCTGCATATTGCCGACATGGCTGGACGCGGCCCCCTGTGGGGACCCAGGGCCTCCGGGAGCGGTCACACCGACTCCGTGGGAGATACCACGGCAGTTGGGCACAAACTGCGCCAGTGCTGTGAGGTGGAGGGGGCCAAGTTGTTGATTGTGGACCCGTTGGCGGCGGCGTACGGCAACAACGAGAACAACAGAGCATTGGTCCGAGCCTTCATTTCGGACTTTGACGCTTGGGCCAGAGACAAGGACTGCGCTGTGCTGATATTGGCGCATCCCTCTAAGGCGGGAGCCGACTACTCCGGCTCGACCGACTGGGAAGCCAGCGTCCGGTCCCTGTGGACCCTCCGAAAGGAGAAGGTCGGGGCAGTCCCTATCGGGGCAGTCCCTAAGGGAAAGGGGAGGCCGAACCTTGGATCCCAGGGCTGGCAACTTGGCCGTCCGAAAGCCAACTATGGGCCGCCAGTGAACCCGGTCCAGTTGGACTGGGACACCTGCGGGACGGGACTACGGTGGAGGGTGACCGGAGAATGGTCGGATGCTGTGACGCAACAGACCACAACGGCAACCAACGGGAGTGGCAGTCTTGGGAGCATATGACCTACAGCGCGGCGCGGACACGACCATTGCCGAGATTAACGGACAGCCGGGTTCCCCGCCCACGTCAAGGGAGCTCGGAATGTGGATCGATGCAGGCTGTTGCCCAGCGGAGGCACTGACGGCTGCGGCCCTAAGTCTCGGAGAATTGGCAATTACCTGCAGAAACTTCGAGGGAAACCCGGAGGCCTTCTACGAACCGAACAACTCGACGGTTCTCCGCTTGCAAAACGGGTGGCTGCACCTCGAATTGGCCACCTCGAAGGCGGTACGCTTGAAGACCACTGAGAACGGCGCTCGGGACGCCGAGATAGCGATGAGGATCAAGTGGTCGATTCCGGACCTGGCCGCTCGGTGGAAACATCTGGACCACGTTCAACGGCCCTCCGAGTTTCCGCTGGTGCCCCTAGTGCGAGCTTGGTGGCATAGCAGGCCACCCACCGCCACGTTGTGCACACGTGAAACCGGACGCATCTTCCCGGCCAAGCTAGCGATGGCCTCACCGACAGACAGTCGGGCTGGGAACCTGTTTAGCCATGCCGCCCATGTCGGGGAGGACCAAATGGTCTTCCTCGGCTTCCAGACCGAACGGACCGCGCCTGCGCTGCCCTTGCATCTGTACGACCTGGGGCTCGGGAAGGCACACGCCGAGAAAGCGACCGGCGCGCCGTTACCTCTGCGCATTTTTGTGGAGAGTATCTTGGCGATCAGCCAGGAGGACCGGCGGGGAGATGGACCGGTAACCATCGCCATCACCCTACGTGATTTCCTGAAGAGGCTCTACCCGGGGCGCCGCAGACCCAGGCCCAAAGAGTACTGGCCACGCCTCATCAGCGCAGCAGAGGCCCTGGACAGCCTAGAAGCTAGAGTCCCTTGGTACGACCCGGACGCCGGGCACGGCGGGCTCAGGAGGATGGTGACCGTGCGGGACCTCCCCAACGGACCGGGAGCATTGGACGACCTGGTGGGCATCATGGTGGACCTGCCTCCTGGCTCCCAGAACGGCCCTCAGATATCGGACAATCTAGGCTGGTGGGGCCTGAAGCACAGGAGGGAGTATAGGGCATTGCTGAATCTGGCTTACTGGTGGCACCATCCTGGTCAGACTGTGCGTCCCGTGGGCCGGCGGGCCGGCGGGCAGGGCCACCATTGGCAGCGGACCACCGATCCCGCCCACTATCCGGCCATCTCCGACTCCAAGTTAGTGGAGATCGTCTTTCCCACCTCGGCCCGCAGCAGGACCAGGAATCTCCTAAGCGAAGCCCGCAAGGTGTTCAAGAACCTCGAGAAGGCGGGTGAGTTGCGAATCCTTGACAAAAAGGTACTGCCTCCACTCAACCTGGCTCCACGCCGCTGCTAGTCACTGACTGTCTCGCTCACGCAAAGTAGGAGTCCAAACACTCCCGCATGGGCAGTTCGTGTTGTGCCGAAAGAGACTTCAGGTACAGAGTGCCTGATGAGCGTGGTGCGGGTCCCGGCAGAAGATGCCTCTCCAGACCAAGCCCAGACGGGACAACTAAAGCCTGCCGAGCTGTACAGGCTATAGTTGAGCCATGTTCTGTCGAGACGGGCGACACGGCTGGCCTGGAGACTTGAAACCGTATATCTGGGCAACTTGGTTCAGCAAGCTGCCGCCGGGGGGCAATGCAACCCGTCCTATTGCCCACGTGGGGGGTCTACACCAGTGTCCGGGTGTCCATTTCCTCCACGAATTATTGACCGTCGGATCCCCGGGATCAATCTGGCGGCATTTAGCGCCGCTTAGCCCATGGCCACCACCAAGGCGCCTTCCTCCTAGCCTCAACTTGGCGGCGTCTTTCTCGCTCGGCAAGCCAATCGGCAACAGCCGAGATAGCGAAGGCGGCGGCGACAACAGGTGCCCACCGTGCCATTGTGGAGCCCCCTTACGAGTGGGTTTGGCAACGTGCTACAGCCGCCGGGCCCTATGCTTGTCAGCCTCGCAAGGGGGCCCAAGATACCAAGCCCCTTCTAGGCTGACACCCCGGATGGGGGTGGTCCACGGCTGTAGCGATGCCAAGTATGGCACACACAAGAACGCCCGTGCTATACCCTACAGCGAGTTTGCTACAAGCGTAGCCCAGACCCTACTATCGCTACATTTATGTGGTCAGCCCCTCGCCTCATATGTTAAGATTCCCCACACTACTTCGACCGCACTTGCGCGGGTCAATCCCTGGACAGCTATCGGTCAGAATCCAGTGATAATTGTCATGGTCACCTGAGGACGGGATTGTTGGACTCCGATCCCTATATGGCCTTCACGAGTTGCCACAGACTCTACGTCCAGGGGATGCGCCGTGCTCTTCGGGACCGGCTGGAATCCGCGTTCGGTGTGGCATGGTGGGAGACGGGCGTGGAGCGGGCGCTCATGCCAGAGCAACTGAAGAATCTCCAGACTGACGTGGAAAGGAATCCCGACCGAGAACCCCACGTCCTCCTCGACGCCACCCACTTCGCCTCGATCATAGCCAAGCACCACAATGTCGTCTTTTCTGACGCCTTCCCTGACGCGATTCGGACGGTGAAGAATCTACGCCGGCTTGCCGGTCTCCGTAACGATTGGGCGCATGTTCAAGACATATCGTTCGTACGAGTCAGGCAAGCCGCGGAGTTGATGAAGTATTTCTTGGCTTCCCTCAGTTGTGCGGAAGCTCTAGAGGTTGAGCGAGTGAGCAATGATTTTACCGTAGAGTCCGGCAAAGAAGGGTCCGGAGCATCGATCGACAGTCTAGAGCACCATGACCTCGAACGTGACGATCAGCGTGTGGGAGCGACACCATTGGACCAATGGCACCAACTCCAGTCTTATCTGGTCCTCGAGAAGCTGGTACTACTGCCCGACGATGAGTCGGACGGCGAGGCTAGGGTCACAGTGAGAGTCCACAACACAGCGCCCGACAGTAGGAATCTGCCCGCTGTGGTTTTTGACTCGGTGGAAATCCGCACCCGGGGTAGTCAAAGCAGAGCGTTGGGTTCGATGCGTCCAGGCGACACTAAGGAGGCCGATTTCGCGTTCCCTGTCAGGCGGTTGCTCTCCGTCGAATTCGAGATCGTGGGCCAAATCGATGCGGATGAGTTGCTAAGGTTCAACCGCATGACCGGCATGCCCGATGAGATCGTCGCACCCCTGCGACAGGAGTTCGCGTCCCAATTCGGGGCCATAGCCGTTAGGGAATTCGTCACGGATGTGCTGGATGCCATCGGCGATCCGGATCCCAGCATGACCATTGCAGATATCGCCAGAATCCGCGAGCGGTTGAAGGAACACTCACAGCAGATCGAGGAGAAGCAGTCAGATCTTGGCAAACTCTTTCGTGGGGTTCCAGTTGGATAAGCGGTCGACGCTGGGGACAAGGACAAATGAGGTCGCTCTGGCGCTGACCGAGTTCCAGGAGAAGGTCAAAGCCTTGGACGAGGCGATTGGACGCACGGATCTTCAGGCGATCGATGACGCGGTACTAGATCTGAAGCAGGTGCAACTGGCGGTTCTCCGGGTAGAGGGCGCTGCCAGTTCTACGATTGACGGGGCATGAGAGAGGCCCTCACATGCCTGGAGGACACACCGGATAGGACGGCACGAACGCCATCGTCATCAGACGCCTCGGCATGTATTGGCAACCACCACGATGGGGATGGAATGAGATGGTGCCGATGCGAACGGAACTTAACCCACCTAGGTGGAACGAGTCTGAACTATAACCTTAGTCGGCGGCCTATCTGTGCCACCAACTGTCGGCCCTCCCTTGAGGGCTCTTGTGCTATGTCAAGGTAGCTAATCCCCAACGCGGTAGAGATGACCATAGCAGTAGCGCCCGAGGTTCACGATGCCGTGGTACACAAAGAAGGTGAACCGGAAGGGCTCGCCATAGGTTAGGTCGACACGGGATCCCTCGTCAGTCCCTTTGTTGAGCTCTAAGAAACAGTCGTGGCTTCTCACACGGTCTCCACCCTCCCGCGCACGGTACTGGTAGACGCCTGGCAATAGCTGTCCTCTTTCCGTTCCCACGTGGCGGCCCTTAGCGGAGCTCCCATCAGCAGCATCATGCTCATATAGTCGTCCAATGGGAAAGGCGATGATGCAGAATCCATGGGCCTCCTTGGCCGACAACAAGGGGTGGTCTGGTATCAACGCGTTTCGCTGCGTCTTGTAGTTGGAGTAGGTGTAGTAGTTGTTCCCCTCGCGCACCCAGTCTTGGACCATAGCCTCCCATTCCTCGCAATACACCTGAGGATGCGGCGTTGGTGTGGGTGATGATGTCGGGGTCGGCTCAGGGGTTGGGGTTGGGACTAGCGTGGGAGTCGGGACCGGGGTGGGCGTGGGACGGTTGGCTAAGCGGGTCGCTTCCAGACTTGCGGCGAACCGTTGGGCCTCCAGGCGGTCTTTTTCAGCCTGATACTTTGCGGCCTCCTTGGTCTGGAGAAAGGCGTCCTCCTCAGCGAGGGCAGCCTTGGTGGCGTCCAGGTCGATGGGCGGCGGCAGCGTCGGGCGCGGTGTGGGCAGTGGCGTGGGTAGGGGCTCACCGGGTGTCACCCGACCGGCAAGGTCTGCGGTCACTTCGTTGACGGGAATGGCAAATCCGACCCCGGATATGTTCCGGCCCCCGGCGCCCTCGATCCTGGAGGTAATCACCCCAACCACGTTCCCGAACTGGTCTAGCATGGGCCCCCCGCTGTTGCCGGGGTTCACTGGTGCGTCCGTCTGTAATATCCCGCCGGCACGCCGGGCCGAGACAATCCCCTGGCTCACCGTGGGCTCCGACCCCAGTATGTCCGCTATCGGGAAGCCGATCACAATGACGCTCTCCCCCACACGGAGGTTGTCCGAGTCCCCGATGGCGATGGGCTTGAATGGACTATCAGATTCGATCTTGAGGTAGGCCAGATCCAGATCAGGGTGCAGGCCAGCGCTTTGGGCTATGAAACTCTCGCCAGAGGCCAACCGCACACCCATGCTCCGCATGCCGGACACGACGTGGAGATTGGTGACGATAAGCCCCTCGCTGTTGACTATGAAGCCGGTGCCCCCGCCAAGGGGCACATGTATCTGGACAATGCTATGCAGCGCGTTTTCCACCATGTCGGGGAGGGATATGCCGGAGGATAGGGGTTGCCCGAACTCGGTCTTGACCCGGGTGAAACTCACAGGTTGGCCAGGCAACTGGAACGCCGGAGTTGGTGGCAGGACAAGCTCCGTAGGTGGGATGCTGACCTGGGTAGTGCGTGGCAGTGCTGTGGTCGGGGAGTTGGGGTCTCCACATCCAGCCATGATCGCGACCAGGAAACAGGTGACAATAACGATGGCGGCGTTGACCACAGTAGGAACCCCCTTGCGGCGTTAGGATAGCGGGCCACTTGCGACGGCAGCCATACCCACACGGAAACCAACAAGGGGGCACGGAAGACTCCGCACCTGTCGGCCCTTCGGGTTCCCGCGTGGTTCAATTGGCAAACTGCCGTCGCAACGACCATCCTACCACAGGCGCTCAGGTACCGGCTACAACTCCACCAGGTGTGAAAGCTACGAGGCCAGACCGTACACCCCCTTCAAGTCAAGGGCCAGGGGTCTGCTAGACGGAGGCGGCGACGTACCTTCTTCACCCTACACGAGGCAGAGTTCAACGCCCGGTACCATCGGAGGTCAAAGATCGAGACGGTGCTCTCCATGGTGAAGGGAAGGTCGGGGACTCGCGGCGGGCGAATTCGGAGGCGGGTCAGGTCACCTGAAATGCCACGACACGGCGAGCGGAGGTGGTGTAATGGTGGACGCGGATGGGACACTGCTACATCTCAGATCCCCAGTGGACTACAAGAAGAAGCGTGATGATACTTGGGTGGCACGTTACTCTCACCTTTAGGAGTTTCGCCTATGGGTCTACACCGGAGGAGGTTTGTGCCAAGTTCGATCATGCGGTGACCACGCGGTCTGAGGTGGACCCGGTTCTTTGGACAGGGTGAGGGCGGAGTCAAGCGAGAGTCCCCGAGCTTTCCAGTAGTTCTGCTCCAGTGCCGGCTGCACACCTCCTTCCATTGGACTCCTCTTCTACTACTCCCTGTTCCCGTGAAACACCTCGGCCGGGGTCCGGTAGCCCAGGGCCTGATGAAGCCTCAGGTCGTTGTAGAACCGGAAGTAGTCCTCCAGCCCCCTCTGGGCCTCCAGGCCGCTGTCGTAGGCCTCAGGTACACCTCCTCGTACTTCACCGCCCGCCACAGCCTCTCCAGGAAGATGTTGTCGGAGTACCGCCCCTTCCCGTCCATGCTGATACTCACGCCGCGGTCCTCCAGGACCTGGGTGAACTCCCAACTTGTGAACTGGCTACCCTGGTCGGTGTTGAACACCTCAGGCTGGCCCTTGTCCAGGGCCTCCTCCAGCGCCTCGGCGCAGAAGCTCGCATCCAGAGCCTGCACCCGACCCAAGATCGCGGAACCGATCGTGCTCATCTCCAGGCTGGGCGTGGAGCATCCCACCCTCCTTGAACCCTTTGGCTGACGATTTCGAAACCTGGTCCTGCCTCGTGAGTTGGGGCAATTGACATCTACCCTTCACCCATCGTCTGCATCTGAATTCTTGTCGGGGTAAGTCACATATAGACATCCTTCTGAGACAGGCTCATTTGCGAACTTTTCGGTGGGTGATTCTCATCTGAAGTAGGTCAACACTCGACCCGCGTTGACCGGCAGCTCTATCAGCGGCCGGTACCCGATGGCGATCAGGCTCACCGGATTGCCGGCCGGAGTCACGAGATGTTCGGCGCAGTTCATGAACTATGTCGTACCTGGTCTGGCGGGACCCGGACCTAAGTCGAACTAGCGCGACCCTTCGCAAGTTTATACAAACTTCACAGCAATTAGTGAATAGTCGCTCAATTCTTAACGGCTAACTTACACGCACCCTGTATAATTACGCCCGTCGCTATCCCAAGTTGGATGGGTGGCAGTCCACAAAGCGAGACTTCGACCCTGGGCCGATGCCGACGACAGCCGCGGAATCTGAAACAACGTGAGTGCTGAAGTGAGCATTGTAAAGAGACTCGACCTCACCGTAGCTCCGATTGCGCTTGGGTGGCGCAGCGCAACGTAGATGAGGTTGGCGTAAACGATGCAAGCATCGCACGCCGCGCGTCATCTCTGCCTCTACCTCACCGTGGCAGCCCTCGGGCTATTGGCGGCTCTCTTCCTGCCGCAGGTCCCGCAGGCGCGCGCGCAGAATTTCGATGTCACCCCCCCTTCACTGCAAGTAGTGAACGTAGACGGATCGTCCCTGGTCGTCATATACGACGAGCTCCTGGACGAAAGCTCCACGCCCGCAACGGGCGACTATACGGTGGACATCGGCGGCACGGACTATACCCCGTCGAGCGTCGCCGTGCGCGGCGCCGAGGTGGCGCTCACGCTGTCGACCGGCGCCAGCATGGGCGACACGGTGTCTCTGGACTACACAAAGGGAACAAACCCGGTGAAGGACCTGGCGGACAACGACGCGGTGGCGGAGACAAACAGGCCGGTGACCAACCACACGGGCGCGACCAACGACAGGCCGGAGTTCTCGAGTGAGGCGATCACAATCTCCGTTGACGAGAACTCGCCGATTATGACCGCCTTCGGGGACCCAATCGCTGCCATAGACTCGGACACGGGCGACACGCTGACCTATTCGCTGCCCGATAGTGTCTTGTTGCTTTTCGGCATCGGCACGAACACCGGTCAGTTTTCAACATTTGCGCCCTTGGACTTCGAGGCCACATCCTCCTACGTCGTGCCGCTCTACGTTCGCGACAGCAAAGGCCCCGCCGGAGGCGCCGACAGCATATTTGACGACAGCATCAAGGTAACCATCAACGTCAACGACGTCAACGAAGCGCCCAGCATCTCCGGCGCCCCTTTCCCCGATGTCGATGAGAATACCACCGCCGTCGGGACGTACACGGTCTCAGACCCGGACCCGGCGGACACCCACATGTGGTCGATCGACAGCGACACCAGCGTTGAGGAGAACCAGGACGGATCGCTGTTCCAGATCGGACAGACTTCCGGCGAGCTCTCATTCATCAACGCCCCGGACTACGAGACGCCGGGCAGTATGGCAACCACCCCCAGCAACACATACCAGGTGACCATCAAGGTCACCGACAATGGCTCGCCCCCACAGAGCGAGACCTTCGAAGTCATCGTCAATGTCATCAACGTCAACGAGGAGCCGGACATCACTACCACGGGCGCGTCCCACACATCCATCAGCAAGCCGGAGGGGACAGGGCCCAGTGACGCTCTCGCCACCTACGCGGCGGACGACCCGGAGGACGACACGCTGACGTGGACGCTGACCGGCGACGATTCGGCCGACTTCACCATCAACTCGTCAGGTGAGCTCAGGTTCCAGGCCCTCACAGACTACGAGGACCCAAGGGACCACGACACCAACAACTCCTACAACGTGATCGTGCGAGTGCGCGACAGCAAGGTTAACACCGTTGGAAGCACCAACGGCAACGCCGATACGACCGTCGACGACACAATCACCGTCACCGTCACCATCACCAACATCGACGAGGCCGGGACGGTGACGCTGCCCGGCACAATGACGGCTGGGCAGGCGGTGACCGCAACATTGACCGACCACGACGGGACTACCAGCAGCGAATCGTGGCAGTGGTCGAGGTCCGACACGGCAGGCGGGACGTTCACACCCATCAGTGGGGCCACCTCCAATCCCTACACGCCCGTGGCCGCGGACGTGGGCAAGTATCTGAAGGCCACGGCGTCCTACACGGACCCCCACGGTCCGGGCAAGTCCGCAACCAGCGCCGCGTCAAGCCAGGTGGCGGTGGGCAACAGGGACCCGTCATTCCCGTCCACTGAGACCGGGATGCGCAGCTTTCCGGAGAACAGCGGAATGGGGTTGTACATCGGGGACCCTGTGTCTGCCACGGACGACGACGGAGACTCGCTGGAGTACTCCTTGAGCGGTCCGGACGCCTCTTCCTTCCACATCCTTGGGGGAAGCGGCCAGATATTTCTCAACTCAAATGTCACGTACAACTACGAGGCCAAGAGCAGCTACACCGTGATCGTGAGCGTGAGCGACGAAAAGGACGACGCCGGCGACCCAGACGACGTCATCGATGACACCATCACCGTGACCATCAACCTCATTAACGTGGACGAGGCCGGCACGGTGACTATCTCGGGCATGGAGTTGGGAGGCGAGACGCTGACGGCGTCGGTGACCGACCTCGACGGGACAATCACCAACCTGACGTGGAAGTGGGAGCTGGGGGCCGTGGCCTCGGGGCCCTTCGCTCCCATCAGCGGGGCAACATCCAACACGTATACCATCGTGGCCGTGGACGTGAACAGGTACCTGCGCGCCACGGCGTCCTACACGGACCCCCAGGGCTCGGGCAAGTCCGCCAACGCCGTGACGGGCCAGATTGCCGCCAGCAACAACGAGCCTACCTTTGGCGTGGACGGTGTGTTAACGCGGGAGGTGGCGGAGAACAGCGGAGCAAACGTAGACGTAGGCGCTGCCGTGACCGCCAGCGACGACGACACCGCTGATACGCTGCACTACTGGCTCACCGGCACCAACGCGTCATCCTTCACCATAGACTCCGGCACCGGGCAGATCAAGACCAAGGACGGCATCACCTACAACTTTGAAAATCGTGAGTTCTACGACGTTTCCGTGAACGTGCGGGACAACAAGGACGCCGCCGGCAACAGCAACACCCTCACAGACGACACGGTCTCTGTGCTCGTCAACGTCACCGACGTCAACGAGCAGCCCGCGATCTCGACGACCCAGACCGCCATTTCCGTTGCGGAGAACCAGACCTCCGTCCTCACGTACATGGCAACCGACCCGGACAACGAGAACAACCAGTCCAACGACGCGGGCAACACGCTGACCTGGTCGGTGGAGACCGCCGACGACGGGGGCTTCTTCGAGATTGGCTCGACCAGCGGCGTGCTCACGTTCAAGAATACGCCGAACTTCGAAGACAAGCAGGATGCCGGCGCCGACAACGTCTATAACGTAACAGTCACGGTAACGGACAACGGCATTCACGGCGCCCGGGGAGCGTCGAACCACCTCAGCGTCTCCAAGTCCCTGGCCGTGACCGTCACAGACGTCAATGAGACGCCCACGTTGACCACCGCCCCCAGCTCCGCCACGTTCGACGAGAACGCGACGGGGGTTGTGGCGACGTACGTTGCGACGGACCCGGACGCTACCACGGGGACGATGATTTGGGACCTGCAGGGCAACGATGCGGGGGACTTCAACATCACCTCGAACGTGAACGGGACGGCCCAGCTCACGTTCAAGAGCTCGCCGGACTACGAGAGGCCGGACGACACCGGCGGCGACAACGTCTACGACGTGACCGTGCGGGTGAGGGACAACGGCAGCCCAAGGCTGGAAGACACGCAGACCGTGGCAATCACCGTCAACGACCTCAACGAGACGCCGGTGATCGCCGGAGACTCCGGGCCGAGCTTCGCGGAAATCGAGTTCGATCACACGGCCACGGCCTCCGAGCTCGTCATCGGCACCTACGCCGCCACCGACGACGACAACGCCGACAACGCCGGTCTCCAGACGATCACCTTTGACGTGAGCGGCACGGACGCGGCCCACTTCAGCATGGACGGAACGACGGGCGTCCTGTCCTTCAGCATCGAGCCGGACTTTGAGAATCCCGCCGACCTGGCGGACTCAAACATGATGGGCGCCTCCGACAACATGTACGAAATCGTCGTGGAAGCGGACGACGGAGCGGGCGAGAGCAACAGCGTGGGGACGTTCACCGTGACCGTGACGGTCACCAACGTCAACGAGACGCCGGAGGTCCCGGCCGGCGTTCCTGACGAAAGCTTTGCGGAGATCGAGTGGGATGCCGATACCGCGGACCTGGACGTGATGACCTACGTCCCCCGGGACGAGGAGACAAGCACTCTTACCCAGTTGTCGTGGTCCCTGGGCGGCACGGACGCCTCCGACTTCCAGATTACCGAGGACTCCACAACCGGCCACGGCACGCTCAGCTTCCGAAACCGCCCCAACTTCGAGGACCCAACCGACCGCGTGAATAACACCGAAAACCACGTGGCCGACGACAACATGTACCAGGTCATCGTGAAGATCAGCGACGGCCCGAACACGCGGGACTACCCGATGACCGTCACGGTCACCAACGTCAACGAAACGCCGGGGTTCACATCTCCGTCTACCGGCCGCCACGCTGACGAGATCGAGTACGACTCGGGGATAACGGCGTCTGATCTCTCCACCATCCCTGCCACGGTGCCAAACCAGGCCTATTGGTACCGGTTTGAGGCCAGGGACGAGGAGGGGCAGGACATCATCTGGACTATCACTGGGCCCGACGCGGCTGACTTCGTCATCGACGAGGACGCCGATTTTGTCATGACGGCCAATGCTGACGAGAGCGCCATCGCACGCTGGAATATCGTGCCGGACTTCGAGGACCCCATGGGTTCTTCAACCGATGTAGGGGCTCAGGGATACGTGTTCACCGTGAACGCATCCGACGGCACCAATACCGCGATGCACGAGGTCTTCATCCGTATTTTCGACGTCAACGAGCAGCCGGAGTTCACGGGGACTGTCGATACTGCGGTGGCCCTCGACGAACACGACGCAACCCTGGACGCCGATTCCCAGGAGCCGCCCTACGCTTTCCCGGTTATCGCGTCGTACACCGGCCGCGACGAGGAGGGCGGGGTCAGGTGGTCGCTCACGGGAACGGACGCGCTGGACTTCGAGATCGACAGCGGCGGCAACGTGACCTTTAAGGAAACGCCCAGCTTCGAAGACCCGAAGGACTCCGGCGGGGACAACGTCTACAACTTCACCGTCGTCGTGACCGACGTCCTGAGCAAGACAAACCGGCGCACGGCCATGCAGCCCGTCACCGTGACGGTCCAGGACATCGAGGAAGAGGGCCACGTCGCCATCGCTGAGGGCGACGAAAGCCCGGGCGTGGACGACACCGTGACGTTCGAGTTGACGGACCCGGACGGAGAAATCGACGTCGACCGGACCGGTGACCCGAAATGGCAAGTCCAACGCGGTTCTCCGGGAAGCTGGAGCACGATATCCACCGTGATCACTGGCGCCTCCAGCTATACCTACACTGTGCAGGAACTGGACGCAAACAATCAGCTGCGCGTGGTGGTGACGTACAAGGACCGCAGGGGCGAGGACAAGATGGCCACGAGCGCGCCGACAGACGTCGTAACGATGGACCCGCGCGCCAACGTTCCCCCGCGGCTCAGGAGCGGAGTCTTCACCACCTCTGAGGGCCCCCCAATCATTGACTTCGGCACCCTCGATGCCACTGACCGTGACGGCGACCCCATAGCCTTTGCCTTGTTGGAGCAACAAGATCACGCGCTCTTCGAGCTCTCGGCAGCCGGACGGCTCCGTGCCATCCAGGCGCTGGACTTCGAGGCTGGCGACACCCTCAGCATTACGATCACACTGTCGGACGGCAAGGGGCTCGACTCGACCGGCGACGTCATCAACGACGACTCCGTTGATGTCACTACCGGAATCTCCGTCATCCTGTTTGACGTGGAAGAGGAGGGCGTCATCACGTTCTCGCCGGAGGAACCTGAGGCGGGGGCATCGCAGACCGCGACCGTTGAGGACGGCGACGGCGGCATCACCGGCCGGAGTTGGCAGTGGTGGCGGTCGCAGGACGGGAGGACGGCCTGGTCGCCCATATCGGGAGCGACCAACAGCAGCTACACGCCCACGGTGAACGATGAGGACTTCTACCTACGGGCCACGGTCGAGTACACGGACCGGCGCGGCGGCGGCAAGAGGGCGGAGGCAATCACCGGCCCCGTGCCCAGCGAGAACCGCCGGCCCCTCTTCCCGTCGACGGAGACGGGTCAGCGCATGGTGGACGAGAACACGCGGGCAGGCCAGAACGTCGGCGCGCCGGTGGCGGCGGAAGACCCTGAGCGCGACCGGCTGACGTACTCGCTGACCGGCACGGACGCAAATGCCTTTACCATCGTCACGAGCACGGGGCAGATCCGGGTGAAGGATGCGCTGGACTTCGAGATGAAGTCGAGCTACAGCGTCACCGTCAACGTGCATGACGGCAAGGACGGCACAGGGGCCACGTCGACCGCCATCGATGACACGCAGGACGTGACCATCACGGTGGGGAACCTGGAGGAGCCGGGGACCGTCACGCTTACCTCGGAGACCGCCACCATCCAGGCGCGGGTGCCGGTGACAGCCTCACTGGAAGACGACGACGGACCGACCAGCATACAGTGGCAGTGGGCGCGGTCGCGCAGCAGCACGTCGGGATGGGCCAACATCGCGGGGGCAACGTCTGCCACGTTGACGCCGGAGGACACCGACATTGGCGGCTACCTCCGCGCGACCGCCAGCTACGACGACGGCGAGGACTCTGGCAAGACGGCCGTTAAGGTCTCGCCTCGCATCGGGCAGGCGCCGCCGGTGAACTCGGCCCCGGCGTTCCCGGCGACGGAAGACGGCAGACGGGAGATCGCAGAGGACGCCACCGGCGGCGCGGCCGTTGGCGACCCCGTGGCTGCCACGGATTTCAACAACGACACGCTGACGTACACGTTGAGCGGGACGGATGCGGCGCTCTTCACCGTAGGCACGAACGATGGGCAGCTGCGGGTTGCGACCGGCGCGCAACTGGACTTCGAGACCAAGCGCACCCTGCGGGTCACGGTTGAGGTCACGGACAGCGCGAACTCGCTGGGCGACCCCGACAACGACGCCATCGACGACCGGCAGAGCGTGACCATCACGCTGACGGACGTCAACGAGGCGCCCGTCGTGTCCGGCAACGATTCGCCCAGCGTCTCGGAGAACCTGAACCGCGTCGTGGCGACCTACACGGCCACGGACCCGGAGCGGGACACGCTCACATGGTCGGTCAGCGGCAGCACCTTCTGGATATCCCAGCGAGGCCAGCTCCACTTTGCCACGCCGCCCAGCTACGAGGACGGAGCAAACTACTCTGTGACCATCACGGCCGAAGACGAGGAGGGCCTGACAGGCTCCCTGTTCGTGTCCGTCACAGTGACGGACGTGGAGGAAGCGGGCGTGGTCACCATCCAGCCCAAGCGCGGGTGGGACGGGACGAGTTTCCAAGCCGAGCTGGATGACGACGACACCGTCGTCGGTAGTGTCGACTGGCAATGGCAGCGTTCTTCCAACCGCTCCAGCTGGGGCGACATTTCGGGCGCCACGGCGAGCAGCTACACGGCGGGCGCCGACGATGTTAACCAGTACCTGCGGGCCGTCGCCACCTACGAGGACGACCGGGGCAGCGGCAAGGAGGCCTCGGCGGCGCTGGCTGGGCGAATAGGCGACTCCGCCAACCGGCCCGCAACGAACAACGCGCCGGAATTCGCGGAAACGCCTCCCGCTACTCGCTCCGTCGGCCAGGGCACGTCGGCGGGCAGGAACATCGGCGCGCCCGTGCGGGCAACCGACGACGACACCGGCGACATTCTCGTTTACTCGCTAGGCGGGTCTGACGCTGGCCTCTTTGACATCGACCCGGCGACCGGCCAGCTGAAGACGTCGGCCGTCCTTGACTACGACTCGGAGGGTACGAACACCTACGAAGTACAGGTGCGTGTCCACGACGGCTTCGACCCTTCTTACCTCCCTTCAACAATCGTGGACGCAACCATCACCGTGACCATCACCGTCACCGAGGTAGCACAGCGGTCCAGCGGAGGCGGAGGTGGTGGCGGTGGCCAACCGGCTCCCATCGTGCCCCAATTTGTCGACGGCCCCAGCACGACACGTTTGCTCACAGTCACGGCGCAGCCAGGCGACGCTGTGGGCGACCCCGTTGCAGCCACACACCGCAACAACGACGACCTGACCTACACGCTCAGCGGGACCGACGCCAGCGTGTTCACCGTCGACGCAGAGACGGGCCAGCTCAGCCTCGGCGAGGGTGTGACACTCACGTTGGGGCAGACATTCACGGTCAACCTGACTGCCACAGACGAGTCCGGGGACGACGATCAGATCACCGTGGACATCGAGGTGGTCGTGGATCCGGAAGACCCATACGACCTGAACGGCAACGGCGCCATTGAGAAGGAAGAGGTCATCAGAGCGGTCTTCGACTACTTCGCCGGCAGCATCGAGAAGGAAACCGTAGTGGCATTGCTGGCACGTTACTTCGCGCGGTAGTGGGCTGCGGCCGCACGTTCAATCGACGGGAGGACGTCTTGATCAGGACGAATCTGGTGGCCTTTGCCGCACTGGCCATCACCATCTTGGTGGGCATCGCAGCGTTGCTAGCCCACCAAGGTGCTGTCGTGGCGCAGTCGCACAGCGCCATCCGGTCCTTCCCGGCTGACCGGGCCGCCCCAGGCAGTGAGGTCGAGATATCCATCACCACCAGCAACCTCGGCGGTTTCGGCCAGGTGGAGGAGACGCTGCCGGAGGGCTTCACCTTCGTCCGCTCCAGCCTTGACGTATTCCAGGTGAGAGTGACTGGGCAGACCGTGCTCTTCACCCTCATAAGTGGCAACAGATTTACCTATGTGGCCACCGCTCCCGCCATGGAGGGCCAATACACCTTCTCCGGCATCGTCAGAAACTCAGACAGAGTTGAACAGGCCATCGAGGGCCGAACCACCCTGCGAATCGAGCCTGAGCCCACACCAGTGCCTACGTCAGCTCCGGCTCCGCAGCCGCCGCCCAGACCCAGGCCCACGCCGCAGCCGACTCCCACGCCCACGCCGCAGCCGACTCCCACGCCCACGCCGCAGCCGACTCCCACGCCCACGCCGCAGCCGACTCCTACGCCCACGCCGCAGCCGACTCCTACGCCCACGCCGCAGCCGACTCCTACGCCCACGCCGCAGCCGACGCCCACGCCCATGCCGCAGCCGACGCCCACGTCCACGCCGCAACCGACGCCCACGTCCACGCCGCAACCGACGGCCACGCCCACGATGGAACCGACGGCCACGGCCACGCCCACGATGGAACCGACGGCCACGGCCACGTCCACACCGGAACCGACGGCCACGCCCACACCGGAACCGACGACCACGCCCACACCGGAACCGACGGCTATGCCCACGCGGGAACCGACGGCCACACTTACGCCGGAACCGATTCCCTCTCAGCCAGAAGAGTCGGACTCAGTGGGTATATTCCCCAACTGGCTTCTCGCTCTGCTCATTGGCCTGGCGTTAGTTGGCTTCATCGGTAGCCTAATCATCATTCGCCTGCGCCGGGCGTAGCCGGGCTGGCGGAGAGTCGACGACGAGAGGCAAGCGGTGCCAACGAGCCTCGCGACGGCTACCCGGATGGTGAATGGGAGGAGTTGTCCGCCTCAGGCTTCCTTCTCCCCGAGTAGCTCCACCGCTACTCCAACTACCGGCGCTACCACAAGGCCCTGGGAAACGTGACGCCATCAGACGTCCTTAGGGGCAAGCGGGAAGAGATACTGCGACGCAGGAAGGAGGTGCAGGCCCAGACCATCGAACGGCGCAGACGGCACAACAGGGCTCTCATGGAGCTTACGAGACCCCCATCTGACCACTGATCTCTCGGATCTCACACTGTCCCACTTTTGCTGGTTGCCAACAGTCGGCATCACGTGGACCAACGTCAGAACCCTCACTTGACTTTCGCCTTGATTCTGTCCCGTTTTCCGGGTCCACCTCAGATTAAAGGCTTCTTCTAATCCTGGTTGGTACGCAATCGTCCAACTTACGATTGAGAAGTGAGAGCAGCGTGAAGTAGTCTGCCGCATCATCCGCACCGTCCCACATTACCTTTGGTTCGTGGGCGAGTGGGTTCCGTACTGCTGCAAAACAGCCTTTCAGCAACGAGGCAAATCCTTTATGCTCGGTCTTTTCCGTTTCGGTCTGGAGGGTGTTCAGTGCCAGGATCGGCTGTTCAACTGAGAAGACCTTGTCCACCAGCCTGGCGCCATCTCCGTCAACTTCCCCCTTATCGCGAATCCGTTGCGCAAGGCCCTTGGAAGCTTCGAAGACTGCGTGAAAGTAATTGTCTTGCATCAGTTCGGCTTTACAGTACCTCAACACTTCGGGATGGATGCACCGTCCCTGAAACTTGGCCTTGACCGTGTTAGCCCGCCGCTCCGCTTCAGTGAGCGTAGCTGCCGCAGGGCGGTTTCTGAACTGGCCGTCAGCCCCGAATTCGAGACCCGAGAAAGCCAAGACCGTGTTCAGTTCGATCATATGCTGTTCGAACTCATCATTCTTGCCCTTAAGGCGAACAGGCGCGAGGAATGTTTGAATGAAGTCCAGAACTCGGTTGGAGCACCGATCCTGTCGCTGAATATCGGAGAATATCCAGTAGAGTCTCTTCCACTTAGTGGACTCGCCAGATCGGTCGAGGATCCCGCGACTGGCTAGCACTCGGCTAATCTCTGAGCCAGTGCCACACTCTCCCAGTACCCTGGCCAGAGGCTCGAGGCTGCTTTCCGAGAACGATTCGACAACGGTCATTCTGGTCTGGCCCTCACATTCTCCGACAACATACGGTCTGTCTCCCGTCTCCGGTTCCAAGTCTTCGGCCCGTATCTCCCCAGCAAGCGCAGAGGACTGGGGGATGTAAGCAGGACACCATTGAACCGGTAAACAGGTACCCTAACTGACCTCGGTCTGCTCCGGCCAGGCTCCCTTCGAGGACTGTAGAAATGTTCCGGGCCGATTCCTGGAGACTGTCGGCCTTTCCTTGGTCCAAGGTTGTGGGATGCTTACTCCTGCCAGGATGGCAGCCAACCCTGCTGCAGTGTCAAGGAACTGCGGGATATGGCTGTTAGTCTGGTGAACCGGATCCGCGTACATCTGGAGATGGTTGATGCCGTGCCTGAACATATAGGCGGTGTCGGGGCAGAACATTTCTCCACATTCGTGGAGCACTACTTCTTCGCAGTCAGGGCATCCTTCGTTGTCGCAATCGCCCGGACCACGGTGAACGTAGACGCACAACCTTGCCCAGTGATGGTCGTCTGGCCCCATCCCTAACGCCTTACGTTCGCACTCAGTGTTATACGACTCGGTGGCGGACGGATAGAACCCTCGAACCAGGTTGTCCGCAAGAACGAAATATTCCCAGCACTTGGTCTCCGCCCACGGGTCGTCTACGGTGGGCTGGGGCAAATGGGTCAAATCGACTACGAACAAGGGGATGCTCTTTTCTAGAGCATGGTCGATAGCGGCCTGGCTTATTCCGCTGCGCCTGATCTCAATGACCCACAACGTATTCCCGTACTTATCCTTACCGGCTATATCCCCGCGTGTCCGTCGCCCGTCGAGCCATACTTCACACTCCGCAAGGGCCAGAGCAGGGGGCTCGTCGAACCGAGGGCCTCGACATTCGTGAAGAAGGTCGTAGTCGTGGTATCCGTGCCGCATTTGCTCGAACTCTTGGTTAATGCCACTGCTCCCAGGTGCGAACTTGATCATGTCCTTTGGGCCATAATCTGGGTCTGGACAGCGGTAATCGATTCGACCGTGAGCGTTGCGGCGTTCACTTGGCATATTCAGTGCCTGGTTGATTGCCCAGCAGAGGGCGGTTTTCACGCCATAGTGGGCCGGGCCTTCGCCGTGGCATTTGCTGTTGGCGGTGTGAGAGAAGTGTTTCCTCCGGGCCTGGTGGCGTCTGCCTGTTCGAACGGCGCGCTGTCCGCCTCCGTCCTTGACGGCTAGCTTGTCGCCACACGTATGGCACGTCAGGCCCTTTTCCCCGCGCTGAACATCCGTCAAGGTCACCAGACGCTCATCCCTAATGGCGAATTGAATCCTACTTGTCACGGCTCTTTCCCTGCCACTGTTCTCCATCTGATCCAATTGTCTTGGACGTTGATCGCTTTCGCAAGGGCAAAGTGTCATAGAGCCGCCCAGGACGAATCGCTCTGTGTTCAGTGGGGTCTGTGTGCATGATGGCAATACGGACGTCGCCGAGCATTGGGAGCTCTGGAGGGGCCTCCTGCCCGATCCGTCCATGGCGCCGGTGCTCCCGGGGTCGGATGTCGTGGGTGCCGGCGAGAATGAGGGACTTGTCGATTGGGCGGCGTGGATGCGAGGGCGCTATCGTCTATGATCTGCATAGCCTCCATGGCAGCTATCAACAGCGTACTAGACTCCGCTCGGCGGCTGATATCGCCGGCGTCCTGAGGCATTGATGTGCAGGTCTTTTTCAGACGATGGACCTCCTAGGGACAGATCGTCCATCAGCTGCCTTGGCTCACCGTTCTCTTGCTTGAGCCCCTGCACCTACCGCTAGGAGGCATCCCGCACGCTTTCGCAGGCAAGACTCTCTTGCCTAACTTCCTCCAGCGCGAGGCGGATCTTCTCTCCAAGGATGTGCTTGTGCCGAGCAGCAGACTTGACCGTCTCGACAAAGGACCTTGTCTTCTCTGTCCGATCCCTAGCGGCACTTGCGTGGGGTCATTTCTTTCTGAGACATCCTGCCCCTCTCCTTGAAGTACTCTACCTGGCTGAGGAAGCTGACTCACCTCACATCTCTCGGAGTCACCCGCTGTCCCACTATCGCCAACCCATCAGGCCCTGAGCCCTCCGAGCCCAGCCGATGTGTCCTCTTGGAACCTCAGAAACCCGCCTAGGGGTCCGCAAGATGGGAGGTGTTCACAAGAGCCGGCGTTGTATCATATGGAAGGGCGACGTGGTCCTCACTTTAACTCCGCTCTGATCCTGTCCAAAGTAAGCGGACCCGCCTTATCAGGCTGATAATACAGTAAAGGCGGCGGGCCATTCGGGAGGCTGACGATACTTACATCGAGACCCTGTCGCAAGCGGGGCTTGTGATCGACCGGCTCGACGAACCGTTTCCAAGCCAACCCGTTCAAGACCTATTCCCGAACCGGTGGCAATTTCCGCGATTTCTCACGTTGCGAGCCAAGAGACAAGCATGACAACTCAGGTACGGAGGCTGCCAAGGGCGGTGCTGGACGGTCACCAAGCCACCACGCACTTAACATGCCAGTCCATGACTGCCACCATGTAGAGGAACCTGCGGGCGATGGCCAAGTAACTGATGCTGGTAGTCCTCAACAGGTAGGGATAGACCGGATGCTTCGGCGACCTTCGGCTGGTGCTGGGATGCCGGTAGCTGGCCCGCAACCCCATGGCCCGCATCAGACGCTGTACTCGCTTTCGGCTCACCTGCATCCCACGCCTTCGTAGGAAGGCCCTCATCCGTCTCGAGCCGTAGAAGGGCATCTCCAGGTACCGCCGGTCGATCTCCGCCATCGGGTACAGGTCCTCTTCCGAGGCGGCCTTGGGACAGTAGTAGATACTGGAACGACTGACGCCCAGCAGCGCACACTGCCGCACTATCGGCAGCTTCTGGTGTGCCCGGTCCACCATCTCCCGCCGCCGCCCCAGACTCATGGACCGGACCTCTCCGCCAAGAATCCCGCTCCACCTTCAGCTAGCCGATATTCTGGTACAACCGGGCCATCAGGGCCGCGTCATTCTCGGGCTTCTTCTCCTGGCCGTGGCCGAAGACGCCAGCGGCTCCTTCGATGAGTGCCTTCTTCCGAGTCTGAATCTGGCTAGGGTGGACTTCGTACCCGGGCGGCCAGCTGGGCCACCGTCTCCTGGCCCTTGACCGCCTCCAACGCCACCTCGGCCTTGAAGACCGGCTGCGTTCCTTCATCTCTGCGACGTTTCCCACTCCTTCTCGACAGCAACCGCTGCCCTTAGTTTAGGAGCGGGACTCTCACTTGGCTACCTGTCCAGTGTTCCGGGTCCACCTCAGACCCTGGTCTACGTCAGCGAAGTCTACGTTCTGCCGGGTTACCCGGCCCACGCGGGGGTGGACCGGCTGGTAGGAAGGCGCCCGTGTATCGGTGTTCGACACAGCAGTGCGGAAAAGCAAAGGGAAGGATTACAGTGCCAGCGCGAACCTAATCTGAAGGGTTCTTGATTTATCAAGTCTAGTGAGGCTAGGACTTAAGCGTAACCCGCACGGCCATTTCAACTTTACACAAACCTCACAGCAATTGCCTAAAAGTCGCGCAAGACTTAACGGTTAAGTTACACACACCCTGTATAATGCCGACAATCGGCGATGGGGGCCACGCCTTTGGCGGTGGACGGGCGAAACTCGGACCGTAGCCGGACGCCGACGGCAGCCGGCAATTCTGAAACAGCACGAGGCCTCAAGTGAACATTGCAAAGAGGTTCGGCCTTGCCGGAGTTGTGATCACCCTTGGGGTGGTGATGGTGCTATTCTCGGCGCAACCGGCCATCTTCGTAGGGCTGGGCGGATCGGTTCAGGCTCAGGGAGGCGACAACAACAAGGCCATCAGGATTGATGTCAAGTTCGAGGCGAACTTCGTCCAGGAAGCTCTGGCGACTGGCGAGATGCTTCCCACGGACGCCACCTTCGCAAGTGTGGTCTTCGCGACTCACGAGAGCACGGTCAGCTACTTCAATGCCGGCGAGCCGGCCAGCGCCGGGCTCAAGGCCTTCGCCGAGACCGGTTCGACGGACCTGCTGGTCGAGGAGTTCGCCGCGCAGACCCACGACTCGAACGTCTATCCGAAGAAGACGGCGGGTACTTTCCCCCAGGGCGCGACGGCTGCGCAAACATTCGAGTTCCATCGCGCCTCCCGCGGCCAGGACCATCTGACCTTCGTGGCCAGCTTCAGCGAGTCGCCAGACTGGTTCGTCGGGGCCGGCAACATCGAACTCCGCCCGGGGGGCGTGTGGATCGAGGAACTGGAGGTTGACCTGTTTGCCTGGGACGCCGGCACGGACAGCGGCACGGACTGGGACTCGGCGGATTCGGCCACGGAGCCGCCGGGCAATGTGACCAGCCTGAAGGGCATTGGCAAGTTCAGCGACACGCCGATCGGCAAGCTGACAATCACCATGCTTGTCCCGCCTAGCAACGAGACCAGCCTGCGGGTCCTGAAGTCGGACGCAAACTCCCTCGACGGCGCGCTTAACGTGTACTGGGATGCGTACCCGCCCGCGTTTCACATCGTTCGAAACGACCTGCACACGGTCGATTTTGACCGCTACCTGGTCGCCTGGAAGTCGGGTGACGAGGAGTTCCAGACCGACTTGGACGGCGACCGGGTCGAGGTGGTCATTGGCCGAGGCAGCAAACAGACGATCCTCGAGGGGCTGGTCAACGGCACCGAGTACACGGTCAGGGTGACCCACGCCAATGCGGCCGGTCCGGCTGTCAATCACTCGCGGACGTCTACGGCGACTCCGGCCGCAAGGGAGCGCGTACTGGTCAGCACCTTCAGCCAAGGACTCCTCCACTCCTTTGAGGAACAGTTCGATCTGCGAACCGGCTCGGGAGGATCGAAGTTCGTCTATAACCAGTTCACTACCGGCCCCAGCGCCGCCCACCTGGGCAGCGCCACCTTTGCGCGGATTAGGCCTCCACGTACAACCGGCGTTCCCAGGAACCTGGCGCTTGAACTGCACTTGCAGGAGGATGACGGCGGCCAACCCGGCGCCCTGATCGGAGTCTTCGTCTCGCCGCCTGAGTACGTGGATGGACCGGCCAAGTTCGTCGCGCCGGGCGACGGCTTTGCGCTTGCCGCCTCGACCAGCTATTGGCTCAAGCTGGTATTGGTCCAGGGCGAAATGATCATGCCGTTCACCATGATCTACGGTCTCGATCAGGACAGCCAAACCGGGTGGGAGATCGCCAATGCTTGCCAGTTGCTCGTCAGGGACATCTGGACTGTCTGGGGTCATGTCGCAAACTGTTCCTACTACTCGAACTTCATGGTCTCGCTCAACAGTCCGGTGGAATCGACGTTGCCCCTGGCGAGCATCAGCGGCGGCTCGGCGGTCGAGGGAGAGAGCATCGAGTTCACAGTCGAACTGTCCGCCGCGCCCGGCGCCCAGGCCACAGTCCAGTACAACACCGTCGACGGCAACGCGCACCTGCCCGCCACGACCAGCGACAACGACTATACGGCGGTCAGCGGGGGCACTGTCACCTTCGCCCAAGGCGAGACGAGCAAGACAATCACGATTGCGACCGTCGACGACTCGACCGACGAGAACAATGAGCGTTTCCTGGTGAAGCTCAGCAACCCGTCGGCCAACATCGCCCTGAGCGAGCTCGACAGCGCGGCCGGCGTGATTGTCAACAACGACCAGACCACGTCGAGCGATTCGACCCTGGCCGGCATCACCCTGACCGACCAGAACGGCAACACGATTGCTTTGAACGAGACGTTTGATCCGCTACAGTTCGTCTATACGGCGGACGCTGGCGCTGGCGTGGACACCCTGAACTTAACTGTGTCGTTCGATGCGGGCGTAGACCCGCACTACCTGCGTTACTTCGACGCCATTGGCCAAGTAAAGGAAGGCAAGAAAGCACAAGCCGGCAGCGCGGAGTTCAGCCGCATCGAGCCAGGCCTCAACCGGCTCAGGGTGCTGGTCACCTCCAACGACCGCAGCCGGGAGTCGCTCTACAAGGTCATGGCCACCAGGACCGCCTCGTCGGACGCGACCATTGCCACGCTCATGCTGCAGGACAACAACTTCAACGATTTTGTCCTGTCGCCGGCGTTCAGCCCAGCGGTCACTGAGTACACGGCTACCGTTGCGAACAATCCGCCCTACTACGTCGATGTTGGCCTCAACCACGGCGGCGCGGACGCTGAGGTCTCGGTGAACGGCGAGGTCGTCATTCCCTATAGCCTCGCCTACCCCGCGGACACCTTTGAAATGCCGGCCGGGGAGAACACGATTGTTATCGAGGTCACCGCCGAGGATGGCACGGTCCAGAACTATACGTTCACGCTTGTGCCACCCGGGGCGCCGTCGCGTCCGACCATTGATTCCGTGGCACACAACTCAGTGACAATCGCGTGGGATGACCCCGGGGACTCCAGCATCACGGGCTACCAGGTGCTCAGGCGGAACCCGGCGATCCACGATGGGCGCGTGTTCGAAGTCACCGAGGACGACACGGGCAGTAGGGCCACTAGCTACGAGGACACGACCGTGGCGCCGGAGACCACGTACCGGTACCGGGTGAAGGCCCGCAACGCCCACGGGCTGAGCGAGTGGTCCAAAGTCGCGAGGGTCACCACCCCGGCAGATACCACGCCGCGCAACGCCGCGCCCAGCGGCCTTCCAACGATTACGGGGACGCTGCAGGTGGGTGAACTGCTTAGCGTGGACACGTCGGGGATCAGCGATCCGAACGGGCTCAACAACGTGCAGTACGCTTACCAGTGGATGCGCGTTGACGGCACATCGGACGAAGACATCTCTGACGCCACTGGGCAGACGTACACCCTGACCGACAACGACTCAGGCAAGGCCGTCAAGGTGCAGGTCCGCTTCTATGATGACGACGGGAATTCGGAGAGCTTGACCAGCGCTCCGACGGGTACAGTAGCTGCGCTGGCCGACCAGGAGCGCACCTACGTGGAATTGAGCGGCGGCTCCTTCCACATGTGTGGTATCACCACCGGCGGATCGGTCCATTGCTGGGGACAAGACCATCGAGGTCAAACCGACCCGCCCGCGGGCGTTTACAAGACGTTGGCTTCAGGAAGCGTTCACACGTGCGCCATAGCGACAGACGGCTCGATCTCTTGTTGGGGCTGGGACACATTCGATCAGGCTAGCCCTCCGGCAGGTACGTTCAAGTCCATCGCATCGCACTCGCGACACTCGTGCGCCATCGCGGTTGACGACACCATTGCCTGCTGGGGATACGACAGCTTCCATCAAAACGCCTCACCCGCCGGCACTTACAAATCGATGGCCATCGGTTGGGAGCACACCTGCACCATCAAGACTGACGACACCATTGCCTGCTGGGGACTGAATGATCAAGGGCAGGGCGACTTTCCTCCCGGCACGTACAAGGCCATCACGGCCGGCTTCGTTCACACCTGCGCGATCAAGAGTGATGATTCGATAATCTGCCGGGGAATGAACAACAGGGGTCAAACCGAAGCGCCTGCGGGCTCCTACGTGAGCATAAGCGCGGGCGAGTATCACACCTGCGCCATCGCCACCGACGGCGCCATTGCCTGCTGGGGTGATAGTAGTAGTGGCAAGACCAATGCCCCCGGGGGAACTTACCAGAGTATCGAAGCGAGAGATTATCACACCTGCGCCATCGCCACCGACGACTCGGTTTCCTGCTGGGGGAGTAACGCAGATGGTGAAGCCGACGCTCCGTCGGGCGCCTTCAAGGCCACGGCTCTTGCTTTCAACCACACGTGCGGCATTGCGACGGACGGCACGGTCAAGTGCTGGGGATGGAACGTCGACGCCCGCTCCGACACGCCTGCGGGGACGTACGATTCCGCTGTAATGGGCCGCGAACATGCCTGCGCCATCGCCACCGACAACACGATTTCCTGCTGGGGGTATAACGATTTCGGTCAAACTGACGCACCGGCGGGCGCCTATCAGCAATTGGCGGCTGGCTCTGACCACGCCTGCGCCATAGCAAACGACGACACCATTACATGCTGGGGATATGGTGGAAACGGTCAGACCAGAGCTCCCTCGGGTACCTACCAGAGCATTGTGGCCGTCAATGACCACACCTGCGCCATCGCAACTGACAACACCATTGCCTGTTGGGGACTTAGCGCAAACGGCCGCACCAATGCACCCGCGGGAACATACAAGGCGCTCGCCTCAGGCTCAGAGCACACCTGCGCCATCGCAACTGACGACACCATTGCCTGTTGGGGACTTAGCGCAAACGGCCGCATTAATGCGCCCGCGGGCACATTCAAAACGGTTGCCGCAGGCTCGGCGCACACTTGCGCAATCGCCACTGACGACACCATTACTTGCTGGGGACGCAACAAGGACGGCCAGGCTGACGCACCTGCAGAGACGTACCAGAGCATAAGCGCCGGCGAGTATCATACCTGCGCCGTTGCAACTGACGACACCGTTACGTGCTGGGGATACAACAAGTACGGTCAGGCCGACCCACCTGCCGGAACCTATCGGAGCGTGGGCATTGGCGAATATCACACCTGCGCCGTGGCAACCGACGACACCGTTGTGTGCTGGGGCAACGAGCGGGGCGGCAGGACCGATGCCCCTGGCGGGACGTACCGGAGCATTGCGGTCCATACCGATCACACGTTGGCGATTACCACGGACGGCACTCTTGTCGCCTGGCCTAGTCTGCCCGAAGGGGTGAGCTGGGTAGGCATGGACTAGTACGCGCTTCGGAGATTTCCCCAAGCTTGCCTCCCATCCCGCAGGCTTGCACGAATCAGGGGCTCACCTACGAGAATCACCTCGTCTAGGCGGCATTCTGTATATGGGCCCGCGAAGGTCTGGAAGAAAGCCTTGGTCAAACTGCCCTTTGTTCCGTGTCTACCTCAGCGACAACCGATTGACAGGTGCCATCCCCTCGTCGTGGAGGCACATAGCCCATCTGCGCTCTTGCCAGGCGGATGATGAAGCGGGAGTTGGGGGACAAGGAGGCCCGACGTCACGGATGCGCCTAAGGGCTGGGCGTGCCGTTGTTCATCTCTCCCTGCACGAGAAGCATCCAGATTTGACGAGCTAATAGGGGTGCGGAATCGGCGAGGGCTAAGGTTGATCGGAGTAGCAAAGCGTATGCATCGGACAGCGTGGATTGGGCTGTTGCTCTTCCTGGCCGCCTTCCTGCTGTCGGCATGCAACGACAAGGCACAGCAGACAGGTGGCCTGAGTCAGACGAGTGTTCTCTCGGATCGTGCCGCATTAATCGTGCTGTACAATGCGACGGACGGCCCGAGCTGGAAGAATAGCGCCAACTGGCTGAGCGCTGCCCCATTGGGCCAATGGTACGGAGTAACCACCGACGACGGAGGCCGCGTTACTGTGCTGGATCTCGCAGAAAATCAGTTGACTGGCCACATACCTGCAGAGCTAGGGAACCTATCCAACCTGCATTGGCTGGAACTGTCATTCAACCAGTTGACCGGCCAGGTCCCACCGGAGCTCGCAGGCCTTTCCAACTTGCGAACTCTGGGACTGGCCACCAATCAGTTGAGCGGCGAGATTCCAGCGGAACTCGCCAACCTCTCTAACTTGGAGCATCTCATCCTTCAAACCAACCAGTTGAGTGGGGAGATACCGCCAGAGCTAGGGGACCTGACCGACCTACGAAACCTCTACCTCTCTGTCAACCAGTTGAGTGGCGAGATACCACCAGAGCTAGGGGGCCTAATTGGCCTAGTAGATCTGAACCTCTCTATCAACCAGTTGAGTGGGGAGATACCGCCCGAACTCGCCAGCCTTTCCAACTTGGAAGTGCTGTTCCTCGAGGGTAATAATCTGAGCGGCAAGATACCGCCCGAACTCGCCGACCTCTCTAACTTGGAAGTGCTGTCCCTCGGGAGTAACCAACTGAGCGGCGAGATACTGCCCGGACTCGCCAGCCTCTCCAACTTAAGGGTGCTGTCCCTCGGGAGTAACCAAATGAGCGGCGAGATACCTGTGAAGCTTGGCAGCCTGTCTAACTTGGAAGTGTTGTCCCTCAACAACAACCGGTTGGAGGGTCGGATACCTGTGGAACTTGCCGGCCTCTCCCACCTGCTCACACTGAGCGTCTCGGCCAACCGGTTGAGTGGCGAGATACCCGTAGAACTTGGCAGCCTCCCCAACCTGCGAGAGTTGAACCTCTCCGAAAACAGGTTGGGAGGATGTATACCAGAGGACCTGGAAGACGTTAGGCACAACGACCTTTCCGCCTTGGGCATGCCATTCTGTATCCCCTAGCACCTCCTTGGGTCGCTACACCTACATGAACGGCTTCGGGCCATGATGGGCAGCTGATCCCGATTGTTGTACCCAGGGCCTGGTCGAAAGCCTATACGGTCGACAAGAGGTTACCTGAAGTGGGTAGTCGAATCGTCATGGCAGGTGCTGCTGTTTTGGTGGCTATGGCGTCTATGTCATGCGAACCAGTTACCGACGCTGGCGTACAATATGTGGCGATAGCGGAAGACGGGACCGTCGTCGCGACGATGGCAGAATATCTACTTGGAAGCCTGGCACCAGTTAGGTCTGCCATAACCGGAGACGGTGGTCGTACGTGGACCGACGCCGATGAGACCTACTGGGAAACGATCGACAGCAGCGTGCTCCTAACGCCCAGAGGGACCTACGCCATTGAGGATTCGGGCATACTCGTAATCGATGCCGATGGCAGAGTGGAGACGGCCTACTCGACAGCACACCTTGGGGAAGAGAGTAACCTGTGGGTACAGGGAAGCGCGACTATCCATTTGGGTGATAGGCGCCTCACTACGAGACCAAGCGGCATTGTCTACGACGCTCACAGTGGCAACCTGATAGCGGCTATGGGCACAGAGGGCGTTGTGGTGGGCACACCTGATGGAGCATGGATGAGGTACGCCGTCGGGCCTTACTCGCCCACGGACCTCTCCTTCTTTGGCAAGACGCGAGTCCTGGTTTCCTCAGCTGGTTTCTGGACAACAGCCTTTGTGCTTTCCCTATCTATACTGGGGATCGCTCTCATCCTTCTAGAATACGAACGACCCGGACTGTCGTTCCTAACCTCTGGCCTGGCGATGGGTACGCTTTCTTGCCTGGCCTCAGGGGCTCTGTTCGTGGTATTCGGTGACTCTGACCCCCGTGGGTATAGTAAGTCCAGTATTCCGTTGGTGCTACTCGCCATACCCGCATACGTCTTGGTGATCATGGTCTTGGCGAACCTGGGACAATACTTTAGGTACTGGCGCCCGGTGGTGGCAACACTAGCTGGCATGAATGCGCTCGTCTTCCTCTTGTTCCTGTTGTGGCTAAATGTGGGTGCCAGCTTGATTCTGACCAAGGTTCTAACAGTCGCTTTGCTGGCCCTCACGGGCTTCGTGCTGTCCAGGTATGTCAAACGTAGAGAGAGTCGCCTAGCCCAGCGTCCCCAAAGAAGTCTTTCTCCTTAGCCTCTAGCATAAGGTGAGGTGGACCCGGGAAACTGGACAGGCAGCCAAGAGAGAGTCCCGCTCCTAAACTAAGGGCAGCGGCTGCTGTCGGGAAGGAGTGGGAGAGGTCGCAGAGACGAAGGAAACACAGCCCGGTCTTCAAGGCCAAGGTGGGCTTTGGAGGCGGTCAATGGCCAGGAGACGGTTGGACCAGTTGGCAGCAGGATACTGAGAGAGCACCCCGTCGAGGCGGTCATGGACCCGGCCGCAAGGGTGCTCTCCGAGGACGAGGCCGAGTTCGAGATGGTCACGGGGGCGAGTCCCTCTGCACGCGGCACCTCAACCGGGCCCTCCAGGATGACCGGATAGCGGCCTACGTGAAGCGAGGGCCTCGATGCCCGACCCACCCGGACCGGGAGCCAGGGGTGACCCGCTGGTACGGCCAGAGCACGCCTTTCCTGCACTGCCCGACCCCGGCCGGTGAGAAAGTCTACTATCCGTCCGCCGGGCGCGGCGTGTTCCGCACCCCCGCTGGGGTCCACCTACACAAGCTGGTGCGAGTGGAAGGCGGAGATACCGGTGTTCGTGGTGAAGGGCATGGACAAGGAGCTGCTGCGGCAAATCCAGGTGCTCCGGGTTATCTTTGACCTGGAGCACACGTCGAACCACCTCGCCAACGCCTCGGTGGCCCTGGGGATCACCCACAGTACGGCGGCTCACGCCCGCGACCAGTTGTGGCTCGGAGGCTACCTGGAATGGCAGACGACCGACGCCAGGAGGCACATCGCCATTACCGACCGGGGCCGGTGGCTGCTGGACGAGGCAAAAAGAGACCCATGGATTACGACGTAGACCTTGACGTGCTGGCCAGCGAGTGGGGCGACTGACCCGTCATCGTCGCCTACGTGATGGGCGAACAGGCTAAGAGGAACATCGCGAAAGGAGGCTGCATCCATGCCGCGCTCACGGGTTCCGGGTCAGCCACCGCTTGCACCACCGGCACGTCACCTCGTGCCTCTCCCTCGCCATGAACCTCACCCTCACGAACGCACCACAGACCCCCTGGTCCCGCCGGGGGGTCACGTCATTCTGGACATGCTCCATGATGTCGTCGATGCGGCCGCCCAGGGGCCAGTGAATGTGCATCCAGCGGTCCCTCAGAACCTGCTCCTCTCGCTCCCTGGTGGCCTCAGACAGGGCCTCCAGGTCGGCGGGCTGACCGTGGCACGGGTGATGGACGTGGCGGCGTGCTCCGTGCAGTACAGGACGGGTTCCTGGAAAGGGAAGCCGACCCGAAGGTCAGCGGCGCCGGGGCAGTCGGGGTAGCCGCAGAGGACCTTGGGGCCGGCGTAGGGGTGGAGGCTAACCGCCTCGGGCAGGATCAGCCACTGGTGGGCCAAGGGCGCAATGCCTGCAATCCTAGTGAAAAGCCAAAGCTCTGTGCTACGCTGGAGGCACCAAAACACAAGAACCCCCGCCGAAGCAGAGGCCCTGGGGTCCCTGGGTGATGGACGCCCCCAACCAGCACCATCGCACTAGGACTGACTGTCAAGGCTCCGGGGAAAGGATGGCCTTGAGATGCAGTGGTATCACTCCGACGAGTCCCGTGTGTTCCTTACCTGGACCCATTGTCCCCTAGGGCGTGTGATCTCTTGGCTCAACTGGCAACCCGGCCATGGTGGCAAGAGGCAGTGCTTGTGGTGCAGGGTGGAGAGCTGGTGCACTTGGCATCGAGCGGCGTGGGGTATTCGTCATGCCTAGGAGAATCAGTCGTGCGGCACTTGAAGAGGTCAGGGCAGCACTAGCCGAGCACGACCGCGAAGTAGATTCATGCACCACATTTGTCGGCCCAACCAAGTCGGAATACAAGACGAGGGCCGAGGTTTTTGTTGATTGGCTGGCGAGAGAGAGTACCATCTGTAGACGGCCCCCGTGCCCGGAGTGCCTAGCGAACCTCTAATCTCCCTAACGGTTCCGTTTGGCTGTAGCGTAGGGTCTGTACCTCAACAAGGGGCCGTTAAGGGCTGAGCCCAACTTCAAAGGACTGGAGGTGAGGTGACTATGGCAGAGGGGCAAGAGGACAAGTGGACAAGGGTCCACAGATTGCTGCAAGAGTGGGATGATGCAGAAGCCGAGGCAAGGCGAGTCACTGAGCAATACATATCTGTCGGCTATGTCGGTGTGCGTAACAGGATCAAATTCCCGCCCAAGATGCTCGACCGCGATGGCATGGATGAGATGGACGCAGCCGATAGGAAAGCCAAGAAAGCTCGTGAAGCATACGAGAAAGCGTTAGAGGACGCCGCTGGCTAGGGTATGGATCACCATATTGGTAGTCGACGTGGTACGGGATGGAGTTGTCGCTGTACTAGAAGACATGGTAGTACAACTGCGGCGCACGTTGCAGGAAGCCATCATGTCGTGCTACCGAGGTGGTCTCGCGGAAGTTACTGATCAGGCTGTGCAGGTCTTGGCCATTGGGCAACTTGAGCCTCATCAACCACAGCCACAGGGCTCACCCCTGACCAGCCGTTGCCGTCCATGAAGGGTGCAGGGTCTCGTAGGCATGGCAAGTGCTGTACGGCGTGTTGGTGGGGCCTCTATGGGCCAGGGCCAAGTAGAGCAGGTGGGCTAGGGCCTGGTGGACATTAGGGTAGCCCTGGGGCGGCATGTGCTGGGCCGGCGCGACGGTCATCCCCACCCGGGCTTGGAGAGAGGCCCTGGTTGAATGGCGGCGAACCGGCGCACCTGAAGCTGGACGCCTGGGGGGAGGTCCACCTTATAGAGCAGTCTCGATCTTCACCCTCCCAGTTTGGCTGAATGCCGGGATAGACTACGGTTTCTCCGGGGCAGGGAGGGCGGTCCCAAACCGCCCCTCCCTGCCTCCCCCTCTCTCTGGTAGAGATAGGGGTAGGGCGAATGGGGGCCCCTATCTGAATCGCATGGTCTAACGTCACTGTTTGCATGGTCTGACGTCACTCTCTGCACGGTCTAACGTCACTCAGTCGGCACTGCGTGGGGACTTACCAATGCGGGCCAAATCGCGGGTCTCGAAGACCTCAATTGGCCCGGTCTCCGAGGGTTAGAGCAACCGGCAGATCTTGCCCAAGAGGTTGTCGACATGGGGCGGCCCGACATGGGAAACACTCTATCTCAAGAACTGGGCACCAACATCACCGGATGCCGGTCGGCGGCGTCTTGCCGTTGATGGTGCCTCCGCCCGTCAGGCCGCCGGCCGACAAAGTACGCGGTTAGGGTGAATAGCGCTCACGATCCCCCGGGGCGCTGAGCTGCCGACCAGGCAATGTCACTTTCCCGACAGGTCTCCACCAGGTGTTCCGCTCATCGCGTCGGCGCCATCCCGCCCTGGTTGCCATGGTTCAAAACATGATAGAATATGTTCCGCACGTTGTAGGGCCTCAAGCTGCTTCATTTGCTGGTCGCGAAGACTCGACACCTAGGGTCGACCATCGGCGTTACAAGGGCCGGGTCTCTCAGCGTCCCATCACGGAATCCGCTTCAGTAAGTCGGCAACGTCCAGTCAATCGTGTGGGTATAAATGTGGTAAAAGCTGGTCCAACAGGCTGCCTGGAACGTTAGCCAGCTACATAATGCGGTAGGGTTATACTCCCATTCCCTCCGCCACGTTCCCAGCCAAACAAGTCCGCCTTCTTTCCGACCCATCTCCGGTGTCATGCCATCGAGGGGTCCACAGAGGACGCTCCTGAGCACACTGCCGGCGCAGCTCTCTCAAGCGATTAGTAACCCGGGGAGGTAGACCTGCATGCGCAACGAATTCACGGCTGTCATAGAGACGGAAGACGGCTGGTTCATAGCATACTGTCCCGAGATCCCGGGAGCCAACGGCCAGGGGAGGACCAAGGACGCGGCCCGTGAGAGCCTGGCAGATGCCATCGCGCTTATCCTCAAGGACCGCCGGGAAGACGGCCTTAGAGGCGTGCCCGCGGATGCCATACGCGAGACCGTAGCCGTCGAATGAAGAGGAGCTCGCTGCTCCGCCACCTCCGCCGCCACGGTTGCTACCTGAAGCGTGAGGTCGTACCCATTCGCTGTGGTGGAACCCGTCCACTGGTGCGGTCGAGGCCATTCCTCGCCACTCGGAAATCCCCAACGTACTGGTCCGGCGAATATGTCGCAACCTATCGGTCCCTGTCATCGGCGGATAACGGAGAGCTAGCAACCCACGTTGAAATGTGACAAAATAGGGACACCTCTCGCCATCGCCTCTCACATGAACACCTACCATATTTGGACCATCGGCTGCCAGATGAACGTGGCGGACTCCCAGCGGCTGGCCACAGCCCTGGAGCACCTGGGCCTGGAGGCTGCGGACAGGCCCCGGGACGCCGACGTGATCGTCCTCAACTCCTGCGTCGTCCGCCAGAGCGCCGAGGACAAGGTGGTGGGCACTCTGGGTCTGATGAAGCCCTTGAAGCAGGCCAGGGAGGGCCGGGTCGTGGCCCTGATGGGCTGCATGGTGGACCACAAGCCCGACGACCTGCGGGCCCGGTTCCCCCACGTGGACACGTTCATGCGGCCCCAGCAGTACGGCCCGCTCCTGGACCTTCTCGGCGAGCGGATGGGCCTGGACTGGGAGGGGTGCGTGGGAAACCTGGCCCCCGAGAGGCCGTCGGTGACCAGCTACGTGCCCGTCATTCACGGCTGTGACCTGATGTGCACCTTCTGCATCATCCCCTACCGCCGGGGCCGCCAGGCAAGCCGGCCGGTGGACGAGGTGGTGAAGGAGGTGGAGCTTCTGGTCCAACGGGGAGTGCGGGAGGTGACCCTGCTGGGGCAGACGGTGGACGCCTACGGTCTTGACCTGCCCGGCGCCCCCGACCTGGCCGACCTGCTGTACGCGCTGGCCCCCATCGACGGTCTCGCGCGCCTGCGCTTCCTCACCTCGCACCCCATGTTCATGAGCGCCCGCATAATCGAGGCCGTCGCGTCGCTGGACAAGGTATGCGACCACGTGAACATACCCATCCAGGCGGGGGACGACGAGGTCCTTGCCCGGATGCGGCGGCGTTACACCCGAAGGGAGTACCTGGACCTGGTCCACACCATCCGCACCGCCATCCCGGGGGTCTCCCTCAGCACCGACGTCATCGTCGGGTTCCCGGGGGAGACCCGGGAGCAGTACGGCCGCACCGTCGATGTGGTGCGGGAGGTCGAGTTCGACAAGGTGCACACGGCAGCCTACTCCACCCGCCCGGGGACCATCGCGGCCCGCCGGATGCCCGACGACGTCTCCGCCGAGGAGAAGTCGTATCGCCTCAGGGAGCTGGACCGTCTCCAGGCGGAGATACTGGCGCGCAAGAACGCCAAGCTGCTGGGCCGGTCGGTGGAGGTGCTGGTCGACGGCCGCAACAAGGGCAGGTGGCAGGGACGCACCAAGAGTGATAAGCTTGTCTTCTTCGAGGATGAGAGGGACCGTCTGGGAGACTTGGCGATGGTAGAGATAACCAAAACCGGCCCCTGGTCGCTTCAGGGCGTACCGGCGGGCGTGGCGGCTCCGGCATAGGGGGGATGGGCCTTGGTCACCGGAGCTAAGCGGCCCTTCGTGCCGATAACGGAGATCGAGCACTCCGCCTTCTGCCGTCCGGAAGACGAGCTGAAGGCCAAGGCGCTGGCGGAGGAGCTGAAGGTCAACGTGCGCTGGCAGCGCATCCCCACCGACTACCTGCACCTGAGCGCCGAAGAGCTGGACCTGCGCATCGGGCGCGTCCGGCAGGAGCTGGGGTCCAAGGTCACCATCCTGGGGCACCACTACCAGCGTGAAGAGGTCATCAAGTACGCCGACTACCAGGGCGACTCCTTCAAGCTGTCCCGGGACGCGGCTTCCCACTCCGAGTCGGACTACATAGTGTTCTGCGGCGTCCATTTCATGGCCGAGACGGCCTGCGTGTTGTGCGGTCCCCACCAGAAGGTGATCCTGCCCAACCTGGCGGCCGGCTGCTCCATGGCGGACATGGCGCCCATGCACGACGTGCTGGACGCCTGGGACGACCTGACCGACCTTCTGGGCGACGACGGGATCATCCCCATGGCATACATGAACACCATAGCGGGGCTGAAGGCCCTGTGCGGCAGGCACGGGGGCATCATATGCACCTCGGCCAACGCCGTTGCGGCCCTGGAGTGGAGCTACCAGCGCTCCCCGCGGGTCCTGTTCCTGCCAGACCAGCACCTGGGCCGCAACACCGGCCTGAAGCTGGGGCTGAAACTGGAGGAGATGGTCACCTGGAACCCCTTCAAGCCCCTGGGGGGCAACACCCCCGAGCGGCTGGAGAAGGCGAAGCTCGTCCTGTGGCAGGGCCACTGCTCGGTGCACACCCGTTTTACCACCCGCCAGATCGAGGCCGCCAGGGAGCGCTTCCCCGACGTGAAGATCATCGCCCACCCCGAGTGCACGATGGAGGTGGTGCAGGCCGCGGACATGGACGGCTCCACCGAGCTCATCCGCAAGGTCATCAACGACGCCCCGGCGGGCAGCGTGTGGGGCGTAGGCACCGAGATAAGCCTGGTGAACCGGCTGGCTAGGCAGAACCCGGACAAGACGGTGTTCTGCCTGGACCCGGTGGTGTGCCCCTGCTCCACCATGTACCGGATACACCCGGCGTACCTGCTGTGGGTGCTGGAGGGGCTTGCTGAGGGCGTCGTCATCAACCAGATCGTGGTGGACGACGAGACCCGCCACCACTCCCGCATCGCCCTGGAGCACATGCTCCAGGTGGTGTAGCGGGGCGCCCCAGAAGTCGTCCGGGAACGCCCTTTCTGGCGGACCGAAAGGCTGGACATCTACCACCTGCTGGAAGACGGCTCCATCAGACACACCCCTGGAGAATAGCCGGCCCCAATAACGCGTCGCGGCCCAAACGCGTCGAGGGAGGTAGAGAGATGACCTACAAGCCCAAGTACCTGGGACACGTGAACCTGTACGTGCGCGACGCGGAGCGGTCGGCGGAGTTCTACGGCGACCTCCTGGGCCTCCACGTCTACGAGCGCAGGCCGGGCCGCGCCGTGTTCATGTCGGCGGACCTGGAGCAGTCCCACGAGATCGCCCTCATGCAGCTCGGGCCCGACGCAGCGGGTCCCGACGCCAACCGGGTGGGCCTCAACCACATCGCCTGGCGGATGGAGTCATTCCAGGACCTTAAGGAGCTGTACGGCCGCATCAGGGAGAGGGGCCTGGAGACCAGGGTCGCGGACCACGGCGTCTCCCTGGGCGTCTACTTCCAGGACCCGGACGGCAACGGCAACGAGGTGTACTACGAGCTCCCCAGGGACCAGTGGCCCCGTCAGGAGCAGATATTCGAGGGCGGCGGCTTCCCCTGGAAGCTGGAAGAAGACGAGTCAGCCCCGGCCAACGCCGCGTAGACGTGCTGCACATCACCCCCGAGGTCCGACGGCTCATAGACCAGGCCCTGTCCGAGGACCAGGCCTTCAGCGACCCCACCACCGACGCCCTGGTGCCCCCGGACCTCCGGGGGACGGGGATAGTCCGGGCCAAGGCAACGGGCGTGCTGGCCGGCGTGGAGCTTGGCCTTGCCGTGTTCAGCCGTGTGGACCCCTCCCTGGAGACCCGGGCGCTGCTGGAGGACGGCTCGCCCCTCTCCCCGGGAGACGCGGCGGCCCTGGTCGAAGGCAGCGCCTCGGCGATCCTCCGGGCCGAGCGGCCCGCCCTCAACTTCATCCAGCGCCTCAGCGGAATCGCCACGGACACCTCCCGGTACGTGGACGTGGTCCGAGGCCTCCCGGCCAGGATCGTCGACACCCGCAAGACCGTACCGGGCCTCAGGTACCTGGAGAAGTACGCCGTCCGCGCCGGCGGGGGGGCCAACCACCGCATGAACCTGGCGGACGGCATCCTGATCAAGGACAACCACATCGCCGCCGGCAGGTCCCGGGGCGTGGGCCTCAGGGAGACGGTGGAGAGGGCCGTGGCCCGGGCGCCTCACACCATCAAGGTGGAGGTGGAGGTGACCAACCTGGAGGAGCTGGAGGAGGCGCTGGAGGCCGGCGCCCACATCATCCTGCTGGACAACATGTCCCCGGAGGAGATGTCCCGGGCCGTGAAGCTGGTTGACGGGCGCGCCGTCCTGGAGGCCTCTGGAGGCATCGACATGGATACGGTGCGGGCGGTGGCCGAGACCGGCGTGGACCTGATCTCCATCGGGGCCCTCACCCACTCGGCCACGGCCCTGGACCTCAGCCTGGACCTGGAGTTCTCCTAGCCGGGAGCTCCCATAGCCCTGGAGCTCCCGTAGAGAGGAGGTAGAGCGAAGTGTCACCGACCGAATCGGTGGTCAGCACCCTACAGCGAAACTGGGCCATGGTGGACTCCGCCATGGAGGGCCTGGACCAGGAGACCATAAACCGTATCCCCGCGGAGCAGTGCAACTCCATCGCCTGGATCCTGTGGCACATGAGCCGGGTGGTGGACACCTTCGTCAACACCCGGTTCCGGTCCCGGCCCCAGCTATGGATCGCCGGCGGCTGGCACCAGAGGTTCGGAATGGGCGACGACCCCGACGACCGGGGAGTGGGATGGACCATGGAGCAGGTTGCCTCGTGGAGCCCTCCCGAGCTCGCGGTGCAAGTGGGCTACCACCAGGCGGTGCGGGAGGCGGCGGCCGAGTACCTCTCCTCAGTCACGGAAGCGGACCTGGCGGAGGTCAAGGTCATTCCGCCGGTGCCCGAGCCCAGGACCGTCGCCAACGCCCTGGGACAGATGGTGTGGGACGCGGTGGCCCACGGCGGCCAGATCGCGTACCTGCGGGGCTTCTACAAGGGCATGGGCTGGCACCGTTAGCCCCGGCGCGGCCGCAGCCGGTCGGCACTGTCCAGCATGATTGTCACCGGCCCGTCGTTCTCCAGGCTCACCAGCATGTGCTCACCGAACCGCCCCGTCTCCACCCTCAGGCCCCTCTGCCGGAGCAGGTCCACGGTCAGCTCGTAGAGCCGCTCGGCCCGCTGGGGCTCAGCCGCCTGGGTGAAGTCGGGCCTGCGGCCCTTGCGGGTGCCGGCGTACAGGGTGAACTGGCTTATAACCAGAAGCTCCGCCCCCACGTCGAGGGCGGAGCGGTCGAACCTGTTCTGCTCGTCGGAGAAGATCCTGAGGTTGGCTATCCGGTCGACCAGGTAGCGGGAGTCCTCCTCCTCGTCCTCCGTGGCCACCCCCAGCATCACCGTGAGGCCCGCGCCGGCGGCGCCGACCTCCGCGCCGTCCACGGATACCGACGCCCGGGTTACACGCTGGATGAGGGCCCGCAACCGGGCTAGGCCTCCTTCCCGGCCCCCGCCTTGTCCTTGCCCGCCTTCTCCTTGGACGTGCCGGTCTCGGACTTGTCGCCGTCGGAGCCGTTCTTGGAGGCCTTGGCCGGCTCCTTCTCGGCCTTGGCGTCCTGCTCTTCCTTCTTGGCTACCGCGCTGAAGTTCTTGTGGGCGTAGTCCGTAGTGTAGAAGCCGGTCCCCTTGTAGATGATGGGGACCGCGTGAAACTTCCGCCTGGAATGGCCGCTGCAGAGAGGGCAGTCCGCGAACTTATCGGCCCCGAACCCCTGCCGGAGCTCGAACCTGTGTCCGCAAGCGTCGCATTCGTATTCGTAGCGGGGCAATGTGACCTCCCCTTAACCAAAGGCGTGAATTAGCAGTCCTCAGGAAGGACTGCTAAGCGGATTTCATTTTACAAAACCGTCAAGTGAGTGTCAACTTGAAGGGGTGGAACGGCGACCCGATCCATTGTAAACTGTGCTGGATCGACGTTCGCGGCGCGAGGTGAGCCCATGCCCATGATCCCCGACAAGGACCGGGACGGCCTGAAGAGGGAGTTCCGCAAAGAGCTGAAGGAGGACGTGACCATCCGCCTCTTCAGCCAGGGCTCCTCCCTGCTCACCATCCCGGGCCGGGAGTGCCAGTACTGCCCCCAGACCCAGGAGCTCATGGAGGAGCTGACAGCCCTGTCCCCCAAGCTGCATCTGGAGATATACGACTTCTACAGCCAGGCCGAGGAGAGGGAGCGGTACGGCATCGAGCGGATACCCGCGATAGTCATCGGAAAGAACGGGGACTCCAGGCTCAAGTTCTACGGCATACCCATGGGGTACGAGTTCTCCACCATCGTGGAGGACATCAAGACCATATCCAGGGGGGTGAGCCCCCTCTCCATGGACACCAGAAAGCGGCTGAAGAAGGTCAACCAGGAAGTCCACATCCAGGTGTTCGTCACCCCGAATTGCGGCTACTGCCCCGGTGTGGCCAGGTTGGCCCACGCATTCGCCATCGAGAACCCGTTCATAACCTCCGACGTCATAGAGGTCCAGGAGTTCCCGGCCCTGGCCCAGACCTACGCCGTACGGGGAGTGCCCAAGACGGTGATGGGCACGGTCAGCCGGCTGGCCGGCGTCGCGCCCCAGGTGCAGTTCGTCGGCGCCGTCCCCGAGTCCGAGTTCCTGGAACGGGTGCTGGAGACCGGCGTAAAGAACACCTCCGAGGAGGCCTCGGGCTAAGAGTGCCCGACCGGAGGGCCGGAGACTAGGGGAGAGTAGAGAGAGACCTTGGCAAGAGAGCTGCGCGGCAACCTACAGGGCACTGGACTGCGCGTCGCCATCGTGGTCGCGCGGTTCAACCAGTTCGTGACCCAGAAGCTGTTGGAAGGGGCCCGCGACGCCCTCTCCAGCCACGGCGTCGACGATGACGGCGTCACGGTAGCGTGGGTGCCCGGCTCCTTCGAGCTGCCGTTGACCGCCAAGACCCTGGCCGGCACGGGGAGCTACGACGCCGTGGTCTGCCTGGGGGCGGTCATACGGGGCGAGACCACCCACTACGACATGGTTGCGGGGCAGGCCGCCTCGGGCATAAGCCGCGCCGCCCTGGACACCGAGGTCCCGGTGATCTTCGGCGTCCTGACCTGCGAGAACATGGAGCAAGCCATCGACCGCGCCGGGGGCAAGTCGGGCAACCTCGGTTACAATGCCGCGGTGGGCGCCATAGAGATGGCAAGGCTCCTTCAGGCAATCAAGGGACCCTAGAACGCACCACCGTAAGGAGACGCTTTGGCGGCCATCGACAGGCTGATGGAAGGGGCGGTGGACATACACGTCCACTTCGCCCCCGACCCCCGGGTGGAGCGCAGGACCGACGCCCTGGAGCTGGCCCGGCAGGCCCAGGCGGCGGGCATGGGGGGCCTGGTCCTGAAGAGCCACGAGTTCCCGACCCAACCCGTCGCCTACACCGTCGGCAGAATGGTGCCCGGGATCACGCTCATCGGAGGCGTGACCCTGGACATCGAGGTCGGCGGCCTCAACCCGGCGGCGGTCTCGGCCTCGGCCCTGATGGGAGGCCGCGTCGTGTGGATGCCCACCTACTCGGCCCGCGCCCACAGGAGTCACAAGGGCCTGGAGGGGGGCATCTACATCCTGGACGAGCGCGGCAGGATGGTGCCCGAGATGTACCCCATACTGGACACGGTGCGGCAGCACGACATGGTGCTGGCCACGGGCCATCTCTCCACCGAGGAGAGCATGGTCCTGGTGGACGAGGCCCGAAACCTGGGCATAGGCCGCATAGTCGTAACCCACGCTTCCTCCATGTCCTTCTCCACGGGGATGACCGTGGAGGACATGGTGAGCCTGGCCAAGAAGGGGGCCTTCATAGAGCACTGCGTCCACGTGATGATGCCCCTGACCCACCGGCTCGACCCGGCGGAGCTGGCGCAGATGATACGCACCACCGACCCCGAGCGGTGCATAATCAGCACCGACTTCGGCCAGGCCTTCCACCCAGTGGCCCCCGAGGGCCTGCGCATGGGCATCGCCACCCTGCTCGAGGCGGGCATGGACGAGGTGGAGGTGGGCATGATGGTGAAGGACAACCCCTCCAGGTTGTTGGGCCTCTAGAGACGCTCCGAACAACCCCAGACCCCTCCCGGGTCTTTGAGCCCACCCTCGCCTGACCAGAGGGGCCGGGCCCCGCGCTCCGCGCGCGCAAGGAAGCCTCACCCACGTGTGAACGGCCAGAGGACTTAATCAGACCATCCCTAGGTGGTGAAGAACTCCACCCGGAGCACCGCCTGGGAGTCCGGCGTGGTCTTGGCCCACTCCGCCACCCGGTAGCCCACGACCCAGGCTATACGGCCCCCCGACACCAGCAGTGGGACCCGGTCCCGCCACTCCCGGGGGACCTTCTGGTCCACGAAGAAGTCCTGCAGCTTCTTCTCCCCCTTCATCCCCAGGGGGTGGAACCGGTCTCCCTCGCGCCTGGAGCGTACCAGCAGCCCGGCGGCTAGGCTCTCCGCGTTCAGGGAAGCGTCGAAGGGCCGGCCCCTTATCTGCCCTCCCACCGGCTGGAGCCCGTACACCACCCTCCAGACGGGCAGGTCCACGCTGGCCTCCCCTGAGGGCGGCGGCGGGGCCAGAGGGTACTCTCCATCCATTGGCGGAAAGGGGCACGGCGTCTCCGGCGTCTCCGCGCCCAGGTGCAGGGTCCCGTACCCCCTGGACAGGGTCAGCCCGGCGGGAAGCTGCACCCTTTTGCCCGGTCTCGATGCCAGGAGCGCGTCCATCGCCGTCAGGTGAGCTCGCCGCAGCCGGCGGGTGTGGCCCGCCACCCTCTCGTAGGCCCTCCTGAACACCATCAGCCGCAGCAGGGGGTGCAGCGCCGCCAGACCCTCGCCGTCGATGACGACCTCATCCCGGCCACTGCGGACTACCGAGTCCCAGACCCGGTCCACCTCCCCCTCGACGAAGGACACCTCCAACGACGCCGCGCGGCCCAGGTGCTGCAGGGCTTCGGCTATCCTCGGGTTGTACTGCCTCAGCACCGGGAGCAGGTGGTCGCGCACGCGGTTACGGGTGAACCGGGGCGACAGGTTGCCCGAGTCGACCCTGAACGCCAGGCCCCGGGCCCGGCAGTAGGCCGCGGTCTCGGCCTTGGTCACCTCCAGCAACGGCCGGAACAGGACCGCCTCGCGGCCGCCCTGCCGGTCCCGCCAGGTGGAGAGTGGCTCCATGCCACGGAGCCCGTGCAGCCCGCTGCCCCGGAGGATGTGCATGAGGACGGTCTCGGCATGGTCGTCGGCGGTGTGCCCCAGCACTACGGCCGCCGCCCCGGTCTCCCCGGCAACCCTGGAAAGGAAGGAGTAGCGCACCTCCCGGGCTGCCTCCTCGAAGGAGGACAGCCCCGCCTCCCGCTGGTACGCTACCGGGTCCGCCCTGTCCACCGTCGAGGGCAGCCCCAGGGACGCCGCCAGGCGGGACACGAACCGGGCGTCCTCCTCCGCCTCCTCGCCACGGAAGTTGTGATTCAGGTGGGCTACGTGGAGGGCTACGCGGGCCGGCTCCCGCAGGCGGAGGAGGGCGTGGAGCAACGCCACCGAGTCGGGTCCGCCCGAGACCGCAACCACCAGGAGGGCGTCCCGCCCGGTGAATTCCCCCCGGCAAAGGGCGCTCCGGAGCTTCCGTTCGACGGGGGCTAGCCTATCGACCATCGGGACTCCAGGCGGCTCACGGGGGTGAGCGGGGACACGACGGCGGCCCTAGCGGACCTCCTCGGGCAGGTGGCAACGCTCGTTCATGGCCAGCATCTGGCGGTTGGAACCGTTGGTCTGCAGCACCCCCACCGAGGCCAGGTCGACCCTCAGCCTGTGGAACCGGGAGAGGGGAAGGCCCATAAACCGGCAGAGGATCGTGCGAATGGCGAAGTTGTGGGAGACGGCCACCACCGCGCCGTCGGGGTGGGCCTTCTCCAGGCCGACGATGGCGTTCCAGGCCCGCTCCTGGAGCTGCCGCATGGACTCTCCGGCGGGGAACACCGCCTGGGAGGGGTCCCTGCGCCAGGTCGCGTAGAACTGGCCGAACCTGTCCCGCATCTCCCTTCCGGTGATGCCTTCCATCTCGCCCAGGTGCACTTCCTTGATGCCCTCCAGGGGCGTGACCTCCAGCGAGACGGCCTTGCCTATCTCATTGGCGGTCATCATGGCGCGGGCGAGGGGGCTGGAGTAGATGGCGGTGGGCTTCATGGCCACCAGGGCCTTGGCCGTCTCCCGGGCCTGCCTGACGCCCTTTTCGCTGAGGCCGACGGGGCTCTGCCCCTGGAACCGGCCCTCCCTGTTCCACTCCGTCTCGCCGTGACGGACCAGTATGAGCCTCATCTGCCTCCGTCCCCCGCATGGTGAAGGAGCTGGAAACGGCCCCCCGGGAGGACTCACACATATTATCAGCGGCCCGACCCGGCGTCAAAATACCTCCGCCATGCCTGCGGAGGAAGGTTATCGCGTACCGGCCTACGGGTCCACGACCGGATAGTAGTTCGTTCCCCACGGCTCTTCCGGATGGTCCATCATCACCTTCACGAATATGGGCACCAGGAACGCCATGATCGCCGCTCCGTCCCGCACCTGGCTGCGGTTGACGCTGCTGTTCCACGTCGACCCGCCGTGCATGATCTGGTTTCGCAGCACATATAGACGGTCGAACAGCATGTTTAGCACCAGCCGGGTCTCCTGCCGGGCCAGGGCGCGGCCTATGTGGTCCTGTTCGCGGTCAAACCAGGCCTCCCAGTCACCGTACCCCTCGACGCCGTTGACGTGCTTCCAGAAGGGCTGATAGACGTACCTGTTCTTCAGGATGAGCCGCACCGGGCCGGAGAACCGGTCCCAGATGGCCTCGTAGACGGCCCGATCCACATCGAGCTTGAGTATCTTGGCGAAGTAGCGGCCGATCAGGTCCCGTTCACGGGTCTCGACGGAGTCTTCAGTATCCTCGGCATAGGCGGCGTTGAAGGCGATCCAGTAGCAGGCGAAGGCGATGTCGGGGTCGTCGCCGGCCATCTCGGCGCGGCCGATCCAGCTGATGGCCCGGTGCACCCGGAGGGACAGGTTTTGCGGGTAGCCGTCGTTCTCCCGGTCCTTTCTGTCCCTGAGGACCCTGGCGGTGAGCTGATCCGCGCTCCGGGAGGTCATTCGTCGCGCCTCCTTACCCTGGAGTCTGGGGAACGACGGGCATTGCCACCCTCCATCTTACCGCGACGGCCGGCCCGCCCGTGGACAAGCCTTGGGCTGTACTATACACTGTGAAGCCACATTGCGGCAGCGGGCGGCAGCGGCCCGGGAGGTGGGCAACCATGCCAGTGTTCTCCGACGATTACCTCAGGAGGGTGGTGTACCACGTCTACCGAGCCGAGGGGGTCTCCGAGGAGGAGGCGACGATAGTCGCCCGCCACCAGGTGAAGGCCAACCTTGTGGGCCACGACTCCCACGGCGTCATCCACCTCCCGGAGTACGTCGAGCGCATACACAAGGGCCACATCGTCCCCGGCGCGCCCTTCGTGGTGGAGCAGGAGTCTCCCACCACCGCGGTCATAAACGGCAACTGGGGGTTCGGGTTCGTCGTGACCGAGCGCGCCATGCGCATGGCTATCGAGAAGGCCAGGACCCAGAACGTTGCGGCCATGACCATCCACTACCAGAGCCACATAGGCCGCCTGGGAGACTACCCGACCATGGCCGTCCAGGAGGACATGATCGCCATCATCACCGCCGACTCCGGCGCCGGGCCCAAGGCCGTGGCCCCCTTCGGCGGCAGGGAGCGGAGGCTGGGCACCAACCCCATCTGCATCGGGGTGCCGGCCAACGTGGACGGCGTCGTGCTGTTGGACATGGCCACCAGCGCCGTGGCGGCGGGAAAGGTGAGCCTCTCCAGGAACCGGCGCCAGCCCATGCCCCTGGGGTGGGTGGTGGACAAGGAAGGCAACCCCACCACCGACCCCGAGGACTACTACGCCGGGGGCGCCATACTCCCCGTCGGCGCCGACCAGGGCCACAAGGGGTACGGCCTCAGCTTCATGGTGGAGATGTTCTCGGGGATCCTCACGGGCCTGGGCTTCGGCATCGACCCCCTGGCCCGCCACAACGACGGGTGCTTCATAGCCGTCTTCAAGGTGGAGGCCTTCAGGCCCCTGGCCGAGTTCAAGGAGGAGATGCGCGCCTTCGCCGAGTACGTGAAGGACACATCCCCGGCCAAGGGCTTCGACCGCATCTACTACCCGGGCGAGGTGGAGTACGTCACCGAGCAGACCAGGCTCAAGGAAGGCATCTTCATCGAGGACGACACCTGGGCGCAGATTACCGAGCTCATCCAGCGGCACAAGCTGGAGGACGCCATAGGCAGCCCCTAGGGGCCTCCCTCCGCCGCCCACCTCCCCCGCCTGGACAACATGGGCCGCATACTCATAGGCACCTGCTCTTGGACCGACCGCAGCCTGCTGGAGAGCGGCCTCTTCTACCCGCCCCCGGTCAAGACGCCCGAGACCCGCCTGCGCTACTACTCCGCGAACTTCCCCACAGTGGAGGTGGACAGCTCCTACTACGCCCTGCCCTCCCGGCGCAACAGCGAGCTGTGGGTCCAGCGCACGCCCCCCGGCTTCATCTTCCACGTCAAGGCCTACGCCCTGTTCACGGGACATGCGGCGGACCCGAGGGCCCTGCCCAGGGACCTGCAGTCCGGGCTGCCCCGGGGCCTGCTGGACAAGGGCCGGGTGTACATGAAGGACCTGCCGTCCGACGTCGGGCAGGAGACGTGGGCCCTGTTCCTGGATGCCCTGTCGCCCCTCATGGAGGCGGGCAAGCTCGGCATGGTGCTATTCCAGTTCCCACCCTGGTTCCACCCGAGTCGCTCCAACCGGGAGCGCCTGCTGGAGTGCCGGGAGAGGCTGCCCGACTGCCGGCTGGCAGTGGAGTTTCGCAACGCCGCGTGGATGGAGGACGGGGGCGCGGAGCGGACGCTGGGGTTCCTCCGCGACCACGGCCTCACCTACGTGTGCGTCGACTCGCCGGCCGGCTTCAGGTCCTCGGTGCCGCCCGTCGCGGCCGCCACCACCGACGTGGGATACGTCCGCTTCCACGGCAGGAACAGCCGGACCTGGGAGAAGCGGGGGAAGGCGGCCTCGGAGCGCTTCGACTACTACTATCCCGTCGAGGAGCTGGAGGAGTGGGTGCCGCGGCTGCGCAGCCTCCAGGAGGAGATGCGGACCACCCACGTCCTGTTCAACACCAACTACCAGGACCAGGGGATCGTCAACGCGCGGCAGCTCGCGTTGCTGTTGGGCCAGCAGCCGCCCTCAGGGGACTTGGGGCCTCATCACAGCATTGACAGCCCCCCAGGGCATATTGACAGCCCTCGGGCCCTTTGTTAGCATTTCAAACATCGTCTGCCGATGTATCTCCGGGGGAAGTGTTAGCCTGCCCATGATAAACCCACCTGGCACGAGCACGGCTGGAACGAGGACGCAGGAGCCCCCCGGGCCGACGCTGCCCCCCATGTTCTCCCGGTACCGGGATGACCTGGAGAGCGAGCTGGACGCCACGGTCCCACTCATGCCCGCCGCCGGGGAGGTCCGCGGCCTCTACTCCATGCTCCGCTATCACATGGGCTGGGCCGACGCCCAGGGCAACGACGTCGACTCCCCATCCTCCCAGGGCAAGGCCCTGAGGCCGACGCTGTGCCTCTTCGCCTGCGAGGCCCTGGGCGACGGTTGGCGCCGGGGACTGCCCGCCGCGGCCGCCCTCGAGCTGGTCCACAACTTCTCCCTCATCCACGACGACATCCAGGACGGGGACGTCGAGCGCCGCCACCAGCCCTCCGTATGGTCCGTCTGGGGGCAGCCCCAGGCGCTGGTCGCGGGCAACGCCATGCGCTCCCTTGCCGACTTGGCCGCCCTGAGGCTCACGCGGCGCGGCGTCTCTCCCGAGAAGGCGGTGGGGGCGTCTTTGCTGCTTACCAACGGGTACCTGGAGATGACCATGGGCCAGTGCTCGGACCTGGCCTTCGAGGGGAGGCTGGACATCGGCCTCGACGACTACCTCCAGATGGTCTCCCGCAAGACGGGCGCCCTCATTCGCTGCGGAATGGAGATGGGCGCCCTGATAGCCTCCGACGAGCCCGAGGAGGTCCACGCCTTCTCCCGGTGCGGCAGCCGCCTGGGCCGCGCCTTCCAGATCCGGGACGACATCCTGGGCATTTGGGGCGACCAGGGGGCCACGGGCAAGTCGGTGGGCAACGACATCCGCCGCAAGAAGAAGTCCTTCCCCGTGGTCTACGCCCTGAGCGTGGCCCCCGACCCCACCAGGGACAGGCTTAGGGAGGCCTACAGCCGGGAGACCCTGGACGACGAGTGCGTGCAGGACGTGCTCGCCATTCTCGACGAGCTGAACGTGGCGGAATACGCCGAACGGATGACCAGGGAGCAGGCGGAGCTGGCCCTGAAGGAAGTGGAGTCCGTCTCCATGCCCGGCTGGGCCCGGGAGGAAGTCCGCCTCCTGACCGAGTTTCTGGCGGCGCGGCAGTACTGACGTCCATGGCATATGGGCGGAAGGATAAGGACGAGCACATGAAGAGAGCGACGAGGCCCATGGAGCTGTCGGTGAGGCTGGCATGGTACATGCTCAAGAACCGCCTCACGGGCCGAAAGCGGTTTCCCCTGGTGACCATGCTGGAGCCCCTGGAGATGTGCAACCTGGCCTGCATCGGGTGCGGCCGGATACACGAGTACAGGTCCGTAATGGACAAGATGATGCCCGTGGACGAGGCGGTAGGCGCCGTGGAGAGCTCCGGCGCGCCCATCGTTTCCATCGCCGGCGGGGAGCCCACGATACACCCCAAGATCGACGAGATAATCAACGAGCTGGTCCGCCGCAGGTACTTCGTCTACTGCTGCACCAACGGCCTGCTGCTGGAGAGGGTCATGAAGAAGGTGCCCCCCTCCAAGTACCTGTCGTGGGTCGTCCACATGGACGGCATGGAGGAGAAGCACGACGAGTTCGTGGCCCGCAAGGGCGTGTTCCGCAGGGCCAGGCAGGCCATAGAGGCGGCCCTGGACGGCGGCTACCGGGTCTGCACCAACACCACTATCTTCCGGGGGTGCGACGTCGAGGACATCCACGCCCTCTTCAAGGACATGACCGAGCTGGGGGTCGAGGGGTGCATGGTGTCCCCCGGCTACGACTACGAGCACGCCCCCGACCACGACCTCTTCCTGACGCGGAAGGAGTCCAATGACGCCTTCAAGGATATCCTCGACGAGAGCAAGGTCGACGGCCTGAGGCTTTACAACAACCCCCTGTACCTCAACTTCCTCCGGGGGGAGCGGGAGTACCAGTGCACCGCCTACTCCAACCCCACCTACACGGTAATGGGGTGGAGAAAGCCCTGCTACCCCCTGGCCGACGAGCACGTCCAGGACGTGAAGCAGCTCTTCGACCAGGAGCTGTGGGAGAAGTACGGGGTCGGCAAGGACCCCAGGTGCGCGGGCTGCATGATGCATTGCGGCTTCGAGTCGGCCACCATCTTCAACGCCATATCCAGCCCCAGGGACTGGGTAACGCTGATCAAGTCCGGGGCGGTGAGCAAGAGCGGCATCACCGCGGCCTAGGACGCTATAAGGGAACGGTCGTTGATCGTAATCGCGGCTCCGATGAAGCGGGAAGTCCCGGCCGTCACGCGGTCCGGCGCTTCCGCGCGCTCCCGTGCCTGCGTCACGGAGGTCTGTGTCACCGGGGTCGGCGGGACCCGGGCCTCCGCCGCGCTGGGGTCCTTCCTGGACGGGCGTCCGCCCGTCGACGGGGTCTTGGCCGTGGGCTTCGCGGGAGCCCTCCAGGACGGCCTGGACACGGGAGACCTGGTGGTGGCGCGGCGCCTGCTCACCGCCGGGGGCGGCGACCCCATCGAGTGCGACCGGGGCCTTCTCCGGGTGGCCCTGGCGGCCTTGGAGCGGTCCGGGGCCCCCTGCCGGACGGGGGACACCCTCACGGTATACGCGGCCCTGTGCACGCCTGGGGAGAAGCGCTCCCACGGCCGGCAGACCGGGGCCCTGGCGGCGACGATGGAGGACTACTGGCTGGCCCGGGAGTGCGCCCGCCGCGGTGTGCCCTTCCTCAGCGTGCGCTCGGTGCTGGACGTGGCCGCCCAGGAGCTGCCGCCCTTCGTGGCGGAGCTGGGCGACAGGGGCCTCCTGGTCCAGGCCACCCGTGTGGCCCTGGGGCTGGCGGCGCGGCCCCGCCACTTTCCCGCCGTTGCCAGGCTGAGGGGCCAGGTGCGCCGGGCCGAGAGCAGCCTGGCGCCCTTCGTACTATCCTTTCTGGAAGGGGACTCTCTGGAAGCGGTGGACTCGCGGCCCCAGGCGGCCGCGGTTGGGGCCGGCAGCGGCCCTCGAGGCTAGAGCAGGGTCCCGGGAGCATGGATGAAGGTACTGGTAACCGGGGCCACGGGTTTCGTGGGCGCCAACGTGGCCCGGTCCCTGGAGGCTTCCGGGCATAGCGTCAGGGCCCTGGTGAGGCCCGGGAGCAGCACCTTAAATCTGAAGGACACGGGCTTCGAGACGGTCCCGGGAGACATACGGGACAGGGAATCCGTCTCCCGGGGGCTCCGAGGGTGCGACGGTGTCGTCCACTGCGCCGCCGCGTACACGTTCTGGGCCAGGGACGCCGGTGTCATATACGACGTGAACGTCTCGGGAACCAGAGTCGTTTTGGAAGAGGCCCTGAAGGCAGGGGTGGGCCGGTGCGTGTACACCAGCACCGTCTCGACGGTCCACATACCAAAGGGCGGCTTGGGGACCGAGGAGGTAAGCGCGTCGCCCGAGGAGCTGGTGGGCCACTACAAGCGGTCCAAGTACCAGGCGGAGCGGGAGGCCCTGGACCTGGCCGGGCGTGGCCTGCCGGTGGTGGTGGTAAATCCCACCACCCCCATAGGGCCCTGGGACGTTAAGCCAACGCCGACGGGCCGCATGGTGCTGGACTTCATCCGGGGCCGTGTCCCCGCCTACGTGGACACGGGGATGAACGTCGTGGACGTGGAGGACGTCGCAGCGGGCCACGTCCTGGCACTGGAAAAGGGGAGACCGGGCGAGAGGTACCTGCTGGGGAACAGGAACATGACCCTGGCCCAGGTGTTCGGCATCCTGGCGGGGTTGACCGGAAGGAGGGCGCCCAAGCTGAAGCTGCCGACGTGGATGGCAATCGCAGCCGGGTACGTCGACCAGGTGGTGGAGGGCATGGTCCTGCGGAGGGAGCCGGCGATACCGGTGGAGGGCCTGAAGGTGTCCCGGAAGCCCATGTACGTCGACTGCAGGAAGGCAGTCCAGGCGTTGGGCGTCCCCCAGAGTCCCGTGGAGGGGGCCCTGGAAAAGGCGGTGAGGTGGTTTCGGGAACACGGGTACGACTGACGCGACCCGGGTACCACTTAAGGTAGGAAAGGCGCTGAGAGGCGACATATGGCGAACGTGAGAGTCAAGACCGAGGCGGAAGTGCCGGCTGCCGTGCGGGAGACCGTCGGGCGGGCACAGGGGCACATATGGTCTCGACAGCATCCCGACGGCTACTGGTGGGGGGAGCTGGAGTCCAATCCCACCATGGAGGCCGAGTACCTCATGCTGACCTACTTCCTGGACGTGGTGGACGAGGCCAGGTGGAGGAAGCTGGTCAACTTCATACTGAGCAAGCAGCGCAGCGACGGCTCCTGGGGCCAGTACTTGGACTCTCCGGGGAACCTGAGCACGTCGGTGGAGTGCTACTTCGCCCTCAAGCTTGCCGGGGTCTCCGTCGACGCCCCCAACATGGTGCGGGCGAGGAACTTCATCCTCTCCAAGGGAGGAGTGCCCCGGGTCCGCATATTCACCAAGATATGGCTCTCCATGTTCGGCCAATGGGAGTGGAAGGGCACCCCGGCCATGCCGCCGGAGCTCATGTTCGTGCCGAACTGGTCCCCCTTCAACCTGTACGAGTTCGCAAGCTGGGCCCGGGCTACCATCGTCCCCCTGCTCATCGTCCTGACCGGACGCCCCGTCAAGCCCATCCCGGAGTCGGCCAGGATAGACGAGCTCTTCCCCGAACCCAGGGAGCGGACCGACTATTCCCTGCCCAGGCCCGGCAGCCTCATGAGCTGGCGCGGCTTCTTTCACATGGCCGACAAACTCAGCCGCTGGTACGAGCGGTCTCCCATAAAGCCGGGACGGGGGCGTGCCATCTCCAAGGCCGTCGAGTGGATACTGGCCCGCCAGGAGGCTGACGGCTGCTGGGGCGGCATACAGCCGCCGTGGGTATACTCTCTCATCGCGCTGAAGCACCTGGGCTACTCCATGGACCACCCGGTGATGAAAAAGGGGTTGGAGGCCTTCGAGCGGTACGCCATCGAGGAGGAGGACACCCTCAGGGTCCAGGCCTGTATCTCGCCCGTGTGGGACACGGCCCTGGTCGCCATCGCGCTCCTGGACTCCGGCGTGGCCCCCGACGACCCGCGCATCCAGCAGGCGGGCCGCTGGCTGGTCAAGAACCAGATCCTCAACGGCGGCGACTGGCAGGTGAAGAACAGGAAGGCCCTCCCGGGAGGCTGGGCCTTCGAGTTCGACAACGACAACTACCCGGACCTCGACGACGTGTCCGAGGTGATCATGGCCCTCCACGCCATCCGCCAGCGGGGCGACGACGAGCGGCGCAGGACCCAGTCCATCAAGCTGGGCGCCGACTGGCTGCTCAGCATGCAGTCCTCCAACGGGGGGTGGGCCGCCTTCGACAAGGACAACACCAAGGCCTACATCGCCAAGATACCCTTCGCCGACTTCGGGGAGGCCCTGGACCCGCCCAGCGCCGACGTCACCGCCCACGTGGTCGAGATGATGGGCAAGCTGGGGCTGGACAGGGACCTGCCCGCCGTCAAGCGGGCTTACGAGTACATCCGCGACGAGCAGGAACCCGACGGCGCCTGGTTCGGCCGCTGGGGAGTCAACTACATCTATGGCACGGGGGCGGTGCTCCCCGCCCTGGCGGCCATCGGCGAAGACATGTCCCAGGAGTACGTCACAAAGGCCATAGACTGGGTGGTGGACCACCAGAACGACGACGGGGGCTGGGGGGAGAGCTGCGGCTCCTACGTGGACCCCACCCTCAGGGGAGTTGGGCCCAGTACCGCGTCCCAGACGGCCTGGGCGCTGCTGGCCCTGCTGGCCGGGCTGGGAAGGGACGCCCTCGACCACCGGGCAGTGGTCAGGGGCGTGCAATACCTGATGGACACCCAGCAGGAGGACGGCTCGTGGGACGAGCCCTACTTCACCGGCACCGGCTTCCCGGGCTATGGCGTCGGCGAGAGGCTGGCGCGCCTCCCTGGACCGGGTGAGGAAGGCTACCAGGGGCTGGATATGCCCGTAGGGTTCATGATCAACTACCACATGTACCGCAATCTGTGGCCCCTGCTGGCCCTGGGCAGGTATCTCGACCTGGCGGGAGGCAGAGTCCAGGGAGACCGCTCCCTGGATGCGGGCGTGCCGCACAATAACGGGCCGACCGGCGGGAGGGGGATGGCGATGGACGACAGGTTCACTCGGGAGACGGATACGGACACGCTGGCCAAATCGAGGAACGGCGGGTCGAACGGCGCGGGCGACCCGACGGCGGGCCCGGCCCTGGGAAGGATCGACATGGCCCCCCCTGGGCAGGGGCTGGTCATCAAGGACTACTCCCTCAAGATGCAGGCCACCCGGCACACCGAGTTCATGGACATCACCCAGCAGGTCCGCGACTGCGTGGCCGACTCGGGGGTGACCCACGGCTTCGTCGTCGTCTTCTCCAAGCACACCACCGCCGCGGTCAAGCTCAACGAGAACGAGCCCCTGCTGGTCGAGGACATGGAGAGCCTCCTGGAGAGGCTGTCGCCGCGCCACGCCGAATACAGGCACAATGACTTCTCGGTCCGCACGGTGAACATGAACCCCGACGAGGCCCCCAACGGCCACGCCCACTGCCAGCACCTGTTCCTGGGCACCAGCGAGACCATCCCCATCGTGGACGGCGCCATGCGCTTCGGCACCTACCAGAGCATCTTCTTCATCGAGCTGGACCATCCGCGTCCCAGAGAGGTGGTGGTCCAGGTCCTGGGACAGTGAGCGCCCGCCCATGGGACCCGTGACCGCCGCCGACCCCCGGGCCCACGACCGCGAGGCCGCTTTCCGGTACTGCGAGGGCCTGGCCCGGACCCACTACGAGAACTTCACGGTGGGCTCCCTGCTCATCCCCAGGGCCACCCGCCGGTACGTCCACGCCGTCTACGCCTACTGCCGCTGGGTCGACGACCTGGGCGACGAGAGCGCGGAGGGGCTGTCCCAGTCCCTGGACCAGGCGGGATGGCGCCCCCCCGCCGCCTCCGGGCTGGAGCCGGCCTCGGACCTGCGGCCCGTCAAGCTGGCCCTCCTGGACGCCTGGGAGAGAGAGCTGCACGCCTGCTACGATGGGGAGCCGTCCCACCCGGTGATGGTCGCCCTTCAGGACACGGTCCGCCGCTTTGACATCCCCAGGGAACCCTTCCTCAAGCTCATCGAGGCCAACCGGATGGAGCAGCGGAAGCACCGCTACGAGACCTACCCGGAGCTGGCCCACTACTGTGACCACTCGGCCAACCCCGTGGGCCAGCTGTTCCTCTACCTCTTCGGGTACCGGGACGAGGAGAGGCAGCGGCTGTCGGACCTGACCTGCACGGCCCTCCAGCTTGCCAACTTCTGGCAGGACGTGGCCCGGGACTACCGCATGGGCCGGATCTACATCCCCATGGAGGACATGGCCCGCTTCGGCTACGGGGAGGACGACCTGGCGCGGGGGGTCGTGAACGACGAGTTTCGCCGTCTGATGGCCTTCCAGGTGGACAGGGCCCGGACACTGTTCCAGGGGGGCCTCGAGCTGGTGGACACGCTGGACGGCCGGATCAGGCTGGACGTGGCGCTGTTCACCGCCGGCGGCGCCGCCGTCCTCCGCGCCATAGAGAGGCAGGGCTACGACGTCCTCTCCCGGCGGCCGTCCCTGTCCCGGACGCAAAAGGCCTTTCTCTTCCTCTCCACGTGGGCCCGCATGAGCCTTCTCCCCAGGCGGCACACCGCCCCGGGTCGGGCCTGAGGGCTCACGGAACGGAGAGCGCGCCCCGCCCGCGGGCGACAGGGCCCGGTCCCTTGCCGGGCCGGGCACAGCCGAACACCAGGGGGGTCAATGACCCGTACGGTCCCGCAGCTTCACACCGCGTACCGGGAGTGCCGGCTCATCACCAGGAGGGCGGCAACCAACTTCTACTACGCGTTCATCACCCTTCCGGCCAGGAAGCGCAGGGCCATCTACGCCACCTACTCCTTCTGCCGCCTGTGCGACGACGCCAGCGACGCGCCGATGCCCAGGGAAGAGAAGCTGGCCCGGCTGGACTCCCTCCGGTCCAGCCTGTCGGCGGCCTACGCCGGGCGGCCCGACGGCCCCGTGTTCACGGCCCTGGCCGACACTGCCTCCGTCTTCGAGATACCCGAGGAGTACTTCCGGGAGATAATCTCGGGCGTCGAGATGGACCTGACCAAGACCCGCTACCAGGACTTCGCCGAGCTCCGGACCTACTGCTACAGGGTGGCCTCGGTGGTGGGCCTGGCCTGCCTCCACATCTTCGGATTCTCCGAGCCCAAGGCCCGGGAGTACGCGGTGGACCTTGGCCTTGCCATGCAGATTACGAATATAATGAGGGACGTGCGGGAGGACATGGAGCGGGACCGGGTCTACCTGCCCATGGACGAGCTCCTGAGCACGGGGTACTCGGAGGAAGAGCTGAGGCAGGGGGTGTTGAACGAGCCCTTCCGCAACCTGATGGCCATCCAGGCGCGGCGGGCAAGGGCGTACTACGAGAACGGGGCCAAGCTCTTGCCCCTCCTGTCTCCCCGGTCCCGGGCCTGTCCCGCCGTGCTGGGCAAGCTCTACAGTCTGATCCTGGACAGGATAGAGAGACAGGGCTTCGACGTCTTCACCGGCAGGGTGGGGCTCAGCAAACGTGAGAAATACCTGGTCACAGTCCAAACATGGATAAGAAGCCTCCTTCCAATGGCCCAGCATCCCACGTAGTCGTCCTCGGCGGGGGCCTGGCGGGTATGGCCGCCGCGTGCCACCTCCTCGACGCCGGCCACCCGGTGACGCTGGTCGAGAAACGCCCCTTCCTGGGGGGAAGGGCCTTCTCCTTCTTCCATTCTTTCGTGGGTAACGGGGGCGTAGGAAACGGACGCGCGGGAAACGGAGGGCCGGAGGTCCCGACGGCCGAGTCCCTCCAGTCCGGGGAGGGCGACGACGACTCGGGAGCACCCGAGGGGCGCGAGAAGAGCGCCGCCGGGTTCCCCGTGGACAACGGCCAGCACGTCTTTCTCGGCTGCTGCGACTACTACATGGACTTCCTGCGGAAGCTTGGCACGCTGGACCGCGCCCACCTGCAGCCGACCCTCCGCGTCCGGGTCGCTTCGCCGGCCCGCAACGGGCGGCGGCACAGGACCGGGCTCCTGACGGCGGCGCCCTTGCCCGCGCCCTTCCACCTGCTGCCTTCCTTCCTCGCCTATCCCCACTTGGGTGTGAGGGACAAGCTCCTGGCCCTCTACGCCCTGCTCAAGATCCGCTTCTCCAACCGGCACAGGCCCGAGCTGGAGGACCAGACCTTCCTCCAGTGGCTGAAGGCCAACGGCCAGACCGACCGCGCCATAGAGAACTTCTGGGACCTGATCGTCCTCCCGACCCTGAACGACCACGTGGGCGACGTGAGCGCCTCCATGGGAATGATGATATACCAGGACGGCGTGATCAAGAGCAGGACAGGGGCCAACGTGGGATACGCCCTCGTGGGCCTGTCCGACCTGATGGGAAACGCCGCGGAGGAGTACATCGCCGCCCGGGGCGGACGCCTCATGCTGGGCAAGCGGGTGACGGAGGTGCTGGTCTCCGGGTCCCGGGGCCGCTCCATAGACGGAGTACGCCTGGCCTCCGGGGAGACAGTGCGGGGAGACGTGTACCTGTCGGCCCTCCCCTTCCACACGCTGCCCTCGGTCCTGCCCCCGGAGCTAAACCGGGAGCCCTTCTTCGCCGGCATCGGCAAGCTCACCGCCGCCCCCATAGTCAACGTCCACATATGGTACGACAGGGAGGTGATGGAGCCCTCGTCGCCGCCCTTCACTGCCTTCGTCGACAGCCCGCTCCAGTGGGTCTTCGACAAGCGCAGCATCCTGGCCTCCTCCCCAAGGAGCGGGGCCGCCTTCGACGGACAGTACGTCTGCATCTCGGTCAGCGGGGCCTGGGACTACGCCGACAAGCCCAAGGAGCAGATACGACAGGTGTTCACCCAGGCGATGGCCGAGGCGTTCCCCAGAGCACGGGAGGCCATCATCCAGCAGCTGCTCATCGTCAAGTCCACGGCCACCTTCCGCTGCACGCCGGGGTCGGCCCGGCTCCGTCCCCCCAACGCGACCCCGGTGGAGAACCTGTTCCTGGCCGGAGACTGGACGGACACGGGGTGGCCCTCCACCATGGAGAGCGCGGTGCGTAGCGGGGTCGCGGCCGCCCGGGCCATCGACACAGGAGGCGGCCGGTGACCGGCCGCCGGCCGGTGGTTGCCGTAACGGGGGCGTCGGGCTACATCGGCACCCGCCTCCTCAACGTGCTCCAGCGGGACGAGGGGCTCTCCAGGGTCGTGGCCATCGACACCCGCTCGCTCCCCACCCCCTTCCACAACGTGGCAACGGAGCGGCTGGACGTTACGCAGCCGCTGGACCACGCCTTCGAGGACCACCGGGTCACCGTGGCGGTCCATCTCGCATTCGTGCTCAGGCCGGGCCGCAGCCGCGCGGAGGTGGAGAGGGTCCGCAACGCCAACCTCCAGGGCATGAGGAGCTTCCTGGCGGCCTGTGACGCCAGCAGGGTGTCCAACCTCATCTTCCTCAGCTCCCACACCGTCTACGGCGCCCACCGGGACAACCCGGTGCCCCTGACCGAGGAGGCCCCTACCCGGGCGCCCGTGGCGTTCCAGTACGCCAGGGAGAAGGCCCTGTGTGAGGAGATGGTCCGAGAGTACGCCGTCCGGCACCCCGACACATGCGTGACCGTGCTCCGCTCCTGCGTGGTGATGGGCCCCGGCGCCGACAACCACGTCACACGGGCCTTCTTCCGCAAGGCCCTAATCGGAGTCCAGGGCCACGACCCGCCAATGCAGTTCGTGCACGAGGACGACCTTGCCAGGCTGGTCCACCAGCTCATCGTCCGGCCGATGCCCGGCACCTTCAACGTCGCCGGCGAGGGTGTCATACGGTACAGCCGCGTGGCCCGGCTGGCCAGGCGCAGGCTGTTCCTCCTGCCGTCGTGGGTCGCCTTCCCCCTGGTCCGCACGGCCTGGAGACTGGGAATCCAGAAGGACTCCCCCGCGGTGGGCCTGGACTTCGTGCGGTACCCCCTGGTCCTGAGCACGGGCAAGCTGAAGGGAGAGACGGGCTTCCGCTTCAGCTACACCTCGGAAGAGGCCCTCATGGCCTATCTGCCGGACATCGGGGACTAGAAACGGTGCTGATAGACACCGACCCCGGCACCGACGACGCGATAGCGCTGCTCATGGCGTTGGGACCCGGCTCCCCCATGGAGGTGGCCGGGCTCACCACCGTCGGGGGCAACGCCAGGCTGGCCGACGCCACCAGGAACGCCCTGGCCATCCTGGAGTACCTGGGCCGCGGCGACGTGCCCGTCGCCCGGGGCGCCTCCAGGCCCCTCAGGGGCTCCTATCCCTACGCCTACGGGTTTCACGGGCCCCGGGGGCTGACGGTGCGCCTACCCAAGCCGGCCATCACCACTCGTGACGAGGGCGCGGTCGACTTCCTGCAATGGGCCCTGAGGGGCCGCCCCACGCCGACGACCCTCCTGGCCCTGGGCCCCCTGACCAACGTGGCCCGCCTCCTGAGGGTCGACCCCGCCGCCGGCCTGGTCTCCCGCCTGGTGGTCATGGGCGGCGCGGTGGGCGTACCGGGGAACGTGACCCCCCACGCCGAGTTCAACTTCTACAGCGACCCGGAGGCTGCCGGGGAGGTACTGGCCTCGGGTATCGAGACCACCCTGGTGGACCTGCGGGTCTGCCGCCAGGCCGCCATCTCCCGGTCCGGCGCGGACCGGCTCCTGGCGGGAGGCCCGGCGGCCAGGCTCGCCGGCCGGATACTGATGGGCTGGTTCCAGCGAAACCCCGGCCGGGACGCCTACGAGCTCTGCGACCCCGTGGCGATGGCCGCCGTCCTCGATCCCGGCATCCTGGGCACCCGGCGGGGGAGGGTGGATGTGGAGACCCGTGACCCGGACCGGCTGGGAGAGAGCACCCTGACGCCGGGCCCGGGCGCCGTGACAGTGTCCATGGAGCTGGACGGAGAACGGTTCTTCGACCTGTTCTACCGCACCCTGGGAGCCCCCGCCCTCGACTCCTAGCGGCGGCGGGCTGGTATACTGGTGCCCGGCAGCAATAACTCCTTGCAGGAGACGAAGATGGCCCTGTTCCTGAACGAACGGGAGGTGAAAGACCTCCTGCCCATGGCCGAGTGCGTGGACGTGCTCGAGGAGGCCTTCGCCAACGCCGGCAGAGGCCTTGGAGACAACAAGCCCCGCTCCCGCATCAGGATGCCCAACGGCTTCCTCCATTTCATGGCCGGCGCCGTCTTGGCCCCCGGCCGGTCGGCCTTCGGCTACAAGGCGTACGCCACCTTCCCCGGCGGCCCCACCCGGTTCCTGGTGAACCTGTACGACGGCGACTCAGGCGCGTTGCTGGCCGTGATGGAGGCCAGCGCCCTGGGGCAGATACGCACCGGGGCCGCGTCGGGACTGGCGACCAGGCACATGGCCCGGTCCGACGCCTCCACCGTCGGCGTCATCGGCACCGGGTACCAGGCGCGGACCCAGCTCGAAGCCGTGGCCGCCGTCCGGCAGGTCAAGGCGGTCCGGGCCTTCAGCCGGACTCCTGAGAAGCGGGAGGCCTTCGCCGCCCACATGAGCGAGCGCCTCAACGTCCAGGTAGCCCCCGTGGACAGCGCCGAGGAGTGCGTACGGGGCGCGGACGTGGCCATCACCATCACCAGCTCCCGGGAGCCGGTGCTTAAGGGGGAGTGGCTGAAGGACGGCGCCCACGTCAACGCGGCCGGAGGCAACCACTGGATGCGCCGGGAGATAGACCCGGCGGCGGTGGCGAGGTCCGGTCTCATAGTGGTGGACGACCTGGAGCAGGCCAGGATAGAGTGCGGCGACCTGATATGGGCCGCCGAGCGCGCCGCCTTTCGCTGGGCCATGGCCCATGAGCTGAAGGACGTGGTGTCGGGCCGCATGTCCGGACGGCCCGACGATGACGCCGTCACCCTCTTCGAGTCCCAGGGCGTGGGCTTGGAGGACGTGGCCGCGGCCCTCCACGTGTACGGCAAGGCCAGGGAGCAGGGCATCGGCCGGGAGCTGCCCTTCTGACCCCTCCGGCGCTCACCCCTTGGATGGGCCGGCCAAGCCCGCAAGGTTGTGTGGCGCGTCTGTGCCACCTATAATTATGCAGCGCTGGAAGCCGCCGCTCCCGCAGCCGGCGGCCCCGGCAACGCCACTTCGGCAACACTCACTTCGGCAATAAAGGAGAAGAGCCCATGGTAGTAGCCAAGCGTCCGTCGATGAAGCACCGGAGCTGGGAGGTCACCGAGGGCCCCGAGCGCGCCCCCGCCCGCGCCATGCTGCACGCCATGGGACTGACCCCCGACGACCTGAGACAGCCCTTTGTCGGCGTGGCCAACCTTGCCAGCGACATCACCCCCTGCAACGTCCACCTGGGGACCCTGGCCGGGGAGGTGCGCACGGGAATAAAGGGCGCCGGGGGCACCCCCTTCGAGTTCGGGACCATCACCGTCAGCGACGGCATCACCATGGGCACCCAGGGCATGAAGGCCTCCCTCATCAGCCGGGAGGTCATCGCCGACTCCATCGAGGTGGTTGCCTTCGGCCAGAGGTTCGACGCCCTGGTCACCATCGCGGGCTGCGACAAGAACCTCCCCGGCACCCTGATGGCGGCCACCCGTCTCAACATCCCAAGCGTCTTCGTCTACGGCGGCACCATCATGCCCGGCAGCTTCCAGGGGCGGGACGTCAACATACAGGACGTATTCGAAGCGGTGGGGGCCCACTCCACGGGCAGCATGTCCGACGAGGACCTGACGGAGATCGAGGGCTGCGCCTGTCCCGGCGCGGGGTCCTGCGCCGGCATGTTCACCGCCAACACCATGGCCTCGGCCATCGAGGCTATGGGAATGTCCCTGCCCGGCGTGTCCTCCATACCCGCCACCGACGACAGGATCCTGGAGAGCTGCCGGCGGGCGGGCGCGGCGGCAATGGACATGCTGGAGCGTGGAGTCACCCCCCGGGACATACTCACCAAGGAGGCCTTCGAGAACGCCGTGGCGGTGGTGGCGTCCATGGGCGGCTCCACCAACGCGGTGCTCCATCTGCTGGCCATCGCCCACGAGGCGGGAGTCTCCCTCACGTTGGAGGACTTCGACCGGGTCAGCACCCGCACTCCCTACATCGCCGACATGAAGCCCGGGGGGAAGTACGTCATGGCCGACCTGGACCGGGTCGGCGGGGTGCCCCTGGTGATGAAGCGGCTGCTGGCCGCGGGCCTGCTGCACGGGGACACCATGACCGTCACGGGAAGGACCCTGGCGGAGAACCTGGAGGCCATAGACACCGACGACGGCCAGCGGATCGTCCACCACGTGGAGTCGCCACTGGCGCCCACGGGTGGCCTGGTGATCCTCCGGGGCAACCTTGCGCCCGACGGCTCGGTGGTCAAGGTGGCCGCCAGCCAGCACATCACCCACGAGGGTCCGGCCCGGGTATTCGACCGGGAAGAGGACGCTTTCCAGGCCATCCAGAGGCGGGAGATCGGCTCGGGCGACGTGGTGGTGATCCGGTACGAGGGCCCCAGGGGCGGCCCGGGCATGAGGGAGATGCTGGCGGTGACGGCGGCCCTGGTGGGGCAGGGTCTGGGCCAGGAGGTCGCGCTGGTCACCGACGGCCGGTTCTCGGGCGCGACCAGGGGGCTGATGGTGGGGCACGTGGCCCCCGAGGCCGCCCTGGGCGGCCCCATAGCCCACGTCCGTGAGGGCGACGTGGTGACGCTGGACGTCCCCGGGCGCCGGCTGGACGTAGCCATACCCCCCGAGGAGATGGAGAGGCGGCGGGCCAGTTGGAGCGCCCCCACCCCCAACTACGATACCGGCGCCCTGGCCAAGTACGCCAAGCTCGTCTCCTCCGCCGCCGAGGGCGCGGTCACGGGCTAGCTCTCCACCGCCTCGCCTGAAAGAGACTAGGACACTGCGGCCCGGCGCCGCAGGTTAGGAGCATGCCCGTGGCAGAGCGCGTAGAAGTCGAGTTCATCGAAAGGGTCCGGTCCCGGATCGTCTCCCTAGTAAACGAGGACGCCAAGCGCCTCCCCGGCCTCCGCTATTGCGACGTGCGCATGCAGGTCAAGGAGGAGAAGGGGGCCGTGGCCGAGAACGGCAACGAGAAGATGAGCGCCGAGGACTACGCCTTCGACTTCGGCGTGCGGGTCATCGCCGGCGGCAGGACCTCGGCCCCAGGCTACTACGGCAGGATCCTGGGGGCATCGGACACGGACCGCATCGCCGAGGTGGTCCTGGACGGGATACGCGAGGCCCACCGCCGCGCCCGGGCCAGCGCCCGCATGAAGGCCGCCGCCGCCCGGCGCTTCGGCGTCCTGGGACAGAGCCTCTACGACTCGGCCCTGGCCCCGGTGGCCGTAGCCAGGGACACGGTGGCCGCGACCTACCGCGACGACCCCCGGGCCGTCCCCCTGGAGGAGACGATCCGGATGGCTGTGGACTCGTGCAACGCCGCCCGGGGCGTCAGCGACCAGGTGGCCTACTGCGCCGCCTCGGCCACCACCACGCTGATGCGGGAGCTATTCGTCAGCTCCGAGGGCGCCGACATCGACCAGAGCTTCGCCCAGACCGAGGGCTTCGTCATCGCCATCTGCACCAGCGAGCACGGGACCCTGGAGATCTACGACTTCTCCGGCCACCAGAGGGGATGGGAGCTCCTCACCGAGGGCCACGACAACGGCGACGCCATCGTCCTGCCCGACTTCGTCACATTCTGCAGGGACCTGGCCACCGACGCCGTAGAGGTCGCCAACGCGCCGCCCCTGAAGGCCCCGGACAAGCCGGTGGTGGTGGTCACCGACCCCCACTTCAACACCCTGCTGGTCCACGAGGTGGTGGGCCACCCGTCGGAGCTGGACCGGGGCCTCAAGTACGAGACCTCCTACGCCGGCAGGAGCTGGTTCCTCAAGGACGTAAACGACAACCAGGTGGGCCGGCAGATAGCCTCGCCCCTGGTCAACGCCTTCTCCGACCCCACCATGGAGGGGTTCGGCTCCTTCGCCTACGACCACGACGGCACCCCCGCCCGCCGCGCCTACCACATCCGGGGCGGCTACTTCGAGGAGTTCCTGAACAACAGGCAGACCGCGGGCGTCCTGGGGGTGGAGCCCAACGGCTCGGCCCGGGCCACCGAGGCCAGCCTCATACCCCTCATCCGCATGACCAACACCGTCTTCGCCCCCGGAGACCGGGACCCCGGGGAGATAGTCTCCGAGGTGGAGGACGGCTACTACGTCTCCGGCCACCGGATCCCGTCGGTCTCCGAGGCCCGGGAGAACTTTCGCATCACGGCGGTGAAGGTGTACGAGATCAAGAACGGGCAGCTTGGCCAGTTGTACCGTGACGGGGGCATCACCTCGGACTCCAGGGACTACTTCACCAGCATCGACGCGGTGGGGCGGGACTTCCGCATGTACCCCATCCCCAACTGCGGCAAGGGCCAGCCCATGCAGGCCAAGCGCATGAGCAACGGCGGCCCCACCATGCGGGGCGTGGCCCGCCTGACGGGGCCGGGCTAGCGGGAACGACGATGACCCAGGACGGAGCAAAGTACAAGTCCACGGGGCGTGAGCTGCTGGAGAAGGCCAGGCACGAGCTGGCCCAGGGCGACCTCCGACAGGCGTCGGAGAAAGGCTGGGGCGCCGCCGCCCAGATGGTGAAGGCGGTCGCGGAGACGCGGGGATGGCGCCACGATGGGCACGCGGCCCTCTTCGAGGTGGTGAACCGGATGGTCTCGGAAACGGGTGACCGCCAGCTCGGCATGGTCTTCTACACCGCAAACAGCCTTCACATCAACTTCTATGAGAATGTAATGAGCAGGGACATGGTCGAGATAGGGCTCGACGAGGTGGAGAGGTTCGTGGACGGGCTGGACAGGCTCGTGGAATAGACCATTTCCCGGACCAGGAAGCGAGGAAAAAGCTAGATGCAGCCATTATCGAGCCTTCGCCGCACCGTCCGCGACGGGCTGGCGTATCTCAAAACGCAGCCTGACGTGGCCGAGGCCGAGGTGTTCGCCTCGGCCAACGGCAACTTAACCGTGCGGCTCAACTACACCTCCCGCATCCCCTCCAACGGCGTCGAAGAGCCCAAGTCCCTGGAGTCCTACGGCGTGGGCATCCGGGTGGCCTTCGACACCCCCGACGGGGTCAAGACGGGGTTCGGCAGCGAGCCCGCCGACCTGTCCGTCGAGGGGGTCAAGCGGGCCCTGGAAAAGGCGCGGCGGGGGGCCGTCCGGGACAACGAGTACGTGTCCCTGCCCAGGCCCACCGGCGGCCGCCCGACGCTGGGCCGCTACCACGACCCCGCCATCATGCGCATGGGCAGCAACGGCATGGTCCGCGCCGGATGGCAGACGGTGGAGCGGGCCCTGGAGGTGTTCACCACCTCCGAGGACCTGCTGAACGTGGCCGGCTCCCCCGAGGGCGTCCGGGACCTGGGAGTCATCCTGGGCGGCGACGTGGTCATGCTCCAGGAGCGGATGGCCATCGCCTCCACCCACATGCCCAGGGTGCAGACCGACGAGTCCACCATGGTGATGGCATTCACCACCGCCATGCTGGAGGACCAGGCGGCCAAGGGCAGCGGCTGGTCCGTGAGCAGCTCCGCCTCCGATTTCACGGGAGACCCCGGGGCCGACGCGGCCCGCAACGCCATCCGCGCCATCGACGGCAAGCGGGTGCCCGGCGGCGCCTACCGGGTGGTACTGGGCCCCCAGACCCTGACGGAGATCCTGGAGTGGGTCCTCATGCCCAGCCTGTACCTGGACACCTTCTACGCCGGCGCCTCGACTTTTCTGGGCAAGTGGGGCCAGCAGGTGGCGTCCCCCGACCTGCGGCTGTACGACGACGGCGCCGCGGCCGGGAGGGCGGCCAGCAAGGCCATAACCGACGAGGGCCTGCCCACGGGCCGCACCGACCTGATACGGGACGGGGTGCTGGTGGGGGCCCTGGCCAACTACTACGACCACCAGCGGCTGCTCAACGACCCCAAGGGGCGGGAGAAGCTGGGAGTGGACCCCCGGGACGTGGCCGCGGACATCGCCCCCAGGAACGGGTTTCGTACGGGGCGCGGCGGCGGGCGGAACTTCGACTCGCCCCCATCGACAACCCCTACCAACCTGACCGTCGAGGGAGCCCGGCAGCACTCCCACCGGGACCTGCTGCGCATGGTCGGAGACGGCCTGTACATCGGCCGCATCTGGTACACGTACCCGGTCAACGGCATCGGCGCGGGCGATTTCAGCGGCACCATCGTCGGCGACTCCTACCTCATCGAGGGCGGCCGCATCACCTCGCCCCTGAAGCCCAACACCCTGCGGATGAACGAGAACGTGCACAACACCCTCAACAAGGTGCTGGGCATCGGAGACCGGCAGGTGCCGACCGTGCGGTGGGCGTCGGACCAGGTGGCGTGGACCCCAGAGGTGGCCGTGGAGGACTTCCACCTCGACGAGATCGGCGACTACATGGAGCAGGTCTTCTAGGGGTCGATCAGCACCACGTCCCGCTGCACCTCGGTGGTGGCGTAGGGACCATCCTCGGACATGTAGACGTCGATCTCCGAGCGCACCCCGAACTCGGGCAGGTAGATGCCCGGCTCGATGCTGAAGCAGATCCCGGGCACGATGCTCCGGGTGTCCTCGGTCTCGAACCCGTCCAGGTTCACCGCGTCGCCGTGCACCTCGGTGTTGATGCTGTGGCCGAGCCTGTGGGTGAACTGCTCCCCGTAGCCCTGGCGGGCGATGTACTCCCGGGCGATGCGGTCGACCTGGGCCCCCTGTAGCGTGATGCCCTGGCGTGCCGAGCCCTCCAGGTACTTGAGGGCCGAGTCCCTGGCGGTGGAGACGATCTCCCACACCTTCCGGTGCTCCTCGGGCACCCTGTCGCCCACGTAGGCCACCCAGGTGATATCAGCGTACATGGCCTCGTCGGCGGTCTCCCTGGCCCACAGGTCGATGAGCAGCCAGTCCCCCCGGCGGATGACGCTGCTCCCCTCGGGCGCCGGCTCGTAGTGGGGGTCGCTTGCGTGGCCGTTGGCCGCGACGATGGGGCCGTCGGGGGAGTGCATGCCCTCCTCCCGGAACCGGTCCCGGATTAGCTCCGCCACGTCGTACTCCGTGGGCCCGTCCTCCAGATGTGCCCCGACGTAGGCGAAGGCCTCCTGCACGATGCGGGTCAGGGCGTCGCCGGCCCGGAGGTGGGAGGCCAGCGCCGCGTCGTCCCAGCGCAGGGTCGCGTACTGGACCAGGTCCGCCGAGGAGACCACCTCCAGGTCCAGGCCGCGGAGCATGTCAATGGTGCCCGCGTCGACCTTGGAGACCCTGGGCAGCACGCCGCCGGGCGAGTACTCCATGGCCACCGTCGCCCCCGCCGGCGCCAGGGCCCCCATCCCCTCCAGCATCGACAGCCGGCTGCTGTACACGACCCTGTCCAGGTCCATCCTGAGAAACTTGCCGGCGTCCACGTGGTGGACCAACAGCCGCGGACGCCCCTCGGTCGGTACGAAGAGGAAGCAGGGACGGGTGATGAAGCCGTCCAGCTCGCCGACCACCCTTCGGAAGATAGGATTGGACCCCCTGTAGTCATGGACCAGCCAGCCGGCAACCTGGGGGCCGGCGCCCCCTGCCATGTACTCCTGGGCCAGCGCCACTATCTTGGCTGATACCACGGCTGTCACTCCTCCCCAGATTCGGGGCCCAGATTCGGGGCCCAGGCTCGGTACCCGGGCCCGGGCACCCGGCGCCTAGAGGGTCGCTCTGACCGCGCCCCCGTCCAGGACCACGTTCTCGCCGGTGATGTATCCCGCCCGCTCCGAGGCCAGGAACGCGATGACGTCGCCCACGTCCTCCGGCCTGCCCAGGCGTCCCATGGGCACCACCCTGGCGGCCTCGTTCATCATCTCCTCGGCGGACCCGCCGGTCTCCCGGGCGCGGTCCTCGTAGTAGGCCGAGAGCTGATCCGTGCGGATGTAGCCGGCCAGCACGTTGTTCACCGTGATGTTGAAGGGGGCCAGCTCGTTGGCCAGCATCTTGGAGTATCCCACCACGCCCATGCGGCTGGCGGTGGCCAGCCCCATGCCGTCCACGGGCTGCTTCACGGATATGGACAGGCGGTTGATGATGCGGCCCCAGTTCTGCTGCTTCATGTAGGGCACCACCTCGCGGCTCATCCGCACCACGCTGAAGAAGTTCTGCTCCAGGGCCTCCTCCCACTCCCGGTCCTCCAGCTCCGAGGGCTGGCCCAGGGGAGACGTGCCCACGTTGTTCACCGCGATGTCGATCCTGCCGAACCGGTTGAAGGTGCTCCTGACGATCCGCTTGATGTCCGCGTCGCGAGACAGGTCCGCGGGGATGGCCAGTACGTGGTGCTGGGTGCTGGCCCGGGCGATCTCTATCTCGGCCCTGCGCAGCTCGCCCTCGTTGCGGGCGCAGACGGTGACGCTGGCCCCCTCTTTGGCCAGGGCCATGGCGATGGCGTGGCCCATGCCCTTGCTGGAGCCGCCCACGATGGCTACTCGGTCTCGAAACCCCAGGTCCATCCCGTTCCCCTTCCCCGGCTGAGTCCCGCCCCCCCAGCTTGGTCCCGTCCCCCTGGCCGAAGCCCATCCAGATAATAAATGCCCGCCCTAGTCACGGGCAAGGGAGCGCCGTCTGAATCGCGCCTAGACGGCCTCTTCCTCCCTCAGCCTGCGGACCTCCTCCTCGGAGTAGCCGATCTCGCCCAGGACCTCGGCGGTGTGCTCGCCGAGCAGCGGGGGATGGCGCCGGATGGAGCCGGGCGTGTCCGACAGCTTGATGGGTATCCCGGCCTGCTTCACCGTGCCCAGGCTCGGGTGCGGGACCTCCAGGAGCATCTCGCGGAAGAGTACCTGGGGGTCGGAGAACACGTCGCTGAGCTCGTTCACGGGGCCGCAGGGCACTCCTCCGTCCCCAAGCTGGGTCACCCACCGGTCGACGGGCTTCTGCAGGAACACCTCCTGCAGGAGGGGCACCAGCTTGTCCCGGCTGCGCACCCGGTCTGGGTTCCGCGAATAGTCCGGGTGGTCGAACAGGTCCTCCCGCTCCATGGCCTTGCAGAACCTCTCCCAGAGGCGTTCGGAGCCCACCGCCACGTTGATGTACTTCCCGTCCTGGCACATGAACGCCTGGTAGGGGACCAGGGTGGGGTGGGCGGCGCCCACCCTCTCGGGGTTCTTGCCCGTGGCGAAGTAGTACCCCGCCATGTAGGTGAGCCACGCCACCTGCAGGTCCAGCATGGACACGTCGATGTACTGGCCCTCGCCGCCCGTCCGTTGCCGGTGGAACAGGGACATGGTGATGGCGTAGGCGGCCATCATGCCCGCGCCGATGTCCGTCAGGGCGATGCCCATCTTCACGGGCAGCCGGCCCGGCTCCCCGGTGAGGCTCATGATGCCGCCGATGCCCTGCATCACCTGGTCGTAGGCCGAGCGCGTCCGGTAGGGCCCCGTCTGCCCGAACCCGGAGATGGAGGCGTATACGATGCCGGGGTTCAGCGCCCGGACGGTGTCGTAGGAGATGCCAAGCCGGTCCACCACCCCAGGGGTGAAGTTCTCCACCACCACGTCCGCTCCCTGGGCCAGGTCCAGAAAGGCCTTCCGCCCGTCGGGGTGTCTCAGGTTGAGGGTCATGCTCCGCTTGTTGCGGTTGATGGACAGGAAGTAGGCGCTCTCGTCGCCGATGGACGGGGGAGCCCAGGTGCGGGTGTCGTCGCCCTTGCCGGGCATCTCTATCTTGATGACGTCGGCGCCGTAGTCGCCCAGCATCATGCTACAGTAGGGTCCGGCGAGGGCGCGGGTCAGGTCAAGCACCCGCACTCCATCCAGGGCCATGGCATTCATCGCGGCCTCCCCATCTCGACGTGAACGGCGACCCCTATTCTACCATCCGGGGCGCGTCGCGGGGCAACTATTGGGGCGAGGCTGTGCGGAGGGCCCTCTCGTACTCCTGGGGCGTGTTCAGGTCCAGAAGAATCTCCGGCAAGTCCACCTCGAGCCTTTGGGTGTCGGCGGCGTGCCTCTTCACCACAGCCTTCAAGCCCAGGGTCTCTTCGGTGATCCCGGCCATCTCCGGAACCAGCGATGCGGACAGGACCACCGGGTGGCCGCCCTTGCCCCGGTACACCGGCACCGTGATGAGATGGGGCCTGTCCCGAAGCCCGCCCTCGCGGCCCTCCGCGTGCAGGGCGATTACGCGGCGGACGGTCTCGGGGGACCGGGGCTGGTCCACGTTCAGTATCAGGACCGAGTCGCCTTCCCCGTGCCCGACCCCCTCCAGGGCCCGGACGCCCGCCCTCAAGGACGTCGTCTTTCCCTGGCGGTAGTCGGGGTTGTACACGTGGCGCACCCGGTCGAGCCCGTCGACTAGGGGCTGGAGCCGGTCCCGCTGGTGGCCCAGCACGACGATAACGGCAGACGCGCCGGCCTCGAGGATGGAAGCGGTCTGGTGCTCCAGGAGGGTCCTGCCGCCCCAGGGGAGGAGCGCCTTGAGCCGGCCCATGCGCGTGGACTCTCCGGCCGCCAGGAGGATGCCCGTCACGGCGGCCAAGGGGTCGCTAGTCCGGCGCGGCCTCGACTGCCGCGGCCCTGCCCACGGCCCGGTCGAAATGCCTGTCGTCCATGATCATCGGCCCGCCCGAGGCGCCGTGCCGGAACATGACTATCTCCGACATGATGCTCACGGCGATCTCCTCGGGGGTGAGGGCCCCGATGTCCAGGCCGATGGGGGCGTGGACCTGTCTCAGCTTCTCGACGGGAATGCCCAGCCCCGCGAGACGCTGGTAGATGAGGATGGTCTTCCGCGTGCTCCCCATCAGCCCCACGTACTTGGCCGGGGTGCGTATCGCGGCCTCCAGGGCCAGGTCATCGAACCAGTGGCCCCTGGTGGCTATGACGATAAAGGTGTTCGCGTTGATGGGGACCTGGTCCAGCCCCCGGGCGTAGTCCGGGACGACTACGGTGTCCTCGGCGCCCGGGAACCTCTCGGGGTTGGCGAACTCCGGTCTGTCGTCCACCACGTATATCCGGTACCTGAGCAGGACGGCCAGGTCGTAGGTGGCCTTGGCGACGTGGCCGCCCCCCATGAGCACCAAAGTCGGGGGCGTCGTGAACCCCTCCACGTACAGCTCCGTGCCGTCGTCGGTCATCAGGTGCTCGTTGGTGCCCAGATCGGCCACCCGTCGGGCGGCCTCCAGGGCGAGGTCGTCCAGGCCCGGGTCGCCCAGGGCGCCCTGGGTGGAGCCGTCCTCCCGCAGCAAGAGCTTAGCCCCCGCCTCTCCCCGGCCCGATTCCGACTTCACGACCATGGCCACGCTCACGGGGTTGCCCGACTCGTAGGCCCCCATCATCTCCCTGCCGAAGGGGAGGAACTCCCCGGGCTCCCAGAGGGGCTCGATGAAGAAGTACATGGTGCCGCCGCAGACCAGCCCGTCCCGGGCGGCGATCTCCTCGTTGAGGAAGTAGTCCTTGAACTCGGGCCCGCCCTTGCGCCGCAGGATCTCCTTGGCGGCGTACCAGATGTCTCCCTCTACGCAGCCGCCCCCGAGGGTGCCCACGCCCGTGCCGTCCTTGCGGACCAGCAGCTTGGCGCCCGGCTTCTGGGGTGTGGACCCCTTCGTCCTGACCACCGTGGCCAGCACCGCCGGCTCCTCGGTCTCGGCGAGGCGGACCGCCTCTTCGATGACTTCCTTCATGCTCTGTCCTGTCCGTCTGTGGAGTGGTCTACCATTTAAGAATAGCAGAGTAGCGCGGGGTCAATCAAATGCCCAATCAATTACTCGGGGGCCACATCAGCCAGCCCCGGCGGCCGGGGTTGTCGACCCTGAACAGGTGCCCGGGGCTGGTGGTCACGTACAGGACGTCCATGTTGGGGCCGCCGAAGCACAGGTTGGTGGGCAGGTCGATCCCCTCGGGCATGGGGTGGGTCTCCAGCACCCGCCCCGTCGTGTCGAACACATAGATCATGGGCCCGGGACCGCACCGGCTCCACCCGGCGGTGGCGACGATGTTGCCCTCGGTGTCGAACTTCATCCCGTCGATGCCCCTCTGGGGGCCGCGGTAGTCCTCGCCGAACTGGTGCAGCAGGACGTAGGGGCCCAGGTCGCCGTTCTCGAGTATCGGGTAGGCCCGCAGGTCCCGGACCCTCCCCGCCTCCGAGTGGCTCTGGGCCACGTACAGGGTCTTCTCGTCGGGGGATACCAGGATGCCGTTGGGCCTCGTCATGTCCGTGGTCATCCGGCGGAGGGAGTAGGTGCCGTCGGGCTGGGGGTCGGCCCTCAGGACCTGCTCCTCGCCCAGCTCCGGGGTCTCCGAGGGGTCTATGTTGGGCGGGTTCCACGGGTTGGTGAACCACACCCGGCCCCCACTGTCGATGGCCAGGTCGTTGGGGGTGTTGAGGCGCCGGCCCTTCAGCCGGTCCACGATGGTAGTGGTGGCGCCGCCGGGCTCGAACCGCACGATGGAGCGCCCCGAGGCGCAGCAGCCGTACAGCCGCCCCTGGAGGTCGAATGCCAGACCGTTGGTGCGGTTGGTGTTGGTGCGGTACTCGGTGGTCTCCCCCGAGGCCGGGTCGTGTCTCAGTATCCGGCTGCTGGGTATGTGGGTGAAGAGCAGCGCCTCCCCGTCCCACACCGGCCCCTCGGTGGTGCCGCCGTAGGGCCCGGCGACCAGCTCGAAGCTCCACTCCATCTCGAACCTCCTACCGTAACGGCCGTCCGCGGCGCCGGGGATGCTCTGAACAACCCAGGCCCCTGCCCGGGTTATTGAGCCCGTCCTCCCACGCCGCGCTCCGCGCGGGCAAGGAGTCCTCACCGCCTGGTGGGCTGCCAGCGGACTCATTTAGGCAATTCCTAGGGCCGGGGCTACCGCCCGGCGGCCTTCCTCCCCGTCCTCAGCGCGTCGTCGACCTTCGCGGGGGGCGCGATGATGATGCGGAAGCCCTGCTCGATGCGCTGCTCCACGTCGGCCGCGGTGGCCCCAGTCGCGCAGGGGACGCCGAACTCCTTGCAGGCCTCCAGGACGCGCAACAGGGCCTCCTGGACCTCGGGGTCCTGGGCGTTGCCACGCTTGCCCATGGAGACCGACAGGTCCCCCGGGCCCGCCCAGACGGCCCCGATCCCCTTCTCCGCCCGGAGTATGTCCCTGACGTTCTTCACTCCCTGGGCCTCCTCGATGATGGCCATGATCAGGACCTCGCCGTCGGGGTCCAGGGGCCACAGGTCGGCCACGTCGTGGTACTCCGTCGTCGAGATGCCCCAGAAGCGCACCGCAAGCCGGTTGGACCAGCCCCGCTCGCCCTCGGGGTAGAAGTCGGCCACCCCGGGGACCTGGGGGTATCTGCTCGCCACCACCGCCGCCCTGGCCTCCTCGACGGTGTTCAGGTGGGGCAGCACCAGGCCGAAGGCGCCCACGTCCAGGGTCTGCTTGATGACCCACTGGTTGCCGCCTACCTCCCGGGCGTTGGGCGGGATGCGGACCATAGGGACAACGTCGGGCTGCAGGTTGCCCTTCTCCAGGATCCGCTTCCGGTTGAGGAAGTGCTGGATGGTGTTCCGCAGGGCGGGAAACCCGAACCCCTCGTGCTCCGTCTCGATGATGCAGAAGTCGTAGTCCGAGTCGGCCATCTCGACGACCTCGTCCAGGTTGCCGTTATGGACCAGGCCCCCGCAGAAGACGGTCTTCCCCTGCTCCAGCAGATCGATGACCTTGTTCAGACGCACTCCACCGGGCATCGGACATCACCTCCAACGGATCTTGAGTCCCACCGGACCAAATGGACCACGCCGCCTTGCAGGGGAAGGACACGGGCCGGGTATCTCCACGGGCAGGCGGGCAGGCGGACGCCACCAGATGTCCCGAGTTTATGCGAACCGGCCTATGGGGTCAACCCGACCCCTGAACCCGACTTACCGGCATGGATAGATTTCTCTCTCCGCTACGCTCCGCTCGAAATGACACGATGGGGCCGCCTGCCAGTATCTCGCCGTGGGGTCAGGCGGCAGGATGGGGCGGCGTGCCAGTATCCCGCCGTGGGGTCAGGCGGCAGGATAGGGCGGTGTGCCCCCCACCCGTCGTCCCGGCGAAGGCCGGGACCCAGGGACGAGGTACGTGGATGCCCGCTTTCGCGCGCATGACGGAGGCGGTGCCGTGAGGCTGTTTTCCGAGGAATGCCATGGGAGGGTGACGTGCTCCGGTCATACCGAGCCGCCCTCCATGTCATTCCGAGCCCCCCGCATGTCATTCCGAGCCCCCCGCATGTCATTCCGAGCCCCCCGCATGTCATTCCGAGCCGTAGGCGAGGAATCTCAGGTACCCCACAACGAGTGCGCCATGCCACAAGGCCACAGGCGGACTACTCGCGGGCGTGGGAAGATTCCTCCTTCGGCTTCGCTGCGTTCGGAATTGCCCAGGGCCTTGTGAAGGCCAAGTAAGAGGATGAAAATGGGGGTGCTCCCCTCCCCTGGGTTCCGGCCCGCGCCGGAACGACGAGTTGGGCGATTCGCCAAGAGAGGCGCTGCCAATCTACTTTCAGAGTAATGACCGGAGGGGCCCTTGACCGATGCCGACTCCTGTGCTGAAATTGGCCTACTGAAGCTCAGCCGGAGGTGATGTTTTAATGGCCAGCATGGGGACCGGAGAGTACCGTTACGAGATCGTGGAAAACTTCTGCAAGCTGCCCGACGGCATGAGCTTCGGCAGGGTCACTGGCGTCGGCGTGGACTCACGCGAGCGGGTCCACGTCTGCCAGCAGCTCATCGACCCGCCCATCCTGGTCTTCGACCGGGAGGGCCGCTACCTGAGCAGCTGGGGCTCGGGGCGCATAGGCGAGCCCCACACCATCTACGTCAGCCCCGACGACGTGTTCTACCTGGCCGACCGGGGGGACCACGTCGTGGCCACCCTGACCCTGGACGGCGACACCTTGGTGGAGATGGGCAGCAGGAAGCAGCCCTCGGACACGGGAGCCGAGGAGGACGAGGCGGAGGTCCTGCGGGCCGGCGGCCCCTTCAACCGCCCCACCCATCTGGTGCCCTCCCCCTCGGGGGACCTGTACGTCTCCGACGGGTACCGCAACTGCCGGGTGCACCGGTTCTCGGCCGAGGGGAAGCTGATACGGTCGTGGGGCGAGCCCGGCGGGCCCGAGCCTGGACAAATCTTCAGCCCCCACTGCCTGTGGGTGGACGGCCAGGGCCTGGTCTACGTCTGCGACAGGAAGAACGACCGCATCCAGGTGTTCTCGGCAGAGGGCGACTTCGTGACCCAGTGGACCGACGTGCCCGGCGCCACAGACATCTCCATGGTCGACGACGAGACCGTCTACGTCTGCGAGCGCCAGGGCGACTCGGGAAACTGGATCAGCGTGCGGGACAAGACGGGGAAGGTCCTGGCCAGGTGGGACGCGCCCCGCTGCCACCAGATCTGCGTCGACACCCACGGGGACATCTTCATGGTCGTGAGCACGGGGATATCCAAGGCCCTACGGCAGCGGTGAGGCTACTCCCCCTCCACCTTCAGCAGGGCCAGGAACGCCTCCTGGGGCACCTGGACGCGGCCCACCCGCTTTAGCCGGTTCTTGCCCTCTTTCTGCCGCTCCAGCAGCTTGCGCTTGCGAGTGACGTCGCCGCCGTAGCACTTGGCCAGCACGTCCTTCCGCAGGGGCCGCACCGTCTCCCGGGCGATGATCCGCGTCCCCACCGCCGCCTGGATGGGCACCTCGAAGAGCTGCCGGGGGATCACGCCCTTCAGCCGCTGGGTCAGCACCTTGCCGTACTGGTAGGCCTTGTCCCGGTGCACGATCATGGAGAGGGCGTCCACCGGCTCCTGGTTCAGGAGGATGTCCAGCCTCACCAGGGGCGCCGGCCGGAAGCCGTCGTGGGAGTAGTCCAGGGAGGCGTAGCCCTGGGTGCGGGACTTGAGCCGGTTGTAGAACTCGGCCAGCATCTCCGACATGGGCATCGCGTACTCCATGACCACCCGGGACTCCCCGCCTGCGGCCTGCTCCGGGCCGCCGCCGGCCCCGGAGCCCTGGATGTACTCCATGCGGTTGAAGACGGCCCGCCGCGTGGACATGAGCTCCATGACGGCGCCGATGTACCGGTCGGGGGTCACGATGGTCATGGTCAGCCACGGCTCCCGGACCTCTTCGATGTCCGCCGGCGAGGGCAGCCTGGAGGGGCTCTCCACGCGCATCTCCTCCCCCGTCTTCAGCTTCACCTCGTAGGCGACGCTGGGGGCCGTGACCACGATGTCCAGGCCGTACTCCCGCTCCAGCCGCTCCTGGACGATGTCCATGTGCAGCAGCCCCAGGAAGCCGCAGCGGAACCCGAACCCCAGCGCCGGGCTGGTCTCGGGCTCGTAGGTCAGCGCCGCGTCGTTCAGCTGGAGCTTCTCCAGCGCCCCCCGCAGCGCCTGGTACTCCTCCCCGTCGGCGGGGTAGAGCCCGGCGAAGACCATCGGCTTCAGGGGCACGTATCCCGGCAGCGGCTCCTCGGTGGCCCGGTCCACCAAAGTCAGGGTCTCCCCCACGCCGCACTCCCGCACGTCCTTTAGCCCGGTGGCGATGTAGCCCACCTGCCCCGCCCTAAGCCGGTCGGTGGGCACCGGGTGGGGCGAGAAGACCCCCAGCTCCATCGACTCGGTCACCTTGCCGGTGGAGAAGATGCGGAGCCGGTCGCTGGGAGAGATGGAGCCGTCGAAGAGCCTGACGTAGGCCACGATGCCCTTGTAGGTGTTGTAGGTGGAGTCGAACACCAGGGCCCTGGCCGCCGCCTCGGGGTCCCCCTTGGGCGGCGGCACCCGCTCCACGACGGCCTGGAGCACCTGCTCCACCCCCTTGCCGTCCTTGGCCGAGGTGAAGAGTATCTCCTCCTCGCCGAAGCCCAGAACCTGCTGCAGCTCGGCGGACACCCGGTCCGGCTCGGCCTGGGGGAGGTCGACCTTGTTGACCACGGGCACCAGCACCAGGTCGCCGGCCAGGGCCAGCAGGGCGTTGGCGATGGTCTGGGCCTCGATGCCCTGGCTGGCGTCCACCACCAGCAGAGCGCCCTCGCAGGCCGCCAGGGAGCGGGACACCTCGTAGCTGAAGTCCACGTGGCCCGGCGTGTCGATGAGGTTTAGCTGGTACTCCTGGCCGTCGGGCCCCCGGTGGGACATGGTGACGGCCTTGCCCTTGATGGTTATCCCCCGCTCCCGCTCCAGCTCCATCTGGTCCAGGAACTGCTCCCGCATATCCTGGGGCGTGACGGTGCCCGTGGTCTCCAGGAAGCGGTCGGCCAGGGTGGACTTGCCGTGGTCGATGTGGGCGATTATGCAGAAGTTGCGTACGAACCGGTGGTCCATGCTACGGGGAACCGTACCCGGGCACGTGGATGCAGGCCACGTAGTGGTCCGTGGACACCTCCCGCAACTCCGGTATGACCTCCTGGCACTCCTGGGTGCCGACGGGGCAGCGGGGGTGGAACACGCAGCCCTCGGGCGGGTTCAGGGGGCTGGGCACCTCGCCGGTGAGGATGACCCGCTCCCGCTCGGCGTCCAGCACCGGGTCGGGCAGGGGGACCGCCGACAGCAGCGCCTTGGTGTACGGGTGCAGCGGGTTGGTGTATATCTCCCCCCGGTCGGCGATCTCCACGATGTGCCCCAGGTACATCACCGCCACCCGGTCGCTGATGTGCCGCACCACGGACAGGTCGTGGGCGATGAACAGGTAGGTCAAGCCGAAGGTCTCCTGCAGGTCCTCCAGCAGGTTGATGATCTGGGCCTGGATGGACACGTCCAGGGCCGACACGGGCTCGTCGCACACCAGGAACTCCGGGTTCACCGCCAGGGCCCGGGCGATGCCGATGCGCTGCCGCTGTCCGCCACTGAACTCGTGGGGAAAGCGGTCGGCCATGTAGGGGTTGAGCCCCACCACGGTGAGCAGCTCGCCGATCCTCTCCCGGAACTCGCTCCTGCTGCCGGCCAGGCCGTGCACCTTCAGGGGCTCGCCGATTATGGCCCCCGCCGTCATCCGTGGGTTGAGGGAGCTGTACGGGTCCTGGAATATCACCTGCATCTTGCGGCGCAGGCCCCGGAGGGCCCGGCCCTTCATGTTGACGATGTCCTCGCCGTCGAACAGCACCGAGCCGGCGGTGGGCTTGTAGAGCTGGAGTATGCACCGCCCGGTGGTCGTCTTGCCGCAGCCGCTCTCGCCCACCAGCCCCAGGGTCTCTCCCCGGCGCACCGTGAAGCTGATGTCGTCCACCGCCTTGATCTGGCCGATGGCGTGCTGGAAGATGATCCCCGACGTCACGGGGAAGTACATCTTCAGGTTCTGTACGTCCAGCAGTACGTTGTCACGCCTGCCGTTGCCCGAGGTTACGGCGTCGGGGGCGGAGGTGGCTGCGTTCATCACTATCTCTCCTCAGCGCTGAGCGAGGCCACCGAGTCCGCCACGAAGCATGCGGAGACGTGGCCGTCCCCCACGCTCTGTAGGGCCGGCACCTCCTCGGCGCACCGGTCGATGAAGAACCTGCACCGGTCCCTGAAGGAGCATCCGTCTCCCATGTCGATGAGGTCCGGCGGCTGTCCCTCGATGGGGTCCAGCTTCTCCTTCCTCGGCTGGTCGAGACGGGGCACGGAGTTCAGCAACCCCAGGGCGTAGGGGTGGCTGGGCCTCCGGTAGATGTCCAGCGCGGAGCCCCGCTCGATGATCTTGCCCGCGTACATTATATTGACCCTGTCCGCGTACCGGGCCACCACCCCCAGGTTGTGGGTGATTATTATCAGCGCGACGCCGTACTCCTGGCTCAGGGCCTTCATCAGCTCCAGGATCTGGGCCTGGATGGTCACGTCCAGGGCCGTGGTGGGCTCGTCGGCGATGATCAGCTTGGGGTTGCAGCTCAGAGCCATGGCGATCATGACCCTCTGCCGCATGCCGCCGCTGAACTGGTGGGGGTACTGCTTCACCCGGCGCTCGGGGTCGGGAATGCCCACCTGCTCCAGGCGGTTCACCGCCTCCTGCTTCGCGTCGGCCTTGGTCATGCCCAAGTGCAGCTCCAACGCCTCGGTGAGCTGTCTCTCCACCGAGAGGACCGGGTTCAGCGACGTCATCGGCTCCTGGAAGACCATGGATATCTGCTTGCCCCGTATGCCCCTCATCTCGGGCTCGGGCAGCTTCAGCAGGTCCTGGCCGTCGAACATGACCTCACCCGACACGATCCTGCCCGGGGGGTCGGGTATCAGGCGCATGATGGACAGGGCGCTGACGCTCTTGCCGCAGCCGCTCTCCCCCACCAGGCCCAGGGTCTCTCCCTCCTCCAGGTCGAAGCTCACCCCGTCGACGGCGTGCACCACGCCGCGCTGGGTGAAGAACTGGGTCTTCAGATCGGTGACTTCAAGGAGTGCTGGCATGTCTTCCTCCCGAAGTGGGTCCCTTGGCGTGGGTAGCGTCGCCGACACGGTAGGTGCTGAAGAGTGGTGGGGAAGGGGAGACTCGAACTCCCACGCCTTTCAGCACATGATCCTAAGTCATGCTCGTCTACCAGTTCCGACACTTCCCCCAGGACGGTCTTTCGGCCGCGGCCAGTGCAACTGCCGCTTCCCGTAGATTCTACAGCATCGCGGGCCGAGTTGTCATTAGACCTCCGGTGATTGGGCAATTGTCGGCAAGCTCCATTGCCAAGAGAATCGGTAATGGGCCTGGCAGGGCAGCCCAAGCGAATGGAACTCGCCGTTTTCCCGGCGCCGGCATGGAGATGCCGGATACGGCCGGGCGCCCCGGAGAGAACGACCGGGACGGGCGCGGGCTGAATTGAAGCCGCGCAAGCGGCGTGCTAAGCTTGGCTGGAGCAGGGACCCGCCGCCTCCAAGAGGTGTAGGAATGGACAAGACCTTCTTCTGGTACCAGTGCATCGTCTGCGGCTCGGCCTTCGAGCCGGACCGGTTCTACCGTTTGTGCCCCCAGTGCCGGGGGCTGCTCATGGTCGAGCGCGACGAGGAGCGAATCGACTGGCAGGTGGGCCAGGGCCGGGAGGCGCAGAACTACTTCGACGCCATTCGGTACGGCCCCAACCGCGGCCAATACCCCAACGGCAGCGGCGTCTTCATGTGGCTCTCCCTCCTCCTGCCCGGCTTTCCCGTGGAGGCGGTCGTCTCCCTGCGCGAGGGGCACACCGACCTGTTCGAAGTGCCCGACTGGTTCAAGGGCCGCATCGGGATGAACAACCTGTTCATCAAGATGGAGGGCCAGCTCCCCAGCGGGAGCTTCAAGGACCGGGGCATGTGCGTGGCCGTCTCCGATGCCGTCCGGATCAGGGACATCGCCCTCGGCCGGAACGGCGCGTCCTCCAACGGCCGCGGCGACCGGTGGCTGGTCATATGCGCCAGCACGGGAGACACCTCGGCCAGCGCTGGGATGTACGTCGCCTACGCCCGGGACCGCCTGGAGTCCATGGTCATACTGCCCTACCAGGGCACCTCGGGGATCCAGGCCTTCCAGTCCCAGGCTGCGGGGGCCATCAACGCCCTGGTGGACGACCCCCAGGGGTTCGACGCCTGCATGAGGGTCGCCGAGGAGTACTGCGAGCTGCACCCGGAGGCCGTGATGGTGAACTCCGAGAACCCAATGCGCATCGTGGGGCAGGAGAGCATCGCCCTGGAGATATGCCAGGACCTGAAGTGGCAGGCGCCCGACTGGATAGTCGTGCCCTCGGGCAACGGCGGCAACCTAACCTCGTTCCTGGTCTCGCTGATGCGAATGAAGCGGCGAAAGCTCATCGACCGGCTGCCGGGGATCATCGTCGCCCAGTCCGAGGCGGCCAACACTTTGGTCCGCTGGGGCCGCAGCGGGTTCCAGAGCTACGAGCCGGGGGTCCGGCGGCAGTCGGTGGCCTCCGCCATGAACATCCAGGACCCGGTCAGCTTCCCCAGGATCAAGAAGCTGCACGCCCCCTTCGACATGCGGTTCTACGACACCCCCGAGGAGCGCATCGTAGAGCGAAGGGGGCAGTGGATGTCCACCGGGGCCAACATATGCACCCAGACCGCCGTCGCCCTGGACGCGGCCCTGCAGGCGCGGGAGCAGGGCGTCATCGACGCCGAGGACCACGTGGTGGTCATCGGGACGGCCAACGGGCTCAAGTTCCCCACCGGCGAAGGGCTCCAATACCAGGAGTTCGTCATATCGGCGTCGGTGGAGGAGCTGGACGCCAAGGTCGCGGAACTGAGGCCGCCCACCTGAGCAAGGGCCGGGCGGCCGCCGGAGCAGGGCCTACACCAGCACGCCGAACCCCGACTTGGTGCATATCTCCAGCCGGTTCCCGTCCAGGTCGTGGAAGTAGAAGGCCCTCTGCCCGTCGTGCCTGGTCTGTATCTCTGTCGTCTCGATCCCCCTGCCCATCAGCGCCTCCCGGGCCGCCTCGATGTCGTCCACCTCGAAGGCGGTGTGGTGGGAGGGCGCCGACGGGGCCTCGGGGTTCTCGATGAGGTGTACCATCGCCCCGCTCGGTAGCTGGAGCCAGTACAGGTTGTCGTTGTCCACCATCTTGGGTATCTGCTTGATGCCCAGGACGTCCTCGTACCACCTCAGGGCCGCGTCCTTGTCCTTCACGTTGTAGGTTATGTGGTTGATGGCCTTCAGCCGTATGTGGTCCTCCAGCATGCCGTCCTCCTGATCCATGCCGTGGGTGGCCGCCGGGACCCGCTGGTCCCGGCGGCCACCCCGCCGCCGGCCGTCGCGTCGGGCGGATGCTAACACAGCACGACTTCGGGTGGCAAACTACGCGGCCGCCAGCTCCCTGGGCTCCACCAGCCCCGCCCGGCGGCGGGCGTACTCGTCGTACAGAAGGCCCATGATCACCGAGTCGTGCCAGAGGCCGTCCCTGGGGTGGGCCCCCCGGAACCGGCCCTCGGTCAGGAAGCCGATGCGCTCGCACATGTGCCGGGCCGGCAGGTTGTACTCGGGCACGTCCACCCACGCCCGGTGGAGGCCGTGGGTGTCGAAGGCCATCTCCAGCATCTGCAGCAGCGCCGCCGTGCCGTACCCCTTGTACCACAGGTCCTTCCGGCCTATCAGGACGAAGAGCTGCGCCTCGGACAGGGCCCTGTCGATGACTATCTGCGCCTCCCCGATGTGCTCCCCCTGGGATGTGAGCACCGAGAAGATCCTGCGGTCGTCGTCGCGGAACACCTGGTTCCACTCCCACGGCGTGGCCTCCACCATGTGCCTTGGCAGGTAGCCTATGTGGAACGCCTCGCCCTGGCCGTCGGTGCCGTACCAGGAGGAGCTGACGTCCCTGTCCCGGAGCCAGGCCCCCATGCGCTCCACGTCCTGCCTGATTACCATGACCAGTCTAACGTCGGGTATCATCCTCTCCTCCTGACCGCCTGAGCGTAAGGCCTTCAGTCTCGACCCGGAGGCCCCCTCTCCTACACCGCCGACGACGCCACCTCGAAGTTCCTAACCCAGTACTCCCCCGTGTACAGGTGCTCCACCCCCCGGGAGGCCTCCTGCCGCTCCCGGCTCCGGTCGTACTGCCGCAGCGCATCCAGGCTGTCCCACATGGTTATCGACATGCCCTCGTCGGGGTTCTCCGTACTCTGGAGGAGCTGCCTTCCACGAAACCCGTCGATGCCCTGGGTGATGGGCTCGATATGCTCGTTGTAGTACCTCTCGTACTCGTCCCACATCCCCACTCTCAGCCTGCCCCACAGCATCCTTACGAACATGTCCTCCTCCTTTCACCTACCTGCTGTCCGGCTGCCCGCGCCGCCCTGGGGCGGGCCCGGCTTAGACCTCTTCCCCGGCGTCTCCCCCGACGCCCGGCGCCAGCCCGGCCTGCTGTGCCGCGATCGGGGGCGCCGCCTCCTCTGGCCCGTCCAGGAACATGTAGTACCTGACTCCCGCCATGGGGACAAGGTATCCCCATGGCCACGGGTATGCGCCTTCTCCGCCCGCGGGCTGGCAGCCCTGCGCGACGCTAACTTCCTTCTCTTGGACCATCACCGACCTCCTCGCCTCATTCCCGGCGTGGGCCCCTTTGCCTATACTGGAGCCCACATGTATGTTATAATGCAAAGTATCATATTTTTGATGAGTTGTCAATACTCGTCATGCTTGCGCGGAAATTCACGAATATTGATAAATCTTTCACATTGATGGGTGAAACGCACCGGCGCAACTGGACGGGTCCTCCCGGGGAGCGGGCTGGATTTGGTATAATTGGGCCCATGGACGGGCCATCAGGTGTCGAGGAGGTGGCGAAATGGTAACGGTAGCAGCCAGCCGCGTTCAGGAGTTCACCCAGCGCACCTACCTGGCCATACTGGCCACCGTGTATCCCAGCGGCGGGCCCCAGGCCTTCCCCGTCTGGTACGAGTTCGACGGCGAGAGCTTCCTGGTCACCACCGAGGCCGAGGCCGCGAAGGTGTACAACATCCGCCGCAACCCGCAGGTGGCCCTGTGCATCACCGATACGTCCAGGTGGATGAAGTCCCTCACCGTGCGGGGCAGGGCCCGCGTGGTCCCGGACAACCACCTGGCCCACGAGCTGCACCGGAAGCTGGCCCTGCGGTACCTCGGGCCTCAACAGGGCTCCGAGTGGGCGGACTCGATGGCCGGGGAGAACATGGTCCTCATTCGCATCGAGCCCCAAAAATACCTGTGGACCGGGTGACCTGGGGCCGGGAGCCCTACTGTCGACGGCGGCCCGGGGCTACAGTCCCAGCCGGTTGACCCCGTCGAAGGCCGCCGTCTTGTAGCACTCGGCCAGCGTGGGGTAGTTGAACACGTTGTTCACGAAGTAGTCCATCGAGCCCCCGAAGGCCAGCACCGCTTGGCCGATGTGGACTAGCTCGCTGGCCCCCTCCCCGATGATGTGGACGGCCAGCAGCTTCTGGGTCTTCAGGTGGAACACCAGCTTGAGCAGCCCCGTGTTGTCCCCCGCGATCTGCCCCCGGGCGATCTCCCTGTAGTGGGCTTTGCCCACCTCGTAGGGGACCTCCTTGTCGGTGAGCGCGGCCTCGGTGGGGCCCACCATCGATATCTCTGGGATGGTGTAGATGCCGATGGGGAACAGCTCGGGCACGCTGCTCTCCTCCACGCCGAGGGCGTGGCAGGCCGCCACCCGTCCCTGCTCCATGGACGTGGAGGCCAGGCTGGGGAACCCGATGACGTCGCCCACCGCGTAGATGTGGGACACCTGGGTCTGGTAGTTGGGGCCGACCTGCAGGCGGCCCCGCTCGTCGGCCTGGAGCCAGGCCGCAGCCAGGTTGAGGCTGCGGGTCGCCCCCGTCCGCCCGACGCTGTACAGGGCCTTCTCGGCCACGATCTGCTTGCCGCTGGCCAGGTGGATCCGGACCTGCTCCTCCCCCTCCACGGGCTCTATCGACTCCACCTCTTCGCCCAGGCGCATGGTTACCCTGTTCTGCCGCAGGTGGTAGACCAGGGTGTCGATGATCTCGGCATCCACGAAGGGCAACAGCCTGGGCCGCTTGTCTATGATGGTGACTCGTATCCCCAGCGCGGCGAACAGGCTGGCGTACTCCAGCCCGATGACCCCCGCTCCCACGACGGCCAGGGTGCGGGGCAGGGTCTCCATGTGGAGTATGTCGTCGCTGCTCAGGACCCGCTCGCCGTCGAAGGGGATGTGGCTGTCCTTGGTGGCCACCGTCCCAGTGGCGATGACGATGGACTCCGCGGTCACCTCCCGGTGGCTGCGGCCCTCGATGTCCCGGAAGCGCACCGTGTGCGGGTCCACGAAAGACGCCTCAGCGTTGACCACGTCGATCCGGTTCCGGATGAGCTGGTGGCGCACGACGTCGATCTCGTTGCGCATCACGTGGTCGGCCCGGAATGTCAGGTCCGCCATGGTGATGTCCCGCTTCACCGCGTAGGACTCGCCGTAGAGCCCCCGCTCCCGGTATCCCGACAGGTAGAGCACCGCCTCCCGGAGGGTCTTGCTGGGGATGGTCCCCGTGTTGAGGCACACCCCGCCGATGACGGAGGTTCGCTCGGCAACCACCACGCGCCTGCCCAGCTTGGCGGCCTGGATCGCCGCCCGCTGTCCCGCCGGGCCCGAGCCTATTACGATCATGTCGTAGTCATAGTCGGACATGGACACCCCCGATCGGCCTGGACGGCGGGCCTCCGCCAGGCATGGCAAGTGGGATGCGGGGGTTCCCGGCGCACCGGGACCTCCGCGGGCATCCCCTCCAGTGGATACAGTATACACGGTTCTCATGGACTGGCGCGGAATACAGGGGTATCATTGCCACAGTTGGCCGGGCCACGGGCGACGTGCCGCGCCCGGAGGGCCGGCACCGAGGAGGAGCGCATGACTACGCTGGGCGGGGGAGAGTACAGCTACCGGGTGTCGGGAACGGACTGGGGCAACCTCCCCGAGAGATGGGGCTACGGCAGCGAGGTCACCGCGGTGGCCGTGGACGCCGGCGACAACCTGTACGTGTTCAGCCGGGGGGAGCGGCAGGTCGTCGTACTCGACCCCAACGGCGACGTCCTGCGCACATGGGGCGAGGAGAGGATGTTCGACAACCCCCACGGGGCGCTGGTGGGGCCCGACGGCTCGGTCTTCGTGGTGGACAAGGAGAAGCACGTGGTGCAGAAGTTCACCCCCGAGGGGGAGCTGCTCATGACCATCGGCAGCCTGCGCCGCCCGTCGCCCCCCATGAGCGGTGAGCCCTTCTGCTTCCCCACCCACGTGGCCCTTGACCCGGAAACGGGAGACCTGTACGTATCCGACGGCTACAGCAACGCCCGGGTCCACAAGTACTCCCCCGACGGGAAGCACCTCTTCTCGTGGGGCGAGTCGGGCACGGACCCCGGCCAGTTCAACCTCGTCCACAACATAGCGACCGACCGGGACGGATGGGTCTACGTCGCCGACCGGCAGAACAAGCGCATCCAGGTATTCGACTCCAACGGCAAGTACGAGACCCAGTGGGTGAACCTCGCCCGGGCCAACTGCGTCTGCCTCGACCGCACCGGCGACGGGCTGGTGTACGTGGCGGAGCTGTACTCCGGCGTGGCCACCAACGTCGACGGCATGCGCATCGGCCCCCGGATAACCGTCTTCGACCGGCAGGGAGGGGTGAAGGCACGGCTGGGAGAGCACAGCTTCGGCGAGGCCCCCGGCCGCTTCTACGCCCCCCATGGCATCGCCGCCGACTCCCGTGGCAGCATCTACCTCGCCGAGAGCTCCCTCAGCGAGACCGGCCACGACCGCTACGGCGGCACCGTGGACCGCTCCGTGGAGTTGCGGTCGCTACAGAAGCTGGTGCGGGTGGGGGCCGGGTCCTAGAGCGTCTACCTCTCTACCCCGGCGTCGGGGCCTCTGGCGGGATGAGCCCCTCGCCTCGCAGCTCCTCCCACAGGGCCGCCGGGATCGGGTGCTCTACCATCCTGAAGTTCTCCTCGGCCTCGGCGGCCGACCGGGGGCCCGGTATCACCGACGCCACCGCCGGGTGGGCCAGGACGAACTGCAGGGAGGCCGCCTTCAGTGGCACACCGTGGCGGTCGCACACCGCCCGGCACCTCCTGGCCCGCTGGAGCACCTCCGGCTAGGCCGGCACGTAGTTGAACGTGGCCCCCTCCTCCAGGTCCGAGGCCAGGATCCCGCTGTTGTAGGGGCCGCCGACGATGACGCTTATCCCCTTCTCCTGGCACAGGGGCAGCAGCTCATCCAGGGCCGAGTGGTCTATCAACGTGTACCGCCCCGCCAGCAGGAAGCAGTCGAAGTCGGCCTCCCGGGCAAAGCGGGCCTCCATCTCCCACTGGTTCATGCCGGCGCCCAGGGCCGAGATCACACCCTGGGAGCGCAGCTCGGCCAGCGCCCTGTACGCCCCCTCCAGGGCCTGGCCGTAGTGGTCGTCGGGGTCGTGGATCAGGAGGATGTCCACCCGGTCCAGCCCCGTCCGCTGCAGGCTCTCCTCGAAGGACCGCATGGCGCCGTCGTAGCTGAAGTCGAACACCGGCTCCACGTCCTGGGGGCCCGGGCCCGGAATGCTGCCCACCCGCTCGGGAGGCGCCGGGTCCAGCACCCTGCCCACCTTGGTGGAGACCACCAGCTCGGACCGGGGCAGGGTGGACAGGACGCTCCCCAGGCGCCGCTCGCTGACTCCCCTGCCGTACCCGGGCGCCGTGTCGAAGTAACGGACCCCCAGGTCCAGGTTCCTGCAAACGATGGCCAGGGCGTCCTCCTCCGGCGTGGGCGGCAACGACCCGTGGGACGACCCTCCCGCCAGGCCGACTCCCCCAACCCCCAGCCGTGTGACCCGCAGGCCCGTCGAGCCGATCTCCGCCGTTTCTATCGGGTCCATCTCTCTCCTTATAAAGCGGGGGGTTCCGTTTGCCTATGGTGCTATCCCCTAGTATACCACCCTGCCGGACTAGTCCGGCAGGGTGGATTGGCCTGTAGCTAGCGGTCCCTGGCCGTGCAAAAGCCCCGGATGGCCAGCCGCACGACGGTACTCTCCACGACCTCCGCCATGACCAGGTCGGGCTCCCAATCTCCTGCATCGATCTCGCAAACCAGATCCACCACGGGCTCCGCCAAGTCTGCAAGGGCACCCTCTGCCAAGGACTCCTTGGCATCCTCCAGCATGGCCATGGCCTGCTCTAAAAGGGAGGGCTCCGGCGTGGGAGTCGGCGTGGGCGTAGGTGTGGGGGTTGGCGTAGGCGTAGGCGTAGGTGTGGGCGTAGGTGTGGGGGCTGGGCTCCCACAAGCCGACAAGACCAGGATAGTGACGAACACGGCCAGAATCCAGGGAGACTTCATAGCCAAACCTCCGACTTAGGCTCTCCCCGGCAGCCGTGGCGCGGCGATCCACGGCGGCGGCGAGTGCTTCTTTGCGGCCTTGCGTCCCACCTTCGGAAAGACCGGCTTCGGCGTCCTAACCCGGCTGCGCCGTCTTGCCCGTCCTCCTGGCGCTGTGGCGGCGCTGGCGGCGGCGGGGCTTACCCGGGCGGGCTCCTTCGGGGAGGCTGGCAGCCGTGGCGACTTCGACGACGGTTGGGAGGCTGGCCGCGTCACCGCTGTTACGACCTTGCGAGACGCGGCCCCGGCTTTTACCACGTCGGCCCATTCCTTGAACGGCGGATTCACCTTGGCCCGGTCTCCCGGCGTCTTGTTCCCAAGGCTCTCATGGCCCCGGAACAGATTGTAGGTGAGCGTCCAGCCGTCCAGGTACCGCTGGCCGGTCTCGATGGTGTCCAGACCCCGGAGCGTCTTGATGCGGTCCCTGAAGGTCCCTTGCAGCCGCTCCGAGAGGTTGTTGTTGATGTCGGCCCTCATGCCCTCGGACTTGACGTGCTCCGCCTCCGGGAGCACGTCCTTGACGGCTGGCAGGTAGGAGCGCAGCTTGTCAGTGGTGATGCTCTCCGGAGGCCCGTCCGCAGCCAGGGCAGCTTTCCGCAAGACCACCCGCGCCGCCTGAGCGTCGCGCCTGGGCGTCAGGTGGGACGCGAGGATGTAGCGGGTATCCGAGTCCATGACGTTCCATAGCCAGACCTTCTGGCCACCGACGTCCACCATCATTTCATCGGCAACCCAGTGCCCGCCGGTCGTGGCCTTGTGGTCTTTCATCCTGGCCGTGGCGTCGTCGGTGTAGTCCCTCACCCATTCGTAGATGGTGGCCTTGCTGGGCTCCTTCTCCAGGTCGTACTCTTCCTTCAGGCCCTCGGCAATCTGCTTGTACGACTTGCCCGTATAGAAGTCCCTTATGGCCGACCCCATGAGCTCCGCGTCCATCCTGCGGCCCTTGGCCTTGCCGTTGGCGCGAAAGGCTTTGTCGCAGTCCCGGCAGCGGTAGCGTTGCTGGCCGTCGCGTACTCCCATCCGGCGCACACGCTCGGAGTCGCAGTAGGGGCAGGCCAGGGCGTAGGTGGTGGTGACGGCGAACTGGGCCATAGGCCCATTCTAGCACCGGAAACGCAGGACAAGCCAGCGACCGCCCACGTAGAGGCAGGCCATCCAGAACGCTACGAAGGTCACAGCGTAGGTGGTGTCCGCTATGGGCGAATCATGCCCCTGTATGCCATGCCCTACAATGAACAAGCCAATCACGACGCCCTCAAGCCACCAAAGCGGCCGGTTGGCCCGGTAGTGCTCCCGCACCCTGCGGCCCCACCATGCGGCCTCCCCGAGCGCCCGTCCCACCAGCGCACGCGCCACGTGGAACTGCGACAACCATGACCCAGTCAGGAGAAGCAGCATCAGCCCTCCTATCGTGTCACCAGCGGCTTCCTGTATGACTTCCATGAGAAAAGACCTCCCTTCGTTTCTTGCCGACGGGAGGTCTTGTTGACAAGTCGAACTAGACCGTTGTAGACTGGGCTCGTATGACTTCCAGTCCCCCATCGGTGATGGGTTCGAGGGGTCGGCATCCTACTGCCGGCCCTTTCGCTTTTCCCGCCTAGATTATAGCCGAGTCGCCCGTCTGCCCGCTACGGCGCTCCGGTGTCAATTCCTGCTGCCAACAGGCCCGCCCGGTGGTGTGATGTCGGGAATGTCGCGGGATGGCGTCTCCCCGCCGGTCTGGAATGTCTCCTGGAAACCCACGCTGCAGATCTCCTCGAAGGGGTTGCCTCCCCATTCCAGCGCGACCTTGATGGTCGCCTGGACCAAGGGCTCGCGGTTCACGAAACCCCAATGGGAGCTGAGCTCGCCGGGACACGCCGCGACCATCCGGTAATCGTGGACCGTCGCCTCCAGGCTGTCCACGAACCCCATGCCGCGGCCCAGGTGGATGCCCGCAAGAACGATGGAGATGAAGAAGAGGAGGCTTGTGGCGGTCGCGCCCAGCCAACTGACCAGCCGGAACGGGTTGAAGTTGTATCCGCCGCCGCCATCGGTGCCCTCCCCAAGTCGAGACATCGGGCACCCCCTTGCGGCTGAAGGATTCAGGCACTTGCTACCGGCACCAGACTCCACGTTGACCGGCAAGGGGGCATGATGTGCCTACCCCTTCAAGTGTCAGCGTGGAGTCCTAGGTTGACGTGTGGTACCGGTAGCGGGGGTATTCTACTACAGGGTTAGCACCATAGGCAAACGGAACCAAGCGGGGCTTTTGGAAACGGCCCTTGGAGCACGGCCTGCACCCCGGCCCTGTGCCCGTGGCCCGGGCGCCCCTCCCCGACCCCGGGGCCGCGCTGGGGCCCCTACTCCGCGGACGCTTCCCGTTGGGCCCGCATGGCGGCCCGCAGCTCGTCGGAGGCCCTGGGGTCGAGCTGCAGCGTATCGGGGTCTATGACCACCCCGTACTCCCGGCGGACGTAGTCCACGGACATCTTCTCCTGCTCCACGTCCTCCAGAACGGCGTGGACATCCCGCTCCAGGGGGTCACCGTAGCCGCCCGCGCTGGCCTGCACCAGCCGGTACAGGTCCCCGCTCCTCATGGTGGTCAGGTACTTGGCGGGAATCTCCCCGCCGCCGGAGTCCGGCCCTTCATCTTGCCTCGGCCCTTCGTCTTGCCTGAAGATGTAGTTCCGGGTCGTGGAGCCCGGCTTTCCCCCCTCCACTCCCCAGGCGGGGAAGTCGTGGCGGTCGGTGCGGAGCTGGAAGGTCGCCTCTTCCGCCGTCACCCGGAACTCCCGGGTTATGGCCATGCCGCCCCGGTACTTGCCGGGGCCGCCGGTGTCGGGCACGAGGGCGAACCGCTCCACCATCAGGGGGTGGTCCGTCTCGATGGTCTCGATGGGCGTGTTGGCCATGTTGCGGCCCGGGGCGGCCAGGCCGTCGGCGCCGTCCAGGAATGGGCCGCCGCCCCGGGGCCCGTCGTTGTCGAACTCCACGTACACCCATGCCTTGCGGTCCGGGTGGTATCCGCCGAAGGTGATGGCCGCCTCGCCGCCGCCGTAGGCCGCCGGCACCCTCCCCGGCACCGCCCTGGTCATGGCTCCGAACAGGGCGTGGGTGATGCGGATGCCCGACATCCCCCTGGCGGCCACCGGGGCCGGGTGCTGGGGGTTCACGAAGCACCCCTCGGGGGCCGTCACCACGAAGGCACGGCAGAACCCGCCGTTGGACTGTATCGAGTCGTCGGTGAAGCACTTCATCACCGCGTACACCATGGACTTGGTGAAGGCGAAGTTGGGGTTGATGGAGCCCCGGGCCTGGGGCGACGTGCCGTCGAAGTCCACGTACACCGTGTCCCCGTCGATCCTGACCTCAGCGCGGATGGCGATGGGGTGCATGTCCAGGCCGTCGTTGTCCAGGTAGTCGGTGAACTCCCACGTCCCGTCGGGCAGGGCCTCGATCTCGGCGCGGGTGAGCACCTCGGTGGTGTCCAGGATGTCGGCCATGTAGCTCTTCATCTCCTCCAGGCCGTACTCCTCCACCAGCCTCAGCAGGTCCCGCTCCCCGAACCGCACGGCGGTGGAGAGGGCCTGGACGTCCCCCAGCACCTTCTCGGGCACCCGCACGTTCTTCTCCAGGATGCGCCACACGGCCCGGTTCAGCACGCCCCCCGCGTACAGCTTCACGGGCGGTATCTGGAGCCCCTCCTGGTATATCTCAGTGCTGTCGCAGGCGTTGCCCCCGGGCATGCGTCCGCCGATGTCCGTCTGGTGGCCGATGGCGCAGCTCCAGCCCACCAGCGTGTCGTATGCGAAGATGGGCTTGAACAGGTAGATGTCCGGGAGGTGGCTGCCGCCCTCGTAGGGGTCGTTGTTGGCGAATATGTCCCCGGGCCGCACGTCGTCGCCGAAGGCGCGCATGATCCCCTCCAGCGCAGGGGTCATGGAGCCCAGGTGCGCGGGGAGGGTCAGGCCCTGGGCCACCTGCTGCCCGTCGGCGGTGAACAGGGCCGTTGAGAAGTCCATCCCGTGCTTGATGTTGGAGGAGCGGGCGGTGCGGACCACCGTGAACGCCATGTTGTCGGCGCTGCTCAGCAGGGCGTTCTTGATGATCTCACGGGAAACCGGGTCGGTGCGCTGCATGGCCATCCTCCCGCTGGGCCGGGATTTTGGGGCGCCCGCCGCGCCTGGAGCAAGTCCCATCCTATGGGCCCGCCCTCCTGGTGTCAACCGGACCGGAGACACGGCGGCGGGCCTCGGGTATCGACCAGTTGAGGAGGGCCGCCACGCCCAGCAGCACCGCAGCGGGAAGGACCACCAACTGGTAGCCGTCCGTTCTGTCGAAGATCCACCCGGAGTAGAAGGGCGCCCCGAAGGACATCAGGTTCACCACCGTCAGCATCCCACCCCGGAGGGCGCCGTAGTGACGGACGCCGAACCGGTCTGCCAGGATGGCAAAGTTCAGGGGCCAGGAGCCCTCGTTGGTCGCCCACAGGCCCAGGATTACGGCCATCTGCCACGCCTCCACCCTGTCCAGCAGGAGCAGGAGCACCATGGCCACGGTGCCCAGGAAGGCCGGCGTCGCCGCCACCCGGGTCTTGGACCACCGGTCCCCGGCCCACCCCATCACCGGGGTGGCGGCCAGCCACACGAAGGCGAAGCCGCCCACCAGAAACCCGGCGGTGGCCTCGTCCAGCCCCTTCCAGGTCATGATGGCCACCAGGTGCAGGCTCATCGCCATGAAGACCATTGCCCGCACGCCGCAGCTCACGCACAGCATCCAGTAGCCGGGCGTCGCTATGGCGTCCCGCAGGCCGAAGTCCTGCTGGGCGCCCGGCGCCGGCGGGCGGCTCCCCGCCGGCCCCTTCTCCACCGCCTCCGAGACGCCGTCCGGGTGAAGCCCCCTGGACTCGGGGGAGCGGTACAGCCGGGTGGCCAGGGGCAGGGCCACCGCCCATATCACGATGGCCGAGATCAGGGTCGCGTCCCGCCAGCCGAACCTGTCCACCGCGAGGGCCAGCAGCGGCGTGAGCACGGTGCCCCCGAAGGCGAACCCCATGTACGAGACAGCCATGGCCAGGCCGCGTTTCCTGGCGAACCAACGACCCGTCGCCGCCGTGGTGGGGGCGTCGAAGGACATCATCCCCGGGCTCAGGACGGCCAGGAAGACGGCCATGAACACCAGGTACGCCTCGGCCCGGCTGAGGAGCAGGAACCCCAGGCCGCCGGCCAGGGCGCCGACGAAGAGGACTCTGGCCGGGCCCACCCGGTCCACCATCAGCCCCACCAGGGGGCTCTGGAACGCCCCCACGACCCCGCGCAGGGTGAAAGGCAGGGATGCGGCGGCGCGGCCGACACCCAGGTCCCGGCTGATGGGCAGGAACAGCACCGAGAACCCCAGCCAGTACACCCCGGTGGTCAGCGCGTTGACCGCGAAGCTGATGACGACTATCCACCAGCCGTAGAAGACGCCCCTGGACCGGCTGATCAAGCTTCTTTGCTTCGCGCCACTCACCCTCCCCGCCGCACCGCGCGGATGGCGCCGGTCAGGTAGACGGCCCAGATGGGCAGGGAGGCGATGGATAGGGCCAGCTTGCCCCCGGGATGGTACCGGCTGTATTCGTCGAAGTCCTCCAGGAGGGCGTAGCGCAAGGCCTCGAAGACCCCCTGGGGCAGGTTCACGATGGTGATGACGCCGAAGATCACGACTATGAGCGCCAGATAGACCCGGTCCAGGACGCCCCCAGCCTCCTCTTCCGCCTCCAGCCACCTGCGGCCCAGAACGTGGAACAGCCATATGAGGCCGCCGATGATGGCGAAGCTCGTCCCCCTGATCAGGCCCTCCCGGTGGGCCCGGTCCCAACCCCTCTCACGCTGCAGGCGGCTGATCTCGGCCTGCCTCCGCTCCCGGTCGGCTATGACCAAGCTCAGCTCCTCCAGCTCCTCGTCGGTGAGCTGGTCCCGGGACTTGAGCTCCAGGGGGTGCTGCCGCCGTATCTCATCGTCCTCCTTGGGCGTGGCTACGTGACGAGGCTCGTAGCTGAACTCGTTGCCCCACGCCGAGGCGAACCCCGCCCTGATCAGGTGCGACGCGCCCTGGGTGAACAGTATCAGTCCCACCACGATGACGACGTACAGATAGAGACGGAGCAGCAGCCGCATGGAAACGTGCACACTGGTCCCGCCCCGGAAACGGAGGAACACCAAAGTGGCTCCGGCGGCCAGCGCGCCGACGCCGACCAGGCCCAGAAAGGCTATCAGGGCGATCCAGGCGGCTTCCAAGACGGTCTCCTATCCGGCGGCGGCCCGCGTCGGGCCGCCGCACGGCCATCGATGGCCCTCGTTCCCCAGAAAACGGGGGGCATCGTTGGTGGGGCGGTCCCACCTGCATGCCGGCGACCACCGATCACGTGGGCCAAGCCGGTCCCAAAGACTCGGAAGGGTCCCTATGCCGTGACCCGCTTCTTGCGGTTGGAGACGTAGTCCACCAGCACGTACTCTCCCAGGCGCTCGGGGGCGCTGTAGAAGGCCCGGCCGCGGTTGATGCGGGTGATCCTGTCCACGAAGTTCACAAGCTGGTAGCTGTTCTCCAGCATGAAGGTGTTGATGCGGATGTCCTCACGGGTGCAGCGGCGCACCTCCTTCAGGGTCTCGGACAGGGTCCTGTGGCTCGGAGGGTAGCTGAAGAACGACCGGTCGCCCTCCAGGTGAGCGGTGGGTTCGCCGTCGGTGATGAGCAGTATCTGCCTGGTGCCGCCCTTCTCCCGGGCCAGCAGCTTGCGGGAGAGCATCAGCGCGTGGTGCAGGTTGGTGCCCGACACCCAGGCGTTCCACGTGAGCTTGGCCAGGTCCTCCTCCCGCACCTCCAGCGCGTAGTCGGAGAAGCCCACCACGTGCAGGCTGTCCCTGGGGAACCGGCTGTGGATCAGCGCGAACAGGGCCAGGGCGACCTTCTTCGCCGCCTGGAAGCTGCCGAACAGGCCCATGGACCGGCTCTGGTCCAGCAGGACCACCGTCGCCGCCCGGGTCATCTCCTCGTTGCGGTATATCTCGAAGTCCTGGGGAGTCATCCGCACGGGAAGCCCGGGCCCCGTCCTCACGACCGCGTTCTTCACCGTGGCCTGGAGGTCGAGCTGCAGCGGGTCTCCCGGCTCGTAGGGCCTGGTGTCGCTGATGACCTCGCCGGCGTTGCCACGCTTGTCCAGGTCGTGGCCCCCCATCCTGTCCTTCTTCAGGTTCAGGAAGACCTCTTTCAACGCCTTCTGACCGATCCTGCGGATGGCCCTGGGGGTGAGCTCCGGCTCCCCGGCGCCGCTGATGTATCCCTGCTCCCGGAGCATGTCGATGAGGCCCTGGAGCTGCTCCCAGCTGCGCCGGGCGTCCTCCCCCAGCACCTCCGCCAGGCGCTCCGGGTCCACGTCCTCCAGGTCTCCCGTGCTCATGGCCTGCCGCAGGGAGCGCTCCAACTCCTCCATGCCCTGCAGGTCCCCCATCAGCTCCATCGCCTGTTGGATGGTCAGGCTGTCGTCCCCCAGGAACGGGTACTGGCGCCGCAGATCGTCCATGGGCATCAGGTGTTCCATCAGGGCGGCGAGCCGGGCCATCTCCCGCGCCGTCTCCGGGTCCAGGGCGGCCCCGATGGCCTCCTCCAGCTCCTGCCGGGCCTCCGGGGACATGCTCTCCATCAGGGACTGCATCTGGGCCATCTGCTGCATGAGCCGGTCCATCAGCTCGTCCAGGGTCCGGGGAGGGTCGGGGCCGAACATGGGCCCGTACCGGTCCATGAACCCCGGGAAGTCGGGCTCCCGCCCCTCGGCCCGGTCCCGCAGCATCCGGTTGAGCTCCCGCAGCATCTCCCGGAGCGCCTCCATTTCCTGGGGGGAGGTCTCCTGGATGCGCTGCGTCATCTCCTGGGAGAGGTTCTGGGCCATCTGGGACTTGAGGAGCTCCAGCAGCTCCATGAACATCCGCTGGGCCTCGGGGTCCATGAAGTCGTACTCCATAAGCCCCCGGATGGCCCCGCCCATCTCCTGGGGCAGCCCGTCCAGCCTCTCCAAGTTGCGCCGGGCCCGCTCCTCAAGCAGCTTGCCCAGCGACTCCTTCTCGGCCCTCTCCGGCCCCTCGGCGCCCTCCACCTCCCCGCGGGCCTGGTCCAGGCGGGCCTCGATGCCCCGCCGCTCAGCGGCCAGTATCTCCTCCAGCCGCTCCCGCAGGTCATCCACCACGGAGTCCATGTTGTACTGTTGGAGGCGTTGACTGCGCCGGTCCCGGAGGCGGTCCAGCAGGTCCCGCAGGCCCGGCACCCGCTCCCCCTGGCGGTCCTCTGCGCCCCGGCGCATCAGGTCGCGGAGCGCCCGCCACAGGTCGCCGTGGTTGAGCATGTCGCCCGAGAGCCGGTCCATCAGCTCCTCGGCGTCCATGTCGAAGACGTCCTGGGTGCCGTCCCACCTGGAGTACCTGTAGGAGCCGTCCAGCATTCCTCTCTCCGACCCGCCGCGCTGCGGCTATCATACTCTCCGCCGCGCGGGACGGGCAAGGCGAAGACGCCTAGCGCCCCTGGAACCTGGGCTGCCGTTTCTGCAGGAAGGCCTGGACGGCCTCCTTGTGGTCCTCGGTGGCCCGGGCGATGTCCTGGGCCGCGTGGGCCAGCTCCAGGCTCTCCTCCAGGCCCGTGTCAAGGGAGCGGTGCACCAGGTACTTGATGAGGGACATGGACCGGGTGGCCCCCCGGGCCAGCCGGGAGGCCAGCTCCATGGCCACGGGCAGCATCTCCTCGTGGGACGCGACCCGGGCCACCAGCCCCATGCGGAGCGCCTCGGCCGCGTCCAGCCGGTCGCCGGTGTACTGGAGCAGGAACGTGTTGCCCAGGCCGATAAGACGGGGCAGCTGCCAGCAGCTCCCGTCGCCGGGGACGAGGCCCATCCGGACGAAGGCCTCTGAGAAGACGGCCCTCTCCGAGGCGATGCGGATGTCGCAGGCCAGGGCCAGGCCCATGCCGAGGCCCACCGCGTGGCCGTTGACGGCGGCTATGGACGGCTTCTGCAGCTGGTGGATGCGCAGGGGCAGCCGGGCTCCCAGCGCCCGGTCACGCCTCTCCCGGGCGCCCAGCCGGGCCTCCATCTGCCCCCAGGGAAGGGAGGGCGGCTCCCCGGACCCGGCCGCCCGCTCCTGGATGTCCCGGTCGAACCGCCGCACGTTGGCCCCGGAGCAGAAGGACGGGTCCGCGCCCGTGAGCAGCAGGACCCGGTCCTCGGGGTCGTCGTCGAACCGGTCCAGCTCCTCCATCAACTCCCGGGCCATCTCCTGGCCCACCGCGTTGCGGGTGTCCGGGTCGTGGAGGGTTGCCAGGACCACGCCGTCCCGGCGCTCCGTCTTTACGAACTCCTGGGACATGGGCGCCTCCTCGTCGAGCTTCCGGGCCGTGAGAGTGACAATTCTAACACCTTGCCCGTATAATGAGGTACCTTGCGGCAGCCCGTCCCTGGTCCCCACGCCGGGGCCGGCGGTGGGGCCGCGATCAGGAGGAGAGATGAACGAGGGACGCGTGGTCAACCTGTACCTGTGCCGGGAGCGGCAGCAACCCGTGACCCCGGTCCAAGAGGCCACCGCCGTCTCGGACCTGGGGCTGGATGGGGACAAGCGCGCGATCAAGGGCAGCGCCCGGCAGGTGCTGGTCATGGACATCGAGACCCTGAGGGAGCTGGACCTCTCCCCCGGGACCATCAAGGAGAACATCACGGTGGAGGGGCTGGACCTCTCCTCGGTGGAGGCGGGGCACGTCTTCTTCGTGGGCGACCAGGTGACCCTGGAGGCCACGGGCGACTGCCTCCCCTGCGGCAAGATGGACGCCATCCGCCCCGGCCTGCAGAACGAGCTGAAGGGACGCCGCGGCATCCTCAGCATCGTCCTCAACGGCGGCACGCTGAAGGTGGGAGACGCCATTCGCGTGGAGCCCTCCCGGGAGGTGGTCGGCGCCTAGCAGGAGCCGATCGCGGCCGGGCAGCCCATGGACGAGATACTGTACGGCTCCGCCGCCGCCCTGGCCGAGGCCATCGGCAGCGGGAAGCTCTCCTCCGCCGAGGTGGTCGAGGCCCACCTGAAGCGCATCGACGAGGTGAACCCCCGCCTCAACGCGGTGGTGCAGGTGCGTGCCGAGGCCGCCCTGGAGGACGCCCGCCGGGCCGACGCAGACCGGGCCCGGGGCGTGGTGCACGGCCCCCTCCATGGGGTGCCCATGACCATCAAGGACTCCCTGGACACCGAGGGAGTCGTCACCACCGGCGGCACCAAGGGGCGCCAGGACTACGTCCCCCAACGAGACTCTACGGTGGTGGCCCGGCTGCGCAGCGCGGGCGCGATCCTCCTGGGAAAGACCAACACACCCGAGCTCACTCTGGCCGCGGAGACCGACAACCTGGTCTACGGCCGCACCGACAACCCCTACGACCCCTCCCGGACCCCCGGCGGCAGCAGCGGCGGGGCCGCCGCCATCGTGGCTGCCGGAGGCTCGCCCTTCGACATGGGCAGCGACACCGGCGGAAGCATCCGCTGGCCCGCCCACTGCTGCGGCATCGCGGGCATCAAGCCCACCTCGGGGCGCGTCCCCAGGACCGGCCACGTCGTCCCCTACGGGCTGGGCGCCCGGGACATCCTGACCCAGAACGGGCCCATGGCCCGGTTCGTGGACGACCTCGCCCTGCTTCTCCCCATCATCTCGGGGCCCGACTGGCGCGACCCGGCCATCGTCCCCGTGCCCCTGGGAGACTCCTCCCAGGTCGCGATGAAGGACCTGAGGGTGGCGGTGCACACGGACAACGGAGTCGTGGAGGCGACTCCCCCCGTGGCCGGCGTCGTGGACGCCGCTGCCGCGGCGCTGGCCGACGCGGGCGCAACGGTGGAGGGGGCCTGTCCCGAGGCGTTGCTGAGGAGCCACGCCCTCTTCTCAGACCTGGGGGCCGCCGACGGGCGCGCCTGGGTCCGGAGGCTGCTGGACGCCGCCGGGACCACCGAGGTGCACCCATGGCTGCAGTCCAGGATCTCCGGCTCCAGGGTCATGACCTCCGACGAGTTCGGGAGGGTGCTGGAGGACCTGGACACGTACCGCAGCGACCTGCTGGCCTTCATGGAGTCCTACGACGCCATCCTGTGCCCGGCCAGCCCCTATCCCGCCATCCCCCACGGGACGTGGCTGGAGGAGTTCGGCAGGGGCGCCTTCACCTACACCGCCGCCTACAACCTCGCCGGATGGCCCGGGGCCGTGGTCCGGGGCGGAACGTCGCCCGAGGGCCTGCCCATCGGCGTGCAGGTCGTGACGAGGCCCTGGCGGGAGGACGTGGCCCTTGCCGTCGCCCGCCATCTGGAGGGGGCCCTGGGCGGCTGGCAGCCGCCACCGCTCTAGGTAACGCCAAGCCCCCTTGGCGAACGAGGGCCTGCGGGCGGACCGCCTAGTCCTTGACTGGGAACCAGTCCTGCTTCCACGGCCACTCGCCCCCGGCGTCGTCGAAGGCGGGTTTGCCCTGGTCCACCCGGTCCCGGTAGGGGCTGGCCACGGGCTCGCGGTAGGGGTAGATGCCGCCCTCGTAGGCCTTGGGCCCCGTCTTGAAGTGCCGCGCCTGCTCCATGGTCTCCACGAAGGGCGCGTTGACGTCGTACAGGCGGTCCCGGGTGGGGCGGGGGCCAGCCTTGGACACGTGGCCGTACAGGTCCCTGCCGATTATCTCCTCGGCCATCCAGACGCAGTCGATGAGCTTGTCCACGTCCACGCCTGTGTCGATGCCCATGTCGTCCATCATGTGCATCACGTCCTCGGTGGGTGCCTGCCCCGTGGCCCTGCCGTTGCCGCAGTAGGGGCACCCGCCGAACCCGCCGATGGTCCCGTCCATCTCCAGGGTGTCCTCGGGCTCCAGGACCCGCAGGGCGGCGTACGCCGAGGCGATGGCCATGTTCCGCCCGTTGTGCAGGTGCAGCCTGAAGTGCTTCACCTCCGGCCACTGCTCCTTGACCCGGACGACGCTCTCCTCGACTTTGTCGGGCCTGCACCAGCTCATGGGGTCTCCCATGCTGACGCTGGTCACCTTGATGCCCGCCTCGTCCCATAGCTGGTGCTGCTTGTCCAGCATGGTCATCAGGCTGTCCACGGGGAAGTCGCCCAGGAAGTTGGAGCCCCAGCTCGCGTTGGTGCCTATGCCCGCCTCCTTGACGTTGCGCTCCTGGGCCTGGGCCACGATCTGCGGCCACCGCTCCATCTCCTGCATCTGGGACCGGTTGGTGTTGCGCCGGACGAAGGCGTCGCACATGTGGCAGTTCAGCCTGGGCCACTTGTCCCGCTCGATGGTCAGGGGAGGCGAGTACTGCTTGGCCCGCTCCACTCCCCGCTCGTTCAGCGCCAGGGCGGTGTAGGTGACGCCCGCCTTGGGCGTAAACCGGGTCACGATCTCGTCGATGCGCGCCATCTGGGGCGTCCACTTGGGGCTGACGAAGGAGCCCACGACGATCTGCTTCAGTCCCGTCTCCGAGAGCGCGTCCAGCAGGCGCACCTTGTCGTCCACCGAGATGTTGGCGTCCTCGATCTGCATGCCCTCCCGCATGCCCTCTTCTTTGTAGATGACCTTCGGCCAGTTTCCGATCATGGGCCTTACCTCCTGCGGTTGGGACTGACGTAGCGAGGACGAGGGGCGCCCGCTACCACGGGCCATTATAGAGCGGATTGTAATTCTGCCTATCTGGGGTGTCAAGGACGGCGGCGTTGGGGGGGGCCTTTCCGTGGTAGAATTATTGCGTACACTGAGCGAAGGGGTGCCGGGTACTCATGACCACGCCCGAAGTGGAGATGACCAGGGAGTTGCGCAACCTGCCCAGCGTCGAGAGCGTGCTCTCCACCAGCCCCATCAGGACCCTGGCCCGGGAGTACCGGCGGGACTGGGTGGCCGACGTGGTGCGGGACCAGATCGACGCGGCCCGGGGAGCCGTCCGCAACGGGAGCCCCGCTCCCACCGCCGAGGAGATGGCGCAAACGGTGGCAGAGCACATCGACGACCTCGGGAAGGTCGGCCCCCGCCCCGTCATAAACGCCACGGGAGTGCTCATCCACACCAACCTGGGCCGCACCCCGTTGAGCATGGAAGCCATGGAGGCCATGATCCAGGCGGCCGAGGGATACACGAACCTGGAGCTGGACCTCCACGACGGCAAGCGCGGCTCCCGCCAGGCCCACGTCCAGGTCCTCCTGCGGCAGCTCACTGGCGCCGAGGCAGCCTTGGCCGTGGGCAACAACGCCTCCGCCGTCCTCCTGGGCCTGTCGGCCCTCGCCGCCGGCAGGGAGGTCATCGTCTCCCGCGGCGAGGAGGTGGAGATAGGCGGCGGGTTCCGCATCCCCGACGTGCTCCGCCAGAGCGGCGCCACTCTGGTCGAGGTGGGCACCACCAACCGAACCTACGCCTCGGACTACGAGGCCGCCATCACCGAGAACACGGCGGCCCTGCTCAAGGTCCACTCCAGCAACTTCCGCATCGACGGCTTCATCCACGCCGCCACCGAGGAGGAGCTGGTGGCCATCGGGGACCGCCACGGCATCCCCGTCCTCCACGACGTGGGAAGCGGGTGCCTGGTCAACACCCAGGACTTCGGCCTGGCCCCCGAGCCAAGACCCCAGGACAGCGTGGCCGCGGGGGTGGGGCTCACCTTCTTCTCCGGCGACAAGCTGCTGGGGGGCCCCCAGTCGGGCGTGGCGGTGGGGAAGAAGGAGCTGATACGGGCCCTGGAGAGGCATCCCCTGGCCAGGGCGGTGCGCATCGACAAGGTGAGCCTGGCCGCGCTGGCGGCCACCCTCATCCACTACGTCAAAGGGGAGGCCGAGACCAAGATACCCCTGTGGCGCATGATCGGCACCTCGCCACCCGAGCTGGAGAACCGCTCTTATCACTGGCAGACGGCGCTGGGAGAGGGCGTCCTGGTGCTGCGGGGCCGCTCCACCATCGGCGGCGGCAGCCTCCCCGGGGAGACGCTGGAGACGTGGCTCCTGGCCCTGGAGTGCGACGCGGTCCCGGGCGGCCCCGACGAGGTGCTGAGGCGCCTCCGGGAGTCCTCCACCCCAGTCATAGCCCGCATAGAGGACGGCCGCGTGGTCATCGACCCCAGGTCCGTCTTCCTGGAAGAAGAGGACGCCCTCCTGCGGGCCATCCGCGAGGCCCTGGAGCCCGGCGGCTAGGCGCCCGGTGGCCCGTAATTCGGTAAGCTACCCGTATCCGGTAAGCTAGAGGACGCGATGCCCAACTTCATCCTTGTGCATGGGGCCTGGCAGGGCTCCTGGTTGTGGAGCCGGGTGGCCGGAGAGCTGGAATCGGCCGGCGAGTCCCGGGGAGTGGGCCAGGTCGTGGCCGTGGACCTGCCCGGACACGGGTCCCGGGCCTCCGAGGACCTGCGCCGGATCACCACCGAGCACTACGTCCAGGCCGTTACCACCCCCGTTCAGGTCGGCCGCCTGGAGGACGTGGTCCTGGTGGCCCACGGCTTCTCCGCAACGTTCATTCCCCAGGTCGCCTCGGAGCTGGACGGGCTGGTCAGCCGGGTAGTGCTCCTCGGGGGCGAGATCCCCGAGGACGGCCGCTCCGTCTACGACAGGCTCTCGCCGTGGCAGAAGCTGATGACCAGGGTGTTCAAGGCCGGCGAGAAGGGCATACTCTATCCGGAGCCCATCTTCAAGGGCATCCTGTGCAACGGCCTCGACCGGGACTCCACCCGGTTGGTGCTGGACGGCCTAGTGCCTGAGCCCCTGGCTCCCTGGCGGACGCCGGTGGCGCGCCTGGAGTTCGAGACCAGGGTGCCCACCTCCTACGCGGTCCTCAAACGAGACAAGGCCATAAGGCCCGGGCTGCAGAGGGGCTACGCGGGCTCTCTCCGGGGCGCCGCCGTCACGGAGATGGACGCGGGCCACTGCGCCCCCCTTAGCCACCCCTCCCAGGTCGCCGAGCTGCTGCTGGGCTGGTAGCCCGGTATCCTGCGGCGCCTTACCCTAGCAGGACAGGCGTTGCGGCAAGTGACAGCTACGTGCATGGTAGACATGCTGATGGCATTCTACCCCCGACCGGAGGTCCAGTGAGCCTCACCATAAGAAACAAAGATACGTGCCGGCCGGCCGGAGAGCTGGCACGGCTCACCGGAGAGACCATGACCAGGGCGATCACGGTCGCGCTGGAGGAGCGCCTGGAACGGGAAAGGCGCCAACGCGGCGGCAGGGCCCGTCTCCTGAGGATGCGCGCCATCGCTCGGTGCAGCGCCCGGCTCCTGGGCGAGGGGAGTCCGCCGGCAGATCATGGCGACCTGCTCTACGACGAGCGGGGGCTGCCAAGGTGATCGTCGATACGTCCGCGGTCTTGGCGGTCCTGTTCGCCGAACGTGGAGCGGAGCGGTATGACGAGGCGATGGCAGAAGCGCCAGGCTGCCGGATGTCGGTGGTCAATTTCCTGGAAACGGCCATTGTCATTGAGAGCCGCGGCGGCCCCGCGGCGGGGCGTGAGCTGGACGCCTTCCTGGAGGAGGCGATGATCGAACTGGCGCCCGTGACCCCCGACTATGCGCATACCGCGCTCCGGGCCTGGCGGCGATTCGGCAAGGGCAACCACCCGGCGGGGCTGAACCTGGGCGACTGCTTCGCCTACGCCCTGGCGGAAACTACCGGGGAGCCCCTCCTGTTCAAGGGAAAGGACTTCGCGGCTTACCAACGTCAAGCCTGCATGACGTCGAGGCGCCCGTCGCTCCGCTGAGGAGAGCGCATACGTTTGCCCACCAGAATTGGTCGACCGTTCTTGACTTAGCGCCTAGTTGAAGCTTGGGGAGCTCCTTAGGCCCCGTCCAAGTCGAGACGCCGTAGTAACAGCGGGGCGTGATGCCAGGAACCTAGAAGCCATGGAAGCCGGCTTCCATGACACAGTTCCTAGTCGGAGCTAAGCAATCTGAAGGTGTTACTTGCAATGTGCTCACTCACTCACTATAGTGGATACTATGATAGAGCGCGAAATCACCAATCGTTTGACCTCTCTATTTCATCAGTATCCGTTTGTAACGGTTACCGGACCGCGACAGTCCGGCAAGACGACTCTCTGCCGTGCAACCTTTCCAAACTTGGAATACGCCAACTTGGAAGCTCCCGATCAGCGGGAATTTGCAGAGACCGACCCACGAGGGTTCTTGTCGCAGTTCACTAGCGGCGCGATCCTAGACGAGATACAACGGGTGCCCGCCCTCCTATCCTACCTTCAGGTTCTGGCCGACGAGAGTGGTGACAACAGCCTCTTTGTGCTCACTGGCAGCGAGCAGTTCCAACTCTCCAACGCGATCAGCCAGTCTCTAGCCGGGCGTACCGCACTCCTTCGTCTACTACCCCTTTCGTTGGCAGAGCGAGAACGGGCAGGAGCAAGCAATTCAGCGGACGACATCATCTACTCGGGGTTCTATCCACGGATTATTGACCAGATGCTCAACCCACGACAAGCCCTAGCCGACTACTTCGAGACCTATGTGGAGCGCGATGTGCGCCGCTTGGGGGAGATTCGCAATATTGCCAGCTTTCGGCGCTTCGTGAGGCTTTGCGCCGGGCGGGTTGGCCAACTGATCAATCTCACGTCTTTAGGTTCGGATGTCGGCGTCTCCCACCCGACAGCTCGGGAGTGGCTGACAGTCCTCGAAACGAGTTACATCGTCTTCCAGCTCCCACCCTTTCACGCCAATATACGAAAGCGTTTGATCAGGTCACCCAAGCTCTACTTCTATGATGTTGGACTGGTCAGTTATCTCATAGGCATAGAACATGCCGAACAGGTAGCCACCCATCCCTTGCGGGGGTCTCTCTTTGAAAACGTAGTCGTCGCTGAGGCCCTGAAACACCGCTTCAACCGGGGCCTTCAGTCCAACCTTTCCTTTTACCGGGACGCGCAGGGATTGGAATGCGACCTCCTATATGAGACCGGACGAGGAGTTGCTGCCATTGAAGCTAAGTCCGGCTCTACCATTGCTTCTGACTATTTCACTTCGCTCAACCGCGTTGCCGAGCTTATCCCTGCAATATCCGCCAAAGCCGTCGTTTATGCTGGCCCAACCCGGCAATCCAGAAGCGACTGCGAGGTGGTTCCATTGGGGGAGCTTGGTGGGATGTTGGAGCGTCTTGAAGTAAGCCGGGAGGCCGTAGCCTTCGTACGAGACAGGATGGGACCAGGACCCGACGATTCCGATTTGGAGACGTTGGATATCGTGTACCGCACTCATATTCGTCCGATGCTGGAAGGGTTAGAATCCATCTGCCGACCCCTGGCGGATCAGTTGTTCCGGAACGTTCACCCGAGCTTCACGGTCAACCATGGGCATGGCAGGGTACAAATCGGGGGATTGCTTGACGCCCGAGATTGGGAGCGCACGAAGAATCAGCACATTGTAACCCACGGATTTAGGCTGAATGACGCCTCACCCCTTGAGTTGAAGCACATCTATCGGTTCCAGGGCTACACAGGCAGGGGATGTAACGACTTCAATATAGACCTTGCAGTCGAATGGAAACTCGGCAGCGAAAGTTTCTCACGCCGAGTGACTCTCGACGAAGGATCATTAGTGGAACTGGAGGACGCCTTCACCTATTCCGGACTGCACACTCGAAGTGGCGAGGCGGACCGCGTGGCTGCCGAGATAACCTCAAGTGTCATGAGGGAGATTGATCGACTGTCCAGCGGGTAGGGATGCGCCGAAGCGTCTGATAACCAAGGGCATTCTTACTCAAGATTCCCTACAAAGTTCCCAACTATAGCTCAGACCGTTTTGTCTATGGTCAACATTGGCCCAGATACCCATACCAGATAACCAGTAGCACGGAGAAGCCCCGGGCCAGGGCAATAAAGGTGGCGCGGCCGTCGTTGTTGAGTGTGATCCAGAGCAGTCCCCGTTGCGGGGCAGGACGATGGTGCACCCGAACGCAGAGCCGCGGCACCACTGGGCCACGGAGGAGTCAGCCGCCGCTCGTGCTCGGCCGGGGCTCTCCTGCGGCGGCCTTCTTGCGGGGCGACTGGCTGTACCGCCGGGCCGTGGAGCAGCCCCTGCTGCACGTCACCGAGCGGGAGTACCTGCTGAGGGGGATGGGCGAGCCGCACACCTGGCACTTGGGCGCCTTGATGCCCCGGAGACTTGAGACCCTCCAGTAGAGCCGGCCCCTCTTGTTGGCCACCGGCTCTATGCCGAACTTGGTCATCAGCCTCTGGAAAGACCCCGGACGCATCTCCGCCGACAGGCCCAGCAGCATCGACGCCTGCCTGGTGACCACCTGCACCGGCGGACGCGGCCCGGCCCCCATGGCTCCGGCCTTCGCCAGTATCTGACGGACTCGCTCCTTGGTCACGCCCACCTGCTCGGCTATCTCCCACAGGAGCAGCCCGTCGTCCCTGAGCCGGACTATCCGGGCCGCGCGCTCCCCCAAGCGGGACCTGGCTTCCTCCCTTGTCCGTCGATTCGCCAACCAACGCCCCCCCGCACGGTGGGCCCCGTGGCCGGTCTTTCCCGGCGACCGGCGCGCCGGCCGGTCGCGCCGAACAGCGTATTACCCGACCGGTTCGCTCATCGCCGCTTCCAGGTCCTTGGCAGCGTGGGCCACGATCTCCGCCACCGTCTTCGTGCTCATCCCCCCCTCGTTGACCACCATGTGGTACAGGGCCGGGTCGTCGGGGAAGACGCCGAAGAACTTCTTGAAGTACTCCTCCCGGGCCTTCTCCATGGACTCCACGTAGGCCGCGGCCTCTTCCCTGCCCAGGTGCTCCCGCTCCATGATCGTGTCGATGCGCCGGTCCATGGGGGCCAGCAACGCCACGTGGAGCACCGCCGGCATCTCCTTCAGGATCATGTTGGAGCCCCGGCCGCTGATCACGACGTTGCCCGACTCGGCCAGGTCCTTCATCACGGCGCTGGTGGCCTCGATGTAGTGCTCGTCGTTCAGCCTTTGGGCCGCCGTCCTAGGCTCGTGGGCCAGGTCGGTATACTCCTCCGCGGGGAGGTACTCCATCCCGGGGCTGAAGTAGGGCTCGCCCCCGGCGCCCGACATGGCCGAACGCTCCAGCATAGTTTGGAGGAAGTAGGCCAGACGGTCCCGGAAGGGGATGAGCCGCTGCTCCTTCATCTCCAGCACCTGGACCGTCGTCCCCACCCGCTTGGCCGCCTCCGACAGCAAGATGCGGTCGACGTAGTCGGCCTCCAGCAGCGCGGCCACCTGGAGGCCGACCTCCGGCGTCCCGACGCCTGTCGCTCCGTTGATGGTTACTACGGGCATGTTCCCCTCTTTTCACTCCGGGCCAGGGCCGGGACAGGACCCGGCCAGGGCCGGTCCGGGATGGGGCCCCACCGGCGGCAGCCCTCAACAAAATGTCCCTCTTATGTCAAGGGCAGTTTAAGTTGGCCGCAACCACCATGTCAACATTGTGCTTTTGCACACAAGCCTCCCACCGACAGGCGCCGGGCGACGATACCCGGGGCTTCCTGGACACGGGGCGCGGGAGGCCCCGCCGTTGACCCCATATCCGCCCCTCGCATATAATATTGCCCGTCCAGCCACGCCCGAGTCCCAGGCCGGGGTTTGGGCATCGGAGGTGCCGCCATCGAACGCGTAGCAGTTCTCCACCCCGCTTCCATAATCGACGAGCTCAAGCGCAACAGCTTCACTCACGTGGTCTGGCTCCCCGACAGCGAGACCAACTTCATGTACCACCAGCTCACCGCCGACCCCGAAGTGACCCTCGTCCCCGTGTGCCGCGAGGGGGAGACCATGGCCATAGCGGCGGGCCTCTGGGTCGGGGGCAAGAAGCCCGTCGTCCTCATCCAGAACACCGGCATCTTCGAGTCCGGCGACTCCATTCGAGGGCTGGGGCTGGACGTGAGCCAGCCCCTCGTCATGCTGGTCGGCTACCGGGGCTGGGACAAGCACGGCATCACCACCGACTCCGCCGCCCGGTTCATCGAGCACATACTCCACGCCTGGGGCATCAACTACTACCTGGTGGAGACCGACGACCAGGCCTCCCGCATTTCGCTAGCTGTCGAGGAGGCCTACCGCACCTCCAGGCCCGTGGCCGTGCTCATCGGCACCGAGTACGGAGCGTAGCTCCGGGCGCGGCCAACGTCTCCCAGCGAACCTCTCTCAAGGAGGCCCCATCCATGATCACCAACGTCGACGCCGTCCGCATCATCGACCAGCACCGGGGCGACGCCGTGATAATCACCACCATGGGCGCCGGAAACCAGGGCTTCGGCCTGCCCAGCGTGACCCAACGCGAGGAGCTGGACCTGCCCGTGGCGGGGGCCATGGGCAAGGCCTCCTCCGTGGGACTGGGCCTCGCCCTGGCGGTGCCCGACCGGAAGGTGCTCGTGCTGGACGGCGACGGGAGCCTGGTCATGAACCTGGGCACCCTCACCACCATCAGCAACATGGCGCCCGAGAACCTGTATCACTTCGTGTTCGAGAACGGCGTCTACGCCGTAACCGGGGGCCAGCCCATTCCCGGCGAGGGCAAGCTCAGCTTCGCGGGCATGGCCAAGGAGGCCGGCTACGCCTCGGCCCACGAGTTCGACGATACCGAGGAGCTGGCCACCAACATCGACAGCGTCCTCAAAGAGAAGGGGCCGGTGCTGGTATGCCTCAGGACCGTACCGGAGATCGAGAACACCCCGGTCCAGTTCCGGGAGAAGACCCGCCGGGGCACTCCGAGGGCCATCGAGGAGGTCTCCAGGGCCCTCGAGGGCTGATCTCCTGGCTGGCGCGTGGCCCGGCGGGACGGGTGGCGGGCCTGGCCGTCTTCGTCGGCGGGTTCTGGGCCCTGTTCAGGGGGTTCCAGGACCCCAGCGTTCCCGTCGGCATACTGGGCGGCGTGATGATACCCCTGGGGCTGTGGATCGTGGCCCAGTCCCACCGGGCACCTCCGCCATCCCATTGAGACTCCAGGAGGCGAGGCCCCCCGTTGAGCGCCAAGGAGGCGGCTTGATTCCCTCCCTGGAAGCCATGAAGGCCATCGACCGCTGGCGCAGCGACGAGGTGATGGTTTCGGCCACCACCGCCCTGCGGGAGTGGAGCTCCGTGTCCCGACGCAGGGACCTGGACCTGGACCTGTCCGACTGCATGGACAAGGCGGCGTCCCTGGGCCTCGGCGTCGCTCTCGCCCAGCCCAGGAGGGTCGTCGTCTTGGACTGCGACAGTGTCCTCCGCTCCAACCTTGCGGCCCTGGTCACCGTGGGCAACGCGGGACCCGAAAACCTGGTCCACGTCCTCTTGGAGGACGCCTCCCACCTCTCCACGGACGGTATGCCCATCCCCGGCCTGGACGGCGTCGACTTCGTCGCCCACGCCAGGGAGAGCGGCTACCCCAGGACCTACCGGTTCGACGACCTGGAGGAGTTCGTGCTCAGCCTGGATGAGGTCATGGCCGGTCCGGGGCCCACCTTCGTGTCCCTAAAGGTGGTGCACGACAGGGAGGTGCCGGACTACCCGCCCGGCACCCTGGGCGACTCGGTTCGCACCGTAAGGGCGACCCTGGAGCGAGAGTCCCAGGGGCCGCGATAGGAAGGGGAGCAGGATGCGTCTGAAGGACAAGGTAGCCATCGTCACAGGAGGCGCCTCGGGCATCGGCCGCGCCTCGGCGCTGAGGTTCGCCGAAGAGGGGGCCAGAGTGGTGGTGGCCGACGTGCAGCGGGACAAGATCGACGAGACGGTGGACTCCATCCACTCGGCGGGAGGGACGGCCACGGGGGTCCATGCCGACGTGACCAGCGCCTCGGACGTCAAGGCCCTCGTCAAGACGGCCACCGACACCTACGGCCGCCTGGACGTCATGTTCAACAACGCGGGCATCGGGATTCCCGGCACCATCCTCGACCTGGACGAAGGGGACTTCGACAGGCTGTTCGCCGTCAACGTCAAGGGCGTCTTCCTGGGGTGCAAGGAGGCCATCCCGGTGATGAGGGCCCAGGGCGGGGGGGTCATCCTGAACACCGCCTCCCAGCTCGGGGTGGTGGGCATTGCCGGGAACGTGGTGTACCCGGCCACCAAGGGTGCCGTCGTCCAGATGACCCGCTGCCTGGCCATAGACCATGCCGCCGACGGCATCCGCGTCAACAGCCTCTGTCCCGGTCCCATCGACACGCCCCTCACCCGGCGCAACCGGCAGGCCTCGGGGAACCCTGAGGCCGCCCTGCGCTCCCGCCTCACCCAGATACCCCTGGGACGCATCGGCGAGGCCGTCGAGATGGCCAACGTGGCCGTCTTCCTCTGCTCCGACGAGGCGTCCTTCGTCACCGGCGCGGCCGTCCTCGCCGACGGGGGATGGGTGGCCCGCTAGAGCCAACCCCCCGATAGACCAAACCCAACAACGGAGGCGCCCCATGACTACCCGCCTGCGGCTTCAGACCGGCGACCTGGTGTTCATCGCGGCCTGGGAGGAGAAGGCCCCCAGGAGCTGCGCCGCCATACGCGCCCTCCTGCCCGTCACCTTCGACCTGGTGCAGGCACGCTGGAGCGGCGAGGCGGCATGGGTCGACGTCGATCATCTGCCCATCGACGTCCCCCAGGAGAACCACACGGCCTACCCCTCCCGTGGAGACTTGCTCCTGTACCCGGGCGGCATCAGCGTCAAGGAGATCCTCTTCCCCTACGGCCCCACTCGGTTCGGCAGCAAGATGGGCACCCTGGCGGGCAACCACTTCGCCACCGTCGTAGAGGGCCGGGAGCACCTGGAGGAGATGGGCCGCCGGGTCTCCCGCGAGGGCGCCCAGAAGCTGGAGATGACCGAGATTGGCCTGTAGGGACTAGCCGGCTGACCGGCCGCTGGTGAGATGGGGACACATCCCCGCGTGTTATAATCGCGCCACCATGGCTACCACCCAAGCCGATGCCACCCGCATCTTCGACGACGCCCGGGCTATGAACGATGCCGCCCTCCAGAGGCTCGCCGACGGCGACCTGCGCGACGCGGCGGAGAAGGCCTGGTGCGCCACCCTGCGCGCCGTCGAGGCCCTGGTCCTGGCCCGCACCGGTCAGCACCCCGTACGGTCTACCCACGCCAGCCGGCGCCTCCAGCTCATGGCCGACTCCGATCCCTCCGTCGTCGACCTTCGCCACCGTTACCTGGACCGGCAGGACGCCCTCCACGGCCATTGCTTCTACCACGACTTCTGCCTCATGCCAAGCACGGCCGAGCGCATCCGTGGCACCGCCTCCTTCATCGCCGACGCCATACGCCTTACCGACGGCCCGCCCATACCTGCCCAAGACGTCGGCCCGTAACGGGCTCTCCACTGTTGCGGCGAGAGACACCCGCTCGTGCGCCTCTGGCGTGACACCATATCCTCCTTCACAGCACCATTGTGCTGGCATTATACTGAAGCCTGGAGTTGTCAGAGCTTGGCCGACCGAGGCCAAAGAGCTGCGTGCAATATGGTAATCACCGACAGAGTAAGGGCGATATTCGCCGACGCCTGGACTGTCTACAGCGGCGCCCTCGAGCGGCTGGAGCAAGGGGACGTACGGGACGCCGCCGAGAAGGCCTGGTGTGCCACCAAGCGGGCTACCGATGCACTGATCGTGGCGCGTACCGGAGAGGAGCCAGAGAAAGCCCCGATGACCTCCAGGGAGCTCCGCCGATTGGCCTTGGGCGACGGAAGCCTGACTGATCTGGTGACCTGGTACTGCGCGAACAGAGATACGCTGCACGGCGATTGCTTCTATATGGGATTCTGCGAACCCATCGAGGACGTGGACCGCCGCATAAGGGAGACCGCTCTCTATATTCGGCAGACGGAGTCCCTCGCCGAGTAGACCCTTGGCCTGTGGCATACCACAGAGGAGGACCTGACATGGCCCGAATCGGGGTCCGCCTGGAGTCGGGCCCGCACCTGACCCCGGCCCAGCTCATGGAGCTGGCGAAGCTGGCCGAGGACCGCGGCTTCGAGAGCGTGTGGCTCCCCGAGGGCGCGGGCAGCGAAGCCCTGACCCACCTGGCCGCCTTCGCCTGCAACACCAGCCGCGTCACCCTGGCCACGGGCATCCTCCCTATCTACCACCGGACACCGACACTGCTGGCCATGGCCGCGGGCTCGGTGGACGCCATCTCCGGGGGCAGGTTCACCCTGGGCCTGGGCGTGGGGCACAGGCTCCCCGTCGAGGGGGGCCACGGCATCCCCTTCGACCGCCCCATGACCCGCATGCGGGAGACGGTGCACATCGTCCGCGCCCTCCTCTCCGGGGAGCCGGTCACCTACGACGGCAAGGTGTACGGGCCCCAGGGAAGCAAGCTGGGGTTCGACCCACTCCGGCCCGACCTCCCCATATACCTGGCGGCCCTCAGGCCCCAGATGGTCCAGATGGCGGGAGAGATCGCCGACGGCGTCCTGCTGAACTGGGCCACGCCGGAGTACCTGGAGCAGGCCGTGGGGCATCTGCGCCGGGGCGCCGAGAGGGCTGGCCGCGACCCCTCCGACGTCGACGTCGCCTGCTACGTGCGTACGGCGGTGGTGGACGACGTGGAGGCCGCCAAGCCTTGGCTCAGGCGCCGCATCGCCTACTACTTCACCATGGACTACTACGTCCGGTACTTCGAGCAGCGGGGCTTCGCCGGCGAGGCAGCCGCCATCTCCGCCGCCCTGGCCCGGGGCGACTCCGACGGCGCGGCCGACGTCGTGACCGACGCCATGCTGGAGGAGCTGGCGGTGGTGGGCTCGGCCGAGGAGTGCAGGAGGAGGGTCGACGCCCTCCGCGCCACGGGCCTGCAGATGCCCGTGGTAGCCCCCTTCGTACAGGGGGGCGACGCCATGGTGACCTTCCGCGCCGTCATCGACGCCTTCGCCCAGTAGTCCGGCGCCGGACACCGGCCCCGACCGCGCTGATCCTGTCCACGGGACCCGTGGACCCCTGAGGAGGACTTCCCATGTTCCTGATGAGGTTCACCGAGCGCGCCTACGTCGACTACACCGAGGACGACGTGAGGAGAAGCCCCAACCAGGCCGTGCGCCTCACCTTCTCCAACTCCCACTTCGACCCCCGGAGGGGCGCCGACCTGTACAACGAGTACCTGGACGAGTACGAGTACTGCGAGGAGGTGGGCTTCGACGGGCTGATGCTCAACGAGCACCACAACACTCCCACCTGCCTCGGCGCCGCCATGAACCTGGAGGCCGCGATCCTTGCCCGGGCCACCAGCAAGCCCAAGATCGTGTTGCTGGGAAACCCCCTGCCCATCTTCGACAACCCCATACGCCTGGCCGAAGAGCTGGCGGAGATCGACATGATCTCCCGGGGCCGCCTGGTCTCGGGCTTCGTCCGGGGGACCGGAGTGGAGACCCTGGCCACCAACACCAACCCCGTCTACAACCGGGAGCGGTTCGAGGAGGCCCACGACCTGATCATCAAGACCTGGACCACCCCCGGCCCCTTCCGCTGGGAGGGGAAGCACTACCACTTTCGCGTGGTGAACCCCTTCGAGCTGCCCCTCCAGAAGCCCCACCCGCCCATCTGGGTCCCGGGCCAGGGCAGCCCGGAGACGCTCATATGGTGCGCCGAGCACCACTACCCCTACGTGTTCCTGGAGACCGACGGCGAGGCCACCCGGGGGATGAAGGAGATATACGCCGAGACCGCCAGGGAGCACGGGTACGAGGCGGGCCCCCAGCACTTCGGCTACCTGCTGCGCATCCACGTCCAGGACACCGACGAGAAGGCCCATGAGGTGGGCAAGGGCTTCCTCGTGGGCAACGTGGGCGTGGGCAGGATACCCATGCCCCGCCTCTACATGGCCCCCGTGGGCTACAGCAGCCGCGACCCCCGCTACTTCGAGCTGATGAAGCGGGTCTCCCAGGACCCCTTCCGCAAGGGAGGCGGGCTGGACGCGGCGGGCTACGAGGAGATCTTGGCGTCCCGCAGGATGATCATCGGCAGCCCCGACACGGTGATAGCACAGCTCCGGGAGGTCCTGGCCAGCGTGCGGCCCGGCATCCTGGGCGTCTGGACCAACGACGGCTCCATCAGCCACGGGGACACCATGCGGTGCCTGGAGCTCATGGGCCAGGAGGTGCTACCCGCCCTCAGGGAGATCGGGGACGAGCTGGAGCTGCCGGGCCCCTTCGAGAAGGCCCCCTAGTCCCTGGCGCCGCCGCCGGACCGGTAACCCGGCGGCCCTTTCCTACACCGCCGTCCGCTCCACCCTCACGGCCCTCTTCGTGGTGGCCCCCTTCGTGCAGGGCGACAACGCCATGGCGACCGATCCTGTCCACGGACCCCGTGGACCCGCTTAAGGAGGCCTTCCCACGTTCCTGATGAGGTTCATCGAGCGCGCCTACGTCCACTACACCGAGGACGACGTGAGAAGAAGTCCCAACCAAGCCGTGCAACTCCCACTTCGACCCCGCGAGGGGTGCCGACCTGTACAACGAGTACCTGGACGAGTACGAGTACTGCGAGGAGGTGGGCTTCGACGGGCTGATGCTAAACGAGGATGGCTCGGCTCGGCCATATTGGGCACGAACACACCCGCCATGGCGTCCTGAACAGAGCGTGTATACTCATCCGTGTCGAAAACGAGAATTATGGACCAGTGGTGCGATTCGTGATGATGGATTTCTTTTCCGATCTCTTCACAGCGTGGAACGAAGGATGGGGGGCCACCGTAGCCACTATCCTGGCCCTGATTGCTCTTGCAAAGAGCATGGGCAGGGACATCCTTGGAATGGGCTCCGCTGTCTGGCATTGGAGAGGCTGGACAATTGTCCCTAAGTCATGCAGAAGAGTGAATACTCTCTACAGAATACGCAGAGCGAAGAGCGTGATGCGACGAACGCTGGAAGAAAAGGAGCTGCTAATAGGAATACAAGTGTACGAAAACTGTCTACGAAAGAACCCGAGCCAGCCAACTCGTCTAGAGTTGGAAGCCATTACTCCTGCGAAGCCATTGTGGCTCAATGACTACTACGTGGCAACGGCTTTGGAAGCCTTATCGAACGAAGGAAACGTAGTCAAGGCTCGACGCTACTCCGTGAACCAATGGCCACCCAAGCCAGAACGCTATGACTTTGTGGCCCTGAGTGCCAACGAGTCCGCTTATGAGGAAGCCGTTAGAAGGGGCACAAATGACAAATGCGCGGCTTATCAGGCCTTTAACCTGTGCCCGAGGCCTCCAAGATTTGAACCCAAACAGACGGCGGAGACAGTTTCGCCTAGGGAGACAAGATTTCAGACTACCTATCAACTAAAGCACATGGTTCCACCATGCGAGCTATGCTGGGAGAGAGAACAGCGAGAACGGGACATATGGTCTCTCGTAGACAACATCACAAGATATGACCTCGCAGATGTAACAACTGTAGAAGTCACAGGAGCGAACGGAGAATTGCAGAAAGCAATCTCGGAAACATGCATCGAAGTCCAGTGCCCGGCTGAAGTCGACTTGATCAAAGCGGTGGTCAAGCAAGCCATAAACATACGGGAACGACAAATCGACTGCGGTTCGTCAAGAGACCAGCACGAATGGCGACAGCATGATGAACAAGAACTAGTGGCAGAACTGAGGGAATACATCAGCCACGTGTCCTCCTAGAGGAAGGGAGCAAGATGCTTGAGAGGATTGTAGAGGGCGGGGTTGTCGGGACAGTGGCCGCAGTGGTTTTGGCGATAATCAAGGGCTGTATCGCTCTCTCTAGAGCTGTGGGATGGAAATGGGTCAGCAGGCGCTACTACCTTGATGAAAGCCACGGGTATTCCTTCTATGCATTGAAGGCCGAGCACAGATCAAAAGAGCCCGCCCATTGGCTTTGCTACAACTGCTTTCATGAGAAAAAGAGGTCTGCCCTGCAACCAAGAGACAATGGCTGGTACTGCCCTCGGTGCCAAGCGGTATTGGAGCAACTCCACGACCATCCTGGAACCATTAAGTCGAGGGTCCGGCTACTTCCCCAGCAGCGAGAGAAAAGACGGCGCTAGGAGGGCCGGAGGGGGCCTGTGGGGGCCTGGGACGGTATCGCGGGGCCATCCCCAAGGACTAGACTCCTCGTTACGGGGCGCGTCGGCGGCCTGACGGGGACAATCCGAAGGGGTGCCCCCAGCCCTAGGGAGAAAGGACGGCATCAACTCTTTGATGGAACCAGAATCTCAAGAGAGTAAAGCAATGGCTCCGTCTACCAGGCCCGTCAATATTCCCTCTGTCATCGGCTCGCTGTACCGTCAAACTGGGGCGATCGACTCACTAATGAGGCCGCTACTTGCTGGTATGACACTGAAGATTCCGACGGTCACGATAGCGGATAGTCTCCGTGGTCATTTGCAGGTGTTGGACACAATCCACCGACACTTGGCCAGCTCCCTTGCGTCGGTGAGAGTCGCGCAGTTCGTTCAGGTATTGAATCGACTCTCCTTCTCCATCAGCAGCGCGCTTTCCGACTCCCTTTTTCCCCTAAAGGAGCTAGCAGAGCGAATCGGTGAAGCTGCGAGCGTTCGCGATGCATTTCTTCACTACAACCTTTGGCTGGCTCCATCGATGTCAGAGGAGCTTGTAGGCAAGATTGTGGGCCTATACGACGCAGGCGCTAGGTCCGGTACGGTTCATAGTGTGGTGTCTCGATACTACGCCAAAGACGATTGGAGTCGTCTCGAAGCAATCGTAGAAAGATGTCGGCACAACTCGTTGTTCAAGAGTCGCATGAAGCTGATTGAGGAAGCGTTGCTAGCCCATAGGCAAGGTCTCTACGGTTTATCGGTGACAGGATTGCTGGTTCAACTCGAAGGAATCGCAGCCGACTATGTCAAGAAACACAAGCTCCTCCCACGGGTCGGACCGCAGACCAAAGAAATCATCCTCACAGCCCTGAGTGATACCCCAATTTCTCTATTTGACATCAGAACGTATGCGGCGGTGAGTGCCCTGATATCGTATGTGGAGGACTCGATGTTCGTCTTTGTGGATTTCGATGAAGAACATGTCCGGCTTCACGGAGAAAATCGATTGATGGGCCACGCTGTTCGACACGGTCGTCAGGTTCGCTTCGGTTCTCGAATGAACTCCCTGCGGCTATTCTTGTTTATCGACGTCATGGCCCTACTCCCAGATCGCGCCCCGAAGCTCGCACAGCCGCTCTAGGGCCTTCGGGACGGCCCCTGGTGGGCCGAAGCCCTGCGAGCCTGATTTGCGGAAGCTTGGGGGCCGCCCCGAGCGATTCCTGCAAAGGTTCGGCCTTGGGGAAAAGCAGGAGGGGCAACTAGGCGGAACACCCCGGCGGGGCCCCATGGGGACGGGGGCAAGAGAGCCTCCCCCCGGCACGCGACCATCATAGCAGCCTTGGAGTCCAGCCGGAAAGCCCGAAACGGCCATTGCCTACACCGCCGTCCGCTCCACCGTCACGGCCCTCTTCGTGGTGGCCGACTCGATCATGGCGCTGGTCACCTCCACCACCCTCAGGCCGTCCACCCCCGAGGAGCAGGGATCCGTGTCCTCGCGCACCGCCCTGTTGAACGCCTCCACTTCGCCTATGGTCGTGCCCATCTCCCGGTACTCGTACTCGTCGGCGCTGTTCACCGTCTCGCTCACCACCTCCAGCCTGCCCTGGATGTGCTGTCCGGTAGTGCCCTCCATCACTATCCTGCCGTCGCTGCCGTACACCACCGCGCCGGCCTTCAGGTCGGGAGTCCTGCGGCCGCAGACGATCATCCCGATGGGCCCGCCCTCGAAGCGGAGCAGCAGGGTCGCCAGGGCCTCCAGCGGCTGCTCTGGCGTATGGCCGTCGGTCATGGCAGTCACCTCCACCACCTCGTGGTCCAAGACGAACCGCAGGGCGTTCACCCCGTGCACGCCCAGGGCCATCATGGCCGAGGCCCCGCCCACCATCTCGGGGGTGGTCCACCAGTCGTTGAGCCCCCCGCTGCGGGCCGGGGGCGCCACCTCCCCCCGGACGCCGCCGCCGTACTGGGCCTGGACCATGGTCGCGGTGCCCACCACGCCGCCCGCGACCAGCTCCCTGGCCTTCTTCATGGCGGGATGGTGGACCGACTCGAACCCCAGGCCCAGCTTCACGTCGTTTGCGCGGCAGACCCGTATCATGTCGGCGGCGTCCTGCGCCGTCAGGGCCATGGGCTTCTCGCACAGCACGTGCTTCCCCGCCCGGGCCGCGGTCTTGGTATAGGGCGCGTGAAGGTGGTTGGGAGACGCGATGAACACCACGTCAACCCGCGGGTCCTTCACCAGCTCGTCCACCGAGTCGTAGGCGGCCGCGGCCCCGTGGCGCTGGGCGAAGGCCTCGGCCCGGCCCATGTCCCGGCTGCACACGGCCACCAGCTCCGCGTCCTCCGCCGACCGGATGCTGGGAGCGAAGGTGTATTCCGGGTAGTGTCCCGGACTGACGATGGCCCATCCTAGTGCCAAGAGGTCACCTCCATACAGGCTAGTCGTATAGAAGCCCGACGGAGCCGTGGTCGGCTATCGCCGCGCTGAACCGCTCCATGGTGTTGTGCAGGTACCGTGTGGCCCGATCGTCTCCGAAGTTGCAGTACCCGCCCACGACGATCCAGAAGAGCAGCAGGTCGAGCATGGAGAACCTGTAGTCCATCAGGCACTGCTCGTAGGAGTAGCCCCGCACCCCGTTCTCCACCAGGGCCGAGTGGTAGAGGCGCAGGAGGCCCGTCTCCTCCTCCCTGCGCACCTCCGGCGGGAACGCCTCGGCGATGAACGTGGCCAGGTCGTAGGCCCCCCTGCCCCGGGTGCAGAACTCCCAGTCGAACACGATGACCGTGGGGCGGCCGTCCCGGGAGCCGAACAGCAGGTTGTCCAGGCGGTAGTCGCCGTGGACTATCGTGCGGGGATGGTCGCTCAGCCGGCCCCTTATCTCGGGTATGTGGGCCTCCAGCCGCCGAGCGACCCCCGCCAGGTGGTCGGGCATGCCGCCCCCAGCCTTGCGCGCCAGCATGGACCACGCCTGGGAGTACATCTCCCGGTAGACCCCGGTGTCGGCCGTCTTCAGGGGCATCCAGTCCAGCCGGTCCAGGGCGGCCGCGTCCCACCACGGCGCCTGCAGCCGCGCCAGCCGGCGGACCACCAGCCGGGCCTCGACCATGGAGCAGCCGGCCACGCTGTCCCCCAGGCGGGCCTGGGACAGGTCCTCGATGAGCAGGATGGTGCGCCCCGTCCCCGGGTCCACCGCGCTGTAGTAGCACTCGGGAGTCTCGACGGAGACCCGGGAGGCCACCTGCTCGTAGAACCTGGCCTCGCGCTGGTAGTCGCCCAGGAGGGTCGTAAGGGCCTTCATCTCCGGAGCCGGGGAGGGCAGCTTGGCGATCATCGTACGGGGGAGGCCCTCGTGGCGTCCGTCGCCGTCGTACTCCACCATCAGCCGCACCACCTGGCTCACGAACCCCTTCCCCGCGCCCACCGTCTCCCAGCGGCAGGAGGTCACCGAGGCGGAGCTGGCCCGCCCCCTGGAGCGCAGCGCCCGGGTCAGCCAATCGGGCGTGATCTCGTCCACGCAGGCGGGAATAGTCAACAGAGTCATCCCACGCACTATGTCACCAAATCCCCACTCCGTCAACGGCGCCGGGAATGGCGGGGGCAATAGGGCTTGAACACATCGGGCATGGGTGCACTGGACTGCCACAGGCTCTTGTGCTAAAATCGTACGCACTCGGGCAGTGAGCATCCATCGCATTGTTGAACGCCGCAAGATTTCTGCTCCTGTTCACCATCCTCTATAACGTTGCAGAGGGCACGATTGCCATCTGGTCCGGCATCGTTGCCGGCAGCTTCGCCCTGGTCTTTTTCGGGGCCGACAGCTGCATCGAGGTGGCCGCCGCCTCCCTCGTGCTCTGGAGGGTGGGCATCGAGGATAGAGCGCATGCCGAGGCCGTGGAGCAGCGGGTAGTCCGGTTCATTGGCTGGACGTTTATCGCCCTGTCGTCCGCCATCGTGTTGCAGTCAGCGTGGGCCCTTTCGCAGCGAAGCGGTGCGGAGGAATCTCTGGTGGGCATCGGGCTGGCGGTCGCCTCGGTCACCCTGATGCCCCTGATAGCCGTCTGGAAACTTCGCATCGCGGCCCAGGGCAATCTGCAGTCCATTACCATCGAGGCAAAGGAGACATTGGCCTGTGCGGTCCTCTCCCTGACCCTGCTCATCGGACTGGTGGCCAACGCCGCGATGGGCTGGTGGTGGCTGGATGCGGTAACAGCCCTGCTGCTGGTCCCCTGGCTGCTTCGAGAGGGACTGGATGGAATTCGCAGAGGGGGACGTCTCGACGACCGTCAGTTGTGCTTCTGCCGGTCCTGCCTGCTCGGCCTGAAGTTCTGCAGGGCCGCCTGCTGCGCAGCCCTAAACAAAGTGAGACCGACTACTTTATCCATGGAGTGAAGAAGGGGCGCATCGGGGAACTCAGAGATCAACCTGCTGCGGTGGCCGCGCTAGGCCGCGAGCTCGAGCCAGGCGATGCCTTCGTGGTACAACGGTGGCGATTGTAGGGGCATAGGCTCCGCGCGCTCCATCTCCCCGCCCTCGTCCAGCCTTATCGCTCTCGCTGAGGGGACGGGCGGCTTTACAACGACCCCGCAGGTGGTTTAAAATGCGGGTGACTGGGATGCAGTCCGCTCGACGGGCCCCTCAGTCTTTTTCTCTTTCCCCGGCGGAGGGATGTGGTGGCACAGCCAACTTACTTGACCCCCGAAGGACTCGTTACCCTCAAGGCAGAGCTGGAGGCCCTTCGCACCCACCGCCGCCAGGCCGTGGCCGAGAGGATCCAGAAGGCCAAGGAGATCGGCGGCACCGTGGACAACGCCGAGTACGACGAGGCCAAGAACGAGCAGGCGTTCATCGAGGGCCGCATCATGACCCTGGACAGCCTCATCAACAACGCCGAGATCATCTCCTCCGAGTCCGGCCCCTCGGACGTGGTCCACATCGGCTCGGAGGTCACCGTAGTCAACCAGAAGGGTAAGAGGGGCAAGTACACCATCATAGGCAGCGCCGAGGCCGACCCGGCCCAGGGAAAGATCTCCAACGTGTCCCCCATCGGCCAAGCCCTCCTGGGCAAGCGGGTGGGCGACGTGGCCGAGGTGAACGCCCCCGCGGGCAAGCTCAAGCTCGAGGTCGTCTCCATCCGCTGACGCCGCCCCCGCCGCCTCCCAGCTCACCGCGCCGGACGCCCCCCGGCGGCCCCGGGGCCCGCCGCCTCCCACCGACAACGACACTCTCTCACAGCCATGCCCGAAAGAGGAGAAGACCACCTACGCAGCCGCAGGCAGAAGCTGGAGCGCCTGCGCCAGCTTGGGATCGACCCGTACCCGCCGCGCTACCACCGGAGCCGCTCCGCCGCCGGGGCCGTGGCCCTATTCGAGGAGGCGGAACGCAACGACGGCGCCGAGGCCCGGACCGAGCCCGTCTCCGTGGCCGGGCGCATCATGTCCCTGCGGGGCATGGGCAAGGCCACCTTCCTGGACCTGCGGGACGGGTCGGGCAGGGTGCAGGCCCACCTGCGACGGGACGTGCTGGGGGATGGGTACGGCCTGGTGCGGGAGCTGGACCTGGGGGACTTCCTGGGGGTGACGGGGCCCGTGTTCCGCACCCGCAGGGGCGAGGTCACCGTGGAGGCTACGTCGCTGACGCTGCTGTCCAAGTCCCTGCGGCCCATGCCCGAGAAGTGGCACGGGCTGCGGGACACGGAGCAGCGGTACCGCCAGCGCTACCTGGACCTGATCTCCAACCCCGAGGTGGGCGAGGTGTTCCAGCGCAGGAGCAGGATCATCAGCGCCATCCGCGCCTTCCTGGACGGCCGGGGCTTCACCGAGGTGGACACGCCGGTGCTGGTGCCCGTCGCCGCCGGCGCCCTGGCCCGGCCCTTCGCCACCCACCACCACTCCCTGGACATGGACCTGTACCTGCGCATCGCCACCGAGCTGTACCTGAAGCGGCTCATCGTGGGCGGGTTCGACAAGGTGTACGAGCTGGGGCGCGTGTTCCGCAACGAGGGGATGGACCAGGACCACAACCCCGAGTTCACCATGCTGGAGAGCTACGAGGCCTACGCCGACTACAACGACGTCATGTCCATGGTGGAGGAGATGGTCTCCACCGCGGCCACGGCGGCCTTGGGGACGACCCTGGTGGAGGTGGACGGCCGGGCCATCGAGTTCGCCCCCCCCTGGGAGCGCGTGTCCCTCAGGGAAGAGGTGAGCCGGCGGACGGGCGTCGACATCCAGGAGTGCTCGACCACGGCCAGCCTGGGACCGCGCCTGAAGGAGCTGGGCGTGGAGGTGAGGGCCCACGAGAGCTGGGGCCGCATGGTGGACAAGCTGCTGTCCTCCCGGGTGGAACCCCACCTGGTGCAGCCGACCTTCCTTATGGACTACCCCGAGGAGATGTCTCCCCTGGCCAAGCCCAAGCCCGGCGCGCCGGGGTACGTGGAGCGGTTCGAGGCGTTCGCCGGGGGCATGGAGATAGCCAACTCCTACACGGAGCTGAACGACCCGGACCTGCAGCGGCAGCGCTTCCTGGACCAGGAGGAGATGCGCCTCCAGTACAAGGACGAGGAGGTGGACCGGCTGGACGAGGACTTCCTCCTCTCCCTGGAGTACGGAATGCCCCCCACGGGCGGGCTGGGCGTGGGCATCGACCGGCTGGTGATGCTGCTGACGGGCCAGCCGACCATCCGGGACGCGCTCCTGTTCCCCCAGATGAGGCGGGTGGAGTAGGGTGCTCTCGATCGAGCTGATACGGGACGACCCCGAGCACGTCCGCCGCGCCCTGGCCAGGCGAGGGGAGGACGCCGCCGACATCAATAGGCTGGTGAACCTGGACGTCCAACGCCGGGGGGCCATCCAACGGGGCGACGGGCTGAGGGCCCGCCGCAACGAGGCCAGCCGGCAGATCGGCCAGAGCCGGGAGCGGCCGCCGGAGCTGATCGAGGAGCTGCGGAGTGTGGGCGAGGAGGTCAAGGCCCTGGAGCAGGAGGTCGCCGGTCTGGAGGAGCGGATACGCGGCATCCTCATGGGCCTGCCCAACATCCCCCGGGAGGACGTGCCCGACGGGCTCACCGAGGAGGACAACGTGCCCGTGCGCTCCTGGGGCGAGCCGGCCTCGTTCGACTTCGACCCGCGGCCCCACTGGGACCTGGGCCCGGAGCTGGGGGTCATCGACTTCCAGACGGGGGTGAAGCTGGCGGGGCCCCGGTCCTTCGTCCTCAGGGGCAGGGGGGCCCGGCTGGAGCGGGCCCTCATCAACTGGATGCTGGACCTGCACACGGGGGAGCACGGCTACGTGGAGATGCACGTGCCCGCGGTGGTGAAGCGGGAGATGCTGGAGGGCTCGGGCAACCTGCCCAAGTTCGCCGATAACCTGTACCACGACGAGGAGGACGACGCCTGGCTGATACCCACGGCCGAGGTGCCTCTGACCAACCTCCACCGGGACGAGGTGCTGGCCGCCGACTCGCTGCCCCTGTACTACACCGCGTACACGCCCTGCTTCCGCCGGGAGAAGGCGGCGGCGGGACGGGACACCCGGGGTATAAAGCGGGTGCGCCAGTTCGACAAGGTGGAGATGTACAAGTTCGTGGAGCCGGAGAGCTCCGACGGGGAGCTGGAGACGCTGCTGGCCAACGCCGAGGAGGTGTGCCGGCGGCTGGGGCTACCCTACCGGGTGCTGAAGCTGTGCGCGGGGGAGATGGGGTTCGCCTCGGCCAAGTCCTACGACATAGAGGTGTGGGCGCCGGGGTGCCGGGAGTGGCTGGAGGTGAGCTCCTGCTCCAACTGCACGGACTTCCAGGCGCGGCGGGCGGGCATCCGGTACCGGGGGAAGAGCGGGTCGGGAACCCGGTACGTGCACACGCTGAACGGGTCGGGCCTGGCCCTGCCCCGGGTGGTCATCGCCGTGCTGGAGAGCTTCCAGCGGGCCGACGGCTCCGTGGCAATTCCCGAGGTGCTGCGCCCCTACACCGGCTTCGACGAGATCCCGGCGCCCTAGGCGGGGCACCAACACGACGTCCCGGGCCGCCGTTCCCGTTGCGCGGGCGGCTAGGCCTCTGCTATATTACAGGTTACGTGGGGCTGTAGCTCAGCTGGGAGAGCGCCTCAATGGCATTGAGGAGGTAGGGGGTTCGAGTCCCCCCAGCTCCACAACCAACACTCTTTCTCCTCCATGCCCATCCCGCCTCTTCGCGTCTCATTATTGCCCCGTCCATAGCTAAGTTACGTGCATTTGTGCCCCTTCTCTCCCGGTTGAGGCATCCCGAGCGATCTCAGGCAATCCCTTGTTATCTCGCCGCATATGTGGTAATTTTTGTGGTAACAGATTGAGGAGGTCACAAGGCTTGAAGCTATCGGCAACAAGGGTGAAGGCGCTCACGGACCCCGGGCGTTACTCGGACGGTGACGGCCTGCACCTGTTCATTACCAAGAAGGGCCGCAAGAGTTGGGTCCAGAGGGTAACCGTCGACGGTCGAAGGAGAGACATCGGCTTGGGCGGATATCCGAGCGTTTCGCTGGCCCAGGCGAGGAAGCGCGCATCGGACAACCGCGAGACGATTGGAAACGGGAGGGACCCCCTAGCGGAGAAGCGCAGGCCGGCCATGCCGACCTTTAGCGAGGCCGCCCATGCCGTCCACGAAGCCAACAAACCTCGTTGGCGGAACGGAAGCCACACATCGGCATGGATTCAGACACTGGAACGCCACGCCTTCCCGAAGATTGGCAACAAGCCTATCAACACGATAGGCCGCACCGACGTGTTAGCCGTCCTTACGCCCAACTGGTCGACGCGCCCCGAAACGGCCCGGCGTGTGCGGCAAAGGATGCGAACGATATTCAAGTGGGCTATGGCGAACGAGCTGATTGAGACCAATCCCGCGGGGGAAGTCATCGACGGGGCCTTGCCGTCCATGCCAAAGGTCAAGGCGCATCTCCGTGCGCTTCCCTACCAGGAGGTTGGCTCGGCTCTCAAGACGGTCGATGCGTCCCAGACATCCCTCCCTTCGAAACACTGTCTGAAGTTCCTGATCTTGACGGCGGCGCGCTCCGGTGAGGCGAGGGGTGCCACCTGGGAGGAAATCGACCTTATGGGTGCAACGTGGACGATACCCGGCTCACGCATGAAGGCGGGCGTAGAGCATCGGGTACCACTGAGCGACCAAGCCCTCGACGTGTTGGCACTCGCACAGCAACTTGAAGACGGGTCTGGGCTCTGCTTCCCATCCCCTCTGCGGCCTGGGCGGATGCTGAGTGACATGACCCTGACGAAGATACTCCGTTCAACTGGCCTTGCTGATAGAGCGACCGTGCACGGCTTCCGAACGTCCTTCAAGACGTGGACCATGGAACAGACGGATACGCCCTGGGCCGTGGGAGAGGCGGCCTTGGCGCACCAGCTTGGCGGCAGCGTCGAGCAGGCATATGCCCGGTCCGACCTATTCGACCGCCGCAGCACGCTCATGCAGCAGTGGGCGGACTACCTAACGGCCTAGCCCCGGCATGTCATGTAGATGAGTCCCAGGCGGCGGTGGTCGAGCCTAGTTCGCTCGTCGCCACTGGCCGGGACTCTATCCAGAGGATGATGTCGGTCGCCTTCCACCTGACGGACGTAGCGCTGACCCTGACAGGTGGAGGGAACTTGCCACTTCGCATCAACCTGTAGATCGAGGCACGGCTCAATCCGGTAAGTTCCTCTACCCTTCGACGGCGTAGCAGTCTGTCGTTCATTCTCACGCTTCCTCCTCTCAGGTCCCTCGTCTTGTGTAGTCGCGGCAGCGGCTGGCGAGGCCGCCGGCCTGTCCTTACAGGTGTGCAACGGGCCGCCACGGCGCCCGTCTTTTCGTTCTTCGTTCCTGGCCTCGGTGACTCCTCACTAGCTGCGTATCTCGCCTCCCCCCTCCCTTGCATTACTTGTCGGCATGAAGTCCTTGAACCGTTGTTTGTCGGCTACTCGCCGTTGCTCCTGGAGGCTTCCCCTTCTCTGTCGCCCGAAGGGGTCCCCATTGAGGGCGCCAGCGGCGGCAGCCCCGCCCGCTAGCAGCCCGATGGTGTTCGCCGGTTGCGCCATCACGGCGGGCAGGTTCAGGCCGAAGTAGAGGGTGCTAGGGCGACGTTGCTTTCGGGGATCGCCAGAAGTAGCGCTGCGGACAGGGGAATCAGCCTCCCGGCTCTTCCCAGGGTTCGTCGCAAGGTCGATTGCACTCCCACGTCTTCGCCTCCTCGCAGGTGGGGTTGTATTGCCTGCCGTCGAGTCTGGAGGGTCGGAAAGCCGAGCGGTATCCCCTGGAAGGGACTGCATTGGCGTAGTGGCCTTCAGGGGACTACATCGGTGTGGTGCCCCCCGAGGGATTACGCGGGGAGGGGCCGCCGTGATGTCATGGGGCTGTACAGGGAATCGACGTCGTGGGCAAGTTGTACACCGGTCGGATTTCAAAGCTGAATCAGAGGTAAATCGCCCCCCTACAGGACGTGACCAGCGAACACTTTGTGTCAGGGGCCTGTTGCAAGGGAGAGAGCAAGGCTCTCGTATGACAGCGCCAGGTTTGCAGAGGGCTGAGCGGCGCCCCGGTCGCAAGCGCCAAAGCTGAGAAGGACAAGTTTGCGGAAGGATGGTAGGAATGTCAGGAAACGGGATCGAACCGGTGAAGACCTCAAGCGCCGATGAACGGCATGACATGCGGTTGATGACCCTGTTGCAGAGGATGGTGCGGGAGAAGCGGCTGAAGGGAGCGGCGGAGACCCTGGGGCTGGATCCCAGGACGGTCCAGGCGAGTATGGAGCGCGGGGACCTGTCCGAACTGGTGCGGATGGCGCTGGAGCGGCACGTGTTGGCGGAGGACGACGAGCAGGCGGTCCGACAGCGGGAGCGGATCGACGCCCTGGAGCAGCGGATGGACGCCCTGGAGCAGCGGATGGACGCGTTGGAGGTGGGGCTCCGAAGGGGCCTCGAAGATGCCCGCGGAGCAGTGGAAGAGGCAGTTGTCAATAATCAGGAACATTAGGCCAGCGAATCGCTAAATATTCACGAACTATAGGCCAGATAATCAGGATATTTAGGCCACTCTGAGCGCCTGACCACAGACCATCGCGACACTTCAAGTAGGAGGTGAAGCGATGGCCTACAAGGAGGTATTCAGAGTGGAAATAGCAGAAGTCATCCGGCGCTGGCAGGCGGGGGAGAGCCAGCGCCACATAGCCGAGGGGACAGGGCTTGCTCGGGACACGGTGAGCAAGTACATCGCCTCAGCTGAGAGGCTGGGGCTGTCCCGGGACGGACCCGTTCCCAGCGAGGAGCAGCTGAGCAAGCTGGCGGCCATAGGCCGTGCGGGACCGCGGCGGGCGAGGACGCCGATAGAGGACAGGCTGGGTCCCTGGACCGACCAGATTCAACGGTGGGTCGTTGAGGACCGGCTGCAACTGACCCGCATTCGGGAGTTGCTCTTGGAGCGCGGCTGCGAGGTCTCCTATCCGTCCGTTCAGCGCTTCGTGGCCCGCCGCAACTGGCGGGGCCGCAGTACCAGGACGGTGCGGATGGAGGAGAGCCCGCCGGGTGAGGTGGCGGAGATGGACTTCGGGAGGCTTGGCTTCGCCCAAGACCCGGAGACGGGCCGCCGCCGGACGGTGTGGGCGCTGATCGTTGTGCTGGCCTACTCGCGGCACAGCTTCGTCTGGCCCACCCACGGGCAGAAGCTGGAGGACGTGGTCGCCGGACTGGAAGCGGCCTGGGCCTTCTTCGACGGCATTCCCAAGTACCTGGTCATCGACAACTTCCCGGCGGCGGTGGCCGGGGCCGACGCCCTGCATCCCAGGCTGACCAGGGGCTTCCTGGAGTACTCCCAGCGCCGGGGTTTCATCACCGACCCGGCCCGGGTACGCCACCCCAGGGACAAGCCCAAGGTGGAGCGGGGAGTCCAGTACGTGAGGGAGCGCTTCTTCAAGGGAGCCGACTTCAGGGACCTGCCTCACATGCGGAAGGAAGCGCTCCACTGGTGCCGCGAGGTGGCCGGACAGCGGGTGCACGGCACCACCAGGCGCAAGCCCGTGGAGGTCTTCGACGCCGAGGAGCGCCAGACGCTGCTGCCCTGGGACGGCGAGCCCTACGAGGTGACTCACTGGCGCAACGCCAAGGTGCAGCGCGACCACCACGTGACCTGCCAGAACGCCCTCTACTCGGTGCCGTCGGCTCTGTGCCATCCGGGGCAGCAGGTGGAGATCGCGCTGGACAGCAAGCTGGTGCGCATCTACCACCAGGGCAAGCTGATCAAGGTCCATCCCCGTCAGTCCAAGGGCAGACGCTCCACCGATCCCGACGACTACCCGAAGGAGTTCATCGCCTACACGCTGCGGGCGCCCGACAAGATCACGCAGAGCGCAGCGGAGCTGGGAGAAGCGGTGGCCGCCTTCGCCGACCGGCTCTTCGAAGGCCCCACGCCCTGGGCGAAGGTGCGGCAGGGACACAAGCTGCTCCGCCTCGCCCAGCGCTACACCCCCGACAGGCTGAACGACGCCTGTCGCAAGGCCCTGGACGTGGACCTCATCGACGTGCACCGCGTCGAGCGCATCCTGATCGAAGCCCTGGAGCAGCAGGATGCGCTGCCGTATCCCGATCCGTTGCCTACGGGACGCTTCGCCCGGCCCGGCTCCGTCTTCGCCCTGGTCAACGGCCACCACCCCAACGCAACACCACAAGGAGATCTGACATGACCCGTAACGTCCGCAACCCCGACCTAGCCCCGCTGCTCAAGACCCTCAAGCTGAGCGCCATGCTGGACACCCTGCCCGAGCGCATCGCCCTGGCCCGACGGGACCAACTGGACTACACTGCCTTCCTGGAGATCATCCTGGCCGACGAGGTCAGCCGCAGGGAGAACCGGCGCATCGAGATCCGCCTGAACCGGGCCAGCTTCGAGGAGACCTGCCGACTGGAAGACTTCGACTGGACGTCCGAAATCACCCTGGACCGCCGCCTCCTCGACGCCGCCTTCTCGCTGGAGTTCCTCGACAGGCACGAGCACGTCCTGCTGATGGGACCGGCGGGCGTCGGCAAGAGCTTCCTGGCTCAAGCCCTCGGCCACGCCGCCGTCAGAGCCGGGTACACCGTCCGCTTCATCCACGCCGACGACTTCTTCAAAGCCATGGCCCAGGCCAGGGTGGACAACTCGGTGGACAAGACCTTCCGCTCCTTCCTCTCCCCCGACCTGCTCATACTCGACGACCTGGGCCTGCACAGCCTCACCGGACCTCAGTCGGTGGACCTCTACCGGCTGATCATCGCCAAGCACCGGGCCTCCAGCTTCGTCGTCACCTCCAATCGGGCCATCGAAGAGTGGCTCAGTCTCTTCGACGACCCCATCCTGGGCAACAGCGCCCTGGACCGCCTGGCCAACACCAGCTACCAGATCGTCATCGAGGGAACCAGCTACCGGGAAAGGCTCTCTCCTCACCGCGCCCTCTTGGGCAAAGTGGCCAAAATCCTCAGCAAGAAGGGAGGTGATTGACCGACCCGCAGCATCCTGTCAGAATCCAAATCACTGGCATTCAGGGTGGCCTAATGTCTCTGAATATGCTGGCCTAATGTTCCTGATTATTGACAGCAGTCCAGGCTTTGCGTGAGGAGCGAGTCAGTGCGCCGAAGCATATGGAGCGTGGGGCGGCTCAACCCGAGACTCGTCAGGCCGTCGAGGCGGTGTCCGAAACGCCCCAGGAAGTCGCTAAGCCACCGGCGAAGGCCGAGCGCCTGGAGCGACTGTACCCCGAGCTGGTGACGAAGGAGCCCGCCCCGGACGACGAGGATGTCTACGGCGAGGCGTGGCCCCTCATCGAGGAGTGGCGCGAGATCTGGAAGGCTGGACACACCGGCGTGGGTAGGGGCCTGGCATGGCTGGAGACCGAGGAGCGGGTCCGGGAGCTGGAGGTGGCCATGCTCGAAGAGCACGGATTGACCCTGCCTCCGGAGCCGATGCCTCTGACCGGGCTGTGGCGGAGTACCCAGCTCAACTGGCGCAGGGAGACCCTCCATGAGGTCCGGAGGGCCGTGGCCTGGAGACACCTGGTGAGGACGGTGCTCACATGCGGTCTTTGGCGAAGCCGGTGGTGGCGGAAGGGCGCTTAGGGTTTCGTGGAACTGAACAGAACACTTTGGGCGGGGACGCCATGAAAGTCTTCCATTCGCTCGGTTGTTCGGCCAATAATGGAGTCAGTTTCAGGCTTTTCCAGCGTTTCGTGCCGAGAAACCTGGAGGGTTCCCGTCCCCCGAATCCGGGACCGGCTGCATGGGATCGAGCACCGCGCTCTCCCAACAGCCTCCCAGGGGCGCTGACCGGAGGGATCGAGCACTGCGCTCTCCCGAAGTCCAACCCCGGAGGGACAAGCGCCTTCCCGCTGCGTGAGTCGGTCGAGGGGTCGAGCATCGCTCCCCTGATGCCGGTTCGTAAGTCGGGACACCACGGTCGGAGTGCGTCGGCATCCCGGCCATTCCTCATACCTGCGACGCAGCCGTCACGCGGTTGGGTCGCAGCTTCCACGCACGCTGTTCTGTGTTGACTTCGCAGGGCTGCGTCGCTCTCTCACCGGGCTGTTCTGTGGATGACCTGCAGGCCGGTCGCATTTCCTCTCGTAGCAGTTCCCCCTCTGTCGACCCTCCGTGAGTTGACCCTGGGCCGAGCTGCGTCTTTCTCACAGCGGTGTCCTGTGGTTGATCGCAGGCGGGTCATTTCATCCTCCATGTAGCAACTCCCCCGACGCTATTCAAGTCGACCCGACCCTGGGCGAGCTGCGTCTTCTTTCATCCCACCCCGCATTCCCGCTTCCGGCGCCCTGCCGTGCGCGGAGTGCGTCTATGGCTGAACGGCATACCAGAATGGAGGGGTATATGGATATCACTGGACCGCTGTCGACGGCGGCTTTGGCACCGGGCTGACGCCGCTCAGGTGCTGACCGCCGCGGCTTCGGCTCTCTCGACACAGAAGGGTCGCCTTTCGAGGCGACCCTTCTTCTTTGCCCGCGCGTGGGCGCACGGACTCAAGGCAACACAAACACGAAGGAGGTCGTGATGACGATGGCAACGGTAGCAATAGGCAATCGGACGATGGGCACGAAGGGTGGGCAGCCGCGGCGCAGCCTCGAAGAGATGGTGGAGCAGCTGATCGAGACGCTGTTCCCGGCGCAGACGGAGACGGCGGAGCCGAGCGCGACGCGCACTATCCATGAGGCCCGGCGGCTCAGGCAGGCCCGGGACGTAGACGGCGCCCTGGACGTCCTCACCGGCATGGCCATGGCGAAGATGACAGCGAGGGAGGTGCGGTGGGCCTTCTCCGAGTGGATGGGCCTGGTGAAGCTGCGTTTCGCTGGCCGGGATGCCCTGCTCGACCGCGAGGGCGTCGGGTGGGCCGCCGTCCTTGTCCCCAGGGGTGGAGGCTTGCGGCTTGCTTGAGGCAGTCGCGGTCCTGGGGATGCGCTGGCGGCCGGGCAAGGTCGTATCTCGGCGCAGCCGGCGGGGCCCGGATTGCCTTGGCGGTGACTTGACCGCCTAACGGCGGACTTGCGCCCTTGCTTGCCACTGAGGATGGCCCCGCGTCGAGCACGGAGCCGGCCATTCCCCCGTTGAGGCGCACCTGACCCGGCCCGCTCCCCTGCGGGTTGGCTTCCCAACTCCCCAACACGCATCGTCCAGGGCCTGACCACCGAGCCAGCATCGGAGGACATGCCCTGTTCTCGACGGGGCACCCCCGCTGGCTTGAGCCGGGGGCTTGTCCCCGCACACGGCTTCCCCGCATGGGGGACGTCGCACCGGCGATGGGCCACGGCTACCACACACCACACCAAGAGACGACCCCGGCTATCGGGTCACGGGATCGCGGGGTCGTCTCCTTCGGGGGCGGTCCCGCTTTCCGTCCACAAGGAGGAGAGCGACATGACGGCTACGAACACTGCTACGACCAGAGGAACGGAGACCGAGCTCAGGGCTGCGGCCAGGCGGCGCGGGCTCACCATGAAGGAGTTGGCGACAAAGATGGGGGTGTCCACGAGCTACCTGTCGGGACTTTCGACGGGGCGTAATCAGTGGACTCAGAAGATGCGTGAGAAGGCCATGGCGGTGCTGGGAGAGGTCCCCGGTCAGGGCATCGTCTACCGGCAGGGAGGTCTGGTGAACGGAGAGAGCAGCTACATCAGGGAGCGCGCTCGAGAGCTGGGCATGAGCATGCAGGACCTGGCAGACCGAGTGGGGGTGTCCTACGGCTACATGACGGAGGTGTCCCGGGGCCGCCGGAACATGGGGGTGAAGGTCCAGGCGCGGGTCGAGTCGGCGCTGAAGGCTCCAGTGAAGATCGAGCCTGCCCAATGCGCCTCCATTGATCGCCATGCCGTGCGGGACCGGATGAACGCCCACGACATCAGCCAGAACGAGGTGGCCCGGCGTGCCTATGTCAGCTCCTCTCACCTCTCCCAGATCATGAACGGCAGGAACAACCCGTCCGCGGGAGTGCTGAAGAAGCTACACGGTGTCCTGTTCCAGCGGACGCCGGCGGAGCGGGTGATGCCCGCCGAGGTGAAGGTGCTGGGCTGGCACAAGGGTGAGCGGAGCGGGATGGTGGTGAGGGGCGCGGGTGGCCCTGGGCGCGGGTACGGTGGAGGAACAGTTCGGGTCGGCGGGCATGTGCCCTTGGGGGGCGAAGGCGGAGTACGCCTTCCGCGCCGGGTACGACGGCATGGGTCGGGTGTCGGTAGAGCACGTGGTCGAACGGGGCTGCTCCACCATGCTGACGCGGTCTGAGGCGGTCGCCGCTTAGCTGTCTGCTATTAGACCCTCAGCCCGGAACGACAGCGGGAAGAAGGGCCGGTCGGCGCGAGACACTAGGCCGAAACGCCCAGGGGGGAGGGCATCAGCGACGCCCTCCCCCCTGGCTGGTCATGTATGCAGCTCTCTTTGCGTTTCAGGGGAACCGTTCCTCGATGTGTGGTGGGGTTTTTTTGTTGGCCACCGCGCCCTTACTGGCGGGCCGGGTCGCTGGCAGTGCCCCCGGTCATGGTCAGTCCTTGCTCAGTTCGGCGACCTTCTCCTTGAGCCACCGCAGGCGGCCGCTGTTCGACGTGAGCTGAGATGTCCAGTCATAGTCGGTTGGGTCACTGGGGAAGAACCGCAGTAGGACCGAGTCGGTCACCCCTGCCAGCTGGCCCAGCTCGTCCCGAACGTGGCCCTCAACAGTGATGACTGGAGGCTGGCGTCAGCCAGCGCCGTGATCGCCTAGTCGTAACGGTCCACCGCAACGGTGCCAGCATCGGGGTCGTGTCGCCTAGCGAGGGCAAGAAGGGTTGACTGGAGCCGAATACTCAGCGCCCTCCGGCGGTAGTCCAAGCATTCCATTGCGCCTTGCACAACCTGAGCACAGGGCTATAGTTGGATCATGTCTTGGAAGTAAGACTTCGTTGGGTTCTCCTATTCGTTGAAAAAACTAACGATTTGAAGGCCCGGCTGCTTTCTGCCGCATCCCTATGGCCTTGAGTCTACGCTGACCCTGTAGGAGGGCGGAATTGCCCTAGACGGCCTTAGCGTCTATGTACTCTGTCAATCGCCTACAGAACGAGTACAGGTCTTCCCCATTGATTTTGGCTCGCCAATAGCTTTCGAGACGCCTATCCTCTTTGTTGCCTACAGTCTTTCTGTCCTCCACCTCAATTGTTACCTCTCTTGGGTAGGGAGAATCCGGCGATAAACACGGGGAGACCGGTGAGAACTCGAAGCGACCGTGAGCAACCGCATTCCGCACATGGTACATGAGTTGCCCTAGGGTTTCAGTCTTCCCTGCTTGAGCCTCCCATTCTCCCGTGTACTTCTTCCGAACCGTCCTCTTCCAAATGTCCCACTTCGGCCAACCGTCCTTGGTGAGTTCCTCCAATGTAACTTCCCAGACCTCCTTCTTCCAAATATCATAGGTACGATCGCGTTCTTGAGGCAAAACGACTAGACCAAGAAGGGCCGTCACTATCTGAGTTACCAAATGGAGCTTTCTCTCGTAGTCACCATTCCTTTTGCGATAGATGGCATCGTCACGTTTGAAAGCGCTGTTAACGTAGTCCAGGTTCTTTAGTGTTCGTTGCGCAAAGCCCATCGTTGTGTTTCGAGTTTTCATGTTGCTCCCCTTTTGTGACCAGGTGTTCTCAGCCACCCAAATCCCATCATAGCAGTGCCCCATGATCTGATCGACCGAGGCTGGCCCTATGGACGCGGGACCCGAGGTACCGCCGTAATTGTGGCCGGGCCGTGGGCTTGACTTACGCTGGTTCACCAGAGGTCAATCAGCTGGCCATCAGATGCCCATAGCGACGCAACGGGCATCTGCTCCTACTTTCCGACTGAAGCCGGCGCCGTCTCTTCAGTTGTTCAGGGCCTGGTCTAGGGGGAACTCGTTAAGGAGACCTTCTCCGTCGGCGTGTTTGAAGCCTGACACCACGCTTAACAAGACTAAGAGCCTTCACATTGACCTTCAAGCTGGCGAGGTAGTCACGGAGGCTATGCCAGGCGGTGGGTTCACGAGTCTGAGAGTCCTCCACACCCCTGTGGTTCTTCATCCGCAGGGGTGTGCGCAACCCCCCGCCACCAGTCCCTGCCTTCCCATTCTTTCTCGCCTTTGCTGGGTTGTGTCGATTGTCGTACTTTGTTAGAATTGCTTCGGTACTCGACTTGATAGAAGGTGTGAGCTAAGCGTGATGACCAAAGAGAGGATGTACACCGTGCCGGAAGTGGCCCAGTTCTTTGGGATCACGCCCCAGGCTGTCCGCCAGCGAATTGTAGATGGACGGCTTGAGGCCTCGAAGGTGCGGGTGAAGGGTGTCGCTCGGGAGTACCGCATCAGCGCGGAAGCCATCCAAGAGCACTACGACTTGACAGATGCCGAGATGAGACGGCTTGCCAAAGAGATGGTGCGGTACAGAGTGGGGTTCATGGGATGGGGGCTAGGGTTGCCCTTTCCGGACTACCAGTCTGAGCACTCCACCTATGACAAGGCGGTGGCCGAGGCCAACAGGGTGCTTGCAGTTCTCCCGCAGTTCAGAGAGGAGAACGCGGAAATGGAGCAGTGGCTCCCCGTGAAGTTTCCTAAGGAACCCGACAAAGCCATCATCTATCCCGACCCGTTCGATCTTGTGAAGCACGGGATGAATCTGAAACATCGGGGTGTCGAAATCATAGGTGGTGCGGAGCAATGACCATGACTCTCTCCGCTGACGGCAACGTAGCCGACATCCTTCGAGACTTTGGTGGCGACCCTCAGAGGGCCGAAAGCTTGGCCGCGTTCCTGGGTTTCGACCCAGTCCCAAGCCCGGAGGACCGGTTGGCTGGCGCTCTTTCGGGTGGGCTTAAGCAGTTCTTGCGCGGCCGGGGCGATGGGGGCTTCGGTGTAAGCGAACTCTACCGGGTCGGAGGCCGCAAAGCAGATCCGGCAGAGGCTGGCCTATGGATAGGCGTACTCTCTGACTGGGGTTATCGGTCCTCAGACAGGGACCGGTCACGGCGGCGTATCACCCGCGCTCTTGTGGAACACGTACCTGATAGGCGGGCTCTCGCTCTACTAGTCCCTCCAACCACTGACCCACGCCATGAGGCAGAGCTCGTCTTTCCCCGTACCCAGATCGGTTCCGCTAATGGGGCTGTAACCAGCATCCGTGCCCACCTAGACCTAGACAATCCCACACGGTTCCACCGGGACCTGCTGCGGGGGTTGCGTATCCCCCCCGGCGCGAGTCTTCTGGAAGTGTCCAGGCTGTGGCAGCAACAATTCAGCGTTGAGCGCGTCACCACTAGGTTCTACCAAGAGTATGCTGCCGTCCGGGATCGCATAGCCAAGGCACTCCTATCCCACAACCCGGACCATCCCGTTATCGCTTCCCTCGGCGAGGAGGAGGCCCGCGCATGGGCCACCCGACAGATGGGCCGGGTGCTCTTCCTTTGGTTCCTTCAGGCCAAGCGCTGGCTGGGAGAACCCGGAGGGATGGGCTCGCCAATTTACTTGCTGAACCTCTGGGACAAGCGGGCAGAGACGCATGAGCGCGAATACTATCGCGGCATCCTGGCCCCAATGTTCTTCGATGCGATGGCGACGGGAAGCAGCAGCCGGGGGGAGCACCCGGTTTTGGGCTTCGTACCCTATCTGAACGGCGGCCTGTTCCGCCGGAACGTTCTAGAGGACCGCATCGACGACGCGGGAGAGGTGTCCCTGCCGGACGAGGTGTTCGACCCCGATGTAGACGATGAAGAAGGCCAGCAGCCAACCCTTCTCGCCCTGCTCTCCCGCTATCGATTCACCACCAGGGAGTCAACGCCGGACGACCAGTCCGTTGACCCCGATCCGGAACTTCTAGGCAGGGTATTTGAGAACCTATATCAGGGCGACGAGCGTCACGACACCGGCACCTACTACACACCCAGAGAGATCGTTCACTTCATGTGCCGCGAGGTCTTGGACGGCTACCTGCGAGACGAGACCGGCGTCGATCAAGGTACGCTGGACACTCTTCGACAAGAGGCCGTCGGCTCTAGGGACGAGCACCACCCCATTTCGAACATCCCTACTGACGCTCTAATTGATGCGTTGGAAACCATCCGAATATGCGACCCAGCCGTCGGCTCCGGGGCATTCCTCTTGGGGGCCATCCAGGAGATGGTGGCCCTACGTCGAGGGATTCTCTACTCTCAGCGCAGCTACGTCGAACCCCATGAGCTCTACCAGATGGTGAGCGAATGGAAGCGTCGCATCATCGAGAACAGCTTGTACGGAGTGGACATCAACCCGGAGGCTGTGGAGATATGCCGCCTGCGCCTCTGGTTATCTATGGTGCTGGACATGGACGAGCCGCCTGATCCCAATTCCGATTGGGCGCTGCCCAACCTGGATTTTCAAATCCTTGCTGGCGACTCCCTAGTGGACGGGGTTGCAGGCGTGGCATTCAAGGAGTCCTGGCCCATGCCCAAGGGTCTGCAGCTGGACATGGAACTCCAGGACAGCCTCCAGAAACTGGAGCGAAACATCGACCATCGGAGGAGGGAGTTCGAGCGGACACACAGGAACGCGAGACGCCTCCGAGAGTTGCGGGATCTCATTGCCCGGGACCAACGTGAGATCATCCTCCTGCACCTGGCCGATGGGCTGAAGAGGGCCGAGGAGAAACTGGAGGTCCTGCGAAAGAGCGAGAAGCCCTCCAAAGCCGCACTGAACAGGGCTCAGCGCTTCATAGAGCGCATTCGCTCCCTGCTGGATGGCGTGCTGTCGACTGACTTCACAATGGTGCAAAAGCCCTTCCTATGGCCCGTCGCCTTCCCTGATGTCCTGCGTGAAGGCGACCCAGACGCAGGCTTTCATATCGTGCTGGCCAACCCGCCTTACGTGCGGATGGAGAGAATCGATAACGAGGACGAACTCTTTTACGGGGAGGCCTTCCCCGAAGTGGCCGCTTCACGGGCGGACATTCTCGTCTATTTCTACGCCCGCGCCTTACAGATACTGCGGCCCGGCGGGTGGCTCTCATTCGTCACCAGCAACAAGTTCATGCGTGCCGGGTACGGCGCTGGGACGCGTGAACACTTGCCAGCTTCACTCCACATCCAGCGAGTCATCGACTTCGGTGACTTGCCCTTGTTCGAGGCCAACGGCAAGGCCATAGCGGCCTATCCGGCCGTTCTCATTGGCAGCCGCTCGGACGACGCAGCCGGACATGCCTTGAAGGTGGCTGACTTGGCTGGCCCGGTCCGCAAGACGCTCTCTTATGACAACTTGAAGATCAACACTGAAAGCGTGCGCGGTGTCTTGGAAGACTTGGATGGGTTGCTAGAAAAAGCTGAGATTAGCAATTTCCCGCAGATCATGTTGCAGAAGGATGGCTGGATTCTTGAAGACCCCGCACTGATCCGCCTCTTCGAGAGGCTTATGAACCAGGGCACGCCGCTGGGTGAGTTCGTCAAGGGACGTATCTATCGAGGCGTCGTGACCGGCCTTAACGAAGCGTTCGTCATTGACCAGGACAAACGTGACGAGCTAATTGAGGAGGATTCACGCAGCGCGGACCTTATCAAGCCGTGGCTACGGGGCAGGGACATCAGGCGGTGGAGGGCGCATTCACCAGGCCTCCACGTGATTTTTACAAGCCGCGGCGTTGATATTGAACAGTACCCAGTTGTACAAGAGCATCTGAGTTGGTTCCGAGGTGGTCTCGAAGGACGCGCGACAGCACACTTGCATCCTTGGTATGAGCTTCAACAGCCACAGGAGGGCATCTACCACGAGTTCGCCCATCCGAAGATCGTGTGGCCCGACATTGCCCGCGAGATTCGGTTTGCCTACGACACTACAGGGAGCTACTTGGGTAACACAAGCTACGTTATGCCGACTGAATCAATATGGATGTTGCCTGTAATGAACTCCACCCTTGCCGAGTTTCTCTTGTGCCAGATAACGAGTTCGCTACGTGGGGGTTTTCTGAGGCTGTTTTCTGAATATACCGCTAGTCTGCCCATCGTGGAACCTGACGCAGACGCGAGGACTGAACTGGAGACACTCGCCAACGAGATACTCGGACTAGGGGTTTCTCCTGGGCAAGTGGAGGCAGTCGAGCGGGAAATGGATTCCATAGTGTTCCACGTTTATGGGCTGCCGGCTACGGAACGGAAGCTGGTCCTGGACTGGCTGAGCGAGCGGCGTGAGGCTCTAGGCGCGGAAATGCCTCCGGACTGGAGGAAGCTTAATGCGATGCGAGCCTCTGCTGGGGCATGGAAGGGGAACATTGACGGAGATGAACTGATTAGGGACATACACGCCAGCAGAGACATCCGTACACGCCCCGTTCCGAGACTGTAGCTACCAAGGTCATGGGGTACCTCGTGGATACAGATTGGGCAATTGACTACCTGCACAGGGCCGATAGGACGGTCAGGAGGCTGGAGGAGCTCCTCTCCGAAGGTGTTGGGTTGAGCGTTATATCGCTGGCCGAACTCTATGACGGTCTGGCCGGGTCAAAGAACCCTGACGTCGACGCCGAAGCGTTGCGCCTGTTCTTAGAAGCAGTCGAGGTGGTCGCGCTGGATGATGCAGCGTGCCAGGTCTTCGGCACAGAGAGAGCGAGGCTGCGGAAAGAGGGCAACACCATAGGTGACATGGACATCCTGATAGGCGCCACTGCCATTTCCAACAACCTTACGCTACTAACCAACAACACCCGGCACTTCGAGCGGATGCAGGGGTTGAGCATCATTTCAGCATGACCCTTCGTTTTAACGGACTACACCTTCAATCCAGATCAAGTCACCTTGCTTGAGAGGAGCCTAAGCTATAGTCATGACATTGAGACCAGCTAACACAGTCGAGCGCAAAGTATACTTCTTTCGTGCTGACGTGGGTGTTGACGATGGTGGAGTCCCTCTGACCTTCGATCCACAGCCTGCACTACAAGTCATCGACTCCTTACTGTTCACAAACGATGATTCTGGCCGGTATCAATTCGACGTGGACGGCAATGCAGTGTGCCTCGTGGGCCATTCGGGCGCTCCGAGCCATAGTGTGCGATTTTGCCGTGTGAGACGGACGGGGCTTCCTCAGCTGGAACAAGGAGGGAACATAAGTGACCTCAATCTGTCTCCTGACACTGGACTGCTCGAAGCTGTCCATGTCATGTTCTTTCCCGACAAGGTAGCTGGCGCCAATATTGTAGGCGCCGAATACAATCACTTTGGGCCACGCATTTCCCGCCTCAGCAGTTATCTGTATGAGAAATCCAATGAGGCAGTGCCGTATCCGACGTTCCGCCCTCTCATTCGAGACGATGCAGCCGAACAACTGGACCGACTTACCGAGATTCGTGTGCTAGACATCAGCATCCATCCCTCCTTTGCCGATGTCATGCGACAAGCCGACCAATCATTGGGGGATGCGTTTGAAGCGAACGCCAGAGTTGTGGACGAACCTGAATCGGTACAAGTAGTTATCAAGCCTCAGCGCCAGGCTCGACAATCAACTTTGGGTAGACTGGTGGGTCCACTCCGTTCCCTCCTGAACCAAAACGATGCACGCCCAGCACTCGACAGATTGCAGATCAGGGGTAGATGTGATGATACCGGCCGCGTCGAAACGATTGACTTGCTTAAGGACCAGCTAATTTCAACCAAGCAAATTGTGCGCCTGAATGAACGCGGTCGAGCTCTCGATCCTGACTCGGCATTCCAAGCGATTCGAGACTCGTACCAAGAGTTGGGAGACAGTCTTCAACTGGCTACCGGTGTCTCCCCTTGATTTCTCCAGTCCGACTCTGGCGCGAGCATTTCCTGATCGCGGAAGCAGGAGCCTCCGCTGTCCCTGCTGTTGGCGTCGCAATCTGGTTCGCTTTTTTTGGTGGAGAGTCCTGCGTTGAAGATTTCATTGATGGGAACCGGGCTAACATATATAGAACCACGGCAACCATTGCAGGCACCTTATTGGGTTTCTCAATTGCCGTTGCGTCTCTGGTCCTCAGTTTCGCTTCGTCTGAGCGACTTGCCGTGTTGCGGAGGAGTAAGCACTATCCATCACTTTGGAAAACATTCTTTCAGGCGATTCGACTCTTAGGAGCACTGACCGTGACGGCGTTGGTGTGTCTGATCTGGGACAAGGAGAACGCTCCCCTCACCTGGCTGGTGATTCCATTACTCCTGTTTGCCTCTCTGGCTGCGGTGCGGCTTCTTCGTGTGATTTGGATACTAGAGCAGATTGTCACAATAGTTGGGAAACCTTCACCAAGCGGACGACCACGGGCCGAAACGGACGGTGGGAGAGAGATGTGAAGACCGCCCAACAAGCCTTCTCGCTAAGCGGCTGTAGCCGCTTCCACTATCCGGGTGAAGGACGTCTTCAGGGTTCAGCTGATGAGTAGTCACGATAGCCCTTCCCCCATAGCCAACGAGTCGACCACCGGGTCGATGCGAGAGCACCTTGTCGGCGCACTGGCTCGTGTAATTCCCCAAGACATCCGCATCGCGACAGCCTACCTGACCCCTGACGGCTTCCTTGAGCTAAAGGAGGCCATGGATAGTGCCTATAGCGTCCGACTCCTGCTGGGGGAGCGCCCCTTTATGAACCGGCGTGGGCCGGGGGACGTGCTGACACAACCCGGTGACCACGACGAGCTTCAAGGCCCGGCGGAGTCGGTCGACTGGTACACCTTCCTCGAAGGTGGTTACCCCTGGCTGCTGCTAACTCACGAAGAACGCCGGGAGCTCCTAGCCCGAGGCGCTACTCCCGAAGCGGGAGTCTTCGACCTGTCCGCGTGGGAACGGGTAACCAGCCTGGCCGACTTTCTGAGAAGGGACAGCGTGGAGGTTAGACGGTTCCTTGGGTCCGATAAGGGCAAGGTACTGCCAGCAAAAGTGCTGGATCATCGCTCGCCCAGGAACCGGCTTCACGCAAAGGCGTACCTCTTTTCCGGCCAGATGGGACGGTATGCCGCAGTCGGCTCTAGCAACCTCACCAAGAGCGGCCTATCCGAGAACTCCGAGCTGAACCTGGCCTCCTACGACCATGACCTGACGGTGCACCTGGAAGGCTGGTTCGACGAGAAATGGGAGCTTGGGCAGGACTGCAAGGCACATTTCATCCAGCGCCTGGAAGAGTGTGTCCTGTTCGGGAGGCGCTACACCCCGTGGCAAGTCATGCTCAAGTCTCTCCACGCTGCCTACGGACGGTTCCTGGAGATGGGACTGTCGGAAGAGGTCATGGGGAGGCTGGCCGGGTTCCAGCAGCAGGCCGTCCAACGCTGCGTTGCATTGTTGAGGCGCCACTGGGGGGCCATGCTGTGCGACTCAGTGGGCCTCGGCAAGACCTACGAAGGCTTGGGCATCCTTCGGGAGTTCGCCAACCAGCGGAACGATGATCCGCAACGAGTGAGCACCTCGACGCGAGCGTTGATCGTCTGCCCCGCCCAGCTTCAGGACAACTGGAGCGCCGACAGGTTCGCCGAGTGGGGAATCATCGCCACCACGGTCACTATGGAGTCGCTGCCCAGCCTCGCAGACATCGAGGAAGAACCATCACCCGTTCAACGGCAACGGCTCCGGGCCGAGTTAAGGCGTTACCAGGACCAGTACGACGTCATCCTGGTAGACGAGTCCCACAACTTCCGCAACCCAAGGACGAAGCGCTACCGCGCCCTGATGGACATCATCCGAGGCGGCAACCCGGACACCAGGGTGGTGCTAATGACAGCCACGCCCATCAACAACTCCGTCTGGGACCTGTACCACCAGCTCATGCTAATCACGAGGGGAGACGACACCTGGTATGCAGGGCGAGGGCCAATACCCAACCTCAAAGCGGCGTTCCAGGCTATTGAGAAGGGCGAGTCCGACTCCGGCCTGCTTGACACCATGATGCTGTCCCTGGTTCGCCGGACCCGGCATGACATACGGTCCATGCAGGAGGCGGGGGAAACGATGGAGGTCAATGGGCAGCCTCTGCGGTTCCCGGAACACGAGATACCGAAGGCGGTGGACTACAGCCTGCAGGGCCTGTACGGAAATATCTACCACGACGTCATCGACGCCATTGAGCACCTCAACTTCGCCGTCTACCGCCTGGACGAGTACGGCGTTGAGACTGGGGAGCAGGAGACCAGCGCACAGCTGAAGCAACGCAACGCCAACTTTGTCGGCATCATGCGTACCATCCTCCTGAAGCGTATGGAGAGTTCCCTCGCTGCGCTCACGTCTACGGTGAGAAGTCTAGTGGACTATCTCAATCTCTTCCTCGCGAGGCTGGATCAGGGACATGTCCTGACGCCCAAGCAGGCATACAAGCTACGGGGTGTGCTGGGAGGGTCGTTGCCAGACCACGACCAGGACCTAGAGGACATGGACCCCAAGGCAGTGGCGGCATTGCAGCAGGAGTTGGCCGCACCCGAGGACCTAGACCTTCGCGGGCGGTTGCAGGCCGACGTGGAGTTTGACCGGGACAGGCTTCAGACGTTGCTCACCCGACTGCAGTGGCTGGAGGAGATGCTAGCGGAGCAGGGGGATCCCAAGGCCCAGGCCGTGCGCAAGTTGCTTGAAGGGCTTCCGAAAGAAGACGACCACGGGCAACCCACCAAGGTGGCCCTGTTCACGACGTACAAAGACACCGCTCAGCACCTGTTCAAACAGTTCGGCGGAGAGGTGGATTCTTTGAAGAGCGATGTCCGCGTTCAGAGCAATCTGGAGGACGCAAGATGGATGTCGCTGCTCACTGGGAGAGACGACCAGAATCGGCGGCGCTCGGTGCTTGAGCGGTTCGCACCACTGGCAGCCCATCGCGAGACCGAACCTCTGGACGACCCATCGCTGCTGAGGAAGATAGAGCCTCTGAGAGCGCAGGGCATTGAGTTGTTGATAGCCACTGACGTACTTTCGGAGGGTCAGAACCTCCAGGACGCTCAGTTCCTGGTCAACTACGATCTGCCTTGGAACCCGGTGAGGATGATTCAACGCGCTGGTCGTATCGACCGCCTATTCTCTCCGCACGACAAGGTGTTCATCTACAACCTGATGCCCGAGGACGGCTTGGAGGACCTGCTGAATCTGGTTCAGAACCTAGCCAGGAAGATTGAGACCATTGAGGATGCAGTCGCTCTGGACGCCTCCGTGCTCGGTGAGCAGATCGAGGCGAAGGAACTGGACAAGGTGATGAAGCTGCGCGCCGGCGGCGTCGAGGCAGATCAGGTCTACCGTGAAGGAGAGCGCAGCCAAGGACTGGACGAGGGCGCGGAGCTGCTGAACAGATACTTGGACTTGATGAAGGAGTTCGCCACAGAGGATGTAAGGGGCATCCCCAACGGTGTTTACAGCGTGAAGAAGGGTATGACCAACGGTGTCTATGTCATGCTGAAAATGCCCGAAGAAGCATCGGGCGAAGTGTTCTGGCGCTTCTACCCCCTGGGCAACGTGGCGCAGCCCATGACGTCACCGAACGATGTCCTAGCTATCGTTGAGGCCGGTAGAGACGAGCACCGCTTCGAGATCCCGGCAGACGAAAACCCATTCAAGCACTTGAAGGAACCTCTGAAAGCCGCCGTCGACCAGATCGGCCAAGCATACTTGGACGCCATTTCCGCGGTTACATCCGACAGTTTCACCAGACGCATCAGGCAGTTCCTCAATCGTGATGACGTACTGCAATCTCAACCTGACCTGTTCAAGTTCTTCAACGATTGGGTTGAAATGCCGTTGCCTTCTGACGCAACCAGGCGTGTGGGAATGAGAGACCCTGTTGGAGTGATGAACCAGCTTGCGCCAACTCGTGCAGAGATAGGCCAAGTGGTTGAGGCGCTGACTGTACTTCGAGAGGCCGTCCGAGCCGAGGGACTTGACCGTCCTATTGCGCGACCAGAGACCCGGAAACCGTCTGTCGAGGACTTGGAACTAGTGGCATGGGAGCTTGTAGTCGGGCCAGATGGGTTGTTGGATAACTAGAAGCCGTCGGGAAACCCCGTAGGCGAACTGCTGGCAGGAGGTTAGAAGATGGAGGACCTTACGCCCGGCGATGAGGAGCCGGTGGAAATAAAGGTAGGCTTCTATATGCTCGTTGTCCAGGACGTGGAACGCGCTTTGTGTTTCTACAGGGATGTGCTGGGGTTGGAACTACAGGGGCTAGACACGGACAACGGCACCCCTGAATGGGCGAGGCTGGCACTAGGCGACGCTATCATCGTTCTCCGGCGAAACAACTACGACACCAGCGACGAGACCTTGACCAGGACTGCCGTCTACTTGGTGCGCGAAGGTGGTGTCGACGGTTTGACTTGGAGCGGACTTAACTTTGAGGCTCATGACATCCCCAGGCTGTGTCTCCGAGTAAAAGAGGGAGGGGGCCGCATCCTCAGTCCGCCCCGGCGTGCCCGCGAAGGCACTATAGTGGCGGATCTGGCGGACCCGGACGGCAACGTGTTCATTCTCTACAGTGACTAGGGTTCTTCCGCCCTTCGCGACCGCGGGGATCTGGACGGACCGCCCCTCAGACTACCTCTAGGTACCCTCCCCACGTACGTGGGAGTGAACCGCCCTCGGCCTAGCTTGGAGTGAGTGTCCTAATGGGTCTTGGATCGGGCCAGTTTCCGCTTCGACCGCTGAGCCCGCCTGGGAACATCAGGCTCGGCAGGAGCGCCAGCCGTGTTGTGCCATGAGCCGGGTGCGCCACATCCTGCTCTACGGCCATGCTAGGCCTGCCTCGGGCTCCGAGCGACTTGGCCGGTGTCGAACCGGTGAGTGGCCTTGGGGCCATCGCATCTGCCACAACGCTGCTCGACCCAGGAGCTAGACCTTCATCATCTACGCATCCTCCGGTCTCCGTCCCCTCACGGCTGCCTTCCAGGGCCGACAGCCGCTACTCGAGACGACGGAGTTGTCTGCTCTCAGACCGCAAGCGAATCCATCCCCGGCGCTGATGGACGGAGCCTCGGCGAGTTGGGGTGCTAGTGTCTCTACGATGGCTACCAGTACGCCGTTGACCACGAACATTACGTCGGTGAGGTTGGCCTTGAGGGCGGGTGGCTTGAGCCACCCGCCCATGCCACATGCATGACGTTGTGCGGCAGGCAATCGAAGTCGACAAAGCTGACCTGCCGGTGGCGCTCCTTGGCCTCGTCATACCACTGCCGCTCGCCTCGCAGCCAGGCAGACGGGAGACTAAACCCGCCGAAGCCCGATCGTGATGCCCTCCACAGCAATTGGTGAACCCAAGTGCTGACAAGGAAGGCGAAGGGGCCGCTCTATGAGATGCTACGTTCGATGCGCTACTGGATTCCCGGCTACGACCGCAGTTGCCGAACCACCATCGACGTGGCACCGATGAATTCCAACCCGGTTCTTGTGGAGAATTCAGCGAATGCAGGACGGTCGATGTCGGGGAGCGCCTGGAGGTCCGCGATAAACCGGCGTGTCCAATCCAGACGATAGAACCGCACGTCCAGTTTGTTCAACCCCATGTCGTCTATCGTCCGCTGCGCCATCTCACGGGCCTCGGAAGGCAACCCGGGCATGGGGATTATCTCCCCCGTTTCAGCGTCGTAGTCAAAATGCCGTTCCGGCCGCTCCTGCACGTCCGCGGCGCTCGGGTCCACGTAGCCCGAGGCCGGCCACTTGTCCTGTTTGTTCTCGCCGTTGCATCTGCGGCAACTGAAAATCCAGTTGGACCACTGGTAGGCCAATCCGGGATAGCGGCTCAATGGCCTGAAATGGTCAACCGTGGGCGCCCTTCCGGCCTCATCCGCATCTCGCAGGCATAGCCGCTCGCAGTACCAGCAGATGTTGCCGGAGCGATTGCCAAGCAACTCCCTGAATTCTTGCCAATAGGAGTCGCTCGGACGTTCCGCAACTCTGTCGCGAAAGTATTCGACCCATCCCTGCGTGAACTGCCGGGCGTACCCTTGGACGCCGCCCGGCTCCGGTCCCCGGTCAATCCACCGCATCGCCGCCTAGCTGCCGTCCTGCGACAACTCGGATTGTCGGGATCGCAGGAATTCCAGCATCATGTCTCCGTAGCGCTCCCGTTGCACCTCCAGCGGCGTGCTGCTGGAAATAAAATCCTCGTTCACCTGGCGACGCAGTTCGGCCATCTCCTTCGCCTCGGCGTCGCTGAGCGTTTCCTTCCCCCGCAACTCGCGCAAACGGCTCGCCCGGTTGACCGTCAACTGGTCCGTCGGTTCGTCAACCCCCATGAACGTCCGCAAGATCTCATCTGTGGTCCAGCCGATGATGTCGCGCTCGTTGGTGCTGGCTGTAACCACTCCATCAGCATCCCGCTTCAGCATATGCACCTGCCCTGCCCTCAGCCCGGCGACCACAAACGGGGAGTGGGTGGCCGCGAATATCTGCAACCCCGGGAAGTGCTCCAGCAAAGCCGGAATTACCCGCCGTTGCCAGGTCGGATGTAAATGGTTCTCGATCTCGTCAATCAACAGTACGGCCGGCCGTTCATTCCATCCGTTGGCGAATTCGTAATGATCGAGCATCTTCAATGCCAGCCACAGTATCCACAAGAGAGTTGACTGTGACCCCGAGCTCAGGTCACCGACGTAAATTCGCTGAGAACCGGTTCCTCCCAGGTCGATGGGCCGTTCTTCGGGCCTGATGTGGCCGAACCTGGGCGTATCGGTGGTAGAGATGCCAAGCATCCGGTTTATGGACACGCCTTCCAGATCAGCCAGAGGTTGGTCTGAGATGTAGTCAACGTCCAACCCGGTCGGGTAATTTAGAGCCCTGTTCGAGGTGAGGAGCTCTTCGCAGATGGACTTGGTACAGGAATGGGCTACCTGGTCTACGTATATGAAATTCCAAGCCCTTCGTTCCCCGGTTGGCGGGTCCTCCTCGTGTTCCTGGTCGTACATGGCACGCGTTTTGACGTACATCATGTCGATGGCAGCTTTCAGTCTGGCCCCGCAGAACGGCCCCGACAGCACCTCCTCTACCGTCGAACCGTAGTGATCCCGTTCACCCAACTCGGCAATGCCCGGAAGTCCAATCCTGGTGGGGCCTATGTATATCACCGGGGGACCGGGGTTGGCATGAAAGTACGCATTGGAAAACTCTGGGTCGGCGAGAATAGAGTTCTTGCCCTCCAGCCAATCATCGGCCCTTTCGCTTTCTTCGGCAAAGACCAATCGCAGGTTTTCCCGGCCAGGTTCCATAAACAGGTGGCGCTTGGCATCTTTATCGTTAAAGTAGTCGTCAATCTCCGACAGCAGCCTGCTTTTTCCAGACGCGTTCGCCCCGACGAAGAGGTTGACTCGTCCGTCGAATTCGAGCTCAACCGGTTCGGTGAACGGCGGCACTCCGCCGAATCGCATCCTGGTGAGGTGCATATCACATACTCCGTGCGACCATTCTACTCCAGTCACCAATTCCCGACCATCGTATGACTGTCCCACAATCGCACCCGGCCGACATGAATCTGCCTTGAGTTGTCAATAGGATTCTCCGTCTGGGTATACCGCCGGGGGAAGCTTGGTAGCATAGCCCCATCTTGTTATCAAGCCCTTATTCAAATGCTGGAGGCTCCACGCTGTCCTGTCAACCCTAGAACCGATCCTCGTCCCGTAGGGTAGCACCTGCCTAATTGGAAATACGCAGTGATATGGAGTGTGTCCAGCATCGGCTCACTGACCGCCGACGCTGGTCATCCTCACATTCTCATGAGATGATGAACCAAGTGAAAGGATGACATAGACTAGGTTCCGCAGTTCGCGCTAAAGGGAGGCGAACCAAATCTGATTTTCCGCTTCGATACGTAGACAGGACAGATCCCGAATTCCGGAAAGTTCCCTGGTATCATTTCGTTTGGCTGCCAGAGGAGCATTGAGGTTGGATGCAGTTGCTTGGACAGAATCGGGGCGGAGTTAAATGAGAGCCTGAGTTCCTCCCGGTTGTTCTGCTCCAGTGTGGGCTGAACACCTCCTTCCACTGGACTCCTCTTCTGCCCCCGCGGAACATTCTTGGCCGGGGTCCGGTAGCCCAGGGCCTGATGGGCCTCAGGTCGTTGTAGAACCGGAAGTAGTCTTCCAGCCATTCTGGGCCTCGAGGACGTTGGCGTAGGCTTTCAGTACACCTCTCCGTAGTTCACCGTCCTCCATAGGCGCTCCGGGGTGGATGTTGTCGGAGTACCGCCCCTTCCCGTCCATGCGGACCCTTTACGCCGTGGTCCTGTAGGACCTCGGATGAATCCCCAGCACGTGAACTAGCTGCCCTATTCGGTGGTGAACACCTCAGGCTAGGGTCTTCTCCAGCGCCTGGCGGAAAAGCCGGCGTCCAGGGTTGACCTGGCGACTGTCCAAGACGTACCGGCCTTGCCAGTTCCATCACCGCCACCCGGGTACAGAAACCCATGGGCAGGTGGGTGATGATGTCCGCTGCTCACACCCCCGGTCAGAGCCTGGGCCAGGCTATGGTTGATCCGGGCGACCCTGGCGTCTCTCAACAGGCATGTTCATCGGTCCCAGCCCCGGGCTCTGAAACGCGAGCGGCTAACGTGGCACAAGACTCACAGCTCTATTCGATACTCCCAAGTTCTACTAATACCTTGAGTAGTCAGCCGGGAGTAGCTCTCGGCAAATGGATAGATGATGCTGGCGGTGTCACCCTCTAGCTCTCGCAAGTAGTAAATCGCAAAGCCAAGTACGTGAGGTTTTGGACCTACAGGGCACAGATACAGATTTCCGTGCGTTGTTCCCCATGACCCAGCCTTCTCTTTGGCAATTACATCATGCAACACCTGTGCGACTGTGAATGGCTGGTTGGCAGAGGCATACAGTTTCCTCTCACTAGGCAACGCACCTAATGATTCAGAAGCTCGTTTGATTCTTAGCACGCTCTCTTGGTACATATGTGGCTGAAGCGACGGCAGTCCTGTCAACAGGTACTTCTTACTATTCCTCTTTTGTTCACAGGCACGAGCAATCTGAGCGTAGTCATAGCCGGCACCAATCACAAGCAGATCGTTGGCGGCCACCGAAGCCCTGTGATAGCCCGCGTAACCGGGAACTTGTTCAACTCTGAGCAAGGGCCCAGTAGTAAACGGTGTATCCTCGTCCTCTACGTATCGAATCGGGTCACTGTACAGCACGTCAAATGACTTAACACCAATATCCCTTAGTGCCCACAGAAGAACGAGCAAGTGTGGTCGAATGAAGCCCGTAGAGTCGACGCATACCCTTGCCCCCGTCAAGTGATGACATCGATCCCTTACGAAGTCAAGGACCGCAGGACGATCAAAGGATGCGCCCAATTCAATGGCCCCGGCTGGCCAGTCGCTCCTTGAGAGTCCGTACTCTTGATGCACAACCCATTGTTTCTCAGTAGCAGAGACTTCCCGAAATGGTATTTGCACTCGATCTGTCTCATCGTAAGCAGACAGGAAGAAATCCCATGGACCGGCTGAATAGAGTGCATCCCGACTGTGTACAGTTCTGCGGAACGCATAGTAATCACCTTTACTGAACATATGATTTGTCCCGAAGCCTAGTAAGCGTCCATGTCTAATCGCTTTTGGATGACACTTTCATCTGCTGCGTGACGGAATGGCACATTCATTCTTGCGAGGCGTCGATTGAGCACATCTACAAATTCGTCGTCGTGGTCAGGATCGAAAATTGCGTTGACCTCTTCAGCAGTTAAGGCAATTGTCCCGCGTCGTGCAGTAGGCAGGTCCCAGCGAGGGCTCAACAAGCGGTTCAAGTGATACTTTGACCTGATAAACCCTGTGTTTCTATCCTTTTCACCTTTATCCACGCGGACTAGCAAAGCCCACTGCGCCGCGAGTTCCAGTATCTCTCGAGCTGTGTCCGAGCAACTCGTGGGATCAACGCTAAAGCTCGCGAGGGAACTTTCCACCGGTTTGTCTGAGTATCTCAACCTTCGAAATAGATCGCCTAGCCTGAGTATAGCTGCATGGACATGGTTGCCATCCCCTCCTAGCGGTCTGGCATCATCAAGGAACCAATCAGTTGCAGCAAGCACACCTGAACGCTGTGACTGTATGGAGATGCGACCCTCCCTAAATGGGTTCTCTCCGTTGAACAACGACCACCTGTAGACGTTCTTCAGAATCACCAGGAGATTTCTCAGCAGTCCATCGGACATAGTTATGAACTCGCCAATACCAGTATAAGTCTGAGCGAGGCGCATATCATGCCATAGCTGAGCTTTTAAGTCGGTAACGAAATGGTGTAGGATGGCACGCTGCGCCACATTGGGATGCACGAAGCCGTCTGAGTCTGGAGAGCGTCTTGCAGCAATCATCTCCCGTGACTCCACGACTAGATTTGAGCGTTTCGCCCAGGCACGATAGATGGTGAATATGTTGACCTTTTCGAGCAATGGCCGCGACGGAACACGCGTTGCGTCTACTATGAGGCCGACATCACTAGGCGCAATCCCTGCCGAACCCAGATTTGCAAGAAGTTGTCGTTCCAACCGGATCAAATAGGGCCTCTCCCTATTTTCGAATCGTCTGATCACCTCTTCCTCAACATACTCCTGGGACGGATGGTTAAAGTGTGCATTGAGCTGCGCAGCCAGTTCGTCAACAATGCGCCCGTTGGCAAAACCGTACTCTAACAACCGCCGAGCCACCACCTCCTTGCAGAATGCTTCATACTTATCCTTCTCTGCACCAACAAAGCTTCTTTCGGGACGGATCTCCTCGAATTCTGATCCCTGTTTGTTCTCCTCCCGACCACCTAATGTGTGCAGAGTCTTGAGTCCAAAGGTCCGCACACCGATCATGAAGGAGGTCCCAGGCTCTTTTTCTCTTACTAGGGAGTTGATGTACTGTTGTTGAGGCTCGTCGAAGTTCTCGAACTCATCTATGAGATACAGAAACCTGACATCTTGCAGTGGTTGGTAGTGTTTGCGCAGCACTCTGGGAATTCCAAAGACTAGCCGGCCAAGCGTGCTTGCGATGGTAGGCGTAGGGGCCCTATCAGGATAAAGAGGGACATTGTTGACAGCTTTATCAATCGTCCTTTGTATCGCATAAAGACCTTCTCGTAAGTCCGTTAGAGAAGTTCCAGAACCGAGGTCGCCGGTAGACAGGATGTCGCGGACCTCCTCAGTGATTGCTGATTGGGCCGCTGTGGAAGGCGGGCTCTTCTCAGTAACTGTAAGGAAGGCTTCAAGCGTAGCTTGGGCAAGCCACAAGTCGGCGTACTGGCAGAAGAGGGCCTGCCAGGCATCATCGGCCAATGCGCTGCCGCTGAACCGACTCGAATCAAGACCGCTGCACAAAACGTAGATGCCAAGAACACCATCCTTCTGAACTTGTGCGACAGGGTCTTCAGCACCTCGAATAGCTTGGACGTGCGCAGAGAAATGACGCATAACGTGGGTCCGTCCAGTACCCTTGCCTCCTCGGACTATACGTGCCATGGGCGACGCAACGTCAAACCATGTTGCGAATCCTCCAGGTGCTGGCCAATCAACCCAAGTCTTGTCAATCTCGATATCAGTGAAATCGACAGCCTTTGTTATCTCAAACGGGTTCGTCTCCCCGACGGTTTGAACCACCTGCTCCATATCCATAGCCATTCGGGAACTCCTGTGACTAGAGCTTCTCAATCCGTGGGAAAATTGGATGCCACGGTGGATTCACTCGTTCCCGCGACATGATGGGGAGGGTGTTGTCAGGCACGTTGTGTTGAAAGCCGATCAAGAGTTGTGAATTCTTGTATCCCAGTGGTTGCCCAGGAGTGAGAAGTTCGCCGTAGTGTCTTGCTATTGATTCAGCCTCATCTTTAGGTAAGTCGTCAGGAGCATTAATGTAAAACTGGGACTTAGGAGCAAAAACTCGATAGGAAGTGTCGAGTTCCGACACAGCTCCCACGATGTCAAATAGCCCGTTGCGTCGTAGTTTTTCCAACCCTTCTGTCGTCGCCAGCAAAGTTAGGTACCAGGTATCGACATTGTGGCCCAAGCGCATCACAGCCCGACGCATCCAAGGAATATATTCCTGGCTTATCTCCGTAGCTTGGTCACCGCTTCCACAGAAATCATCTATGAAGATCACTCGTCTAACACCTGGCAGAGCCCACTCACTCGCTGGATCATCATATGGCCCAGCGAATAAATCTGACGGACTAAGGCAGGCATCTACCGGTATTCGGTTGACCTGCCGAAAGTGGTAGAGTAGGTGAGGTCCGCTTTCCGCTGGCTTCCCGAGACCCAGAAAGCGGGTCTGCTGTATTTCAGCCAAGAAACCCTGATGCAGTGCCGCAAAGTCATTCCTGTCGGTCAGTCGATCTCGGACTTCCACAGACAGGGGATGTCGGATGAGGTCCTGAAACATGGAGCGCAGCAGCTGCCGAACCTGCGTCTGACCAAAATAGAGGAATTTCGATAGCAGATACAGGGCGTGCTTTCGTTCGTTACATTCTGATGTGCAGTCTCCTCTAAATCCCTCTAACCATAGATCCACGGCAGGCCGATCAGCCCGGCTCTCCCATACGAGCTCATTCAGGCTCATTATCTTCTCGTAGAGAGCATCAACGTCAGTTGTTGTCATGTGTAGCACTCACATATGACGGCGTGTTCAAGTCTGGTCTCTTTAGCCAAACAATGAACTCATGGTCGATGCGGCCAGCGGTTCGATGGCGCTGTGTGAGGAGTCCCCGACTTGGAATCCTATCCACCAGAGTAGCGACAAAGTCAAAGCCTATTTCCTCCCCGGTGTGACGGAAAACTCGATCCGCCTGAAGGGGTACACCGGCTAGGGTGCTCCTGCCCAGCGTTACCAACAAATGCCCTCCTGGGCGAAGGACTCGTAGACATTCCCGGGCGAACCTCCCAAGATAACCACAGTAGTCTGAAGCCATTTTGGCGCGCGTGGGATTTCGTTCATGAATCGCCCGAATCATGGGATCAATATGGGTGTCACCCGTCAATAGTGCCCTCAGCTCCATAGAGCGAGTAGACACCGCTTCTGTGCCAAGTGTCTGGCGGTCTAGCCGTCGCAGGTCTTCTTCGGGATACCCACTGAGAATTAGTTCCAATTTCAAGCTACGCACGTACTTCTGGGCACCGCAATAGGGTGGTGAGGTAATAATTGCATCGACTGATGCAGATGCCAGATTGGTTTGTGCAGCATCCCTACCAACGACAGAAGACGCTCGATTAGCAACCCCTCGTCGCAATTCTACCAGTTCAGACATTCGGCGAATATTTGAGTCGGCAGCTTCAACAAAGGCCGAGTATACTAAAGGAGTTGTTATAGATTGTGACCTTTGTAGTGCCCTCCGATATCGATTTCCAGCAGTGTGAACCCGATCCTCGCGAAGACGAACCAGTGGTGGAATGGCCGGGTCAGCCAACGATACTCGGCGAACGATACTGGTTAGTGTGACAAGAAAAAATGCCCGAACATCAGCACATTCGATCGCGTTAATAGCCGATGTCAGACGGTGGAGGGCCACTCGGGCCGCTGGCGACAGCCAGGAGTCAAGAGTAGGTTGATGGCATGGGATAGAGCGTGATCGTTTAGCGCGTTGCGTCACGTAAGAAAGCTGGCTATTCAATGCGCAGGGGTCGAGAGGAGTCAACTTTACTCGACTGATCAATCGTGCTAACGGATTGATATCTATTCCGAATGCGTGATGTCCTCGGAGGTTGGCCTCAAGCAGTACAGTGCCCGAACCGCAAAAGGGATCTAGGACGATTGCCCCAGTTGACAACCGGATGGTGTCCAAGAATACAGAGGGTATTCGGTGGAACATCTTTGCAGGGTACCAATGGACCATGTGAGTAGCGAAGTCTCGACGTCCCACAGTTCCGCCGTTCTCTCTAAAACTGACGTCGATCTCGCGTTGGTATCGACTTGTGTTCTGCATGTTTTGGTTCAGGTCATGGAGAACCCTTTGGGCATTAGCGACTCGACGGCGCTTTTCGGTCATGTGTCAAGCCCGAGGGTCTGCATTAGCTCCCGCCACTCGCGAGCAGCGATGCCAGAGCCTTTCTTCAGAGATTCCGCCTCGTGACGGCGGCCTGAAACTAGAGCCCGCACTACAGATAGTGCGTTGGCCGAAAGCATCTCCCCACGAAGACGGTAGTCGACAAATGCTTCGTAAACCAGGGGAACCCAGGGCTTCACGACGCGCTCCAAAATGGCCTCTGCGTAGACCTGGATTTCATACTGCGCATGGGGGTCAGCCCTAAGCGCTATGAAATTCAGCAGATTGTGAAGATCCACCTTCCAATACCATTGTGTATAAAAGTTAAGTGAGAGATTCATCCGGGCCAATTCGCGTGCCAAGCCGATTCGGCTGGGGTCGCGTGGCTCGCCATCCGGATTCTCGTTCAGTAGTTCCCCGTAGTGTTCATAGGCACGGTTGGCATCTTCGCGCAGAAGTCTCTGCACGCGGATTGCATCCTCTTCTGGGAGTTGCATGCCTCGGCCTTGGCGGTTGCTTTCTGATTGCCTCCCCATTGCATCCCTACTGGGAACGTAGAACTCACGATCAAGAATCGAATAGCGAGCCGAGTACTCGTTGACGTTCGCGGTGCGGTGACGTATCCACTGTCTGGCGACGAATATCGGGAGCTTCACATGCAATTTGATTTCGCACATCTCAAATGGAGTTGTGTGGCGGTGACGCATTAGGTAGCGTATCAGCCCTCTGTCACTTGAAACTTTGCGAGTGCCACGCCCGTAGGAAACTCGTGCTGCTTGAACTATTGCGCCGTCGTCGCCCATATAGTCGACGACACGTATGAATCCGTGATCCAATAGTGCTAGAGGGGAATAGAGCAAGTCTTCCAGGGCGTCGACGGTGACTCGCATGGTTTCGTGACTCTGTTTTCGTAGGGAGTCGACCTCGGCTTGCTGTTCCTGCGTGATCACTTGGTAGTGACTCCTATTTCCAGCCAACGCTTCGCGACCCGGCAAATGAAGATAGGCCTAGTAAACCAACCCTATTATACATCGCCACACGTGGGTTTCGTAGTGTACGCCCAACTTAGGAAAACCGCGTGTGGATAGGCTGTCATCTGACAGTGAGTACCAGGACGTGCGCCTGCTTCTCGACGTCGTAGCTTGGCCAGGCATATCAGGTGACGGTGACCCGGGAGCCCCTCGCTCTTCGGGCCAGGTGATGGATGTACTGATCATTGATGAGTGCGAGAGTGCGTATCAAGAAGAATCCGCCCAGGGAGTATGACCGAAGTTACGGGCCAGCGGGCGCGGAAGAGGTCAAGCCCGTGCCTTCGTCTCCCTCTCCCCCCTTCGACATCCGGTAGCCGACAGGGAATATCACGCAGACATAAGCCAATCGGGCTGTTAGGCTAGACCAAATATCAAAGTGTCCTGTGTAGGAAGACCGCGGCGTTTGTGGGACTAGGAGGTGCAGTCAACGCGTATCCATTGCCTTAGCCTGGTCGGAACGGAGATAATGGGAACTAATGTAAAGGCATCTTGGGGCTTAGCGGAATAAACGCCTAAGGCAGACCTTTCTTGGAGACCAGATGATCGGGTGTGGGCGGCCGACATCACCCACCTGCCCGTGGCCCATGGGTTTCTGTACCTGGTGGCGGTGATGGATCTGGCACAACCGGTATGTGTTGGCTTGACGACTGTCCAACACCCTGGACGCCAGTTGTTGCGCCCAGGCGCTGAAGGAGCCCTTGGACAAGGGCCAGCCTGAAGTGTTCAACACCGACCAGGGCAACCAGTTTACCAGTGGGGAGTTCACCCAGGTCCCGCAGGACCGCGGTGTGAAGATCAACATGGACGGGAAGGGGCGGTACCCCGACAATACCGCTCCTCTCTACCATCGCGAGGGTCTTTAGAACGCTTCCTTTCTGTTACGCCCACAGCGAATTTCAAATGCTGATGACGATTGCGACGAAAGCCAGAGGGCAATAGGATGGCCAGTGATAGTCCCATCAAGGTGGAAAGACGCTACGACCCCATAACGTATACCCGGCACGACAAGGAGCTAATGCAAGAAGAAGAGCCGAGAGGATTCCCTCCGGCCGATGTCAGGTCTCCTTTTGAGAGGGACCGGTCTAGGATTCTACATTCCGCAGCTTTCAGGAGATTGCAAGGAAAGACGCAGGTATTCGCACCCAGCGAGAGCGACTATTACCGCACCCGTCTGACCCATTCCTTGGAGGTGGCTCAGATAGGGAAAGGATTGGCACTTCGTCTTGGTGCCGACGTTGATCTTGTTGAGGCCGCTTGCTTGGCTCACGACATAGGACACCCACCGTTTGGCCATACCGGTGAATCTGAACTGAAGCGGCTTATGGGAACCCACGGCGGCTTTGAGGCTAATGCGCAGAATCTTCGTATACTTACTCGCTTGGAGAGTAAGTCAGTCGATTACGAGGGGCTAAACTTGTCCCGGGCCACGATAGATGGCCAGCTTAAGTATAAGGACTTGTTCAGGCATGACTTGGACAAATTCATATATGAGGACGACGGGGAAGTCGTTTCTTGGGCGGGTGAGGAGGCCAGTTCTCACTTCAGGGAGCCGGGAAAACAGTTGCTTTCGTTCGAATGTGAAATTATGAGCTTGGCGGATGATATAGCGTTCTCCGTTCATGACCTCGAGGATAGTATTCATGCCGGCTATATCGATGTCCATACCTTCGATGGGAGAGACCGGAGAATCGACAAGGTTCTCGACAAGGTGGAGAAGGTCTTCAAGGGTGCGAGACTGAACGTGTGGAGGATATATGACGGTCTCGTGAAGGACATATCCAGCTACATTGGTCCGTCGAGAGAAGACTCTGGAGCTTTACCCCACAGGGGGCGCAAATCCCGAAGGAAGCAATTGACCAGCTTTTTGATTGCTAGGTATATAAATTCCGCCTTGCGCAAGGATCGAGGCCCGGCGAAGGGCGCTGTTTCAGATCGGTATAGGTACGCCGTAGTTATGCCAACAGAACTCTGTGTGGAGATGAAGATACTTCGAGAGTTGGTGTACGAGCTGGTAATCAAGTCTGCACAGGTCGTTGGCTTGGAGGAGAAGGCAAAGTTCATAGTCAGAAAGTTGTTCGAGAAATTCACCGGCAACGAAGGGTATTACCTGTTGCCTGATGACTGGAGAGAACTTGCGGACTACAAAGGCAGGGATACCTCCTTGAAGCGGGTCGCGTGCGATTACATATCTGGCATGACCGACTCCAGGGCATCCTCATAGTACCCGGAGTCAGAGGGAGATAAGGCCACGTAGGTGCGGATGAAACAGGAAACATCCCGCCTAATAGTGGCCACAGAGCCGCGAGTCCAATTTCGATCAGCAGCGAGCTTTTGGATCCCCTGAACCAGGGTCTCCCGCTCAAAGAATAAAGAGGGGAAGTAGTGGAAGGCCCAGAACCACGTCGTCTTGGTGTCGTGCCCACACAAATTCCAATGCAGCAACCAAGCCGTAGCTGGATTCTCCATGTAGGGGTCGAATCCCCCGTCTCTGAAGATCTGGCGCCCCAAAGGAGTGGTAAAGATATGACGGCGGTCGGTGTCATCGCCGATGATCCCGGTCACGGTAGCCCAATGGCGCATGGACGCCACCATGTTCTTGCCCACGCCGAATCGGGCGATGGCGTCCGGACCGGAGAAGACATGCCGGTTGTCATCTTGGTCGTCTTCGTATTCCCGCACCGCGTCATAGGCCTTCTTCAGCCATCCGTAGCGAATGGGGAAGGTCTCATGGCCCGACAACTGCGGGCGATAATCGTCGCGATAAAGAGGCCCTCGAAGCACCCGGCCTCCTACTGGCGGCTTCGTCCAGGTGGACGATAGCATTTCTGTCCTGTATTGTAAATGAGGCCATGTCGCGGACACTTATCTATGCTGACTACCAAGCCACAACGCCCGTGGACCCACGGGTGTTGAAGAGGATGCTGCCTTTTTGGGGCGAGTCATTTGGCAACCCCCATTCGACAGACCACGCCGTGGGGTGGAAGTCGGCGGAGGCCGTCGAGCAGTCCTTAACGTCTGTCGGTCAACTGATCGGCGCTGACCCCGACGAGATCGTGTTCACTTCCGGCGCCACGGAAGCCAACAATCTCGCGTTGTTTGGCCTAGCTCGTCGGGCACCGGAATCCCGCCGGAGGATTCTAGTGAGCGCTATTGAGCACAAATGCGTCTTAGCGGCGGCTAGGGCACTAGAACAACGCGAGGGATTCACTATCGACACCATCCCCGTGGATGCGAATGGCTTCGTAGACCTGAACGTCTTGGAAGGGATGCTTGACGATTCTGTCCTAGCCGCTTCGGTTATGGCAGTCAACAACGAGGTCGGAACGATTCAAGACTTGCCCGAAATCGCCGGACTACTGACCCGCCATGGTGTAGTGTTCCACTGTGACGCGGCTCAGGCGCCTTGTGCGATGGATACAGCCCGACTCGCTGAATACGCCGACCTGATCAGCCTGTCAGGCCACAAGCTGTACGGTCCACAGGGCATCGGTGCCTTATGCATTCGAAGGGAACTGCATTCCGGCGTCGAGCCGATAATTTACGGGGGTGGACAACAAAACGGCCTGCGCTCCGGCACGGTGCCTGTTGCGCTGTGCATAGGCATGGCCGCGGCCGCTGAAATCGTCCTGGCCGAAGGACCTCGTGAGCGCCCGAAGGTTGCCGGACTACGGGACCTCTTCGTGAACCTTCTTTCAGATACCGGTTTTCGAGTGAGCATCAATGGTCCCAGTTGGCAATGGCGACACCCGGGCAATGCCAACCTGCGGTTTGACGGCTTTGTAGGTCAGGACCTATTGGGCTCAGTCCAACCCCATCTAGCCGCGTCTACGGGGGCCGCGTGTACGTCAGGAATCCCAGAACCATCCCATGTTCTCGATGCAATGGGTCTTAGTGAGAGCGAAGCAGACTCTTCGGTGCGATTCAGCTTCGGGCGGTTTACTTCCAATTTCGAGGTTCGGGAAGCCGCAACCGTCATCACAAGGGCCCTTCAGTCGTTAGTCGAAACGGGTCTAGCTTCTATCCGGTAGCCCAAATCCACGATCGTCACCTCCCCCTCAATCTGAACCCCCACCCCACTCCTCTTCGTGTTACCATAGCAAGCCGTGGGCGCAATCCAGTAGCAGGCCCTGAGCGTAATGCACTTGGGTAGGCCGCGCGCGGCCGGTCCCAAGACCCCAACGACGGCGAATAGGACCACAGCATGAGATTCATCACCGGCACGGCCATCAGCAAGCGGCCTGTCACCATCCTGGCCATAATCATCCTCCTCATCGCGGGGGTCACGGCCTACAACTCCCTACGGGTGGAGCTCTTCCCGGACATCGAGTTCCCCCTGGTCACCGTCACCGCGTCCTACCCCGCAGCCGACCCCGAGGCCGTGGTCCGCGACGTCACCGCGCCCATCGAGGGAGCCGTGTCCGGTATCGAGGGCCTGGAGACCCTCCAGTCCACCAGCTTCGAGGGCAACTCCATCCTCCTGGCCAACTTCACCTACGGCACCGACATGTCCGCCGCCCAGAGCGACGTGGAGGCCGCCCTGGGCGGCGTCCAGCTCCCGGCGGGCGCCGACGACCCCGTCGTCGGCCGCTTCAGCCCCGACCAGATCCCGGTGATATACTTCAGCGTCGTCACCGAGGGCAACGTCGCCGACGCCCGGGACGTCGTCCAGTCCCAGGTCCTCCCGCAGGTCTCCGGCATCGACGGCGTGCTGCAAGTCCAGGTGGACGGCGAGGTGGAGCGACAGGTCCACGTCGTCGTCGACCCCGACAGCCTGGCCGCCTACGGCGTCTCCCTCTTCCAGGTCGCCTCGGCCCTCCGGGAGAACAACCTCACGGTGCCCGCAGGCCTCATCCTGCAGGGCGGCCAGGCAGTCCCAGTCAAGGCCACCCACACCTTCACCTCCCTGGAGGAGATCGAGTCCCTGGCCGTCGGCGCCTCCCCCGCAGGCCCGGTGAGCCTGGGCGACGTGGCCGAGGTGTCCCTGGGCGCCGGCGCCCCCACCAGCATATCCCGCACCAACGGCAGGCCCAGCGTCAACGTGGCCATAGTGAAGGAGGCCGAGGCCAACACCATCGAGGTCACGGCGGCCGTGCGCGACGCCCTGGACGCCGCCGACCTTCCCCGGGGCATGGAGGTGGTCATCGTCTCCGACCAGGGGCCCGACGTGCAGTCCCAGATCGACAACCTGCGCCGGGAGGCCATCTTCGGCTTCCTCTTCGCCGTGGCCGTGGTCTTCGCCTTCATGCTCACCCTCCGCCCCACCGCCTGGCGGGGGCTGTTCAACACCCTCCGCCCCACGGTGGTCATCGGCCTCTCCATCCCCCTCAGCGTCTTCACCGGCGTGCTCCTTCTGGCGTGGCAGGACATGACCCTGAACTTCATGACCCTGGGCGGCCTGGCCATCTCCGTCGGGCGGGTGGTGGACGACTCCATCGTGGTGCTGGAGAACGTTTACAGGCACATCCAGGCGGGGCGGGACCGGTGGCGGGCGGCCCTGGAGGCCACCACGGAGGTGGGCCCGGCCATCTTCGCCTCCACGCTGACCACCGTCGTGGTGTTCGTGCCCCTGGCCTTCATCGAGGGCCTGGTGGGGGCTTTCTTCCTGCCCTTCGCCCTCACCGTCACCTTCGCCTTGGTGGCCTCCCTGGCCGTGGCCCTCACGGCGGTGCCGGTGCTGGGCGCCTACCTGCTCCGCCCCGGCGACCTCCCCGAGGGGGCGACCGGCGAGGAGGTCCACGCCTTCGTCCAGGAGACGTGGATGCAGCGGCTCTACACGCCGGTCCTCCGCTGGGCGCTGGGGCACAAGATCGTCACGCTGGCCGCCACCACGGTGATCACCGTGGCCAGCCTGGGGCTCATCGCCGTCATCCCGGTGACCCTCTTCCCCTCGGGAGGAGACCGCTACCTGCAAGTGGACGTCGCCATGCCGCCGGGCACCCCGCCGGACCGCACCCTGGCCGAGGTGGTCCGGGTCGAGGACCGGGTGAGCGGGCTGGCCGAGGTGTACGCGGCCACGGTGGGGGCCGCCAACCTGGGCTTCGGCGGCGAGCCCGCCAGCCTCAACCGGGCCAGCATCCTCGTCAGGCTGTCCCCCGACGCCCCCGAGGACATCGCCAACACCCTCCGCAACGAGCTGGAGGAGCCGGGCCGCGTCCTGCGGATCACCGAGCTGGCCGACGGCCCCCCCACCGAGGGCGTCGAGGTCAACGTCACCGGGGCCGACTACGCCCAGGTGTCCGCCGTGTCCGACCAGTTGCTCCGCTCACTGTCCACCGTCGAGGGGATAGTAAACCTGGAGAGCGACGCAGCCCAGGAGAGGGACGAGGTGTCCGTCCGGGTGGACCCCGCCAGGGCCGCGGAGATCGGCCTGAACACCCGGGAGGTGGGCCTGCAGCTAAGCCAGTACCTGCGGGGAGAGACCGTCACCAGCATCACCCTGGACGGCGAGGCCACAGACGTTGTGCTGTCGGGCAGCCCCGACGCGGCGGCCAGCCTGGAGCAGGTCCGGCGGCTGGTCATATCCGGCCCCGGCGGCGCGGCGCCCCTGGGAGACTTGGCGGAGACCGTCACCAGGAGCGGCCCGGTGACCATCAGCCGCACCGATGGCGTCAGGTCCGCCACCATAACGGGGGACATCACCGAGGAGGACGTCCAGGCGGTGGGCCGCGCGGTGGACGAGCGGATCGCCGCCCTCTCGGTGCCGCCGGGGGTGGAGGTCTCCAGCGGCGGCGTCTTCGCCGACATCGCCGAGGGCTTTCAGGCCATCTTCCTGTCCATGGGCGTGGGCATCGTGCTGGTGTACCTGGTGATGGTGGCCTTCCTCGGGTCCCTGCGCAACCCCCTGGTCATCGTCACCAGCCTGCCCCTGGCCCTCATCGGCGCCCTCATAGCCCTGGCCATAACCGGCCGGACCCTGGGGCTGCCGGCGATGATGGGCGTGCTGCTCCTCATCGGCATCGTGGTGACTAACGCCATCGTCCTGATTGCCTTCGTGGAGCAGCTGAGGGCCAGGGGGATGTCCGTGTACGAGGCCCTGATGACCGGGGGGCGCGTCCGCCTGCGCCCCATCCTGATGACGGCCCTGACCACCAGCTTCGCCCTGCTGCCCCTGGCGGCCGCCCCGGCCCACGACGGCGGCATAATCGGCGCGGAGATGGCCACGGTGGTCATTGGCGGGCTGGCAAGCTCCACTGCCCTGACCCTCATCGTCGTACCCATCGTCTACACCATATTCAACGACACGATACCGGCCCTGCTCCAGCGGCGCGTCGCCGCGCTGTTCGGCGCCTCCCCCGGCTGAGCGCGGACCCGTCAGAAGGTCTCCGCGTCATCGCCGAACCACTTAGGCCTGTCAGAAGGTCTCCGCGTCATCGCCGAACCACTTCCGCCCGTCAGAAGGTTTCCGCGTCGTCGCCGAACCACTTCCGGATGAGGTCGTTCAGCGAGCCGTCATCCTTCATCGCGCCGATGGCCTCGTCCAGCTTGTCCTTCAGCCCGTCGTCGTCCTCCCGGACGCCGACGCCGATCCCGGAGTCCAGCGCCACCCTGGGGCCGGCCAGGGCCAGCCTGCCTTCACTCTCCTCCATGCTCTCCTGGGCGAACTCCAGGTCCACCAGCGCGGAGTCCGCCTCGCCGTTCAGGACGGCCGAGACCACCTCCGGGGCAAGCTCGTACTCCCGCAGGTCCGCGCCCGACTCGGACAGGTACGCCGACTGGACGGTGGCCACCTGGGCCGCCACCCGGCCCTCGGCCGCTTCGGCCCCGGCCCCGACGAGGGCCAGGTACACCGACGGGCTGGGCGGGACATACGGCTGGGTGAAGTCGATCACCTCGTCCCGCTCGTCCGTGATGCTCATACCGGCCAGGATGGTATCGTAGCTGCCCGCCTGCAGGTTGGGTATGATGGTGTCCCACTCGTTGGTCACCCAGGTGCACTCGAGCTCGGCCCGGCGGCACAGCTCGTCGCCCAGCTCCCGCTCGAAGCCGTCCACCTCGCCCCTCTCGTCGATGAAGTTGTAGGGCGGGTACGCCCCCTCCGTCCCCATCCTGACGGCTTCGGGGCCCCCGCCGCACGCCAGGGCGGCCGCCATGACCACGACCGCCGCGATGACCAACCTGACCATGCTCACGTTCACCTCGCCCATTGACCTTGCCCAATGATCGGACCCGACTTCCGGCTACCTCGCTATCCTAGGCCACACGCCGCCCCCCGCGCAAGGAGCGGGGGCGCGGCGCCCGCTCGCATTGACCCGCGCGTGCCTGGGGGCATATGCTTGAAGATAGGGAACCCTGACAACCCAGGCAGACGCGAGAGCAGGGCTAGATGACGACAGCGACGAAGGGCACGAGGCGCCGAAGGGCACCGATGTGGTCTACCAGGTAAGTGTGGCGGTGTACATCTAGAGTCTGAGCCATGAAATACACCGTGGTCATCGAGTGGACCCCTAACAACTACCCCACCTACGTTCCAGACCTACCGGGATGCGTCGCTACCGCCGGCACCCGCGACGAGGTGCTGAAGGAAATCCGCGAAGCCATGGAGCTCCACGTCGAAGGCATTCGGAGGACGGCGAACCCATACCGGAGCCTCGGACCACGGCGGCTGTGGTGGATGCTGCCATCACGGCAGCGGGATGATATGTGATGCCGATCAACACGGACTTCCTCCTCCGCTGCATTCATACTCTGGAGTCGGCCTTCGAGCAGCTCCAACAGCGGGAACCGGCCGATGACTTCTACGACATCCTCCGGGCGGCTTCCGTCAAGGAGTTCGAGCTGGTGCTGGAGCAGTCGGGCAGTCTGCTCAAGAAGCGTCTTCGGCCCTACTTCGCCAGCAACCGGCAGGCGGATAAGCTGACCTTCAAGGACGCCTTTCGCCACGCCGCCAAGCATGGTCTCTTGTCCGTTGACGCCTGCGAGCGCTGGCTCGCCTACCGAGACAACCGGAACGACACGGCCCACGACTACGGTGAGCAGTTCGCGGAGACGACAATCAGACTGCTGCCGGACTTCATCGCCGACGCCAGGGAGCTGGCCAGGGTCATCGCAGAGGGTACGGATGACTGACCGTCTCGACCTGCCGGTCCGTTACAGGCAGCAGCTTGATGCCCTGCTCCGGGAGCACGTGCCCGGAGTCGAGGTGTGGGCCTACGGCAGCCGGGTCAACGGCGAGGGCCACGAGGGTAGCGACCTGGACCTGGTGCTGCGCAGCCCCACGTTGGAGCCCCTGGGCGTCGAGTACCTGGACCTGGTCGAGGCATTGGAGCGGTCCAACATCCCCATCCTGGTCCAGGCCCACGATTGGGCCAGGCTGCCGGAGAGCTTTCACCGGGAGATCGAGCGAGACTACGTGGTTGTACAAGGTGGAGTGAGTACGGATCGAGCATGACTACGTGGTTGTACAAGATGGAGTGAGTACGGATGGCACGGTCTCCCGGGGAGAGTGGCGTGAAGCAAGGCTTGGCGACATCACTGAATTGCCGTCTGGAGGCACACCATCGAAGTCACGAGCCGACTACTGGGATGGGTCGCATACCACGCCCTCGCCGCGCAGCGGGATGCGCTGCTGCCCAGGCTAGTGTCGGGGGAGGTGAGGGTGGCGCTGTAAGTGTCAGGTGGAGATTACTGTATGAGCAGCCTTACGTTCGCGGAAAAGCAATATCTTGAGAGAATCCTGAACATGCGCGGCGGTTATGTCTTGGACTTCACCGACGCTACTTTCGCAGATTTTTTCAGGCGATACAGGATTGACATCCACGGCCACCGCTATCAAACGTGTGGGACATCCAAAGCGAGAAAATTACGCGCCTTTTGGGAGTCTGAGCCGGATGTCCTTGTCGGACGAGTAACGTCTGCTATGTTGGACACCTACGAAGCCAATTGTGACGTATCTGGCCGCAGCCGCGAAACCGATCTGCTGGCGAAGAGTCGAGAGGTCGTTGCCAGGCTTTCGGGAAAGCCTCAGGACACCGACTCCACGTCCGACGCAGGGTTTCTGAATAAGGAATTCGAGATACCGAACATTCAGAGATTGCCAGTGGACTTCGCTGCATTTGAGATTATCCAGGCCCGATTGAAGGAAGCGCAGTCATGTCTGTCTGTGGGTGCATACCTGTCCGTCATTTTCCAGTGTGGCAGCGTTCTCGAAGCAGTTCTCCTCGGCGCTGCCCAAAGGGAACCAGCGACATTCAATCGGTCTTCTTCAAGCCCAAAACAGGACGGCAAAGTGAAGCAATTCCACGAATGGACCTTGTCGGAGTTGATCAATGTGGCATATGACATCGGCTTGCTGAAGCCTGATGTGCAAAAGTTCAGTCATGGGTTGCGGGATTTCAGGAACTACATCCACCCGTATCAACAAATCGCATCGGGCTTCAAGCCCGACGAACACACTGCCAAGGTCTGTTTCCAAGTACTCAAAGCAGCCTTGGCCGATGTGGCAGGGAATCGGTAATCACTATTCCGAAACCCAAGGGCGAACGCCTGATGCTGGCATGACCACCATCACCGAAGCCAAGGCCGCCCAACGGGATAGTCTCAGCCCAACCGTAGGGGCGCCCCTTGTGGGCGCCCTCGTCCGATAGCAGCATGAACCACAACCCGGATATCCGTCACCGCCGCTGCAACCGCCTGAAGGGGTACGACTATTCCCGGCCGGGTGCGTACTTTTTGACCATTGTCACCCAGGATAGGTTGTGCCTGTTCGGGGACATCATCGACGGGGACATGCGGTTGAGGGACGCCGGGGAGATGGCGCTTGGCGTATGGGAACGGCTGCCCGGCCGCTTCCCCGGCGTCGAGACCGACGCGTTCGTCGTCATGCCGAACCATATACATGGCATCTTGGTGATCGACGAGCCCGTAGGGGCGTCTCCTGTGGACGCCCCAAACGGTGGCCGGCCAACAGGGACGAGGGCAACCACAAGGGTTGCCCCTACGTTGGGGCCCTCTACGTTAGGGAATGTGGTCGGCGCATATAAGTCGTTGACGACGGTGGCATACATACGGGGCATAAGGACCCTGGCTTGGGCGCCCTTCAAGAGGCGTTTGTGGCAGCGGAATTACTATGAACACATAGTGCGGGATGATAAGTCCCTGGACCGCATCCGCCAGTACATCCTCGACAACCCGGCACAGTGGGCCTTCGACCAAGAGAATCCGATGGCAGAGAGCCGGCAGGACACCAACCCATGACCAGCCTAACCGAATCAGCCGTCGAGCACGCCGCCCTCGACTGGCTGTCCGCTGCGCTGAGCTGTAGCTAACGGCCGAGACATCGCCCGGACGCACCCGATGCCGAGCGTCCCGAGAGCCCATCTTGAGCAGCAGATTGGGGAGTCCACAACAGACCAAATCGATTCATGAGGGAGACCTGCCGTGAATGAGACCGGGGGCGGACGCGTCTGGACCGTAGCCGAGGCCAAGGCGAAGCTGTCGGAAGTCCTGCGCCTTGCCGAGACGGAAGGACCGCAGCGCATCGGCACACGGAAGCCCTTCGTCGTGGTGACGGCGGCGGCTTGGGAGGAGAAATCGCCGCCCCGCAAGCCCCTGGGCCAATGGCTGGTCGAGAACGTGCCGCGAGGGACTAACCTGGAGATTCCCGACCGCCACGTGGAGTCCCACCGCGAGATTCCCTTCGCCGACTGGGATGACGCCGACTGGGGCGATGAATGAGGGGCTTCCTCCTGGACACCAACGTCGTGTCACCTTAGCCACCATCGCAGAAGCCGGGGTGGACCGGACCGGCCACCTTTACCCGGCCGTACACAAGGCCGGGCGACCCCCCACTACGGACCGACCCCAACGACCAAAGTCTTAGAAAAGGCTCAAACTCCGCTTGATTATTTGCTTTACTGCCTGAGCAGCCCCTCTGTATAATCCACCGTCAAATCATGCGTGTGATCGGTGGTATCGCCAGGGGAGCCAGGCTCAGGGGGCCGGCGGTGTCGGGGGTGCGTCCCACCTCCGAGCTGGTGCGTAGCGGCATCTTCAACGCCCTCGGACCCCTGGACTCCCTGGACGTCCGGGCCCTGGACCTGTACGCGGGCACCGGCTCCCTGGGCATCGAGGCCCTCAGCCGGGGCGCGGTCTGGGCCGACTTCGTGGAACGCCATCCCCGCCAGTGCGCGGTCCTTCGGCAGAACGTGGCCTCCACCGGGTTCGCCCCGCAGGCCGGCGTCCACTGCATGTCCGCGGCCAGGGCCGTGGGAGTCCTGGAGGGGCCCTACCAGCTCGTGCTCATGGACCCCCCATACAAGCTGGCGTCCCTGGACGACGTGGTGGAGGGACTGGCCCGCTCGACCCTGCTGGAAACGGGCGCCCGGGTGGTGGTCGGCCACTCCAAGAGGACCTCTCTGCAGAGCGCGTACCAGGACCTGACAAGGACCCGCAGCTACCCCTACGGCGACAGCGCCGTGGACTTCTTCGAGAAGGGAGACGGCGGGTGGTAACGGCCATCTACCCGGGCTCCTTCGATCCCGTGACCGAGGGCCACGTGGACATCGCGTCCCGGGCCGCGGCCATCTTCAGCCGCGTGGTGGTGGCGGTGTACGACACGCCCTCCAAGAAGCTGCTCTTCGGCACCGACGAGCGGGTGGACCTGCTCCTCCAGTCCGTGAAGCAGCTCCCCAACGTCGAGGTCACCCGGTTCTCCGGCCTGGTCGTCGAAGCCGCCAGACGGATAGGCGCCGGCGTCATCGTCCGGGGCCTCCGCAGCGGGTCGGACTTCGAGTACGAGTTCGAGATGGCCTACATGAACAAGAAGCTGGCGCCGGACGTGGAGATGGTGTGCATGATGGCAAGCCTGCCATACCAGTACGTAAGCTCCAGTCTGATCAAGGAGGTCATCGGGTTGGGCGGCGACGCCACCGACCTGGTGCCCGCCCACGTCATGGATGCGGTCCAGCGCAAAATGAGGTCGCCGGAGTAGCGGCCCGAATTATTATCGGCCCGAGCTATTATAGGCCCGGACTATTATTAGGAGGGAGGGACCCATGGACATACTCAATATTATCGACAGGCTGGAGGCCTTGGTGACGACCAGTCGGGTGATGCCCGGTACGAGGAACAGGCTGGTGGACGACGACAGGCTCATGGAGGTGGTCGAGCAGCTGCGCCTGGCCATACCCCAGGACCTTCGCGCCGCCCAGGAGGTCATCGAGAGGAAGGACAACATCCTCAGCCAGGCCCAGATCGACGCCAAGCGCACCAGGTCCCAGGCCGAGTCGGAGTTCAGGAACAGGGTGGACCAGAGCGACGTGCTGGCCACGGCGCGGCGACACGCCGCCGAGCTGGAGGAAGAGGCCGAGCGGAAGGCCACTCGTATGACCAACCAGGCCGCCACCGAGGCCCAGCGGAACAGGACCGAGGCAGACGCCTACGTCTTGCAGACCCTGCGGCGCCTCGAGACCGAGATGACATCCATCCTGGGTACGGTGAGAAGGGGCCTGGACGCCCTCGACGCCCCCGTCGGCGCCGCAAGCTAGAAACGGGATACGAACCCGGCGCCCCCGCTCCGGACCGGCCGCTTACCGGTCCGGAGGCCGGGTGGCCTCCACCTTGGCGCTCACCACGCCGGTCACGTCGCCCGGACGGAAGGCGACGGCCTCCCGCGTGGTCACGCCGGTGAACCCAACACGCCGCATGCGCTCCAGGTAGACCTCACGTAGGTCGGCGCCGGCTATGCAGCCCACCAGCTGCTCGGCATTGCGCCGCAGCTCGTCGGGCAGCTCCCGGTCCAGGACTATGTCCGAGACGTGGAGCCGGCCGCCCGGCTTCAGCACCCGGAACGCCTCCCGGAACACCGCGTCCTTGTCCGTGGACAGGTTTATCACACAGTTCGAGACGAGCACGTCCACCGATGCCGGGGCCAGTGGCAGGTGCTCCAGCTCTCCCAGCACGAAGTCGACGTTGGAGACGCCCAGCTTCCTGGCGTTGCCGTTGGCCAGTTGGACCATGTCCGGCGTCATGTCCACACCGAGGACCCACCCGGACTCTCCCGTTTGCCTGGATGCGATGAAGCAGTCTATTCCCCCGCCGCTCCCTAGGTCCAGCACGACATCCCCTTCCCTTATGCCGGCGAGGGCCGTGGGGTTGCCGCATCCCGCCGAGGCGGCGGTCACCGTCGGGGGCAGGCCCTCCAACTCCAGGGGCGAGTAGATGGCGGAGGGCCCGCAGCACGGCTCGGAGGTCGGTCCCGCGGAGGCCCGCCGGGCCCTCTCCCCGTAATGGTCCCGCACCAGGCCCTTCACGTCGGTCGTGCCGCTGGTCATGCTCGAGCCGTCCTTCACTGGGGCTCTTTCGTCAAAGCCCCTTCGCTAGAGCCCCGTTGCTAGAGCAGGTACTCCACGAGTACCAGTACGATGGCGCAGCCGATGCCTACGATTCCCAGGAAGGCAAAGGACGTCTCCCCTCCGAACGGCCCGATGTGGCGCCTGCTCCGGGGCCGCACGTCACTCTCCTTCTCCTTGCGGAGCTGCTTGAGCCGTTGGATAAGAAAGTCGTTCCCCGGTCCCGGCGACATCATGGGGACATCACCCTCCAGTTGGTAGCTACCCACTCCTAACTATACACCCGCCGTCCGGTGGTGGAAAGGCTGGCGGGGCCCTCTTCGTCACCACCGGACCCTGCCGCACGCCCCGGGCCTACTCCCCCCGCTCCCACAGGGCCTCCAGCACCCTCGCCGGGCTCATGGGCAGCTCCGTCAGGCGGACCCCCACGGCGTCGTGGATGGCGTTGGCCACGGCCGCCATCGGGGGGACGATGCACACCTCCCCCACCCCGCGGACACCGTAGGGATGGCCCGGATTGGCCACCTCCACTATAACCGTGTCGATCATGGGCAGGTCCAGACTTGTGGGCATCCGATAGTCCAGGAAGTTGGGGTTCACCATCCTGCCCTCGGCGTCGAAGATGTACTCCTCGTTCAACGCCCAGCCGATGCCCTGCACCGCTCCACCCTGCATCTGCCCCTCCACGTACCCCGGGTGGACCGCCTTGCCCACGTCCTGGAGGGCCGTATAGCGCAGGATGTCCACCTTGCCCGTCTCCGGGTCCACCTCCACGTCCACCATGTGGAAGGCGAAGGCCGGGCCGACCCCCGCAGGGTTGACCGTGGCCCGTCCCACGATGGGCCCTCCCGTGGAGTTGAGCTGGCCGGCCAGCTCCTTGAAGGTCATACTCAGCTCCGGATCCGACCTGTGCTGCAGGACCGCGTCCACGTAGTCCACGTCCTCCGGGGGCACGTCCCAGATCGCCGCCGCCCGCTCTATCATATGGCGCCTCACGTCCAGGGCGGCCTCGTAGCACGCCCTCCCCGTCTTGAAAGTCACGCCGCTCCCGCCGGCCCCGGAGCTGTACCCGATTGAATCGGTGTCCGCGATGGTGGGCGTCACATCCTCGGGGGCGATGCCCAGCACCTCGGCTAGGTGCATGGCGGCCGCGGCCCGGCTGCCCCCGATGTCCGGCGACCCCTCCACGAGGCTCACGGTGCCGTCGGCGTTCACCCCCGCGATGGCGCTCGCCGGCCCCGTCCCGTTGAACCAGGCGCCGTTGGCCACCCCCCGCCCCCGGTTAGGCCCCTCCAGCGGGGCCGACGAGTGGGGGTGGTCCTTGGCGGCCTGGAGCATCTCGACGTTGCCGATGCGCCGGAAGGCCGGGCCCGCCGCCTGCCTGGTCCCCTCCTTGGAGGCGTTCAGCAAGCGGAACTCTATGGGGTCCATCTCCAGCTTCCGGCACAGCTCGTCCACCACCGTCTCGGCGGCGAAGGCGGCCGCCGGGGACCCGGGCGCCCGGTAGGCGGCGGCCTTCTGAGTGTTGACCACCACGTCGTACCCCTCGATGTACACGTTCTCCACGTCGTAGGGGCCGAATATGGTCCGGCAGGCCGAGGGCACCGGCGAGCCCGGGAAGGCCCCCGCCTCGTAGGTCAGGCTGGCCTCCGCCGCCGTGATCCGGCCCTCCCGCGTCGCCCCCATCTTCACCCGGAGGTGGCTGGCCGAGGTGGGGCCCGTCCCCTCGAACACCTCCGCCCGGCTCATGGTCAGCTTCACCGGCTGGGCCGTCTTCCGGGAGAGGGCGGCGACCACGGGCTCGATGTAGCAGCCCCCCTGGCCCTTCCCCCCGAACCCGCCGCCGATCTCCATGGGGATGATGGTGACCTTGGACACGGGCAGTCCCATGATGGTGGCCGTGTGGTCCCGCAGGGCGAAGTGGCCCTGGCTGCTGGTCCAGATGGTCACCGTGCCGTCGCTGCTCCACCTGGCCGTGGCCGAGTGGGGCTCTATGTATCCCTGGTGCACGGGCCTGGTGTGGTACTCCCGCTCCACCACCACGTCGGCCTGCCGGAATCCCTCCTCCGGGTCCCCCAGCCTGAACTCGAAGTGGTTCGCCACGTTGGTGCCCTCGGGCGTGTCCTCGTCGCCGTATCCGCCGACGCGAAACGCCGGGCTGGACATGGTCAGGAGCCTCTCGTGGAGGATGGGGGCGCCCTCGGCCATGGCGTCCCGGGCGTTCAGCACCGGCGGGAGCACATCGTACTCCACGTCCAGCAGGCCCAACGCCTCCTCGGCCGTCTGCGGGTCGACTGCGGCCACCGCCGCCACCGCGTGGCCCCGGTACAGGGCCTTTTCCCGGGCCATCACGTTGCGGCTGTAGAAGCCGTAGTTCACCATGGCCCCCTCCTCCAGGTCCGCCAGGCTGGCCGAGGTCTCCGGCAGGTCGGCGGCCGTCACCACCGCCCTCACACCCTTCAGCGCCAGGGCCCTAGTGGCGTCGATGGACCTGATCCGCGCGTGGGCGTGGGGGCTTCGCAGTATCTTGCCGTGGAGAAGACCGGGCAGGGCCACGTCGGCGGCGTACCGCGCCCGGCCGGCCACCTTGTCCGCCCCGTCGGGGCGTATGGGCCGCGTGCCCACGACCCGGTAGTCCTGGGTGGAGAGCACTATGTTGGAGGTCATGGCACACCGCCTTCCGCAAGACTTTCGACCATTGTACCACCGGCGCCCCATGGTTCCAGCACAGGGCCCATGCCGTCGCGGCCCTGATAGAATCCAAGCCAAGCCGTTACGCACAGGGAGGGAGAGACATGGAGCAGAAACACCTCAGGCTGGAGGGCAAGGTGGCCATCGTGACGGGGGCCGGCTCCAGGGGCCCCGGCGTCGGCACGGGCAAGGCGGCGTCTATACTGATGGCCCGGGAGGGGGCCAGCGTCCTGCTGGTGGACGTGGAGCCCCGGCACGCCCAGGAGACCCTGGAGACCATACACGCCGAGGGTGGAGAGGCGTCGGTCTACGCGGGAGACGTCACCAGCGCCGCCGACTGCCGGCGGATGGTGAGGGCCGCGGTGGAACGGTACGGGGGCCTGCACGTACTCTTCAACAACGTGGGCATCGGCGGCTCCGGGACGGTGGCCAACGTGGAGGAGGACGAGTGGGACCGCGTCCTGGACGTGAACCTGAAGAGCATGATGCTCACCGGCAAGTACGCGGTGCCCGAGATGGTCCGGTGCGGTGGGGGCTCCGTCGTCAATGTGTCCTCCACCGAGGCCCTGCGGGGAGCCATCACCGGGAGCGTGGCCTACTCCGCCTCCAAGGCGGGGGTGATCGCCCTGACCCGGACCATGGCCGTGACCCACGGCAGGGACAACGTGCGGGTCAACTGCATCGCGCCCGGGCGCATCAACACGCCCATGGTGGCCGATGTGATGACCGAGGAGTTCCGGGAGCTGCGCAAGAGGGAGGTCCCCCTGGGCTCCGAGGGCACAGCTTGGGACGTGGGGTGGGCGTGCGTTTTCCTGGCCAGCGACGAGGCCCGGTGGATAACGGGAGTCGTGCTGCCCGTGGACGGCGGCCTCTTGGCCACGACCCCCCTGGCCATGCTGGACCGGCTGAGGTGAGCTGCAAGTTGACACCCTCCGGGACTCCCGGTACCATCCCAGCATCGGGACCGTGGGTGCGCGGGCTCCCGCACACTCCGGCATCCGAACACGTTGGCCAGATGGAGGAGGCTGCCATGGCGACCACTCACGGCGAGGTGTCCAAGAACGTGGGAGATGAGCTGCTCTTCGAGAACGACCGCATCCGGGTCTGGAGCATGACCCTCCAGCCCGGGGAGTCGTGCGAGTACCACAGGCACGACCACGACTACGTCTACTGCTACACCACTCCAAGCAAGATACACTCCAAACGCGCCGGCCAGGGGGAGGAGACGCGAGAGTACGACAAGCACTACGTGCAGTACACGGCCGTCGGCGGCGGCGTGGAGCACGTGATCACCAACGTCAACGACGTCCCCCACAACCAGATACTCATCGAGCTGAAGGGCCCCAGCGAGGCCGCCACACCCCAGACCCCCCAGAACAATGGCCGCTCCCGCGGGACGTAGTCCCCGGGACCACCGGCAACGGCCACCCCTCCCAAGCACGCCCACATGCCGTTCCAGGCATGCCCGCCGGCATGACACGACGACGGACGGCATAGACACCGAGCCACCCCTCTCCCCATAGGGGCAAACACCCCTTGACATTCCCGGCCATTGGCATTAGAACTTATGTGCGTTTCTAATGTCACTGCATCCGATCCCCAAAATGACCGCCAAGATCGCCTGCGCTCTGATAACCCACCTCCCCCTCAAGGCCGAGATGAAACGGCACACCGAGCTCGGGGGCGGGCCGGCAATCGTGTTCGCCGATTCCGGCCGCGGCCCTCGCGTGCTGGACTCCTCCCCCGAGGTGGGGGCCGCGGCCGGCATGCCCCTCCAGGAGGCCGTCTCCCGGTGCAAGAATGCCGCCCTCATCGAGGCGGACCGGCCCTACTACCATGCGGTGTTCGACAGGATCGTCGACTCGCTGCTGCAGCGAAGCCCCCTGGTCGAGAGAGCGGACCTGGGCCGCGCCTACGTGGGCGTCCACGGGCTAGAGGACATCTACGGCGGCGAGGCCCGCGCCATGACCGCCCTGTTGAACGCGATGCCCGAAGGGTACGGCCCCCGCATCGGCCTGGCCGGGGCGAAGTACCCGGCATACGTGGCCGCCGTGACTGGCCGGGAGGGGCAGGTGACCAAGGTCCCCGAGGACGCGGCGGGCTTCCTGAAGGACGTCACGGTGGACCTCCTCCCCATAGGCTGGGACAGCAGGGCGCGGCTCCACGGCTTCGGCCTTCACACCATGGGGCAGGTGGCTTCCCTGCATGTCGGCGCCCTCCAGGCCCAGCTTGGCCCCGAAGGCAGAGTCGCCTGGGAGCTGTCCAACGGCATTGACCGCAGCCAGCTCGACGCCGTGCGCCGGGAGGACGTGGTGAGCGAGTCGGTGACCTTCCCCTCCCCCGCCACGACCCTTTCCGCCCTGTTGACGGCCGCTGAGATGCTCCTGGCCAGGGTCTTCGCCCACCCCGTCGTCCGGGGCCGGTACGTCCGCTCGATGTTCGTCGAGGGCAGGGTCATGAACAGGCCTCCCTGGAGAAAGACCTTCGCCTTCAAGAGCCCCGTCGGCGCCGTGGACAGGGCCCTTTCCACCATCGAAAGCTGGCTGGAGACGGTCCGGCTTCCCGGCCCCCTCGAGGACCTCCGCCTGACCGTATCGGGGATTGCGGGAGACTCGGGCATACAGTCCAGCCTCCTGACCGACGTCCGAAAGCGCGAGCAGCTTCGGGAGACCATGAGGCAGCTTGAGGCGCGCCTGCGCACCAAACCCCCCGTATACAAGGTAATGGAGCTGGAGCCGTGGTCGAGAATTCCGGAAAGACGGCTGGCCCTGGTCCAATTCGAGCCCTGAACCTCCCCGACCCCCTTACCGTCGAGGAAGACTGCCGCCTGGAGCCCCTCGCCGTGCTCGTGGGCCGCCGGTGGCTGAAGATAGCCTCCGTGGAGGACGTTTGGGAGCTGGCCGACGAGTGGTGGAGGAGCGCCCCCATCTCCAGGCGGTACTACAGGGTCGCCACCGAGGACGGGCCCGGCATGACCCTCTTTCGCGACCTCCTGACCGGCCGCTGGTACAGGCAGCGGGCATAGGGGAGCGGCCCTGCCCGGTCCCGGGCCGGGGCGTCATGTACACCGAGCTCCACTGCCACAGCAACTACTCCTTCCAGGAGGGCGCCTCCTCCCTGGAGGAGCTCCTCATGCGGGCCAGGGAGCTGGGCTACCCCGCCATGGCCCTCACGGACCACGACAACCTGTGCGGGGCCATGCAGTTTGCCCGCATCGCCGCCGGCCTGGACATACAGCCCATCACCGGCGCGGAGGTCACCCTCGCGGACGGCTCCCACCTGACCCTCCTGGCCGAGACCCGCCAGGGATACGGCAACCTGTGCAGGCTCGTCACCTACTCCCGGATATCCGGCCGCCGCCGCGACCCGGCCCTCGACCCCAGGCACCTTGCCGGCCACGCCCAGGGGCTCATACTGCTCACCGGCTGCCCCAGGGGCAGGGTGCCCTCCCTGCTGGTCGACGGCAGGTGGGAAGAGGCGCAGGAGGAGCTCCGGGGATACCTGGAGAGCTTCGGGACGGACAACGTGTTCGTCGAGCTCCAGCAGAACCTGGTCCACGGCGACACCCGGCGAAACAGGCTCCTGCACCAGCTGGCCCGCCAGATGGGAGTCCCGGTGGTGGCCACCAACAACGTCCACTACCACGTCCCCCAACGCCACCGGCTTCAGGACGCCCTCGTGGCCATACGTCACAGGAAGACCCTGGAGGAGAGCCACAGGGAGCGCCGCCCCAACTCCAACTTCCATCTCAAGTCCCCCGCGGACATGCAGCGCCTCTTCCAGGATGCGCCGGAGGCTGTCTGGACCTCCGGCGAGATAGCAGAACGGTGCACCTTCCACCTGACCCGGAACCTGGGCTACGAGTTCCCGGACTACCCGGTGCCCCACGGCCACACCCCCCAGAGCTACCTCGAAAAGCTCTGCCGCGAGGCGGCCGCGCGCAAGTACCGTCCCATGACCTCCAGGGTCCTGGAGCGGCTGGAAGAGGAGTTCCGCCTGGTGCGGAGGCACAACCTCGCCGGCTTCTTCCTCATCTACCACGACATCATCGGTATAGCCCACCAGGTGATGGCCGACCTGGGCCTTGGGGACCGGGAGGTGCCCGTGGAGGAGAGGCCCCCAGGCAGGGGCAGGGGCTCATCGGTGGCCATGCTGGTCGGCTACCTCATCGGCCTCTCCCACATAGACCCCCTGGAGTTCGACCTCTCCCTGGACCGCTTCCTGAACGACGAGATGGGAGCGGTGCCCGACATAGACCTTGACTTCCCCAGGGACATCAGGGAGGAGCTCATCAAGCGGGTGCACGAAAAGTGGGGCTGGGACCACGCCGCCCTCACGGGCATGATCAGCACCTACAAGATGAAGGGCGCCCTCCGCGACCTCGGCAAGGCCTTGGGCCTCCCCTCCGAGGACGTGGACAAGCTGGCCAAACGGGTCGATACCCGGCACGCCGAGAGCCTGAGGTCCGAGATGCAGCTCCTCTCCGACTTCCGGCACAAGGTGGACGCCCCAGTATGGAGGGACCTGCTGGACATGTCCGGCCAGCTCGAGGGCTTCCCCAAGTACCTGGCCCAGCACCCCGGGGGCATGGTGATAGGCTCCTCCCCACTCATAGACATGGTGCCCGTCCAGCCGGGGGCCATAGACGGCCGCTACATTTGCCACTGGGACAGGGACAGCATAGACGACGCCGGCTTCGTCAAGATAGACTTCCTCGCCCTGGGCGCCCTCTCCCAGATGCAGGAGGCCCTCGGCCTCATCGAGGGCCGCACCGGCCGCTCGGTGGACCTGTCCCGCATCGACTTCGAGGACCCCAAGGTCTACGACTCCATCCACAGGGCCGACACCATAGGCATCTTCCAGGTGGAGTCGGCGGCCCAGATGCAGACAGTCAACCGGATCAAGCCCCGCAACCTCACCGAGATGGCCTACGAGGTGGCCGCCGTCAGGCCCGGTGTCGGGGCCAACAACGGCGTCAGCGAGTTCGTGCGGAGGCACGCCTATGGAGCGCCCTGGAGCTTCGACCACCCCCTGGAGGAGCGCGCCCTGGCAAGGACCCTGGGAATAATTCTGTTCCAGGACCAGGTCAACCAGCTCGCCATGGACGTCGCGGGATTCAGCCCCAGGGAGGCCGACGACCTCCGCCGTACCTTCGGGCGGAACAACAACGGGGCCCAGGTCCGGATGTACTGGGAGAAGTTCGCCAGGGGGGCGGCCCAACGCAACGTCCCCGAGCACGTCGTCCGCAAGATATTCGGGAAGTTCTCGGGCCAGTACATGTTCCCTGAGTCCCACGCCTTCGCCTTCGGCGTAACGGCCTACCAGATGGCCTGGATGAAGTTCTACTACCCCCTGGAGTTCTTCGTCGCCATCTTCAACCAGCAGCCCATGGGGTTCTACAACCTGGAGACCCTGAAGGAGGACGCCAAGCGCCACGGAATAGCCGTCCTGAACCCCGACGTGAACGAGAGCCTGGCCGAGTGCACCATCGAGGGCGACGCACTCCTGCTGGGCCTCCTCGGCGTAAAGGGGCTGGGGGAGTCGGGCGCCGGCGCCGTGCTACAGGCCCGCCGGAGCCGGGGGCCCTTCGGCAGCCTGGCCGACGCCATGACCCGCACCGGCCTCCGGCGGGAGGCCCTGGAGGGCCTGGTGATGTCCGGCGCATTCGACTCCCTCGTCCCTGATCGCAGGTCAGCCCTGTGGGAGGTGGGGTTGAGGTACCGGCCCGCCGGCTCTCAGCTCGCCCTCCCCCTCCCCGTGGACCAGGACATGGCCGACCTGCCGCCCCTGGGCGGGTGGGAGGCGATGCTGGCCGAGTACCGCACCATGGGCCTGCACCCCTCGGGCCACTTCATGGCCTACCTGAGGCCCCACGTCGGACCGGAGGTGCTGCCCAGCGACCAAGCGGTGGAGATGGACGAGGGCGCGCCCGTCACCGTCGCGGGCCTCGTCATTCGCAGGCAGCACCCCAGCGCCAAGGCCGTGTTCATCACCCTGGAGGACGAGTTCGGCCACGTCCCCCTGATAGTATGGCCGGACGTCTTCGAACGCTACCGCGTGGTGATAAGGGAGCCTGTGCTGAAGGTGCGCGGCGTCGTCTCACGGCGCGAGGGCTCCATGAACGTCGTCGCCTCCCATATCGAGAGCATGGAAGCCCCCTACCCCCTGCCCAAGGCCAAGAACTGGGGCTAGCGCACTTGTGCAACGGCCCCATCCGTGGTAGCGTCCCAACCCAGGGTCTCAACCAGGAATCGACTCTCGGAGGACGCCCATGAGCGCTCCATCCAGGCCGGGGACACGGTGGTGAAGGTCCTGGTCCTCGACCGGGCCACCGTCGAAGACCTGCTGGACTTCGACGGACTGATAGACGCCGTGGCCCAGGGCATGGTCGACCTGAGCATCGGCTCCGTCTCCATGCCCTCCCGCGTGGGCGCTAACGTGGCCCCCCACGACGGCCTGCTCCTGTCCATGTCCGCCTACGTCCCCTCCTCCGCCACCCTGGCCACCAAGCTGGTGACCGTCTTCCCGCGCAACGCCGGGGCCGGGCTGCCCAGCCACCACGCCGTCATAGCCGTCTTCGACGAAGCCACCGGCGCTCCCGTCGCCCTCATGGACGGCGAGCACATCACCGCCGCCAGGACCGCGGCCTGCTCGGCCCTGGCCACCCGGCTGCTGGCCCGGCCCGACGCCTCGACGTTGGCAGTGCTGGGCACCGGCGTCCAGGCGCGGGCCCACGCCCTGGCCGTCCCCAGGGTCCGCGACATCCAGAGGGTGCGCATAGCGGGCCGCGACCCTGAGAAGGCGGCGGCCCTGGCCTACGACCTCACCAAGCGCCTGGACATGTCCGTGACTCCCTCCGCCTCCTTCGAGGAGGCCTGCCGAGACGCCGACATAGTCTGCACCACCACCCACTCCCTGGAGCCGGTGCTCCGGTGGCGGTGGCTCTCCCCGGGCGCCCACGTCAACTGCGTCGGGCTCAATCCCCAGGGACGGGAGCTGGACGACGAGACCGTGGCGGGCTCCCTGGTGGTGGTCGAGTCCCGGCAGGCCGTGACGACGGCCACCCCGCCGCCCAACGACCTGCTCTCGGCCATCAGGGGCGGCCTCGTCTCCGAAGACCACATCCACGCCGAGGTGGGGGAGCTGGTGTCGGGCTCCCGACCCGGTCGCACCTCCCCGGACCAGGTCACCCTCTACAGGTCCGTCGGCGTCGCCGTCCAGGACGCCGTGGCGGCCCGCCTCGTCCTCGACCGCGCCCGGGAGCGGGGCGCCGGCGTCACCGTGGACCTGTAGCCCCCACCCCTAGTGCTCCATCACCAGCCCGCCGTTGACGTTGATGCACTGCCCCTGGATGTACGACGCGCTATCCGTGCACAGGAAGGCGATGCAGTCGGCGATCTCCTCCGGGGTGCCCGCCCGCTGCAGGGGGATGCGGTTGATCGACTCCCGCCACGCGTCTCCCCGGCCCATCGCGTCATTGCGGAACGTGTCTATCGTGCCGGGACAAATCGTGTTCACGTTCACGTTGTGCGCCGACATCTCCCGGGCGAAGGACATGGTGAACCCGTGCACCGCCGAGTTGGCCGCGGCGTAGGCCGCCGCGTTCAGCGGACCCGTCTTCCCAATGACCGACGATATGTTGACTATCTTACCCCCCTGGCCCTGGGACGCCAGCACCCTGGCCACGGCCCGGCTGCACAGGAAGGTCCCCGTCACCTTCACCTCCATGGTCCAGCGGAACACCTCCTCGTCCAGGTCCACAACCGCCACCCTGTCCGCTCCCCGGGGAGACGCGGCGTTGTTCACCAGGATGTCCACCCGCCCGTACTCCTCCAGGGTCCGGTCCACCATCGTCTGCACCTGGTCCGACTTCGTCACGTCCACCACCAGGGGCAGGCAGCGGCGCCCCGCACCACGCACCTGCTCCGCCGTGCTCTCGATGTCCCGCCACCCCATCTCCTTCTCGTCCTCGGGATAGGTGGAGGGGTCGCGGCCCGTCCCGGTAATCACCACGTCCGTCCCCAGCCGCGCCAACGCCACCGCCGCGCAACGGCCTATCCCCCGGTACCTGCCCGCCGCCGTCACTATGGCCACCTTGCCGTCCAGCTCGCCCATGGGCCCTCCTGCTTTTTGGGGAATTACATCCCTCTTCGATGCCACGCCTCACGTGGGGGCCGTGGTCTACAACCGACGAAGTCGTCCCTTACCAAAGGATGCGCTAGGTAAATACGTCAAGAAGGGACGCATCTCCACCGGCTCCATCGAGACCTTCTGGACGATGGTGAAGCAGGACATCTGCCGGACACATCCCCACATCAAGCCACGTCACGAGCATCGGTACGCCGCAGCGGCCGGCCCCAAGGACAACTACTGATCAGGTCCGGCGGGTCATGCGCGGGATGGACTATGGTTCCCAAATTCGGTGTCGTCTAGCGCTTGGATGAACACGCCAACGCTTTCCAGGTATCTCTCGACCAGCACTTGGTCCAGCCAACCTTCGTAAAAGTTTGTATGTAAGCTATTGGCCGTCGCGAATTGCACCTTGAGGTCGTCGTTCTCCAGTCCGGAGACCACTTTGAACAAGTCTCTGTGCGCCTTGTGCTGCAAGCCGCGACATTCTGCTACTGCTTTGACCATCTGGGCAGCGGCGCCCCAGCCCTTTTCTGAGGCCTGCAACAAGTCGCCATTCGCCAGTTCTTCTTGGGCTTGTTCCCAGAAGACGCGCGCTTGTTGCCTGTATTCCAATGCCGCTGCCGTGAGCATTTGAAGTCCGTCCAACGCCTGTGTGGACATTAGACACTAGGCGACAGGCTGGCGTCAACGGGGATACAGCCCCTGGCAATCGGTTGACTGCCCGAGGGGCCGCGTCTAGAATGCCCGTGAGCCAGCCCTAGCCGAGAGCCCACCCCCCGGAGGTCGTCATGCCAGTTCCCGGAACAACCATGACCAGCTACCGCCCCCTCATGCAGGGCGTCAACGGCATGGTCGTCGCCAGCCACCCCAGCGCCGCCATGGCCGGCCTGGACATCCTGCGCAGGGGCGGCAACGCCATCGACGCCGGCGTGGCCGTGGGCCTGGCCCTCAACGTGGTCCACGTCGACGACTGCAGCTTCCTCGGCGTCGCCCCAACCATCATGTACCTGGCAGACCGCCGGGAGGTGACCACCATCGACGGCCTGGGCGTCTGGCCCAAGGCCGCGTCGGTGGACTACTTCAAACGCAACCACGGCGGCCTCATCCCACCCGGCATCTCCCGCTCCCTCACCCCCGCGGCGGCCGACGCCTGGATCACCGCCCTCTCCAGCTTCGGCACCATGACCTTCGCCGACGTGTCCGCAGCCGCCGCCGACCTGGCGGGCAACGGGTTCCCCATGTACCGCTACCTGTCCGACAGGCTGCACACCGCCTTCGACCTGTACAACGCCTGGCCCACCACCGCCCAGGTGTTCCTCCCCGACGGACGGCCCCCCCGCCGGGGCGAGATGTTCTACCAGCGCGACCTGGCCGGCACCCTGGCCACCCTGGCCGAGATCGAGGCCTCCAACCGGGGCCGGGGCCGCGAGACCGCCCTCCAGGCCGTGCGTGACTACGTCTACGTGGGAGAGCTGGGGAAGAAGATCGCCGCCTACTCCCAGGAGCAGGGCGGGCTCATCTCCCAGGAGGACATGGCGGCCTGCCGCGTCTCCATCGAGCCCCCCGTATCCGTCAGCTACCGCGGGCACCAGGTCTACTGCACCGGTCCCTGGGGCCAGGGCCCCACGGCTCCCCAGGCCCTGAAGATACTGGAGGGGTTCGACCTCGCCTCCATGGGCCACAACTCCGCCGAGTACATCCACACCGTGAGCCAGGCCCTGAACCTGGCCTTCGCCGACCGGGAGAAGTACGTGGGCGACCCCCGTTTCGTCGACGTGCCCATAGACGCCATGCTCTCCGAGGAGTACCTGGCCCAACGCCGCTCCCTCATCGACCCCGGCCGCGCCTGGCCGGGCATGCCCCCCGCCGGAGACCCTCGCCGCCCCAGCGCCGTCCTGGAGGGGGAGCCTCGGTCGCCCGGCGAGGCCCCGGCCGTCTCCGCCACGGCCGGGGACCACGGCGGCGGCACCTCCTACTTCGCCGTCATTGACCGGGAGGGCAACATCTTCTCCTGCACCCCCAGCGAGGGCACCAAGTCCGGCGGCCCCATCATCCCCGGCACGGGCCTGGCCTTCTCCCTACGGGGCTACCAGTCCAAGGTCGACGAGGGGCACCCCTCCTCCGTCCAGCCGGGCAAGCGGCCCAGGCTCACCCCCGCACCCGCTCTGGTCCTTCGGGACGGGGAGCCCGTCATGGCCGTCGGCGCCCACGGCGGCGACCACATCCCCCAGGGCACCGTCCAACTCATCCTCAACGTCCTAGAGTTCGGCCGAGACCCCCAGGAGGCCGTGGAGGAGCCACGCTTCTACAGCTACAGCTTCCCCTCCTCCTCATCCCCTTCCAAGTACGAGCCGGGAATGCTCAGGATGGAGGGCCGCATCCCCAACGACGTGACCGAGGCCCTCGGGACCAAGGGACACGTGGTCGAACGGTACCCCGACTGGTGGGAGGGCTCGGCCCTCTACTGCATCATAACCCGCGACCCGGCCACCGGCGTCCTCCGGGGCGGGGCCGACCCCCGCTGCGAGGCCTACGCCGTCGGCTACTGACCGTGGCTGAGCTGGCTGGCAAGGTCGCCATAGTCGTCGGCGCCTCTAGGATGGCAGGCGTCGGACGCGCCTCGGCCCTGGCCCTGGCCGCCAAGGGCTGCGACGTGACCGTTACCGGCACGGCCCGGGATCCCTCTACCTTCCCCGAAAGCGAGCGGAGCGCCGGCTGGAAAGGCGTCGACAGCGTGGCCGCCGAGGTGCGGGACCTGGGCCGCCGCTCCCTGGCCATGTCCGTGGACGTCACCCGCGCCGGCCAGGTCCAGGAGATGGTGGACCGCACCCTGGAGAGCCTGGGCCGGGTCGACATCCTGGTCAACCTGGCCGTCGCTCCCCGGGGCCCCGACCGGGCTCCCGTCACCGACCTGCCCGAGGACGTCTTTCGCCTGGCCCTCGAGGTGAAGGTCGTGGGCGCCTTCCTCTGCTCCAGGGCCGTCGCCCGGGAGCTGGTCAGGCAGGGCGAGGGCGGCAAGATCGTCAACGTCTCCTCGGGCTTCGGCAAGACCGGCCCTGCCAACGCCGCCGCCTACTCCGCCGCCAACGCGGCCATCCACGGCTTCACCATGTCCTTCGCCCGGGAGATGGCCCCCCATCGCGTCAACGTCAACACCGTCTGCCCCGGCCTCCTGGACACCTCCCGCACCGAGACGGTGGGCCGCGGCGAGGCCTGGAACAAGCTCACGGCCCAGATTCCCCTGGGGCGCGCCGGCGCCCCCGAGGACGTGGCCGGGCTCATCGCCTTCCTCTGCACCCCCTCCGCCTCCTACATCCACGGCCAGTGCATCAACGTCAACGGCGGCTCCCTGATGGAGCACTGAGCTGACACGCCTGCTTTATTTGACCGGACAGACATCCTGGTCCCACTGAATGTCCAACTGCCCGTCCTACTGAACAATGCAGAAAGGCGGTCCCCCCCATGCAGGTCTCTGACCGCGTATACGCCGTGCACATCTCCGAGGAAAGGACAGGCCCCGGGGCCATGCACCCGGGAGGGACCAACATCTACTTCGTCGGCGACCCCGGCGAGTCCATGGTGGTCATCGACACCGGCGAGCACTACAGGGCCTGGACCCGCCGCATCCAGGAGTTCCACCGGGATCTCGGCAGCCCGGCCATAGACGCCGTCCTCGTCACCCACGGCCACTCGGACCACGTCGGCGGGGTCGACCGGCTGCAGGAGTACTTCAGCGGCTTTCCCCGGGAAAACGGCGACGGCTGCACGGTCAGGTGCCACCCCAGGCTGCGGGAGCGGCTGACCCGTACCCTGGGCGACGCGTCCATCGTCTCTCCCCTGAGGTCAAGGGAGGTGGTCAGGACCGGCGGAGGGGCCGGGCTCCGGGCGCTCTTCACCCCCGGCCACGAAGACGACCACGTGTGCTTCTACCTGCCCGGGGATCGGGTGATGTTCACCGGCGACACCATCCTGGGCGCCTCCACTACCACGGTCCGGGACCTGGGGGAGTACATGGCCTCCCTCGCCCTGCTGGAGACCTACCGGCCCGAGACCATCTGCCCGGGACACGGCCCCGTCGTGCGCGAAGCAGCCCCCCGCATCCGCTCCTACATCTCCCACCGGGAGCGGCGGGAGCGGCAGGTGCTGGAGGCGGTCGGCCAAGGGCACAAGACCGTGGGAGAGATAATGGAGTACATCTATCCCCGCAACCTGCGCCGGGAGCTCCGCGACCCCGCCGCTCGCAACGTCCTCACCCACCTGACCAAGCTGGCCAGGGAGGGAAAGCTCACCGAGACCCCGGCCACCTACTCGCTGCCCCCCGGCCCCTAGGGCGTCTCGCACCTAGCCCCGTCGCCACCGTCATACCGTAGCGGCGCGACCCCATTCCCTCTGGGCCACGTCGTGAAAGAACGCGAGGGCCCCGAATGCCAGGAATAGCACTCCGCGATTGTCAAGCATGGGCGCTCCCGCGTCCCATGACCGCAGGCCCATATCGGCGAGCACGAGGGACGCTTGTAAGAGGCCAAGACGCCTGAACAGGGCCACATAGTCGCCGTCCGTACTCCGAAGGGCAAAGGCCAGGGTCATTGCCCCGACCAGTGCCAAGACTACGGTAAACGTGTGGGGTATCGTCGAGTCGAGTCTGCCGGCAACGTGCAGGGGGCTGAAGTCCTGGGGGGCGTACAGGTAGAACGGCAGGATGACGGCTGCCAGGGTGCCGCAGGTGATGCTCGTGTACCGGGCCGCGTCCTTCCATCCGGCGTCCCGGACGAGTTGGGAGAACACCAACGGCAGTACCAACACGAAGTTGGCCCGGGAGGACAGGCCCAAGCCCAGCAGGGCCGCCGATAGGGCTTTCAACCGCACGGCGGTGGTGGTGGCGCACGTCCTGACCATCACCAAGCTGAATATGAAGACGTACAGGCTGTTGGAGAGATGGTCGGAGCCGATCACGATGTCCCGGGGCACGGCGGGCGCGACTATGAGGATGGTCCACAGTAGCACCAGGGCCAGGGCAAGGGACCCGAACAAGCGGGCCAGGACAAGGACGAAGACGGGCAACCATAGGAACACCTGATATGCCGAGTTGCCCATCAGCACGAAGGGCACAGCCAACAACACGGCGCCGGGCATGGGCGAGATGGGATTGCCCAGGTCAGTGTCGAGCCCGTAGAGATACCTGCCGTGTAGCAGTTCCCGCGCCGCGATGTCCAGGGCCTCGTCGCGGTCAGTGCCCCCACCGACGACCCCGGAATCAGCGATGGGATAGACGACTGCGAACGCCACCGCCACGGATGCGAGCGTGACCACGGCAAGGACGACCGCTTGGGCATTGGTGACACTCACCAGGAACCAGTTGACGAGGCGGCGATAGGGGACGAGGAGCACGACGGGGACGAGGACCAGATAGCATCCCAGGCCGGGGGCTCCCAGGTACTTCTCCACCTCGCCGACCGATGGGATGACCAGGAACGCGGCAAGGCCCAGCAGAGACCGGTTGGCCGGGGCCAACACCCATCGCTGCGGTTTACGAAACCGGTGCATGACCGGCATACCGTTCTATAACCGTCATACCGGCGATTCTATAACCCCTCATGCCCGCGAAAGCAGGTACCCACACCCCCGACCCTACTCCTCCACGTTTTTCCCCGCCTCCCGGTAGTCGTGGGAGTCCGATGCGTCGAAGCGGGACACCAGGAAGGCGTCCATGTCCACCGGCACATCCGTCTTGCCCCGGAGCACGTAGTCGGCGATCACCCGCCCCGTTATTGGCGCCAGGTGTATCCCCTTGGTGGCGTGCCCGGTGGCCAGCATCACCCCATCCCAGCCCGGTACAGGGCCCAGGATGGGCATCCGGTCCGGCGTCAGGGGCCGGGACCCGGCGAGCTGCTGGACGAGCTGCGCGCTCTCCACGACGGGAAACACGTCGATGGCCCGCTGGAGGAGCTCCAGCCGGGCCGCCTCGGTGGGCACCCTGTCGAACTCCACCCCCAGGAACAGCGACTGGTCGTCGTAGTCCCTGCCTCCGGTGCTGCCCACGCTCAGCAGCCCGTCCAGCCGGCTGATCATGTGGCCCCGCTTGGGGGAGCTGATCAGTACCGGAAGGGGGTCGCCCTCGTACTTGAGCAGCAGCCGCTCCCCCTTCAGGGGGCGCACCGGTATGGTGTATCCCAGGTCGCCCCCGAAGTCCGCGCACCACGCCCCGGCCGCCAGCACCACCGTGCCGCAGTGGAGCTCTCCCCCCGAGGTCTTCACACCCGTCACGCGGGCCCCCTCGGTGACGAGGCCCGTCACCTTGCGGAGCTGCATCTCCGCGCCCCGCTCCTCCGCCGCCCTTCCCAGGGCCAGGGTCAGCCGGTAGCTGTCGAGCTGCGACGACTCGTCCTCGTAGGCCGCTTTCAGGATGTTGGGGCTCAGACGCGGCTCGATCCTGCGCACCTCGTCCCCGTCTATCCACCGGGTCGGCCGCAGCTCCATCTGCCACGTCCGCAGGTCCTCGATGAGCCGCTCCTCCTCCTCGTCCAACGCCAGCCGGAGGGAGGGCTTCCTCTGGAACAGCAGGTCCATGCCCGTCTCCTCCTCCAGGGCGGAGACCAGGTCGGGGAACATCCGGTACGACTCCAGGGCCTCCTCGAAGGACGGGCCCGGCACGAACTCGGCGCCCACCAGGCTGATGGAGCCCGTGGCGTGGGCCGAGGCCCCGCTGCCGATGGCCTCCTGCTCCAGGATCCGGACCTTCGCCCCCTCCCGGGCCAGGTAGTAGGCGACGGCGCCCCCGATGACCCCGGCTCCCACCACCACTACGTCTGCTGTGTCGGCCATTGACTCCTCCTTGAGATATTCCCGTCCCCCGTACGCCCGTCAGGCGCCGGGAACGGGCTCTACGTCACCGTAGGCCCCGCCAGTACCTCCGGGGCCAGGGTCCGGGGCCCTACGTCACCGTGGGCCCCGCCAGCACCTCCGGGGCCAGGGTTCTGGGTATAAACCGGCCCGCCCCCCGCACGCCCAGGAACCGGCCGTCCTCCATCACCACGCTGCCCCGGGAGACGGTCATCACCGGGTACCCCTGCAGCTCCCACCCCTCCCATACCGTGTAGTCGCAGGCGGAGTGGAGGTCGGCCAGGGTTATGGTCTTCTTCAGGTCCGGATCCACCACCACGATGTCGGCGTCGGCGCCGGGGCCGATGAAGCCCTTCTGCGGATACATGCCGAACACCTTGGCCGGGTTGGTGGAGGTCAGGGCCACCATCCGGTTCACGCTCATGCGCCCCTTGGAGACCCCCTCGGAGAACATGATGGGCAGGCGTATCTCCACCCCGTTGTTGCCCCCGGTGACATTGTCCACCGTCTGTCCCAGCAGCTTGTCCGCCAGGGGCACCGTGAAGTCGTCGGAGGCCACCACGTTCAGTGACCCGTCCAGGGCTCCGGCCCAGAGGGCGTCCTGGTCCTCCTTGGGCCTCAGCGGCGGGTAGTTGTGGTAGATCAGGCCGTTGGGCTTGAAGTAGTCGTCGTTGGTGAAGTTCAGGTAGTGGTGCAGCACCTCACCGTACACGGGCCGCCGCTGGGCCCGGGCCTGGGCGATGGCCGCGACCCCCTCCTTTGTGGACATGTGGACGAAGTAGATGGGCGTCTTGGTCCACTGGGCCAGCACCAGCATCCGGTTCAACGCCGCCACCTCCGCCAGGTGCGGCCGGGCCTCGCCGATGTACTTGCCCTCGGTGCGGCCCTCCCGGAAGAGCTGCCGGGTCGCCTGCTCGATGATGCACTGGTCCTCCACGTGGAGCACCGCCATGCCCCCGTGGGCCGACAGCTGCTGGAAGATGCCCCATATCCGGCCGTCCTCCACCATGAAGCCCGCGGAGCCCGGCCCCGCCGGGAAGCAGGTGAAGAGCTTGATGGTGGGGATGCCGTACTCGATGGCCCTGGGCACCTCCTCGATTACCGACTGCTCCACGTCCCCCGAGATGATGGCGTGCAGGCCGTAGTCCACGACCATCGCCTCGTCCATCTCGGCCCGCTTGGTCTGTATCGCCTCCATCAGGGTGTTGTGGGGGTGCTGCTGCCAGGCGAAGTCGATAATCGTCGTGGTCCCGCCGCAGGCCGCAGCCCGGCTGGCGTCGAAGGGGGACTGTATCCTGAAGGCGGGGAACTGTATCCCGAAGTGGACGTGGGCGTCGATGCCCCCGGGCAGGACGTACTTGCCTCGGGCGTCCACAACGCGGGCGGCCCCGGTGGGGCCCGCCCCCGGCACGGTCAGCGAGACGATCTTGCCGTCCCGCACCCCCACGTCCTGCTCCAGGGTGGTCTCGGGGGACACTACCCTGCCCCCTCGTATCAGCAGGTCGAGCACGGGCTCCTCCTCATCCCCCACCGGTCGTTCTGGCGCAGGCGCGTCCTCGTACTTGATACGAGGGCCGGAAGCCAGGGGCGGGGAGGCCTCGACTGGACGTTCCCCCGGACACAAAGACCCACCGGGCGGGCGGCGCCAAGACACGCGCCCCCCCCCCCACGTACCTCCCTAAGAAAGAGCTTCCAGCTTCTTCACGACCTCGTCCGAGGACATGATGTAGGCGTCCTTGTAGCTCATGCTGATGATCGAGTGTTCGTGTAGCTGGGGGGCCATTGCCGCCGTGGCGTCCTCCACCACGATGGTCCCGTAGTCCAGCTCCGCCGCGCTGCGGGTGGAGGACTCCACGCAGCCGTTGGTGACCACGCCCATGATGATCAGGTTCTTGATGCCCATGTTGCGCAGGAGCCGGTCGATGTTCGTGGAGTTGAACACGCTGGAGGTCACCTTGCTGACCACCAGCTCGTCCTCGCCGGGCGCCACCTCGGGCAGGAACTGGGCCCCCTTGGTGTCCCGGGGCGTCTTCAGGCCCAGGGCCTTGTACCGCAGCGTGCTGTCCCGCCCGTCCGCCGTCTGGGAAGCCACCCGAACGTGGACCACCTCCACCCCCACCTTCCGGGCCGCCGCCATCACCCTCTGCATGTTGGGCAGCACCATCTCGTCTATCCGGCTCCAGAAGTAGCTGAGCTTGTCGTTCAGCCCCAGCTCCTGGGCCCGGGCGCCCAGGCCGTAGTCCGGGTGGGCGTCCATGTACTGGACGTCGATGCACAGGAGGGCCGTGTTCTCCCTTGTCAGGTCCGGCTCCGGGAGCCTGCCGAACAGGGTTATCAGCAGGTCCTGGAGCTCCTCGTTGGACATGCGGTCGGAGGTGGTGTCCGCCATGGACGCCCTCCTTCAGGCCTGTCTCGCGATCAGGCCGGTGCTCGCGCGGACCTCCCCAGGCACGGCTGCGCGGTGCCGCAATGGTACCAGCGCCACTTTCGGAGTGTCAACAAGACGGCCCTTACCCTCCCCGCCAGCCCAGCTTTGATATAATCTCCCTCAGACTCGTCCCAAGACACGGAGGCGCATATGGGTCGGAAAGCCGACGTAGTGGACGTGCTCGTCATAGGCGCGGGAGCCTCGGGCGCGGCGTTCTCCTGGAGCCTGGCCCAGGCCGGCATAGGCGTGACGTGCCTGGAGCAGGGCCCCTGGAAGGACACCAAAGCCTATCCAGCTCTCCTGGACGACTGGGAGACCCACAGGGTCACCGATTTCAACCCCGACCCCAACGGGAGGCGGCTGCCCGAGGACTACCCCGTCAACGATTCCGAGTCGCCCATCACGCCCCTGATGTACAACGCGGTGGGCGGCAGCACCATCCACTGGAGCGCCCACTTCCCCCGCATGCACCCCTCGGACTTCCGCGTGCGCTCCCTGGACGGCGTGGCCGACGACTGGCCCGTCACCTACGAGGAGCTGGAGCCCTACTTCGACCTGAACGACCGGATGATGGGCGTCGCCGGCATGGTCGGCGACACGGCCTATCCACCCAAGTCAGACCGGCAGACCCCGCCCATCCCCCTGGGGAAGCTGGGAGAGACCATGGCCGGCGGCTTCGACAAGCTGGGGTGGCACTGGTGGCCCTCCGATACCGCCATCCTCACCCGGCCCTACGACGGCCGCTCCGCCTGCAACAACTGCGGTCCCTGCGAGATCGGCTGCCCCCTGGGAGCCAAGGCCAGCACCGACGTCACCTACTGGCCAAGGGCCATCGCCGGGGGAGCCGTCCTCAAGACCGGCTGCCGCGTGCGGGAGGTCACCGTCGGCAGGGACGGCCTGGCAACGGGCGCGGTCTACTACGATGAGGAGGGCCGGGTCCGGGAGCAGAAGGCCCGGGTCGTCGTGATGGCCTGCAACGGCGTCGGCACCCCCCGGCTGCTGCTCAACTCCAAGTCCGGCCTCTTCCCCGACGGCCTCTCCAACGGCAGCGGCCTGGTGGGCAGGAACCTGATGTTCCATCCCTACGCCATGGTGACCGGCGTGTTCGACGACCTCCTGGAGGGGTACAAGGGCCCCAGCGCCGACTGCATCATGAGCTCCGAGTTCTACGAGACCGACCTCTCCAGGGGCTTCGTGCGGGGCGTGGCCTTCCAGATCGTCCGCAGCTCCGGGCCCGTAACCACCGCCCTGGGGTTCGCCGGAGCCCCCCGGGTCCCCTGGGGCGGCGGCCACCACCGCGCCTTCGCCCAGCGGTTCGGACGGACCATCACCATCGCCGTGGTCGGCGAGGACCTGCCCGAGCCCTCCAACAGGGTGACCCTGGACGGCGCCCTCGTGGACGGCGACGGCATCCCGGCCCCCAAGGTCTCCTACCGGATGAGCGAGAACAGCCTGAAGATGATGGACTTCGGCGTCGCCAGGGCCTCCGAGGTGTTGCAGGCCGCCGGCGCCCGGGACGTGATGGTCAATCCCCTCCTGCGCCCCTCCGGATGGCACCTCCTGGGCACCGCCCGCATGGGCGCCCACGACGCCGGCTCCGTCGTGGACGGGAACGGCCGCAGCCACGAGGTGAAGAACCTCTTCGTCATAGACGGCAGCGTCTTCACCACCGCGGGCGCGGTGAACCCCACGTCGACCATCCAGGCGGTGGCCCTGCGCATCGCCGACCACTTCAAGAAGACCTCCCGACACCTGCTGGACTGAGGTGCGACCCATGACCGCGTCCAACTCCTACTTCAGCGATTCCCAGCTAGAGCTGGTGAGGGCCGTCCTCGACCGCATAGTGCCGCCCGAGGGCAACATGCCCGGGGCGGGGGAGGCCGCGTTGGAGTACGTGGACCGTGCCGTCGCCGGCCGGGCGGACTACCGGAGACTATGGGCCGACGGCCTTGCCCGGATAGAGGTCGCCGCCTGGCACGGGCACGAAATGCCTTTTGTCGACCTGTCCCCGGATGACCAGGGCGCCGTGCTGGCCCTGGTGGACGCCGGGGAGTCGCATTTCTTCCAGCTCCTCGTCCGGGAGACCTACGCCGGGTACTACTCCAACCCCCGTGTCGTGGCGCTGCTGGGCCTGGAGGCCCGCCCACCGCAGCCCAGGGGTCATCACGTGGAGCAGGGCAGCTTCGACAGCCTGGAGAAGGTCAGGCGGCGCGGCACGATCTGGCGGCCCCTCGGCGACTAGCCTCAGGCTAACCGACGCCGTGGGGGGGACCGCCGTTCACACCCGCATACGTGGCTCTCACGTGGCCTTGGCAAGTCCTAGGACAGAAAGTACAGTCGGTTCAACGGCACCTCCGGGACGGCCTCGGAGGTGACCGGAGTCCCGTTCACGCTGACCCGGTTGCTCTCCAGGTCCACCCGTATGTCCGGGACCAGCCGGTTGCGCACCATCTTCTGCCTGGTCACCGAGCGGACGTCCCTCACGGGCAGCAGCTTGCGCCTGCTGCCCAGCCGCCGGGCCAGGCCCGCCTCCAGGGAGGCGCCGGAGACGAAGTAGGCGCTGGTGGAGGCCGCGGCCCTGCCCATGCCGCCGAACATGGGGCCGTATCTGACCGGCTCGGAGGCCGGTACCGACGCATTGCCGTCCCCCAGGGGCGCCCAGGCGGGGAAGCCGCCCTTGATCACCATCTCCGGCTTCACCCCGAAGAGCTCGGGCCGCCACAGCACTATGTCCGCCATCTTCCCCGCCTCCAACGACCCCACGTAGGACGACACTCCGTGGGTGACCGCCGGGTTGATGGTGTACTTGGCCAGGTACTGGAGGATGCGCTCGTTGTCCTCCGCCCGGGACCAGTCTCCCCGCTCGGCCTTCATCTTGTGGGCGAGCTGCCACGTCCGCAGGCCCACCTCTCCGATCCTGCCCATGCCCTGAGAGTCCGAGTTGACCACGGGGATGGCCCCCATGTCGTGCAGCACGTCCTCGGCGGCCATCGTCTCCCGCCTTCGCCTCTCGTCCAGCGCCGACACGTCCGTCTCCACGTGCAGGTTGATCCCGTGGCACATGGCCGTCATGGGGAAGTGCTCCTGGTACGTTCCGGCGGTATAGGGGATGGTAGGCGTCGTGGAGGAAGGGATGATGTTGGACACCCCGGCAAGCCGCAGCAGGTCCGGGGCGTGGCCCCCGCCGCAGCCCTCGATGTGGTAGGCATGGAGGGCCCGCCCGGCGATGGCGTCGATGGTGTCCGTCACCTCCATGGACTCGTGGAGGCCGTCGGTGTGGAGGGCCACGGAGACGTCGTACTCGTCGGCCACCCGCAGGCTGGCGTCGATGATGGATGGGTACGCGCCGTTGTCCTCGTGGATCTTTATGCCGCACGCCCCGGCCTCGATGCTGTCGCTCATGGGGCTGGGGTCGATGGAGCTCCCCCTGGCCTGGAACCCCATGTTGATGGGTACGCCCTCAAGCGCCTCGAAGTACTTCTCCAGTATGAACCGGCCGTTCCACTGCAGCCCCCCTCCGATGAAGGTGGTAACCCCCGCGCTGAGGGCCGTCCAAAGGAGCAGGGAGGAGCGGGTCAGGTGGACGTGGCTGTCCACCGTCCCAGGCGTGGCTATCATGTTGAGGCCGCTTAGCATCACCGTGTTGGGGCCTATCACCAGGTCCACGCCGTCCATGACGTCGGGATTGCCCGCCCGGCCCGTCCCCGCGATGAGGCCGTCCTTGATGCCGATGTCCCCCTTGAAGATGCCAAGGACCGGGTCGATGACCACCGCCCCGGCGACCACGTAGTCCAGCTCGCTGGGCCTGGACACCGTGTGGGCTTGCATCATTCCGGCCCTCACCGTCTTGCCCCAACCCACCACCAGTTCGTCGCCGTAGGCCGCGTGGTCCCTCTCCACCAGCGCGATGAGGTTCGTGTCGCCCAGCCGTATCCGGTCTCCCGCCGTGGGGCCGTACCGCCTCCTGTAGGCGTCCCTGTCCATCTCGAAGGGCATCAGAGGGCCTCCGTATCCAGGAATCCTCGACGCCGAGCCCGGTCCACCGCCCGCGCCTTGCCCTCGGGAGACAGGGGGGCGTCCACCAGTCCCTGGAAGCCGAACACCCGTTTGCCGCCTCCCACCTCCACCAGGGAGACGTCCCGGACCTCCCCGGGCATCCACCGGACGCCGCTTCCGGCGGGGATGTCCAGCCTCCTGCCGTAGGCCGCCCCCCGGTCGAACCGGAGCCGCTTGTTGGCCTCCATGAAGTGGTAGTGGGAGGTCACGTACACCACGTGGTCGGAGGTGTTCTCCACCGTGAGGGTGATGGCGCTCCTGCCTGCGTTGGACCGGACGGGCCCGCCGGCCACGATGACCTCACCTGGCCTCATTGGCCGTCCCCCTTTCCCTGATGGGGTCCCGGACCATCACCAGCTTGTTGCCGTCCAGGAAGGTCACCTCCAGCAAGATGGGGTCGGCCAGCTCTGCGACCCCATCCATCACGTCGTCCCGGGTCAGGAGGGTCGCGCCCCGCTGGGCGACCTCCTCGTAGCTCCTGCCGTCCCGGGCGCATTCCATCATCTCGTCGCAGATGAGGGCCACCGCCTCGGGATGGTTCAGCTTCACCCCCCGGTCCCGCCGTCGCCGCGCCATCTCCGCGACCGAAAAGATGGTCAGCCGGTCCATCTCCTTGGGGGTCAGTCTCATGCGTCCCTCCTTAGCGGCCGGGGCAGCGGCCGGGGCCCCGGTGGGCGGCCTTGCAGTCCGGCATGGGGGCGGCCCGTCACGCCTGGGCCGGCTCCCACTTGCCCCTCCAGCCGGGCCTCCAGTCCGTCCACTTGGGGAACTCCCTGGGCTGGATTCCCGTCTCATGGACTTCTACGGCGATGGGATAGGCCTCGCCCTGGCCGGTGGCCACGTCCCTGAGGCCGTCCCCCATGGGGCAGGTGGACAGCGCCACCAGCAGGTCGATCTCGGCATAGAAGGAGATGTAGTCCCCGGGCTTCGAGTCGCCCCTGGCCACCCGGGCCCTGCCCTTCTCCGGCTCCACGTACGTCTTCTGATGGACCATGAAGTTGCCGTGGATATCCGCCTCGCTCAACCCGAATGGCTCTATGGCCTGGAGGAAGTTCAGGTGGCACGAGTCCAGCCCAGCGACCCCCGAGCGCATCTCCCACAGCTCCGAGGTGCAGTGGGTGCGGGAGTCGGCGTGGTGATACACGCTGTCGGGCGGCTCGGGTACCACCGTGTCCTCGATGCACGTCGCCATGGGCCGCATCCAGGGCACCTCGGACCACAGGCGGGTCCCGACCTTGATGACGAACCCCTCCAGCACCCAGGTCCTTGTCGCCACGAAATACTCTCTGGTGTCCTGGGCGTTCCAGAGGGCCACGTCCCCAACCTGGGGCCCCCCTACCGTCACGAAGCTGACGGTCTGCCCCTTGTTTACCCTGAACCCCCGCCCGCTCAGGGGCGGCAGCTCGAACCTGTCGACCAGCTCGTACCGGGGCTTGGCGACCCGTACCTCATCGTAAAAGGAAGCGTCCAGCTCGTACTGTGGCAGCTTCCGGTCGGACATGTATCCCATCTCCGCCATTCCTGACATCTCCGTTCCTCCTCCGCCGGTCCTGCCGTTGGGGACCGTTGGCCTTGGCTATCCGGACCGGGCCGGCGTTCCCCCGACTACCGGGATGATACTCCCGGCCGGAGACGGTGTCACCCCCGGCCGCGGCCTCCATCGCCCCCGGGGGCCATTCAATCCCACCGCGTCAGTTTCACACTTCCCGCCACGAACATATTCGCCATTCACGAAAATACCTGTATAATGTTATTCACTGCGGGATAGCCCTCCTGGCAGAGACTTGTTCTTTTGCCGCGACAGTCTTACCATGAAGACTGATCGGATAGGGACGGGTCGTGATGAAACTGGTGCGACAGCCAGAGGTATGGCCGTACCATTAAAGGAGATACACCCGATGGGAGTTAGCACCGAGCGACAGGGGACCACGTTAATCGCCAAGACGGACGGGAGGGTCGACGGCACCAATGCCCGCGAGTTCCAAGCGGACTTGGAGGCCGCCATAGACGAGAGCGAGACCGCTGTGATCCTGGACATGGAGGAGTTGTCCTATATCAGTAGCGCGGGCCTTCGGGTGATCCTGCTGACGGCCAAGAACCTGCGAAACCAGAACGCAAAATTCGCGGTCTGCTCGCTTTCCGAGCCGATCCAGGAGGTCTTCGAGATCAGCGGCTTCGACAAGATTATCTCCATTCACCCCTCCAGGACTGAGGCCCTGGCCTCGTTTAACGACTGAGCCGGTCCGGGCCTTTAACAGGCATTATCCTTGTTTCGGATCCTACACTGGGAGGAGCTGGGCGGACCCAGGAGTGGTGCCGCGCGATAGTAGCTATGCAAGAGCCGTACAAGATACTGGTGGTCGACGATGAGCCGGACCTGGAGCCTCTCATGCTGCAGCGTATGCGCCGGAGCATCCGATCGGGCCGCTACAAGTTCGTCTTCGCCCGCAACGGCGTGGAGGCTCTGGAAAAGCTGGAAGCGGACGAAGAGATCGACATGGTCCTCTCGGACATCAACATGCCCCAGATGGACGGCCTCACCCTGCTGGAGCAGATACCCAAGGTGGACCCCGACATACGCTCGGTCATAATCTCCGCGTATGGCGACATGAAGAACATACGCACGGCCATGAACCGCGGCGCCTTCGACTTCGTCACCAAACCCGTGGACTTCGAAGACCTGCAGGTGACCATAGACCGGACCCTGCAAAATATGATCGAGTGGCGCGAGGCCCTCCAGTCCCGCGACAAGCTGGTGGCCCTGCAGAACGAGCTGGACGTCGCCAGGGGAATGCAGCAGTCCATTCTCCCCACCAGGTTTCCCAACAGCAAGGGCTACAAGGTTTACGGCAAGATGCAGGCGGCGCGCAACGTGGGGGGCGACTTCTTCGACGTGATACAGCTCGACGGAGGCCGGATGGGACTCGCCGTTGCCGACGTGTCCGACAAGGGCGTCCCCGCCGCCCTGTTCATGATGTCCAGCCGCACCTTGCTCAAGGGCGCGGCCATCGGCGTTGGCAGCCCGGGCCATGTGCTGGGCGAAGTCAACGACCTGCTGATGGAGAACAACGACGGCGCCATGTTCGTCACCGTCGTCTACGCCGTATACGACCCCTCCAACCGAGAGCTGACCTACGCCAACGGGGGCCACAACAGCCCCCTGGTGATCCACGAGGACGGGACTTCCACCCTGCTGCCCCTCACCGACGGGGTGGCTTTGGGAGTCGCGCCGGGCCTGGAGTACAAGCAGAATACGGTCACCCTCTCCCCGGGGGACACGGTCATCTTCTACACCGACGGTGTGACCGAGGCCATGAACGGCGATGGAGAGCAGTTCGGCCTGGACACCGTGTGCCAGCAGTTCGAAGCCGAGCCGCCCCAGGACCCCGAGAAAGCCACGGCGGCGGTCTTCGAGGCCGTCAACACCTTCGCAGGCGAGACGCCCCAGTCCGACGACATAACGTGTCTGGCCCTCTGCTGTGAGAGGTCCTCTTGAGCGCCACGCTGGACCTGACGGTGGAGACCAGGCTGGAGGAGCTGGACCGCCTCTCAGCCGCGGTGGAGGACTTCGGAGCGGAGGATGACTGGCCTCCAAACCTCACCTTCCAGGTCAATCTGGTCCTCGAGGAGCTATGGCTCAACGTTCTGAACTACGGGCACGACGGCGGTGAGCACGAGGTCGACATCAGGCTGACGTCGGACACCGAGGCCCTGACCATCGAGATCACCGACGACGGCAAGCCCTTCGACCCGTTCACCGAGGCGCCGGAGCCCAACGTGACCGGTGGCCTGGGAGACAGGGAAATCGGCGGCCTTGGCGTCTACCTCGTGCGTACGATGATGGATGAGTGGCGGTATAAGCGGGAGGATGGAAAGAACCATCTGATTCTGGTCAAGCGTAGGATCGGGTGAAGGGGCTCCCCAGAGTACCAACCGACATACTCTTCGTGTTCGGCATCGTAGGCGGGGTCCTCGGCACCTTCGCCGTGAGCATGCTCATCTGGGTCTTCCTGGGCCGTGTCGACACGACCGGTAGTGTCGCACCCCTGGACCCGGACCTGGAGTCCACCTCCACCCCTGCGGCTACCGCCCCGCCTGTCATGATGGAATCGGGCGTCGCCGACAACAGCGTTACCTTCGGTCAGTCGGCCGCCTTTAGCGGCCCCGCCCGGGAGCTTGGTATCAATATGCAGAGGGGCATCCTGGCGGCCTTCGAAGAGGTGAACGCCGCGGGCGGTGTCCATGGCAGGCAACTGCACCTGATATTCGAGGACGACGCCTACGAGCCCGAGGCCGCCGTCTCCAACACCACCAAGCTGATCGAAGAGGACGGGGTCTTCGCCCTCATCGGGGCCGTGGGCACGCCCACCTCCCGGTCGGCCGTGCCTGTGACCGAGGCCTATGGCGTCCCCTACATCGCCCCCTTCACCGGGGCGGCCCTGCTGCGGGACCCCAAGCTCAACGCCGTGATCAACCTGCGGGCCTCCTACAACCAGGAGACCGAAGAGATGGTCGACCGGCTCACCGAGGACCTGGGCATGAGGCGCATCAGCGTGATGTACCAGGACGACTCCTACGGCCGCGCTGGCTACAATGGCGTACTGGCCGCCCTGGAGCGGCGGGGAATGGAGCCGGCCTCCGTGGGCGTGTACACCCGCAACACCCTGGCCGTCAAGACCGGCCTCCTGGACCTGAACCGCGGCGAGCCCCAGGCGGTGATAATAGTGGGCGCCTACCAGCCGGTGGCCGAGCTCATCCTTTGGGCCCGGCATCTGGGTACCACCACCGTGTTCATGACCATCTCCTTCGTGGGCAGCAACGCCCTGGCCGGGGCCCTGGGCGACAATGGAGAGGGCGTCTACGTCACCCAGGTGGTCCCCTTCCCAGAGCCGTCGGAGGACTCGCCGCCCATAGTCCACGACTACGTGGCCGCCCTCAAGGCCAGCTACCCCGACGCGGAGGCCGGCTTCGTGTCCCTGGAGGGATACCTGGCGGGCCGCCTGGCCATCGCCGGCCTGGAGAGATGCGGGCCCGACCTAGACCGGCCCTGTTTTCTCGAGGGTCTTCGCGCCGCCAGCGACGACCTGGACGGGTTCGACCTCCTCTACGGAGGAGAAGATGATAACCAGGGCTCCGACAGGGTATTTTTGACGGTGATCGGCCAGGATGGCGATTACCGGGCCATTGAGACCCTTCGGGATATGGCACGATGAGAGAACGCCTGAAGCAGCTGTGGGACAGCCACACACGCATCTCCACCCAGCTCCACATCGCCATCTGGGGAGCCATCGCACTGACCGTGTGCGCCAGCGTCGTGGGCTGGTTGTCCTTCAACCGGGTGGGCGATGCTCAGACCCAGGTAAACGACGGCAGCATACCCGAGATGGCAGCATCCTTTGGCGTCTCCCGGTACAGCGCCGAGCTGGTGGCCGCCGCCCCTCGCCTCACCGCCTCGTCCACCGTCGAAGAGTTCGAGGGCGTCGTCATGGACATCGACGATTCCTACAGAAACTTCGAGGGGCAGCTCACCCTCCTGGAGCAGGCGGGCGCCGAGGAGGAGAGCTTCAGGAGGATCCGCGGCAACGCCGACAGGCTGAACCAGAACATCGAGGAGATCAAGAAGGCCACCTCGGATACCTTCAAGCTGGACGACGAAGCCCAAGTCCTTGCTCGCCAGCTCACCGATGAGCGCACCGATCTGGACGCCAAGCTCGTCAAGGCCATCGACGACCAGCTCTTCTACGTGATTAAGGGCTACCGCAGCCGGGGCGAGCGCCCGGTGAACCGTAACGAGCACATGTCGGAGAAGGAGATCGGCTACTACAGAAATCTGGCCCAGATCCAGGTGGACGCCAACATCGCCATGGAGCTGCTGGCCAACGCCTTCACCATCTCCAACGCGTCCCTAATCGAGCCTCTGCGGGAACGGTTCGAGGCTGCCAGGGGCCGCATCGACCGCAACCTGATCGCCCTGGAAGGGGCCCCACATCACGAGGCCGTATCGCCCATCTTCGACCGGCTGTTCGCCCTGGGAATCGGCGACAACGACGGCTTCGACCTGCTGGCATCCCGGCTCACGTTGGAGCAGACCCAACGAGAGCTTCTCACCAGCAACCGCGAGATCGCCATCGACATGCTCCGGGACGTCAACAGCCAGGTCGGGGCGGCCCGCCTGAGCGCCCAGGGGGCGACCGAGGCCTCCAGCCAGGCGATATTTGCGGGCCGCACCCTTCTGATAGTCATCACCGGCATAAGCATCGCCGGTGGCGGCCTCATCGCCTGGCTCTTCGTTGGCAGGATCCTCGTGCGGCGTCTCAAGCTCTTGTCCGACTGGATGCGGCGCATGGCCGGCGGGGACCTGGAGGCCCAGGTGGAGCTGGACGGCAGGGACGAGGTAGCCGAGATGGGCGCCGCCTTGGAGGTGTTCCGGAAGCACGCCCTGGAGGTGCAGCGCCTCAACCTGGTGGAAAAGCTGGCAAACGAGCTTGGCGAAAAAAACGAGGAGCTGGAGAGCGTGCTGGCAGACCTGCGACGGGCCCAGGACCAGATCGTCATGCGCGAGAAGCTGGCCGCCCTGGGTGAGCTGACTGCCGGTGTGGCCCACGAGATACGTAACCCGCTGAACTTCGTCAACAACTTCTCCGAGGTCTCCCAGGAGCTCATCAAGGAGCTGCAGGAGGTCCTGCAGGAGGAGGGCGTGGACCTTCCCGAAGAGCAGTCGGGGCTGGTCGAGGACATATTCGGAGACCTGAGTGACAATCTGGGACGCATCCGCTCTCACGGCGAACGGGCCAACCGTATAGTGCACGATATGCTCCAGATGGGCAGAGACGCGGGAGGCACACAGGCCACCGACATCAACAACCTCCTCGATGAGCACGCCCGCCTGGCCTACCACAGCGCCCGGGCCACCGACCCCGACTTCCAGTTGGACCTGCAGCAGGACCTCGATCCTGAGATGGGCCAGCTCGAAGTCATACCCCAGGAGATGGGCCGGGTCTTCTTGAACATGGTGAGCAACGCCTGCTACGCCACCGACCAGAAGCGGCGGGAAACCGCGGAAACAAACGGGGGCTACATGCCCACCCTGTTGCTGACCACCAAACGGCTGGAGGACCACGCCGAGATCGGAATCCGGGACAACGGAAGCGGAATGCCGCCCGAAGTCATCGAGAAGATATTCCTGCCCTTCTTCACCACCAAGCCAACCGACCAGGGGACGGGGCTGGGCCTGGCCATGTGCGCCGACATTATTCGAAAGCACGGCGGCACCATTCGGGTCGAGTCTGAGCCGGGCCAGTTCACTTTGATGACCGTGGAGCTGCCGCTGGTCCCGCCCCCGACGCTGTCCGAGGAAGGCGAACAGGCGGTCGCGGGCGCCGCGGTAACGGCGGGTGGAGGCGAGGCGGCGCCGGCCACGGAAGGGGATCCAGACGGTGCGGACTCATAGGAGCACGCCACCGTGACGACTAGACCACGGTCGACTTATGGCCGCCAAGGGCCGTCGTATGATATTGTGATGGGCAGCAAGCCGGGACCCGGGACAACGAGGGGAAGTCTCATTGTGCTCGAAGGGCCTTCGAGCAACGAGTTGATGCCGTGAAGTTCGAAACCTACAATCTTGACCCGTACATATACGACGAGATGTTCCTGCCGGACGGAATGCCCAGGGAGCATTGCCAGCCGCTCCACGAGGACCTGATCCGCCTGTCCAGGGAGGAGCTGGGCAGTATCCAGGAACGCGTGACCCGCTCCTTTTCCAACGAGGGCATCTCCTTCACAGTCTACGGGGACGATGAGGGTGAGGAGCGGATCATACCCATCGACTGCGTCCCGCGGGTGGTATCCGCAGCCGATTGGAGGTTCCTGGAGAAGGGCCTCGCCCAGCGCCTCAAGGCCTTGAACCGCTTTCTGGAAGACGTGTATGGCGAGGCCCGCATCATCGAAGACGGCGTGATTCCGGTGGACGTGGTACGGGAATGCCCCCAGTACCGCGTGGAGATGCGGGGCTTCTCCGCGCCCCAGGGCACCTGGGTCGCCATCTGCGGCACGGACCTGGTGAGGACCAACGACGGATTCCGGGTGCTGGAAGACAACCTCCGCGTGCCCTCCGGCGTGTCCTACATGATCGCCAACCGGAAGGCCGTCAAGGCCAGCTTGCGGCGTCTGTATCGAAGGTCCCGCGTGCAGGAGGTGGAGCACTACGGGCGCCTGCTGTTGACCACCCTCCGCGAGCTGGCCCCCAACGGACGGTCCGAGCCGTCCATCGCCCTCCTGACCCCCGGAGTCTACAACTCGGCCTTCTACGAGCACATGTTCCTGGCCCGGGAGATCGGCGCCGAGCTGGTGGAGGGCCGGGACCTGCTGGTGAACGACGGGCACGTCTACATGCGCACCACCACTGGGCTTCGCCGCGTGGACGTCATCTACCGCCGGGTGGACGACGATTTCATCGACCCGCTGGTCTTCCGTCCGGACTCCCTCCTGGGAGTGCCGGGGCTCATCCACGCCTACAAGCTGGGGAACGTGGCCCTGGTCAACGCCCCCGGCACCGGGGTTGCCGACGACAAGAGCGTATACGCCTACGTGCCCGACATGATTCGTTACTACCTGGGAGAAGAGGCGATCCTGTCCAACGTGGAGACCTACCTCTGCCGGCGGCCCGAAGACCTGGAGTACACCCTGGACAATCTGGACAAGCTGGTGGTGAAACGGGTGGGCGAGTCCGGGGGCTACGGAATGCTGATAGGTCCCCACGCGACTCCCAAGGAGCGGGAGGAGTATGCGGCGGGCGTCCGGGCCAACCCGGCCGACTTCATCTCCCAGCCGGTGCTTGCTCTCTCCCGCGCGCCGTGCCTCATCGACAACAATTTCGAGCCCCGCCACGTGGACCTCCGTCCCTTCGTACTCCACGGGCGCGAGACCCGCATGGTGCCGGGGGCCTTCTGCCGCGTGGCCCTGCGCCGGGGAAGCCTGGTGGTGAACTCCAGCCAGGGCGGCGGAGGCAAAGATCTTTGGGTGCTAGGAGACTGATCCGAATTGCTTGCTCGCAGCGCACAGGGCCTCTACTGGATGGGTCGCTACCTGGAAAGGGCGGAGTTCCTCTGCCGGCTGTTGCGATTGCAGGCCGAGGCCCTGGTGGACCGGCCCATCCGGGAGATCCATGCCGGCTGGGCCCGGATTTACGACGGCATAGGCCGTGAGCCCCCCGGCGGCAGCCTCGAGCTGGTGGCCAGCGAGGACTTCACCCTGGCCGACTCCTATACCCTGGCCGACGACCTCACCTTCGAGCGCGCCAACCCCGATTCCGTATGGAGCTGTTTCGCCCAGGGGCGGGAGAATGCCCGGCAGATGCGCCACTGCATCAGCGAGGAGTTGTGGACCAGCCTCAACCTGGCCTACCTGCGCATCCAGAAGCTGGGCATCCAGGACATCTGGCGCACCTCTCCCGAGGGCTTCTACGCGGAAACGGCCGCGGAGATGAACAGGTTCTCCGGGGTGGCCGGCGCCACCATGTACCGGGACGAGGGCTGGCGGTTCATGCAGCTCGGCTGTTTCATCGAACGCGCCCAGCTCTCCACGGCCCTGTTCCTATCCCAGCTGTCCGCGGACTCGAAGGCCGGAGAGCACACCGATGCCGACTGGACAGCCCTGCTGCGCTTCTACCACGCCTTCGAGGCCTACAACCGCATCTATAGCGTGGAGGTGCATCCCGGACAGGTGCTGGACCTGCTGGCCACGGACCCGCTGCTGCCGGACTCCTTGTGCAGGTCACTGGACAGGGCCGCGTCGGACCTGGCCTCCATCGGACCGGGTCCCAACGCCAAGGCCAGCGGCGCGGCCCGGCGCCTGGCGGGACGCATGGCTGCCCTGATCCACTACGACTGGCCCGATAGCGAAGACCGGGACGAGCTGCTCCGGCAGGTGAGACAGTACGTCTTGGAGCTGCACCATCTGGTAACTGCGGCCTACTTCGACTACGCGGTAGAGGACTTCCCGGGTAGCTAGCCCCGTGGGTGCCCCCGTGCTCTACCGAATCGAGCACGTCTCCCGTTACCTGTACCCCTCACCCGTGCGGCAGTGCGTGCTGTCCCTCTGCCTTCAGCCCCGGGACGACGGGGGGCAGCGGCTCCTGAGCTTCGAGGTCGCTACGGACCCGCGGGCGCCGCTCAACAGCGAGACGGACGTCTTCGGCAACACCAGGCAGGTCCTGAACATCGACCGGGAACACGAGGGCCTGGAGGTCACCTCCCGCTCCACCGTCGAGCGGGCCCCCGAGGCCGCCCTGCCCGAGTCCCTGGGCGCCGGCGCATGGGAGCAGATCCGGGCGTGGACGGAGTCCTTCGACCATTGGGACTTCACCCACTCCAGCCACTACGCCCGCCCCTCCCCCACCCTCACCGCCTTCGTGGACGAGGTGGGCATCCGGGCTGGCGACGACCCATTGGAGACCATGCTACAGCTTTCCGACACCCTCCATCGTAGCTTCCAGTACGTTCCGGGCAGCACGTCGGTCGTCTCCCCCATAGAGCACATCCTCCAGTCCAGGCAGGGGGTATGCCAGGACTACGCCCACGTGATGATCACCATCGCCCGCTCCTGGGACATCCCGGCCCGCTACGTATCGGGGTACCTGTACGTTGAAGGGCAAGCCGGTGAAGAGGCCCCGCAAACGGCCACCCACGCCTGGGTGGAGTGCCGACTGCCCGACCTGGGCTGGATCGGCTTCGATCCGACCAACAGGTGCCTGGCCGGCCAGCGCCACGTTCGGATAGCCGTCGGCCGCGACTACCAGGACGTGTCCCCCATCCGCGGCGTCTTCAAGGGAGCCGGACAGGTCTCTCTATCGGTGGACGTGCGGGTCCGCGCCGGCGACCGTTGACCCCAGCCTACGGAGCCTAGGACCGGCTGGCGCCGGGGATGTCACGCCGTTGGAACAGGTAGAAGGCCAGTCCACCCAGGACCAGGAGATAGGCCGCCATCACCAGGGCGGCGTGGAGCTCTCCCGGAGGGTCGCCCCCGACAATTCCGAAGGTGATGCCGCCGTTCCCGCCCTCACCCTCGCCCCCGGCGGACATGAAGGCCCCGATGTTGTAGACCAGCAGGTAGTCCGCCACCCCCTGGAACCAGTCGAAGAGGGCCAGTAGGATCGCGACGGCCGTTTGCTCCAGGAAATAGTACCCCAACCCCACCCCGAGGCCCGCCGCGGAGGAGCGCATAGCCACCGCCACCAGGGCCACCAGCGCCCCGTAGGGCAGCACGGAGAACCAGGCCTTGCCGTACACTTCGAGCCCGTCGCCCCAGGAGTAGATGCTCTCCAGGCCCTCCGTGCCCGACGCCAGGGCCCCCGCGGCCAGGCCCGATACAAGCCCCAGCACGCCAATCACCACCAGGGCCGCGGCGAAGGCGATGGCCACCATTGCCAGCCTCGACGCCAGCATGTACCACCGCCGGACCCCCCTGACCAGCACGGGACGCACCGTCCCCCAGCCGTGCTCGGTGCCTATGACGGAAGCGGTCAGAATGGCCACCAGGATGAGGCCGATGGTCTGGCCCGCGCCCACGGCAAAACCGGCGCTCCCGGGAGGAGTGATCAGGCTGTACAGGTCGCCCAGCTCGTCCTGTTGGGCCGCCTTCCACTCCTGACAGTCCTCCAACATCCGGCGGCCCATCTTCTCGTCCGCCGATGGGAGCCCGGCTCCCTCCGGTATGTTTCCCGCCAGAACGTCGTTGCAGTCGAAGTCCACGGCCATGCCATCGACAGCCGGGCTAAAGACGAAGTCCCTGGCCTCCTGGGTATCGCGAAAGGCGAAGAACGCCCCCCAGATGAAGAGCTGGGTCACCAGGACCAGTATTGCCAGTAGAATCCAGGGCATCCAGCGGTACCTTAGCTTGAACCACTCCCAGCGGACCAGGCTCACCAGCTCGACTATCACGCCTCCTCCGCCCCGGCGTCGCCCTGGCCGCCCGTGACCTCCAGGAAATACTCCTCCAGCGACACCTGTACCGTCGTCATCTGTCCAACGTAGATGCCGGTATGGGCCAACGCGGCCGTCAACTCCGGGGAACGCTCTGGAGGGGCGGTAACGACCAGGGCTCCCTGCTCCATCTTCACGTCGGCCACCCAGTCCAGGGCCGAGAGGACGCCCACGGCCTGAACATCGTCGGTGGTGGTGAGACGGACCGTGCCCTGCCCCTTCAGCAGCTCCTGGACATTGCCCTGGGCGATGAGACGTCCTCGCGACAGGATGGCGACGCTGTCGCACACCTGCTCCACCTCGTGCAGCAGGTGGCTGGAGAGAAGGACCGTGCGCCCGCTGTCAGACAGCTCCCGTATCAGGTCCCGTATCTCGGCCATGCCCGCCGGGTCCAGCCCGTTGGTGGGCTCGTCCAGGAACAGCACTTCGGGGTCCCCCAGCAGGGCATAGGCGATGCCCAGCCGCTGCTTCATACCCATGGAGTAGGTGTGGAACTTGCTGCCGGCCCGCTCCGCCAGGCCCACCGTCTCCAGCAGCCGGTCCACCTCGTCCCGGGACCCGTTGCCGCCGATTCCCTGGAAGTACCGCAGGTTGTTGCGCCCGCTGAGGTAGGGATAGAAGCTTGGCTCCTCGACGATGGCCCCGATGCGCCGCAGGGCGTGGGGATGGACCCCCTCCGACGGGTCACCGAAGAGGCGGATGGTCCCAGCCGTAGGTCTCACCAGCCCCAGTAGCATGCCCATGGTGGTCGTCTTCCCGGAGCCGTTGGGCCCCAGCAGCCCGAAGACACCCCCCTCGGGAACCTTGAGGGACAGGTCATCGACGGCCCGAATGGGGCCGTACTTCTTGGTCAGACTCCGGGTCTCGATGACCCAGCTCACTCTATTGTCGATGATGCCTCCCTGGGCTCTCTCCATGGGCTATGGGGCTGCGGCTGCCCTGCCGGGCGCCCGGACTATCTTAGACGGTGTGGCATGGATATCGCAAGCTCCCTCGCCAACAGCCTCAACCCCAACATATTGCAGCGCCTGAGCGCCAGCCCCTGCGGGTGCGTGACCACGGCATCCCAGAGGTCGGCAGTCCTCGGCATATCCGACTCGTGGGGGGAGGCGCGACGGGTCCTCGGCCGCTGCCTGCGGCAGGCAGGCCACCGGCGGGTGGGGGGTCCCTGCCCGCGCGGAGCGCGGGGCCCGGTTGACTCGATCACCGGGCGGGCTCAATAGCCCGGGAAGGGGCCTGAGGGTACAACGAACTACGGAGACACTAGGTGAGTATCTGCTTCAGGAAGAGCTTGGTGCGCTCGCTCTGAGGGTCCTCGAATACCTGCTGCGGCGGGCCGTCCTCGACGATCACGCCCTGGTCGAACATCATCATGCGGTGTCCCACCTCACGGGCGAACCCCATCTCGTGGGACACGACGATCATGGTCATCCCCGAGTCGGCCAGCTCGTGCATCACGTCCAGCACTTCCTTGATCATCTCCGGGTCCAGCGCCGATGTCGGCTCGTCGAACAGCATGATGTTCGGCTGCATGGCCAGCGCCCGCGCTATGGCGACACGCTGCTGCTGACCGCCGGATAGCTGGGCCGGGTACTTGTCGGCCTGCTCGGGTATGCCCACCCGCTCCAAGAGCTCCATGGCCACCTGCCCGGCCGCGTCCCTGGGCATCTTCCGCACCTTCATGGGCGCCAGAGTGATGTTGCCCATCACAGTAAGGTGGGGGAACAGGTTGAAGGACTGGAACACCATGCCCACGTCGCGCCGTATGGCGTCGATATTGCGCACGTCGTTGGTCAGCTCGATGCCGTCCACGATGATCTGGCCCCGTTGGTGCTCCTCCAGCCTGTTGATGGTCCGGATAAACGTGGACTTGCCCGACCCCGACGGCCCGAACACGACCACCACTTGCGCCTTGTTGATGGTGGTCGTGATGCCGCGCAGGGCATGGTACTCGCCGTACCATTTGTGCACGTCGCGGCAGATGATGATCTCTTCCCCCGCCGCGCTCTCCCTCGTACGGGCCGCCCCCGTCTCAGCGCCGTTCGTCTCGGCCATGACTCCCTCCCCATTGCCGCGATTCAGGGTGCTTCACCGCCGGCCCACTCCCAGGTTCTCCTCGATACGCCGGCTCACGTAGGACATCCCGTAGGTGAATATCCAAAAGACCACGGCCAGGAATATGAACAGCTCCTTGGCGCTGGCCAGGTACTCGGTGTTGCCCTGGATGAACGCCCGGCTGAACTGCAGCACGTCGTTCATGCCGATGATGTAGACCAAGGTCGTGTCCTTGAACAGGGAGATGAACTGGCCCACTATGGCGGGGATCACGTTGCGGATGGCCTGGGGCAGAGAGATGAGCAGGGTGGTCTGCCAGCTGGGCAGGCCCAGGGCCCGGGCCGCCTCGGCTTGTCCGCGATGCAGGGCCTGCAGTCCTCCTCGCACGTTCTCGGCCATGTATGCCGCGCTGAACAGCGTGATTATTATGGCGGCCCGGAGCAGGGAGTTCACTGGGAAGTCCTCCGGGAAGGCCAGCGGCACCAGGTGCTGGGACATGAACAGCAGCGTTATCAGGGGCACCCCCCGGAACACCTCGATGAACACCACGCACAGCAGCTTTACCACTGGCAGGTTGCTGCGCCTCCCCAGGGCCAAGGCGACCCCGATGGGCAGGCATAGCACGATGCCCCCCACCGCCAGTATCAGGTTCAGCATCAGCCCTCCCCAGTGGAGCACCGATACCGGCTGAAAGCCGGGTATCCCCGGCAGCCCGCGCAGCACGACCAGGGCCAATACGAAGACGACCGCGGCCGTTATGGCCGTCCTGCGCACCGTCCCCAACGGGGTGTAGCGCCCTATGGCCCATCCCAGGCCAAGGGCGGGCAGGTTGGCCACCAGCAGCAGGCGCACGTCCAGCCCCATGCGCTCGAAACTGTAGGGCAGCAGGGCGAACAGGGCCAGCACCACCGCGACCCCTATGGCTATGCGCTTGGTGAGGCCGCCGCCGGCCACGGCCCACGTCATCCCCAGCAGGGCCGTCACCACCAGCAGGATCGCCTGGGGCCTCCAGAAACAGTTCTGGCCGGGACATGCCGACTCGGTGTTGTACTGGCCGATCATCAGCTGCCCGCCCAGGGTGGCTATGACGCTCCAGTCGGCGTCGACGATCAGCCAGCGCAGTCCAAACCATAGGACTATGCCAAGGACGACGACGGAGACGACCGTGAGGACTCCGTTGTACCACTCGCTGAACAGGTTGTCCCGGACCCAAGCCGCCACGCCCCCGCTGGCGCGGGGCGGCGGCAGCGCCCGTCCGGTCCCTGACTCGGCGTCGACTGCCATCAGCTACCTGCTCGGCTTGTTTCGTTGGGAGTAGCGGGCATCAGAATCGTATGTGCCGGTTGTACAGGTTTCCGATAACCGAATAGGTCAGGCTCAGGGCCAGGTAAGCCGCCATTATCATGACGAAGATGGACACGGCCGGGGCCGTCTGGGTCATGGTCTTGGCCACGTTGGTCAGGTCGGAGTAGCCGATGGCCCCTGCAAGGCTGCTGTTCTTCGTCAGGTTGAGGTATTGGCTGATGAGGGGCGGAATGATGACCCGCAGGGCCTGGGGGAAGGCGACGTGGCGCAGGGCGGTCATGCCCGACAGCCCCAGGGCCCGGGCGGACTCCCGCTGTCCGCGGCCCACCGACTGTATGCCGGCCCTCACGATCTCGGCGATATAGGCGGCGGTGTATATGACCAACCCGGCCATCAGGGCCATCAGCCCGCCGGACAAGGTGAACCCGCCGCCGATGCGCCCAAAGGCGCCCTCGGGCTCCGGAACGGAGATGACCAACGGGGACTCGCCGAACACGGCGCTGATTAAGACCCAGCCCACCAGGCCAATGAGAAAGGCGAGCATAACCCCCCCAACCAGGGGATACGACGCGGAGCCGGTGCGCAGCTCGCGCTCCGTCAGCCAGCGGTGGGCGACCAGGCCGGCAAAGATGCCCGCCGCGGCCAGCAGGGACCATGTCAAGGTCGACTCCAGGCCGCCGGCCGCCGGCCACGGCAGGGACAGGCCGGCGTTGTTGAGGTAGAGCTGGCCGCCGACGATGTAGCCCTCGCGCACCGGCGGCAGGGCCAGCACGATGTAGAACCAGAAGAAGAGCTGTATCAGGAGAGGGACGTTGCGGAAGAACTCTATGTAGACCAGGGCGGTCTTGGACACGATCCAGTTGCCGGACATGCGCGCCACGCCCACCATGATCCCCAGGGCGGTAGCCAGCACCACGCCGAATATGGAGACGATCAGCGTATTGGTGAAGGCCACCAAAAAGGCGTACAGGAAGGTGTCGTGGGACTCGTATGGCAGGAAGTGGTCGCCGATGGGGGTCTGGTACTCCCGGTCCAGAAACCCGAAGCCGTGGGGTATCTCCCGGTCCTGGATGGCGTTGCCGATGTTGGCGAAGAACCAGGCGACCAGCAGGAAGACCAGCACACCGGACACGATCTGGCTCGTCCACTGAATGATCTGGACGTGTCTCCAGACCGGTATGCCCTTGTAGGTCAGGCTGCGAAGCAGCGTTCCCATGACGAACCGCCCGTTATGCGCTCCGGATGCCTTTTGATTCTACTACGGCGACGGCTCCTTTACCGAGCCGCGCCAATGACGCCGGTGCCGGCAAGAAGCCGCCGGAGGGGCAGGGAGGCGGCCGGCTCGACGCCGGCCGCCTCGTCCTACTTTCGAGCACGGGCTAGGAGGCTACCTGAGGGGAGCGGCGTATATCTGGCCACCCTTCGGGCAGTTCGTGCAGGTTGCGTCCGCCCAGAGGGCGTTGCGGCCGTTCTCCCGAGGCAGGTCGATGCCGCCGGGTCCCAGGTTGCGGTTGTAGATCTCGCCATAGTTGCCCACGGCCCTGATCACGTCCTGGGCCGCCGTTGCCTTGAGTCCAAGGCTCTCCTGGCCGAAGGAGCCCTCCAGACCAAACAGGCGGTCGACCTTGGTGTCGCCGGTGACGGACGTGGGAACGTTGCCGGAGGTGACGTCGTACGCCTCGGCGTATATCAGCATGGCCATCACCGTCTTCACGATGTCGAACCACTGGTCGTCGCCATGGGGGACCACGGGGCCGAGGGGCTCTTCCGAGATGGTCTCAGGCAGGATCACGTGGTCCGCCCGGTTCTCCAGGGCCGTGCCGAGGGCCGCAAGCTGGGAGCGGTCGTTGGTGAAGGCATCGCACTGCCCTCCCTCGTAAGCCGCCAGCACTGCATCGGTGTCCTCGAAGGTCCTCGCGGTGATGTTCAGGTTGTTCTGGTTGGAGAAGTCCTGGAGGTTCAGCTCCGTAGTGGTGCCCTGGGTTACACACACCGAGGCGTCCTGCAGGTCCAGCGCGCTGGACACGCCCAGGTCCTTCCTCACCATGAACCCCTGGCCGTCGAAGAACATGGTCTGCGCGTAGTTGCCCCATTGCGCGTCGCGGGAGGTCGTCCAGGTCACGGTGCGGACGAGCATATCCACCTCTCCCGACTGGATGGTCGGGCCGCGGTCCGCCGCGGTGATCAGGCGGATTTCGATGGCGTTGGGGTCGCCCAGCACCGCCGCCGCCAGGGCCCGGCACAGGTCGATGTCGAAGCCCACGTTGTTGCCGGCATCGTCCAGGAAGCCGTAGCCGGGCACGTCGTCGCGGCTGGCGCAGATCACGTTGCCCCGGTCCTGGACCTCCTGAAGCCGGGCGCTCTCTTCGGCCTCTTCACTCGTGCCATCGGCGCAAGCGGCGAGCATCGCCGCCATCGCTATCAGGCACCCAACCAGGATATACAGTCTCTTCTTCAGCATCGTCAGTCCGGTCCTTTCTGTGTGAGAATACTGTTCACTGGCCGCTTGGCCGCGATACATAGGTAACAAGCATGGCATTATACGGGAATCGGGACGAAAACTCCAGAGGTGTCAGACACCGGTAGTGCCTCGGTTTACGAGGCACTACCGGGTTCCCCGGCGCTCTGGGCCTGCGCCGCGTCACTGGGTTACGGTCATGGCGCCTCCCAGGGTCTCGCCGCGATGCTCCGGCCGGTAGTAGGAGTACACCTGGGAGACGACCTCCTTTGCCCGCACCGGGTACCTGGCCCGGGCTTGGAATTCCAGCGAGACCGTCTCTCCGGGCGTCATGTCCTCGATGTAGAGGATCACCTTGCGGCCAGCGACCTCGAACCGCTTCAGGTTGGCGTTCTCCTCCACCAGGGCCGCAACCGTCTCGCGCACCGGGTCGAACCCCGTCGGCACAGCCACGTCCAGGACCACCATCCCCGCCTCGATGAGCAGCGGGGGCCGGAAGGTGACCGAGGCGGAGACGGTGATCAGGTCGTCCACCTCCACGTGGTCCGTGCCGTAGTCGACGGTGATGTCGAATACGTCCTGGACCTCCGTCCTGCGCTCGGGGACATTGTACCGGAGCACCGACTGCAGGACGGCGTCGCCCTTGCCCTGGGCGGTCACTGAGACCACCTCGCCCAGGGGCACCTCCACCGTCTGCAGCACGTCGGCGTTCTGAGGAGTGACGCGCACCTCCTTGCCCCAGCTTCCTGCCGCCAGGATGACGGTCATGTCGACGTCGGTCCGGGACTTGGCCGAGAAGGACGTGAGCCCCTGGAGGCTGACGACGGTGTCCTGGGTCGAACCGAAGCCCCCCAGGGCGTTGCGCTGGCCCACCAGCCACTTGGCCGCCCGGGATGCGTTGGGCAGGTCCTCGTGTTGCAGCAGGGCCAGCAGGGCGTACCCCGTAGTCTCTATGGCAGCGCTCTGGTTGCCGTGCCTGGGTGCCTGGCCCGTGGCCGGAACGGGTCCAACGTCGAGACCCTCCCCCGCCCAGTACAGCGCACCGTTGCCGTCCACCCGGGCCATGGACATGAGCCTGTCGTGGGCCAGGCCCGCGAGCCCGCTTTCCGACAGCTCCAGGGCGTAGGCCGTGATCGCCATGGTGTAGGGGTCGTCGATCCGGTCCAGCTTTCCCTCCAGGTACCGGATAGCCTCGGCGGCCGGGCCGGTGTTGCCCGCCTCCAGCAGGGCGATGGCCACGTACGCCGTCAGCGCGTCGCGGCCCTGCAGCCCACCCAGCAACTCCTGGTGATGCAGGAAGCCCACGTTCTCGAAGGAGCCGTCATCGAGCTGGTGGCTCTCTATCCACGCGGCCGCGGAGTCGATCACCGCCGGGTCGACGTAGGTCAGATCCTTCGCCTCGGCGAAGGTCTTCATGACGAAGGCCGTGAGCCACAGGCTCCCCTCCTTGTCGCTGTCGCCGAAGGCCGAGAAGCTGCCGTCGTGCCTGCGGTACGTCAGCTCCCGCTGGTAGCCCACCGTCATCAGGTGCTCGGCCTTGGCCATTACCTCGGGCTTGAGCTGCCCCGTCTCCCGCAGGTAACGGGCGATGTACACGTTGGGAGCATACAGGATCATGTTCTGCTCGCCGCAGCCGAAGGGCATCTTCAGGAGCTGGTCCAGGCCCTCGATGGTCTGGGTCAGGTAGCTCCCCGTCACCGCCACGTAGGCCCGCCCGGACCCGTCGATGGCGTCGAAGGGCAGGGATGGGTCGAACTCGAGCCTGTGGCCGCCCGAGAGCACGTGGTTCCCGACGGTCTCCACCTCCACGCCCTCGGGCTCCACCAGCAGGTCCCTGACCACCGCGTCGGCGGCCTCGGTGCTGCGCGCCGTGATCCGGACGGGGCCCCTGCCCAGGCCCGTGGGGCGGATCTTGAACTCGGCCCCGCCGATGTCGTTGGCGCCGATGGTTATGGACTTCAACGGCTGGTCCAGCAGATCGAACCAGTCGTTTTCCTCGATCTCCACGAATATCTCCTGGGACGTGTCCAGGTAGTTGAACAGGGCGACCCTGACGGGCAGCTCCTCGCCCCGGATGGCCGAGAATGGCAGGTCCACCGTCAGGAAGAAGGGCTGGAACACCCGGAGGCTGCCCTCCCCCACGCCCAGGCCGTGCTCCTTGGAAATCCCCACTGCCCGGAGCATCCAGGTGGTTATGCTGTCCGGCGCTTCTACCGGGACCACGGCGGTCCCGTCGGCGCCGGTGTCGACGTCCTGCCATATCCACGTCTCCGGGAAGAACTGGCGCACCCGCTGGACCTGGGCCAGGCCCTGGGGCGCGTCCTCGACCGGGGCCGCCGCCGGTGCGGGAGTGGGGACCGGCGCCGCATCCATAGCGACCGCCTCGGCCACCGCACGGAGCACTATCCGCTGGTCCTCGTGGACCTCGCCCGAGGGGACGTCCTTGTTGGTCAGCACTATGGCGCCCGCCTCCTCGAAGGTCTCCTGGGCCCCTCTCGTGACTATAGAGCCGAAACGGGCCTCGTGGAGCTCCACCTGGGGCTCCAGGTAGAGCTTCTCCAGCTCGTCGAAGACCTGCTGCAGGTTCAGCCGGTTCTCAGCCAGGATGAACACCGACCTGTCCACGGCCACCAGCCCCACCCGCGACTCCCCCTGGGTCTGGAGGTCGATGTCGACCGAGGCGCCCGGCCTGACCTCCTCGTCGCTGAAGCCCACCTGCACCTGGTGGGGATAGGACGCCTGTACGCCGAAGGGGAGGTAGTCGGCGGCGATCTCGTTGTTGGGCAGTATCTGGTACACGAGGATGCGGGAGGAGGGCGCCATCAGATGCGTGGCGAGCAGCTCGATATCCGGGCCGGCCGACACGTCGGTGAATATGACAGTCCCCCTGGAGAGCACCTCGTAGTAGAAGTTGCGGGCCTCACTGGTGGAGTTAACCCGGAACCGGACGGTATCCCCCACCTGCACGTCACCCTCGGTAACCTGCTCCACGTGGATGAAGCTGCCCGAGGGCGAGTGGCCCGCCTGCAGCCCCAGGGAGGTGTAGGCGCCCCCGGCCTCCGCCGAGAGGTAGAGCTGGACGGCCCCGGAGGGTGGCTCCGTCTTGACCATTGCCTTGCCGCCCGAGGTGACGACCCTGACGGTCTCCTGGCCGACCTGCTCGAACTCCTTGTCCACGTAGTCTATGGTGACGGCCACGTCAGTGTCCACCGGCGAGCCGTCGGGCTGCTGGGCCACGACCAGGTAAGCCATGCCCAGGCCGGGCTTGAACACCCGGTTCTCGGGTATCACCCTCAGGACCACGGGCGCGGCCGCCACGGTCAGCAGCTTGCTGGTCGACTCCTCGTAGCCCGTGCCCTTCTCTCGGAGGGTCACGTCCAGCCGCACGTTGCCCTGGCCCCCGGCGGCGGGGACTCCGGCCACGTATCCCACCGGAGGAACGGAGAAGCTGGTATCGCCTTCTATGGACCCACTGGAGCGGGAGTACTCCTCCCATTGGCCCACGTACCGCCATGCGACGATCTCGTACTCGCCCACCACCGGCTTGCCAAAGGAATACTCGCCGGAGACGATGCCCTGGATGGTCTCGCCTGTCAGCACCCACTCCTTCTCGGTATCGACGGAGACCTGGTACTTGGGGAGAACGTACTCCTCGACCCGCACGTCCAGTTGGGTCTTCCGGTCTCCCGCCAGGGCCGTGAGCTTCCAGACCCCCAGGTTGGGCTCGGTGGACAGGGGCAGGTCCAACGTCGCCATGCCGTACTCGTCAGTGGTGACATCCCTCTTGAAGACCTTGATGCCCTTGGCGTCCTGCACCTCCACGATGGCGTCGGACTGCCAGGGCTTCAGCAGGGCGTCCAGTGTCATCAGCCGGATGTGGACGGTCTGTCCAGGCTTGTAGATGGGTTTGTCGGTCTCCACGAACAGCAGGACACCCTCCTCCACCCGGAGGGGGGCCCGCCGGGTCTCGGAGACGCCCTCGACCTGGACCTCGATCTCGTACTGGCCCGGCTCCAGCCGCGGCACCGGGAGGGAAAGGTTGCCCGCTCCCTCCACCCTGGCCGCTACGGCGCCCACCGAGGCGCCACCGTCCAGCAGGGTGAGGCGCACGGCGCCCGACACGGGCCGGTCGCCGTTGAACAGGGAGACCGAGACCTGCTCCATGTAACCCGTCCGCAGGGTCCGGGGGACCACGGCCACGAAGCTGTCCGCCGCGAGGCCCGGGACCACGTCCACTGTTCGCGCGGGCGTTGGTACGGGCGTCGCCACGGGCACCGGCACCGCCGTCGGCACCGGTACGGGCCTGGGCGTGGGTACGGGTACGGGCGTAGGCGTGGGTACGGGTACGGGCGCAGCCGTCGGTCCGGGGCCGGGTGTAGGCCGCTCGGTGGGAGCGGTTACCAACGGCGTTTCCGAAGGCCGGCGCGGTTCTGTAGTCGGAGGGGCCCCATTGCAGCCCGCCAGTACCATCAGCAGGACCGCCATGGCTGCCAACGTCAAGAGTTTCATCATCGTACGTGGACTCCTTCCTGTCGGTCCCACGGGGCCCGTCCGTCTCATGGGCGCCCCTGTCAGGAGTATAGACGCGCCCGGCCGGAAAAAGTTCCACAGTCGTGAGAATAGCTCAGGCGGCCCGGTGGCGCGGGGAGAACCGGCCCAGGCCGGGCCGGAAGGCGATGAGCGCCCAGAGGAAGAAACCCAGCAGCCGGATCTGCTGGGCCGGGCCCAGCTTGCTCCTGCCCCCGGCCCTCGGGGCGAAGGCTATCGCCACCTCGACGATGGGAAGCCGGTGCTTCATGGCGATCAGGACACACTCGGGCTGGAACTCGAAGTCCCGCCCGCGGCCCTCTCGCACCACGCGCTCGGCCAGGCGGCGGCTGAAGACCCGAAAGTTGGTGGTGGTCTCGTGGGGCGTCCCCAGGACCAGGCGGAAGATGCCGTTGGCCACCCGGCTGGCCGTTGCCTGCCAGCCGGAGTGGGCGTTCCTCCCGCCCGGCGTGTACCGGCTGGCCTGCACGAGATCGGCTCCCGTCTCCCCGGCGGACTCCAGGAGCCTGGGCACGTCCCGGGGGTCGTGGGACAGGTCCGCGTCCATGGTCAGGACTTGCCCGCAGCCGTCCTCCACCGCGGCGGTGATGCCGTCCACCAGGGCCGAGCCCAGCCCCAGCCTCGCCGGCCTGCTGATCAACGAGATGTTCCCGTAGTGGGAGCCGAGCTTCCGGGCGATGGCGGCCGTGCCGTCGGGGCTGTTGTCGTCCACGACGTATAGGCGCGCGCCGCCGGGGAGGGGCAGGGCCTGCAGGGCGTCCACCAGCCGGGGAAGGTTCCCCGCCTCGTTGTACGTCGCGATCACGACACCGAGCGTGTCCACCGCCACGACCCGCGCCTACAGCTCGAAGAGCTTCCTGTACACGCCCGGGGAGCCGGGGGCGTGGGTCATGTGCTTTCGCATCTCCAGGGTCTGGGGGTGCGCGGTCCGGTTGGCCAGCCACTCGGGCGACTGGACCACGTCCTCGTGCTCCAGCTCGTAGAGGGTGAGGTACTTGGGCTGGCCCCTGGTGGCGACGTACCGCCGGCCCCGGATGCAGCCCGGCAGGGCGTTGTGGCCTGGTATGTAGACCCCGTTGTACCAGCGGTTGAACTGGTCCTCGACGGCCTCGTCGCACGACAGGCGGCCCGTCACCAGGGCGGGGGCCATGCGTCCGGACGCGGCCTCCTCGGGGAATATCTGGCGGTAGGTGTTGCCTGACCAGTTGATGCCTATGACCCGGGGGGACATGCGCTTGGACCAGGGCGTGGGGTTGTCGAAGTGGGTGCGATACGGCGGGCTCTCGATGACCCCGGCGGACTCCAGCTCGTAGCAGGCAAGGTATTTGGGGCCGCCGCTCACGGCCTCGTACCTGGCCCCGTCCAGGAACCCGGGAATGGCCAGGAGCTCGGCCAGGTGCTCCTCGTTATACCAGCCGTTGAACTCCTCCTCTTTGTCGGCGGGAACGTCCGTCCACACCATGAGGAGGCCTCTGCCCTTCTTGCCGGCCATCCTAACCTCCCGGCCCCGGGAGCCGGTGGGCTCTCATCGCAGGGGCGGCCGTCCGGCCGCCCCCTACGCGCTCTCCCCACTGGCGTTCCCTGCGCCTAGAGCTGGAATATCTTCCTGTACACGCCCGGGGATCCCTCGTCGTGGGTCATCCGGGAGTACTGGTCTCCGAGGCCGCCGCCGGACTTGGCCCTGGCGGCGAACCACTCCTCGGTCTGGGAGACCTTCTCGTGCTCGAACTCGTATACCACGCCGTACTTGGGGCCGTGGCCCTGGTAGAGCTCGTAGCGGCGGAACCCGATGCAGCCGGGGACCTTCGCGTAGTTGGCACCGTACACGTTGTTGTAGAACTCGTTCCACTGGGCTTCCTGGTCTTCCGGGATGGTCATGCGGCCCACCTGGAGCACCGGCGCCATGTCCCGCTGGGCCATCTCCGGGGAGACCTCCGCCGGGTGGATCATGCGATAGTTGTTCTGGATCACCCGGGTGGCCCGCTCCCGCAGGTTCACCCGCTGGGACCACTCGGTGGGCCGTATCAGGTGCTCCTGGTACTCGGGAGTGTCCCGTACCTCGGGGTTGGCCAGCTCGTAGGCCGACAGGTACCTGGGGCTGCCGTTCCCCGCCGTGGGGTCGTCGGAGTGGACGATCTCGTACCGGGCCGCGCTCAGCACGCCGGGAATGGCCAGGAGCTCGGCCATGTGCTCCTCGTTGTACCACCGGTTGAAGTCTTCCTCCATGTCGGCGGGCACGTCGGCCCAGACGAGGAACAACCCTCTCCCTTTCTTGTCAGCCATGTGTAACCTCCCTGTATCGATGGTTGGGCGCCGGGGTCACGGGAATATCCTCTTGTACACCCCCGCCGAGCCCTCCGCGTGCCACATGCGGGGGTATATGTCCGGCAGGTTGCCCCCCGCCCTGTCGGGGATGGTCTTCCACTCCTCGGTCTCCCGGGCCTCCAGGCTCTCCACCTCGTAGACAACGGAGTACTTGGGGCCGTCGCCCGTGTACAGCTCGTACCGGCGGGCGCTGATGCAGCCCGCGCACTTCAGGAACTCCGGGGCGTAGACGCTGTTGTAGAAGCTGTTCCACTCCTCTTCCTGGTCCTCGGGGATGCCCATGCGGCCGATCTGCAGCACGGGCGGCAGGGACCTCTCCACGTCTCCGGGAATGTCCGAAGGCCATATCTGGCGATAGTTGTTGGCGATGAACCGGGTGGCCCGCCTCCGGAGGTCGACGCGCTGGGTCCACTCGGTGGGATTGTCCGCCACCTCCCTGTACAGTGCGCTGTCCCTCACCTCAGGGCTGGCAAGCTCGTAGACCGCCAGGTACCGGGGGCCGCCCTGGACGGCCTCGTATCGGGCGGCGTCCAGGAACCCGGGCACAGCCAGGAGCTGGGGGATGTGCTCCTCGTTGTACCAGCGGTTGAAGTCATCCTCCATGTCGGGTGACACGTCGGCGTAGACCAGATAGATGCCCGTACCCTTCTTGGCGGCCATTGGGGCCTCCTTCCCTCCGGTGGGGGACTCCCCTGCTGCCCGTAGTGTATGGAGGGGCCGGAGCCCTGTCAAGAATAGCGGAACGCCCCCAACCGGGGGCGCGGGGGTCAGCGCGGGCGCTCCGCCGGCTCCTCGCGGAACTCCCCCTTGATGCGATACAGGCGCTGCAGGAGGGTCAGGGCGGAGACGACGGCGACGACCACCAGGATGACCTCCAGGGCCCTGAGCCCCAGGACCAGGCCCAGGGACAGCAGGACCACCCGCTCGGGCCGCGTCATCACGCCGGTCTTGGTCTCGATGCCCGCGGCCTCGCCGCGGGCGCGAAGGTAGCTGACGGTCTGGGAGGCGGTCAGGGCCAGAAGCAGGGCCACAATGAGGAACAGCAGGCGGTCTTCGCCCAGGCCGGCGCGCACGCCGTACACGGCGATCCCCACGAAGAGGGCGGCCTCCGACAGGCGGTCCATCACCGAGTCCAGGAGGCCGCCGAACCTGGTGACCCGGCCGGACTGTCGGGCCATCGCCCCGTCCATCAGGTCGAGCACGCTCCCCGCCAGGAAGACCAGCCCCCCCGCCAGCAGGAACCCGGCGCCGACCAGCGCCGCCGCCGCCACGGCCACGCAGAACCCAAGGAGCGTCACGGCGTTGGGGCTGAGCCCCATGGCCCCAAGGAGCCGGGCCCCAGGGACCTCGAAGTACCTGAGGACCAGGGCCCTAAGCCGGTCTCTGCCCGGTATGGTCATTGGCGGTCCCCAGGGTGGCCTTGTAGAAGTCGATCACCTCGACGGCGATCCTCTCCCAGCGGTACCGGTCCACCGTTTCCCGGCCCTTGGCCCCGAGCTGGGAGCGCAGGTCCGGGTCCCGGATCAACAGGGCCAAGGCGTCGGCCAGGGCGTCGCTGTCCTTGGGGGGGACGGTCAGGCCCTGCTCGCCGTGGCTGAGAACGCCCGAGTAGCCCTCTATGCCGGAGGCGACCACCGGCTTGCCCGCCGCCATGGCCTCCAGCAACACTATCCCGAAGCTCTCCCTGCCCGTTGCCGGGGCGCAGCAGATGTGGGCCGAGTGGTAGTAGCGGGGCAGGTCGGCGTAGGGGACCTTGCCCAGGAAGACCACGTCCCGCAGCGCCCGCTCGCTGAGGACCCTGTAGCAGTCCTTGTCCGGGTTGCCCGGGCCGACCACCAGGAGCCGGATGTTGGGGAAGTCCCACTTGACCTTTCCGTAGGCCTCCAGAAGATACTTCAGCCCCTTCCTCTTCTCGAGGCGGCCTACGAACAGGATGTTCAGCATCCCGTCGTCCAGCTCTGGGATGGGCGTCTGCTCCCTGGAGAAGTGGTCCACGTCGATGCCGTTGGGGATGATGTGGTAGTCGCCGGGGAAGAACCTGCTGGCGTACTGGCGGGCGGCCGTGGACACGGCGATGCGGCCGTCCAGCCGTCGGTCCCAGTACCTGAGCACCGGATGGGACCAGCCGTAGTTCCTGAAGCGCCCGAAGAAGGCGTGGAAGGTGCCGACCTTGGGCGCCTCCGCCGCCTGGAGCACGAAGAGGGGCAGGACGGGCATCAGCGGCTCGTGGAGGTGGACGATGTCGAACCGCTCCCGGGCAAGGATGTCCCTGACCTTGGGCCTGAGCCAAACGGAGAAGGTGAGCCTGGCGATGGAGCCCCCCGAGGGCACCGGCACGGACCTCCCCAGGGGCACGAAGTCGGGCTGCTCGTCGGCGGCGAAGTTGGGCGAGTGGGGCGCCAGTATCTTGACTTGGTGCCCAAGTTGGCCGTACTGCTGGGCAAGCTGGGATATATGGCCGGTGACTCCACCCGGCCACGTGAAGTCGTAGGGCGAGACCAGGCCAATCTTCATTCAGTAGGGCTCTTGGATCCGTTCCCCTGTATGAAGTCTTCGACCATCTGCCGCGCCTCATTGTCGGTGTGCTGGACGGGGGGCGACTTCATGAAGTAGGCCGAGGGGGCCTCGATTGCGCCGCTGATCCCCCGGTCCTTGGCGAGCTTGCAGCAGCGTATGGCGTCCACCACCACCCCGGCGGAGTTGGGGCTGTCCCACACCTCCAGCTTGAGCTCCAGGTTGATGGGGGCGCCCCCGAAGACGTGCCCCTCCATGCGGATGTAGCACCACTTCCGGTCGTCCAGCCAGGGAACGTGGTCGCTGGGGCCGATGTGGATGTCGTCGGAGCCGATGCCGTGGTCGAGCTGGGAGGTAACCGAGTTGGTCTTGGAGATCTTCTTGGATACCAGGCGCTCCCGCTCCAGCATGTTGAGAAAGTCGGTGTTTCCGCCGAAGTTGAGCTGATACGTGCGGTCGACCTGGGCGCCCCGGTCCTCGAACAACCTGGTCAGGACCCGGTGGGTGATGGTGGCCCCAACCTGTGACTTGACGTCGTCACCGACCACGGGCAACCCCGCCTCCTTGAAGCGGCCCTGCCAGTAGTCCTCCCGGGCGATGAACACGGGAATGCAGTTGACCAGGCCGCAGCCGGCGGCCAGCACCTGCTCCACGTACCATTTGGTGGCCATCTCGCTGCCCACGGGCAGAAAGTTGATCACCACGTCGCACTCCCGCTCCTTGAGGATGCCCACGATGTCCGAGGTGGAGCCGGGCGCCTTCTGCACCAGGTGGGACACGTACTTCCCGATGCCGTCGTGGGTCATGCCTCGGTCCACGGGTATGCCCAGGTGGGGCACGTCGGCGAACTTGATGGTGTTGTTCGGCTCGGCGAAGATCGCCTCGGAGAGGTCCTTGCCCGTCTTGTTCACGTCCACGTCGAAGGCGGCAACGAACTCGATGTCCTCGATGGCGTAGTCGCCTATGACGGGGTGCATGACCCCCGGCACGTCCGCGTCGACGTCCAGGTCCCTGTACTTGTGGACACCCTGCACCAGCGCGGAGGCGCAGTTGCCCACGCCGATGATGGCCGCCTTGATCTTGCCCACGCTCCGTCTCCTTCCTACTCCGCCAAAAAGGCCTACTCCGCCGAAAAGCGCCTGCTGCACGAGACAGGGCCTACTTCGCGAAAAAGGGCCTGCTCCGGCAAACCGGGCCGCACGCCTGAGCAGGCTACGATGTTACCAGCTTTCCGTGTTTGAAGGCAAGGGAGGCCCCCCTTCCATAGTCATCATACTACCGCGGCCCGAGACGTGGAACATGGAGGACGCCCGGAATATAATGGAATCCAGGCGCCGTTCCCGCCGAGCGCCCGGAGCACCAACACCCATGTCCCACGTCATAAGAGAGCTGCTGGAGGCCGTGGCGCTGGCCCTGCTAGTGTTCTTCGCCATCCAGCTCAGCGTACAGAACTTCCGGGTGGAGGGCCACAGCATGCACCCCACCCTGGACAGCGGCGAGTACCTGATAGTCAACAAGCTGCCCTACTTCAGGGTGGACATGGCCCGGCTTTCCAGGCTCATCCCCTTCTGGGAAGTGGGGGAGGAGCAGCACCGGTACCTCCCCCTGGCCCACGAGCCAAACCGTGGGGACGTGATCGTCTTCCAGGCGCCCTACAGCCCCGGCAGGGACTTCGTCAAGCGGGTGATCGGCCTCCCCGGAGAGAGGGTCCGCATCACCGGCGGAGAGATATACATAGACGGAGAGAAGCTGGCCCAGAAATACGTGGCCGAGCCCGACCTGGACGACGACGTCGACTGCGTGCCCAGGACGCGGGAGTGCGTCCTGGGCGAGGACCAATATTTCGTCCTGGGGGACAACAGGGACCAGAGCAGCGACTCTCGCGACTGGGGCCCGGTGGAACTGGAGGAGATAGTGGGGAGGGTGTGGTTCGTCTACTGGCCCCCGGACAACCTGCCGTTCTTGGAGTCGCTACGCTAGGGGAATCGCTCCGCTAGGGGAGTGGCTCCGCTAGGGGGTCGCTCCCCTGGAGAAGACGGCAGGTCTTCCCGTCTAGCGAGTTGCCTGGGATGCCGTTTCCCTCGGCCTGGATGCCTTGCGTAGCTGGCCGCCGATCTCACCCAGGTGGCCCAGTATCTCCCTGTACGACCGCACCATGCCGGTCTCGTAGTAGGGGATGTTGCGCTCCTTGCAGAACTCCTTGACGATGGGGCGGACCGAGGCCAGCTTGTTCCTGGGCACCGTGGGGAACAGGTGGTGCTCGATCTGGTAGTTGAGGCCCCCGTACATGTAGTCGATGGCCGGGTTGCCGTGCACGTTCCTGGAGGTGAGCACCTGCCGCCTGAGGTAATCGAGCTTGAAGGCGCTGCTGAGTATGGGCATCCCCTTGTGGTTGGGAGCGAACACCGAGCCCATGTAGACCCCTATCAGGCCCTGGTGCACCAGGATGAAGGCCAGGGCGTGCATGGGGCTCATCAGCGTGAACGCCAGGGTAAAGTAGAGGACGAAGTGCAGTATCACGGCCAGGGACTCGGCGACGGGGTGCTTGACGTTCTTGCCGCGCATGATGAACTGCGCGCTGTCGGCCCGAATGCTCAAGGCCTCGACCAGGAGCATGGGGAAGAACAGGATGGACTGGTACTTGACGATGTGCCGGAACAGGCCTCGCTTGGCCTGGGCCTGCTCGTCGGTAAAGGCGATGAGCGGGATGTTGATGTCCATGTCCAGATCGATGTCGTTGGGGTTGGCGTGGTGGTTGTTGTGCTTGTCCAGCCACCAGCTTGGGCTCAGGCCTATGAGGAGCCCCACGCCCAAGAGGGCCAGGTAGTTCCTCCTAGGCGAGCGGAATATCTGCAGGTGGCCCGCGTCGTGCCCGATAAACCCGATCTGCGTGAACACCACGGCCATGAAGGCGCCGTTGGCCATGTGCAGCCACACCGCGTCCGCCAGGGAGGCCAGGACGAAGGAGGCCGCCAGCAGTCCCAGGGTAAGTGAGCCTATGAAGAGGTAGTACCCCGGCTGCTTTTCCAAGAGCCCGGCCCGCTTCACCCTGGCCTTGAGCTCCGCGTAGTCCGCGTTGGCAGGGCCCTCGGGGGCTCCCAGGTTTCCGAGGGATGCAACTTCCATGGCCGCTGTGTTCACTCGTCAGTCCTCGCCGGGGCTGTGGTGCCGCGCCGGACCGGCTTCACCCCTTGCTCTTTCGCAGACGCCAGCTTCTAAATATAGACTTCCGGTGCGCAAATAGCAACGTCTCGGCCCCCTCCGCTCCCACAAATGGGGCCCACACGGGGGACCGGGCTTGACACGGCTTGGTGGCCCCCGCCTATGATTAGGGTACGGCTATGATGAATCGCGTCCTGTATCATGTCGCGTCGTCGGTGCTGCTCTTCGCCCTCTACGCGGGCCTGGTGGGCGCGCTCTTCGACCACCACTACGCCGAGCGTCAGCCGTGGCACGACCACATCTGGTCCGGGGCGGTGGGAGAGCACCAGCACACCGGGTCGGACCCCGAGCACATGCACACCATCCCAATGGACGGCTCCGGCGGACCCATTACCGCCATCGTATCGAACAACGCCAGCGCGGCCTACTGGGCGCTCCTGAGCCTGGGCGTGGTCATGGCCCTGCACCTTCCCCGTGTCCTGGCGCCCCCGTTTGTGATGGGGCGCCGCATCCAGGCCCTGGCGGTACCCGACGGGGCGTGCGTCCCGCCGCCGGACCGGCCTCCCGCCTGAACCCCGGCCGCCCCAGGGGTCCACTCCACCACGTCCGGCGTATCCGATATTCGGGAAGGCGGTCCGCGTCCGTGATTCGTCCGCGCGCCATACTGGCCTGGCTTCCGTCCTGGCTGTTGCTGCTGGGCGCCCTCCACGCTTCCGGCGGGGGGGAGCCCCCGGCGGTCCATGCCAACGGCGCGACCAGGGAGCTGGTCAAGAGCGAGCTCGCCGGCCCCTACGAGCTGAGGGTGGGCATACTGCCCGCCACCCCCAGGGTCGGCAACCTGCACCTGAGCATACAGGTGAAGGACGCCGCGCAGGGAACGATACTGACCGGGGGCGCGGTGACGGTCACGGCCACGGGGCCGGAGGGCTCCACGGCCGTCGGCCCCGCGGCCGCGGTCGCCTCCCTGGAGAGTCCCCAGTTCTACGACGTGGACGTGCCCCTGGACGCCATCGGCCGATGGGACTTCACCCTGCAGGTCGAGGCGGAGCTGGGGGCCGCGGCCCTGCACGTCCCGCTGGACGTGTCCGAGGCCGAGGGTTTCAACCTGATATTCCTGCTGGCCCTCGCCGTCGCCTTCCTGGCCCTGGCCATCTGGACGTGGGACAGGGTCCGGGGCAGGCGGCGGCGAAGGAGGCGCAGAGCATAGGAGACTCCATTGTTTACGATAGGTACGAGGTGGCTGGGCCCCCTGGCGCCCGCCGCCGCCCTGATTCTGCTTGCCGTCGCGGGCGCCGCCTGCGGCGGCGGTGACCCCGAGGAGCTCACGATACCGGTCCGGGTGGATGGAGAGACCATGGTCCCGGACACGGTCAAGGTCAAGCACCGGGACATGGTCACCCTACGCATCGAGTCCGAGACCGGGGGGGCGTTCCACCTGCACGGCTACGACATAGAGCAGGAGGTGAAGGCCGGAGAGCCCGCCGACTTCCACTTCGTCGCCGATATAGAGGGCAGGTTCCCCATCGCGTTCCACAAGCAGCAGGGGGAGAGTCCCGGGCACTCCCATGGCAAGGTCTTCCAGTCGGGCCTGCTGGAGCCGGGCGACACCTTCAGCTTCACGGTGCCCGAGGGCATGGAAGCCATGGCCGTCCCCTTCCACAGCCACCTGAACCCCCAGGTCACCGGGTCCCTGACCGTGTCCCATCACGAGGGGGCCACCGGGTCCGTCGACATCGAGATCAGGGAGATGGCGGTCCATCCCCATGAGACGGTGGTGAGGCCAGGCACGACCGTGGTCTGGACCAACAACGATTCGGTGACCCAGACGGTGCACAGCGGCCTTCACGACACCACCGCCGGGGCCTCCGGTCACCAGATGGGGGGACACGAGGGAGGGCCGGACTCGGAGGCGGAGGTGGAGATAGGTATCCTGGAGGTCCGGCCCAGGTAGCAGCAGCGGTCGTGGGCCGTTCCATGTCAACGTAGTCCCTCCCAACACGGGTGAACTGGCCCAGCACGGGCGTATAGGGCCCAGCGCGGGCGTATAGGGCCCAACACGGGCAAATAGGCCCAGCACGGGCGGAAGAGGGCCCGTAGGGGGAGGGCGCGAAATGAGGGTGCTTGCATGAGGTCTCTGAAGATACTCCTGCCGCTGGCCGCGGCGGGGGCGGCGCTGGCGGCCGTGCCCGCCCACGCCCACGGGTTCGGGGAGCGTTACGACCTCCCCGTGCCCCTGGGCTACTTCATGGTGGGCGCCGGGGTGGCGGTGGCTCTATCCTTCGTCGTCATCGGGTGGTTCGGCCGGGTGGGGGACCGGGGAGAGGGCTATTGGCGCTGCAACCTCCTGGGCCTGCCCCTGGCCGGGCCCCTCCTCACAAACCCCCTGGTGCTGCTGCCCGTGAAGCTGCTGTCGGTGTTTCTGTTGGGCCTCGTCATCGCGGCGGGGCTGTTCGGCAGCCAGGTCCCGTCCCTGAACTTCTCCCCCACCTTCGTCTGGGTGATCTGGTGGGTGGGTCTGGGGTTCTTCGTGGCGCTGGTGGGGAACGCATGGGCCCTGATAAACCCATGGAAGGCGATCTTCGAGGCCGCCGAGGGGGTGTGCCGGCTGCTCAAGCCCGGCTTCCGGCTCTCCCTTGGCGAGAGCTATCCCCCGTCCTGGGGGATATGGCCCGCCCTGGTGCTCTTCCTCCTGTTCGCGTGGCTGGAGAACGCCTACCCCGAGTCGTCGGTGCCCGTGAGGGTGGGGGCCATGGCCATCACGTACACCATCGTCACCCTGGGCGGGATGGCCGTCTTCGGCAAGCACCAGTGGCTGCGCCACGGGGAGGCCTTTTCGGTCGTCTTCGAGTTCCTTTCCCGGTTCGCGCCGACGGAGGTCCGCGTGTCCGGCTCAGCCGCCTGCCGGGAGTGCTCCGAGGAGTGCCAGGACGAGGACGGCGCGTGCGTAAACTGCTACGAGTGCTTCGAGCGCGCCGGCCGGGCTTCGGACGGGCGGAGGGAGGTGAACCTCCGTCCCTTCGCCATCGGTCTGGCCAAGCGCCAGCTCATAGGGCCAGACGTAATAGCGCTGGTGGTCCTGATGCTGGCCACGGTGACCTTCGACGGCTTCGGCGCCACGTCGGCCTGGGTCGACGTCCAGTCCGAGTCCCTGGACCTGTTCGTGGGGGTGGTCAACACCGCGGTGGTGAACGGGATCACCATCGCCGACACCCTGGGACTCCTCCTGTTTCCCGCGGCCTTCCTGCTGGTCTACGTGGGCTTCTGCGGGCTGATGGCCCGGGCCGTGGGCGACGTCCGCACCGCCGGGGAGCTGGCCCGGGCCTTCGTCTTCTCCCTGGTGCCCATCGCCCTGGCCTACAACATCGCCCACTTCTTCACGCTGCTGGTGGTCCAGGGCCAGCTCCTGATACCCCTCTCCTCGGACCCCCTGGGCCGGGGATGGGACCTGTTCGGCACGTCGGAGTACGTCACAGACATAGGCGTGGTCAGCGCCAGGGCCGTGTGGTTCCTCTCCGTCGGCGCCATCGTCGCGGGGCACATCGCCGCCGTGTACCTTGCCCACCACACCGCCACCAGGCTGTTCGGCAACCGGGCATTGGCGATGAGGAGCCAGTACCCCATGCTGGCGCTGATGGTGATGTACACCGTCGTCAGCCTGTGGATCGTGGCCCAACCCATAGTGGAGTAGGCGTGAGGCAAGGGTGGCCGTCCTTGACACTCCCGACGCCCGGACGATATATTTACGCGCAGAGTTCGCCGCCCTTGGAGCGTCGAAATCCTGCGGGAAAGGGTAGTGGGTTGGCTTCTGAGTACGACGTTGTGGTTGTGGGCGCGGGAGTGGCGGGGCTCACTGCCGCCATGTATACGGGGCGCCATGGGCTGAGGACCCTTGTCATAGAGCGGCTCATGGCCGGAAACCAGATCATAAACGTGGAGAGGATCGAGAACTTCCCCGGGTTCACCGAGGGAGTGTCCGGGGCCGAGCTGAGTCCCTTGATCCAGGAGCAGGCCATGAACGCCGGCGCCGAGTTCGTGATGGACGAGGTGACCGGGCTGGCCCTGGACGGCGCCCACAAGGTCGTCACGACTCACTCCGGCAGCTACAGGGCCAGGGCGTTGATCGTGGCCGCCGGGTCCACCCTGAGGACGCTGGGCGTCCCCGGCGAGGAAGAGCTGTACGGCAAGGGCATATCCCACTGCGCCACCTGCGACGGGCCCATGTTCAGGGGCGAGGTCGTGGGCGTGGTGGGCGGGGGCGACTCCGCAGCGGACGAGGCCATGAGCCTCATCGAATACACGGAGAAGGTCGTCCTCTTCCACCGGCGGGACCAGCTCCGGGCCCAGAAGGCCCTGCAGAGCCGGGTGCTGGGCCACCCGAGAATCGACGTCGTATTCAACACGGTCGTGGAATCGGTCATCGGCGACGAGGTGGTGAGGGCGGTCAACGTCCGCAACGTGGTCACGAACCTGACCAACCGGGTGTCCCTGTCGGGCCTGTTCGTGTACGTGGGCCTGGAGCCGAACACGGGGTTCGTTCAGGGCATCTTGAAGACGGACAAGGCCGGCCACATCCCCGTGGACCTGCGGATGGAGACCTCGGTGCCGGGCCTGTTCGCCGCCGGGGACATCCGCCAGCACTCGTCGGCCCAGCTCGCCAGCGCGGCCGGGGACGGCGCCACCGCGGCGATGGGGGCCGTGAGGCATCTGGCCGGCTCCGGATAGATTCGAAGCCCCGGGACAGGGGAGCACGGAGGTTTGACATGGCGATCCGCAAGCGCATAGGGCTGATCCTTCCCTCTTCCAACACGGCCGCCGAGCCGGACTTCCGCATGGCGGCCCCCGACGACGTGACCATACACACCCACCGCATGTTCATCGCGGGCGAGGGCCCCATGTCGGAGATCATGGACCGGATGAACGAGGACATGGAGAAGGCTGCCAGGTACCTGGCCACCGCAGGCATGGACCTGGTGGTCTACGCCTGCACCACCGGCAGCTTCTACCGCGGGTGGGGCTTCGACCAGGAGATGATCAGGACCATCGAGGGGATCGCCGGCGTGCCCACCATCGCCACGGCCACCGCAGCCGCGGAGGCCCTGAGGTCCCAGGGAGCGGCCAGGGTGTCGGTGACGACCCCCTACCCCGAGTGGTCCAACGAGCGGCTGGCCGAGTACTACACCGACGCCGGTTTCGAGGTGCTGAACGTGGACGGGGAGCCCAACGTGGTCGCCGCCGGCGGCTACGCCATCAGCGACCGGGACCCCGAGGAGATACTTGAGTTCTCCGTCCAGCAGTGCCGTCCCGAGGCCGACGCCCACTTCTGCTCGTGCACGGCGTGGCGCTCGCTGGAGATCGCGGCCGAGCTGGAGCGGCGCCTCTCCCGGCCCGTGGTGACCTCCAACCAGGCCACCATCTGGGCCTCCTTCAAGCGCCTGGACATCGACCCCAAGCCCGGGTTGGGCTCCCTCATCGACTCCCTGGTCAAGGCGCCCGTCTAGCCGGCCCACGACGTTCCCAAGTCCAGGAGAGTCAACGTTGACCGGAGGTGTGAAATGGCGATCCGAAAGCGCATAGGCCTCATCGTGCCCTCCACCAACACCACGGTGGAGCCGGACTTCAGGATGGCCGCCCCCAGGGACGTGACGCTCCACTCCCACAGGATGTGGATGGACGAGGCGACGACCACCGACATCGTGGACAGGATGAACTCGGACGTGGAGCAGGCCGCCAGGTACCTGGCCACCGCGTCGGTGGACCTCATCGTGTACGCCTGCACCGGCGGCAGCTTCTACAAGGGACGGGGCTACGACCAAGAGCTGCTGGCCACCATCGAGGCGGCGTCGGGACTGCCGGCCGCGGCGACGGCCCCGGCCGCCGCCGACGCCCTGGCCCACATGGGCGTGAAGAGCATCTCCGTCACCAGCCCCTACGGGGACTGGCGGGACGAGCGGCTGAAGGACTACTACACGGAGTGCGGCTTCCACGTGCTGAACGTGGACGGCGAGCCGGTGGCCTCGGCAACGGGGAACTCCGGCATCTGCGACCAGCCCCCGGAGTCGGTGGTGGAGTTCTCCGCCAAGGCGTGCCGCCCCGAGGCCGATGCCCTGTTCTGCTCCTGCACCGCGTGGAGGTCCATGGAGGTGGCGGCTGAGCTGGAGCGGCGCCTGTCCCGGCCCGTGATAACCTCCAACCAGGCCACCGTCTGGGCCGCGTTCAAGCGGCTGGACATCGAGCCCAGACCCGGGTTCGGCTCCCTGATCGACTCCCTGGCCAAGGCCGCCGTCTAGGTCCGAAACCGGGCAACATGGCCTCTGTAGCCCGTCTCCGGGCCAGGGTCGGCCGTGTCTACTACGGCTGGTGGATCATCGTGTCCACCTTCGTGCTGGGCGCCCTGTCCGGCGGGCTCTTCTGGCAGAGCAACAGCATCTTCTTCGGCCCCATCAAGGAGGACCTGCGCCTCAACAGCGCCCAGACATCCATCATATTCGCCACATCCCGGGCCGAGGGCAGCATCGCCGGGCCCTTCGTGGGCCGCCTTGTGGACGTCTTCGGCCCCCGCCCCATGATACTGGTCGGCGGGCTCATGGCCGGCGCGGGATACGTCCTCCTCCACCGGGTGGACAGCTACTGGGTCTTCCTGGCCGTGTTCGTCCTGATAGTCTCGGCGGGGCGCAGCGCGGGCATGGGGCAGACCCTCCTGAGCGCGGTGAACACCTGGTTCGTGCGGCGGCGCTCCATGGCCATGTCCATCTGCATCACCGGCTTCTCCTCGGGCGGCGCCGTCATCCTGCCCCTGGTCACCCTGGGGGTCCACTCCCTGGGGTGGCGGGATGTGATGCTCTACTCGGGCATCTTCATGTGCGTCGTCGTGGTGCCCCTGGCCCTGGTCGTCCGCCGCTCCCCCGAGAGCATGGGCCTGCTTCCCGACGGGGACCAGGCCGGCGACGGGAGGGACACACCCGCGGCGGGGCCCGCAACCGAGACGCCGCCAGTGGACTTTTCCGTCAGGGAGGCCCTAGCCACCGGCGCTTACTGGGTCCTGCTGACGGCCACCGTGCTGAGGATAGGGCTCTGGGGAGCCGTCTCCCTGCACATGGTCGAGATGTTCGTGTGGAAGGGGGTCGACAGGGAGACGGCGGGCTTCCTGTTCTCCCTGCTGTTCTTCCTATCGGTGCCCACCAGGCTGATGGCCGGGTATCTGGGCGACCGGCTGCCCATTCAGCCGCTGATCGGTGCCAGCATGGCCCTGGGGGGCCTGGCGACCCTGGGCCTGCTGGGGCTGGAGGGCAACCTGGCGGTGTACGTGTTCGTGGTGCTGCTGGCCGTGGAACAGGGGGGAAGCACCCTGAACTGGGTGCTGCTGGGCAACTTCTTCGGCCGGAAGAGCTTTGCCACCCTGATGGGCATAATGAGCACCTGCTTCAACATCGGCATGCTGTTCACGCCCATCTACGCCGGGTGGGTGTTCGACACGACAGACAGCTACAAGCTGGTGCTGCTGACCTTCGCGCCCTTCTACGGCCTGGCCGCCCTCTTCTACCTGGCGGTGCGAAGACCCCGGTCTCCCCAAAGGGCACCCCGCCGCGGGCCCGCCCGCCGGGCCGTCTAGCTCCGCTTGGGGCGCCGTCCCTGCGTCAGGGCAGCCGGGCAGGGAGGGGACTGGGCCTCCGCGAGGGGCGCCCATACGGGATCGGGGTGGCGCCGGCTCGCTCCGTGACTAGGTCGGCGCCCGCTCGTGCCCCTGGTACGCCCTCTCGGTGGTCGCGGCCTCGACCTCGTAGTACTCGGGGAGGCTGATCAGCGCCTCCACCTTGCGGCGGCGGGCCGCCACCTCCGTGGCGTTTATGCCGATGGAGCCGGTGTCCTTCAGGCTCTGGTAGGCCTCCATCATGGCCATGGCCGCGGTGATTATGGGCGTGGTGGCATAGATGATGATCTGGTAGCCCAGGTCCGTGTACTGCTGGACGGAGATGTCGTCGTGCCCCGCGATCACCAGCAGGGGCACGTCGGGGACCCCCTTGCGGTACGCCTCCAGGTCCTTCGGCTCCCGCACCCCCCGGGGCATCACCAGGTCGACCCCCAGGTCCCTCATGGCCAGGCCGCGCCGTATCGCCTCCTCCATGTTGCCCTCCACAGCGGAGAAGGCGTCCGTCCGCCCGATGATGAGGAAGTCCCTGTCCCTCCGGGCCTGGAGGGCGTACTTCATCTTCTCGACCAGCTCCTCCATGGGGGTGACGTGCTCCAGGCCCATGTGGTAGGAGGCCCTCTTGGGGTACACCTGGTCCTCGATGTGGATCCCCGCCAGACCCGCGTCCTCGTAGGCCCTGACGGCCCGCATGGTGTGGACGGGGTCGCCGTAGCCCGCGCCCCCGTCGCAGATGACGGGCAGGTCGGCGGCACGGGCCACCCTCTGGGCCACCTCCACCTGCTCGGTCATGGTCATCAGGGGCTCGGAGACCGCCAGGTGGGCGCCGGACATGTACCCGCCGGTGTAGACGGCGTGGAATCCCAGGGACTCCACGATGCGGGCCCCTATGGGGTCGTATGCGCCGGGGGCCACTACCGTCTCTCCCCGGTCCAGCCGGGCCCGCAGGTCGCTTCGCGCCGATGCCATGGGGGACCTCCTTACGCGCCCTCCCGGACGCTCCTAGTGCAGCTTCCACCGTATGATATTTTTGGCCGCCCCGGGTGTCAAGGAACGACAGGCCGGCGCCGATTCGGCGGCCGGGCGGCGTGTTATAATCCCCACGTACAGGCCCGACGCCTTGCCCACAGGCCGGTCCTGCATAAAATACAGGGGTGGCGACATGCCCGCACGCAAGCCCGAAGACCTGGACACGATGATCGGACAGTTCCTCACCGCTGGGGACGTGGAGTCCGCCCTAGCCCTGTACGAGCCCGACGCCGCCTTTGTGGTCGCACCCGGGAACGTGGCTACCGGCAAGGACGCCATACGCAAGGTGCTGGCGAACATCGTGGCGACGAAGCCTACCATCACGATAGAGGTGGAGGCCGTCCAGTCGGGGGACATCGCCCTGCTGTACGGCTCCTGGTCGCTTACGGGCACCAATCCCGACGGCAGCGCCGCAAACACGACGGGCCACAGCAGGGAGGTGGCCCGCCGCCAGCCCAACGGCGACTGGCTGTTCGTGATAGACGATCCCAACGGAGGGTAGAAACCGGCATGTATCAGCGGGTACTGGTCCCCCTGGACGGGTCCGATCTCTCGGAAAGGGCGCTCTCTAAGGCCGCGGAGCTGGCAAACCCGCTGGGCGCGACCCTGCACCTGCTGCAGGTGGTCTCCCGGCGTCCCGAGGTCGACGCCATGAGGGGGTCGAACATACACGCCCTATATGCGGGGGTCGACACCATGCGGCAGGCCCGGCAGGAGATCGACCGGGACAAGACCGTCGCCCGCAGGTACCTGGATGACCTCGCTTCGCGCCTGCGAGACCAGGGCGCCAATGCGGAGACGGCGGTGCTGGAGGGCTACGCCCACGAGAAGATCCTGGAGTACGCCCGGGAGAACGGCATCGACCTGGTCGTGATAGGCACCCACGGCTACGGAGGGTTCAAGCGGATGCTCCTGGGCAGCGTGACCGACCGCATCATCCGCTCCGGCGAGGTGCCGGTCCTGGTCCTCCCGTCGGAGACCCCCGGCTAGCCCTCCCGGCCCCTCGCCGGCCGTTTTGGCACCCGGCCACCTCCAGTAAGCCCAACCCCAGTAAGCGCAGGCCAAGTAAGCCCAACCCCGTAAAGGAGGAAACCGGTGAAGCGTCTCACCAAGGACAACCACATATACGTCCTGGACCCCAAGGGAGAGCCGGCAATCACCATCGCCTCGGGCGAGGAGCTGATAGTGGAGACCTGGGACGCCTTCCAGGGGCTGCGGGACCCGGCCGAGGTGAGTGAGCGCACCCTGAAGGGGCCGGCCACCGGCCCCATCTACGTGGAGGGGGCCGCCCCCGGCGACGCCCTGAAGATCGACCTGATGAGGATCGTGCCCGGCAAGGAGGCGGTACACCTGGTGATGCCTGGAAGGGGGTTCCTGGAGGCCGAGTTCGACCAGGGGTACGCCACGGTCATGCCCATAGAGGGCGGCAACGTGGTGTTCCCGGGCGGCATCAAGATCCCCGTGAGACCCTCCCCCGGCCTGGTAGCCACCACTCCGACCTACGTCCAGAACACCGCCAGCGACAGCGGGCCCTACGGGGGAGACATCGACATGAAGGAGCTGGTGGAGGGCAGCGTCCTGTACATGCCCGTATTCGTCCAAGGGGGCCTGCTGGCCTTCGGCGACTGCCACGCCGTGGTGGGGGACGGCGCCGTGGCCGGCACCGGCGGCGAGTGCGAGGCGGAGCTGCACGTGCGGATCACCCTAGAGAAGGGCATGAACATCAAGGGCCCCCGGGCCGTGACGCCCGAGCACTTCGTCACCCTCTCCTACGGCGACGACCTGGGGCCCGCCATGAAGCAGGCCGTGCGCGACATGGTGGACTTCCTGGTGGACGAGAAGGGAATGGACCCCTACGACGCGTACAGCCTCCTCAGCCTGGCCGGGGACGTGCGGGTGTCCCGCACCTTCCGCCCCATCAGCCCGGTGAAGATGATGCTGTCCAGGCAGGTACTGGAACAGATCGGCTAGCCGTGAGGGCGCTCCTGGGCCTCCTCCTGGCCGCGGCCCTGGCCGCCCCGGCCTGCGGAAACGGCGAAGGGGAGGAGGTGCTGGTGTTCGTCGCCGCCAGCCTCACCGACGCCATGGAGCGGCTGGAGCGGGGGTTCACCGAGGCCGAGGGGGTCCGGGTGAAGCGCAACGTGGGCGGCTCGGGGGCCCTGGCCCGTCAGATAGTCCGGGGCGCGCCGGCCGACGTGTTCATATCCGCCGGGGACCAGCCCATGGACCTGCTGCAAGACCGCGGTCTCCTGGCGCCGGGGACACGGAGGGCGCTGCTGTCCAACCAGCTTGTCCTGGTCACCGCCCCGGGAGACACCCGCCTGGCCTCGGTGGAGGACCTGGCCTCGGCGGACGTGCGCGTCGCCATGGCCGACCCGGACCTGGCCCCCGCCGGGGCCTACGCCCGGGAGGCGCTGCGGTCCATGGGGATCTGGGAGGCCTTGTCCTCCAGGGCCATCCTGGGGCGTGACGTCCGCGCCGCCCTGGGCTACGTGAAGACGGGGAACGTCGACGCCGCCATCGTCTACCGGACCGACGTGGGCGAGGGACAGGGGTTCCGGGTGGTCGCACCCTTCCCCGCCGGCTCTCACGCGCCCATCTCATACCCGGGGGCGGTCCTCTCCTGCTCGTCCCGCCAGGACGCCGCCCTCGCCTTTCTGACGTACCTGTCCGGGGAGACGGGGCGCGAGGTCCTCCGGGACCTGGGCTTCGTTCCGCTGGAGTAACCGCCGCCGACACCCGGACGCCGCGGGGATGCCGCGGCGCTTCCCGTGTCCGGTCGGCTGGATGGGAGGGTATTCGAGTGTTGTCGTCCGACGAGCTCCGGGTCATAGCCCTGTCCCTGCAGGTGGCGGCCCTGGGGACCGCCTTGGGCCTCCCCGTGGCGCTGCTGCTGGGGTGGCTGCTGGCCAAGTCCAACGTGCCGGGAAAGGCCGTCCTGGACACGGTGGTCTCCTTCCCGCTGGTGCTGCCGCCGGTGGTGACCGGCTACTTCCTGCTGCTGGTGCTGGGCCGCGACGGCCCCATCGGGGCGGCGGCGAGGGCGCTCTTCGGCGTCGACGTGGTCTTCACCTGGGTGGCGGCGGCCCTGGCGGCCGGGCTGGTGGCCATGCCCCTGATGGTCAGGTCCATCGAGATCGCCATGTCCGGGGTGGACCCGCGCCTGGAGCTGGCGGCCCGCAGCCTGGGAGCTGGGCCCCTGCGGACCTTCTTCACCGTGACCGTTCCCCTGGCGCACCGGGGAATCCTGGCCGCGGTGCTCCTGGCCTTCGCCAGGGGCCTCGGGGAGTTCGGGGCGACCATCGTCGTGGCGGGCAACATCCCCGGCAGCACCCAGACGGTCCCCCTCTTCATCTTCAACCGCCTCCAGGTCGGGGACGACGCGGCGGCGGTGCGGCTGATAGTCGCCAGCCTGGTCCTCGCTTTCGTGGCCCTGGCCGTGCACCAACGGCTGGCCAGGCGGGCCGTGGCGTAGCCATGGGAGACGCCGCCCTGGAAGTCCGCGTGCGCAAGTCGTACCCGGCCCTCACCCTGGAGGTGGAGGCATCCATCCCCCACGGGATTACCGCCGTCTTCGGCCCATCGGGCAGCGGCAAGACCACGCTGCTGAACAGCATCGCTGGCCTGGTCGCCCCCGACGAGGGGAGCATAGTCCTGGGAGGGCGGACCCTGTTCGCCTCCCCAGGCGGGGTGGACCTGAGGCCCGAGGTGCGGCGCGTCGGCTACATGTTCCAGGAGAGCCTCCTGTTCCCCCACCGCAGCGTCTGGCAGAACATCCTGTTCGGCTACGACCTGACCCCCCCGGAGAAGCGGCGCATCCAGCCGGAGCGGCTGGTGCGGCTTCTGGACCTGGAGGCGCTGGTGGACAGGCGGCCGGCGAACCTGTCCACCGGCGAGGCCCAGCGGGTGGCCCTAGCCCGGGCCCTGGCCACCTCCCCGGAGCTGCTCCTCCTGGACGAGCCCCTGGCCTCCCTGGACCTCTCCCTGAGGGGGCGCATTCTGCGGTACCTGAAGGACGTCTACCGGGAGCTTGGCATCCCCATGGTGTACGTCTCCCACAACATCTCCGAGGTGCTGGCCATCGCCGACCGGGCGCTGGTCATCGCCCGGGGCAAACAGCTCGCCTTCGACCACCCGCGAAAGGTGCTGCTGAACCCCTTCGTGCACTCCCTGGTGGAGGCCGGGAGCCTGGAGAACCTGCTGGACGTTACGGTATCCGGCCGGGGGCCCGGCGACAGCCTGGTCGCCGCCAGGCTGGGCGACTCCACCCTGTGGATACCCGCCGTGCCCCCCCGCCTGGAGGACCGACCCCACGCGGAAGACGGGCCCCACGTGAAGGACGGCGACTTGATCTCCGTCGCCATCAGGGCCGGGGACATCATAGTTGCCATCGACCGGCCCCGGGGCATCAGCGCGCGGAACATCCTGGAGGGACGGATACAGAGCGTCCACCGCATCGGCGGGGCCGTGATGCTGTACGCCGACGTGGGGGCGCCCCTCCTGGTGGAGATCACCCCCGAGGCGCTGGAGTCACTGGAGCTCCGGGAGGGCCAGGACGTGTTCCTGGTCATCAAGTCCAACTCCATCATGGTGTTGGACTAGCTTCCGGCGGGAGACCCCTCCCTGTGGGGCAGCAGCGCCGAGTACAGGGTGTCATTCACCGGGGTGGGTATGCCCAGCTCCTGGCCCATACGGACGACGGTGCCGTTGAGGGCCTCCAGCTCCAGGGGTCGCCCGGCGCTCAGGTCGGTGTGCATCGAAGCCTGGAGGGACTCGGCCTCGGCGTCCATGTACTCCATCGTGCGCTGGACCACGTCCGGGTCCAGGTCTATGGCCCTGGCCCGGGCCACGGCCTCCACCTCGCGCATGCAGGAGACCATGGTCTCCCTGGATGCGTCCAGGGTCAGGAGCACGCTCATGGGGGTGCGGGCAGCGCTGGAGACCCCGGCCATGGTGGCTATGTACAGGAACTTGGTCCACAGGGCCTTCATCACGTCACCGGAGACCTGGGCGTCCACGCCCGCGGCCCGCAGCGTCTCCCGGATGCGGCGGGCCCGCTCCGTCTCCTCCCCGTCGGCCTCGCCGAACACGATGCGCACCACCTCCCCTTCCTGCTCGATGACGCCCGGCGACTCCACGTGGGTCTCCATGTAGGCGGCGCCGGCCAGGACCCGGCCGGCCCCGACCACCCTCGCCACCTCGTCGTAGCTGGCCACCCCGTTCTGGAGCGTCAGGACGCACGACCCATCGCCCATCATCGGCGCCAGGGCCGGGATGGCCGCGGCGTTCTGGTAGCCCTTTACACTGAGGATGGCGAGGTCCACGGGGCCCACGCCGCTGGTGTCGTCGGTGGCGTCGACCTTCACGTTGAACTCCCCCCAGTGGGACTTGACCGTGAGCCCGCGGTCTCGAATGGCCTGCAGGTGGGCGCGGCGGGCTATCAGCGTCACGTCGTTGCCGGCCCTGGCAAGCTGTCCCCCGAAGTAGCCCCCGACGGCTCCGGCGCCCATGACCGCGATGCGCATGGCGACCTCCCCTGCGAGTTTGGGCCCCACCATACCCCAGCGGGGGCCGGGGTTCAAGGAGGGCCTTGCGGTGGGAGTGCCCCACCTGTAAGCTCTAACGGTTGCAGCTTGACTGGACCCCTTAACTGGACCCAATGTAGAAATGTAGAAAGGAGCCGCACACGATGGCCAAGCTCACCGGGTCGCACCTGCTGGTCCGCGCCCTGAAGCAGGAGGGCATAAGCCGGATATTCACCATCGTCGGCGACACGGTGCTTCCCCTGGTGGACGCCGTGGAGGACGAGGGCGTCCAGTTCATCGACACCAGGCACGAGGCGGCGGCGATGCACATGGCCGACGCCTGGTGCCGGGTCACGGGCGAGCCCGCGGCGTGCATATTCACCGGGGGGCCCGGGTTCTCCAACGCCATATCGGCCCTGCCCAACATCTACACCTCCGAGAGCCCCGTGGTCTTCATCAGCGGCGCCAGCGAGCTCTCCGAGAAGGGGATGACGGCCTTCCAGGAGATCGACCAGGTGGAGATGGCCGCCCCGGTCACCAAGGGGGCCTGGCTCATCCACGACCGGAGGCGCATCCCCGACTTCGTGGCCACGGCCTTCCGCACGGCCATGTCGGGCAGGCCCGGGCCCGTGCACCTGACCATCCCCGTGGACCTGCAGGAGCAAGAGGCGTCCGAGGATGAGCTGCCCCGCTACGCTCCCGCCCAGTACCGGGATAGGGGCCGCGCCCACGGCGACCCGGACCTGGTCCGGGAGGCCGTCGAGCTTCTCCGGAGCGCCCAGCGCCCGGTGGCGATCGCGGCCAACGCGGCCAGGTACTCGGTGGCCCCCGAGGCCCTCCAGGCGCTGATCGAGACCACGGGAGTCCCCGTCTTCACCGTGGAGCAGGCCAGGGGCCTGGTCTCCGACGACCATCCCCTGTGCTTCGGCTACGCCGACGGGGCCCTCAACGCGGCGGCGCGGCGGTTCCGGGAGGCGGACGTGGTGGTGCTGCTGGGCAAGCGGTTCGACCACCGCTACCGGTACGGCCACGCCTTTTCCCCCGATGCCCGCCTGGTCCAGGTGGACCCCTCGGCCGCAGAGATCGGGCGAAACCGGGGCGTGTCCGTGGGAATCCTCGGAGACATCGGCGCCGTGGTGGAGCAGATGACCGCCGAGGCGGCCAAGGGGAGCTGGCCCGCGGGCAGGCTGGACCCCTGGACGGACCAGCTCCGGGCCGACCGGACGGGCTGGGTGGAGCGCCTGGAGTCCTTCTCCACCGACAAGACGCCCCTCCACCCAATGCGGGTGTTCACGGAGCTGGAGGGCGAGACCGACGACGACACCATCCTCATCTTCGACGGCGGCGACTACGCCCAGTGGGGGCGTTGCTACCTGAAGGCCAGGAGGCCCGGCCACTGGATGCGGCTGGGGCCCCTGAGCCAGCTTGGCTGCGGCCTGCCCTACGCCATGGCCGCCAAGCTGGCCAGACCCAACGCCAAGGTGCTCCTGTTCATCGGCGACGGGGCCTTCGGCTTCTACACCATGGAGTACGACACGGCGGTGCGGTTCAACCTGGACTTCACGGCGGTGATGGGCAACGACGCCACCTGGAGCATCGACAAGAACTTCCAGATCGCCTACTACGGGAGGGCCGTCGCCACCGACCTGCGTTACCTCCGCTACGACCAGGTGGTCTCCGCCATCGGGGGCCACGGCGAGTACGTGGAGCGCGGCGAGGAGGTGGTCCCCGCCGTGCGGCGCGCGCTGGGCTCGGGCAAGCCGGCCCTGGTCAACGTGGACGTGGGCTCCAGGCAGAGCCCCCTGGCCGACGCGATGATTGCCAGGAAGACCTCCCGCTAGCACGGCCAACTGATACTAACCATCGGCATACTAGCTTGACACGGCAGGTGCGTGGCGAGAGAATAGGTGGGTGTCCCAGGCCTCGGCGAAAGGGCAGGATCTTAAATGTTGAAGATAGGCCATAGCGTTACGGTTCCCAACAGTTTGAAGGGATCCGCGACGGATTCCGACTCCGACGTCATCCCCATACCCGAGGAGCTCGAGACCGTACCGGGGCATCCCGAGGACCCGGAGACGGTCAACTACTACACCCGGAACTACCCGCTGGAGAGCGAGAACCTCATAAACTACGCCTGGATCTCCTGGTCCATCAAAAACGGAGACATGAACGAGGCGTTCCACGATCACCTGCGCAGGGACCGGCCCATAGTGGTGGCCGCCCGCGCCTCGGGGGACGTGGAGCCCACCGGGGAGCCGGTGCCAGGCAAGGACCTGACCCGGGAGATCAAGCAGAAGGCCCTGGAGCTGGGCTTCGCCATGGTGGGCATCAGCGCCTACGACAACCGTTACACCTTCAAGCACAAGCGTAGCTGGGTCAAGCCCCACCCCAACGCCATCTGCCTGGCTGTCGAGCAGCCCTACGAAGAGACCCAGATGATACCCAGCGAGACCTCCGAGGTGGCCGTCCTGGCCACCTACCGCAGGGGCGGGGCCCAGGCGCTGAAGCTGGCCGAGTACATAAACAGCCTGGGGTATCACGCACAGGTGCACAACTTCACCGACGCCGCCGCGGCGATCATACCCATGTTCGTGGCGGCGGGCATGGGCCAGCAGGGGGCCATGGGATACCTGCTCTCGCCCCACTTCGGCTCTCGCCACCGCCTGACGCTGGTCACCACCGACGCTCCGGTCACCCACGACAAGCCCGTGGACTACGGCATCAACGCCTTCTGCGAGATCTGCCAGGTGTGCGTGAACCGCTGCCCCGGACGGGCCCTGATGCGGGACAAGGTGTGGTGGAGGGGCGTGGAGAAGCACAAGATCGTCGCCAAGCGGTGCCGTCCCGTCATGTCCCGCTACACCCAGTGCGCCATCTGCATGAAGGTCTGCCCCGTGCAGCGGTACGGCCTGAAGACGGTGATGGACCACTACTCCAACACGGGACAGGTGTTGGGCAAGGGCACCCACGAGCTGGAGGGCTACGAGCTTAAGGGGCTGGGCTACTTCGGCCCCGGGGAGCTGCCCAGGTTCGACACCGACTTCTTCACGGTCCCCACGGGCACCGCCGAGGGGTCGCTGCTGGACGAGCTCAAGGATAAGATCCAGTCGGGCAAGGTGCCCGAGGGCCCCGAGGGAGACCGCATCTTCAAGGAGTTCCGGCAGAACATGGAGGCGGCCGTCAAGGGCGGAGGGGACGCCATGGAGTCCGAGTGGTACTCCCTGGAGGCCGGAGAGTAGACCAGGCCTCGCAACACCGTCAGAACGGGAGGAAGGCTATGCTTAAGATAGGCCACACTGTGACGGTACCCGGCGCCCTGAAGGGGTCCGGCGAGGGCGCGGAGCCCGACTCCATTCCCATACCCGAGGAGCTGCAGACCGTACCGGGGCACCGGCAGGACCCGGATACGGTGAACTACTACACCCGGAACTACCCGCTGGAGAGCGAGAACATCGTCAACTACTCCTGGGCCTCCTGGATGCTCAAGACCAGCGACATGAGGGAGGCCTTCGAGGAGCACCTGCGCCTGGAGAAGCCCATCGTCGTGGCGGCGAGGGGGTCCGGGGACGTGGAGCCCACCGAAGCGCCGGCGCCGGGCAAGGACGTCACCGAGGAGATCAAGCAGAAGGCCTTGGAGCTGGGTTTCGGCATGGTGGGGTTCACCGCCTACGACAACCGCTACACCTTCAAGAGCAAGAGAGGGTGGGTGAAGCCCTACCCCAACGCCGTCTGCGTGGCCATCGAGCAGCCCTACGATAAGACCCAGATGATACCCAGCGAAGCGGCGGAGACGGCGGTGCTGGCCACCTACCGGCGGGGCGGAGAGCTCTGCCTGGAGCTCGCCGACTACATACGCGGCCTCGGCTACCACGCTCAGGTGCACAGCTTCGCCGACGCCGCCAGCGCGGTGATACCCATGTTCGTGGCCGCCGGCCTGGGCCAGCAGGGCGCCATGGGCTACCTGCTCTCCCCCCACTTCGGCTCCCGCCACCGGCTCACCCTCATCACCACCGACGCCCCGGTGACCCACGGCCAGCCGGTGGACTACGGCATCAACGCCTTCTGCTCCATCTGCCAGGTGTGCGTCAACCGCTGCCCCGGACGGGCGCTGATGCGCGACAAGGTGTGGTGGAGAGGCGTCGAGAAGTTCAAGATCGTCGCCAAGCGGTGCCGCCCGGTCATGGCCGCCTACGCCTCCTGCGCCGTGTGCATGAAGGTGTGCCCCATCCAGCGGTACGGCCTCAAGGAGGTGATGGACCACTACGCCACCACCGGCCAGGTGCTGGGCAAGGGCACCCACGACCTGGAGGGGTACGAGCTGGAGGGGCTCGGCTACTTCGGCCCCGGCGACCTGCCCAGGTTCGACGCCGACTTCTTCCACAACCCCGAGGGCACCGCCGAGGGGTTCATCCTCGAGGAGCTGAAGGCCAAGATCCAATCGGGCCTGGTGCCCGAGGGCCCCGAGGGAGACCGGGTCTTCCGGGAGTTCCGCGCACAGATGGAGCAGGCGGTGAAGGGCGGCGGAGACGTCATGGAGGCCGAGTGGTACGGCCTCGAGGACGAAGAGTAGACCGGCCCGGCAGCGCCGTCAGAATGGGAGGAAGGCTATGCTGAAGATAGGCCATACCGTCACGGTCCCCGGCAGCCTGAAGGGCTCCGATACAGACGCCGAGCCCGACGTGATCCCGATACCGGAGGAGCTGGAGACCGTACCGGGCCACCGGCAGGACCCCGATACGGTGAACTACTACACCAGGAACTACCCGCTGGAGACCCACAACATCGAGCAGTTCGCCTGGGCCTCCTGGTACCTGAACACGGGGGACATCAAGGACACCCTGGACGAGCACCTGCGTCTGGACCGGCCCCTGGTGCTGGCCGCCCGGGACTCGGGGGACGTGGAGCCCACCGCCGAGCCGGTCCCCGGCAAGGACGTAACCGGGGAGATCAAGCAGAAGGCCCTGGACGTGGGCTTCGCCATGGTGGGCATCACCGCCTACGACAACCGGTACACCTTCAAGAGCAAGAGGGGCTGGGTGAAGCCCTACCCCAACGCCATCTGCGTCGCCGTGGAGCAGCCCTACGAAGAGACCCAGACCATCCCCAGCGAGACGGCGGAGAAGGCGGCCCTGGCCACCTACAGACGGGGCGGGGCCCTTACCCTGCAGCTTGCCGACCACATCCGCAGCCTGGGATACCACGCCCAGGTGCACAGCTACGCCGACGCTGCCGCCGCAATCATACCCATGTTCGTGGCGGCGGGCATGGGCCAGCAGGGGGCCATGGGCTACCTCCTGTCCCCCTACTTCGGGTCGCGGCACCGGCTGACCGTCATCACCACCGACGCCCCGGTGACCCACGACCAGCCCGTGGACTACGGCATCAACGCCCTGTGCGACATCTGCCAGGTGTGCGTCAACCGCTGCCCCGGCCGGGCCCTGATGCGAGACAAGGTGTGGTGGAGGGGCGTGGAGAAGTTCAAGATCGTCGCCAAGCGGTGCCGGCCCGTGATGGCCCGCTACGCCCAGTGCGCCGTCTGCATGAAGGTCTGCCCCGTCCAGCGTTACGGCCTCAAGACGGTGATGGACCACTACGCCAGCACCGGCCAGGTGCTGGGCAAGGGCACCCACGACCTGGAGGGCTACGAGATGGAGGGGCTGGGCTACTTCGGCCCCGGCGAGCTTCCCAGGTTTGACGCCGACTTCTTCCACAACCCCGAGGGGACCGCCGAGGGCGCCCTCCTGGATGGGCTGAAGGCCAAGATCCAGTCGGGCCAAGTGCCCGAGGGCCCCGAGGGGGACCGCGTGTTCCAGGAGTTCAGGGCGGCGCTGGAGAAGGCCGTCAAGGGCGGCGGGGACGTGATGGAGGCCGAGTGGTACGGCCTGGACGACGAAGAATGACAGACCCGCGGGTCCGCAGCGCATGGGACTGCAGCCCGCCGGTTTGCAGGAGGAGAGAGTAGCCGATGCTTAAGATAGGCCATTCGGTGACCCGGCCCGGGAAGAAGGCACAGGACCCGCCCGTGGTCTTGGACGTGCCCGAGGAGCTGGAGACGGCCCCCGGGATCGTGCAGCGCCCCGCCGAGGTGGACTTCTACAGCCGGGAGTACCCCCTCGAGTTGGCCAACGTCGAGACCACGGCAGACCGGGACTGGGAGTGGCCCTTCCACTCCCAGGAGCTCAACGACTTCCACCGGGAGCACGAGAGGCTGAACCGTCCCCTGGTGGAGGCCTGCCGCGCCACCACCGGTCTCGAACCCACGGGGACCCCCGTCCCGGGTAAGGACGTCTCAGAGCTCATCAAGACCAAGGCCCGGGAGCTGGGCATTGGCGAGGTGGGCATCACGCAGCTGGACAGGCGGTACGTGTTCAAGTTCATCCGCGGCTACGTGCAGTACCAGCACGCCGTCTGCATAGCCTACGAGCAGGACTACGAGGGGACCCAGGGCGCCCCCGGCATGTCCGCCGAGAGGCCCCACTTCGACACCTACCGTGAGATGGTGCCCCCCATCCTGGCCCTGGGAGACTACATCCGGAGCCTGGGGTACCACGCCCAGGTGCACCACCCCGACGACAACGTGGTGGCAACGGTGGCCATGTTCATGCAGGCGGGCATGGGCCAGCTCGGGGCCAACGGGCAGCTGCTCTCCCCCCACTTCGGCTCCCGGGCCCGCCATACCGTCATCACCACCGATGCGCTGGTGACCTACGACGAGCCGGTGGACTACGGCATGCACGCCTTCTGCGATATCTGCCAGGTGTGCGTCAACCGGTGCCCCGGTCGGGCCCTGATGCGGGACAAGGTGTGGTGGAGGGGCGTGCAGAAGCACAAGCTCATCTACCGCCGGTGCCGCCCGGTCATCGCCCGCTACGAGGGGTGCGCCGTCTGCATGAAGGTGTGCCCCATACAGCGGTACGGGATGAAGAACGTGCTGGACCACTACGTCGCCACCGGAGTGGTGCTGGGCAAGGGCACCCACGCGCTGGAAGGCTACACGATGAAGGGCAAGGGCTACTTCGGCCCCGGCGAGCTGCCCCGGTTCAGCAGTGACTTCTTCGACATGCCCCACGGCAGGTCCGAGGACGTGGCTTTCGAGGATCTCAAGGAGAGGATCAAGAACGGAGAGCTCCCCGACGGCGCCGAGGGAGACGAGGCCCTACGGGAGTTCAAGGAGCGCGTGGAGCAGTACGTGAAGATGCCCCTGAACTTCCAGGGCAACCCCCAGGACGAGTACGCCAAGCAGGAGTAGACCAGCGGCCCGGGAACTGGTTCGAGGCCAGGAATGGTCCAAAGGAGGATGTCATGCTTAAGGTCGGACACTCGATAAAGCGGCCCGGCAGGGTCCACGGCGACACGGACATCACCATCGATGTACCGGAGGAGCTGGAAACCGTGCCCGGAGTGGTCCAGAGTCCCAAAGAAGTGGACTTCTACAGCCGGGAGTACCCCCTGGAGAGCCAGGCGGTGGATATGACGGCCGACCGGGACTGGGTATGGTCCGTCTACACCGACGAGGTGCTGGAGCATCGAAAGGAGCACGACAGGCTCAACCGGCCCATAATCGCCGCGGCCAAGGACACCGGGGACATAGAGCCCACGGCGGCCCCCGTCCCCGGCAAGGACGTTACCCAGGACATCCGGCAGAAGGCCCGGGAGATGGGCTTCGGCGAGGTCGGCTTCACCAGCCTCGACAGGCGCTACATCTTCAAGTTCAAGAGGACCTGGGTCAAGTTCCCCCACGCCATCTGCCTAGCCTGGGAGCAGGACTACGAGCCCACCCAGACGGCCCCCAGCATCGAGGCCGAAGGGCCTCACCACGGCGTGTACAGGACCATGGGCGCCGTCGCCCTGGAGTTGGCCGACTACATCCGCAGCCTGGGATACCACGCCCAGGTGCACAGTCCCAACGACAACAGCGGCGCGTACATACCTATGTTCGTGGCGGCGGGACTGGGGCAGCTCGGGGCAAACGGACAGCTCCTGTCGCCCCACTTCGGGTCCCGGGCCAGGATCATGCTCATCAGCACCGACGCCCAGGTGACCTACGACGAGCCCGTGGACTACGGCATCCACTCCTTCTGCACCATATGCCAGGTGTGCGTGAACCGGTGTCCCGGCAGGGCCCTGATGCGGGACAAGGTCTGGTGGAGGGGCGTGGAGAAGCACAAGCTCATCTACCGGCGCTGCCGGCCGGTCATGGCCCGGTACGAGGGGTGCGCCGTCTGCATGAAGGTCTGCCCGGTCCAGCGTTACGGCCTGAAGGCCGTGATGGACCACTACGTGGAGACGGGCAGTGTGCTGGGCAAGGGGACCCACCTCCTGGAGGGCTACTCCATAAGGGAGATGGGCTACTTCGGCCCCGGAGACCTCCCCCGGTTCAACAACGAGTTCTTCCAGATCCCCCATGGGAAGAACGAGGACCTGCTGTTCGAGGACCTGAAGGACCGCATCAGGGAGGGCGACCTGCCCGACGACTCCTCCGGCACGCTGGCCCTCAGGGAGTTCAAGCAGAGGGTGGCCGCGTACATATCCCAGCCGCCCGACGACATGGGCCGCTCCTGGGACGTGTAGGCTACCAGACGACCCGCTCCAAGGGAGGATGCAAGCAGGGCCGGCTGACGCCGGCCCTGCCGTTTACAGGCGGACTAGGACTCGGCCTTGGGCGTTATCACGGCGCGGCGGTGGGTGCCCTCCCCGATCTTGGTCTCGCCGTCGTAGGCCTGGACCGTGAAGGTCAGCCGGTTCCTGTCCACCGCCGTGAGCTCGGCACGGGCGACCACCGTGGCGCCTATCGACGACGGCGCCAGGTGCCGGACGTTCACCTCGAAGCCAACGGAGATCTCCCCCGGGTCCAGGTGCGGGGCCAGGGCCGCCACCGACGCTTGCTCCATCAGCAGGATCATCGACGGCGTGCTGAACCTGGGGACGTGACTGGCCACGTTGTGCTCGCACACGATGGTCTCTTTGCTGCCCGTCAGGCCTGGGGCTATCTTCTCATTCACTCTCTCTAGTCCTGCTCAGGGTGGCACCCATTCTAACCCGCCGAGGGCGGCATATCCACCGTCGCCCCGGCGCCTGGGCGCCATCCTTGAAGGGCACCGCGATTTGATATAAGATTCGGGCCGACAGGAGGCGTCATGCCCACCAGGCACATTCTCTCCATTCTGGACCTCAGCCCCCAAGAGATAACCGGCATCGTCCACAGGGCGCTGGCCCTGGTGAAAGAGCCTCGCTCCGCCGCCCTGTCGGGGAGGACGGTGGCCCTGCTGTTCGAGAAGCCCTCGCTGAGGACGCGGGCCAGCTTCGACGTGGGCATCCATCACATGGGCGGCCACGCCCTCTACATGGGCCCCGACGAGGTCGGGCTGGGCAAGAGGGAGCGGGTGTCGGACGTGGCCCGGGTCCTGTCCCGCTACGTGGACTGCGTGGTGGCGCGGGTCAACTCCCACTCCAGCCTCCGGGAACTGGCGGAGACGGGCTCGGTGCCCGTGGTCAACGCCCTGTCGGACTTGGAGCACCCCTGCCAGGCGCTGGCGGACCTGCAGGCCATCTACGAGCACAAGGGCGGGTTCCGGGGCCTCAGGGTGGCCTATGTAGGCGACGGCAACAACGTGGCCAGGAGCCTCTGCCTGGCCGTGGCCTCGGTGGGGGCCAGCTTCACCATCGCAGCCCCCTCCGGCTACGAGCTGGACGGCGAGACCCTGGAAGCGGCAAAGCTGCGCGCCGCGCCGGGAGGTGGCGAGATCGCCTCGGTCTCCGATCCCGTGGAGGGCGTGGCCGGCGCCGACGTAGTGTACACCGACGTGTGGACCAGCATGGGCCAGGAGGAGGAGTCCGAGGCCCGCCGGAAGGCCTTTGCGGGCTACACCGTGGACCCGGGCCTCCTTTCCAGGGCCGCCGAGGGCGCCATCTTCATGCACCCCATGCCCGCCCACTACGGCGAAGAGGTGCCCGAAGGCATGCTGGAACATCCCCAGTCCGCCGCCTACGACCAGGCGGGCAATCGCCTGCATGCCCAGAAGGCGGCCCTGGAGCTTATAATGGGTGCGGGCTAGAGTTCCACAGGGCCCGCCGGACCCCCTAGAGTCCAACGACGTGACATGCCTACTCCCCTTGTAGCCATCGTGGGCAGGCCCAACGTGGGCAAGTCCACCCTGTTCAACCGCCTCACCGAGGGACGGGACGCCATCGTCAGCGACGTGCCGGGGACGACCCGGGACCGCCTGATGGGCGACGTGGAGTGGATGGGGCGCCACATGATCGTCGTGGACACCGGCGGGTTGGAGCCCAGGCCCCAGGACCCCCTACGCCACCAGGTAAAGGCCCAGGTGGAGGCGGGCGTGGCCGAAGCGGACCTTATAGTCCTCCTGCTGGACGTGGTGGACGGGCTCACCGCGGCCGACGAGGAGATCGCCGGCTGGCTGCGACGGAGCGAGAAGCCCCTGGTGGTGGCCGTGAACAAGGTGGACAACCACCGGAGGGACGTCGCCGCCCTGGAGTTCCACGCCCTGGGCCTGGGAGAACCCATGCCCGTCAGCGCCTACCACAACCTGGGCGTGTTCGACCTGATGGAGCGGGTCGTCTCGCTGCTGCCCGAGGACGACTCGGAGGTGGAAGAGGACCGGGACGACGCGATGAAGCTGGCCATCATCGGCAGGACCAACGTCGGCAAGTCGATGCTGGACAACGCCATCCTGGGGCAGGACCGGAGCATCGTCAGCGATACCCCCGGGACGACGAGGGACGCGCTGGACACCCGGTTCGTCTACCGGGGCAGCCCCGTGGTGCTGATAGACACGGCGGGGCTTCGAAGGCCCGGCAGGATCGAACGGGGCATCGAGTACTACAGCGTGTTGAGGGCCATGCGGGCGGTGCAGCGCAGCGACATCGCTCTCCTGGTGCTGGACGCCACGGAGCTGGGGACAGCCCAGGACGCCCACATCTCCGGCCACGCGTGGGACGGCTACAAGGGCCTCATCGTGGTCATCAACAAGTGGGACCTGGTGCCCGAGACCGAGGGCACCGAGCGGGAGCTGGCCGTACAGGTGGTCCGCGAACGCCTTCACTTCATGCCCTACGTCCCCATCTGCTTCACATCGGCGCTGACCGGAATGGGCGTCTCGGAGCTGATGGACCTGGCCTCCAGCGTCTACCAGGAGCGCCACGTGCGCGTCCCGCCCCGCAGCCTGCACCACGCCATGCTGGACGCCCTCGCGGACCACATGCCGCCCTCCAGGAAGGGGCGACGGCCCAGGTTCCAGGCCGTGAGGCAGGTCGGCGTAAACCCCCCGACCTTCGTCTTTGCCGTCCGCAACCCGCAACTGGTACACTTCTCCTATGAACGCTACCTGGAGAACCGCTTCAGGGCCGCCTTCGGCTATACGCACACGCATTTGAGGCTGGTGTTCCGGGAAAGGATATGACCCCATGGCCGCGTTGGTCCTGAGCCTGCTGGTGCCGCCTGTCCTGGCCGTGTACGTGGCGGTGATCGCGCTGACCCTGGACCCGGACCGCACCTACACCCAGTACGCCGTGGTTGCGCCCATTGCCTACGTCCTCGGGTCCATACCCTGGGGGTTCCTCCTGGCGATGACCGTGCGGGGTGTGGACATCCGCCAGTACGGCAGCGGCAGGACCGGCACATCCAACGTTCTGAGGAGCGCCGGGGGCAAGCTAGCGGTCCTCGCCCTGGGGCTGGACCTGAGCAAGGGCCTACTGGCCGTGTTCCTGGCCAGGGTCGTGGCCGACGACCCGGCCGTGGAGGTCACGGCCGGTCTGCTGGCGCTGGCGGGCCACAACTGGCCCGTGTTCCTGAAGTTCAAGGGGGGCAGGGGCATAGCGACGGGCCTGGGGGGGCTCCTGGTCATGGAGCCCATGGCCGGGGCCATAGCCGTGGCCAGCTTCCTGGTCGTGACCCTCCCCTCCCGGTACCTCTCCCTCGGGTCCATCGCGTCCCTGTTCGGCGCGTTCCTCTCGTCCCTGGCCCTGGCGCTCCTGGACCATGCCCCGGCCACGTACCTGCTTTACACGGGTATAGGATGCTCCATCATCCTCTGGCAGCACCGGGACAATATCCAACGGCTGCTCGAGGGCACCGAGCGGAAGATTGGCCAGCCGGCCCAGAAAATAGGTGAGGCCACGGGCTCCGGCCCCACCGGGACGTAGTCGCTTTGACCGGCGTAACGGTAGTCGGCGCCACCACCTGGGGCACCACCCTGGCAGTCCTCCTGGCGCGCAAGGGCGTGCCGGTCACCCTGCTGGCAAGGAGCCCCGAGGAGGCCACGGAGCTGGCATCCTCCCGGCGGAACGCCCGGTTCCTGCCCGAGGTGGAGTTTCCTCCGCCCCTGACGGTCAGCAGCGACCCCGGGGAGGCCGCTGGCGGGACGTCCATGGTCATCCTCGCCGTCCCATCCACGACCATGAGGCACAACGTGCTCCGGCTCCGCGACGCCATCCGGGGCGAGCCGGTGATACTGAGCGCCTCCAAGGGCCTGGAGATGGAGTCCGGCAAACGCATGAGCCAGGTCCTGGAGGAGCTGCTGCCCGACCGCCTGCGTCCCCGGATAAGCGTGCTGTCTGGGCCCAACCTCGCCCTGGAGGTCGTCGGGGGCAAACCCGCGTCCGCCGTGGTGGCATCCCGTCTTTCCGAGGCGGCCGCCCGCGCCCAGGACCTGTTGATGTCCGCCACCTTCCGCGTCTACACCAACGAGGACACCATTGGCGTGGAGCTGGGCGGAGCCCTGAAGAACATCATCGCCCTGGGCGCCGGCATCTGCGACGGCCTGGGGTACGGGGACAACGGCAAGGCCGCCTTCATGACCCGGGGCCTGGCGGAGATCACGCGGCTGGGGGTGGCTGCCGGGGCCAGCCCCATAACCTTCGCCGGGCTGGCCGGGCTGGGAGACCTGGTGGCCACCTGCGCCAGCCCCCTGAGCCGCAACCACCAGGTGGGCCGCATGCTCGCCGCCGGACGGTCGCTGGAGGAGATCCGGGCATCAATGGAGAACGTGGCCGAGGGCGTGTTCACCACCGCCGCCGCCGTCAAGCTGGCCCAGGAGATGGGTGTGGAGATGCCCATCGCCAACGCCACCTACAGGGTCCTGTTCCAGGGGATGGACCCCAAGCAGGCCGTGGCAGAGCTGATGGGCAGGCCTCCCCGGGCCGAGTAGCGGGCCCCTCCGGTGGGGCGCCCTACAGGCCCAGGGCGTTCCGGTGGTACAGGACGGCGGTCACCGCGGCGATGGCCGCCGTCTCCGAGCGCAGGATGCGCCTCCCCAGGGACACGGGCACGATCCCCCGGGAGCGGGCGTACTCCACCTCCTCGGGCTCGAACCCGCCCTCGGGGCCTATGAACAGGTCCACGTGGCTGGAGGACGAGCCCTCAAGGACCTGCCGCAGCTCAGTGACCGCCTCCTCCTCCCAGGGGATGATGGACGTGTGCGACGCCTCCACGGCGTCGCAGGCTGCCCTGAAGGGAGTGGGCTCCAGCAGCTCCGGCAGCCTCCGGGCCCCGCACTGCTCCGCCGCCTCGGTGATGGCCGCCATCCAGCGGCGCGGGCGGCCCCCCGCCCCTCCGGCGGTGTGCCGGGCCACCGAGCGGCGGCACAGCAGGGGGACGAAGGACGATACCCCCAGCTCCGTCCCCTTCTGCAGCACCCACTGGAACCGGTCGCCCTTCAGGGTGCCCTGGTAGAGGACGATGCTGACGCCGGGAGCCGGGTCCCCTTCGTGGACGGCCACCACGCGCCCCTCGACCCTGTCTTTGGCAAAGGCGGCCAGGCTCACCGTGTACTCCCGGCCCGAGCCGTCGAGGACGGCGATTGTGTCGCCGGGGGACATCCGCAGCACGTGGGATACCTGGTGCGCCGCGGCCTCCCCTAGGAGCACCAGGTCGCCCCGTATCCACTCCGGTGGGACGAAGAACCGGTGCATCACTCCCCCTGGGAGAACAGGAGGGTCACCCAGTCGTCCACCAGGATGGTCTCCAGGTGGCGGAACCCGGCCGCGGTGACCGCGGACCTGGCCTCCTCCTCCTGGCGCTGGACTATCCCCGAGGCGATGAGCGTCCCGTTGGGCTTCAGCACGTCCCGCAGGGGGCCGGCCATCTCCTGCACCGTCTTGGAGCTGATGTTGGCGGTGGCCAGGTCGAAATGCCCCGGCGGGGCCAGCCTGTGGGGGAGGGTGCCCCTGGCCGATTGGACCTGGGTGAGCCCTCCGGCCTTGAGGTTCTTTCTGGAGGCCTTCACCGCCGTGGCGTCCACGTCCAGCGCTACCACCGAGGCGGCGCCCAGGCGGGCCGCAGCGATGGAGAGTATGCCCGACCCGGCCCCCAGGTCCAGGACGGCGTCCCCGGGCTTCAGGCGGCCCTCCAGGGCCTGCAGGCACGCGTTCGTCGTGGGGTGGTGGCCCGTGCCGAAGGCCATGCCGGGGTCCAGCTCGATGACCACCTCGTCGCCCCTGGCCTCGTACTCCAGCCAGGAGGGCTTGATGACCAGCCGGCTGCCGGCCCTGAGTATGCCGAAGTGGGCCTTCCAGGCCGTCTCCCAGTCGCTGTCCTTCAGGTCAGCTACCTGGAGCTCCCCCATGGGCCGGAGCCTGCGCACCAGGTTCACGCCCACCTCGATCCGGGCCCGCCGCCGCCGGGAGGTGTTGGGCAGGTAGGAGCGCATCATCACCTGGCCGCCGCCCAGGTCCTCCACCGAGAGGCCGTGGCCGTACTTGCCGAAGAGGTAGGAGATGGGCTCCACGAACTCGCCGGGCACCTGGATGCTGAGCTCTTGCCAGATCATCGGCTGGCGGCGCCCCTGGCGACGGCTCCCGGACGGAGGGACAAGCGGGCGCGGCCCCTACCCCAGGGCGTCCTTGATCTTGTCGAACCAGCCCTTGTCGCGGCTGGAGTCGGCGGCCGGGCTCTCCAGGGTCTTGCCCAGCTCCTCCAGCAGCGTCTGCTGGTGGGCGTCCAGCTGCGTGGGCACCTGGAGCCTGACGGGGACCACGATGTCGCCCCGGCGGTGGCCGTTGATGGCGGGTACGCCCTTGCCCTTGATGCGGAAGACGGCCCCGGGCTGGGTGCCGGCAGGTATGGTGAGGGTCTGGACCCCGTTGAGGGTGGGGACCTCCACCTGGTCTCCCAGGGCGGCCTGGACCATGTCTATGGGCAGGACGAACACCAGGTTGTTGCCGTCCCGGGTGAACAGGCTGTGGTCCAGCACCGAGATGGCCACGTACAGGTTCCCCGGCGAGCCGCCGTTGCTCCCCACGTTGCCCTCTCCCGAGAGGCGGATCTGCATCCCGTCTTCCACGCCTGCGGGTATCTTGACCACGATCTTGCGCGGGCGGCGCTCGGCCCCCACGCCGTGGCAGTCGCCGCACGGGGTGTCGACCACGGAGCCCCGGCCCCGGCAGGTCGGGCACGTAGCGACCTGGCTGAACTGGCCGAAGACGCTCCGCTGGGTTCGGCGCACCTGGCCCGCGCCCCGGCAGGAGTCGCACTTCTTGGGACTGGAGCCCGGCGCGCTCCCGGAGCCCCGGCACCCCTGGCACCGCTCCACCCGGGTCACCTCCACCTCCCGCTCGGTGCCGAACACGGCGTCCTCGAAGGGGATGGTCACGGCGTGCTGGACGTCGCTGCCCCGGGCGGCCCGCTGCTGGGCCCTGGCGCCCATGTCGCCGAAGAAGGAGTCGAAGATGTCCCCGAAGCCGCCGAAGATGTCGAAGCCCTCGAAGTCCCGGTTGAAGCCCCCGGAGCCCGAGGACACGCCCGCGTGGCCGAACCGGTCGTAGCGGGCCCGCTTCTGGGGGTCGATGAGCACCTGGTAGGCCTCGTTCACCTCTTTGAACCGGTCCTCGGCATCGGGGCTCTTGTTCCTGTCGGGATGGAACTCCATGGCCTTCTTGCGAAAGGCCTTCCGCACCTCCTCCTCGGAGGCGCCCCTGGGGACGCCGAGGGCGTCGTAGTAGTCGAGTTTGGCCATGGTCGTTAGTCCGGGGACCCCATGCCCGTCATTCCGCCAGGCGACCCCCTCCCGTCATCCGCCAGACGGGCCCCTCCTGTCATTCCGCCAGATGCCCCCCACTTGTCATTCCGAGCGGAGCGAAGCGAAGAGAGGAATCTATCCATGCCGGCAAGTACCGGTGCCGTGGCCTCTTGGCAAGGCGTGCTCGTCGTAGGGTCCCTCAGATTCCTCGCCTACGGCTCGGAATGACATGCGAGAGGCTCGGAATGACATGGGAAAGGCTTGGGTTGACATGTGCGAGGCTCAGGGCCTCCACTCCTATCCGAATGACATGGGAGAGGCTTGGAATGACATGTGCGAGGCTACGGGGCCTCCACTCCTAGGACTTGCCGTGGATACGCATCAGGAGCCGGCTCAGGTAGGATGAGAGGTACTTCACTCCCCCGATGGCCTTCCCGTACCCCATCCTGGTGGGCCCCACCACGCCGATGGCGCCCGAGGCCTCGTCGGGGATGCCGTACTGGCCCAGGACCATGCTGAAGGGCCGCAGGGGCTCCTCCCGGTTCTCGGCGCCGATGATGACCTCCACGCTGCCCTGCCTGGGGACGTCCGAGAGAATGCTCCTGAGCAGCACCCGCTCCTCCAGCACCTCCACCACGTCCCTCACCTTCCGGGCCTCCCCGAACTCGGGCTGGGCCAACAGGAGGCGCAGGCCGTCGACGCTGTGCTCCAGGGCCTCCTCGGCGTCGGCCCCCTTGAGGGTGGAGGCCACCTCGTCCACCACCATCTCCTCCAGCGGGCTCAGCTCGAGCTGCCTGTCGTTGATCTCCCGGTAGGTGAGGCCCGACAGCCCCTCGTTGAGCTTGTTGGACACCTCGGAGAGCTCGTCCTGGGTCAGGGGCTCCTCCAGGGGGAGCAGCTGCTGGCGCACCCGGGCCTGCTGCAGCACCACCACCAGCAGGGCCAGGAACTCCTGGAGGTAGACGATCTGCACCTGCTTGAGGCGGGAGTAGTTGGCCCTTGGCAGCGTCACTATGGCCATGTTGCCCGACATCCGGGACAGTAGCCCGGCGGCAAGCTGGACCCACGCCTCCTGGTCCCTGGGGGCGTCGCTGAAGCGGTAGCTGATCTCGTGCCGCAGGGCCTCGGGGGGCTCGGGGGACTCCTCCAGGGACTCCACGAAGAACCTGTAGCCCTTGTCCGAGGGGATGCCGCCGGCGGAGATGTGGGGCCTGACTATGTACCCCTCCTCCTCCAGCTCGGCCATCTCGTTGCGGATGGTGGCGGCGCTGACCTTCCAGGGTGACCGCCTGACGATGTCCTCGGAGGCTATCGGGGTGGCGCTGTCGATGTAGTTCTCCACCAGGATGTTGAGTACGGCGCTGGTCCTCGATTTCAGCATCTCACCGCCCTCTCCGCAGGCATACCGGAGCGCCCGGGTCCCTGATTTGGAATCTAGCATGGGCGTCCAACGGGTGTCAAGCTCCGCTCGGGGTGTGCTATATTGTTATACCCCCTTGGAATAACCCCTTCAGGAATAACCCCTTTCACTGGAGGTGTCTGTTTGGAGATCGCCTGGCTTGGACACTCCTGCTTCCGGTTGCGCGCCGGCACGTCGGTGATCCTCACCGATCCCTTTCCCGAGGGCGTCGGCCTGAGCATGGGCGGCGCCGAGGCGCTGGCCGTCACCATCAGCCACCTGCACCCGAACCACAGCAACTGGCGGGGCGTGGGCGGCGAGCCCAAGGTCCTGGACGGACCGGGGGAGTACGAGCTCGCGGGCATCTACGTGATGGGAGTCATGACGCCGGCCGGCGAAGGGGACCCGCCGGGCAGGACCAACACGGCCTACCTCATCGAGATGGACAACGTGCGGATATGCCACCTGGGCGACGTGACCGGCCCCCTGGCCACACGGCAGGTGGAGACACTGACCCCGGTGGACGTGCTGCTGGCGCCCGCCGGCGGGGGCTCCACCGTGGGGGCCTCGCAGGCGGTGGAGATGGCGCGGAACCTGGAGCCGCGCATCGTGGTGCCCATGCACTACAGGCCCCGGGGCGGCCCGGGACCCCTGGGAGACGGGGGCGCCTTCCTCCGGGAGCTGGGGCTGAGGGACGCGGAGCCCCAGGCCCGCCTCACCGTCACCGCCACCAGCCTCCCCGCCGAGATGCGGGTCGTCGTCCTGGAGCCCCAGGGCATCCCCGTCCAGTCGCAGCTCCTGTAGCCGGCGCATCATGCACCTATCCTGTCATTCCGAGCGGAGCACAGCTTAGCGAGGAATCTCTCCTCCACGTCTACGAGACCGGGGCCCCGGACCGGAAAGGGCTGCAGATGCCCCCGCCGCAAGACCGCCAATACTACGTGTACATCCTGACCGGCAGGACGGGGACCCTCTACGTCGGAGTGACCAACGACCTGGAGCGAAGGATGTCCGAGCACCGCGACCGGCTCGTACCGGGCTTTGCCAGCAAGTACGGCCTCACGCGCCTTGCCTACTACGAACAGACCCCGGACGCGAAGTCCGCGATAGCGCGGGAGAAGCAGATCAAGGGGTGGATGTCAATAATCAGGAACATTAGGCCAGCATATTCAGAGACATTAGGCCACCCTGAATGCCAGTGATTTGGATTCTGACAGGATGCTGCGGGTCGGTCAATCACCTCCCTTCTTGCTGAGGATTTTGGCCACTTTGCCCAAGAGGGCGCGGTGAGGAGAGAGCCTTTCCCGGTAGCTGGTTCCCTCGATGACGATCTGGTAGCTGGTGTTGGCCAGGCGGTCCAGGGCGCTGTTGCCCAGGATGGGGTCGTCGAAGAGACTGAGCCACTCTTCGATGGCCCGATTGGAGGTGACGACGAAGCTGGAGGCCCGGTGCTTGGCGATGATCAGCCGGTAGAGGTCCACCGACTGAGGTCCGGTGAGGCTGTGCAGGCCCAGGTCGTCGAGTATGAGCAGGTCGGGGGAGAGGAAGGAGCGGAAGGTCTTGTCCACCGAGTTGTCCACCCTGGCCTGGGCCATGGCTTTGAAGAAGTCGTCGGCGTGGATGAAGCGGACGGTGTACCCGGCTCTGACGGCGGCGTGGCCGAGGGCTTGAGCCAGGAAGCTCTTGCCGACGCCCGCCGGTCCCATCAGCAGGACGTGCTCGTGCCTGTCGAGGAACTCCAGCGAGAAGGCGGCGTCGAGGAGGCGGCGGTCCAGGGTGATTTCGGACGTCCAGTCGAAGTCTTCCAGTCGGCAGGTCTCCTCGAAGCTGGCCCGGTTCAGGCGGATCTCGATGCGCCGGTTCTCCCTGCGGCTGACCTCGTCGGCCAGGATGATCTCCAGGAAGGCAGTGTAGTCCAGTTGGTCCCGTCGGGCCAGGGCGATGCGCTCGGGCAGGGTGTCCAGCATGGCGCTCAGCTTGAGGGTCTTGAGCAGCGGGGCTAGGTCGGGGTTGCGGACGTTACGGGTCATGTCAGATCTCCTTGTGGTGTTGCGTTGGGGTGGTGGCCGTTGACCAGGGCGAAGACGGAGCCGGGCCGGGCGAAGCGTCCCGTAGGCAACGGATCGGGATACGGCAGCGCATCCTGCTGCTCCAGGGCTTCGATCAGGATGCGCTCGACGCGGTGCACGTCGATGAGGTCCACGTCCAGGGCCTTGCGACAGGCGTCGTTCAGCCTGTCGGGGGTGTAGCGCTGGGCGAGGCGGAGCAGCTTGTGTCCCTGCCGCACCTTCGCCCAGGGCGTGGGGCCTTCGAAGAGCCGGTCGGCGAAGGCGGCCACCGCTTCTCCCAGCTCCGCTGCGCTCTGCGTGATCTTGTCGGGCGCCCGCAGCGTGTAGGCGATGAACTCCTTCGGGTAGTCGTCGGGATCGGTGGAGCGTCTGCCCTTGGACTGACGGGGATGGACCTTGATCAGCTTGCCCTGGTGGTAGATGCGCACCAGCTTGCTGTCCAGCGCGATCTCCACCTGCTGCCCCGGATGGCACAGAGCCGACGGCACCGAGTAGAGGGCGTTCTGGCAGGTCACGTGGTGGTCGCGCTGCACCTTGGCGTTGCGCCAGTGAGTCACCTCGTAGGGCTCGCCGTCCCAGGGCAGCAGCGTCTGGCGCTCCTCGGCGTCGAAGACCTCCACGGGCTTGCGCCTGGTGGTGCCGTGCACCCGCTGTCCGGCCACCTCGCGGCACCAGTGGAGCGCTTCCTTCCGCATGTGAGGCAGGTCCCTGAAGTCGGCTCCCTTGAAGAAGCGCTCCCTCACGTACTGGACTCCCCGCTCCACCTTGGGCTTGTCCCTGGGGTGGCGTACCCGGGCCGGGTCGGTGATGAAACCCCGGCGCTGGGAGTACTCCAGGAAGCCCCTGGTCAGCCTGGGATGCAGGGCGTCGGCCCCGGCCACCGCCGCCGGGAAGTTGTCGATGACCAGGTACTTGGGAATGCCGTCGAAGAAGGCCCAGGCCGCTTCCAGTCCGGCGACCACGTCCTCCAGCTTCTGCCCGTGGGTGGGCCAGACGAAGCTGTGCCGCGAGTAGGCCAGCACAACGATCAGCGCCCACACCGTCCGGCGGCGGCCCGTCTCCGGGTCTTGGGCGAAGCCAAGCCTCCCGAAGTCCATCTCCGCCACCTCACCCGGCGGGCTCTCCTCCATCCGCACCGTCCTGGTACTGCGGCCCCGCCAGTTGCGGCGGGCCACGAAGCGCTGAACGGACGGATAGGAGACCTCGCAGCCGCGCTCCAAGAGCAACTCCCGAATGCGGGTCAGTTGCAGCCGGTCCTCAACGACCCACCGTTGAATCTGGTCGGTCCAGGGACCCAGCCTGTCCTCTATCGGCGTCCTCGCCCGCCGCGGTCCCGCACGGCCTATGGCCGCCAGCTTGCTCAGCTGCTCCTCGCTGGGAACGGGTCCGTCCCGGGACAGCCCCAGCCTCTCAGCTGAGGCGATGTACTTGCTCACCGTGTCCCGAGCAAGCCCTGTCCCCTCGGCTATGTGGCGCTGGCTCTCCCCCGCCTGCCAGCGCCGGATGACTTCTGCTATTTCCACTCTGAATACCTCCTTGTAGGCCATCGCTTCACCTCCTACTTGAAGTGTCGCGATGGTCTGTGGTCAGGCGCTCAGAGTGGCCTAAATATCCTGATTATCTGGCCTATAGTTCGTGAATATTTAGCGATTCGCTGGCCTAATGTTCCTGATTATTGACAGTGGAGACGCAGCAGGAAGGTCGCACTGATAGAGTCCTCGAACCCGGCCTGGGACGACCTCTCACTGGAATGGCTCCCCGACCCTGGACTGGCGGGGTAGGGTCCGGGCGCCCTACCCCGTCATTCAGCGCCCCTTTCATTTGTCATTCCGAGCGGAGCGCAGCGCAGCGAGGAATCTCTCCTCCGCCTAGACGAGACCGGGGACATGCCCGGGCTGCCGCACTCTTGCTCGGAGAAACGGACCTGAGATTCCTCGCCTACGGCTCGGAATGACATATGGGGTGGCTTGGAGAGACATATGGGGCTGGCTCGGATGATAGCCGGGCCGGGGATCTTTATGACATAGGGGGGCGGCGCCCCTTTCATTTGTCATTCCGAGCGCAGCGAGGAATCTCTCCTCCGCCTAGACGAGACCGGGCACATGCCCGGGCCGCCGCGCTCCTCCTCGGGGAAATGGACCTGAGATTCCTCGCCTACGGCTCGGAATGACATTGGGGGCGGCTCTCTATGGCACAGGGCGCGGCTCTGTATGCCATAGGGCGCGGCTCGCTCTGTATGACGTAGGGGCGCGGCTCCGCATGCCATAGGGCGCGGCGCCCCCTTCATTTGTCATTCCGAGCGCAGCGAGGAATCTCTCCTCCGCCTAGACGAGACCGGGGCCATGGCCGGGCCGCCGGGTGCTCTCAAGGAAACGGGCCTGAGATTCCTCGCCTACGGCTCGGAATGACAGCGGGGGCAGGAACCGGAATCGCCGACCCCGGGGCCGGTGTGGCGGCCCCGGGGGTCTCTCCGGCGTGGGGAACGCCGCTCCTAGACGGAGCCGCCGCGGCGGCGGCCGGCGACGAAGAGGGCCGAGGCGCCCACCACCAGGGCCAGGGCTCCCGCCGCCAGGGCCAGCATGGGGAGCTGGGTGACCGTCGGGTCGCCGGGTATGGGCAGTACCGGAGTGGGGGCCGGGATGGGGGTCGGCGTCGCGGCCGGCTCCGGCACCGCCCCGGCGAAGGTCAGGTGCAGCGTGGGGGTCAGGTCGGCCAGGCTGGGGGCGAAGGTGGGCGTCTGGTCAGCCTGTATCCGCCCCGCGTCGGTGCCCAGCCAGAAGGTGATCTGCTTGTTGACGAAGTCCTCGCTGGGGGGGCCCACGACGAGGCCCCTGTACGCGCTTCCGGCGGTCATGATCTCGCCGCTCTCGTAGTTGTCGCAGCCGTCGACGCAGGCCACCAGGGACAACCCGTCTCGCACCGGATCGCCCTCCACCGTTATGTCCCCCGAGTAGGTCAGGGGGAAGGGGGGGATGGACTGGCCGGCGCCCAGGGTAAGGAGGGCGACCAACGCCGTCGCCAGGACAAGGGCCAGGGTGATTGGTGTCCGTCGCATCTGCAGTGCCTCCTTGAGGGTTGTTGTGTCTTGCGGGGGCGCCGGGCGCCCGGCACGAGCACCTGGGTCCCAGTATATGCGTTGCGACATCCCGTCCCCAAGGGTGTTGCGGGCGAGTTATGGTGACTTCCCGTTTCCTGGCCCTGGCCCCCCGGTGACGGCCGACTATGCCGCTCCCTTCCCCTGGGTCCCGGCCTTCGCCGGGACGACGAGTTGGGGTGGGGAAAGGAGAGGGCCCCGCCTGGCTGGCGGGGCCCTCTCTCGTTGCGTTCCCGGTTGGGGTTGCCGCTACGGGGTTATGGTGCCGTCCTCGGTGAACCACACCCAGTAGCCGCGCCCGATCTCCACCACGTCGTCGGTGCCACCGGCATCCCTGGTGAAGTAGGTGCCCCGGTTTGCTGTCGCCGGGTCCTGGGTACCGCAGTCGCCGGTGTTGTCCACCGTCGCCGTCCCATCGTCGTCAGTGCCCAGCGTTTCGTCCTCACCAGCCGTCGCCACCGTCTTGGTCTCCGCGTCGGGGTTCACGCACTGGTGTACCACGTCGGCGTTGCGAACCACACCTATCCACCGGCCCCGGTCGAAGGTGAAGCCCCTCGTCCAGTCGGCCCCAAGGTAGCTGTCCGCGTCCAGCGCACTGCCCGTGGGTATCTTCTCCAGCGGCAGCAGGCTAATCACCGGGATCAGGTTCCACTGGTTGCCCTTCACCTGGATGGAGGGCGGCACCTGGAGGGCGCCCCGGTAGGATATGTCCACTCCAACCCTCGCCGACGCGTTGGCCCTCACGAAGTAGGCGTGCTGTGCGTCGATGGTGGTCAGGTCCGACACTCCGCCGGTGGGATCGAACATCCCGGTATCGGCGCTGCGCTGGGCCACCAGCCACAGCTCACCCGACCTGGTGTAGACCAGGTCCACGGCCGGGTGGTCGCCGAACACTGCGTTTATGTCGTTGTTGGTCGGGTCCCCGGGCAGGGATATCAGGTTCAGGCCCGGGTGCAGGTCCAGGTTGAACACCGGCCTGGCGACCACTGTGAAGGTCAGGGTCAGGTCGTCTGCCAGGGTGTTGCCCAAGTCGTCCTCGGCGTTGTAGGTCAGGGTGTGCTCGCCCTGGCCGATGTCCGCTATGGCCACCGTCCAGCGCTGGCCGTCCCTGGTGCTAATGAAGTCTATCAGGTCGCGCTCGCCAGTCTTGCCCGCGTCCAGCACGGCCTTGGTCAGCGACACGCTCTTATGCGAGTCGCCGGTGTACTCCCCTGCCTCGCTGAGCCAGTTGATCTCGACGAAGAACGGGTCCGCCTGGGTCGCCTCCGCCTCGTTGGCGGGCAGGGTAGTCACATCGTCCGCGTCGATGGCGTTGTCGATCTCAAAGGAGATTGACCCGCTGTCCGTCCAGTCCATCTTGCCCGTCGTGCCCCGGTTGCGGGCCGAGTCTTCCACCTCTACCACGACGCTGTACCGGTTGCGGTCGGGGATGCTGAGGTTATAGGTCCACTCGTTCTGCCCGGCCGTCCTGGAGCTCCTGGGCGCCGAGCGGTCAAGCTGAGCCATCGCCGTGTCCGGGTCCGCCGAGGTCGATGTGTACAGCCTCAGCGTCGGCTCCAGGGTGCGTATGTTCTCGTCGGTGCTTACCGTGACAACCACATTCTGCTTGCTCGCCATGGTATCCAGGCTGACCGTGGCCGTGGGCGCTATGCCGTCGACCACGTCGTCGGCGTCGATGGTCCCGCTGGCGACCTCATTGCCCGCGGCGTCGGTTATGGTGCCGACCAGTTTCACCGACGGGGTTACGCCCGCTCCCAGCGCCTCTTCCAGCTCGATGAACACGCTGTTCTTCACCACCGGGGCGCCGTCCCGGCCGTCGTCGTTGGTCTTGTCGAACCACGAGGCGGAGGCTATCGCCAACTCGGTGGAGCCGTCCATCACCTCGAAGTCCGAGGCGTCGACGCTGCCGCCGTCCACAGCCTCGCTGAACTCCACGCGGATCATCTTCGCGTTGCTGCTGCCCGGCAGGTGCTGGTCAACCCGCAGCCTGCGGTCTCCCACCACGCTCCCCTTGGCCTCGTCGTCGTCAACGTTCCTGTTGGGGTCCCACTGCTCGCCGGTGTATGCGCCCGTCATCGTCGGGGCTGCGTTGTCTATCCGGAGCGAGTAGCCCTGGTTTCCAGGGTTCTTTTCCTTGTCCGGCTTCGCGTCGCTGATCCCGGCGTTGTCGGCCTTGTCCGAAGCTCGGACCCACCAGTAGATGGTGTCCGTGCCGTCCGCGTCGACGGCCAGGTTCGTCTCTTTTCTCAGCTCGTCCAGGGCCACCGACGCCGTCACAACGTCGCCATCGGAGGCCAGGGTGATGTCCTCTCCCCTGTCGTCCCCAAATATCCTTCTGTTGTCGGTCGGCACTGCGTCAGTGTCGCTCACCAGGAATTCTATGGTATCGGTATCGACGCCAGCCAGCGCGTCGGTGATGTCAATGGACAGCACCTGCTTCAGGTCCATGACGGCGCTGCCGCTGGCGGGAGAAGCGTTGTCGAAGGTTGGCGCGTCGCCCTCGGCGTCCACGGTGGTCCTGTCATCGTCGGATGTGATCGTCACCCGCGAGCCCTTCCCCACCCGGATTACCGGCCTCTCGTCGACGGCCATTACACCGGGCATCAGGGCGTTCCGGGGGTTCATCCCCACGTCCACCGCGTAGGCTATGTCGATGGTTTCCCCGGCGCTGAGGCCAGCATTGGAGTCAATGGTCAGGCTGTTGCCGTCCACGCTCGTGAAGACGTTGGCGCCGGAACCTGCCGCTGCGTCGCCTGCTATGATCTCGATGTCGGCGCCGTCTATCATGCCATCGGCGTTGGCGTCCACCGGGTTGAAGTCCAGGGTGGCGATGAGGTCCGCGGGGACCATGATCCTTTCGACGCCACCGTAGGTCACTCCGAGTACGGTCAGGTGGCCCGGCACGGCCTTGCTGTAGTCCTCGTCGTCGTCACCACCACCGAACGAGACTCCGATCCTGACCTTCGCCCCGTCCTGGCTGGCGACCGCGAAGTAAGTGCCAAAGCTCGCAGCCACGTCGGTGTTGGAAGGAACGACGAAGTCGTCGTCATCCACATTGCCGTCCGACATGTAGTTCAACGTTATCTCGAAGGAGTCGGACCCGCGGTACGAGACCTCGATCTCGTCACCCTCGTCCAATCCGTCGACTGTCATCAGGTTGAGCCTACCCGCTCTCGCATCAGCCTCGGAAATGGTCCCACCTACGACGCTGACGCCGCGGGTGTCTATGTCAATGTTGCGGTCATTCGCCCCGGCTGGGACCGCGACGATCTCTCCACTGGTCGGATTCTCCAGCCTTATGGGCGGGTTGTCCACGTAAACCATGAAAGTTCCGCCCGGCGCGACATCCTCGTTCACCCTGATTCTCTCGTCATCGACCACGATGTTGCCCCGCAGCCCGGCGGGAATGTCGTGCTGCTCGTGCATGATGGATGGCAGACCGCCGTCCACGTCGGGGTGCATCTTGATCATGACCTCGTCGTCCGCGACGAAGGTCGAGGAGTACTCACCGGATGCGCCCGCGACGTTCTCCACGGTCAGCAGGTCGAAGCTGCCGCCGTCGCCCCTCACATTGACCAAGGCGGTCTCCTGCGGGGAGGTGGCGAAGCGCAGGCCGAACACGTCGCCGGAATCCAGGTCCTGGTCCGCCCTGAAGCGTAGCAGGCCGGTCTGCGTGTCCAGGACTTCCACCAGGGTAATGTCGCTGGAGCCGATTTCGCTGGCCGCGTTACCGAGGTCGACTAACTCCACATCGGCGATGTCTACGGAGCCGTCACCGTTCCTGTCTACCAGGGGTAGGACGGCGGCCCTGTTGCCGGGGCTGCCGGGGAGGTTCGACAGCGTGTAGGCGACCCCAAGGACCTGGGAGTTTGAGATCCGCACCCTGAAGCTATCGCCGTCCACGACGCTTCCGTCAAGTTCCACCATTACGGCGCCGTCGTCCTCGTCCCTATCGTTGTCGCCGTCCAAGTCCACGTCTGAGACCTGGTTGTTGGGCCCGGTGCCGACGTACTGGACCCTGCTCAGGGCCACGTTGGTCAGAGTGACCTTCACGGCTGCATCATCGGAGGGGGCAACTACGGCCACGTCCGTCTTCACGTCCCCCTGGGTCAGCGCGGTGGCTCCGGACGGGGCCGCTGCAACGGTCATCGCCCACAGCACCCCCATTAGCCCCAGGACCAGCACGGTTAGCGAACCCGTAAGGTAGAACCACCGTCTAGTCGATTTCATTGTTGGCTACCCCCTTCGATTAGGAACATTCCGTTGCGTGAGTCCTGGTCCCGCCCTTCCCCCGGGCGTCTGCCTGAGGGGTACCGGGCCTTGGGCACTACCCATGGGTCCAATTTGGACGCGACGATGCCGAAGCAGTGCATGGGATACCTTTCCTGCAAAGGATTGGACAACTTATATCATCCCCCAGTTTTCCGTGTCAAGGTACCGCAGGCGACATTTCGCGCGTAAAATGGCGCGCCTTCTACACGACAACGCAGCCGGTTTGGGAGCATGTGTATGGATGCACTCGGCTGCGTATCGTAGGCCGCTTCTCAGGGGCGAAACACCTACGGGAGCATACCGCGAAATAACCTGGATGTCAAGAGGATTCCAGCGCAAGACGGGGCGTGTTGCGGCGGGGGGCCGGGGGTGTGTGGGCGACATTCCCCGCTGCCGTTCGGAATGACGAGCAGGCCGGAATGGCGGGATGGGCGCGGGAAGAGGCGCCGGGCGTCGGCCCGGCGGGGGCCGGGGGGATGCCAGGGCGGGGAGGCGTCACGGTCGCGGCGGCGGCGGAATGGCGCCGCCGTGACCCCCGGGGGGCTGGGAAGCCAGCCGCCACGCCTCTCGTTCCGATCCCTCCCCATATGTCATTCCGAGCCGTAGGCGAGGAATCTCTGGTCCGCATGGGCCTGGGATGCCGCGCCCCAGGGCGTACCATGGCGCCGCTTGCTACCGGTTTGGACGAGAGATTCCTCGCTGCGCTCGGAATGACAGAGTAGGGCGGGGCGGGGCGGGGGTGCGAGGTGCGCTGCGCTCGGATCGACAGGGCGGGACGGGGCGGATTGACGGGGTGGGGGCTGGAAGGGAGGACTGGTGCCGCCCCTCCCCACACCTGGGTCCCGGCCTTCGCCGGGACGACGGGCTGGGGCGTCAGGGCATCCCGACGAGGTACAGCTCCGGGTTGGGGATGAGCCTGTGGTGGGTGGTGTCGGCGATCAGCCCGAAGCTCTGCAGGGAGACGGCCCCCAGGAGGTACACGTCCTCGGGCCCGAATATGACCGGCGTGGTCCTCTCACGGCCCTGAACGCGGAAGCGGGCCTCTCCCATGGAGTACATCCGCTTGCTGCCGTCGGCCAGGGTGAACCACTTCTCCTCGCCCTCGAAGGGGGACACGCCCAGGCGCTCCAGCAGGGAGGCCGGGAGCATGGAGTAGGCCGCGCCGGTGTCGACCACGGGGTTGACCCGGTGGAAGACCGGGTCCGCGGGGTGCGCTACTTCTATCTCCGTCCTGAAGAGGCCCATTGGTCTACCTTATTATATGGTGGGCAGATTATAGGCGGCCCGGAGCCGCCAACAGGGGGGCGGGGCGCCGCCCGGTCTTGCCGCGCGGGCCGGGCTAGTCGACGAGAAACTTCTCGAGGATGCCGGTGAAGGCGACGGGGGTGTGGGTGCCCTTGTCGGTGATGCCGTGGACGATGGACCCCTCGGCCAGTTTCCACCCGTCCTTGCCGTACTGGTTCAGGATGGCCTCCACGTCCTTCATCGTGTCTATCGGTATGTTCAGGGCCTTGTACCAGTATGGCATTGGCTCCTCCCCGGTTCCAGCGGATTAGCGGCTAGCTCGTGGGGTAAATTGTATCAGGACGGACAGGTTGCGTGCAAAGGGATTCGGGCGGGATTTAGGGATGCTCCGCGCCGCCTCCCTGTCATTCTGTTGCGCGGTCCCCCCGCCCGTCATTCCACACGGAGCGGAGGGCGGGCGAGTACTGTGCCCCCGGGGCCTGGTGGCGCGGCATACTTGTTGGGGGGCGCCTGAGATTCCTCGCCTACGGCTCGGAATGACATGCGGAGCGACGGGGTGACGGGGCGGGGCAGCCGGACGGCAGGGCGGCGGAGCGGCGGGGTGGCTAAGCTGGCCTGCCATTGGCAGTCGGGGACCGGCTGGACGTGTGTCTCCGTTGGGGCCCGATGTGGTAAGATTCACCCACGGAGTATAGCCGCCTGCAAGGGGGTGGGACTGTGTCCGGACATTCCAAATGGTCGACCATCAAGCGGGCCAAGGGCGTAGCCGACGCCCGCCGGGGCCAGCTGTTCACCCAGCTCAGCCGGGAGATCGCCATAGCCGTGCGGCAGGGAGGCGGCGGCGACCCGGACCTGAACTACCGCCTTCGGCTGGCCATCGACCGGGCCCGGAGCCGGAACATGCCCATGGACACCATAGAGCGGGCCATCGTCCGCGCCTCGGGCGGTGGGGAGGCCGGGGAGCAGCTGGATGAGGTGACCTACGAGGGGTACGGCCCCGGCGGGGCGGCCATCCTGCTCCACGCCGTCACCCCCAACCGCAACCGCACCGCCTCGGACGTGCGGTCGGTGTTCACCCGGGCCGGGGGCAGCCTGGGAGAGACGGGCTGCGTGGCCTGGAACTTCGACAACAAGGGCGTCATCACCCTGGAGGTGGACGAGGAGAGCGCGGAGGAGGTGGCCCTTCTGGCCATCGACGCCGCGGCCGAGGACGTGCAGGTGGACGGCGGATACGTGGAGATATACACGGCGCCCGAGGCCCTGGAGCAGGTGCGCAAGAAGCTGGAGGGCAGCGGCGTGGGCACCTCGTCGGCCGAGCTTTCCATGAAGCCCAAGTCGGTGCTCTCCCTGGGGGACAAGGAGGCGGAGCAGACCCTCCGGCTGCTGGACAGCCTGGAGGAGCTGGAGGACGTGCAGAAGGTGTACAGCAACGCCGACTTCCCCGACCAGGTGCTGGAGAGGTACCGGGAGGAAGGCTAGGAGCGGCGGGCCGGCATGAGAGTTCTGGGCATCGACCCGGGCACCATAAGGATGGGCTACGGGCTGGTGGAGGAGGCCGACCCCCCCAACGCAGTGGACTGGGGGGCGGTGTCCCTCCCGTCGTCGCTGCCCATCGAGGAGCGGCTCTACCAGCTCCACTCCCACGTCCTGAATATGATATCCATCTGGCAGCCCGACGCGGTCGCCGTGGAGGAGCCCTTCGTGGGCCGGGGCGAGAACCGGTACGTGTCCTCGGCGATGGCGGTGGGGCAGGCCCAGGCGTTGGTGCTGATCGCCGCCCAGAGCCAGGCGATACCCGTGTCCCGGTACTCTCCCGCCCAGGTGAAGCGCTCCATCGCCAACTACGGCGCGGCCAGCAAGGAGCAGGTGCAGAAGATGGTGAGGACCGTGCTGGACCTGGATGAGGTCCCCAAGCCCTCGGACGCCGCCGACGCCCTGGCCATCGCCCTGTGCCACCTGCACCAGCGGCACGCGGAGGACGTGCTGGACCGCCGGTTGGAGCGGTAGGGTGGGCGCCGCCCGGGGCAGCCGCCCGCCGGAGGCCGGGAGTTGATCACCGGGGTCACCGGCGTGCTGGAGGCCCGGGGGGCCGACTGGGTCCAGGTCCAGGTGGGCGGGGCCGTTAGCCTGCGGGTCTCCTGCCCGGCCTCCACCGTCCGGGACATGGGGGAGATCGGCCAGAAAGTGCGGCTCCACACGCGGCTGTACGCCAGGGACGACGATCTGGTGCTGTACGGGTTCTCCTCCGCCGACTCCCTGGGGTTGTTCCAGATGCTCAACGGCGTCTCGGGCATCGGGCCCAGGATGTCCCTGTCCCTCCTGTCGTCGCTGGAGCCCCGGGAGCTGGCCGACGCCATCGCCGCGGGGGACGTGGAGGCCCTGAGCAGGGTGCCGGGAGTCGGCAAGCGGAGCGCGGGCCGCCTGGTGCTGGAGCTCCGGGGGAAGCTCCCGGCCCTGGGGGCAGGGCGGGACGGCGGGGCGTTCCCGGCCGGGGAGGACGGCGACGCGGTCGAGGCGTTGATGGCCCTGGGCTACGGGGGCCCCGAAGCGCGGCGGATGGTGGCGGACCTGACCGACGCCGCGGGGCTGCCCCTGGAGGAGCGGGTACGCCGGGCGTTGCAGGGGTCGGCGGGAGCATAGCCGGGATGGTGGTGTTGGAGCATGCCTGACTTCAGGATACACTCGGCCTTCAAGGCCACGGGCGACCAGCCCCAGGCGGTGGACAGCCTGGTGGAGGGTCTGGGCCGCGGCCACCGCAGCCAGACGCTGATGGGAGTCACCGGCAGCGGCAAGACCTTCACCATGGCCAACATCGTCGAGCGGGTCCAGCGCCCCACCCTGGTCATCGCCCACAACAAGACCCTGGCCGCCCAGCTGGCGACGGAGTTCCGGGAGTTCTTCCCGGACAACGCGGTGGAGTACTTCGTCTCCTACTACGACTACTACCAGCCCGAGGCCTACGTCCCCCAGAGCGACACGTACATCGAGAAGGACGCGGACGTCAACGAGGAGATCGACAAGCTGCGGCTGGCCGCCACCCGGTCCCTGCTGAGCCGCCGGGACGTGCTCATCGTGGCCTCGGTCTCCTGCATCTACGGCCTGGGAGACCCCGAGGACTACTACAGCTTCGTGGCCCAGCTCAAGGTGGGGCAGACCCGGAGCAGGAGCCTGCTGGTGCGGCAGCTGGTCAACATGCAGTACGAACGCAACGACATGGACCTGAGCCGGGGCAAGTTCCGGATCCGCGGAGACACGCTGGAGATACTGCCGGCCTACGAGGAGGTGGCGCTGCGGGTGCAGTTCTGGGGCGACGAGGTGGAGCGCATCGTCGAGATCGACCCCCTGACCGGTGAGATACTGACCAACCGGCAGGAGATGGACATCTATCCGGCCAAGCACTTCGTCACGTCCCAGGAGAAGATGCAGCTCGCCATCCAGGACATCGAGGTCGAGCGGGACGAGCGGGTCGCCCTCCTGCGCGAGGATGGCAAGGTGCTGGAGGCGGCCCGCCTGGAGTCCCGCACCAACTACGACCTGGAGATGCTGAGGGAGACGGGCTTCTGCGGCGGGGTCGAGAACTACGCCAGGCACCTGTCCCGCCGGGCGGCCGGCACGGCGCCGTGGACCCTGCTGGACTACTTCCCCGACGACTTCCTGCTGTTCGTCGACGAGTCCCACATGACCCTGCCCCAGGTGCGGGGGATGTACCACGGGGACATCTCGAGGAAGCAGACCCTGGTGGACTACGGGTTCAGGCTCCCCTCCGCGCTGGACAACAGGCCCCTCAACTTCCGCGAGTTCGACGACCACCTGAACCAGGTCATCTTCGTCTCCGCCACCCCGGGCCCCTACGAGATGGAGGTCAGCAGCGCGGTGGTGGAGCAGGTGATCCGGCCCACGGGGCTGCTGGATCCGACGGTGGACGTGAAGCCGACCCAGGGACAGATAGACGACCTGATCCAGCAGATAAAGGACCGGGTGGAGCGCGGGGAGCGCTGCCTGGTGACCACCCTCACCAAGCGCATGGCCGAGGAGCTGGACGACTACCTGCGGGAGATGGGGGTCCGCACCCACTACCTCCACTCGGACCTGGAGACCCTGACCCGCAGCGAGATACTCCGGGACCTGCGGCTGGGGGTGTATGACGTGGTGGTGGGCATCAACCTCCTGCGGGAGGGCCTGGACCTGCCCGAGGTGAGCCTGGTGGCGGTGCTGGACGCGGACAAGGAGGGATACCTGCGCTCCGAGTCGTCGCTGATCCAGATGATAGGCCGGGCGGCGCGCCACGAGGACGGCCACGTAATCATGTACGCGGACACCCGCACCAAGTCCATGGAGAAGGCCATCGACGAGACCTACCGGCGCCGGGGCATCCAGGACGCGTTCAACCGGCACAACGGGATAGTGCCCCAGGGCATCAGGAAGGCCGTCAAGGACATCACCGAGCGGGTCAGGATGGTGGCGGAGGCCCGGACCCCCTACACCACCGAGAAGCGGGTCATGTCCCGGGACGAGATGTTCCGGGTGGTCAAGGAGCTGGAGTCCCAGATGAAGGCGGCCGCCAAGAGCCTGGAGTTCGAGAAGGCCGCGATGCTGAGGGACGAGGTCTACGAGCTGCGCCGGGTGATGGTGCTGGAGGAGAAGGGCCCCCTCGCTCCCACCCCCGCCGGGGGTCCGGCGGAGGGCTAGGGCGCGGGCGGCGGGCCCGCGATTGTGGCCGGCAGAGCGACATTGGCAGCAGCCGCGATGGTCCTGGCCTCGGTGTCGGCATGCGGGTCCGAGGCCGCACCCACCTCAGAACCCACACCTATCTTTGATCCCGTATACCAAACCTTCATGGTCAGCTCTCTGGAGCAGGAGATACTGAAGGCCAAGCAGGAAGGCAACGCCGCTCTGGTAGAGTGCCTTACGCTGATGCAAGAGGCGTACATCCGTTGGCAGCCAGTGGAGGACGACGTCGAGGAGCGCTGCGAACCGCTGCTTGGCACTCATGCTTCGGAGACTGCACAGCCTCGGTAGAGTGTTTTGCGCCTCTCTCAGATAGGCGAAATTTGACGAGCCCCGTAGGGAGTTGGTACAATTTTGCCCGTCGGTCCCAGCAAATAGGCGGAGGAGAGCCATGGCAGACGCCACGCTGACACGCGAAGAAGTACGGGACGTGCTCAAGAACGTCTACGACCCGGAGATCCCCGTCAACATAGTGGACCTGGGGCTCATCTACGACATCCAGATCGAGGAGGGGGACGTCTACGTGCAGATGACCCTCACCGCCCCCGGCTGCGGCATGGGCCCCATGATCGCCCAGCAGGCCGAGTGGGCCATCTCCGAGGTGGAGGGCGTCGAGGACGTGCAGGTCGAGATGACCTTCGAGCCCCCCTGGTCCCCCGACCTGATCAGCGAAGACGGCAAGAAGCTCCTCGGCATAGACTAGCCTGCCTCCCTCGCTCTGGACCCCGAGGTCGCGGCGGGCCCGCCGCGGCCAGCCTACCTACGGCGGTTGTCCATGACCACCCCCACGCCCACCCCCCAGGAAAACGCCCGCCTCGAGGCCATCAAGCGCACCTGGCAGCAGAAGCGGCAGATAACCCAGCGCCTCGGCCAGATAAAGAACAAGGTGGCGGTGTACAGCGGAAAGGGGGGCGTGGGCAAGACCACTGTCGCCGTCAACCTGGCCGCCTCCCTGGCCAGCGAGGGCAACAGGGTCGGCCTGCTGGACGTGGACATAGACTGTCCCAACGTCACCAAGGCCATGGGCATCCAGGAGAAGCCCGTCTACCAGAATGGGGAGATCGTCCCCTCGGAGAGGTTCGGCGTCAAGGTGATCTCCATGGCCTTCTTCCAGGAGAACGAGGACGAGGCCATCATCTGGCGGGGGCCGATGATCCACAACGCCATCAACCAGTTCCTGCAGATGACGGCCTGGGGCGACCTCGACTACCTGGTGGTCGACCTTCCGCCGGGCACCTCGGACGCGCCCCTCACCGTGATGCAGGCCCTGCCCCTGGACGGCTTCGTGGTGGTCACCACGCCCCAGCAGCTTGCCAACCTGGACGCCAAGCGTTGCATCAACATGATACGGAAGCTCAAGGTCCAGGTGCTCGGGGTCGTGGAGAACTACACCGGGGAGATCTTCGGTGAAGGCGCCGGCGCCGACCTGGCCAGCGAGATGGACCTGCCCTTCCTCGGCTCCCTGAGCCTGCGGCCTGACTACCGGGACACGTCCCAGCCCACGGTCCTATCCAGCCCCGCAGTGATGGATGAGTACCGGAAGGTGACCGAGAGGGTGAAGGCCGGGCTGGCGACCCTGGCCGAAGCCAAGGAGTAGCGGCTGCCGCGCTCCGCGCGGGCAAGGAACCCCCACCCACTGGTGAACCGGTACCTGCCTGCGTGCCGCAGGCAAGGCGGGAGACAGGCGGACTTATTCGACGAACCTATGAGAGGGCACGCTAGGCGCGGGACGCCTGCTTCTTTCCCCGGTCCCTCTTGGGTTTCGCTACTATGTGCTGCAGCAGGGAGACCTCCCGGCGCATGGCGGCCTTGGCGTGCCTGGAGTCCTCCCCCATGTTGCGAAACTTCTTGTAGCGGCTCTCCGTGAGCTTCTTGGAGGAGACCTTCTCCAGGGCCGAGAGCTGTCTCCTGATGGCGGTCCCCAGCCGGCGCGACGCGTCCTCGGGGTCTGTGTGGGCGCCCCCCTCCGGCTCGGGTACTATCTCGTCGACGATCCCCAGGGCCTTGCACTCGTGGGCCATGAGGGTCATGGCGTCGGACCGCTCCCGCTGGATGCGGGCGTTTCCGTATATCCTGGAGACCGCCTCGGCGGGAGGGATGGGGGAGTAGACCGCGTACTCCTGCATCAGGATGCTGTCGGAGATCCCCAGGGCCAGGGCTCCCTCGTTCCCCCCCTCTCCCACTATGGCGGACACTATGGGAGTGGGCACGCCCGCCATGAGGGACAGCGTGGTGGCGATGGCGTTGCCCACGCCCTGCTCCTCGGATTCCAGGCCCGGGTGGGCCCCCTGGGTGTCGATGAGGGTCACCACCGGGAGCTTGAACCGGGCCGCCAGGTCGATGAGGCGCCGGGCCTTGCGCAGCCCCTCGGGGTAGGTGTGGAAGAGGTCGCCGGGTTGGGCGTTGGTCCGCTCCTGGCCTATGATCACCACCGGCTTGCCCAGCAGGCATCCCAGCCCGCCGACCACGGACCTGTCGTCGCCGCTGACCCGGTCCCCGCGCACCTCTATGAAATCGTCCACCGTGGACCGTATGTAGTCCTGGGCCGTGGGCCGGCGGGGGTGGTGGACCGTCTCCAGCACCCGGGCCGTGTCGGCCGGCTCGGCCACGTCGACCGTGTCTTCCGAGGGGACCTTGCCATTGGACCTGGCCACGTCGCCGGGGCTGAGCAGGCTCAGGATCGTGCCCAGCTTCTCCTTCATCTCCTCCCGGTCCACGATGCCGTCCAGCAGGCCCAGCCTCACGTGGGCCTCGGCGGTGTGGGCGTCGGGGGGCAGGGGCTTTCTCGACGCCTGCCTAAGGGTCTTCATGGGGACCAGCCCTATGAGGGTGCCCGGCTCGGCGAAGATCAGGTCCGCCAGGTTGGCGAAGCTGGCGTAGGCGTGGCCCGTCGCCGGGTTGGAGAGCACCACCACGAAGGGGACCTGCTTGTCCCTCAGCCTGTTGGCGGCGGTGACCGTCTTGGCCATCTGCATGAGGGAGAGGACCCCCTCCTGAATGCGCGCGCCACCGCCGCTCACCATCGCCAGCAGGGGCACGGAGGACTTCGCCGCCTCCTCGAAGGTAAGGGCCACCTTCTCGCCCACCACGCTCCCCATGCTTCCGCCCATGAACCCGAAGTCCAGGACCACGATCATGGTCTTGATGCCGTCGATGGTGCAGCTTCCCGTTACGACAGCCTCGGTGAGCCCTGTCCTGGCCTGGTCCTGGGAGAGCCTGCGGGGATAGGAGCCGCGGTTGGAGAAGGAGAGGGGGTGCAGGGACTTGATGAAGCGGTTGCTCTCCTTGAAGCTGCCCGCGTCGGCCACCAGGTCGATGCGCTCCCGGGCCGTGAGGCTGTAGTGGAACCTGCACTCGGGGCAGACCCGGTACTTGACGTAGAGAGGCGCCTCGCCGATGGCCCTCTCGCATACGAGGCAGTAGTCCCGGGCCACGGACACGTAGGACCGGTCCAGGGTCGTACCTTTCCTGAGGAGATGGACCAGAAGCTCAGACAGGTTTCTCAAGGGCGCGCTCCGGGCTATCTGCTTCCCCGCGACACACTCGACCACCTCGACCACAATGACGGGCACGAATCAAGGGGCGCGTCCGGTGACGGTACCTCGGCCTGCTATGGACCGCCTTATTCTTATGGTACAACGGAATCCTCCCAAAAAGAAAGGCGGGGATGGCGCCGCCCCTGGATTCCGGCTGGGGGCTGACGGCGGGAGGTAGCACGGGCCGCTGCTCAGGGATGTGAGGCGGCGGCCACGATACCTTCGTCCTCCAGCTGGCGCCTCAGCTCCACGGCCCGCTGGAAGCCCACGTGCAGCCTGCGTTGCAGGACCGAGGCCGACACGTCGGGCAGCTGCTCGGCCAGCTCCCTGGCCTGCTCCATCAGGTCGTCCTCGCTCTCCTCCTCCGCCTCCTCGGCGGCCGGCTCCTCGCGCAGGTCGATCTTCGGCGGCGGCGGCCCCTTCTGGGTCTGCCAGAACTCCACCATCTTCTCGATCTCCATGTCGTCCACGAAGGTGCCCTGTACCCGCGCAGGCTTGGGGGAGCCGGATGTGAGGAGCATCATGTCTCCCTTGCCCAGGAGCTTCTCCGCGCCCGCCGTGTCCAGTATCACCCTGGAGTCCACCTGGGAGGCTACAGCGAAGGCGACGCGTCCTGGCACGTTGGCCTTCAGCAGTCCGGTGACCACGTTGACCGACGGTCTCTGGGTGGCCAGTATCAGGTGTATTCCCGCGGCGCGGCCGAGCTGGGCGAGCCTGACCAAGCCGGCCTCCGCCTCATAGGCGGCCGCCATCATCAGGTCGGCCATCTCGTCTATGATGACCACCAGGAAGGGCATCGGCTCCGACGCCTTGCGGTTGTAACCATCGATGTTCCTGGCGCCGATCTCCTCCATGAGCTTGTAGCGCCGGAGCATCTCGTCCTGCAGCCCCTTCAGCACCACCAACACCTCGTCCGTCTCGACGATTACGGGGGCGACCAGGTGGGGTATCCCATTGAAGGGCGTCAGCTCCACCCGCTTGGGGTCCACCATGAGCATCCTGACCCGGTCGGGGGGCTGCTTCATCAGCAGTGAGGCGACGATGGTGTTGATGCACACACTCTTGCCGCTGCCGGTGGCGCCAGCGATGAGGAGGTGGGGCAGGCTGGCCAGGTCGGCCACCACCGGCTCGCCGCCCGTATCCTCGCCCAGGGCGATGGGCAGCCCGCCTTTGGACGCCACCTTCTCGAAGGCCTTCCCCTCGACAACGGAGCGGAGCATTACCGTGCGGGGGTGGGGATTGGGCATCTCCAGGCCCACCAGGGCCTCGCCGGGCACCGGGGCCTCCAGCCGCAGGTAGGGGGTCTTGAGGGACAGCGCCAGGTCCTTCTCCCGCGCGAGAATGCTCTGGACCTTTACCCGGCTCGTCTCCGCCACCGGTTCGGCGCCCTTGCCCCGGTTCTTCACCCACCCGGGCACCAGTCCGAACTGAATGACCTGCGGCCCGGTACGTATGTCGTTCACCGACACGTCGACCCGGTGCTCCGTGAGGGTCGCCTCGATGTTGCGTGCCATCTCCTGGAGGATGGCCTCGGGCACGGGGTTGTCCTCCGCCTGCCCCAGGATGTCCATTGGCGGCAGCCGCCATCCTCCGGCCTTCCGCGTCTTGCTCTTTCCCGCGTCTCTCTCCAGGTCCCCGGGGCTGTCGTCGGCCTGCGCGGCCGCCTTGGCAGGCTCGCCGGCGGGGCTCCAGGACTCGTCGGAGGGCACCTTGGAGGCCGGACCGGTCCCGTTCTGAGATGGCGCCGGCTCCTCCAGCCAGCCCTTGAGAGTGGAGCCGGTCTTGGAGGCCGTCCGGGAAAGGACGGCGCCCCCTCCCCGGGCCATCCGCTCCCCCAGCCGCCGGTAGGCGGGCCCGGCCCAACGGGGGTACAGCATCAGGGGCGTAAGCGCCACCAGGACCAGCACCTTCAGGGCCCCCAGGACGGCCGGCGAGCCTCCCAGGTACTGGCCCCAGTAGCCTCCAAAAGAGGCGTCGTACATCACGCCGCTGGAGGCGTGGAACATGGAGAGTATCCCCAGGCTTACGGCCACGGCCATCCCCGTGCCGACCCATACTCGCCAGAACCGGGGGGCCCACTCTCTCCGGTACCGCACCACCAGGGCAAAGCTGAAGAGCCAGATGAAGACGGGAACGAGGCCCAGGCCCAGGGCTCCCAGCATCCAGCTCTGGACAGAGTCGACGAGCAGGAACGCCAGCACCGCTGCGGCGGGAATCCCCGGTGTGGGCAGGGTGACGGCAGCGGCCTTCAGGAGCCGTCCCTTGCCGCCCCGTGCCTGCCCCGCCCGGCCCGACCGGGCGGGGGCCGGACGGGACGCGGACAAGCTCGCGGCTCTGCGTGCCACCTAGACCTCCATCGCGACGGGCATGATCACAGGACAGCGGCCCGTCTCCCTGACGACCAGACGGCGTACCGAGTCCCTGACCGTCCGGTTCACCTCCTCCCAGTCTATGGGATGCCCGGCGACGTGGTCTAGGGAATCCGCAACGGACTTGGACACCTTATCGAGGAGCTCGGGCATCTCCTCCTCGTCGCCGAACCCCTGGGTTATCACCTGAGGAGGGGCGACGGGCGTGCCGGTGTCCCTGTCCAGGGCCAGCGCCACCACCAGGACGCCGTCCCGAGACAGGAGGCGCCGGTCCCTGAGCACGGGGCTGCCGTCAGTCCTCCGGGACCTGCCGTCCACGTAGATGTGGCCCGCGGGGACGGTCTCCACGACCTCTCCTCCCTCTCCGGTGAGCTCCAGCACGTCGCCGTCTTCAAGGACGAAGATGCGGTCCCTGGGCACTCCCATCTCCTCGGCCAGGTCGGCGTGGGTCACCAGGTGGTGGTATTCGCCGTGGATGGGGACGAAGTGTCTGGGCTTGGTGAGGCTCAGCATGATCTTCAGCTCTTCCTGGGCGGCGTGGCCGTGGACGTGCACCAGGGCGACGCGGTCGTACAGCACCCGGGCCCCCTGCCTGAAGAGGTTGTCGATGGTCCTGGTGATCACCGTCTCGTTGCCGGGGATGGGAGTGGCCGAGATTATCACCGTGTCTCCCGGTATCACCCGGATGTCCCTGTGGTCCCGGTTGGCTATCCTGACCAGGGCCGAGGTGGGCTCTCCCTGGCTGCCGGTGGTTATCAGGACGATATCGTCCCCATCCAGATGGCGGGTCTCCCCCGGTGGGAGCAGGACGCCCGGCGGGGCGGACAGGTATCCCATCTCCATGCTCATCTTCACGTTCTCCACCATGCTCCGCCCCACGATGGCCACCCTCCGGCCGTGGAGGGCCGCCGCGTCTATGACCTGCTGGATCCGGGAGATGAGGGAGGCGAAGGTGGCCACCAGCACGCGTCCCTGGGCGTCGCCGATGGTCCTCTCCAGCGCGTCGCCCACGACCCGCTCCGACGGGGTATACCCGGGCAGCTCGGCGTAGGTGGAGTCGGACAGCAGGAGGAGCACGCCGCGAGAGCCGTAGGAGGCCAGCTTCTCCAGGTCCGTGGCCTGGCCGTCCACCGGGGTGTGGTCGATCTTGAAGTCGCCGGTATGGACCACGGTGCCAACGGGGGTCTCGATGGCCAGCCCCATGGCGTCGGGAATGCTGTGGCACACGCGGAAGAGCTCCACCCGGAAGACCCCGGCCGGGATGGGGACCCCAGGCTCCGCCAGGCGCAGCTCCGCCCCGCGGGAGGACCGGTTGTTGTTGAGCTTGACGGATATGAGGCCGTGGGCCAGCCGGGGAGCGTATATGGGGACCTCCAGGCTGGGCACTATGAAGGGCAGGGCCCCGGTGTGGTCTTCGTGGCCGTGGGTGATGAAGATGGCCCGCACCCGGTCTCGCCGCTCCAACAGGTAGGTTACGTCGGGGATGACCAGGTCCACCCCCGGCATGTCCTCCTCGGGAAACAGGACCCCGCAGTCGATGACTATGATGTCGTCGCCGTACTCCAGGGCCATCATGTTCTTGCCGACCTCCCCCAGACCACCCAGGGGAATGACTCTCAAGGCGTTTTTGGACATATCAAATTACGACCTTTGCCGGATTGGCGGCCGGTCTGCCCATGGGCCGACGCGGCTGGCGCCGCAGCCCCTTAGGGGGACGGGGGGGACGGCAGACTAGAACATGGAGAGCTGCTGGCCCTGGTCGTCACCACCCTCTCCCCCCTGCTCCTGAGCGGGCGGAGTCTCCACGAGCAGGCCCGGAATGGCCCTGAAGTCCTGCATGATGGTCGATTTCAGCTCGTTTCGATGGAGGGCGGCCGCCGGGTGCATCATGGGGTACACCAGCCTGCCTCCCACCGGACGCGCCCTGCCACGGGCCTTGCTGATGCTCTCTCTGGGGAAGAACTTGGACAGGGAGAACCGGCCCAGGGTGACGATCACCTTGGGGTCGATGAGATCGATCTGCCGGTCGAGGTACTTGCTGCAGGCGGCGGTCTCCGCCGGCAGGGGGTCGCGGTTGTTGGGAGGCCGGCACTTGACCATGTTGGCAATGAACACCCGGTCCCTGCGCAGCCCCGCGTCGGCCAGCAGGGCCTCCAGGAACTGGCCGGCGGGCCCTACGAAAGGCCTTCCCAGGCGGTCTTCGTGGAAACCCGGCCCCTCGCCGATGAACATGATCTCGGCGTCCACCGGCCCTTCGCCGGGCACCGCGTTGGTGCGGCTCCCGCTCAGGGGGCAGTCGGTACACGATCGCACCTGTCGGGCTACGTCTTCAAGGCTGTCCATGCTGGGCACGTCCATATTATACAGCCTTCGGCGAGGGCCTGTGGCAGGGGGCGCCTGGTGAAGGGCGATAGGGGGTGTGCGGCGGTGACGGACCGGAGGGAGGGGGACCTACTAGTCGGCGACGCCGTGCTCCTTCAGATAGTCGATGGCGTTCTGGATAGTGAGGATCTGGCCGGCGTCCTCGTCGGATACCTCTATCTTGGTCTCGTCGTCGGAGAACTCCTCCTCGAAGGCCATGATGAGCTCGGCCAAATCCAGGGAGTCGGCGTTCAAGTCGTCGACGAAAGACGCTTCAGGGACGACGGCGTCGTCACTGACGTCCAGCTTGTCTGCCACAATGGCCTTTACCCGGTCGTAAACGGTTGCCATGCGCTGCTCACCTTCCTGGCTGTTCTTGGGCGGCCGCGCCCACGGGGTCCCGGTCCATGGCGTCCATCACCGAACCCAGCACGCCGTTGACAAACCTGGCGGAGCTGTCGCTGCCGAAGGTCTTGGCCAGCTCCACCGCCTCGTTGATGGCCACTTTCCTCGGCACCTTCGGCTGGTGCCTGATCTCGAACAGGGCCAGGCGAAGGATGTTCCGGTCGACTATCGGGAGCTGCCCCACGGGCCACGCGGGAGCGTACGCTTGGATCAGGTCGTCGATGCCCCGGCGCTCCTGCACCACCCCCTCCAGGAGCTCGCGGGCATACGACAGGCTGAACTCCAGAGGTCCGGCTTCCTCCGTGAGCCACCGAAAGCAGGACTCGGTAGGGTGGTCGGTCAGGTCGGCTTCGTACAACGCCTGTAGGGCCAGGCATCTGGACTCTCTCCTGTGGTGGGCCAAGCTTCCCCGCGACATGCGATCACACTGCCGGCAAGCTAGGAGAGGGGCGACGGCCGGGCTGCCAGGGCTCCGTTCAGTCCGTACTCCGACACCTTGCGGACCGTCGACGGGTCGGCAACGTTCATGACCGCCACGTGGCTGTCTTTGTAGGAGGGGTTGGAGACGATGCGCTTTATGAGCCCGCCCAGGACCCTGCCGGGGCCGAACTCGACGAAGCTGGACACCCCCTCGTCCACCATGCGCCAGACAGACTGCTTCCACTTGACGCAGTTGCAGAGCTGGGTCTTCAGCTCGGCCCGCGCCTGGTCGGCCGACGTTATGGGACTGGAGGTGGAGTTGGCGATGACCGGCACGGCCGGGTCGCGGAACCTGGCGTCGTCTATTGCCGATGCCAGGCCCTCCTGGGCCGGCGACATGAGGGACGAGTGGAAGGCCCCGTTCACCGCCAGGGCGATGGCCTTTCTCGCCCCTCGTATGGAGCACATGTCCACCGCCCGGGCGACACAGAGCTTGTCCCCGCTGATGACGATCTGGTCGTTTCCGTTGACGTTGGCCATCTCGGCCCCGGTCTCGGAGCAGACCTCCTCCACCGTCTCCTCATCCAGGCCGATGATGGCGGCCATGCTCCCCGGGCGCATCTCCGCGGCCTCTTGCATGAGCTTGGCCCGCTCGCGCACCAGGCGTACGCCGTCCTCCAGGTCCAGCACGCCGGCGACCACCAGGGAGCTGTACTCACCCAGGCTGTGGCCCGCCACCGCGGCGGGGTGCAGGGCGTGGCCCTCAAGCTCCTCCAGGGCCTTGTAGCAGGCCAAGCTGGTGGCCATGATGGCCGGTTGGGAGTACACGGTCTTCTTCAGGTCGTCGTCGGGTCCGTGGAAGATCATGTCGGTCAGGGGCATGGATAGGATGTCGTCCACCTGGTCGAACACGTCCCTGGCGGCCCTGGAGGTCTGGTACAACTCCAGCCCCATGCCCACGAACTGCGAGCCCTGGCCCGGAAACACGTAGGCGGTCTTGGAGCCTTCCTGCTTCTCCGTTGTTCTCTCCATTCAGCGGATTCCCTTAAAGAAAAGATATGATTGCGTCGGGGTCCTGCGTGACGTCGTTCGTAGCCCTTCTCTTGCCGCTATTCGGCCTCCCTTACGAGACGGCCCTTGTAGTAGCCGCAGCTCGGGCAGGCGGTGTGGGAGAGTTTCGCGCTGCGGCATTGGGGGCAGCGGGATGGGTGCACCGGCTTCAGCTTGTACGCCACAAGCCTGCGGCCCTGCCTCGCCCTGGTCAGTTTCTTGGTTGGTAGCGCTCCCATGGTACCTCGACTTCCTTCAGCGGCCAGTTTGGCCCAGCAGCCCTGCCAGAGCGCCCAGCCCGGAACGGGCCGGGCCCTCCTGGCACACGCCGCAGACGCCCGCGTCCCGGCGGGCGCCACAGACGCTGCACAGGCCCCCGCAGGCGTCGCTGCAGAGGGGCTTCATGGGCTGGTTGGTGATGGTGTATTCCTCCAGGGCATCCCGCAGGTCCAGGCAGTGCCGGTGGTCTATGGTGAAGACGCCCTCGTCCACGGACCGGGCGTCCAGGGGCCTGCCGGTGGTGACGTCCACCGTCGGCACGTACTCCTCTCCCATGACCAGCTTGGAGGAGTGGGTAAACCTCTCCAGGCACCGGCTGCAGGTCGCCTGGGACTGTACGTCCACACCCACGTCTACCCAGATGCCGCGGTCCGTCCGCATCATCGACACCCGGCCCCGGGGCTCGAGGGTAGCCTCCGAGCCATCCAACGTGAGTGAACCGGAGACATCGTAGGTGCGGGTGGAGCCTACGGACTCCTTCAGAAGCTGGGAGACATTGTAATACATAAACTGTCGCGGCCCGGTTGCCCCGATACCGGTCGTTATTATAAGAGGCGTCTTGGGCATTCTGTCAAGTAGCGAGCCCGCGAAACCGCCGGGGAGATACGCTGGCGGGACAATGCCTCATTCCCTTGCGGGCGCCGTCAGCCGGGCTCTCCCCCTTCCCTGCTCTGGACCGCCTCCCGTATGGACTCGACGATGGCCGCCGTGGAGGTGCCGGGTCCGAATATGACGTCTATCCCGGCTTCCAGCAGGGGCGCCCGGTCCTCCTCGGGTATTATGCCGCCCGCCACCACGACCACGTCCTCCATCCCCTTCTCCTTCAGGCCTTCCAGTATCTCCGGGAATATCTCCATGTGGGCGCCCGACAGTATGCTCAGCCCCACCACGTCCACGTCCTCCTGGGCCGCGGCCTCCACGATCATCCTGGGAGTCTGGCGGATGCCCGTGTATATCACCTCCATACCCGCGTCCCGGATGGCCCTGGCCACGACCTTGGCGCCCCGGTCGTGGCCGTCCAGGCCGGGCTTGGCGATCAGCACCCGTATGGCGCCCCGTCCTCGGACCATGTCAGCGGCCACCTCGTCCATCAGAATGGGCATCAGAATGGGCATCAGGACCTGCGTCGGGACCGCCTTCGGGACCGGCTGTCTCCACCAGCTCCGTCAGCACTCCGTGGGTCGACCGGGGGTGCAGGAAGGCGATGGTGCCCGACAGGCCCTCCCGGGGGCTGCTGTCCACCAGCTCCACGCCCCTCTCCGCCAGCGCCCGCAGCTTCCCGTCTATGTCGTCGACGTTGAGGGCCAGGTGGTGCAGCCCCTCGCCCCGGCGCTGGATGAACCTCCCCACCGGGCTCTCCGGGGACAGGGGCTCCAGCAGCTCCAGGCGTGTCTGGCCCAGGGGCAGCAGGGTCGCCTTCACCCCCTGGTCTTCCAGGACCTCGACCTCTCCCCTGGGCACCCCGAACACGTCGTGGAACAGGGCCATGGCCGCCTCCAGGTCGCGGACGGCGATGCCCACGTGGTCGGCGTGCCTCACCGTGCACGGGGGTGTCGTTTCCTGCATGCCTGTCATTGGAAGACTACCCGAGGGTCCCTACACCTTGTACTGGGCCAGTATCTGCCGGGCGATGATGAGCCGCTGGACCTCGGAGGTGCCCTCGTAGATGGTGGTCACCCGGGCGTCGCGGAAGTAGCGCTCCACGGGGGACTCCTTGAAGTACCCGTAGCCGCCGTGGACCTGGAGCGCGTTGGAGGTCACCCGCACCGCCGCCTCCGAGGCCAGGAGCTTGGCCATGGACGCCTCGTTGATGTAGGGCATGGCGTTGTCCTTCAGCGTGGCGGCGTGCATGGTGGCCACCCGGGAGGCGTACACGTCGGTGGCCATGTCGGCCAGCATGAACTGGATGGCCTGGTGCTGGGCGATGGGCCGTCCGAAGGACTGCCGCTGCTGGGCGTAGCTCAACGCCGCCTCCAGGGCCGCCTGGGCGATGCCGACGCACTGGGCGGCGATGACGATGCGGCTGGAGTCCAGGATGTCCATGGCGTAACGGAAACCCCTGCCCTCCTCTCCGATCAGGTTTTCGGCGGGCACGCGGACGTCCTCCAGGGTCACCTCGGTGGTCGTCGACCCCCGCATTCCCATCTTGCCGTGTTGCTTGTGTACGGTGAGGCCCGGAGCGTCGGTGTCCACGATGAAGGCGGCGATGCCTCGGGAGCCCTGGCTCCGGTCCAGGGTGGCGAAGAGGACGATGGCGCGGGCCACGTCGGCGTTGGTGATGAACGTCTTGCTGCCGTTCAGGCGGTACAGGCCATCCTCCAGGGTCGCCGTCGTGCGCAGGGCCGCGGCGTCGGAGCCGCCCCCGGGTTCGGTCAGGGCCCAGGCGGCGATCCCCTCTCCGCCGGCCAGCGATGGAACGTACCTGGACTTCTGCTCCTCGCTGCCGAACTGGTAGATGGTCTGGACTCCCAGGGACATATGGGCCACGAGGGTCACGCTGGCCGACGCGTCCCCCCGGGCCACCTCCTCCTCGGCGATGGCCATCTGGCGGTACCCGCCCCCGCTGCCGCCCAGGGCCGGGTCGACCCCGATGCCGGGCAGTCCCAGGGCGGCCATGCCCTTCCACACCTGCCAGGAGAACTCCTCCCGCTCGTCCAGCTCCCGGGCCCGGGGCGCCAGCTCCCGATCGGCGAACCGCCGCACGGTCGCCTGGAGCATCCTTTCCTCTTCGGTGAGGAGGAGGTCCGTCATCGGTGCGCCTCGCCGGCGCCGTGTCCAGAGCGGCCCCGGTACCGTATTGGGCCGGCCCATCCCCTGGATTCCCGCGTGCGCGGGAATGACGGGTCAACATGTCCTAGAATGACGCCACCTCGCCCTGCTCGCCGAAGACCCCGCGGAAGACGGCGCATATCTCGCCCAGGGTGCAATAGCTCTCCACGCACTCCAGGATGGCCGGGACGGTGTTCTCCTCGGACCTTGCCGCCTCCTCCAGGCGGGCGAGGGCCCGGCCCACCGCGTTGCCGTCCCTCTCCCGGCGGAGGCGCCGGAGCCCCTCTACCTGGAGCCGGACCTGCTCGGGGTCCACGCGGAGCAGCCCGGAGATGGGCGGCGTGTCGGCCACGTACCGGTTGACGCCGACGATGGTGCGCTCTCCCGACTCCACCTCCCGCTGGTGCTTGTAGGCGGACTCGTGGATCTCCCTGGCCTGATACCCCTGCTCCAGGGCGGTCACGGCGCCGCCCATGCCGTCGATCTTGTCGATGTACCGGTTGGCCTCCTCCTCCAGGCGGCCGGTAAGGCTCTCCACGTAGTATGAGCCCCCCAGGGGGTCCACGACCTCGGACACGCCGCTCTCGTGGGCCAGCACCTGCTGGGTGCGCAGGGAGAGCTGCACCGCCTCCTCGGTGGGAAGGGCCAGGGCTTCGTCCCGGGAGTTGACGTGCAGGGACTGGGTGCCTCCCAGGACCGCACTCAGGGCCTGGACGGTGGTGCGGATGACGTTGTTGTCCGGCTGCTGGGCCGTCAGTGCCACCCCCGCCGTCTGTGTGTGGAACCTGAGCATCCAGGACCTGGGGTCTCGCGCCCCGAACCGCTCCCGCATGATCTTCGCCCACATGCGCCGGGCGGCGCGGAACTTGGCCACCTCCTCGAACAGGTCGTTCTGGGCCACGAAGAAGAAGGAGAGCCTGCCGGCGAAGTCGTCCACGTCCAGTCCGGCGTCCACGGCCGCCTGCACGTAGGCCATGGCGTTGGAGAAGGTGAAGGCCAGCTCCTGGACGGCCGTGGCCCCCGCCTCCCTCATGTGGTAGCCGCTGATGCTGATGGTGTTCCAGCGGGGCACGTGCCGGGAGCAGTACTCGAACACGTCCACCACCAGGCGCATGGACGGCCTGGGCGGGTAGGCGTAGGTGCCCCGGGCTATGTACTCCTTCAGGATGTCGTTCTGGATGGTCCCGCTGACGGCCTCCGCGGGGACCCCCTGCCCCTTGGCAACGGCTATGTACAGGCACAGCAGCACCGAGGCCGTGGCGTTGATGGTCATGGAGGTGGAGACCCTGTCCAGGGGTATGCCCTTCAGCAGAGTCTCCATGTCCCGCAGGCTGCTGACGGGCACGCCCACCTTGCCCACCTCCCCCCGGGCCAGGGGGTCGTCGGAGTCGTAGCCGATCTGGGTGGGCAGGTCGAAGGCGATGGAGAGGCCCGTCTGGCCCTGCTCCAGCAGGTAATGGTACCGGCGGTTGGACTCCTCGGCGGTGGCGTACCCCGAGTACTGGCGCATGGTCCACAGCCGGCCCCGGTACATGTTGGGCTGGACTCCCCGGGTGTAGGGATACTCCCCGGGGTAGCCCACGTCCCGGCCACGTTCGTGCTCCGCCGCGACGAGGTCCTCGGGGGAGTAGACCGGCTCCACCTCCAACCCGGACCCCGTCGCGAACCGCCCCTGCCTCTCGGGCCGGCGCTTCGTCACCGGGGCCAGGGTGCGCTCCCTCCACTGGTCCTTGCTCTGGCTGGTCAACGGACTCCTTGGCGCATCTGCTCCGCAGCCGGGTGCGACCGGCGTTGGCAGCCATTATAACCCGTAGCCCACCGTGGAGAAAGCTGGGACTCGCCGTCCGTTTGCCACCCTTCCCCGGTTGGGATAAACTAGGGGGGCTTCGGCCCGAGAGCCCCGCAAGGCGTGTTTCTTGCGGCCTTACGGGCACCCGCGGACGGGCCGGCCGCATACGGACGAGGTGTACGTGCAGCTACCCGACGTATCCCAGTGGGGCGCGACGGACTGGGGGATCAAGGTCCCCCTGGAGGACGGCCTGGGCCTCAAGCTGGAGGACGCGCTCATCGGCGAGTATGGGCGAGTGCTGGACGAGGCGCCCGCGGGACACGGCCTGGCGCCCCGGGGAGCCGTGTCCGAGCCCAACGCACCCGACTTCGGCTTCCCCATCGCCAGGAGGATCGACTGCTGGACCGACGACGTGCCCGAGCTTTACGAGCGGGCCAAGGCCGAGCAGTGGGACGCCACCCGGGACATCCCGTGGCACGAGCTCCCGGAGCTGGACGACGAGATCGAGAGGGCCGTCTGCCAGGTCATGACCTTCCTGGTGGAGAACGAGTACGTGGCCCTGTACCTCCCAGCCAAGTTCCTGCCACGCATCGACCCCCACTACAGCGAGGTGTCGCTGCTTCTGGGCACCCAGGTGATGGACGAGGCCAGGCACATAGAGGTCTACACCAAGAGGGCCCTGGCCAACGGCGGCGGGCTACAGTACTCCTCCTCCTCGACCCAGTGGGCGCTGAAGAGCCTGTTCACCCAGGAGAACTACCTGAAGGCGTCCTTCCTCCTCCACCTGCTGGGGGAGGGAACCTTCGTCGACATGCTGACCTTCATCGGCCAGGTGGCCCCCGACCACGTCACCAAAGAGATACTGGTCAAGACCCGGCGGGACGAGGCGAGGCACGTGGGCTACGGCGTCTCCCACGTCCGGTACCTGCTGCGGGAGGAGCCCGCCCTCAGCGAGACCTTGCTGGAGGCGGCCGAGGAGCGCGCCTCCTTCCTCCGGGCCACGGCCGGGGCCAACCCCTTCCTGCAGAACGCCCTTGCGGTCCTGGCGGGGGGCGGCGCGACGGAGGAGAAGGTGGAGCAGGGCAAGGTGGTCGTCAGGGAGTTCTACAAGAAGATGCACGAGAACCGCATCCACCGGATGATGACCGCCGGCATCGACGAGGATACGGCTAGGAGCATAGCCGAGCTGCACGGCGGCGGCGGCAGAGCATACATGTAGGAGGAGTGGCATGGCGACGGTAAGGCTGAACGGCGTGGACATCGAGAAGATCGAGGCGCTGGTCAAGGACATGCAGGAGAACCCGGAGACCATGAAGGAGATGGCTAATTCAGCGTGGAGGACCCGCAGCCAGTGGGTCGGCGGGTTCGAGCACACCGTGTACGCCCGGGAGCTCCCGCCGGCGACCCTGGACGAGCCCGGCGACATCTCCGGCGGCGACAAGGGCCTGAGCCCCCACGAGGCCATCCTCAGCTCGGTGGGCGCCTGCATCGCCACCGGGTTCGTCGCCCAGGCCTCCGCCCGGGGGGTCAAGGTGGAGTCCCTGGAGGTGAGCGTGGACGGCAACCTGAACCTCCCCGTCTTCTTCGGGCTGGCCGACGGCAACCCAGGCTATGACAGCATGGACGTCACCGTCTACGCCAAGACTGACGCGGCCCCCGAGGTCTTGGACGAGATATGGAAGAACGCCGTGGAGAAGTCGCCGGTGACCAACACCGTCCAGCGAGCCACCACCGTCAACACCACCCTGCGGACCGTGGAATAGGCGGCCTTCAAGTGACGATGAACCAAGCCGACATACCCTACCTGTCCGCGTCCCGGCTCTCCGCCCTCATCGAGAGCAGGGAGGTTTCTCCCGTCGAGGCGACCAAGGCCTATCTCCGCCGCATCGACGAGCTCGACTTCAAGTTCAACGCCTACCTGACGGTGGCCCGGAAGCAAGCCCTGCGCCAGGCGGAGGAGGCCGAGAGGGAGATCCTCGACGGCCGGCACCGGGGCCCCATGCACGGCGTTCCCGTGGGGGTCAAGGACCAGCTCTGGACCCGGGGCATCCGCACCACCGGCGGCTCCAGGATCCTGGCGGACCTGGTGCCCGAGGAAGATGCCACGGTGGTGTCCAACCTGAAGGCGGCGGGGGCCGTGGTCCTGGGCAAGACCAACCTCACCGAGTTCGCCATAGGCGGGCCCCACAGCTACGCCAGCGCCCGCAACCCCTGGGACCTGGACACCTCGGCGGGCTCCTCCAGCAGCGGCTCCGGCTCGGCCACCTCCGCCTTCCTGTGCGCCACGTCCCTGGGCGAGGACACGGGGGGCTCGATACGGTTCCCGGCCGCCTGGTGCGGCATCGTCGGGCTCAGGCCCACGTGGGGCCTCGTCAGCCGGTACGGCGTCATGAGGGGCATATGGTCCATGGACCAGGTGGGCCCCATATCCCGCACCGTGGAGGACGCTGCCATCACCCTGGGAGCCATCGCCGGCCCCGACCCCAAGGACCCCTACACCATCGACGCCCCGGTGCCCGATTACCGGAGGGCCCTGGAGGGCGGCGTGAAGGGGATGCGCATCGGGCTGGTGAGCGAGCTGACCCAGGGCGAGGTCGCGGACCCCGAAGTCCGGGAGGCCGTGACCAGGGCGTCGGCCGTATTGGAGGAGCTGGGAGCCTCCGTAGAGGAGGTGTCCATACCCCTGTCGGCCCACGCCACGACCATCTTCTGGAGCCACCTCTCCGTGGAGCCGGCATCCACCCACCTCCAGTGGCTGAGGGACCGCCTCCCCGAGTACGGTTACTCCAACCGCATATCCTTGCTCATGGGCAGCGTGATGCCGGCCCAGGCGTACTACAAGGCCCAGAAGCTGCGGGCCCTGCTCCGCCGTGATGTGCACGACGCCCTGGACCGGTACGACCTGCTGATGTCGCCCACCATCGGGGCCACTGCCCAGAGAGTCCAGGGGACCGGCGCCGAGTCGGCCCGCCGGCGGCCCCTGCTCACCTTCACCTTCAACCTGGCCAACTGCCCGGCCATCTCGGTACCCTGCGGCTTCAGCTCCCAGGGCCTGCCCGTGGGCCTCCAGCTCGGGGGACGCCCCTTCAGCGAGGAGACGATACTGAGGGCCGCCCACGCCTACGAGCAGGCCACGCCTTGGCATACCATGCGGCCGACCTACGCTTAGGAGACGCTTGAGGAGGGCGCCATGACCCTTGCCGGACTACCCCTTTTCCCCGTCACCGTCGTCGGTAGCTGGCCCAGGCCGCCGTACCTGCTGGATGCCCTGAGGAGCCGCCAAGCCGGGCGAATCAGCTTCGAGGAGTTCAATCGGGTCGCCGACCGGGCCGTCCTGGAGGCGTTGAAGTACCAGGAAGACGCCGGGGTCGACCTCGTCAGCGACGGGGAGCAGCGGCGGGACAACTTCTACTCCTTCGTCGTCGAGAAGCTGGAGGGAGTCCGGCTGATGAGTCTCGGGGAGATCATGAACTACGTGGAGGACAAGGAGGCCTACGACAACATCCTCCGCAGCATGGACGCCCCGGCCTTCTCCATCCACAACCCGACGGTGGTGGACAAGGTGGAGAGAAGGGGGCCGATAGCCCTGGACGAGTACCAGTTCCTCAAGGAGCACACCTCGCGCCCCATCAAGATCACCCTGCCCGGCCCGTACCTTCTCACCCGGTCCATGTGGGTGAAGGGCGTATCCGACGCCGTATATCCGACCCAGGCGGCCCTGGCCCAGGATATCGTGGCCATGCTCCGGGAGGAGCTGGTCGCCCTGCGGGACGAGGGCGCGGAGTTCGTCCAGTTCGACGAGCCGGTGCTCACCGACGTGGCCTTCAACCCCGAGGTGAAGGAGCGCACCTTCATGTGCGCCTCCATGGCCGCGTCCTCGGGCGACCCCATGAAGGAGCTGGTGATGGCGCTGCGGCTGATGAACGACATCACCCGTGGGGTCGACGGCGTCAAGACGGGGGTGCACGTGTGCCGGGGCAACTGGAGCCGCAAGGAGGATGCCCTGCTGCGGGGCGACTACGAGCCCATAGTGCCCTACCTGCTGGCCATGGACACGGACCAGCTTGTGCTGGAGTACGCCACGCCCCGGGCCGGGGATATGGACTCCTTCGCCAACCGGAAGAAGCTGAGCGAGATAGGGCTGGGGGTCGTCAACCCGAGGACCGACGAGGTGGAGGGCCCGGAGTTCGTGGTCGACATGGTGGAGAAGGCCCTTGCCTACTTCAGCCCCAGCCAGATATACCTGAACCCCGACTGCGGCTTCGGCACCTTTGCCGAGCGGCCCATGAACCCCCCGGAGGTGGCCTTCAGGAAGCTGCAGGTCATCTCCGAAGCCGCCCGGCAGCTACGGGAGACCTACTCGTAAGGGCCCACCCGGCCCGTCCCAAGGGCATCCTTCGGCTCCTTCATGGCATTGGCGCGAAGCACCGGCGCACCCATCGCGACGGAGCGCCTCTGGATTCCACCGGGGTAAGGAGAGACGGCCATGGCAGAGCCCGGACAGCTAAACGGCATCGACCTGCATGACCTGGAGGAGGGGCTCAAAGAGATCGGAGAGCAGGAAGGGGCCCGCCACGCCAGGAAGCGGTCCCGCATCCAGTGGCTGGGCGGGTTCCGGTTCAACAGCTTCGTCCGGAACAACACCTTCATCGTCGAGGAGCCGGCCAGCTCCACGGCCCAGGAGCAGTCCCCCAACTCCATGGAGTACGTGCTGGGCGCCCTTGGAGCGTGTCTGGCCACGGGGTTCGTCCTCAACGCCACCCGCCGGGGGATACCGGTGCACAATCTGGAGGTGGCCCTGGACTCCAGCCAGGACAACGTCTTCGCCTTCTTCGGCCTCAGCGACGAGGGACACCCGGGGTTCCAGCAGGTGCGGGCCAAGCTCTACGTGCAGGCCGACTCCGACGAGGATACCCTGAGAGAGGTCTGGGAGCAGGCCGTCAGGACATCGCCCGTGGGCAACTCCCTGGCCCGCGTCGTAAGCATCACCCCGGAGTTGTCGGTGGTGTAGCCCTCGCTGCGGCCTAGTCCGGGCCGCCGAGAATCTCCCGCACTCGGTCCACCACGTCATCCATCTCCACCAGCGCCGCATCCGAGTCGCCGCGGCCCTTCACCTCCACCGATCCCTGGCGCAGGTTGCGGGGGCTCACCACCAGCCGCACCGGCAGGCCCAGCAGGTCCGCGTCGTTGAACTTCACCCCGGCGGCCTCCTCGGCGCGGTCGTCGTAGAGGGTCTCGATCCCCCGGGCCCACAGACGGTCGTACAGGCCGTCCCCGGCCTCCCTTACGGCCTCGTCCGCCAGGTTCAGGCCCACCAGGTGGACGCTGAAGGGAGCTATGGGCGCCGGGAAGACGATGCCCCGGTCGTCGTGGTTCTGCTCGATGGCGGCGGCCAGCAGGCGGCCCACGCCTATGCCGTAGCAGCCCATGGTGATGGGCCTCTGCCGGCCCTCGCTGTCCAGGTAGTGGGCGCCCAGGGTCTCGCTGAAGAAGGTGCCGAGCTTGAAGATGTGGCCCACCTCGACCCCGCGGGTGGTCTCCAGGGGAGTCCCACAGCGGGGACAGCCCTGCCCTTCCCGGGCCAGGGCGATGTCCGTGAGCAGGTCCACCTGGAAGTCCCGGGGGTAGTTGGCGTTGACGATGTGGGTGTCGGGTTCGTTGGCGCCCACGGTGAAGTTGGCCCCGTTGCCGATGGACTCGTCGGCGATTTTCCTGATCCCCTCCAGGCCGACGGGGGAGGCCGACCCCGCCACCAGCCCGGCGGCGGCCACCTCCTCGTCCACGGCCAGGCGAAGGTCGTGGATGCCCAGGGCGTTCTTCAACTTCACCTCGTTCACGTCCAGGTCTCCCCGGATGGTCACGAATACCACCTCGCCGTCGGCGTAGTAGAAGACGGCCTTCAGGGTCTTGCGCTCGGGAACGCCCAGGTACTCCGAAATCCCGGCTATGGTCTTGATGCCCGGCGTGGGGACCCGCTCCATGGGCAAAGGCTCCTCCCAGGGAGCCTGAGGCAGCTTCGAGGCGGCCTTCTCCGCGTTGGCGGCGTACCCGCAGTTGGGGCAGGTGATGACGGTGTCCTCTCCGCTGGGTGTCGGGAGGATGAACTCGTGGGAGTCCTTGCCACCGATGGCGCCGCTGTCGGCCTCGACCATGAGGGCGGGCAGCCCGCAGCGCCGGTATATGTTCCTGTAGGCCCGCGCCATCGCCTGGTAGCTGCCGTCCAGGCTGGCGTCGTCGGCGTCGAAGCTGTAGGCGTCCTTCATGTCGAACTCGCGTACGCGGATCAGGCCGGCCCTGGGCCTGGGCTCGTCGCGGAACTTCGTCTGTATCTGGTACAGGATTACCGGCAGGTCGCGGTAGCTCTGGACGTTGGAGCGGACGATGTTGGTGATCACCTCTTCGTGAGTGGGGGCCAGCACCATCGGCCTGCCCCGGCGGTCCATCAGGGTGAAAAGGTTCTCGCCGAAGGCCGCCCGGCGGTCGGTCTCCTCCCACAGCTCCCGGGGGTGCAGCACGGGCAGCCGGACCTCCTGGCCCCCGGCGGCATTCATCTCGTCACGGATGATGTTCTCGATCTTCCGGAGGGACCTCCAGGCCAGGGGCAGGTAGCTGTACACGCCCGCAGCCACCTGGGAGATCATGCCGGCCCTCAGCATGAGGCTGTGGCTGGCGGTCTCGGCCTCGGCGGGCTCGCTGCGGAGGGTCTTGGAGACCAGCTTGGTGAACCGCATCGTTGGAAGGGGCGCCTCAGCTCGCCTCGGCGGCCACCGCCTCGACCTCCTCCATCAGGGCGGTCAGCATGTCCGCCTCGGCGACGACCCGGCTCTTGACCCCCTTCCGGAAGATGACGGCGCGGCCCGCGCCCGCGGCGATGCCCACGTCGGCGTCCTTGGCCTCCCCCGGCCCGTTGACCTCGCAGCCCATGACCGCCACGGTGACCTCGGAATTCACTTTCTTGAGCATCCGGTCCACGGTGTTGGCCAGGCTGATCACGTCGACGTCGGCCCTGCCGCAGCTCGGGCAGGCCACCAGTGTGGCCCCCTTCTGGCGGAGGTTCAGGGACCTGAGGATATCGTACCCCGCCTGCACCTCCTCCACCGGGTCGCCGCTCAGGGATACCCGGATGGTGTCGCCGATGCCCTCGTACAGGAGCAGGCCCAGGCCCGCCGCGCTGCGGATGGAGCCGGACTTGACAGTGCCCGCCTCGGTGATGCCCAGGTGCAACGGGTACGGGACCATGGGGGCGATGCGCTGGTATGCCTCCACCGTGGTCGGTACGTCGAAGGCCTTGAGGGATATTTTGATCATGTCGAAGTCCAGGGACTCCAGGATGCCTATCTCCCACAGGGCCGTGGCCACCATGTGGTCGACGATGCTGTACTCTCCCGTGGCTCCCTCGCCGGCCTTGGGGAGCTGGTTGACCATGTCCAGATGCCGGGAGAAGCGGCCCGTCTTCCCTATGCCCCCCACCGGGGGGAGGCTGCCGAAGTTGACGCCTATGCGGATGGGCACGTCCCGCTCCTTGGCCGCCTGCACCACCTCGGTGACCTTTTCCTCGTCCCGGATGTTGCCGGGGTTCAGCCGCAGCATGTCGACGCCGCCCTCCAAAGCCTTGAGGGCCAGCCTGTAGTGGAAGTGGATGTCGGCCACCAGGGGTATGTTGATCTGCCTCTTGATCTCTGCCAGGGCCTCCGCCGCCTCCATGTCCGGGACAGCCGAGCGGATGATGTCGCAGCCCGCCTCCTCCAGCTCCCTGATCTGGCGGACCGTGGCGTCGACGTCCCGGGTGTCCGTCTTGGTCATGGACTGCACGGCTATCGGGGCGTCGCCGCCTACCTGGACGCTCCCCACGTGGACGGGCTTGGTTACTCGACGTTTAGCCATCTCTGGTTCTCCCGGCAGATATTCCCTGAGACCGGTATCTCTACGTGCAACTGACGCGTTCCCGCTAGCGCAGCAGGCTGCCCCCCTCGACGATGCGCGCGATGTCGTTGTAGCTCACGGCGACGATGAAGATGATGAGGACCAGGAAGCCCATGATGTGGACGAAGCCCTCTTTCTCCGGCGGGATGCGCTTGCCGCGCCGCAGCCACTCCAGGATAACGAACACCAGCCTGCCTCCGTCAAGGGCGGGGATCGGCAGGATGTTCAGGATTGCCAGGCTGATGCTCAGTATGGCCGCCAGGGGCACCAGCGCTATCAGTCCGAACTCCCTGGCCCACTCGCCGGTGCCCTGGGCGATTCCCACGGGCCCCGCGAAGGGCACCTCCCCGTCGGCGGAGACCCAGTCCGTTACGGCGTCCTTCAGGGCCACGGGCACCATCCAGGTGCGCTGCACCCCCAGCTTCAGGGCTTCCCAGGGCGAGGCGGCCAGCCACTCGCCCCGTATGCCCTGGGGAGGGTCCTCCCGGGGGACCAGGCGCACGGCCTTCCTGGAGCCCTCTCTTTCCAGCACCCACTCCACCTCGGCGCCCAGGTTGGCGTTTATGCCCTCGACCAGGTCGTCCAGGCCCTCCAGCGGGCTGCCGTTCATCTCCAGGACCAGGTCCCCCGCCCTCAGTCCCGCCGCGTCGGCGGGGGAGCCCGGAGCAACGCTCCGGACCTCCAGCGGGGTCCCGTCCCGCAGGGTGATCCCCGTGGGGCCTTGGTTCTCGGTGACGGTGAACATGAAGAAGCCAGCCAGGAGGACCACTCCCAGCAGCACGTTCATTACCACCCCGGCGACCAGCACGACGACCCTGGCGCCCACGCTCTTGCTCGCGAAGCTCCGGGGCTGGGTGGGGTCGTTCTCTCCCTCCAGCCGGACGAAGCCGCCCAGGGGCAGGGCGTTTATGGTGTAGACGGTCTCGCCCTTTCGGATTCCCAGCAGCCTGGGGGGAAAGCCGAAGCCGAACTCGTTGACCTTGATCCCGAAGGCCTTGGCGGTGGCGAAATGCCCGAACTCGTGGACGATTACCACCACGCCCAGCACGGCCAGGAACTCTACGATGGTTACGAGGACTTCCAAGGGGCCGTTACCTCTTCTTCAGACGGCGGATGTGACGCCGGGGCGCCCCGGCGTCTGTCCCGCCACCTCTCCCGCGCGCGCTCTGGCCCACCGGTCCGCCTCCAGAACCGCGTCCAGGGAGTCGATGGATGTGGGCCGGTGGTCCTCCAGCACCCGGCCTATGGTCCGCTGGATGTCGGTGAACCCTATCCTGCCCTCCAGGAACAGCCCCACCGCCACCTCGTCCGCCGCGCTCAGCACCGCGGGGTAGGTGCCCCCGTCCTTGCCGGCTTGAAGGGCCAGGCCGAAGCACGGATACCGGTCCGGCTCCAGGGGCCCGAAGGTCAGGGAGTGCCCCACACCGGTGTCCAGGGTGGGTATCTGGGGATTGGGGAGGCGTTGTGGATAGAACATGGCATACTGGATGGGGAGGCGCATGTCCGGCGGGCCAAGCTGGGCCTTCATCGACCCGTCGGCCATCTCTACCATGGAGTGGATTACGCTCTGGGGATGGACCACTACCTCGATCTTATCCCACGTCACGTCGAAAAGACAACGCGCCTCTATGACCTCGAACCCCTTGTTCATGAGGGTTGCCGAGTCCACCGTGATCTTCTTGCCCATCTTCCACGTAGGGTGCTTCAGCGCCTGCTCGGGCGTTACCGTCTCGAGCTCCTCCAGGGGCGTGTCCCGGAAGGCGCCGCCCGAGGCGGTGATGACGATGCGCCTCACGGCCTTGGACTCTCCCTGGAGGCACTGCCAGATCGCGCTGGGCTCGCTGTCCACCGGCAGCACGGCCCCGCCGTGGGCCTGGGACAGTGCCATGACCATGTCCCCGGCCATTATGATCACCTCTTTGTTGGCCAGGGCGACGTCCTTTCCCTTTTCCAGGGCCCGTACCGTGGGCACCAGGCCCGCCCCGCCTATGGTGGCGGCCATCACCAGGTCCACGTCGGACTGGCAGACCATCTCCTCCATGGGCACGAACTCCACGCCGTCGGGCAGCAGGCCCCGGTGCTCATCCAGGGCGCAGTAGGCCATCCGGGGCTTGAACTCTTCTACCTGGGAGGACAGCAGGTCCAGGTTTCGCCCGGCGGCCAGCCCCACCACCTGGAACTCCTCGGGGAAGGCGCGGACCACATCCAGGGTCTGGCGTCCGATGGAGCCGGTCGACCCCAGTACTACAAGTCCCTTCATAGCCTCAGCACCTCGGCCCGGTCTGGGTTGGGGCCCGCTCTGGGTTGGGGGCCCGGTCTATGTCGGGGCATCGGTCTGCCTCGGGGCCCCGGTCTGCGTCGGGGCCCCGGTCTGAATTTGGGGCTCGGCCTACTCCAGGGAATCGAATCACCCCGACGGCTTCAGCACGAGCGCAACAAGATAATACACCACGGGTAGGGTGAAGACAATCGAGTCCAGCCTGTCCAACAGACCGCCATGGCCGGGCAGGATGCCGCCGGTGTCCTTGACCCCCGAGGCCCGCTTGATCCGGGACTCGGCCAGGTCCCCCAGCTGGGCCATCGCCCCCACGGCAACGCCGACCAGGGCCGCCTGCCATACCGGTACCCCAAGCTGCAGCAGCGCTCCCAGCCCAGCGGCGGCGCCCGCGCTCCACAGGAACCCCCCGGCGGCCCCTTCCCACGTCTTGCCGGGACTTACCGACGGGGCCATGCGGTGCCGGCCCACGGCCCTGCCCGTGAGGAAGGCCCCGGTGTCCGATGCAAAGGTGACCAGGAGCGCGAACAGGAGCCAGTTTCGGGCGTGGTCGGCACCGCCGTCCAGCTCCCTCAGGGCGAGCCCGTGGGAGAGGAGAAACCCAACGTAGACCGGTCCGGCGACCAGGAAGGGCACCATCGCCACCCTGCCGTTCCTTCCCCTCCTGGCCATGAGCCACGGACCGGCGATGAAGACCAGTGCGGCGAAGGCGATGCCCGGGGAGTACTGGTGCCACGGGTCCGCAAACTGTCCTCCCACCAGGAAGAGGAGGGTGTACAGGATGCCGATGAACGTAAGCCCCCGGTACGCCGCAAGCCCCGGCGCCAGGCCGTAGAACTCCCGGAGGGCGAGCACCGCCACGGCGCCCACGAGGATGGTGAGGTACGGGAATCCCAGCCACACCGCGCCCAACAGTACGGGCAGACCCAAGAGGGCGGTGAGGACTCTAAGGGCCAATCGCGGGGCTTCCGGGTCAGATCGGCGCGCCCGGGGATTGAAGCGAGCCGAACCGCCTCTGTCTCATCCGGAATGCCTCTATGGCGGCGGCTATGTCGGCCTCGCCCAGATCGGGCCACGGCGTGGATGTGGAGTAGTACTCGCTATAGGCCGACTGCCAGAGCAGGAAGTTGCTCACGCGGATCTCGCCGCCGGTGCGGATGACCAGGTCCGGGTCGGGCAGGCCTGCCGTGTACAGGTAGCCGGCGAACATGTCCTCGGTCAGCTGCTCAGAGGGGACGCCCTCCCGGAGGATGCGCCTCACCGCCTCCAGGATCTCGGCGCGTCCGCCGTAGTCGAAGGCAACGCTGAGGGTGATGGACCGGTTCTGCCTGGTCAGGTCCTGGGCGTAGGCGACGGACTGCTGCAGGGCGGGGGAGAGCCGGTCCGTCCGGCCCAGGTGGAGGATGCGCACACCCCTTTGGTGCAGCGCGGCGGTCTCCTGCTCGATGGCTTCCTGGAGTATGGACATCAGCCCCTTCACCTCTTCGTGGGGACGGTTCCAGTTCTCGGTGGAGAAGGCGTAGATGGTCACGTACTGGATCCCGCGGGCCCCAAGGGCTTCCAGCACGGCGTGGATGTTGTCGACGCCCGCACGGTGACCCTCGAGGCGAGGGAGGCCGCGCTGCGTCGCCCACCGGCCGTTTCCGTCCATGATGATGGCCACGTGTCGGGGAACGGGTTGGGCCGCGTTGGTCGTGGTGGTGGATTCGTCCTTAAGCTGCATCTAGTTGCCGGCTGTTGGTCGGCGGGCCGGACCGGGGAGCGCTCAACCGGCGAGCCGGGAGCGTGAGCGACTCAGACCTCCATTATCTCCGCTTCCTTGGTTTCCAGGACCCTGTCCATCTGGCGGACGTGGGCGTCGGTGGCCTTCTGCAGCTGGTCCTGCGCCCTGCGGTTCTCGTCTTGGGAGATGACCTTGCTCCGCTCCATGCTGCGCTGCCGCTCCATGGCGTCGCGCCGGACGTTCCGGACGGCGACCTTCCCGTCCTCCACCTTCTTCTTCAGGACGCGCACCAGGTCCCTGCGGCGCTCCTGGCTGAGGGGCGGCACCGGGACTCGGATGATGGTACCGTCGTTGGAGGGGTTGAATCCCAGGTCCGATTTGAGGAGGCTCTTCTCGATCTCCCTCAGGGACTGCCTGTCCCAAGGCTGGATGGTTATCAACCTGGCCTCGGGCACGGAGATGGTGGCCAGCTGGCTGAGGGGCGTGGGCACGCCGTAGTAGTCCACCGACACGTTCTCCAGCAGCGCGGGAGTCGCGCGGCCGGTCCTCAGGGATGCCAGTTCTCTTTGCAGCGCCTCGACGGCCTTGGTCATGCGTGTGCTGGCGTCCTCCAGGACCTCTTCGAGGCTGGGGAACTCCTGCCCCTTTCCGGATGCCATCGTTACACCTTCTCCGACAGAAGTGATCCCACGTCCCCGGATATCATCGTCCCCATGCGGCTGCCCGTGAGGATCCGCCTGATGCTGCGGGGCTGAAACAGGTCGAACACGATGATGGGCAGCTGGTTGTCCATGCACAACGAGATGGCGGTGGTGTCCATTACCTCCAGGCGCAGGTTCAGGGCGTCCAGGTAGCCCAGATGGTCGAAGGGACGGGCCGACGCGTTCTTGTTGGGGTCGGAGTCGTAGACGGCGTCCGCCCGGTTCTTTCCCATCAGCAGGACCTCGGCCCCGATCTCGATGGCCCGCAGGGCCGCCGCCGTATCGGTGGTCATGTAGGGATTGCCCGTGCCCGCCGCGAACAGGACGACCCTGCCCTTTTCCAGGTGACGTATCGCTCTGCGCCGGATGTAGGGCTCGGCGACTGCCTGGACGTCGATGGCCGTCAGGGTCCGCGTGTCCAGGCCAAGCTTCTCCAGGGAGTCCTGGAGGGCCAGGGCATTGATCATGGTCGCCAGCATTCCGGCATAGTCCGCGGTGGCCCTGTCCATTCCCCGGGCCTCGGCCTCCTGGCCCCGCCAGATATTGCCGCCGCCGACCACGACGCCCATCTCGACGCCCAGGTCGGCTCCCTCCTTGATCTGCTCGGCGGCGTACCGCACCGCCTCGGAGCCCAATCCGTAGGCCACCTGCCCCTTCAGGGACTCTCCGCTGAGCTTCAGGAGGGCCCTCTTGTAGACGGGCCTGCCGCCGAACCCCTCGGCCATCACTCCCCCAGGGCGAATCTGGCGAAGCGCCTCACGCGGACGTTCTCACCCACCTTGGCCATCACCTCCTGGATCACGTCCGCCACCGTGCGCGACGGGTCCCGGATGTAGGACTGGTCCACAAGGCAGATCTCCTCCGGGAGCCTGCTCTCATCCTCGGGCATCTCGCTGCGGTCGACGTAGCTGGTGGAGGGCATCGCCGCCACCTGCATCGCGAGGGCGTGGGCCAGCTCTTTCATCTCGCCGGTGCAGGCCACGAAGTCGGTCTCACAGTCAACCTCGACCAGGGCCCCCAACCTGCCGCCCGCGTGTATGTAGGCTTCGATCAGGCCCTCGTGGGTCTCACGGCCCGCGCGTTTTGCCGCGTCGGCCAAGCCCTTCTCCCTGAGGAGAGTCTCGGCGCCCTCCAGGTCACCGCCGGCCTCTTCCAGGGCCCGCTTGCAGTCCATAACACCGGCCCCCGTTTTGTCGCGGAGAGCCTTTATAGTGTCTACCGTTACCACCTGGTTCCTCCTGTCGGACTGGCCGCCGGTCCTAGTCTCCCGTCTTTGTGACGGGACCGTCATCCGACGAGTCGGGCGCGGCCTCGGCTGCCGGCTGTGCAGGCGCCTCGGCGGCAGGCGGCTCCGCCGCGGCGACATCGGCTATCGGCTCCTGCGCCGCCGTCTCGGCGGCCGCCGGCTCCTCCTCGTCGTCCTCCCGCGGATATTCGCCGATGTAGGTGGCCTCGAACTCCTCGTTGAACTCGTCGAGCTCCATGGCGACCACCTGGTCCTCGGCCTCCTGCCGTGCCTGCTCCTCCATCTGGGCCTTGAGCATCTCCTCCCGCTGCTGAAGGCCTTCCAGGACCGCATCGGCCATGCGTCCGCACATGAGCCTGATGGACCGTATGGCGTCGTCGTTCCCGGGGATGGGTATGGTGACCAGGTTGGGGTCGCAGTTGCTGTCTACGATGGCGGCGACCTCGAGGCCCATGCGGCGCGCCTCGGCGACGCAGATGTCCTCCTTCTCCAGGTCCACCACGAACATGGCGCCGGGCATCTTCTTCAGGTCCCGGATTCCGCCGAAGTACTTCTGCAGGCGTGCAAGCTGGTCCTCCAGCCTGACGGCCTCCTTCTTGGAGAGGACCTGGAAGAAGCCTCGCTCCTTCTTGTCCTCCAGCTCCTTCATGTAGTCTATGCGCGAGGAGATGGTCTGGAAGTTGGTCAGGGTACCGCCCAGCCACCGCTGGTTCACGTAGGGCATGCCGCAGCGGGTGGCCTCGGTGACGATGGCCTCTTGCGCCTGCTTCTTGGTGCCCACAAAGAGAACGTCGCCTCCCTCGGCGACGATCTTGGTAATGGCCTTGCGGGCCTCCTCCAGCAGCACAAGGGTCTGTTGAAGGTCGATGATGTGGATACCGTTGCGGTGGGTGAAGATGTACCGCTTCATGTGGGGGTTCCATCGCCGGGTCTGGTGCCCGAAATGGACTCCCGCCTCGAGCAGCGACTTCATGGTTACGGGTTCCCGCCGCGGTACCGTGGTTTCCTCGGTCTGTACCATTGAATCCTGCTTTCTTAAGCCTTCAATGAAAGGGCGGAGCGCCTCTAACACAAGGTCGGGGCGGCAGCCGCCGGATGGCGCGCAAGCCCCCCGGAAATCTAGGGGAGAGTATAGCACAGCACGCCTACGCAGGCAACATATTCAGGTACGTTCGGGGCCCGCCGAAGCGGGGATTAGACCGCCCATCTATGCTAGAATTTTCTGGTCTTGGAAGAGATAGTCCAACACGGGGTCCTGGATGCGCGGAGCATTCTCCGGCTGATCTTATCCCCCGAGCCTCTGCTGGAGGGGTACCTGGACCTGGACCTCCAGCTTCAGCCCAACGGCGTGGACCTGACGGTGTCCGAGGTCCGGCAGCTTACCTCCGCCGGAGAGGTGTCCGCGGGTGCGGAGCCGGCCAGCGTCTCCGACTCCCGTCTGCTGAGTTTCGACGACAACGGCGTCATCCACCTGCCCAGGGGTGCGTTCCTGGTGCAGCTGAACGAGGTCGTGAGGCTTCCCCGGCACATCACGGCCCTGGCGAGGCCCCGGTCCAGCCTGTTGCGCTCGGGAGCGTCGGTCCACACCGGCGTCTGGGACGCGGGGTACAGGGGCAGGTCTCAGATACTCCTCACGGTCCACAACCCCCTGGGCTACAGGGTGGCCCGGGGAGCCCGGGTGGTGCAGATGGTGTTCCTGGGCCTGTCCCAGTCCACCGACGGCTACTCGGGCAGGTACCAGGGGGAGAACCTCCCGTGAGCCGCGGCTTCTCATCCCAACTCTGGGTCGAGGCAGGCGGCATCTGGAGGCGCATAGCGGCCAATCCCTTCCTGGCCGAGCTTCGCGAGGGCACGCTTCCCCTGGAGAAGTTCCGGTACTACCTGGCGCAGGACTACCTGTACCTGGAGGGGTTCGCCCGCACCGTGGCCCTGGCCCTGGCCAAGGCCCCCGACGCACGGAACGTGGACCTGCTCAGCCGCCGGGTCGCCACGCCCGTGGAGCGTCCCATGCACCAGCAGCTCATGCCCCTGGTGGGCATGTCCGCCCAGGACCTGGAGTCCAGGACTCCCTCCCCGACCAACCTGGCCTACATCAACCACATGCTGTCCAGCGCGTCGCTGGGCGGCCTGGGAGTCACGGCCGCCGCGCTGCTGCCGTGCCCGTGGACCTACCACGAGATCGGGCCTACCCTTGGACCCGTGGACCACCCGGTCTACTCCCGGTGGGCCGAGCCCTACAAGGACGGCTTCCTGGGGGAGAGCACCGCCGCCTGGCGGACGTTCCTGGACGAGGAGGCCGCCGAGGCCGGACCCAGGGAGAGGGAGGCCATGCGCCGGGCCTTCATGACCAGCATGCGCTACGAGTACCTGTTCTGGGACATGGCCTACAGGCAGGAGGAGTGGCCGCTGTAGCCCCTCTCGGGGGGGGGCCAGGCTTCCTTGACATCCCCATTGGGCTGACCTAGCATGTGTTGGCCGGTATGGGATGGTGGCCGAGTCTTTCCGGCGGGGAGAGCCGATGCCCGAGGTCAAAGAGCTGAACCTCATCTGCATGTCCGGGCAGGGGTCCGTGCAGGCAGGGGAGGTGCTGGCCAAGGTGTACTCCCAGGTGGGCAAGCACGTGTCGGTGAACGTGTACCCCGGCACGCGGGCCCGAAGCTCCCCCGTCATCAACTACGTGAAGGTGTCCGACTCCCCCGGCCTGGCAAGCTGCGCCAACTATCACCCCTCGGAGGTGATCGTCTTTCAGGAGGAGCTGCTGAACACGGCCAAGCACAACAGCCACGAGCTGGTCGTGGACGCGGTCAGCCGGATGAAGGAGGGGACCTTCCTGGTGAACACCCCCAAGGCCCCGGAGGACGTGGAGCTTCCCTTCGCGTTCAAGGGGGCGGTGGCCACCGTGGACGCCACCGAGATATGCACCCGCCTCCTTCGCCGAGACCCTCCCCCCGTGGGGCTGTGCCTGCTGGGGGCTTACGCCAAGGTCACCGAGATGGACATGGCCGAGCTCCGCCGGGAGATCCGGGAGGCCTTTCCGGGGAGGATCGGAGAGGCCAACGCCCGGGCCGCCGTCGAAGCGTACGAATCGGTGAGGGCCATCGGCGGCGTCAACGTCGACCCGGGCAACTCGCCTTCCGGGTTCCGGCACGCCAGGGTCGAGGACCTTACCCAGCACTACCGGTTCGACAGGTACGACCTGCTGCCCGGGTATCGCAAGGGCAGCCCCTTCGTCTGGCGGGACAAGATACCCGTGTGCGAGGACGGCAAGTGCATATGCCCCAACGTGTGCATCAGCGAGGTGATGTGCCCCGACGGCACCGGCTTCATCGTTCGAGAGGGCCTGCCGCAGCAGGGGTACCGCATCGACGTGGACTTTTGCCGCGGGTGCGGCATTTGCGCAGCCGTCTGCGTGGGCTCGGCCCTGACCATGGTGGACGAGGACCAGGTGCTGAAGGAGCGGCCCTCCTATGAGGAGGTCACCATGGGCCCCCACCTGGCCGAGATATACGGCAAGGACCGGTACACCATGGACGGGTCCGAGGACGATCTGGAGTAGGCGAGCGGGGGGCCTAGACGATACGGGAGGAGCTATCCGATGCCACGCTATCTCGTAAGGGCGTCGTACTCGAACCGGGGAATAGCGGACCTCATGCAGAACCCCGAGGACAGAGCAGCCGCCGTCCGGCCCGTCATCGAGGGGTTGGGCGGCAGGTTGGAGTCCTTCGACTTCGTCCTGGGCGAGGACGACGTGGTGTTCATCGCCGAGTTCCCCGACAACGTGAGCGCGGCCGCATTCTCCATGGCGGCCACCGCCACCGGGGCCATAAGCTCCTTCAAGACCTCGCCCCTGCTGTCTCCGGATGAGGCCATGGACGCCATGAAGCGGGCCGGCCGCGCAGGCTACAGACCGCCTGGCTGATAGGGTATGATTGTAGAGTGACGAGCCCATCATCCATCGAAGAGCGCATGGCCTACCTGGAGGGCGCCTTCGACCAGATCAACCGGAGACTGGGAAATCTGGAAGAGGAAGTGCGCGCTCTGCGCACCGAGCTCAACGCCTGCATAGACCGGCTGGAAGCCAAGATAGGCGTCGGCCGGTAGGAGAGTAAATTGAGCTCCCCACCCACAGCCAGGCGCACGGCCCTCACGGGCAACAAGGCCGCGGCCGAGGCCCTGAAGATGGCCCGGGTCCAGGTGCTGTGCTTCTTCCCCATCGGCCCATCCGACGAGGTGGGCGAGGAGTGCTCCCGCATGATCGCCCGGGGAGACCTGGACGCCCGGGTCATCGAGCTCCAGAACGAGCGCAGCGTCATGAACGCCCAGTGCGTGGCCACCCAGTCGGGGGTCCGCTGCTCCTTCGCCACCAACTCCGAGGGCTTGCTCTACGCAGCCCAGCAGCTCATCTTCGCCTCCTACGCCCGCATACCCATCGTCATCACCGTGGCCCACCGGGCCCTGGAGCCGCCGGCCGTCGTCCGCACCGACGACCAGGACACCATCATGTACCGGGACATACACTGGCTGCACTACCACTGCGAGAACGCCCAGGACGTGTTCGACACGATCCTCCAGGCCTACAAGGTGAGCGAGGACCCGTCTGTGCTGATACCGTCGTTCGTCACCTACGACGGCTGGGAGGTGTCCCACAACAGCTACCCGGTGGTCCTGCCGGCCCGGGAGCAGGTGGACAGGTTCCTACCCCCCTTCCGGCTGGCCCCCGAGCTGGACTTCCTCAAGAACATGGACTTCTCCGGCTACTACTCCAGCGCCCGGATGAGCGGCTACGGTTACGTGGACGTGGACCGGGAGTACATGGAGAGGCGCTTCCAGCTGGACCAGGCGCTGAACCGGACCGCCAAGGAGAAGATCGTAGCGGCCCACCAGGAGTACCGGGAGATTTTCGGCCGCGGCTACGGCGGCCTCTTGGAGACCTACCGCACCGAGGACGCCGACGTGGTAATCGTGGCCATGGGGTCCTTCGTAGCCACGTCGCGGGTTGCCGTAGACCAGCTGCGGGACCGGGGCCGGAGGGCCGGCCTGATCAAGGTGCGCACCTACCGCCCCTTCCCGGGGGAGGAGCTGGTGCGGGAGCTGGCCAACGCCCGGGTGGCGGTCGTACTGGACAGGAACACCGTGGCCGCCGTCTACCACGACCTGCGCAGCGCCCTCTTCGGGCGTCGCGACCCGCCCCTGGTAATGGGCCGCACCGTGGGCCTGGGGGGCAGGGACGTTACCTATCACGACGTGGCCTACATGGTGGAGGAGGCCTATCACGGCCTCGACAAGGGGCGCATCGACCAGACCCAGGCCTGGCATTTCGACGTCATAGAGGACGAAGAGATGCTGGCCAGGAGGCTGGCCGATCTTGGCGGATAGCGCCCGCGGCGCGTTCTGAGCAGAATCGCGTTCTGAGTAAACCAGGGAAGGACCGCATCCGGTCCGGGACCGCCGGCCGGCGGAGAACGGGAGGGCCCCATGCCCAAAATGATGATGGAGACCGAGGAGAAGCGGGTCTGGATGAACGTCACCGCCAACCAGTGCCCCGGTTGCCCCTCCAACCTCGCCACCCGCCTGGTCATGCAGGTCATCTTCGAGACCCTGGCGGACCAGGACCCCATCATCTTCGGCCAGGGCTGCGGAATCGGGCGTGACTTCCTGCAACGCAGCGGGCTCGGGACCCACGACAGCGCCTGCGCCGCCATGCGCACCGCCATGGAGATCAGGGGCATCGACCGGCCCATCGTCGTCATCGACGGCGACGGCCAGATCGACATGGGCCTCGCCGACATGGCCACGGCCTTCCAGCAGGGGTACAGGTACCTCCACGTCGTGTGCGACAACCAGGCCCACGCGGCCAGCGGCAGCCACTCCACGGGCAGCACGGACCTCCTGGCCCGCACCGGAGTCCGGCCGGCGGGCAAGGCCCGGGGCCGGAAGCAGTTCCCCCTGATGCTCATGTTCAGCGGGGCCGAGTACGTGGCCACCGCCTCCACCTCCCATCACGCCGACCTGGAGCGGAAGATCAAGGCCGCCGTCACCCGGCTGCCCGCCTTCATCCAGATACTCACCCCCTGCAACCCCTCCTGGGGGTATGACGACGATAAGGGGATCGACGTCTCCCGGCTGGCGGTGGAGTGCGGAATCTGGCCCCTGTACGAGTGGAAAGACGGTGTGTTCTCCCGGGCGAGGATCCCGCGCAAGGCGACGATCCGCAACTACGCGGCCCTCCAGCGGCGCTACGCCCACCTGAAGGACGAGCAGGTCCTGGAGATGGAGGAGTACGTCCGGCAGCAGGACGAGACCATGGCGCGGCTGGAACGGGGGTTCGCGCCCCCGAGCTCGCCATGAAGCCCGTCGACCCCATCTAGGGCGCCAGGGGTCCAGCCAGTTGCGCGACGACTCCAACCCCCCGGGCTCCCAGCCTGCCGCCGCTCCGTCCAGTGAAGGGACGGGGAAGAGACCCTGGCTGTCCCTGTACCCTTCCGAGATGAGGAACGGGCTGCTCTACCCGTCCCACCCGTTGCATACCTACCTGGAGGACGCCGCGGCCCGACACCCCGACCGGGACGCGGTCGTCTACTACGACGGGGAGGGCCACCGGGAGCTGTCCAGGACCGGGTACCGGGCCCTGTGGGAGATGTCCGGCCGCTTCGCCTCCTCTCTGGCGGAGATGGGCATCTCCAGGGGGGACCGGGTGGCCCACTTCCTCCAGAACTCGCCCGAGCTCGTTGCGTCCTTCTATGGCATCCTCAGGGCCGGCGCGGTGGTCGTCCCCTGCAACCCCATGTACCGCGGCCGGGAGCTGGCGGGCCAGCTGGAGGACTCGGGGGCGCGTCTCGTCGTCTGCGACGCCGAGCTGCTGCCCATCGTCGAGGAGGTCCGGCACGGCACCGCCATTGAAGGGGTCGTGGTCGTCGGCGGCGACGGCCCCGACGGATTCCACCGGCTGGTCGCCAACGGACGGGTCAGCGCCCGTCTTCCCGAAGTCGACGCCGAAAACGACCTGGCCATGCTCTGCTACACCGGCGGCACCACCGGCGTGCCCAAGGGCGCCATGCTGACCCACCGGAACCTGGTGGTCAACGCCGCCCAGTTCGCCCGCTGGTACCGCTACGCGGAGGGGGCCGAGGTGTTCATCTCGTGCCTTCCCCTGTTCCACATCGGAGGGATCGCGGGCGCCATGAGCGTGCCCGTCTCGGTGGCGGGCACCATGGTCCTGTTCAGGCGGTTCCAGGCCCGCGGAGTCCTCCAAGCCATCCAGGACTATCGGGCCACCCGATTCCCGGGGGTCCCGACCATGTACATCGCCGTGATGGACGTGGAGGACGCCGCGGCCTACGACCTGACCTCCCTCACCCACAGCCGGACCAGCGCGGCGTCCCTTCCCCCTTCGGTGAAACGCTCCTTCGACGAGATGGTCGGGCGGAACGTGCTGGTCGAGGGGTACGGGCTGACCGAGACCGCGCCGCTGACCCACGCCAACCCGCCGGACATGGCCCGGGAGGGGTCTATGGGCGTGCCCCTGCCCGACACCGACGCCATGATAGTGGACTCCGACGACGGGGCCACGCCCCTGGCCGTCGGCCAGGTGGGGGAGCTGGTGCTCCGGGGGCCCCAGGTCATGCGGGGGTACTGGCGCCGGCCACGGGAGACTGACGAGGCCATGGCCGGAGGGTGGTTCCATACGGGCGACCTGGCCCGGGTGGACGGCGAGGGCTACTTCTACATAGTCGACCGGAAAAAGGACGTGATCTGTCAATAATCAGGAACATTAGGCCAGCGAATCGCTAAATATTCACGAACTATAGGCCAGATAATCAGGATATTTAGGCCACTCTGAGCGCCTGACCACAGACCATCGCGACACTTCAAGTAGGAGGTGAAGCGATGGCCTACAAGGAGGTATTCAGAGTGGAAATAGCAGAAGTCATCCGGCGCTGGCAGGCGGGGGAGAGCCAGCGCCACATAGCCGAGGGGACAGGGCTTGCTCGGGACACGGTGAGCAAGTACATCGCCTCAGCTGAGAGGCTGGGGCTGTCCCGGGACGGACCCGTTCCCAGCGAGGAGCAGCTGAGCAAGCTGGCGGCCATAGGCCGTGCGGGACCGCGGCGGGCGAGGACGCCGATAGAGGACAGGCTGGGTCCCTGGACCGACCAGATTCAACGGTGGGTCGTTGAGGACCGGCTGCAACTGACCCGCATTCGGGAGTTGCTCTTGGAGCGCGGCTGCGAGGTCTCCTATCCGTCCGTTCAGCGCTTCGTGGCCCGCCGCAACTGGCGGGGCCGCAGTACCAGGACGGTGCGGATGGAGGAGAGCCCGCCGGGTGAGGTGGCGGAGATGGACTTCGGGAGGCTTGGCTTCGCCCAAGACCCGGAGACGGGCCGCCGCCGGACGGTGTGGGCGCTGATCGTTGTGCTGGCCTACTCGCGGCACAGCTTCGTCTGGCCCACCCACGGGCAGAAGCTGGAGGACGTGGTCGCCGGACTGGAAGCGGCCTGGGCCTTCTTCGACGGCATTCCCAAGTACCTGGTCATCGACAACTTCCCGGCGGCGGTGGCCGGGGCCGACGCCCTGCATCCCAGGCTGACCAGGGGCTTCCTGGAGTACTCCCAGCGCCGGGGTTTCATCACCGACCCGGCCCGGGTACGCCACCCCAGGGACAAGCCCAAGGTGGAGCGGGGAGTCCAGTACGTGAGGGAGCGCTTCTTCAAGGGAGCCGACTTCAGGGACCTGCCTCACATGCGGAAGGAAGCGCTCCACTGGTGCCGCGAGGTGGCCGGACAGCGGGTGCACGGCACCACCAGGCGCAAGCCCGTGGAGGTCTTCGACGCCGAGGAGCGCCAGACGCTGCTGCCCTGGGACGGCGAGCCCTACGAGGTGACTCACTGGCGCAACGCCAAGGTGCAGCGCGACCACCACGTGACCTGCCAGAACGCCCTCTACTCGGTGCCGTCGGCTCTGTGCCATCCGGGGCAGCAGGTGGAGATCGCGCTGGACAGCAAGCTGGTGCGCATCTACCACCAGGGCAAGCTGATCAAGGTCCATCCCCGTCAGTCCAAGGGCAGACGCTCCACCGATCCCGACGACTACCCGAAGGAGTTCATCGCCTACACGCTGCGGGCGCCCGACAAGATCACGCAGAGCGCAGCGGAGCTGGGAGAAGCGGTGGCCGCCTTCGCCGACCGGCTCTTCGAAGGCCCCACGCCCTGGGCGAAGGTGCGGCAGGGACACAAGCTGCTCCGCCTCGCCCAGCGCTACACCCCCGACAGGCTGAACGACGCCTGTCGCAAGGCCCTGGACGTGGACCTCATCGACGTGCACCGCGTCGAGCGCATCCTGATCGAAGCCCTGGAGCAGCAGGATGCGCTGCCGTATCCCGATCCGTTGCCTACGGGACGCTTCGCCCGGCCCGGCTCCGTCTTCGCCCTGGTCAACGGCCACCACCCCAACGCAACACCACAAGGAGATCTGACATGACCCGTAACGTCCGCAACCCCGACCTAGCCCCGCTGCTCAAGACCCTCAAGCTGAGCGCCATGCTGGACACCCTGCCCGAGCGCATCGCCCTGGCCCGACGGGACCAACTGGACTACACTGCCTTCCTGGAGATCATCCTGGCCGACGAGGTCAGCCGCAGGGAGAACCGGCGCATCGAGATCCGCCTGAACCGGGCCAGCTTCGAGGAGACCTGCCGACTGGAAGACTTCGACTGGACGTCCGAAATCACCCTGGACCGCCGCCTCCTCGACGCCGCCTTCTCGCTGGAGTTCCTCGACAGGCACGAGCACGTCCTGCTGATGGGACCGGCGGGCGTCGGCAAGAGCTTCCTGGCTCAAGCCCTCGGCCACGCCGCCGTCAGAGCCGGGTACACCGTCCGCTTCATCCACGCCGACGACTTCTTCAAAGCCATGGCCCAGGCCAGGGTGGACAACTCGGTGGACAAGACCTTCCGCTCCTTCCTCTCCCCCGACCTGCTCATACTCGACGACCTGGGCCTGCACAGCCTCACCGGACCTCAGTCGGTGGACCTCTACCGGCTGATCATCGCCAAGCACCGGGCCTCCAGCTTCGTCGTCACCTCCAATCGGGCCATCGAAGAGTGGCTCAGTCTCTTCGACGACCCCATCCTGGGCAACAGCGCCCTGGACCGCCTGGCCAACACCAGCTACCAGATCGTCATCGAGGGAACCAGCTACCGGGAAAGGCTCTCTCCTCACCGCGCCCTCTTGGGCAAAGTGGCCAAAATCCTCAGCAAGAAGGGAGGTGATTGACCGACCCGCAGCATCCTGTCAGAATCCAAATCACTGGCATTCAGGGTGGCCTAATGTCTCTGAATATGCTGGCCTAATGTTCCTGATTATTGACAGATCAACGCGGCGGGGTTCAAGGTATGGCCTCGGGAGGTGGAGGAAGTGTTGTACAAGCACCCCGCCGTAAAGCTGGCTGCCGTCGTGGGCGCACCGGACGAGTACCGCGGCGAGACAGTGAAGGCCGTCGTGGTCCTCAGGGAGGAGTACCTGTCCCGCCGGCAAGAGCTGGAGAGGGAGCTGCTGGACTGGTGCGGCGGGTATCTGGCCGCCTACAAGCGCCCGCGGGTCCTGGAGTTCCGCGACTCGCTGCCCATGAGCGCCGCGGGCAAGGTGCTCAAGAGGGACTTGCGGTAGCCGCTCTCAGACCGAGCGCCGGCCCCTCCGCTGCCATAGGTACCGGGCCATGAGGGTGATGGCGGCGACGGCCGCCGCCACCGCCGCCAAGGCGAGCCACCCCTTGATGCCGGGCCTGCGCCGTGCCACCAGCCCACCTCCGTGGCCCCATCTCTGTGGAAACTAGAGTGCCCCGCGGCCGCCTGCCCGTAGCCGCGCAGGCATATCTACTGTACGACGTGGATCGCACGCCCGGCAAGACCGGCACGCCGCCATCCGGGCCTTGCTTAACGAACAAACGGTCTATTAACATTCTCGTATGGCCGCAGCTCCCTCTCGGTTTGGCAAGGGCCATTATTCCTTAACTAATTATTAATATTTCAATGTTAGGGTGTTCTCATAGGCCAGGGGGCCCACCGAGAGCCCAACGTCACACAGGAAAAGGGAATGCTATGTTCTGGCTGAAGGGATGCGAAAAATGCGGCGGAGACCTGTTCATGGAAGAGGCCGACTGGCAGTGCCTGCAATGCGGGACGTACCGGTACGGGGCGCTGCCATGGAGCCAATTCCTCCAGCAGGAGGGCGCCCCCTCGGTTGGGTCGCGGAACAGGGAAAAGGACGGCCCGAAAAAGAAGTCCTATAATGGAGCTGTCCGCGTATAGTGTATAGAGGCGGGCTGGTGTCAGCGCCGAGACCCGTCCAACAGAGCGTTCCATGGCCGTCATAATATCCATCGACCCCACCACCACCGTCACGGGATGGGCGGTCTTCTCCCACGAGCCCCTGGAGCCCCCCCGGGAGCCCGAGGAAGTCCCGGGGGATGGACCGCCATCCCTGGCACTCTCCACGTCGCCCATCGAGTCATGGCTGCTGGTGGAGACCGGGATCATCATCGCCCACAACAGGCCCAAGCGCGTGGAGGTGTCAGAACGAGTCCAGGCCATCAAGGCCGAGCTCACCCGCATGGTGGGAGAGTGGCAGCCCATAGAGGTAGTCTGCGGCAAGCCGATGGCGCTGCAGCTTCCCTACCAGCAACAGGGGCTGGAGATGCTGAACGTCACCCTGGAGAACTGGGCGGCGGAGCTGGGCCTTAGCTACCACGTCTACGAGATCCGGGAGGTCAGAGAGGCCATCCTGGGCAGGACCAACGCCACCAAGGAGGAGCTGTCCTACGAGGTGATGAACCGGTGGGGTCTCCTGGGCATCGGCAAGAGCTCCCACGAGTGGTGCGCCATAGCCGTTGGCGACTACCACCTGGCCAGGCGCGGGTCCGAGTCCGCCCTCAGCGCATGATGGAGGCCCGGCCGGCCGGGCCCTAGGGTCCTCTACCTCCACGCCCTCGTCCGCCCACTTCCTGTCGCCTGTGTCACTGGTGTACAATGGGGTGCCCGCAAAGGCGGGCCGGAGGTGCCATGGCGACCGAACACCCTCCCCTTCAGCCCCAGGGCGAATACTCGCCCGAGGAGTACTACGACCAGTCACAGCAACCGGCCAGCTTCTACGCCGACTCCCTTCACATCTTCAGCGGCCTGTACGGCAGCGTCCTGTTCTTCGGCGAGCTGCAGGAGGACAGGGAGCCCATCCTCAGGGCCAAGGTGAAGGTCAGCCCCCAGCTCCTGAAGGCCATCTCGTTGCTCTCCCGCAAGCACGTTCGCGAGTACGAGAGCGCCATCGGCCCCATCTCCCTGCCCCGGCAGGTGCTGGAGGCCTGGGAGATCGAGGAAGAGACAGGATGAGCGACGCCAGCGAGGGCCTCTCCCTCAGCTCGGCGGCGCTGCCCCCCGGCCTGAGCTGGACCGCCCACGACGCCAGCAGGCCCCGCAGGGCCTACGACCACCTGAGCCAGACGGAGGTGGGCCCGGTCCTGGTGGACCGACTGCGTCCCATCGACACGCCTCCGGACTCGCCCTGGAGGCTGACCAGGGAGATACCGGTCATCGTATCGGACACCTTCGACGCCTATTGGGTGTTCGAGCGGATCCTGGACAAGCTCCACGGGTTCGGACGGAGCCCCGAGGAGGCCAAGGGCCAGCTTGTGTCCAAGCTCGGCGGGCACCTCAAGCTCCTGAGCAGGCTGGAGTCGCCGGCGATGGCGCCCATGCTGCAGCTCGAGCTGCAGTTCCTGCGGGCCGTCCTCGCTCCCGCCGAAGGGCCAGACGGCGCCGGGGCATAGGGCGCCGTGCCCCTGGAAGCCGGCGGTCCGCCCGAAGTCTGGTTGCCTCCCCCCGCTGGAATGCCCTGAGCCTCGACCGAGGAGCGCGCTTTGGACACACGAGACGACCTGCGAGAATGGACCGAGCTTTCCTGTGGGAGGCTCTACGGGGCCCACGGGCTCCGGGAGAGGGGCCCCTTCGCCCTGCCCGGAGACCAGGCCCACTGGCCCCGGGACCGGGAGTTCGACCTGAAGCACCTTCGCCTGGAGATCACCCTGGACCCCGAGGAAAAGTCCCTCAGCGGCACGGCATCCCACACCTTCGCCGCCATCAACGACGTCCTGAAGGTCGTGGAGCTGGACGCGGTGGAGCTGCGGATATCCGGCGTGACCTCGGCGGGGGGCGCCGCCCTGGAGCACACCCACGAGGACGGCAAGCTCCGCGTGGTGCTGGGCGCGGCGCTGGCATCCGGCGAGGAGTCGACCATCGACATCGCCTACTCCTGCACTCCCCGCAGGGGGCTGTACTTCAACGCCCCCGACGACGGCTATCCCGAGCGGCCCCGGCAGGTCTGGACCCAGGGGGAGGACGAGGACTCCCGCTTCTGGTTCCCCTGCTACGACTCCCCCAACCAGCGGTTCACCAGCGAGGTCATCGTCACGGTCCCCAGGGAGTGGAACACCGTGTCCAACGGCAGGCTGGCCGGGGTCACCGAGGATGGCTCCACCAAGACCTACCACTGGTCCCAGGAGACCGAGCACCCGACCTACTTGATGTCCCTGGTGGCGGGAGAATACACCGAGATACGGGAGGAGTGGAACGGCACGCCCATCGTCTACTACTCGCCTCCGGGCCGGGAGGATGACACCCGCCGAGCCTTCGACAAGACCCCCAAGATGATGCGGTTCTTCGCCGAGAAGATCGGCACACCCTACCCGTGGGCCAAGTACTCCCAGGTGACGGTGGCCGACTTCATCTTCGGCGGCATGGAGAACACCTCGGCCACCACCATGACTGACTCCCTGCTCCACGACGAGCGGGCCCACCTGGACTTCTCCACCGACAGCATCGTGGCCCACGAGCTGGCCCACCAGTGGTGGGGCGACCTGCTCACCTGCCGGGACTGGTCCCACGGCTGGCTCAACGAGGGGTTCGCCACCTACTTCGACCTCCTGTTCAAGGAGCACGACCTGGGCGTCGACGAGTTCCGTTACGGCGTATACCAGGACGCCCAGACCTACCTGGCAGAGGACTCTGGCAGCTATCGCAGGCCCATCGTCAGCCGCGTCTACAACCAGCCGGTGGACCTGTTCGACCGGCACCTGTACGAGAAGGGCGGCCTGGTGCTTCACATGCTGCGCTCCCTCCTGGGGGACGCGCTGTTCTGGAAGGCGATGGCCCACTACTGCCAGGCCTGCCGCGGGAAGAGCGTCACCACCGAGGACCTGCAGCGGTGCATCGACGAGGCGACTGGCAGGAACCTCGACTGGTTTTTCCGCCAGTGGGTCTACATGGGCGGACACCCCGACCTGAAGGTGGCCTACACCTGGGACGATGAGTCCTCCTCCGCCCAGGTATCCGTCTCCCAGACCCAGACGGTCGACGACCTCACGCCCCTGTTCCGCGCTCCCGTGGACCTGGTCTTCGTGACGTCCACCGGGAGGCACTCACGGCGCATCACCATCTCCGAGGCCCAGCAGACCTTCCACTTCTCCCTGGAGGAGAAGCCGGTCATGGTAAGCTTCGACCCGGGCTACCGGTGCCTCAAGACCCTGGAGTTCAACCGGCCCAAGGAGATGATGCTCCACCAGCTCCGGCACGACGAGGACGTGATCGGCCGCGTGCAGGCGGCCCAGGACCTGGGCAAGACCGGTTCCCCCGACTGCATAGAGGCCCTGAAGAGGGCCGTCCTCGAAGACGGTTTCTGGGGCGTGCAGGCCCAGGCGGCCCGGGCCCTGGGCAGGGTAAGGTCCTCGGCCGCGATGGATGCCCTCATCGAGTGCCTGGGCGTGCCACATCCCAAGGCGCGCCGCGCCGTCGTCGCCGCCCTGGGCGAGTTCAAGGAGCAGGCCGCCATGGATGCCTTGGCGCCCCTGCTGGAGTCCGACACCAGCTACTTCGTGGAGGCCGAGGCGGCCCGGGCCGTCGCCAGGACCGAGCAGCCCGGCGCCTTCGAGCTGGTGACGGCGGTCGTGGGCAGGCCGTCGGTGAACGACGTCATGACGGTCCAGGCCTTCGCCGGTCTGGGCGCCCTCAGGGACGAGCGAGCCATCCCCCTGGCCAGGGAATGGGCCGCCTACGGGCGCCCCAGCCGGGCCCGGGAGGCGGCGCTGGCTTGCCTGGGGAAGCTGGGAGAGGGCAAGAGGGACGTGGTGGAATTCGTCCAGGAGTTCGTCGACGACCCATGGCTGCGGGCCAGGATCAGGGCCATAGACGCGCTGCAGGAGCTTAAGGACGACAGGGCGGTGCCCGCCCTCTCGCGCCGCATCGACGGGGAGCTGGACGGCCGGGTGGTCCGCAGGTGCAGGGAGGCCATCGCCGCCATAAGAAGGGGCCGGGACAGGGGTGACGACGCCAGGAAGCTCCGGGAGGACCTGGAGAAGCTGCAGGAGCAGAACCGGAAGCTGAAGGACCGACTGGACAAGCTGGAGGCCAAGGCCGAGTCCTAGCTTCCAGGGCAGCCCCGCCCTATCCGGCCGGAGTCCACTGGCGGGCCTGGACTTCCGCTTTTTCGGCGGCCGGTCTCACCCGTCACGTCCTTCAGTCCTGCCTGTCATTCCGCCCTCCCCGTCATTCCGAGCCGTAGGCGAGGAATCTCAGACGCCCTGCAACAAGTACCCCACGCCACAAGGTCCAGGGGCACAGTACTCGCCGGTATGGATGGATTCCTCACTACGCTTCGCTCCGTTCGGAATGACAGGAGGGACCGTTTAGGCGAATGGCAGGAGGGGGACCGTGTAGGGCAATGACGGGCGGGGGACCGCGTAGCGGCGGTCCCGCATCCTCATTCGGTTTACCGTCGTATATGGGGTTGCTAGAATAGTCCCGTCCATTGGGAGCACATCCAGAGGTGTGAATGCGCTGGCCTAGGCTTCAGGAGCGTCTGTCGGGAATGTCCCCCGTGCTCCTGTTGCCCATCATACTCCTGGTTGCCCTGGGCCTGCGCGTCCACGGGATGGGCTGGGACCAGGGCTACGGCTTCCATCCCGACGAGCGATCCATATACATGCAGTCGGACTGCATGTACCGGGTGCTGACCCAGGCCCCGGCCCACCTGGACTGCCTCAGGGACCGCCCGGAGACCGAGCCCGGGTTCCCCTCCCTCCCCACCTTCTTCGACGCCGACGAGAGCCCCCTGAACCCCCAGTGGTTCCCCCTGGGCAGCATCCTCATCTACCTCATCGTGGCCGTGCGGTTCGTGGTCGAGCCCTTCGCGGACATGGGCTCCCTGTCGGCCATGGGGTACGCGGGGCGCAGCATCATGGTCCTGGCCGACGTGGGCACGGTGTTCATGGCCTACGTCCTGGGTCGAAGGATATGGGGCAGGGGCGTCGGCCTGCTGGCGTCGGCGCTGGTCGCCCTGGCCGTGGTCCACATCCAGCACGCCCACTTCTACCGGCCCGAGCCCCTGTCGGTCTTCTTCCTGACCACGGTCTTCTGGGCCATGCTCCGGATGATGGAGCGCCGCAGGCTGCGGGACTCGCTGCTCCTGGGGGTCTTCGTGGGCCTGGCGGTGGCCCCCAAGGTGAGCGTCCTGCCCCTGATACTGCCCCTGGCGGTGGCCTACGGGCACCGGCTGTTCCAGGACCCCGGCGGCGGGTGGGCCCGGCCCTCCTCGGCGCAGGTGGCCCAGGTGGCTGGACACGCGGCCGCTGCCGGGGCCGTTGCCCTGGGCGTCTTCACCGTCACCATGCCCTACGCGCTGATGGACTTCACCAACTTCATCGGCGAGACCTCCTGGCAGGCGAACATGGCCCGGACGGCGGGGACGGTGCCGTTCACGGTCCAGTACATCGACTCGACGCCCTTCCTGTACGAGCTGAAGCAGACCACCGTGTGGGGCCTGGGGCTGCCCCTGGGCATCGTGTGTTGGGCGGGACTCCTCTTCACCGCGTGGCATGCCACCCGGCGAGGGCCGTCCCGCCCAGGCCAGCTCCTGCTCCTGGCGTGGGTCGTGCCCAACTTCCTGATGCTGGCCAGCTTCGAGGTCAAGTTCCTCCGGTACACCTTCCCCCTGATGCCCTTCCTCATCCTCATGGGCGCGTCGATGCTGATGTGGTCCATCGACGGTTCCAGGGACCTCGCGGCGCGGGCCGCGGCCGGAGGCCGCCGGCTCCCCGACGTCGCCAGGCTGGCGTGCAGGCACCTGCCCAAGGGGGCGATCGCGCTGACCGTCATCGTCGTCCTGGGCACGGGGCTGTACGCCCTGGCCTTCGAGCGCGTCTACCGGGACCCACATCCCGCCATCAAGGCGTCCCGGTGGATCAACGAGAACGTGCCCCGGGGCTCCACCATCGTCACCGACAACCACTGGGACGAGGGCATTCCCGACATCTACGAGTACGCCGTCCGGCAGGTCCCCATCTACGACCCCGACGATCATGGAAAGATGGCCCTCATCGCCGAGCACCTGGACCAGGGAGACTACCTGGTCTTCTACAGCAACCGAACCTACGGCAGCGTCTCCAGAGTGCCCGAGCGGTACCCCATGAGCTCCCGGTACTACCGTCTCCTCTTCGCTGGGGAGCTAGGATACGTGCCCGAAGCGGTCTTCACCACCTACCCCCGCCTGTTCGGGGTGTCCCTGGTGGACGACACCTTCGGGCGGGCGGGCATCCCGGAGCCGGAGTCGATCGCGGCGATGGCCCCCGGCGGGATCACCCTGGACCTTGGCTACGCCGACGAGAACGTGGTGGGATACGACCACCCCAAGGTGATCCTGTTCAGAAACGAGGGAGGGCTCTCCCGCGACCGGCTGTTCCTTCTCCTGACCGAGGGCCTGCCCGACGGCGGCCGGGAGCTGGGGCTGATGATGGGCCCCGAGCTCGAGCGGCACCAGAGGGAGGGCGGCACCTGGTCGGAAATCGTGAGCCGGGATAGCTGGACCAACGCGGTCCCGGTGCTGGCCTGGCTCCTCTTGCTGGAGCTGGTCTACCTGGCCGCGCTGCCCCTGGCCCTCTTCCTGTTCCGACCGCTGCCGGACCGGGGCATGGTCTTGGCCAGGATACTGGGCATCCTGGGCGTGGCCTACGTGGCGTGGCTGCTGGCCAGCCTCGGCTGGATGAGCTTCTCCAGGGTCTCGGTGCTGGTGGGAGTGCTGGCCGTGGCATCCCTCTCCCTCGCCGTCCTGGCGACCCGCTGGCAGGAGGTGCGGGACTTCCTGCGCCGGAGCTGGAGACTGCTGGTGGTGGGCGAGGTCCTCTTTCTGGCGGCGTTCCTCGCCTTCGTGGCGGTGAGGGCCGCCAACCCGGACCTGTGGCACCCGTACCTGGGCGGCGAGAAGCCCATGGACTTCGCCTACCTGAACGCCGTGCTCCGCTCCACCTACATGCCCCCCTACGACCCGTGGTTCGCCGGGGGGTACCTCAACTACTACTACTGGGGGCAGTTCGTGGTGGCGACCTTCGTCAAGGCCACCGGCATCGTGCCCTCGGTGGCCTACAACCTGGCGGTGCCCATGCTGTTCGCCCTCACCGTCACCGCCGCCTACTCGCTGGTGTACAATCTGGCCGCCGGGCTGAGGACCGCCGGGCTCGGGGCCGCGGGGCTCAGGGACGGGGGAGACGGGGATGCGCCCGCCGCATCCTCCCCGCCGGAGGAGGCGAGCGGGGCGCATCCTCCTCCCCTGTCGAGTACGGAGTCCCCCGAGGCCCCTGCGGTCGTAGAGCCCTGGTGGCGGCCGGCCGGCGCGTGGCTGGGCATGGCCTGGAGATCCTGGCGTATGGGCATCGCCTGGGGGCCCGCCGCCGCCGGGGTCATGGGGGGCCTGCTGGTGGCCGTGGCCGGCAACCTGGACCAGGTCGTCCAGGTGGTCCGGGGCGGGTTAGACACCGTGTTCCGCGGCCAGGACTTCCCTCCCCTGGCCCACATCTCGGACTTCTGGCGCAGCAGCCGCATGCTCCCCGTGTCCGACGAGGTCACCCCCTCGGCCCTCACCTTCTGGCTCCCCGGCGACCGCGGTCCCGAGATCGGCCACCACATCACCGAGTTCCCCTTCTTCACCTTCCTCTTCGCCGACCTCCACGCCCACCTCGTCGTCATCCCCTTCACCCTCCTGGCCCTGGGGCTGGGGTTCAGCCTGCTGGTGGGACTGAGAGACGGCGGACGCCGGTGGGTGGCGGCCGCCGTGACGGCCCTGGGCGTGGCGGTGGGCGCCCTGTGGGCCATCAATAGCTGGGACTATCCGGCATACGTGCTCCTGTCCCTGGCCCTCCTGGCGGCGGCCGTGTACCTGAAGGCGGGAACGCCGCCGGCCATGGCCCTGAGGTTCGCCGCCCTGGCCGCCGCCACCATCGTCATCGGCGTCCTCGCATTCCTCCCCTTCCACGACAGCTACCAGCCCTATCCCACGGGCATCGACGTGGCAAGGTGGCAGACCCCGCTGCACAACTTCCTGGGCATCCACGGCCTCTTCCTGTTCCTCATCGTCAGCTTCCTGGCCTACCTGTCCCGCGGCCGCATTCTCGGGGCGGCGCGGACCGCCGCTGCCCGCGTCTCGGCGGGGGCAGCTTCCCTCCGCTCCCGGGACGCCGCGACGCCTCCCGCCGCGCGGAGGGGCATCCTGCCGGACCTGGGGAGTGTCTCCTGGGCCGCCGTCGTGGCCGTGGCAGGGGCGCTGGTTGCCGCTTACCTGGGGGCCGCCGGATACTGGGCCGCCGCCCTCATGTGCCTCGTCCTGGTGCTGGCCCTGTGGGCCGCGGGAGACGCCCTGCTCCAAGACCGGGGGCAAGGCCGGGGGCCCGTCCCCTACACCCTGCTCCCCCTGGCGCTGATAATCATGGGCGCCCTCATCGCCATCGGCGTCGAGTTCGTCCGCGTCCAGGACGACATCGGCCGCATGAACACCCTCTTCAAGTACTACCTGGAGGTGTGGGTCCTCTTCGCCCTGGCCTCGGCCTACGCCCTCTACTACTTCGCCCGCCTGGGCGCCTTCTCCCTCCGCCGCCTCTCCCCCGCCCGGGCCGCCTGGGTGGCGGTCCTCCTCATAGCCCTGGCGGCCAGCTTCACCTACCCCGTCCTGGGGACCAAGTCCCGGCTGGCCAACAGGTTCGACACCTCCACCGTCACCCTGGACGGCGCCGACTTCATGCAACGCGCCGTCTACTCCCGCGAGGGACCCCCCATCGAGCTCAGGTGGGACTACGAAGCCATCCGCTGGCTCCAGGACAACGTCCAGGGCTCCCCCGTCGTCCTGGAAGCCCACGGAGAGCAGTACGACTGGAGCAGCCGCATCGCCAATCACACCGGCCTCCCCACCGTCCTGGGGTGGCCCTGGCACCAGGTCCAGCAGCGCATGAGGTACCAGGACACCGTCCGCCGCCGCACGGCCGTCGTCACCGAGATGTACGCCACCACCAACCTGGACCGCACCCTGGAGCTCCTCGCCGCCTACGACGTCCGCTACGTCGTCCTCGGCGACCTGGAGCGCACCTACTACCCCCCCGAGGCCCTGGCCAAGTTCGACCGCATGGTGCAAGACGGCCTCGCCCGCGTCGCCTACCGGAACCCCGGCACCACCATCTACGAGGGCCCATGGCACAGGTAGCGTGGTATAATTAGCGCCGCATTTCAACCGCCCGCGGAGTCACGCCCATGATCGACAAGTTCTCCGTCCTCTACGTCGGCCAGATCGAGCTCGAAAACATCGGCAGGGACGGCACCCCCGCCAACGACCGCAGGTTCCCCAACGAGCGCCTCATCCAGGCCCTCGGCCACGCCACCGACCTCGCCAAGCTCATGGACGAACGCGGCTTCTACTGCATGTGGACCGCCGAGCACCACTTCCAGCGCGAGGGCTACGAGTGCCTCCCCAACCTCATACTTCTCGGCACCTACCTCGCCACCCAGACGAACCAGCTCAAGTTCGGCTGCGCCTTCAACATCGTCCCCATGTGGCACCCCATCCGCCTCGCCGAGGACTACGCCATGGCCGACATCCTCACCCAAGGCCGCGTCATCTTCGGCGTCGGCCGCGGCTACCACTCCCGCGAGGTCGAGTCCTTCGGCGCACCCGTCATCGACAACGACGCCAACCGCGAGCTCTTCGAAGAGCAGATGGAGATAATCCTCAAGGCCTTCAACCAGGACTCCTTCTCCCACCGGGGAAAGCACTACACCATACCCCCCAACGTCCCCTACCGCGGCTACGACCTGGAAGAGGTCACCCTCGTCCCCAGGCCCGTCAACCGCCCCGTCGAAATCTGGCAGCCCATCGCCAGCGGCAAGTCCATCGACTACATGGCCAGCAAGGGCATCAAGGCCATGGTCGCCCTCACCGGCGAGACCATCGTCGACAGGATCTTCCACGAGTACCAGGACGCCTGCCGAAAGCACGGCAGGGACCTCCAGCTCGGGGAAGACATGGCCCTCAGCGTGGGCTTCTACTTCGCCGACACCCAGGAGGAAGCCCTCCGCCGCGTCCGGGACAGCCACGACGAACGCTACAAGTGGTTCGCGCCCTTCGGCTTCGTCCGCTACGCCGACGAGCACGGCCGCCCCTGGGGCACCCCCGGCGCTCCCACCCGCCTCCCCCGAATCGAGGACGGCGTCGCACAGAAGGCCTGGATCTGCGGCCCCCCCGAGAACTTCGTCGACTTCCTCCACCAGATACAAGAGAAGTACCCCGGCCTGGAGCAGGTCCTCGTCCAGTGGCCCGAGGGCACCCCCTGGCCCGAGTTCCAGCAGCAGCTGGAGATACTCTCCGAAGAGGTCATGCCCCACTTCCCGCCCAGGGGCCCCTCCACCCCGGCCCCCACCGCCTCCACCGCGGACGGCGACGGCGCCTGAACCTGGGCGGGGGCCCTGGGTCCCCGGTTTCGCAGGGACGACCTTGGCCGGCGGCAAGCATCCCCCACGCCTGGGTCCCGGCCCTCGCCGGGACGACGTTGGCGGGCCGGGCCCTTGCCTTCCTCACTACGCCCACGACGGCACTTGGTGTATAATCCCCACGGGCGCCCGTGCCGGGCGCCCACGCACCGCCACCGGCGAGACCATCCACGGCAGGAGGAACGCGAGAACATGCTACGAGTAGGCGTCGACATCGGCGGCACCTTCACCGACCTCATGACCTTCGACGAGTCATCCGGAAGTGTCTCCCGCACCAAGGTCCCCACCACCCCCGCCGCCCCTGACGAGGGCCTGCTCAACGCCTGCCGCGACGCCGGCGTCGACATGGCCCAGGTCTCCCACTTCGTCCACGGCACCACTTTGGTCACGAACCTGGTCATCGAGCGCGCCGGCTCCAAGGTCGGCCTCGTCACCACCAAGGGGTTCCGCGACGTACTCCTCCTCCAGACGGGCCAGCGCTCCACCAACTTCAACCTCCAGTGGGAGCGGAACAGGCCCCTGGTCCCCCGCCACCTCATCGTCGGCGTCGACGAGCGCGTAGACAAGAACGGCAACGTCGTCACTCCCCTGGACGAGGACGAGGTGGGCCGGGCCGTCAAATACCTCATGGACAAGGGTGTCGAGGCCGTCGCCGTCTGCCTCTTCAACGCCTACATCAACGGCGACCACGAAAGGCACATCGGCCAGATCCTCCAACAACAGGCCCCCCAGGCCTACGTCTCCCTCTCCTCCCAGGTGGACCCCCGCATACGCGAGTACCCCCGCGCCAGCACCACCGTCCTCAACGCCTACGCCATGCCCAAGGTCTACGGCTACGTCGACCGCCTGGAGAAGGCCCTCTCCCAAGAGGGCCACGGCCAACCACCCCGCGGCGGCGTCCGCTACATGCACTCCGGGGGCGGCGTCATACCCTCCTCCGTCGCAAGACAGCGCCCCATCTCCCTGGTCGAGTCCGGCCCCGCCGCCGGCGTCCTCGCCTGCCGCTACCTGGGCCAACGCCTGGGTATCCAGGACATCATCACCGCCGACATGGGCGGCACCAGCTTCGACGTCTGCATGATCCGCGGCGGGACCCCAGAGATCAAGGACACCACCGACGTCGAGTTCGCCATCCCGGTCAGGAGCGACAGCATAGACGTGGTATCCATCGGCGCCGGCGGCGGCAGCATAGCCTGGGTCGACGAGGGCGGCACCCTCCAGGTCGGCCCCAGGAGCGCCGGTGCAGACCCCGGCCCCGCCTGCTACGGCGCCGGTGGCACCGAACCCACCGTCACCGACGCCAACCTCGTCCTCGGCCTCCTGGACGCCGAAAACTTCCTGGGCGGGCGCTCCAGGCTCGACCCCTCCCAGGCCGAGAACGCCATCGCGCCCATCGCAAAGCACTTCGACATGCCCACCCAACAAGCCGCCAGGGGCATCTATGACATCGTCAACGTCAACATGGCCCAGGCCGTCCGGCAGGTCACTGTCCAGAAGGGCATCGACCCCCGAGAGTTCACCCTCATCCCCTTCGGCGGCGCCGGCGCCCAGCACGCCATAGATACCGCCCGGGAGCTGGACATCTCCTCCGTCCTCTTCCCCGTCAACGCCAGCACCCTCTCCGCCCTGGGCATGCTCACCGCCGACCTCACCTACACCGAGTCCCGCACCCTCTCCCAGCCTCTCGACGACCTCACCTCCGAGTCCCTCCAACGGGAGTTCCAGGCCCTCGAAGCCCGGGCCATGTCATCGCTCCAGGGTGAGGAGGCCGGCCTGACCGGCACCCAGGTCTCCTGGATGACCGACGCCCGGTACGTCGGCCAGTCCTGGGAGATCCGGGTGCCCATCGACCCCAACGGCCTCACCCGCGACGGCGTCTACCAGGCCTTCGAGACCGTCTACCGCCAGCGCTACGGCATGGTCCTGGGAGACCCTATCGAGCTGGTCAACATCCACGCCACCGCCACCGGCACCATCCAAGCCCTGGAGCTCCCCAAGGACTCCGGCGACCCCACCGACACGACCCCCACACCCAAAAGCCACAGACAGACCGCCTTCTACGACGATCCCGTCCCCGTCTACGACCGGGAGACCCTGGGGCACGGCATGACCATCCCAAGCCCCTGCATCGTCCAGGAGGTGGACAACACCATCTTCCTCCCCCACGGCTGCACCTCCCAGGTGGACGAGTACGGCAACATCCGAACCACCATCACCGAGACCACCGTCCGCAAGGTCGAGGATCTGGACCCCTTCACCGCCGAGATCATCCGCTCCTACCTCATCTCCACCGTCGAAGAGATGATGAAGAGCACCACCTCCGCGGCCTACTCCAGCACCTTCGCCGAACGGCTGGACTTCACCTGCGGCGTCTTCGACTCCCAGGGCCGCATGGTCGCCCAGTCCCAGGGCATCCCCACCCACGCGGGCACCATGATGGACTCCATGATGGCCTGCATAAACGCCTTCAAGGGCACCTTCCAGGAGGGCGACGCCGTCATCCTCAACGACGTCTACCAGGGCGGCTCCCACCAGCCCGACGTGATGATAATGCGCCCCATCTTCTACCAGGGACAGCTCATCGCCTTCTCCGCCAACCGGGGCCACTGGACCGATATCGGCGGCATGTCCGCCGGCGGCTTCTCCGGCACCGCCCGCCACGTGGTGCAGGAGGCCCTCAACATCCCCCCGGCCAAGATCTTCGAGGCCGGCACCGTCAGCGTGCCCATACGCGACTTCATTCTCAAGAACGTCCGGATCCCCCACCAGATATGGGGCGACATCCAGTCCCAGATGGCCGCCAACCTCACCGCCGAGCGGAGGCTCAAGGCCCTCATCGAGAAGTACGGCCTGGAGCTGGTCCTCCAGGGCATGGACGCCGCCCTGGACTACGGCAGACGCCGCTTCCGCCAGAAGCTCCTTGAGATGCCCGACGGCAAGGGCAAGGCCGTGGACTTCATCGACACCGACGGCTACACCGACCACCTGTGGCGCGTCGAGGTGGAGGTGGAGAAGAAGGGCGACCGCATCAAGATAGACTGCACCGGCTCCGACCCCCAGACCTACGCCGTGGTCAACTCCAGCCTGGTGTCCTCCAAGGCCAACATCTACGTGGCCATCATGTCCGTGGTGGACCCGGGCAGCTTCATCAACTCGGGCGTCACCGAGATGATCGACCTGGTGCTGCCCGAGGGGTCCATCGTCAACCCCAACTACCCCGCCCCCGTCTCCGCCGGCTGGTACGCCATGCTGGTGCTCTGCGACGCCACCATCGCCGCCTTCGGCGAATGGCTCCCCGACCGGGTCACCGCCTCCAGCCACGGCGACCGGGACAACACCACCTGGTGGGGCTTCAACCCCGAGACGGGCAAGGAGTGGGTGTGGTACTGGAGCCAACACGGGGGCGCCGGAGCCCGGGCCACCAAGGACGGCGAAGCCGTCGCGCCCAACCCACGCAACAACTCCAGGATACCCTCCCTGGAGCTGTGGGAGCGCGAGTACCCGGTGCTGTTCCACGGCTACGAGGCGGCCCAGGACTCGGGAGGGCCCGGCAGGCAGCGGGGCGGCCTGGCGGGGTACCAGGAGTTCCTGCTGATGGAGGACGCTCTGTTCAGCGCGGCGTCCACCCGCCACATACTCAAGCCCAAGGGCATCTTCGGAGGCGGAGGCGGCGCTGTACACGCCTTCCTCCGGGTGGACGACGGCAATCCCCGGACTATCCAGGAGCTGTTCGACCTGCCCTCCCCCTCCAAGTTCTCCAACCTGTCCATGAAGAAGGGCGGGGTGTTCGCCTGCGCGTCCGGCGGCGGGGGCGGCTACGGAGACCCCCTGGAGCGGGAGCTGGATGAGGTAGAGCTGGACGTGCTGGAGGGGTACGTCTCCGTGGAGGGCGCCCGCCGAGACTATGGCGTCCACATAGACCCGGACACGGGCAAGGCCGATCGGGCCCGGACCGAGGAGCTGCGGAGGGAGATGCGGGCGGCCCGGTGACCCAGCGCTAAACCTGGATCCAGAGGCCCCTAGCCGTACAGGCCCTCGTCGGAGAAGAAGGCGGCCTGCCACCTGTCGTCGGGGCGGCCGAGAATGCGGCTGGTGTGCAGCTCGCAGGCGCGGTTCCACAGGACTACGATGGCGTTGTTCAGCTGCTGCTGGGGCACCTTGACCCTGCGTCCCAGCTCGTGCTCCAGCCAGCTCGTGTAGCCCGCGGCGAAGTACGCCTCGTGGAACTCGGTGGGCTCGCCCACCAGGGACGCGTCCTCCAGCACCTCCGGGGGCGCTTCGGAGCACAGTATGTCCGGACGCTCCCGGGCCAAGTCGATGTAGCGCTCTTTCGCTTCGGGGGTCAATCTGCGTCGGCTCCACTCCCTATGTCCTGACCCTTCAGTGTCATTCCGAGCGGAGCGAAGCGGAGAGAGGAATCTTCGACGTCCATTCCAGAAGAGACGTGCGTTAGATTCCTCGCCTTCGGCTCGGAATGACATTTCGGGCGGGGGTAGTGCTCAGGCGGGAGTGATGCTCGGGCGGGGGTAATACGCAGGTCTCGGTGGGCGAACCCAATATACCCGCATGGCGGATTCCCACCGTGCGTGAATGACGCCATCCCCAAAGCCGAGAACCTGGTCGAAGGCACGTGTGGGCCTACAGGTTGAACTGGGGGTCCAGGTAGTCCTTGACCTTGTCGTATATCTGGATACGGCTTCTCTGGGTGTCCATGATCAGCAGCCGCCACCTGACGGGGTCGAACACCAGCCCCGTGGGCATAGCCAGCCGCCACTCGGGCTCCGTCGTGTACACGCGGCGGCGGGCCTTCATCACGTCGGCGTTGGCGTCGATGCTCATCTGGGCCCACTTGGAGGGCTGCTGGGCGTCCCCGATGAAGGTCGTCAGGAACCTGCCGCCGGGATCGAAGACCTGGACCCGGCTGTTGGCCCAGTCGCACACGTAGACGTCCCCGTCGGGGTCCACCGCCACGGCCGTGGGCCGGGTCAGCTCCCCGCGGCCCGTCCCGTGGCTTCCGAAGGTGGCGGCGTATTCGCCGTCGGGAGTGAACTTCTGGACCCGGTGGTTCTTGTGGTCGACGACGTACGCGTACCCCTGGCCGTCTACGGCGATGCCCCAGGGGGTGTCGAGCTGACCGTCCCCGCAGCCGTGCTCCCCCCAGCCGCCCAGGCAGCGGCCCTGGGTGGTGAACCGCTGGACCCGGTGACCCAGGCTGTCGACGATGAGGAGGTTGCCGTCGCCGTCCAGGGCCACCCCCGAGGGGCCGTTGAGGCGGCCCGGGGCGTCGCCCTGGGCTCCCCAGGAGGAAACGAAGCCGCCGTCCTTGTCGAACACCGACACCCGGTGGAGCCTCTCGTCGGTGACGAACAGGTTGCCCTGGGAGTCGGAGGCGATGCCCGCGGGCCAGATGAACTCGCCCTCGCCGTCGCCGTACCTGCCCACGTCAGCCAGCAGCTCCTCGTCGCCGGACGCGTCGCCTATGGTGATGACGCTTATCCTCGTGCCGGTGGCCGTGCGGTTCCAGGGGACGTTGGATATGTTCTCTCCGCCCCTGTTCAGGACGTAGACCAGGTCCCCATCGCCCAGGGCCGCGTCCACGGGGTAGTAGAACCCCAGGCCAGACTGGGCGTTTCGCCCCACCGAGTGGCTGGCGTCGAAAACGCGCCCGGCTACCGTTCTGGTAAGCATGTCATCCCCTTTGGGTGAAGTTGTACCCTCGGGCCCCTCCCAGGGTTATTCAGCCGATCCTGACCTGCGCAAAGGGCCGAGGGCCCCGCGCTCCACGCAGGTAAGGAATCCCCACCCACTGGTCGATGGGCGGCCCGGCGGGCTGGGCGGCCCACCGGCGGGGCGCTCTAACCGAGGAAGCCGGGCTTCTCGAAGGAGCCGCCCACGATGGAGGGGGCGTCCAAGCCCAGCCAGTCGTCCAGCACCTCGGTGTACACCGAGCGGAAGTCGGTGTGGGGCACCAGGTCGCCCTGCTGGAGGTCGACGGGCTTCATGGACGGGTAGTCGCCGTGCTGGCCGCCCTTGACACGGTCTCCGATGACCAGCACGGGGCCGGCGGCGCCGTGGTCGGTGCCCGAGCCGTTGTCGTGGGTCCTGCGGCCGAACTCGGAGAAGATGAGCATGATGACGTTGTCGGCGGCGTCGTGCTCCCGCAGGTCCTGGAAGAAGTCGCCGATGGCCTCGGAGGCGTCCCTGATCAGCCCGGCGTGCATCCCCATCTGGGAGGCGTGGCTGTCGTAGCTGCCCTGGTCGCAGTAGAAGACCCTGGCGCCCAGCCCGGCCAGGTGGACCTGGGCGATGCCCTTCAGCTTGCCGGCGATGGTGGTGTCGGCGTACTCGACGGTGGAGGAGTAGCGCTCGGGGGCCACCTTGAGGATGTCCGCTCCCGCCAGGGAGTCGAGGCCCGTCTGTCCCAGGTAATCCATGACGGGCCCGGTGCCGATGGCGGGGGAGTAGAGGCGTGCGAACCGGTCCAGTATCTTGCTCCGCTGGTCCTCCTGGGAGATGGCGGGGAGGAAGCCGTAGGTCTCCAGGTCGTCGACGCAGGCCACGGGCACGCCGGGGAGGGCCAGGGCCCGGAATAGGCTGGAGCCGAAGCTGACCGTGGTTACCACGTTCTCCTTGTTGGGGTCCAGGTCCCGGGTGGCCCTGCCCAGCCAGCCCTCGGTGCCCAGCTTGTCGGGCTCGCAGGTGTGCCAGATGTCCATGGAGCGGAAGTGGGACCTGGGGGAGTTGGGGTAGCCGACGCCGTGGATGATGGCCACGTCGCCGTCGTTGTACATGTCGCGGACGGCGCCCATGTTGGGGTGCAGGCCCACCCCGCCGTCGATGGGAAGCACCTCGTCCTCGGGGATCTTCACCACGGGGCGGTTGTCCCAGTACAGGGGGTCGTTGTAGGGGACCACCGTGTTCAGGTAGTCGTTGCCCCCCGAGAGCTGCAGTACGACCAGCACCGGGTCCTTCTTAGTCGTAGCCATCGTTGCCTCCTTGCCCTTGTCTGCCCTTGTTCGATAACCCGAAGATGCCGGGCCGCCCTAAGCGTAGTGGTAGTCTCGCAGGGAGACGATGAGCTGGAGCATCTCGGTGACCCGCCAGGTGGAGTAGCCGGACGCCTCCTCGGTGCTCCAGCCAAGGGGACCACCGGTCTCGGCGTGCTCCACCAGCTCCTGCCGGGTGTCGTCGCTCACCTCCAGGGGGCCCATCAGGTCCAGGCAGGTGTCGACGAATCCGGCGGGCGAGGCGTTCCCCGTGTCCTGCAGCCTCCGGATGATGGCCTGGACGCCGGGGCGCTGGGCGTCTCCCAGCAGGTCGGCGGCGAAGTTCACGCGGCGCATGAGGGAGCCGCTGTTTATCCACTCAGTGCCCGTGTGCCAGCCCTCGACGCTGGGCGGGTTCAGCAGGTCCTGGCCCATGTAGCCGGGCTGCCGGGACAGGTCGCCGATGCCGGGGGCGGGGAACTCGGCGCCGCCCGCCAGCCTGAGGGTGCCCACCACCACCTCGGCGGGGCTCTTCAGCCGGGCGAACCGGGCCTCCTTGAAGAAGTCCGAGGTGAAGAGGACCCGGAGGACCGACCGTATGTCGTAGCCCGAGTCTGTGAAGGCCTGGGCCAGGGTCTCCACCGCCTCGGGGTCCCGGGGCGGGGTCACCGACCAGGCGGGCACCTGGGCCTCGTCGGCCACGAAGAAGTTGTACAGGTGCCGGGCTATGAAGCGGGCCGTGGCCGGCTGCCGGCAGATGATGTCGATGATGTCCTCGCCGTTGAACCTGCCCGTGTGGCCCAGGAAGGTCTTCTCGGTGTTGTCGTGGTCCTCCTCCCGGTACTCGAAGCGCCAGTCGAAGCGGCCTATGGGGAACCTGGGGAGCTTGGGCTCGATGGTCCACCCCGTGAAGGCCCGGGAGCACTCCCTGACGTCGTCCTCGGTGTAGTTGCCCACGCCCATGCTGAACAGCTCCAGCAGCTCCCGCCCCCAGTTCTCGTTGACGGCGTCGGCGTGGTTCTCGTTGTTGTCCAGCCAGAAGATCATGGCCGGGCTCTTGCCCAGCGCCACCAGCAGCTCCCGGTAGTTGCCCATGCCCTTCTCGCGGAGCATGGCCACCATGGTGGTTATCTCGTCGTAGTGGTCCACCTTGGAGACGCCGGTGGCGAACACCTGGTGCCAGAAGAGGGCCATCTTCTCTTCCAGGGGCCGCTGGGTGTTGACCATGAAGTAGAGCCATTCGGCGGCGCCCATGCCCTGGATGGTCCCCGGCTTCCAGGTCCAGGGGTGGTACCGGAGGAGATCATGCCGGTCCACGGCGGGCTGGCCGGAGGGGTCCAGAAGCTCTTCCACGGTGGCGTCGTAGCCCCGGGCAACCCGGGCCTCCAGCTCCTCCCGGGTGGCCCCGAAGCCCGCCCGACGCATGAGATGGGCCATCAACGCGATGTCTCTGTCAGCCATAGCCTTACCGCCTTTCGCAGGGGTCGTGCGGGTGGGTCGACACCTGGGGGTCCGGAGACGTGTCCACGCCCCCGCCGCACAGTGCCCAATTATACCATCGCCCGGGGGCCGTCGCCACACGGGGGTCGCAGCTGGGGAGCGCCGTCGGCACCCTTGGTCGCGCGTAAGGGGGGCGCTAGAGCGGTCTGGCGCGCAGGGTTGTGGGGACCAACCTCTGGTTCACCGGGTCCGCGGCAAGGCTGAAGTTCTCCAAGGTTGTTGCTCCCAACAAACATGCCGTCCCTTCCCCAAATACGACCATGCAGGTACGCTGCCTTCCATCGATTCTGATCGCAACCTCTCCCGTCGGGCGTGTTGTTATCCTTCCATCGGCGAGCTCTACTGCTATTGAATCTTCGATGGCAACGTGCAGGCTTTCTAGCGTCTTGGTCGGGAGACATGTATGCAGAGACCCGGTATCCACCAGTGTTTCGATTTCGAGGAAATCGCCCCCGTCCTTGTTCCCCACAAGAATCGTGGCCACTATCGCTCCCATGGAATCCCCTCTATCGCTACCGTTCTCGCAGAATCATACCATCATGCCACGGGTCACGGCCACGCCGTGCCGCGTCCGGGACGGCCCCGTAGCCCGCGGTAGCAGTCACCGCGGGCTCTGTCTTGGTGTATACTCTTGCACGTCATAGCATTACGTGGCCCGCGGCTTCCGGCACGAGACCCGCGGCGGCCGGAAAGAGGAGCGCACAATGGCAACGATCTCCGGGCTGAACGTCGACGACCGGCTGTACGGCGCGGTTGCCCGAATAGTCGCCGGGACGGAGGACGGCGCGGACCAGGTGTTCGAGAAGTTCGCCGGGGTGCTGGCCACGGTGCGGGAGGCCACCGGCCGGACGTTCCTGGAGGACAACAGGGCCCTGCTGGAGGCCAGGGACCGGCTGCAGGCCCAGCTCGACGCCTATCATGCCCAGCACCCGGGCCGGCCCGCCGACGTGGAGGCCTACAAGAGGCGCCTGACGGAGATCGGGTACATCGTGCCCGAGGGTGAGCCCTTCCGGGCCGCGACGGAGAACGTGGACCCGGAGCTGGCCGACATATCCGCCCCGCAACTGGTGGTGCCGCTGGACAACGCCCGCTACGCCCTCAACGCCATGAACGCCCGGTGGGGCAGCCTCTACGACGCCCTGTACGGTACGGACGTGGTGCCCAACGAGGGGGAGATAGCCACCGGGACAGGCTACAACCCCAGGCGCGGCGAGGAGGTTATCAGACGGACCGACGAGTTCCTGGACTCGGTGGTCCCCCTGGAGTCGGGCCGGTACGGCAACGTGACGCGCTTTTCCGTTAAACAGGACGCGGGGAGGGCGGCGCTGGCGGCGACCCTGGAGGACGGCGCCCAGGTTGGTCTCAAGGACCCCGAGAAGCTCGCCGGGTACAGGGCCGACGACGCGGGAGAGCTTACGGCGGTGCTACTGAGGAACCACGGCCTGCACATCGAGCTGCAGATAGACCGTGCCCACCCGGTGGGCCGGGACCACAAGGCCGGGGTGAAGGACGTGGTGCTGGAGGCGGCGGCCACGACCATCCTGGACCTGGAGGACGCGGTGGCCGCCGTCGACGCCGCGGACAAGGCCCACATCTACGACAACCTCCACGGCATCATGAAGGGGACCCTGGAGACGACCTTCGAGAAGGACGGCCGGTCCGTGGACCGGCGGCTCAACGCAGAGCGGCGCTTCGTCGACACCCGGGGCGGCGAGCTGGTCCTGCCCGGCACCAGCATGCCCCTCATCCGCAACGTGGGCATCCACATGTACACGGACGCGGTGACCACCGCCGGCGGCGAGGAGGTGCCCGAGGGGTTCGTCGACGCGCTGCTGACGGTGCTCATCGGGAAGCAGGAGCAGGGGAGGTTCAGCAAGAGGGGCAGCGTATACGTGGTCAAGCCCAAGCAGCACGGGCCCGAGGAGGTGGCGGCCACGGTGGAGCTGTTCACCGCGCTTGAGGAGGCCTTCGGCCTGCCGCGGAACACCGTGAAGCTGGGCATCATGGACGAAGAGCGGCGGATGAGCCTCAACCTGTACGAGGCGATACGGGCCGCCCGCGAGCGGATCATCTTCATCAACACGGGGTTCCTGGACCGGACAGGCGACGAGATCAACGCCATCATGGAGATCGGGCCCATGGTGCCCACGGAGGAGATGCGCAGCGAGACGTGGCTCCAGACCTACGAGGACTACAACGTCTCGGTGGGACTGGCCACGGGCCTGCACAGGGTCGGCCAGATCGGCAAGGGCATGTGGGTGTTTCCCGACGACATGACGGCCATGCTCGACCAGAAGATCGGGCACCCCCGGGCCGGCGCCAACACGGCGTGGGTGCCCTCTCCCACCGCCGCCACCATCCACGCCATGCACTACCACATGGTGGACGTGGCCGCCAGGCAGGAGGAGCTCCTTCGGGGCCTGGCGGCCAACCCGGTGTCCAAGGACGGCATGCTGGTGGCCCCTGCCCTCCCCGAAGACCGGCGCCTCACCCGGGAGGAGGTGGAGAAGGAGCTGGACAACATCGCCCAGGGCATCCTGGGATACAGCGTCCGGTGGATCGACCAGGGTGTCGGCTGCTCCAAGGTGCCCGACATGGACGGCAAGAACCGGATGGAGGACCGGGCGACCCTGCTCATCAAGGCGAAGATCGGCGGCAACTGGCTGCGCCACCAGGTGCTCACGGACCGGCAGGTGAGGGACGCCTTCGCCAGGATGGCCCGGATGGTGGACGCCCAGAACGCCGGGGACCCGGCCTACGTCCCCATGGCCAACGACCTGGAGGAGAACGTGGCCTACAACGCCGCCCTGGGCATGGTGCTCCGGGGCAACGAGACGTCGACGGAGAGAAGGAACGTGGAGGCGGCCCTCCACGGGGCCCGCAGGGAGAAGAAGTCAGGGTAGGTCTACGCCTTCAGGAACTCGGTTATCTTGTCGCAGACCTCCTGGAACCGCTCCATCATCACCAGGTGGCCCGCTCCCCGGATGATCTCCAGCCGGGCGTTGGGTATCCGCTCGGCGATGCCCCTGCCGCCGATGCCCTGGGGCCCCATGTCCACGGGAGAGAGGGTGGAGTGCTCCCCGTTGATGACCAGCGTAGGGGCGGTGATCCGGGGCAGGTCAGGCTCCAGGTCTATGGCCTCGCTGGCCTCGGCCGTCACAACGAATGAGTCGGGGGGCACCTGGCCGAAGGTGGCCCGCATCTGCTCCAGCAGGGGCCCGGCCTCGTCGCTGTCCAGGAAGTCCCGGGTGAGCACCATCTGGGCGGTCAGCTCGGCCACGGCCTCCATGCCCACGTTCTGGGCAAGGGCCTTGGCGACCTTGCGGTTGAGCCGCATGGCGGTGTCATAGCGGGCCACGGTCCCCACCAGCGCCATCCTGTCCACCCGGTCCGGGTGTTGGGCGGCGAACTGCAGGGCGATGAAGCCCCCCGTGGAGGTGCCGTGCAGGTGGGCCCTGGGGACGTCCAGCGCGTCCATCAGGTCCCGCAGGTCGTTGGTCCAGTCCTGGAGGGTGTATCCCGGGGGGGTCGGGCTGCTCTCGCCGGTGCCCACCAGGTCGAAGTCCACCACGCGAAAGTGGCGTGACAGGACGGGCGTAACCCTGGCGAAGTTGCGCAGGCCGAGGCTGCCGCCGGGGATCTGCACCAGGGCCTCCCCTTCTCCGCTGATCTGGTAACGGATGCGCTTCTGTCCCAGCTCGACAAAGGGCATGTCGCCTCCCGTTGGGGACGCACCGCGCCGGGGCGGCGCCGTCGGATTGTGGCAGTCTATCCGGCCCGTAGCCCCGCGTCAACCGGGGGCGGGTCTCTGAGGCGGGTCTGGGAGAGGCGTTTCCGTTGACACCATACCCGGCCCGGACTACACTGGCCTCATTCCAGCGCGCCGAGCCCGACGGCGGCGGGGCGCGCCTCCAGGAGCTGAAGAATGGCCACCAACCCCATCGACCCCAACCGGGTGCTTCTCACGGGAGAGAACCCGTACATCCGCCTCAGCGAGACCGACGACGGGCCCACGACCACCGACGCCAGCTTCTGGCGCATCCTCTTCTCCCCCGGGGGGCCGGGCCACGTGCTGTTCCTCGTCAGCGAGCTGACGGAGGACGAGCCCCGCATCTATACGGACAACATCCAGATGACCCGGTGGCTGCAGGGAGAGATCCAGGGCAGGATCAACCCGACCTTCGGCGACCTGGACATCCCGGCGGTCGAGGCGACCTTCGAGAGCTCGGGGGACCTGAGGTCCTTCTGGACCGAGTCGGTGAGCTCCCCTGAGGCGGAGATAGCCCTGACCTGGCACGACCTGGGGACGCCCTTCCTGAGCCACAGCTTCCCCGGCAGCAACCCGGAGCGGCCCCACGGCGTAGCCACGGTGCTGATCCCGGCCAACGGCGCCCGCCTGACGCTGGACGGCGAGTTCGCCAGGGGAAGGCCCTTCCCCCGGGAGAGGAACGGCTGGCCCCACAGCACCTGCGCCCTGGCGTTCTCCGAGTCATGGACCCTCCCGTACACCACGAGCCCGCTGACGCGCAGGGGAACGCCGGACCGCAGGTACCGGGTCAACCGGCAACCGCCACGGTCGGGGCTCTAGGGCCTCGTGACGGGCAGCCGGGCGGACGGCCACGACCTGGACAAGCTGGAGCGGTGGAGGTCGGGCCTGGGGAACGGCGGCGACTTCCCCGTCCACGCCGTGTTCCTGGTATCCGAGGCCGACACCCTGGCCCACGGCGTCTTCCGCGCCTTCAGGTCCAGCTTTGAGGCCCGGGGAGGCTCGTTCCAGCACCTGGTCATCTTCGGCCAGCACGGGGTGTCCACCACCGCGGCGGCCCTGGCCGAGGAGCTGGGCGTCGAGGGCCCTCCACCGCCGGCGCTGGCGCTCCTGTACGGCTGCCGGCCCTCCCGGGCATACGTGGTGGCCCTCCCCCCGGGCGGCGGGTCCGACGGCCCGGCGTGGACCCCGGCCCTGCCGGCCGTGGAGGCCTGGATCGACGGCGGGACAGAGGGGCCGGACGCCGAGACCCTGCCCGGGGCCCACCGGGTAGAGACCCGCCACGACAGCGTGGCCGGACTGGCCGAGGGAGTGGCGGCCCGGCTTGCGACGGGAGGACGGCGCGGTTAGACTGACTCCATGAGGGGCGGTCGCAGGGCAGACGGGGCCGGGGCCACACGGCTGGAGCAGATCCCCGAACGGCTTCTCGCCGTCCTGTGGAAGGAGCGGGCCGCCCGGCAGCGCTCCTTCCGCTCCCTGGACGGCCGCACATTCCGGGTAATCTACCCCGGCAGAGCCTCCACCACCGCGGGTCCGGACTTCCGGGACGCCCTGCTCCTTGAGGAGGGGCTGGGCGTGGTCCGCGGGGACGTGGAGATCCACGTCAGCCAGGGAGAGTGGGAGTCCCACGGGCACACCGGGGACCCGAGATACAACGGGGTGGTGCTCCACGCCGTAGGAGGCCCGGCAGGGGAGAGCACGGCCCTGCGCAGCGGGCAGCGGGCCCCCGTTGTCTCCCTGGGCCCCCTGCTGGAGGTGCACGGCACCGCGGCGGGGGGCGGGCTCTGGGCGCTGATGGAGGCCTGGGGCTACGCGATGCCCCGGACAGGCCAGGAGTTGGGCGTCCTGCTGGACCGGGCGGGGGACGACAGGTTCCTGTCCCGGAGCCGCCGGTACAGCGACAGGCTGACGACGGAGGACCCAGACCAGCTGCTGTACTCGGGGTTGATGGAGGCGCTGGGGTACAGCCAGAACCGGGACGCCTTCCTGGACCTGGCGGGCCGGGTGCCTTACTCCGCTCTGGAGGGCACGTGCACCGGCCGGACGGCCCCGGAGAGGGTGGCCGCCATCGAGGCCCGCCTCACGGCGGCGGCGGGGCTGGAGGACGGGCGGCCCCCCGGGGCGCCGCCGATAGCCTGGCACCTGTTCAGGGTCAGGCCCCAGAACCACCCCCGCCGGAGGATCGCCGGGTTGGCCAGGGTGTTGGAGCCCTTCCTGCGGAGCGGCAGCCGCCGTCCGGACGATTGGAGGGGCGGGGGCCTGGCCGAGGGCGCGGCCCGGCTACTGAGGAACGGGCAGAACGGGACGGGCCGATGGCGCGCCCTGGAGAGGGTCCTGACGGGCTCTCACCCCGGCGGGCCCGCCGCGTCGCGCACCGGCCCCAAGGCGGTGGGAAGGGGGCGGGCGCGGGACATGATGGTGAACTGCGTTATGCCCTTCCTCCATGGGTGGGCGAACAGTGGGGGTGACGGGGAGCTGGAGGAGCTGGCCCTGGAAAGCTACCGGAGGTCCCCCAGGCTGCAGGAGAACGAGATCACCCGGGAGATGGCCCGCCTGGCCTCCCAGGGGCTGGCCGACGGCGGCGACCCGCGCCGCGTGGTGGAGGGGGCCCGGCGGCAGCAGGGGTTGGTGCACCTGCACCGGGTCATGTCCCGCCTGGGGAGCGGCGCCCCCTAGGGGGAGCAGGGGAGAGTGGCCGGGTCCAGGAGCAGGTTGTCTATCAGGCGGGCCCGCCCCATCCTCACGGCAACGGACACCATGGCAGGCCCTGTCACGCGGTCCAGCTCCGCCAGGTCCCCCGTATCGGCCAGGCTGACGTAGTCCACGGCCTCGATCAGGGGGGTATCGTCCAGGACTGTCCTGACGGCCCCCCGCAGCACGTGGCCGTCCCTCTCTCCCCGTATCCAGAGACGTTCGGCGGCCAGGAGGGCGCGGAAGATGGCCGGGGCGGCCTGGCGCTGCTCCGGCGTCAGGTAGACGTTGCGGCTGCTCAGGGCCAGCCCGTCGTCCTCCCGCACCGTGGGCACGGCGACGACGTCGACGGCCATGTCCAGCTGAGAGACCATGCGCCGCACCACGGCAACCTGCTGGCCGTCCTTCTGGCCGAAGTAGGCCCGGTCGGGCCCCACGACGTTGAACAGCTTGGCCACCACCGTAGCCACGCCCCGGAAGTGGCCCGGCCGGTGTGCCCCCTCCAGGCGGGCTCCCAGGTCGCCGGGGTCGATCCAGGTGTCGTGGCCGGGGTGATACACCTCCTCCACGGCGGGGGCGAAGACGTAGTCCACCCCCTCCCGCCGCAGGAGCTCCAGGTCCCGGTCCATGTCCCGGGGGTATGCCTCGTAGTCCTCGGAGGGCCCGAACTGGGCGGGATTGATGAAGATGCTCACCGCGAGCAGGTCGTTCTCCTCCCTGGCGCGGCGGACCAGGGCCAGGTGCCCCCGGTGGAGGTAGCCCATGGTGGGCACCAGGCCCAGGCTCCCGGACCTCCGGCGCCGGGCGGCCCGAAAGTCGGCGACGGTGGTGTGGACGTCCATATCGAGGCGGGTCGAGGCCGGTCAGAAGGTGGTAGGGGAGAAGGCGCCGCACGAGGGGAAGTAGTGCTTCAGGTCCGGCCTCAGCTCCAGGGCCTGCTCGAAGCGGAAGGAGATGGTCCCCACCTCCCCGGCCTTTATGTATATCCTGCCCTTCTTGCTCCAGTTCCCGCCGCTGAGGGGCTGCAGGTTGGCCCGCACCTCCACCTCCCCACTGTCGCCCTCGTTCCTGATGATGCAGTCGACCCAGACGATATAGTCGTCGCCCTCGAAGCCGTCCCGGGACACGGCGTCCAGGGTGCGGGGCTGCACCTTGTTGAAGATGCCCACCGAGGAGCTGCACGCCAGCCCGGCCAGCAGCAGGAGCAGGACGGCGGCCCAGGGGAGGACGGGCGTCCTAACCGGCCTGGGGACCACGGTCCAGGTCTTCCAGAAGGTCTCGAAGCTCGCTCCGGTGAGCCTCATCCAGGTGAAAGGTCTCCACATCGCCGGGAAAGGTCCCATCCTTTACGTCGTTCATGTACTGGGCGAAGGCGGCGGAGATGGTCTCCGCCAGGTTGGCGTACCTGCGCGTGTGCTTGGGAACGAACTCTTCGTACAGTCCAAGGATATCATGGAGCACCTGGACCTGACCATCGCAGTGGGGTCCGGCGCCGATGCCGATGGTGGGGATGGAGAGGCGGCGGGTAACGGCGGCGGCCAGGGCGTCGGGCAACAGCTCCAGCACCACGGCGAAGGCCCCCGCCGCCTCCAGGGCCTCCGCGTCCCTCAGGATGCCGGCGGCCTCCTCCCTGGTCCTGCCCCTGACCCGGTAGCCGCCGAAGGTGTTGACCGACTGGGGGGTGAGGCCCACGTGGCCCATCACAGGGATGCCGCAGTCCACGATGCGGCGCACGGTCCCGGCCATCACCTCGCCCCCCTCCAGCTTGACCGCGTGGGCGCCCCCCTCCTGGACGAGGCGGCCCGCGTTGTCCAGGGCCCGGCCCACGTCCACCTGGTAGCTCATGAAGGGAAGGTCCCCCACAACGAGGGCACGGCGCGCCCCCCGGGACACGGCCTGGAGGTGGTGCACCATCTGGTCCATGGTGACGGGCACGGTGGAGTCGTGCCCCAGCACCACCATGCCCAGGCTGTCCCCCACCAGGATGATGGGGACTCCGGCCCCGTCGGCCAGCCGGGAGGAGGTGTAGTCGTAGGCCGTGAGCATCCCGATCCTCTCGCCTCTGGCCTTCATGGCCCTCACGTCCCGGACCGTGACTCTGCGGGTCATGACGGGGCCTCCCCCCGGCCGCCCTCGAACTCCCGCAGCAGCCGGTCCATCACGTCGGTCCTCTCGCCGCCGACCCGCTCCCTGGCCAGGGGCAGGGACTCCCTGGCCAGGGCGCAGTAGAGGGGCACCAGGTGGGGGGCCCGGTCCCGGAGGGCCTCCAGGTGCCTCCGGACGGTGCCCTCGTCGGCCCGCACCAGGGGCCCCGTGACGCCGCCCTGGATGCCCGCGCTCTCCAGGGAGTCCAGGGCGGCCCTGGCAAGGGGGAGAATGGTGGAGAGGGCGTCCTCCCGGGAGGCGCCGATCATCTCCCACAGGTCGGCGGAGGCCTTGATCACGGCTATCAGGTATCCGGAGCTGAGGGCCGCGGCGGTGTGGTAGATGGGCCGGTCCTGGGGCCTGACGGAGACGGCCCTGCCGCCCAGCCGGGCGGCCATCTCCTCCAGGGTCTCCCGGAGCCCCGGGGGCGCGTCCACCGAGAAGGTGACTCCCTGGAGCCTGCCGGCGGCCTCCTCGGGGGTAGCCAGCCCGCCGAAGGTCTGGAAGGGGTGGAAGGCCCCGGCCAGGGCCCCGCGCCTGGAGGCGGGCTCCAGCACCCCCGGGGTGTGGGTGCCGTTGCAGTGGACGACCCCCTGGCCCTCCCGCCAGAGCACCTGGGCGGCAACGACGCCTATGACGTCGTCGGGGGTGGTGACGAAGACGAGGCCGCACTCGTCGGCCACCTGCTGGGAGTCCCGGGGGCTACAGCCGGGAATCCGGGAGGCCAGGTCCCGGGCCGAAGCGTCGGTACGGCTGGAGACGGCGGCGACCCTGTAGCCCGACGCGGACAGGGCCAGGGCAAGGCCCTTGCCCAGGATTCCCGCGCCTATGAAGCCCACCGCCGGGTCAGGCACGGGCCAGCTCCCCGACCGAGGGCACGCCGCCCAGTCCCCTGGCTGCGCGGACCGCCCGAAGGACAGAGGCGGCGACCACCTCGACGGCCCCGGCTCCCAACTCGACCATGTCGCGGGCGGAGGAGGGCGGGGCGGGGCCGTCCCCGTCGCCGGAGGCCAGGGCGAACATGGTGTCGCCGTCGGCCATGGTGTGGCAGGGCCTTATGGTCAGGGCCAAGCCATCGTGGCTCACCCGGGCCACGTACTGGGCCTGCTCCACGGTGAGGGGCAGGTCGGTGGCCACGACCCCGATGGTGGTGTTGGCGCCGGCGTCGACGGCCCCACCGGCCAGGGAAACCAGGAGCGCGTCCACGGGATGTTGGAAGCCCGGGCCGCCGTCCCTTCGCGGCCCGGCGACGACCCGGCCCGAGGCGTGGTCCACGACGCCCCCGTAGGCGTTTACCGCCACCAGGGCCCCCACGACGGCACCCCCGGGCAACCGCATGGAGGCGGTGCCCAACCCACCCTTTACGGCCCGGGACATCCCCTGGAGCTTGGCCACCGTGGCCCCGGTCCCGGCGCCCACGTTTCCCTCGTCCACAGGGCCGCCGGAGCAGCTCAGGCAGGCCAAGCGCCCCTCCCGGGGACCCGGGCGGACCGAGGGGTCGCCCAGGTTCAGATCGTAGAGGATGGCGGCGGGGACGATGGGCACTACGTGGGAGGCCATACGGAAGCCGATGCCCCGCTCCTCCAGGTAGCGCATCACGCCGCCGGCGGCCTCCAGCCCGTAGGCGCTTCCACCGGCCAGGAGCACGGCGTGGGCCCGCTCCACCAGGTTGCCGGGCCTGAGCAGGTCCGTCTCCCGGGAACCCGGGGCCCCTCCCCGAACGTCCGCCGCGGCCACGGCGCCGCCGCGGCACATCACCACGGTGCAGCCGGTGGCGGCCTCGGTGTCGGTGTAGTGGCCCACCTCGATGCCCTGGACGTCCGTTATGGCGGTGGGTGTCAACCGCGCTCCCCAGCCAAAATACAAGCCGCCCTTCCGTTCCCACCGGAAGGGCGGCTCCAGGGAGCATGCGTATGCCGGCTCGCCCCGGCCACCGACCGTCTCAGCCCACGTGGGTCCCAGCGGCCGCCCCGTGTCCCGTTGCGCTCACCCCCCGGCGGGTGGATGGCGACACCATGATACCACCGGCCCCGGGGGTGTCAAGGCAAGGCCGGGACTCAGGCTGCGCGGGCGTGTTCTTCCAAGCCCGAGGGGACGGGCCCGGCCTGGTTGGCCCGCTTCATGATGCGGAGGATGGTCCGCGGGCTGAGAGAGAAGCGGGCGGAGGCCTCGGAGACGGATATTCCATCGCGCCACAGGGCCTCCATGATCCTGGAGTCCCGGGCCCTGCGCTTCTCCCTCTGGAACCAGCCGGGATCATCATACTTGCACTGGGGCAGCGGGCAGCGGAGGCAGGACCGGGACAGCTCGCATCCCTCGTCGCGATAGGGGAACTGCTCGGGGACGACATCCATAACGGCGGCGGCGCTACTGGTACTCATGGCACTCCCTCGGGGTTCTTGTTGACTGAGAGTATAGAACGCATGTTCTCTCACGTCAACCCCCGTCTGTCCCTGTTTTCCAGGCTTTCAGATGCGGGCTTGCGCCGCCAACGACAACCGCCCCGTGCCGACCGGCGGAGCACGGGCTGGACGGCACGACTGGTGCGGTCCCCTCTCCTCCCCTGGGTCCCGGCCTTCTCCGGGACGACGGGATGGGTGATTCCATCCCACGCCGACCTGTAGGGGCGCCTCTTGTGGGCGTCCACAAGGGACGCCCCTACGACGGGACCGGGGCAACGGGCTGTCTTCGGAGGAATCCCTCATACCGGTTGAGACCGGCACCACGAGGGCTGACAACCTATGTTCCGAGGAACGACGGGTTGGGGGACCGGCTCCCCGATGGGGAGGGGGCGGGTCAGGCGCGGGCGAAGAGGGCCTATATCCGGTACACGCGGACGGCGTTGTCGTGGAGCATGGCGGCGCGCTCGGAGGGGGAGTACTCCCTGGACAGACGCTTGAAGGCGTTGTACATGACGTTGTAGGAGAAGGAGACCTTGTCTACCGGGAAGTTGCTCTCGAACATGCACCGTTGGGGGCCGAACTTCTCGATGCAGTAGGTCATGTAGGGAGCCATGGACCCCGCCAGCTCCTCGGAGCCGACGGGCTTCTCGCGGGTGTGCCAGTCGAACCCGAAGCGGGGCATTCCCATACCGCCCAGCTTGATGTTCATGTTGGGGCACTGGGCAACCGCCTCGATGCCCCTGCGCCAGACGGCCATCACCTCGTCGTCCCGGCCGGCGTAGGGGCCGGTGCGCATCAGGCCGCCCAGGTGGTTCAGGACTATGGTCAGGTCCGGCACCGCCCTGGCGAAGTCAGCCAGCTCGGGGAGCTGGTGAAAGTACAGCCATCCCTCCAGGGACAGGCCCATGCGCGCCAGCACCCGGGCGCCCGCCCGGAAATTGTCGGAGCCGAGCTGGCCCTCTATCTGATGGGCGGCGGTGTTCTCCACCTCTGGGTCGGGGTCCCAGGACACCGAGTGGCGAATGCCGCGGAACCGGTTGGGGCTTGCCGCCCGCAGCGCTTCCAGCACCGGCTCCACCGCGTCACCCAGGTTCAGGTTGGCGTGGCCGACGATGGCCGCGGCGGCGCGGCCGGGGCCGTACAGGCCGCTGGCGCTTGCCGCCGCCAGGCCCTGGACGAACTCGACCTCGCCCACGGGACGCATCTCCTCGGGCCCCTGGGCACGGTACATCGCCCTGGCCTCCACGAACACCGTGGACCGCACGTTGTGGCCGCTGTTGATGTCGTCCGCCAGCTCGTGGAGCAGGTACCGTTGGTAGGGAATGCTCGCGGCGCGAAAGTCCCAGAAATGGTGATGGGGGTCACAGAGGGGGATGTCAGGCTCCAGGGTGGGCTCTTGGGTCAGCGCAAGCCAGTCGGGGCCGCCGTACGGCATGATCGGGCCTCCGTTGGGAAGGGTGCAACACCCTGTCAAGATTTCGTCATGGAAAACAAGTACAGCATATCACCATCGAAGAACGGTGTGAAATGGCCGGTCTCTTCGATCTCCGGTTGCCGCAGGCTCCGGTTGCCGCAGGCGGCCATCCTGTGGCATCCTTCACGGGAGTCGTATTGCGGCGCACGCGCCCGGCGCATACGCCGGATTCATGTGCCCCGGCTCATGGAGCCCGGTTCACAGAGTAAAGGAGGTCGCCATGCTGGCGTTCCTGGGAGGCACCGGTCCCGAGGGCAGGGGGCTCGCCTTGAGGCTGGCCCTTGCGGGCGAAGAGGTGGTCATCGGCTCCAGGGACGCCGCCCGGGCCGCCGAGGCCGCCGCCGGGCTCCTGGAGCTGGCGCCCGGCGCCGCCGTCACCGGGCAGGTGAACGAGGCGGCGGCCCAGCAGGCCGACACCGTGTTCATCGCGACTCCCTACGAGGGCCAGAGGCCGGTGCTGGAGCAAGTCGCCCCCCGCCTGGCTGGCAAGGTGGTGGTCAACGTGGTGGCCCCCATGTCCTTCAGCCGGGGCCGCGCTACCGCCATCGTGGTGGAGGCCGGGTCGGCCGCCATGGAGGCCCAGGGCATGCTGCCCGACTCCGCCGTCGTCGGCGCCTTCCAGAACATCAGCGCGGCGGACCTGATCGTCCCCGACCGGGCAATGGAGGGCGACGTGGTAGTCTGCTCGGACCACCGGGACGCCAAGGAGTTGGTCATGGGGATGGTGCGGAGGATAAGGGACCTGCGACCCGTGGACGGCGGCGGCCTGGAGAACGCCCGCTACGTGGAGCATCTCACCGCCCTGTTGGTGAACATCAACCGGATCTACAAGGCCCACTCCACCATCAAGATCGTCGGCGTCTAGAGCCACCCCGCCACGACCAGGGACCGTTCCCCGCCCGCCAAGCGCGGGACCACCAATGCGGCGCCCCCGACAAGGGACTTTCCTGCACGCCAAGGGCGGGCACCAGGACATGCATGACGAGCCAGATCGGGGGTGGGGCCTTCCTTTGCGCGCGGAGCGCGGGGCGGGAGGGCGGGCACAAAAAGGGGGGGAGAGGCCAGCTTGAAATCCGAAAGCCGCTGAGATTACAATACCCATGAAGCCAAATTCGAGGTGGTGCCAAGTGACGCAGGAAAAGACCGCGACCATCATCCTGTACACCCATCCCGACTGCAATTACTCCGACGCCCAGAGGGACGACTTCATCAAGGAGGGCGTGGAGTTCCACGAGATCGACGTAAGCCGTCATCCCGACGCCGTCCCCGAGCTCGAGCGCCTCACCGGCGGCGAGCGCATAACGCCGGTGGTCGTCGAGGGCGACAAGGTCACCGTCGGCTACCACGGCGTCGGTTGAAGCTTCTAGCGCCGGGGCCGTGCGCCCTCCCAATAGCAAGAGATAACGGGCCAGTTTGGAAATTCGCCGGTACCGCGCCGACGGCGAGGGACAAGGAGTAACCTAGAATGCCCTCCATCGAGGAGCGAGTCACCAAGCTGGAGCAAGAGGCCGTCACCAAGCCCTACCCCAATGAGCGGCTGGATGCCCTCCGGGACGAGCTCAAGGGAGACATCGAGGTCAGCATCAAACGTCTGGACGATAGAATCAATCTTCTGGACGATAAACTGGAGGCCCGGTTCCGATCGTTGCACACGCTCATCTACAGGTACCTGCTGAGCGATGACCAGCGCGATGATTGGAACCGCCGCAACAATGGTCTATAAGGCGCCTACGAATCCGGGAATTCCAAACTGAGGCGATACCAGGCGGGTAGCTCCGTTGACACTGCTCCCGCCTGGGACTTAGAATCGATTACCGGGCCTCTCGGCCCGCCGCAACCTCGGACCCGTGGTGTAGTGGCCTAACATACTGCCCTGTCAAGGCAGAGATCGCCGGTTCGAATCCGGTCGGGTCCGCCAACTAAGATACTTCAAGCTCGGTCTAACGTCGCGGGCGATTCCTGCGTAGTGGGCAGGGGCTGGTAGCGCTCGACCCGTATTCTGTCTTCACCCTTGCGCGCTTCGGCCAGGTCGTATGCAGTCTGACGGCTAAGCCAGAAGTCTGCGCTGGACCAACCGGCTTTCTCCAGGCGGATGGCCATGTCGGGCGAGATCCCGGAGTGACCGTTCAATACCCGGGAAAGGGTATGACGGGCAACCCCCAGGACCTCCGCTGCCTCGGTAACGCTTAGGCCGAGAGGGTCCAAGCAGTTCTCCCTGACGCTGCGGCCCGGATGGGGCGGATTCTTCATAGGCAACGAACGGATCATAAACTGAGTATACCGTGTACCGGTACAGTTATCGATGGATTCGTTAGATGCCGCCGAGCTCCCGTCATTCCGCCTTTGTGCATCTGTAAAGGCCTGCCTCGATTCTGGCTCGCGGGCCGAAACGGCCCACCGAAATCCAGTGCGCCCCAAGATTGACAATGCAGGTTTTAGCGGGGTAAACTTCCTGCCAGCTAAAAACATGGAGTGTGGAAATGGGTAAATCCGGCAAGTCTTTCCTGCTCAAGGCCAGGTGGCTGGTCTCCGTTCCCCTACTGCTGACACTGCTGGTCGTGCTAGCGTGCGGGACTGAGGCTACGCCCGTACCCACCGCGACGCCAGTCCCCACCGCTACACCCGCACCCACCCCCACCCCTGCGCCGGTGGTCTCCGCCGAGGACATCAGCGCTGCGGTGCAGTCCGCCGTTGCCGGAATTGAGATCCCACCCGCCGCGGAGGGCGTCTCCGCCGAGGAGATCAGCAGCCTGGTGGAGGCCGCCGTGGCCGCCCAGGCGCGCCCCGGCGCCAGCCCCGAGGAGATCCAGGCGATGGTCCAGCAGGCCGTCGAGGCTGCAGCCCAGCCCGGCGTCAGCAGGGAAGACCTGGAGACCGCCATCGATGCCGCCGTCGCAGAGGCGGCGGAAAAGGCAGCCATGGAAGCGGTGTCCATGATCCCCACCCCCGTGCCCACGCCCACCGCACCCCCGCCCGTGACCAGGCGGCTGGAGACCCTCAGGGTCGCCCAGATAGCCAACCCCGTCAGCCTGGACTGTGGCAACACCGCCGCCGTCGACGCGGCGGACCTGATAAAGCACTTCGGCGAGGGCCTGTGGCAGGTCGACCGCCAGGGCAACTTCCACGACTGGCTGGTGGACGGCTGGGAGATGAAGTCCGTCAACGAGTGGGTGATGAACGTTCGCGAGGGCGTCCCGTTCCACGATCCCACCTACGGCGAGATGGACGCCGAGGACGTGGTCGCCAGCATGGACTCCTGCTTCCGGGAGGGCGCCCGCACCAGGACCCGGTTGCCCGGACCCATGGCCAACGGGGAAACGACCATCCTCGACTCTCACACCATTCGCTATGACCTGCCGGACCCGGGCTTCGCCGGGGTGCCCAACTACCTGTTCTACTACGCCAACATCCACCCCAAGGAGTTCATCGAGCAGGGCGGAGAGGACCCGGGCAACAACCCCATCGGCACCGGCCCCTACACCTTCGAGGGCTGGACCCCCAACGTGAGCATCGTCGCCGAGCGGTTCGAGGACTACTGGGGCCCTGAGCAGGCCGTCGACCGCATAGAGTGGCGGATAATCCCCGACGCCTTCACCCGCAAGAGCGAGTTTCTCACCGGCGGCCTGGACATCCTCGCCTTCGTCATACCCGAGTGGGTGCCCGAGATCGCCGCCTACGCCGACGCGCGTATCGAGTCCACCCTCAGCTCCAGGTTCGTCTACATCGCCCTGCCGGTGAGGACTGCCCCGTACGACGACATACGGGTGCGCAAGGCCCTCAACTACGCCATCAACAAGCAGGAGATAGTGGACACACTCTTCCGGGGCATCGGCGCAGTCCCCATGACCGGGATCACCCACCCGTTCCTGTCCGAGGCCGACCCCGACCGCGTCGGCTACCCATACGACCCCGCCAGGGCCATGCAGCTCCTGGACGAGGCCCGGGCCGACGGTGTGGATGTCGACTCCATAGACCTGTACGCCACCAACGACCGCTACACCCTCGACAAGGCGACCGGAGAGGCCGTTGCCGGGTACTGGAGGGAGGTCGGCCTGAACGTGGAGTACTTCCCCCAGAGCCGGACCGTGCTATTCCCACTGGGCCTGAACAATAAGATGAACGACCCCTGGCAGGTGGGCAACGGCAACACGCTGGTGCGCGCGGACGGCCCCTATACCCTCTGGATACAGAAGCGGCAGGACCCCCAGAGCCGGGGCGACTACTACGCCGCGGGCCCCGACGAGTGGGACGGCCTGATAGACGAGCTGGGCAAGACCACCACCGGCAGCCCGGAGTCCGTCAGCCAGTCCAGGGCCCTGGACGAGCTGGTCACCGATTACGCGCCGTGGGCCTTCCTGGTCAACTACGTGGACATCTACGGCATAAGCAACAAGATCGAATGGCAGCCGTTCCCCACGGAAATGCGCCTCTTCCACGACCTCCGGCTCAGGTAGTGAGGCTGCTCCTCACCCTTCGAGACCCGGAATGACGTGACATGCGGACCTATGCACGGGCTTCCCGCCCGTGCATAGGTCTTTGAGGAGGCCCCGAACCGGGGGGAGGGCTCCAGGGGTGGAGGCCACCGGCACCGTGGCCGAGTGACGAATCATGCAGCGGTTCCTTCTACACCGGAGCATCCAGGCGGTTGCCACCGTCATAGTCGTCAGCGTCGTCGTGTTCCTGTTCGTGCAGGCGTCGGGCGACCCGGCGTCCCTCATGGTCCCCCTGGACTACGCGACCCCCGAGAGCATCGAGCTGATGAGGGAGAAGCTGGGCCTCAACCGGCCCCTGCACGTTCAGTACTTCTCCTTCATGAAGGGCTTCTGGGATGGGGAGACGGTAAAGTCCTTCCGGTACGACCGGCCCGTGCTGCCCATCGTCATCGACGGCCTCAAGTGGACCATCGTCCTGGCGGGCAGCTCCATCGTCATAGGCGTCATCCTGTCCATCCCCCTGGGGACCATTGCGGCTCTGAACCGGGGCTCGCTAGTAGACGTGGTGGTCCGTCTGGTAGCGGTCTTCGGCCAGTCCATGCCCAGCTTCTGGGTGGCGATGCTCCTTATGCTGTTCATCGCGGTCCATCTCAAGCTGCTGCCCGTCTCCGGCCTGGGGGTCAAGAACGCCATCCTGCCCATAGTCACCCTCTCCTTCTTCCAGACGGCGCTGCTGTTGCGGCTGTTCCGATCCGAGATGCTGGAGGTGATCCACGCCGACTACATCCGCACCGCCCGGGCCAAGGGCCTCAGCCAGTTTGTGGTGGTCTACTCCCACGCCTTCAAGAACGCCGCAATTCCCGTGGTGACCATGGCGGGACTCCAGCTCAGCAGCCTGATCCAGGGCGCCGTTGTGGTGGAGCCCATATTCGCCTGGCCGGGCCTGGGGTTCGTCATGGTGAACTCCGTCTTCCTCAAGGACTTCCCCGTGGTGGTGGGAGGGGCCCTGATTGCCGCCGCCATGGTCGCCGTGGTGAACCTGGCGGTGGATATCCTGTACGGCTTTCTGGACCCGCGGATCCGGGTGAGCTGAGGCGCGTGTGACGTCGCCGAGATTGGCTCTGGCAGGCAGGTTGGGCCGGTGGAAGGGGCTGGTGCCGGACCTGCGGTCCCCGGGGACCGCGGCCTTCTACGCCTCCTCGGTCATAGCCCTGGTCTTCGCCTTCATGGCCATCTGGCCCCAGTCCATGGCGCCCTACGACCCGACGGTGAACGACCTCCCCCTCCTCCACAAGCCCCCCGGCCACGTGGACGAGGAGGGCGGATTCCACCTGCTGGGCACAGACCACCTGGGGCGGGACGTGTGGAGCCGGCTGGTCTGGGGCGCCCGCGCCTCGCTGATGGTCGGGGCCTCGGGGCTGGTCCTCGGGGGCATTGTCGGCATCTCCCTGGGCCTGGTGGCGGGCTACCGGGGAGGGTGGACCGACCGCATCGCCATGAGGATCGTGGACGCCTTCCTGAGCTTCCCGTACATCCTGATAGCCATCGTCTGGGCCGCCCTCATCGGCACCGACCTGAAGAGCCTCATCCTCATCGTGGCCGTGCGCGGCTGGGTGGAGTTCTGCCGCGTGGTCCGCGGGCAGGCCCTATCCCTCAGGGAACGGGACTACGTCTCCGCGGCGCGGGCGGTGGGGGCCACCGACTGGCGCATAGTGCTGCGCCACATACTGCCCAACACCGTCGCCCCCATCCTGGTGGTGGCCGGGTACGAGCTGGGACGGCTGGTCCTCCTGGAGGCCACCCTCTCCTTCCTCACCATAGGCATCCGCCCACCCACTCCCGCCTGGGGAAGCATGCTCTCCGACGCCCGCAACTACCTGACCCAGGCGTGGTGGACCGTGACCTTCCCCGGAATGGCCATCTCCCTGATAGTCATGTCGGCCAACTTCATGGGCGACAGCCTCCGGGACCGCCTCGACCCCATGCTCCGCGGAAGGACACAACAGTAGAGGCGGGGCTCCATGGGGGGCCCACCGGTCCATCGCGGCCGGCGCCGCGCCGAGGACTGACTCGATGCCGCTTCCTCCCTACCGGGTAGACTACAGCCCCATCATAGAGCGGCCCCCCATCAGGTGGCCCGGCCGGGCCCGCGTGGCCCTCTGGGTCGTCGTCAACGTCGAGCACTACGAGCTCCTCCCCGACTACGACGACCTGTTCGACCCGTGGCCCCGGGTCCCCCACCCCGACGTCCTGGAGTACTCCCGCAGGGACTACGGGAACAGGGTGGGGTTCTGGAGGCTCCTCCAAGTGCTGGACAAGCACGGGATAAGGGCCTGCGCCGACCTCAACCTGGCCGTCCTGGAGCACTTCCCCGAGATCCGGGACGCCATGCTGGAGCGGAGCTGGGACTTCATGAGCCACGGCATCTACAACACCCGCTACCTGTACGCCATGAGCGAGGAGGATGAGCGGGAGTGGTACAAGGACTGCATCGAGACCCTGCGGCGGCACACGGGCAAGCAGCTCAAGGGAATGCTGGGCCCCGCCGTCACCAGCTCCGTCAACACCCCGGACCTCATGGCCGAGGCGGGGCTCATCTACCACGCCGACTGGCTGCACGACGACCAGCCCTTCCCCATAAACGTCCGGTCGGGCAAGCTGGTGTCCATGCCCTACAAGGCGGAGACCAACGACGGCCCCAACTTCCGCGCCAACCACGAGGGCGACTACTTCGCCAAGGTGTGCAGGGCCCAGTTCGACCAGCTCTACAGGGAGGGCGCCGACAGCGGCCGGGTTATGTGCATCTCCATCCACCCGTATCTCACCGGGCGGCCCCACAGGATCAGGCACCTGGACGGTCTGCTGGGGTACATCATGTCCCACGACGGCGTCTGGCAGGCCACCGCCGAGGAGATCGCCGAGTACTACATCGCCAACCACTACGACGAGGTGGCCGCCCACGCCCGCAGCCTCAACCGACCGACCCGGGGGTAGGGCCCCGCCGATACACACCCCGGCGGTGGTGCCCGCCCCGGTAACGGTGTACAATTGCTTCGGTTCCGGCGTCCCGAGACCCTCACCCCGGCCCTCTCCCCACGGAGAAGGGACCCGAGTGCCTCGCTTCCGGCGTCCCGAGACCCTCGCCCCGGCCCTCTCCCCACGGAGAAGGGACCCGAGTGCCTCGCTTCCGGCGCCCCGAGACCCTCACCCCGGCCCTCTCCCCACGGAGAAGGGACCTGGGATAACATCTGACAGGACGGTTGAAATGGACTTTGGGATGCTCACCGACTTCCACGTCAGGCCCGGAGGCTCCCACGCCGAGGCCTTCGCGGAGTCCTTCAAGCAGGTGGAGGCAGCCGAGGAGATGGGGATGGACTCGGTCTGGCTGGGGGAGCACCACTTCACCCCCGACCGCTCCGTCCTCGCCTCGCCGTTGGTCATCGCCAGCGCCATCGCCGCCGCCACCAGCAGGGTGCGCATCGGCCTGGCGGTCCAGGTACTGCCCCTGGGCAACCCCCTGCGCCTGGCCGAGGAGGCCGCGACGGTTGACCAGATAAGCAAGGGGCGGCTGGACTTCGGCGTCGGCCGCAGCGGGCTCACCCGCTACTACCAGGGGTACAACATACCCTATGGGGAGAGCCGGGAGCGCTTCTTCGAGTCCCTGGACGTCATCATGAAGGCGTGGACCCAGGACCGCTTCTCCCACGAGGGCAAGCACTACAGCTTCCACGAGGTGGCCCTGGTGCCCAGGCCCTACCAGACCCCTCATCCACCCATCCGGGTGGCGGTGGCCAGCTCCGCCACCTTCTCCCTGATGGGAAAGCGCGGCTTTCCCATCTTCTGCACCACCGCCGCCGGCATCGACGAGCTGGAGACCCGGTTCGGGGAGTACCGCAAGGCCTACCGGGAGGCGGGACATCCGGGAGAGGGCAACACCACCCTGCGCATGCCCGTACACGTGGCCGAGACCGACGACGGCGCCCGCTCCGAGGCCCGGGAGAGCATCATGTTCGGCGTCCGCAGGGCCGCCACGGACCTGGCAGCGGTAGCGGCCAGCGAGGAGCTGGCCGAGAGGATGAGGCGCACCGCCGAGACCCCCTACGAGCAGATAGTGGAGCAGACCGCCGTCTGCGGGTCCCCCGAGTACGTCATCCAGCGGGTGCAGGAGTACCAGCGGCGGCTGGGCATATCCGGGGTCGTCATGGAGACCAACTACGGCGGCCTCATCCCCTACGACCGGGTGGTCAACTCCATCAGGCTACTAGCCAGGGAAGTGATGCCCAGCTTCCAATAGGACCGCCCATGCCGCTGCCCCGGCGTGGCGGCCACTGGGGGATGAAAAGGAGGCGCCATGCACTTCGGCACCTTCGCCGAGTTCAATACCCGGGTGGGCAAGACCCAGGCGCAGACCCTCCGGGAGTCCCTGCGGGAGGTCCTGCAGGCCGAGGCGTCGGGCATGGACTCCGTGTGGCTGGCCGAGGACCACTTCAGCCCCGAGAACACCATCATGGGCTCCCCATTCACCATCGCCGGCGCCGTGGCTGGCCTCACCAGCCGGGTGAGGATAGGCATGGGGGTGGTGCTGCTGCCCCTCCACAATCCCGTCCGCGTGGCCGAGGAGGCGGCCACGGTGGACCTCCTCAGCGACGGGCGGCTGGACTTCGGCGTGGGCCGCAGCCCCGTGCTGGTCAACTACAAGGGGTTCAACATACCCTACGACGAGGCCAGGGGCCGCCTCTCCGAGGGGCTGGAGGTGGTCAGGAAGGCCTGGACGCAGGAGACCTTCTCCCACCGGGGAGAGTACTGGTCGTTCCAGGACGTGAGGCTGGTGCCCAGGCCCTACCAGAGCCCCCACCCGCCCATCTGGTTCGCGGCAAGCAGCGAGGAGTCCTTCGAGCAGGCCGGCGAGATGGGCCTGTCCATACTGGTCCCTTCGGTCACGGGCTTCCCCAAGCTGGTGGAGCGTGTGGCAGTGTACCGGAAGGTGCGGAGGGAGGCAGGCTTCCCGGGGCCGGGTGAGGTGATGCTCCGGATCCCCGCCTACGCGGCCGAGACCATGGCAAAGGCCAGGTCCGATCCCGAGGCGAGCACCATGCACAAGGTGGACCTCCGGGCGAAGATACTCCTCCCCAACATCGTCAGCGAGGACGTGGCCCGGGAGTTCCAGAAGGCCTCGGAGGTCTCCTACGACGACATACTGCGGGACAGCGTCATGTACGGCACGCCCGAGGCCATCGTCGACCGCATCCAGCAGTACCGGGAGATGCTGGGCCTGTCGGGAGTGATCCTGGAGACCAACTTGGGAGGCCAGGTCCCCATAGACCTGGTCGAGAACTCCATCCGCCTCCTGGCCGACAGGGTGATGCCCGCCTTCAAGTAGGGGTACTCCCTGGGGTTATTCCCCGGAGAGGCTTTGCACCAAAAGGTCCGGTTGAATCAAAACTCGGCGGGCTGAATCAAGAGTCTATTACAAGATTTCTAGGCTGGGGCCAGTCAGGTGGTGGTACTCGCCGTCGATCTCCACTGTGTAGTCGACATAGCGAGACCTGACGATTCCGGTCTTACCCACCAGGGCTTGGTTGGTCGGATTGCCCTTCACCCGCACGCGATCCCCAGGGATGGGATTCTCTGCTAGGTCCTCCTTGAAGAATCTGGCCCGCAATTCCCGGCGTGTCTGGTCCATTCCGATCTGACCTCCTATCTGGCCCTTGGTGCTACCGTTGAATTTCACCTTCCCAATGCTCAACGGCAACAGCATGGCCATCGAGCACACTGGCGGCATATACAGCTTGCCACGCACCAGCCGCGAGAACTAAACCTGGTAGTTCCTGACCGTCACGGGTGTAGAGTAGCACCAGAGAACCTTGGTCAATCAGCACCCTGTCTGCATAGGCATATATCTCGCCGGTTTCCTCGCTGAGTCTGGTCTTAATGCACCAGTAGAATCTTCCGTACTGTTCTGCACCTGAGCCATATTGGCGCGAGAATTCTTGTTCTTCTGTCGTCATCACTACCACCTCCGTAATTGGGCATTATGCCACCTTCAGTCCCCGATGGGCAAAAAGCCGGTGGCCGTGAGTCAGGACCGTCTACCGTTGCCGTTGCTGCCATTGAGGGTCGCGGACTGGCAGGCCAATGAGAGTCAGGAACGCAGGAATGGTGAACAGGATCGCCAAGGCAATCCAGCGCGTGGTTTGGTAACTGCTTCTCCCCGAGCACGCACATATAGAAACCCCCTTGCCGGCGAAGGCTTCCTGGATCTTATACACGTGCTCTCTTGTCATTGGTTGTCCATCTTGACGGGATATGGTATGCTCACTCAGTAGTGACTGAGTATAGTTACTAATGTTCGGAGAGATAACGCATGCGCGACTACGTACGGGAAATGATGGATAGGTGGACGGTAGAAGGGGATCAGGCAGCCTACGACTTGGGCGATGTGTTGCTGCGCCAAATAGACGCCGAATTCGATAGGTTGCGGAACCAGGCGGCCCTCATCAATGCCCTCGGAGCCTACTTGCAGGATTCCGGCATGATAGAGACATCGGATTCCACACCAAGCCTGGAGCCCGTTGAAGCCTCGGAGCGACCTAGAGTGATAATCGAAGCGGCGCAGGCCCTCTGGCGGCGTCTTCCCCCAGGGAATAACCTGATCAGGGTACAGCATGTGCTGGACGAGATGACCATTGCGGGGTTCGACCTTGGAGTGCAGCAACCCCTGGCGGTGATCGGCACGGTACTGGCGCGTGCCGATGGATTTACAAAGGTTGCCCGTAACACTTTCGAGTACAGGACACCGATTGACGATCTGCCGTTTTAACGGGAGACGGCGTGGTCCGCCCTTCAAGCATGACCACGCCGCCTCTGGAACCATGCCCCGGTAGCTCAGAAGGAGTAGAGCGCCCCCGTCGCAAGGGGAGGACGCCAGTTCGAGTCTGGCCCGGGGCCCCTTAACCCATAACTGCCCGACGGCTTGCGTCGCGGGGCAGCCCGAGTTAACGCTATTATGCGCCAGCACGTAGCTAGACGCCGGACGCTTCTGACACCTCCTCCTTGGTGCCGTAATGGCGCATTTCAGGAACGGAAGGCGCGGCAAGCCGCCGCCTAATCATGACTGAGGGTCTAAGCTCCACCATGACTACCGTCAATTATACCGCCACTCCCCCGCCTCCTCGCAAGACCTACCCCAAGACTGGCCCGATTACGCTGGCATTCAACACGCTTGGGCAAGCTCGCTGGGCAACGGGTAAGGTGCCCTGTAACACATGTATCGGGAGATAGGGTAAGGAGGGTACACGATGCCTACACCTTGGGAGACATTGCTGGAGCGGTACTGGGAGGAACTGGAGCGGGTCCAGAGGGCAGAGGGACTCTCAGACTCATGGACCAGCACCATGAAAGCGTACACTAAGCGGTTTCTCGCTTGGCTGGAGGGGCGTCCCGACTGGTGGATGCTCAGAAGCTACGACTAGGCACCCTGAACCGAAAGGCAGGCACTTTAGGCAAGAATCGTGAGGCAACTACACTTTAGGTGCAAAGCCCTCCGGAATTACTCCAGGACCCCGTCGTCCTTCAGCGAGCGGTACTCCTCGGGCGAGAGCCCCATCATCTCCGTGAGCACCTGCTCCGTGTGCTCCCCCAGGAGGGGCGCGGCCCGGTCCAGCTTGCCCGGCGTTCGCGACAGGTGGGCCTCGGTCTGGTCGGTGGCGTAGGGGCCTATCTCCGGGTGGTCCAGGTAGGTGAAGTGTCCCCGGTGCCGAAGCTGGGGGTCCTCGAACAGGTCCCGCGGGTCGCTGACCACCCCCGCGGGCACCCCCGCACCCTGCAGCGCCTCCATCAGCTCCCGGCGGTCCCAGCCGCCGGTGCGCTCCCCGATGGCCCTGTCCAGGTCGTCCTCGTGGGACTTCCTGCCCAGGAGGGACGCGAACCGCTCCCCGGATATCTCGCCCCGCCCCGAGGGGTCCAGGACGCCCCGCAGCGCGTCCCACTCCCCGTAGTTGCGGCACGCGATGGCGATCCACCGGTCTTCGCCCAGGCACGGGTACGCCCCGTGGGGGGCCAGCGCCGGGTGGCGGTTCCCCCTCAGGCCCTGCTCCCGGCCGTTCACCGCCCGGTCCAGCATGGTGGGGGCCGAGAAGTGGATGGACGTCTCGAGCTGCGACATGTCCAGGTGGAGGCCCCTGCCCGTGCGCCGGCGGTAGTCCACCGCCGCCAGTATGGACGCCACGGCGAACCGGGGGACGATGAAGTCGGTGTAGGCGCCGTAGGGGTTCACCGGCTCCCTGTCGGGCCACCCCGTGATGCCCGTCAGGCCCACCAGGGAGGAGAGCACCGGCCCGAACCCCGGCTGCCTGTCCAGGGGCCCTCCCCGGCCCATCATGGAGGCGCTGAACATGATGACGCCCGGGTTCACCGCCGACAGCTCCTCGTAGCCCACCCCCCAGCCCTCCATGGTCCCGGGGGTGAAGTTCTCCGTCACCACGTCCGCCCACCGGGCCATCCTGAGCACCAGATCCCTGGCCCTTGGATGGCGCATGGATATGGCCACGCCGTACTTGTTGGAGTTCATGTTGGCGAAGTAGCCGCTGCGGTTGATGCCCGACACGCCGTCCTTGAAGGGGGCCGCCATCCGCAGCACCTCCGGCCTGCGGCCCGACTCCACCCGAACCACCGTGGCGCCGTACTCGGCCAGGTACCTGGTGGTCATGGGGCCCACGGCGACCCAGCAGAAGTCCAGCACCTTGAGGCCTTCCAGGGCATGCGGCATCAGATGACGCCCCCTTCCCTGAGCACGGCCATCTCCCCGGGCGCCAGCCCCAGCTCCCCGGCGTACACCTCGTGGTTGTGCTCCCCCACCAGGGGAGGCCGCCGCCGCGGTCCCGTGGCCACGTCCCCGGCCTTGACGAACGCGCCGGGATGGGTCACCCAGCGGCCCAGCTCCGGGTGGTCCATCTCGACGAAGTAGCCCCTCGCCTGCAGCTGCGGGTGCTCCAGCAGGTCCCCGTAGGTCGCCACCGGGAACAGCAGGATGCGCCGCTCCACGCTGCCCCTGGTCAGCTCCTCCCGGGTGTGGCGCCGGAAGAAGTCGCCCAGCGGCCCCGAGGCCCTGTCCATCAGCTCTTCCGTCACCTGGCCGTAGCCCAGCTCCTCCCAGGGGACCCCCTCCAGGACCTGGTCGCCCGAGCCCTCCTCCCGCATCCACTGGAGCAGGTTGCGGGTGCTCCAGGCGACGCTGCCCCCCTGGAGCATGTAGTTGATGTGCCCGTCCCTGCAGGGCCAGTTGACCCTGACCCTGGTGTCCCCGGAGGTCTGCCGGTACACGCCCATGCGCTGGATGACCAGGCCCTCCATGTCCCAGCTCTGGGGCGCGTGGGCCAGGGCCTTGGCCACGGCCTGCTGGCAGGAGACGTCCACGTGCTGGCCCTCGCCGGTGACGGCCCGGTGGGTGTGGGCCACCAGGGCGCCCATGGCCCCCGCGGCGGCGCCGTGGCGGCGGGCCTGGGGACAGCCGACGGTGAGGGGAGGCCGGTCGGCGTCCCCCGTGAGGTGCATGAACCCGCCCAGGGCCATGTCAACGATGTCCGTGCCCTGGTAGCCGGAGTAGGGGCCATCCTGGCCGAAGTCGGTGACGGACACCATCACCAGCGACGGGTTCACCCTCTCCAGGTCTCCGTAGGCCAGGCCCAGCTCCGCCATGCGGCCGGGAGAGAAAGACTCTATAAGGAAGTCGGCGCCCTGGACCAGGCGCGTGAAGATGCCCCGTCCGTCGACTGTGTCCAGGTCGAGGGTGACGCTGCGCTTGCCGGCGCAGTAGGCCCACCACAGCAGGCTCCGGTCGGGATGGGGCGCGTCGCCGTAGAAGGGGCCGGCCCGCCGGGACTCGCTGCCGCCGGGGGGCTCTACCTGGAGGACGTCGGCGCCCAGGTCGGCCAGTATCTTGCCGCAGAGCAGCATGTCCCCGCCGGTCAGGTCCAATACCCGGTAGGGACCCAGGAGCAGCTGCGGCGGCTGCGGGCTGCCGGCCATCAGCGCTCGGCGGGGTGCCGGCGACTACGCCACCAGCGTCTTGACCGCTTCACCCACGTCCTCGACCCGGGCCACGTCGGACCACGTCTCGATGGCCCGCTCCACGCCCTCGTCGGAGAGGGCCAGACGGGCGCTGGCGCGAAACTTGTTGGTGATGCCCTCCATGCCCCAGGGGTTGCTCTGGTGCCCCAGGATCTCCTCTCGCGGGGTGGCGTGCTCCAGGACCCGGCCGTCCTTCAGCCGGACCCGCACCGGCGTCGCCCCCTTCACCTCCGAGGAGCCCTCGTCCCACCGGGACCGGACGTTCAGGTTGACCTTGGACATCGTCTCCCGTATCCGCGGGTCCCGTATCTTCTCCGGCGTGAACGTGTCTATACCCACCTCCCCGTCCACCAGGGCCGAGGCGGCGTTGTACAGGACGCTGAACTTGCCCTTCAGCTCGTCCTCGGGCTCCCTGTACAGCATCACCACCGACAGGAAGGACTGGTCCACGTCCAGGCTCTCCACGTCCTTGTAGTCGAACCGGTGCTCCCGCATCAGGCCCAGGATGCTGTCCAGCATCCCGTGGTTGCCCCCGCAGGCGGGGTACTTCTTTATCATCAGGTCGCTCTGGGTATGGAAGGGGTCTCCCAGGGCCCGGGCGATCTCGTCCAGGTCGTAGGTGCCCTCCCCCAGGACGGTGTTGGCAAAGCCCACGGGGTGCTCCAGGACCTGCCGGCCCGACGTCAGCCCCATCCCCGCGAGCTGCACGGCCATCACGCCGTCCCTGGCGGTGAGCCCCGCGTGCAGCGGCTTGGTCATGGTGCCGAAGTTGTGGATGAGCCCGCCGGCCATGGACCCTGCGATGCCCAGGGCCGTGGACGTCTGCGCCTGGTCGAACTTCAGGAGCTTGGCGCAGGCCGCGGCCGACGCCATCCGGCCCAGCACCGCCGTGCTGTGGAACCCCCGGGCCATCTGCTGGTACTTGGTGCCCCTGTCCAGAGCGATGCCCACCTCGCACCCGATGACGTAGGCCTCCAGCAGGTCCCGGCCCGACGCCCCCGTCTTCTCTCCCAGGGCCAGCAGGGAGGGGAAGATGGCCACCGTCGGGTGGCCGAAGCCGCCGAAGTCGTCGTAGTCCAGGGCGTGGCCCATGGTCCCGTTGGCCAGGGCGGCGTTGGGCATGGACGTTCTGAGGCCCGAGACCACCACGGTGGCCTGGGGAGCGCCCCCCTGCTCCACCACGTAGTTCTCGATTATCTCCCCCACCGGCTGCACGGCCCCCGCCAGGGTGACGCCCAGCAGGTCGAAGCACGACTCGCCGGCCACCCGGATGGCGTCGGGGGGGATGTCCTCATAAGAAGTGTTGACTATCCAGTCGGATACGGTCTCGGTAGCGCCCATCGTATTGGCCTCCTAGTGTCCTGTCTCCGGAGTTTGCTGTACCCTCAGGCCCCTCCCCGGGGTTATTTGGCCCACCCTCCCACCCCGCGCTCCGCGCGGGCATGGTGTTGCCCCACCCGCCGGTGGGGGCGGCGGGGACGGCTACCCGGCCACCAGGGTCTTGACGGCGGGGGCCAGGTCGGTTACCTCGTCGACCTTGACCCAGGTCTGGAGGGCGGGCTCCACCATATCCTGTGGCAGGGCCATGGCCGCGTTCTCCCGGAACTTCTCCAGGATGGCGTCCACGGGCCACGGGTTCTGGGGCGCCCCGTATATCTGGCTCATGGGCGTCCGGTGCTCCAGCACCCGCCCGTCCTTCAGGCGTACCTTCACGGGGACCCCCGCCGAGTAGTCGTCCCGGCTCTCATGCCACCTGGCGCGGACGTTGATGCGGACCTTGTCCATGGTGCACCTGACCACCGGGTCCCTGACCTTCTCCTCGGTGAAGGTGTCGATGCCGATCTTCCCGTCCACCAGGGCGGCCGCCGCGCAGAACAGGGCGCTGAACCGGGCCTCGTGCTCGTCCTCGGGCTCCAGGAAGAGCATGACGATGGACCCGTGCTGCTGGGTCATCTCCAGGCTCTCCACGTCCTCGTGGCCGAACCCGTGCTCCGACATCAGGCCCAGGATGCTGTCCAGCATCCCGTGGTTGGTGCGGCAGCAGGGGAACCGCCGGATGTACTTGGTGTCCTGTATCCGGATGGGGTGGCCCAGCGCCTCGGCCACGGGCCCCATGTCGGCGGTGCCCTCCGAGGGGCTGGCCCCGTACCAGCCGCTGGGGTGGTCGAACACGTGGTCCAGGCCCGTGAAGCCCTTCTCGACCATCAGCGCGGCCATGACCCCGTCCTTGGCGATGAGGCCCGCGTGCAGGGGCTTGGTCATGGTGCCCTGGTTGGATACCAGGCCCCCCTCGGTGGAGGTGGCGAGGCCCATGGCCATGGCCGTCTTCCGGGCGTCCAGGTCCAGGAGCTTGGAGCAGGCCGCCGCCACGGATATACGCCCGCCGCCGATGGCGTGGATGCCCCGGTTCTGGAGGTTGGTGTGAGTGACCGCCTCCAGGGCCACGGCCAGCTCATTCCCCACCACGAAGGCCTCCAGCAGGTCGCGGCCCGTGGCGCCTATCCTCTCGCCCACGGCCAGCAGCGCGGGGGCCATGCCCACCATGATGGGCCCCGGGTCCAGGTCCATGGCGCATCCGAAGGTGCCGTTGGCCAGGGCGGCGCTACCGGCCGGTACCCTGGTCCCCGGCCCCAGCACCGTGCTCTCGGGGGTGCCCCCCTGGTCCTTGACGTATTCGGTGACTATCCTCCCCAGGGGCTGTACCGACCCCGACAGGGCCAGGCCCAGGCAGTCCAGGTACGCCTCCCTGGCGGCCTGGACCGACTCAGGGGGGATGTCCTCGTAGGAAGTGTCCACTATCCAGTTGGCGATCGTCTCGGTGGCGCCCATGGCCCGTAACCTCCCTTAAGGACTGCTCGCCACAATGCTCGAAAGAGCAGATCTTCGGGACGTACCTGTGGGAGCGCCTCCATTATAACCGCAGCCGGAGGTTAGACAAGGGCCCTGTTTGACTGGGTGGCAACCCGTTGCTATAGTCGAGTCCGAGGTGCCGTATGCCGGCGAACCTGCCTCCTGCCTACTTCGAAGCCGAGCGGAAGTTCCGGGGCGCCAAGAGCGTGCCGGAGAAGATCGCGGCGCTGCAGGAGATGACGTCGGCGACCCCCAAGCACAAGGGCACCGACCACCTGCGGGCCGAGCTTCGGTCCAGGATGGCCCGGCTGCTGGCCGACCTGGCCAAGCCCAAGCCCACCAGCAGCGGGCCCCAGCCCTTCTCCCTGCGAAAGGAGGGGGCCGGACAGGCAACCCTCATCGGACTGCCCAACAGCGGCAAGTCCCAGCTGCTGGCCAGCCTCACGGGCGCTGCTGCCAAGGTGGCCGCCTACCCCTTCACCACCCAGGTCCCCCAGCCGGGAATGGTCATGTACCAGAACGTGGGCATCCAGCTGGTGGACACCCCAGCCATCAACGACCAGGACATGCAGACGCGCCTGTTCAGCCTGCTGAGGAACACGGACCTTCTGGTGGCCGTCGTCGACCTGTCCGTGGACGCCGTCGGGCAGATGGAGGAGCTGTCGGCGGAGCTGGACAGGTGGGGATACCGGCTGCTGGGCCCCGGCGAAGAGCCGGACCAGGACGGGTCGCGGGTGGAGAAGCGGGCCCTGCTGGTGGGTAGCAAGGCCGACGCGCCAGGGGGACTGGACCAGTGGGGCAGGCTGGAGGCGGCCTTCGGCTCCCGGCTGGAGGCTACGATGGTGTCGGCCCTGGAGGACGTGGGTCTGGACGACCTGATGGAGGGCATGTTCCTGGCCCTGGGCCTGGTCCGGGTCTACACCAAGGCCCCGGGGCAAGACGCCGCCTACGAGTCTCCCATCGTGCTCACTCGGGGCAGCAACGTCCACGACGCCGCGGCGTCGCTGCACAAGGACTGGGGAAGGAAGCTGAAGTACTCGCTGCTGTGGGGCTCGGGCAAGTTCGACGGCCAGCGCGTGGGCCGGGACTACGTGGTCTCTGACGGAGACGTCCTCGAGTTTCACCTGTAGGCCGGGACCGGGGCGGCCGGGCAGGGGCGGGCAGGGCCTAGCCGCGGAGGCCCGGGGGCAGCTCCACCACCATCCTTCGGGCGCTGACGTCCACCTCCATCACCACGTCCTCCAGGGCCGGGACCAGCAGCTCCCCCGCCTCCCCGACGACCACGTAAACGTCGTTGGCACCGGTGGACAGGACCTCGGTTATCCGCCCCAGGGGCTCCCCGTCCGCCGTGGAAACATCCATGTCCACGAGTTGGAAGTGATAGTAGCGGCCTTCGGGAAGGGGCGGCACCATCTCCTCGGGGACGGTGAGCAGCGCGCCCCGCAGGCCCTCGGCCTGGCCGCGGTCGCTCACCCCCTCCAGGGCCAGGGCCAGCCTCCCCCGGGAAAGGGGGGAGCACCGGCCTATGACCAGCCGCCTTCCCTGCAGAAACACCGCTCCCCCGGGGGCGAACCTGCCGGGGGAGTCGCTGAGAACCTCTACCTGTACCTCGCCCCCGACGCCCCTGGGAGACAGGACCCTGCCTACGGGTATCATCCGCTCCCGGGAGGGGGGCACGTCCATTGGGTGGGGCCCGGCGACGGGCCTGCTAGACTATCTCCAGGACCGCCCTGGTGCCGCTCTTGACGGCGGCGACCCTGAGCAAGACCCTCATGGCCTGGGCCACGCGGCCCTGCCTGCCGATGATCTTGCCCTTGTCTTCGTCGGCAACCTCCAGACGCAGCACAACCCTGTCCTCTTCCACGTCCTCGGTCACCTTGACCTCGTCGGGCTTGGTTGCCAGGTTGCGGGCTATGTACTCTATGAGCTCCTTCATGGGCGGCTACTCTTGGGCGGCGGCGTCGGCCCACCCGATTATCCTCTGGACCGCTTCCGAAGGCTGGGCGCCCTTGCTTATCCAGTCGCGGGCCTTCTCCCGGTCGATGGTGAACCTGGGCGGGTCGACGAGGGGGTCGTAGGTCCCAATCCACTGCACGTACGCGCCGTCACGGGGCGCCCGGGCGTCGGCCACCACTATCCTGTACGAGGGCTGGCCCTTCTTGCCCACCCGTCTCAATCGAATTCTCAGCATCTATGCATCATCCTGCACGCGGCAACAACCGCGGACTGCCTAGGCGATTCTACGCTTCCGGGCGTCTCAATGTCAACGGTGTTCAGCCACGGCCGGCCTTGACTTGCGGCGGAAACGCGCTAGACTATATGTGCTCAGGCAAGCCACGGAATTAATGGGAGGGAGAACCATGTCCTGCGACAAGTGTAAGGTCCACATCGACATCGTCTACTGCGTACCCTGACAGCACCACGGCACCGCCACGTGGATGGCGAACGAGTTCTTCCAGTCCTTCGGCCCCGACGCCGCCATAGCGTTGACCCCCAAGGGGAACGGGCGTCTGGAGGTCTACCTGGACGGGCAGAAGATCTTCGATAAGAAGGAAGAAGACAAGTTCCCGGACCTGGCCAAGGTGAGGGAGCTGAAGGGGCTTGTCCGCGAGAGGCTGGGCGCCATGCCCGCCGCCGCCAACGACTAACACAGGACCCCATACGGAGCCGTAGATTCAACCCCTCCTCTACCTGTCGAGGAGGGGTTGAACTGTCTTCCACACCTGGGAGGCGACCTCGGCCTTGGACCCGGCGCCGTCCAGGACAGCCCAGTCCCCCCGGGCCGAGGACGCCAGGGACAGGTACCCTCTCCTGACCCGCCGGTGAAACTCCACCACCTCGGACTCGAACCGGTCCCGGCTGCCCGGGGCCTTTCGCGCCAGGCCCGCTTCCGCGGGCACGTCCAGCAGCACCGTCAGGTCGGGGCGAAGCCCCTGGGTCGCCTGGAGGTTCAGGGTGTGTATCAGGTCCAGGTCCAAGCCCCGGCCGTAGCCCTGGTACGCAACGGTGGAGGCGGCGAAGCGGTCGCAGACGACGGTGACGCCCGTGCGGAGCGCGGGGAGTATCACCCGGTGCACGATCTCCGCCCGGGCCGCCGAGAAGAGGAGGAGCTCCGCCAGGGGGGTGGTGGGGCGTCCCCCCTTCAGCCAGCCCCGCAACGCCCGTCCCAGGGGCGTGCCGCCTGGCTCCCTGGCCACCAGCACAGTCCGGCCACGGCGGCGCATGCGTCGGGCCAGCAGAGCGGCGTGGGTGGTCTTTCCGGCCCCGTCCCCGCCCTCCAGCACGATGAAGGCGCCCAAGGGCCTCACGGCGACCTAGGCCTTGTAGTAGGTGACGTGGCGGTTGGGGTCCCGACCGGTGCTGGTGGATGCCACGCTGTACCGCTCGGCCAGGAGGTGCTGGAGCCGACGGATGTAAGAGCGCTGGGGGGCCAGCTCCGCCGTCTGCAGCCCGTTGAGCACCTGCTCCGCGGCGATCCTGGCCTCGTGCAGGGCCTCCTCGACCTCGCCGCCGTCCTCCCGCGGCTTGGTCGCCGTCCTCAGGAACTCCTCGATCTGGTGGGTCGTGTTCTTGCGGAGGACGTACACGGGCTTCCCCGCCCTCTCGGCGGCGCGGACCAGCTGGGACCCGCGCCGGTAGTGGGTCTTGGTGGTCAGCACCACGTCGGCGGTGCGGAGCTCGTTGGCCACCTCCATGGACACCCCCGCCGAGTCCGCCGCCTGCTCCACCTTCTCCCTCCCGACTCCGAAGAGGAACACCCTGGCCGCCGGGGCGCCGCCCCCGGCGGGTGCATGGGCGGCCTCTGACGCGGGCTGGGGCGGGTGGGAGTCCCTGCCCGGACCCACCGACCCCACCTCGAGGGCCTTCTTGACCTCCCCGGCCTCGCTGAGCCAGCGGGACTCGGGGGCGGTGCGATAGCCTCTCAGCCAGGAGTCGACCACCTGGGCGATGTCCTGATGTACCGCGACTCGCTCCCAGCTCTGTATCTCCACCACGACGTCGAAGGTGGGAGGGGCCTTGCGCTCCAGGACCGTCTTCTGGGTGCCACGGCGGCGGGCCTCCTCGTCCCCCAGGGTCGCCGACTGGACGCCACCCACCAGGTCCGACAGAGTGGGGTTGACGATCAGGTTGTCCAGGGTGTTGCCGTGGGCGGTGGCGATCAGCTGCACCCCGCGCTCGGCGATGGTCCTGGCGGCCGCGGCCTCCAGCTCGGTGCCCATCTCGTCGATTATGATCACCTCGGGCATGTGGTTCTCCACCGCCTCTATCATCACCGAGTGCTGACGGGTCGGGGTGGAGACCTGCATCCTGCGGGCGTGGCCGATGGCCGGGTGTGGTATGTCGCCGTCCCCGGCAATCTCGTTGGATGTGTCCACGATCACTACGCGCTTCCTGGCGTTGTCAGCCAGGACGCGGGCCACCTCGCGGAGCAGGGTAGTCTTGCCCACTCCAGGCCTCCCCAGCAGGAGGATGCTCATCCCTCCGGAGACCAGGTCCTCGATGATCTTGATGGTGCCGTAGACGGCCCGGCCTACCCTGCAGGTGATGCCCACGATCTTGTCTTTGCGGTTCCTTATGGCGGAGATGCGGTGCAGGGTGCGGGGAATGCCCGCGCGGTTGTCGCCCCCGAACTCGCCGACGTGGGACACGACGTACTCGATGTCCCCGGCGTCCACCTCGCGCTGGTCCAGGGGCACGTCTCCCGCGGGAAAGCGGGCCTCGGGGACTCGCCCCAGGTCGAGGATCACCTCGAGGAGGTCGTGGAGGTCCTCCCGCTCCTGCAGAGGCGTCCGGACCCTGGGAGGCAGGGCCTCCAGCAGGGTGTCCAGGTCATCCTGTATGCGCCTGTCCGCGGCTACCATCCCTTTGTCTCCGGGGCGGTGAAAGCGACGGCGTCATCCGGGAGGGTCGGAAGGGCGTCCGGGGGGCTCGGAACACGACGGAAGCCAGCCACTACGGTATTCAGCGGCTTGCTGGTGTCAACACGCCCTGCTCGGACCTGAGTCATTCTTGTGGGGCACCTGCCGGGTGCCCGGTCCCGGGGGGCTCCCCGGATGCCAGGCTCAGAAAGTACCGGTGCAAACGGACGTCGTCCGTGAGCTCGGGGTGAAAGGAGGTGGCCAGAAGGGTCCCCTCCTGTACTGCCACGGGCCGGCCGTCGTCGAGGCGGGACAGCACCCTGATGCCGTCGCCGACCTGGGAGATGACGGGGGCGCGTATGAACACGGCGGTGAACTTCTCGGATCCCAGGGGCTCGACCTCCAGGTCAGCCTCGAAGCTGTCCACCTGGCGGCCGAAGGCGTTCCGCACGACCTGGATGTCCATGAGCCCCAGGGGAACGGGCTCGTCCTCCGTCAGCTCCCGGGCCATCATTATCATGCCGGCGCAGGTGCCCCAGATGGGGACGCCCCGGCGGGCCATCTCCCTGATGGGCTCCTTCAGGTGGTAGAGGCCCATAAGGTAGCCGAAGGTGGTGCTCTCGCCGCCGGGCATGATGAGGGCGTCTATCCCCTCCAGGTCCCGGGGCAGCCGCACCTCCACCGTGTCCGATCCCAGGCGCTTCAGCACGGCGATATGCTCGGCGAAGTCGCCCTGTAACGCTAGGACTCCCGTTTTCAATTCAGTCGTCACCCAGGCCAGTCGCCACCTAGGCCAGCTTCCACCCGGGAACGGCGGCGGCCCGCTGCCGGTTGCGGTCCATCGAGGGTTAGAGGTTGCCGCGGGGGGCCAGCAGCTCTTCCTCGGGGAGGGAGCTGACGCCGATGCCCACCATGGGCTCGCCCAGGTCCTGAGACACCTCGGCGACGATCTTCGGGTCGTTGTAGTGGGTCACCGCCATGACGATGGCCTTGGCCCTCTTCTCCGGGTCGCCGGACTTGAAGATGCCGGACCCGACGAAGACGCCGTCGGCGCCAAGCTGCATCATGAGGGCCGCGTCGGCGGGGGTCGCCACGCCGCCGGCAGCGAAGTTCACCACGGGGAGCCTGCCCTGCTTCCGGGTCTCAGTCAGGAGCTCGAGGTCCACCTGCAGCTCCTTGGCTGCCGTGGGCAGCTCGTCCTCGGACATGTTCCGAACCCGGCGGATCTCTCCCTGCACGGCCCGCATGTGCCGCACGGCCTCCACCACGTCGCCGGTGCCCGCCTCTCCCTTGGTGCGGATCATGGCGGCACCCTCGGCGATGCGCCTCAGCGCCTCTCCCAGGTTGCGGCAGCCGCAGACGAATGGCACCTTGTAATCGTGCTTCCAGACGTGGTGCGCCTCGTCGGCGGGCGTCAACACCTCTGACTCGTCTATGTAGTCCACGCCCAGGGCCTCGAGCACCTGCGCCTCGACGAAGTGCCCGATGCGGCACTTGGCCATCACAGGAATGGTCACGGCGTCGATGATCTCCCTGATCTTGGTGGGGTCGGCCATCCTGGCCACGCCGCCGTGGGCCCTTATGTCGGCAGGCACCCGCTCCAGTGCCATGACCGAGACGGCTCCGGCCTCGTAGGCGATCCTGGCCTGCTCCGCGTTGACCACGTCCATGATGACGCCGCCCTTGAGCATCTGGGCCAGCCCGGCCTTTACTCTCCAGGTACCTGTTTCAGCCATCTGAATCCTCCGGGGGGCTACTAGTCTCTTTTCCATCGCACATTATACGCCGCCCGGTACCGTTTATCAATTCGACGCCGGGGGGCGAGCCCGGCACATGGCCGTGCGCTCTCCTTCTGGGAGTCAGCTCACCACTGAAGAGAAGATCTCAAGGAACTCTTCCCTGGTCATGTTGGCCGCTTCCGCCATTTGGCCCAGCATTTGGGGGTTGTCCAGGTCGCTCCTTTCCAGGCGGATCATGTACTCCCTGGCGGTGGTGTAGTAGGAGGACTTGACGTCGACAAGGCGGACCCGGGTCTTGCCGGTAGCGGGGTCTCTGAGATCTCTCATGGGAAGGGCCCGCAGGGTCCCGCTCTCTATGCAAATGAGGGCGCCCTGGGACAGCTCATCCTCGGGCTCCTCCACCAGGGCTCGGACGGCCCCGTAGCCGAGGGTGCGCGTATAGTCGATGTCGAAGGGAACGGGCGCCGCCGAGCGGAGCCCGTATCCGATGGTGGAGTCGACAAGCTGCAGCACCTCTCCCCGTTCGGCGAACCTCCTCTGCACCGCCTGGCGCAGTATCATCGCCAGGGGTATCTCCCCAAGGCGAATGTGGCCGTAAGGGTCGTGCGTTACCACCACACCTGGGACATGGGACAGCTCCTCGGCGTCCAGCCTGCTGCCTATGCCCTCCGCGACCACCACCAAGCCGTGCATCTGGCCCATAGACCGCCGCTTGAGGATGGCGCCCTCGATGACCTTGCCCACTTCCTCCAGAGACAGGCGTGAGCTAGAAAACTCCTCTGGGATTATGGTGTTGGTGACCCCCGCCGATTTGCCTATGCCCAGGGCAAGGTGACCTGCCGTGCGTCCCATCACCACAACCAGGTACCAACGATTGGTGGTCCGGGAGTCCTCCATCATGTTGAGCACGATCCCGGTTCCCACCTGCCGTGCGGTCTCGTAGCCGAAGGTCGGCATTCCCCCGGGCAAGGGCAGGTCGTTGTCTATGGTCTTTGGGACGTGGACCAGTCGGAGCGAGCCTTGAGACACCCTTGCCACCTCCGCGGCGCCGAATGCCGTGTCGTCACCGCCGATGGTCACCAGATGGCCGATACCCAGCGACGCGAGGGTCTGCCCGACGCGCTGCAGATGATCGAGGCTGCGGGTGGGGTTGGCCCGGGAGGTCCGCAGCACGGAGCCTCCCTGAAAGTGTATGCGGGACACGTCCGGGATGGTCAGCGGGCGTACCTGGTCCGTGCGGCCCAGTATCAGGTGCTCGAACCCATCATATATGCCCACCACCTGGAAGCCCGAGTTGATGGCCTCTATCGTCACGGAGCTGATAACGCCGTTAATGCCCGGCGCGGGACCACCCCCCACCAGAATGCCAAGCCTTTGGCCACTCTCCATCTGCAAGTCTCCTTTCATATCCCGCCGTCCAAGACCATCATAATTGGTGCCCGTACTTCGCGCGAGGCGCCAGATCACTCCATGCTCAACGCAAGACCCTTGTAGACCGTCCCACGGCCTGCATGCACTTCTCCCAGTGACGCCATGGATGCCCGGCCCTCAGGCAGCGCCTCGAACCGCCTACACTCATTAGCTTGACAAATACGTACACAAATTTGACAATAGCGTACGAGAACACGACAATATGTACCGGATTGTTTGATCACCGTCCCCGCCGTGGAAACGTGGAATGTCCCAATGCCGGCCCGGCCCTTGTTGCAGAAATGAGGGAGGAGAGTAATCAGAAGGGTAGAAGCGCCGTGCTGCGGGACCGGGTTGTTCAGAGAGGTATGGAATGCCCCTTAAGATCATAGTCTTGGCCAAGCAGGTCGTGGACCCGGAGATGCCCGCCTCATCTTTTCGGGTGGACCGGGAGAACCGCCGGGTTGTTACCCCGGACAGCATCTCTCCTGTGGTCAACGGTTTCGACGAGAACGCCGTAGAAGCCGCCCTTCGCATCAAAGATTCACAAGAGGCCACTGTTACCGTGCTGTCCATGGGCCAGAGCTTCTCCATGGACGTCATGAAGAAGCCCCTGTCGATGGGCGCCGACAATCTTGTTCTGGTGCAGGATGACGCTCTCCCCAATACCGCGGACAGCTCGCTGGCAGCCCAGGTGCTCACTGCGTCCATCACCAAGCTGGACGGTTTCGACCTGATCATAGCCGGAAGGCAGGCCTCCGATTGGGACAACGGTCAAGTACCCCTGGCCATAGCCGAGTTGTTGGGCCTGCCGTGCGTCACCATAGGCATCAACATCGAGGTGGCTGAAGGCCGCGTCAACGTCGAGCGGCTGACCTCCCGGGGAAGCGAGGTCCTGGAAGCGCCGCTGCCCGCCATGGTGACGGTCACCAACGAGCTGGGGCAACCGCGCTACCCATCCCTCAGGGGCATTATGGCGGCAGGGAGAAAGCAACCCACCGTCTGGTCGGTGCAGGACCTGGGCATCGAGCCCGGAGAGCTCCAGCAGCGGGTTGAAATTGTCGACCTCTATACTCCCGTCTCCGATAGGGAGTGCGAGGTGATCCAGGGAGAAGACGAAGCGGACTCCGGGCGGCTGCTCGCGCTCAAGCTTCGCGAGGACAAATTGATATAGACCGGGGAGCGTCAACATGGCCGATGCAACGGGAGTCCTTGTACTTGGGGAGCTCGAAGACGGCTCCCTGACATCCACCACAAGAGAGCTGCTGGCGGCTGGCCGCTCCCTTGCCGAGGGCTTGGAGCAGAGGCTTGCCATCGGCCTGGTCGGCGCCGACCCGGGGCCGGCGGCCAGCGACGCCATCGCCCACGGCGCGAACCTGGTATGTCTGGTCAGCGACCCCTTGCTGACCGACTATCAGCCGGAGCTACATCTGGCCGCTCTCGCCCGCATCTGCAGTGAGACCAGCCCCAGCGTGCTCCTTATGGGGAGGACCGACAACGGGAGGGAGATAGCCCCGCGATTGGCGGCACGTCTGGGCGTCGGCCTGGCCCATGACTGCCTAGAAGTGGCCATTGATGCGGAGTCGAAGAGGATGGTTGCTCATCGCCCCGTCTACGGCGGCAATGCCCGTGTCGCCGTGGTCTGCACCGGCGTCCCACAGATGGCCTCCGTCAGGCCCAAGGTCTACGCGCCTCTGGAGGCCGACCTCTCGCGCCAGGGGGAAACGGTCTCATTGGACATGGAGCTGGACCCCTCCATAGCGCGAGTAAAGCTGGTGGAGCGCAAAGAGGAACAGGCCCGAGGGATACAGCTGGAAACGGCCCAGCTGATCGTGGCAGGGGGCAGGGGACTGGGTGGTCCGGAGCCCTTCGAGCACCTGGACGAGGTGGCCAAGCTCTTGGGGGCCGGCATCGGCGCCTCTCGGGCGGCGGTGGACGCGGGATGGGTGCCCCCATCGTGGCAGATCGGCCTAACCGGGAAGACCATAACCCCGGACCTCTACATAACGGTAGGCATCTCCGGCGCGAGCCAGCATATGGCTGGATGCTCAGGAGCAAAGGCTATCGTGGCCATCAACAGGGACCCCGAGGCCAATATCTTCAAGGAGGCCCGGTACGGTGTGGTGGGTGACTGGGAGAAGGTCCTGCCAGCCTTTACCGAGGCCCTGAGAGAATTGGTGGAGTAGCTTTTTGGAAGGTCCTTACCGGACGCCGGCGCCAACGCCCGGGCAGGTGAGCCCGACCGCAAACTGGCGACACCATTTGCAGCAGGGAGGTTGAAGTGGAATTCGGCTTGAGCTCGGAACAACGTATGATCGTCGACACCGTTCGTGACTTCGTTGAGACCGAGCTGTACCCGCTGGAGCAACAGGTTGAGACCGATGGCGGCCTCGACCCGGACGTAGGAGCAGAGATCCGGAAAAAAGTGATTGACATGGGATTCTACGCGGCCAACATTCCGGAGGAGTTCGGCGGCGGAGGCCTGGACAGTGTTTCGTTCACGTTGCTGGAACGAGAGCTGGGCCGCACCTCGATGGCCCTCAACCATCACTTCGGAAGGCCCTCGAACATACTCTGCGCCTCCAATGACGAGCAGAAGGAGCGGTACCTGTATCCATCGGTCCGAGGGGAGAGGCACGACTGCCTCGCCATAACTGAACCGGACGCCGGCTCCGACGTTCGCTCGATGACCACGTCTGCCAGAAAGGACGGAGACGACTATATCCTAAACGGCACCAAGCACTTCATCAGTCATGCCGACATTTCCGATTTCGCCATAGTCTTCGCCACCACCGGGGTCGACGAGACCCCGAGGGGACCGCGGTCGAGGATATCCACCTTCCTGGTTGACCGGGGCACCCCGGGGTTCGAGATCAAGAAGGGTTACAACTCGATATCCCACCGGGGATATAACAACTCCATCCTTACCTTCGACGATTGCCGGGTCCCGTCAGAGCAGCTGCTGGGAGAGGAAGGCAAGGGCTTCGATTTGGCCAACACCTGGCTATTTGCCAGCAGGCTGACCGTGGCCGCAATGAGCGTGGGTCGCGCCCGCCGGACCCTGGACCTGTGCCTCAACTGGTGCGTCAGTCGAAGGCAGTTCGGCCAGGCGATAGGGAGGTTCCAGGGCACATCGTTCAAGCTGGCGGACATGGTGACGGAGATCGACGCAGCCGATTACTTGACCATGGCGGCCGCCTGGAGGATAGACCAGGGGCTGGAGGCCGACCGCCACTGCTCGCAGGCGAAGCTCTTTGCCAGCGAGACCCTGGCCCGAGTGACCGACCATGGCATACAGATTTTCGGCGGAATGGGTCTGATGGACGAGTACCCCATAGAACGGTTCTGGCGCGATGCCCGGGTCGAGAGGATCTGGGACGGGACCAGCGAAATCCAGCGCCATATCATATCCCGCAGCCTGCTTCGTCCCTTGGAGGGCTAGGATGACAAGAGATGCTTCTGCCGGCGCAAGGTTGACCCGCCTCTTCCGGCCAGAGTCCATAGCCGTCGTTGGCGGAGGGTTCGCCGAGCTGGTCGCCAACCAGTGCGACGGCCTGGGATTCGAAGGTGAGATCTGGCCGGTCCATCCCAAACGTTCGGAGATGGCGGGCCGAAAGTGCTTCCCCAGCGTAGCCGACCTGCCATTGGCCCCCGACGCCGCCTTCCTTGGGGTCAACAGAAACGTAACGGTGGAGGTGGTGGGAACCCTTTCCCGGATGGGGGCCGGCGGCGCCGTGTGCCACGCCTCCGGGTTCAAAGAGTCGGGAGAAGAGGGCATAGCGCTCCAGGACGAGCTCGTGGAGGCGGCGGGGCCGATGCCGATAATCGGCCCCAACTGCGTGGGCGTTCTCAACTACCTGGATGGCGTGGGGCTGTGGCCGGAGCAGCATGGCGGACTCGGAGTCGACCGAGGAGTCGCCATCATCACACAAAGCGGCAACGTGGGCATAAACATCACCCAAAATCAACGGGCGCTGTCCATCGCCTACGTCGTAACCGTAGGGAACCAGGCGAACGTCGGCCTGTCGGAGGTGGCTGCCGCCTGCCTGGAGGACGATCGCGTCTCCGCAATCGGGCTCTATGTCGAGGGCGTCGATGACGCCCAGGCCCTGGACGAAGTGGCCCGCCGGGCCCTCGAAGTCAAGAAGCCGATAGTCGCCTTGAAGGTCGGCGCCTCCAGCCAGTCCAACAGGATTGCCTTCAGGCACACGGCTTCAGTTACCGGTTCCTTCGAGGTCTTTCACGCCTTCTGCAACCGGGTCGGCATTGCCCACGTGCGCTCGCTGGCTGAGTTCATCGAGACCCTGAACCTCGTATCCGTCGTCGGGTCCCTCAAGGGCAACCGCATCTCCTCCATGAGCGCCTCCGGGGGCGAGGCCTCCCTGATTGCCGACGCCGCCATCGGCCGAGACCTGGTGTATCCGCAGATGGAGCAGCAGCACCACGATGAGGTGCAGAGCACTTTGCCCGGGCTCGTGGTGGTGTCGAACCCCTTCGACTATCACACGTTCACCTGGGGCGACCGACCTCGCATGACCCGGACCTATGAGGCCATGTTGGGCGGAGGATTCGATCTGTCCCTGCTTGTGCTCGACTGGCCCCGGGAAGACAGGTGCGATGCGGAGAGCTATCACGTCGCCGTGGAGTCATGGATTGCGGCCGTCGAGGAGACCGGGGCCCCAACCGCCGTTATGGCAAGCTTCCATGAAGGGTTGACCGAGTCCGTCAGCAGCAAGCTTCATGCGGCCGGAGTAGCTACTCTCCGGGGCATGACTGAAGGGCTGGCTGCGGTTGAAGCGGCTTGGCATCTGGGCCGAAGCCACAGAAGCAGCCTGCCCGCCAAGCTCCTGGCCGGGGGCGGGCCGCCGGACGGGAATGAGGGTCGCCTGGGGGACAGGCCTTCGGCGAATGAAGCGCTGTCGGCTGAGGGGGTCCCAACGCCGAAGGGCAGGACAGTAACGGGCGCCGACGAGGCGGTACGAGCAGCCGAAGGGCTGGGATATCCTGTGGTGATCAAGCGTGTGGACCCCTCGAAGACCGGCTCCTCCCCTGGGGCCGGCGCCTATGAGACCTTCAACAGCGCCGCGGCGGTAAGGGACGCCGTAACCTCGCTGGGCGACGACGAGCCCCTGCTTGTGGAGAAGGCGACTACCGACGGGATAGCGCACCTCTCAGCCCGTATCCAGGCGGACCCCCAGTTTGGGTTCTTCCTTGCTATCCGGTCCGGCGGTGAGCTTGCCGAGATATCGGACGATGAGCAGATCCTCCTGTTGCCGGCAGGCCGCGACGAGACCGAACGAGCCGTGGGCCGGCTGCGAACGGCTCCCGTGCTGCAGGGCCTGAACGGCAGGCCGCCGGGAGACATCGACTCGTTGGTAGACTGTCTCCTCAACCTGGCAAGATTCACCGAAACGAACAAGAGCCGGCTTGTGCGGCTGGAAATCAGTCCGCTGATAGTCCGCCCTCGGGGTCTTGGGGTCGTGGCCTCCGATACACTGGTCCGGTGGAGGTGAGAGAGGCGGATTGGCTCTAAAGAAACGGAGGCTGGGCAGAACGGGGCTCATGGTGACCGAGCTTGGTCTCGGGGCGATGGACACCCCCCAAGCTGCCGACGGTCTTGAGACCCTGGTAGTCGCACTCGAGTCCGGGATCAATTTCATAGACACGGCCCGGGAGTACCAGGGCAGCGAGTATCTCGTTGGCGAAGCGATAAGGACCGTAGGCGCCAAGGACGTTTATCTGGCCTCCAAGACCTTCAAGAGGACAAGGGACGGCAGTCAATACGACGTGGACCGGAGCAGGCAGGTTCTTGGCGTGGACAAGGTGCACCTGTACCAGCTGCACGACGTTTCGTCCTTAGAGGTCTGGGAGGAGGTCATGCAGGAGGGCGGGGCCCTGGAGGGGCTGAAGATTGCGAAGCTTCGGGGCCTGGTCGATCACATCGGAGTCTCATCTCACAGCATGGACGTCCTGAAGGAGGCGATCGGTTCCGGCGAGTTCGACACCGTAATGCTGGAATACTCCGCTTTCGCTCCGGAAACGGAAGAGCTGATATGCCGGGCCAACAATGCGGATATCGGGGTGATAGCGATGCGGCCCCTGGGCGGGTCGGGACGAATGAGCAGCATCAGGACCAGGATCGCGGAAGGCGACAGCTCCCTTACACCCGCCGGCCTGCTGCGGTTCGTCCTGTCCAACCCCCATGTCTCCGTGGCTATTCCGGGGTCGAGGTTCCCTGACAGGGTGCATGACAACGTCGCGTTGGCCTCCTCCTACGAGCCGTTCAGCCAGTCGGAGAGAAGGCGATGTGAGGACCAGGCCGGGCTGTTGTACAAACAGTAGACTGGCGACAGTCCCGCACCCGGTTGCAGGTCCAACTCAGCATGTGGCAGACTTTCTTGGGGGCAGCCCGGTGAGAATGTGGTCACCAAAACGGGGACGGGCACAACCCGGACGGCCACAGCCGGGACGGAAGGAGTAGCACGTGGTCCCACCCGAGGACATCTTCGGCGCCATCGACATACGAATCGGCGTGTTCCTGGCCCTTGCCGCATCCCTTGCCCTGTCGGGCTACGTCTTCCACCGCAGGGTCGTAGGCCTGGTCCTGCTGGGCCGCTCGGAGAACCGTTTCGACCAGCCCCTGCGCCGGCTGGTCGGGTTCGCCACCATCGTCCTGGGGCAACGCAAGGTGCTGCAGCGGGTGTCCCTCAGGGACTGGGCCGGCCTTGGCCACCTGTTCATCTTCGTCGGGTTCCTGTCCTTCCTGCTGAGCTACGTGATATTCATCTTCGGGGACTCGGCCTGGCGCCCCTTCTCCGAAACGCTGCTGACCGGGACCGGCGTGAAGGTGTACGCCAGCTACCTCGACGTGGTGGCGCTGATCATCCTCGCGTCGCTGCTGTGGGCCCTGGTGCGCCGGTGGCTCGTCAAGCCCCACCGCCTCTCCTTCGACCTGACCCGGGGCTACGACGCCATCGTCATCGTGGGCCTCATCGCGTCCCTGATGGTGCTCACCCTACTGACGGAAGCCTTCCACACCGTCGAGGCGGACCTGGCCGGCGCGGAGAGCGCCGCGGCCGACGCCATTGTGGGGCGGGCCATCGGCGAGGCCTTCCTGAACGCCGGCATGGGCCTGGACGCCGCGAACCTGGGCCACGGAGTCGCCTGGTGGCTGCACCTGCTGGTGATCCTGGGCTTCTCGGTCTACATCCCTGTCTCCAAACACATGCACATGGTGGCGGCCCCCGTCAACGCCCTGTTCCGGTCCCTGGAGCCCCGGGGCACCCTGCAGCCCATCGACCTGGAGGCGGCGGAGCACTTCGGCGCGGGCCAACCCAAGGAGTTCACCTGGAAGGAGCTGCTGGACGGCTACGCCTGCGCCGTATGCGGGCGGTGCACCAATAGCTGCCCGGCCCACCTCACCGGCAAGACTCTGTCCCCCATGCACATCGTCGAGGACCTGAAGGAGTACCTGACGGAGGAGGCGGGGAGCGTCAAGGCTGGGACCGAGCCCGGCACGCCCCTGATAGGCTTCGGCCGCATTACGGAGGAGGCCCTGTGGGACTGCCTCTCCTGCGGCGCTTGCATGGAGGAGTGCCCCGTGGTGGTGGAGCACGTCCCCACCATCATCGACATGCGCCGCCACCTGGTCCTGGAGCAGTCCAAGATCCCCGACACGGGGATGGAGGCCCTCCTCAGCATGGAGCAGCGGGGGCATCCGTGGCGTGGGACCCAGTTCTCCCGCACCGACTGGGCCGAGGGCCTGGAGGTGAGCACCCTGGCCGACCACCCCGATGCCGAGGTGCTCCTGTGGGTGGGATGCACCTCGGCCCTGGAGCAGCGCAGCCAGGCCATCGCCCGCTCCATGGTCAAGGTGCTCAGGTCCGCCGGGGTGGACTTCGCCATCCTGGGCGAGGAGGAGCGGTGCACCGGGGACCCCGCCCGCAGGATGGGCAACGAGTACCTCTTCCAGATGCTGGCCCAGCAGAACATCGAGACCATGAACGGCTACAACGTCAAGACCATCGTAACCCTGTGCCCCCACTGCTTCAACACCATCAAGAACGAGTACCCCCAGTTCGGGGGCAGCTACGAGGTGACGCACTACAGCCAGTTCCTGGACCGGCTCATCTCCCAGGGCAGGCTGAAGCCCATCAAGATGGTGGAGGCCACCGTCGCCTACCACGACTCCTGCTACCTGGGCCGCCACAACGACGTGTACGACGAGCCCAGGCGCGTCGCCCGGGCCATCCCCGGGCTGAAGCTGGTGGAGATGGAGCCCCACTGCCGGCGGCAGGGGTTCTGCTGCGGGGCCGGAGGCGGCCACATGTGGCTGGAGGAGAGCCGGGGGCCCCGGGTCAACCACGTCCGTACGGACCACTTCCTGGAGACGGGCGCCGAGACCGTGGGCGTATCCTGCCCCTTCTGCCTCCAGATGATGGAGGAGGGGGTCCAGGCCAAGGGGAAGCAGGAGAACCGGGACGCCAAGGACCTGCTGGAGCTCCTGGCCGAGAGCGTGGAGTGAGCCCGCAGCCCCCCGTTGGCCGCAGGGGCTATAATAGCTGAGGAAACCGCCGGTCGCGCGTTGGCAAGGGAGGCTGGCCATGGCCGTTCAGGTAGTCCCCAGGCGTTTCTCGGTGGAGGAATACCACCTCATGGCCCGGGTTGGTATCCTCCGGGAGGACGACCGGGTCGAGCTTCTGGAGGGGGAGATCGGAGAGATGGCGCCCATCGGCAGCCGCCACGCGGCGTGTGTAGACCGCCTGACGCGGGTCCTGTCGGAGGGGTTGTCCAGACAGGCCATCGTGAGGGTGCAGGGCCCCATCCGCCTGGGAGACCACTCGGAGCCCCAGCCTGACATCACCCTGCTCAGGCCGCAAGATGACTTCTACGTGGACTCGACCCCCGGTCCGGAAGCGGTACTGCTCCTGATAGAGGTCTCCGAGACGACGCAAGAGTACGACAGGCAGGTGAAGGTACCCCTGTACGCCAGGTGGGCCGTGCCCGAGGTATGGCTGGTGGACCTGCAGGGCCGCAGCATTCAGGTGTACCGGGACCCGGCCCCAGAGGGCTACCGGGAGGTGCGCACCGCGGAGCCCGGGCAGTCCCTGGCCCCCGGGGCCTTCCCCGACCTTCGTCTGACCGTGGAAGACGTCATCCCCTGACCGGGTCCCTGCGCCTGGGGCGCGGCCCGGCGCCAGCCTCGCCCGCCCAGGGTGACGGTCCGCCGACCGGTCTATTTGCCCGGCGCCCGCTTGTGCTATACTCCCCTCTGGCCAAAGCGGCCACGCGGCCAGCGCACGCAGGGGGAGGCGGATGGAAGACCTGATCATCTCCGCAGACACGGTCCACAAGACCTACGATACGGGCACGGTCCAGGTGAGCGCCCTCAGGGGCGTGGACCTGCACGTCAAGCGCGGGGAGATGGTGGCCATCATGGGCCCCAGCGGCTGCGGCAAGACCACCCTCCTGAACTGCGTATCCGGCCTGGACGAGATCGACTCGGGCACGGTGTCCATCGAGGGGGTGGTGCTCCACGATCTGCCCGACGACGAACGGAGCGACTACCGGGCCAGGAGGATGGGGTTCGTCTTCCAGCTATACAACCTGCTGCCGGTCCTCAGCTCCGTGGAGAACGTGGAGATGCCCCTGCTGGTATCCGGCGTCGGCGCCGGGGAGGCCCGGCGCAGGTCCCTGGAGGCGCTGGAGATGGTGGGCCTCGCCGACCGGGCCGTCCACGTCCCCAGCGAGCTGTCTGGAGGGCAGCGCCAGCGGGTCACCATCGCCAGGGCGCTCATCAACCGGCCCGCCATAGTCTGGGCCGACGAGCCCACCGGCGACCTGGACAGCGAGTCCGCGGCGGACATCATCGACCTGCTGTGCGACCTGAACCGCACCAACGGGCAGACCTTCATCATCGTGACCCACTCCAGGGAGGTGGGCGAGCGGGCCCACCGCATCGTCCGCATGCGCGACGGGCAGATCGTGGACGATGGGCAGAGCGCCTCCACGGAAGGGCGCCCCATCCCCGGGCGCAGCTAGCATGGAAAAGCTCTTCGGCCTGTCCATGAACGTCATCATGGTGGTCCTGCTGGCCATCGTGGTGCCGGTGCTGGCCGCCGTGGCCCTGATGGCCTGGCGAAACCGGGTCATGCTGAAGCTGGGGCTGCGCAACATACCCCGGCGCAGGGCCCAGACCGCTCTCATCGTCATCGGCATCATGCTCAGCACCGTCATCATGGCCGCCGCCTTCGGCACGGGCGACACCATCAACTTCTCCATCCGCAACGAGGCCATCAAGCTCCTGGGGCCGATAGACGAGATCATAGTGTCCACCGAGACCAACGCCGAGGACACTTTCGGGACCCCGTCCTACGTGCCGGAAGAGACGTTCCAGCACCTGCTGGATGAGCTGGGACCGCTGGAGGACGACATAGACGGCCTCGCCCCGGGCGTCGGTCAGAGCGTCCCCGCCGTGAACCTGTCCAACCTCAAGAGCGAGGGACAGATGCGCGTGGCGGGCGTCGACCCCGACCACCTGAGCGGTTTCCGCCTGGTCTCCACCGAGGGAGAGACGGTGACCCTGCGGGACCTGCCCCCGGAGGAGGGGTACATAAACGACAAGGCCGCCGAGGACCTGGAGGCCGCACCGGGAGACGACATCCGCATCGTCCTGGAGGGGGACTCGGTGACCTTCCGGGTGAGGGGAGTCGTGGACCGGGGCGGGCTGGCCGGGGACCAGGCCACCCTGCTGGTGCCCCTGGAGCGGGCCCAGGAGGTGTTCGGCAGGGAGGGCCAGATCAACTCCATCGTCGTCTCCAACCGGGGAGACGCGGAGTCCGGGGTGGAGCTGAGCGACGAAGTCTCCCAGGGGCTGCGCGTAATCTTCGCCAGCCGGGAGGCGGCCGGGGAGCTGCTGGCCCTGCTGTCCCAGGGACCCGTCCTGGAGGCCATCCAGCAGCACGCCGAGGGCCTCAGGGGCATCAACAGAGCGGACATGGACCGGCTGATCGAGGCGCTTCAGGAGGGCCGGGTCACCGACGGCCTGCTGGGGCTCCTCTCCGACGGGGAGGTGTCCAACGAGGTGCTCGGGGCCCTGGACCGGCCGGACCTGGCTGAAGCCCAGGCGGAAGCGGACACCCTGTTCGGCGACCTGGCCGAGTTCGAGGTGCTGGAGATAAAGCAGACCGTGATGGAAGAGGCGGAGCTCATCAGCAGCTTCATAACCACCTTCTTCATCATCCTCGGCCTGTTCTCCATCCTGGTAGGCGTCCTGCTCATCTTCCTCATCTTCGTCATGCTGGCGGCGGCCCGCAGGACGGAGATGGGAATGGCCCGGGCCGTGGGCGCCAAACGCCGCCACCTGGTGCAGATGTTCGTGTTCGAGGGAACGGCATACGCCGTCGCCTCGGCCGCCATAGGCGTCGTCATCGGGCTGGCCGTCAGCGCCCTCATCATCCAGGTCGTGAACCAGATCATCGGCACCTCCGGGGAAGACTTCACCCTCACCCGCCACTTCGAGCCGCGCAGCATCGTGATAGCCTACTGCCTGGGCATGGCGATCACGCTGATCACCATAGTGGTCTCCGCCTACCGGGTAAGCCGGATGAACATAGTGGCGGCGATCCGGGACCTGCCGCCGCCCCAGAGGCGGGACGGCACGCCCTGGAGGACGGTGCTGACGGCTCCCCTGGTCGCGGCGGTCCAGCCCATCCGCTCCGCGGGCGGCGCCCTCAAGGCCCTGGCAACCCTCCACCCGGTGGAGGCCGCCGGCCTTCTACTTGGTACGGGGAGGCTGGCCCTGGCCGTTCCGGGCGTGGCGGCGGGGAGCCTGTTCCAGCTGTTCTGGAGGCCCTTCAAGCAGGGCTGGCTGGCCTTCCTCCTGGGAGTCATCCTCACCTTGATAGGGATGCAGACGGACCAGGCATCGAGCTTCAGGATCGGCGTATCCCTGATGATCGTGGGCGCCGGGCTCACGGCCCGCAGCCTCCTGCTGCGGACCGCCATGCGCGCCGAGGTGCGCGACCGCATCGCCTACACCGGAATCGGTCTGGTCATGCTGGTGTTCTGGGTGCTGCCCTTCAGCGTCCTCAGGACGGTGTCCGGGGAGCTCACCGGCGGGCCGGAGATGTTCTTCGTCTCGGGCATCTCAATGGTCGCCGCGGCGGTGTGGACCGTCATGTACAACGCCGACCTGATCCTGAAGGCGCTGACCCTGGCCACCGGGCGGGTCGGGAAGCTCCGCCCGGTGCTGGTCACGGCGGTGGCCTATCCCATGAGCGCCAAGTTCAGGACCGGACTCACCCTGTCCATGTTCGCCCTCGTCATCTTCACCCTCATCGTCATGTCGATACTGACCAACGTGTTCGACGTCTCCGAGGTGGGCGGGGACGCCGTCACCGGGGGCTGGGACATAGAGGCCCAGGTGAACCCCATCACGCCCGTCGGGGACATCCGCCAGGCCATCGACGAGGCCCCCGGGCTGGAGCTCGACGACTTCGAGGCCATCGGCGGGTTCACCTTCATCCCCATCGAGGCCAGGCAGGTGGGGTCCTCGGAGCAGCGCTGGCAGTGGTACGCGGCCAGGGCCGCCGACGACGGGTTCCTGGAGTCCACCAGGTACGACCTGAAGCTAATCGCCAGGGGATACGGCCCCACGGCGGAGGACGTGTGGGCCGCCCTGCGCGACGACCCGACCCTGGCGGTGGTGGACTCGACGGCGGTGCCGTCGCGGTCCTCCTTCGGGCAGGACACCACCTTGCCGTTCCGGATGGAGGGGTTCTTCTACGAGGACGAGACCTTCGATGCCACCGAAATCGAGGCCAGGGACCCGGCCACGGGCCAGGTGGTCCCCTTCACCGTCATCGGCGTGCTGGACCAGCTCTCGGACTCCTTCGGGCAGCTGGGCATAGGCATGATCACCTCCAAGGCGGCCCTGGACGCGGCAATCCCCTTCCCTGTTCCCATCACGACCTACCGGTTTCGCCTGGCCCCGGGCGTGGACGCCTCGGACGCGGCCGACGGGTTGGACGCCGCCTTCCCCGAGCAGGGAATGGAGGCCAGAGTCCTGAGCCAGGTGATAGAGGACAGCGCAGCGTCCCAACGGGCCTTCAACAACCTGTTCACCGGTTTCATGGGCCTGGGACTCCTGGTAGGCATCGCGTCCTTGGGCGTCATCAGCCTGCGGGCGGTGGTGGAGCGCCGCCAGCAGATAGGCGTCCTCCGGGCCATCGGGTACCGGCGGTGGATGGTCCAGCTGAGCTTTCTGCTGGAGTCGTCCTTCGTGGCGCTGCTGGGCACCGCCATCGGCGTGGGCCTGGGCACCATCATCTCCTACAACATAGTCAACGACGTGCGGGAGCAGGAGGGCGTCCAGACCCTGCGCTTCAGCATCCCCTGGCTGCAGATCATCGCCATCATCGCGGCGGCCTACGTCTTCTCCCTGATTACCACCCTGCTGCCGGCGCGGCAAGCGTCGGGCATCTACCCGGCCGAGGCCCTCAGGTACGAGTAGGCCCCGCCGGGGCGGGGGGACCATGGGGCTTGGAGGGTGACCCTGCGGCCCAACCGCTCCGCCCGTCCCAAGTCACATTTTCATCCCCTTGCATGGCCTTAGCAAGGGCCACTCAAGGGGATGAAAACGGCGGCCGCGCCGCCCGTCATTCTGTTGCGTGGCTCCCCCCGCCCGCCATTCCGAGCGGCCCCGCCTGTCATTCCGAGTGGAGCGAAGCGGAGCGAGGAATCTATCCATGCCGGCGAGTACTGTGCCCCCGGGCTTTGTGGCGTGGCATGCTTGTTGGAGGGCGCCTGAGATTTCCTCGCCTACGGCTCGGAATGACATGCGGAGCGGCGGGGCGGCTTAGCCGGCTTCCGTGGGAGCGACGGAGGGGAGTGCTGCGATCCTATTTTCGTGGTAATGACGGTGGAGGGTGGGGCGGATTACCATGACAATCCGGTTCATGGGGCTTGGAGGGTGACACTTGCGGCAAAGGCAACCTGAAGGCGTGCCTGGGCACCCCCATCGCGTCGGTCGGAGGATGGACACGAAAGGGCTAGGCCTGAGAGTCCAAGCCAATACCATTGGAGGGTAGGTGGGGCGGGCTGGGCGCCCGCCCCGGGGTTTCTACGTGTCCGGGGAGGGTTGCGACTCTAGAGGGCGGCCGCCCCGGCGGCGGCGCACTCCTCGTCCTGCTCCCCGGTGCCGCCGCCGACGCCGCAGGCTCCCTCTACCACCCCGTTGCGGACGATGGGCACTGCTCCCTGGGAGCCGATCATGTGGCCGCCCTCGTGCTCCCCGATCTTCTGGAAGATCACACGAGAGGGGTCGATGGCCCCGCTGGGCCGTCCCATGGCCGCCGAGGCCACCGCCTTACCCTGGGAGCCGTAGACCGCTCCCCAGATGGCCCCGTCCATGCGGTTGAAGGCAAGGAGACGCCCCCCGCCGTCGCAGACCGCCACGCACACCTTGATGTTCAGCTCCTGGGCCTTCTTGACGGCCCCTGCGATGACCGTGTTGGCTTCAGCCAGAGTGAGCGCCATGCCGGCACCTCCCCGTTAGTGTGTTGGGTCAGTTTATGTGAGACGCCATGCTAGAGCAGCGCCACGCCCGCGGCGGCGCAGTCCTCGTCCTCCTGACTGGTGCCGCCGCCCACGCCGCACGCTCCCTCCACGACGCCGTTGCGGACGATGGGGACCGCCCCCTGGGAGGGGATCATGTGGCCGCCCTCGTGGGCCATGATGCTCTGGACGATGGCCCGGCTGCCGTCGATCTCGCCGCTGGGCCTTCCCATGGCCGCCGAGGCCACGGCCTTGCCCTGGGAGCCGTAGGCGCCGGCCCACATGGCCCCGTCCATCCGGTTGAAGGCCATCAGCCGGCCTCCGGAGTCGCAGACCGCGACGTTGATCTTGATGTTCATCTCCTCAGCCTTGGCGATCGCCCCTTGGACGATCTTGTTGGCTTCCGCCAGCGTGAGTGCCACGGGTACCACCTCCTTGCGTCGTTTGGTCGGGTCTTGAAGATTGCCAGGCACCCTGATTCTACAGCAGCCAATGGGCGGTGGCAATTCGACCCGCCGTGGCCGCCCGAGGGCTCATGCGTCAGCCGCCGCCCGCCTCCCTGGCCAGGTTCGCGGCGAACTCCTGGACAACCGAGTCGGCCTTCCTGCGAATGACGGTCTGGCCCAGCTCCCCCAGCTTGCCGACGAAGGTCACGTCGCTGGACACGGCTACCTCCGTCTCTTCGGCGGATATCTCGTTCAGGACCAGGTCCAGGCTGCCCCGGACGCCCCCACCGACCCGGCGGTCGCCGCCCTCCAGGCGCAGCGACGCGCGCCAGTCCTCGGGGTCCCGGGCCAGGACCTCGATGGTGCCGGCGATGCGGAGGCTGACGGGCCCGACCCGGACCCTCATGGCGCCCCGGTACCGGTCGTCGTCCAGGGCCTCCAGGTCCTCCACCCCGGGGAAGGCCCGGCCCACACGGGACAGGTCCATCAGCAGGTCCCATACCGCCGCCCTCGGGGCCGGTACGACGATGGTGCGCTCCATCTTCATGTCGTCGTCTCCTTCAGCCGATCACGTTGGTCCGACCGTCATTCCGGAAGCCGGCTAAGCCGCCCCGCCGCTCGACATGTCATTCCGAGCCGTAGGCGAGGAATCTCAGGCGCCCTCCAACAGGTATGCCACGCCACAAGACCCCGACCCAGTACCCGCCGGCATGGATAGATTCCTCGCTCCACTCGGAATGACAGGAGGGGAACCGTACAACCGAATGGCAGGAATCATCCTCGGAAAATAGCCTTGCCGTACTCCCTCCGTCACTCCCGCGACAGCGGGAGTCCAAGGGGCGAATGGCGCAGCGCCTAGCCCGCGCCGCGGGCGCCGGCCAGGGCCCGCTCCAGGACGCGGCGGGTGAACACCACCGCCATCCTGGTCTTGTAGCCCGCCGACCCCCGGAAGTCGTCCAGGGGATCTATCTGCGCCTCCACGGCCTCGGCGGCCCGGCGTATCAGCTCGGGGGAGGGCTCGTGGCCCCGCAGGACCTCCTCGGCCCCCGTGGCACGGATGGGTGTGACGTCCACGGACCCCAGGCCTATGCGCACCTCCCGGCACACCGTCCCGTCCTCGCTCAGGGTCATGGTCGCGGAGGCAAGGACGGTGGCGTAGTCGTCAGCCGTCCTGGGCAGGAACTTGATGAAGGCCCCGCCGGTGTTGGGCCCGGGCCGGGGCACGTCCACATGAGTCACCACCTCTCCCGGCATGAGGGACGTCTCGTAGTAGTCGACGAACAGGTCCTCCACCGGGAGGGTCCGCTCCCCGGAGGAGGACACCAGGGTGACCTTGGCGCCCAGTGCGATGAGGCCGGGCGGCGGGTCCAGGTTGGGGTCGGCGTGGACGAGGCCACCGCCCACGGTGGCCACGTTGCGTATCCGGGCGGTGGCGACGTGCCCGTAGGTCTCCGCCAGCAAGGGGGCCGTGCTCGCGACCACGGGGGAGGTCTCCACGGCCCGGTGGGTGGCCATGGCCCCCAGGCGGAGGCCTCCGTTGGACAGGGCGATGCCCCCCAGCTCCGGCACCCGCTGCAGGCTCACCAGGTGCTCCGGCTGCACCAGGCGCTGCTTCATGAACAGAACCAGGGCGGTGCCCCCGGCGATGAGGGTCGCGTCCTCCCCGTGGCGGTCCAGCAGGGACAGCGCCTCGTCCAGGGTCCCGGGAGCGTGGTACTGGAAGTCGTTCACCCTCCCGACTCCTTCGCCGCCTCCACGGCCTTGACGATGGACTCCAGGATCTTGTAGTAGCCTGTGCAGCGGCACAGGTTGCCCATCATCCACTCCTTGATCTCGTCCTCGGAGGGGTCCGGCACCTCGTCCAGAAGGGCCTTGGCCGCCATTATCTGGCCCGGGGTGCAGATGCCGCACTGGAAGCCGCCGTGGTCGATGAAGCTCTGCTGCAGGGGATGGAGGCCGCCATCCCGGGAGAGGCCCTCGATGGTGGTTATCTCGCAGCCGTCGGCCGCCACCGCCAGCATGATGCACGAGGCCACCATCCGGCCGTCCACGAGCACGGTGCAGGCGCCGCAGACGCCCACGCTGCAGCCCTCCTTGGTCCCCGTCAGCCCCAGGTCGTAGCGCAGGCAGTCCACCAGGAGCCGCTGGGGCTGCACCTGCACGTCATGGTCCCGTCCGTTGACCTTCAGGTGGATGCTCGTCGTGTTCACGGGGCGAGGCCTCGACCGTTGCTGACTTGGGTCAACCCCGATGTTATACTGGCCCAAGCCCGTTGGCAAGAGGCCCGTTAGCAAAAGGCCCGTTGCCAAGAAGAAGGTGCGACGTGACCACATACTCGGTGATAGGCACGAGGGTGGCCAGCGAAGGTGGCCATGAGAAGGTCTCCGGACAGACCCTTTACCCGGCGGACATAGCGCTTCCGGGCATGACCTGGGGAAAGGTGCTCAGAAGCCCGCTGCCCCACGCCAGGATAGTGAGCATCGACACATCCCGGGCTGAGAGGGTCCCCGGCGTGCGGGCGGTGATCACCGGGGCCGACACGGCCGGGATGCGGGTGGGCCGTCTCATCTACGACGTGCCGCTGCTGGCCGACGGGAAGGTGCGGTTCGTGGGCGAGCGCGTAGCCGCCGTGGCGGCGGACGACCCCGAGGCCGCTGAGGAGGGCCTGGCCCTGATCGACGTAGAGTACGAGGAGCTGCCCGCCGTGTTCGGGGCCGTGGAGGCCATGGAGGCGGGTGCTCCCCTGGTCCATGAGGAGGGCTCCTCCTACCGCAGCAGCTCGGGGCCCATCGTGACCCAGGGCAACGTCGGCTTCCAGGAGGGCTGGTCCGGCGGGGACCTGGAGCGGGGGTTCCAGGAGTCGGACCTGGTGCTGGAACACACCTTCACCACGCCCTGGGTCCACCAGGGCTACATCGAGCCTTTCACCTGCGTCGTGGACATCGACGGGCAGGGGCGCATCCAGGTCTGGGCCAACAACAAGCAGCCCTTCGGACTGCGGCGCCAGCTATCTGAGTCCATGGGCATCCCCGCGGAGCGCATACGGGTGAACCCGTGCGGCATCGGGGGCGACTTCGGGGGCAAGGCGGGTGCCATGGACGCGCCCCTGGCCTACCTCCTGTCACAGCGGTCGGGGCGTCCGGTCAAGATGGTCATGAGCTACATCGAGGAGCTGATGGCCGGCAACCCCAGGCACCCGTCGGTGATAACCATCCGCACGGGTGTGAAGCGGGACGGGACCCTGTGGGCCCGCAGCACCAACGTGGTGTTCAACGCCGGGGCCTACGCGGGCTTCCGGGGCTCCCCCGGCCTCCGGGGGGGCAGGCAGGCGGGGGGAGGGCCCTACGTGACCCCCAACTTCAAGATCGACCTGTACATGGTGTACACCAACAACGTTCCCTGCGGCTCCTACCGGGCCCCGGGGGAGCCCCAGGCGGTGTTCGCCGTTGAGTCCCACACGGACATGATCGCCCACGAGCTGGGAATGGACCCCTACGAGCTCCGGCTGCGCAACCTGGTCCACGAGGGGGACGTGTCGGGGACGGGGCAGACCTTCAAGCACGTGCGGGCCGAGGAGACCCTCAGGAGGGCCGCCGAGGTGTCGGGCTGGGGCTCGGAGAAGAGGGGACGGCACTTCGGACGGGGCATCGCCCTGGGGCAGCGGCCCGCCGCCGGGGCGACCTCGGTGGCCCGGGTGACGGTGGACGCCGACGCCCGGGTGACGCTGCACACCGCGGTGCCGGACACGGGCGTTGGGGCCCACACCGTAGGCCGCCAGGTGGTAGCCGAGGACCTGGGCGTGCCCCTGGAGCAGGTCTCCCTCCACCGCTGGGACACCGACGCGGTGCCCTTCGACACGGGGGCGGGGGCAGCCACGACGCGCATTGCGGGCAACGCCGCCTATGGGGCCGCCCGGGAGGCCAGGAAGGAGCTGACCCGCCTGGCCGCGGAGTTCTACGGGTGGCCCGAGGAGCGGATCGTGTTCCGGGGCTCCCGCGTCTTCGTCGAGGGAGACCCGGAGGCGGGCGTGGGCATCGAGGAGCTGGCCGCCCGGGCGGTATCGGCCATGGGGGCCCCCATCTCCGGCGACAGCACCTACTCGGCGGACCAGCCGGCCGAGGTCACCTCATACTGCGCCCTGGTGGCCGACGTGGAGGTGGACCCGGAGACGGGGCAGGTGACGGTGCACCGCATAGTCACGGCCCACGACGTGGGCACCATACTGAACCCCCTGGGCCACCAGGGACAGATCGACGGCGCGGTGGTCCAGGGCCTGGGCTACGCCCTGATGGAGGAGCTCCAGGCCGAGGAGGGCCGCATCTCGACCCTGAGCCTGGGGGAGGCCAAGATGCCCACGTCGATGGACATTCCGGAGCTGGTCACCGAGCTGGTGCAGGACGAGGTGGAGTCCCCCGACGAGCTGGGGCCTTACCGGGGAAAGGGCATCGGGGAGAACCCCATCTCCCCCGTGGCCCCGGCCATCGCCAACGCCGTCTACGACGCCGTGGGAGTGAGGATCACCGACCTGCCCGTGACCGCCGAGAAGGTGCTGAGGGGCCTCGAGGAGTTCTGAGGGGGCGGCCGCCGCCTGTGACTAGGCGTCGCTCCGCCGGTACACCTGGACCCGGTGCCGGCACGTCTCGGTGACGTAGACCCGGCCCTGGGAGTCCACCCTTGCCGAGGCGGGGCCCCAGAAATACTTCTCCACGGCGGCCGACTGGTTTCGCGCCAGGTCCTCGTCGTCGGGGAAGTCCACGTCGGGCGCCATGTCCGCCTTCTGCCGCTCTTCCAGCTCGGTCTGATTGCTCACGAAGTAGTCCTGGGCCCACTTGGACAGGCCTGACTCCCCGCGAAACTTGGCAAGGAACTCCCCGTCGGGCCCCAGGACCTGCACCCTCTCGTTGCCCCAGTCGGCGACGTAGATGTTGCCCTCCCGGTCGACGTCCACCGAGGAGGGGCGCGTGAACTGGCCGTCGCCGCGTCCCGACGAACCGAAGGTGGCCAAGTGCCCTCCTCCGGCGTCGAACTTCTGGATGCGGTCGTTGCCCCAGTCGGCAACGTAGACGGTCCCGTCCCCGTCCACGGCCACGCCCCAGGGCATGTTCAGCCGTCCGTCCCCGGTCCCGGCCCCGGCCCATCCCGCCAGGTATCTTCCGTCCCTGGTGTAGCGCTGGAGCCGGCCGTTGAGGGCGTCGGCCACCACCAGATTGCCCTCGGGGTCGAAGGCTATGCCCGAGGGCCGGTCGAACTGTCCCTCCCCGCTGCCCTTCTGTCCCCAGGCCCCCAGGAAGGCGCCTTCGACGCTGAAGACGTGGACGCTGTGCTGGGCCTCGTCGGAGATGTACAGGTTGCCGTCTGGCCCCACCACCAGCGCCGCGGGCCACAACATCGCACCGTCCACGACGCCGCCGATGACGAAGGTGCCCCGGTGCTCCTCGTCCACGGTGAGCTTGCTGACGCGCTTGTAGTTGCACCGCACGGGGGTATCGGAGCCGCCGCGGTCGAGGACGTAGACGGTGCCCCCGTCGTCGATTGTGAGGTCGATCGGGTGATTGAAGCCGCGGCCGGGGAATATGGAGTATATGCCCAGGCTGTGGCTGTAGGAGAAGGCGAGCTTGGTTTTCATGCCGTACACTAGGCCAGCTGGTACTCCCGGGTGGAGACGATGAGCTGGAGGACCTCTTTGATCCGCTGGTCCGAGACCCGTCCCTCGTCGGCGCCGAGGTCCGCCTCGCCCAGCCGCCGGGCGTGTCCCACCACCTCGCTCCGCGTATCGTCGGACAGGGTGATGGGGCCAATGATGTCGAGACAGGCGTCCACCAGCCTCTCGGACGTGAACCGGTCCCCCTGGCCCCGGACCCGCTCTATGATGGCCCGGACCCCGGGCTTGTCCACGTCGTCGAGCTGCCTGGTGGCGAAGTTGACCCGGTCCACCAGCGCCCCCGTGTTGATCCATTCCGTCCCCGTGTGCCAGCCCTCGACGCTGGGGGGGTCCAGGAGCGCCTGGCCCATGAAGTCGGTCTGCATGGCCAGGTCGATGTCCTCGAACTCGGGGAGCACGTGGCCGCCGGCCATGCGCACGGTGCCCACCACCAGCTCCGTGGGGCTCTTGACCTTGGCGAACCGGGCGTTCTTGAAGAAGTCCGAGTTGAACAGCACGCGAAGCATGGACCGGATGTCGTACCGGCTCTGGAAGAAGGTGTCCACCAGGACCTGGATTGCCTCGGGGTCCCTGGGGGGCACGGTCTGCCAGGCGGGCACCTGGGGCTCGTCGGCGACGAAGAAGTTGTACAGGTGCCGGGAGACGAACCGGGCGGTGGCCTCCTGCCGGCAGATGATGTCTATGATGTCGTTGCCGTCGAACCGGCCCTCGTGGCCCAGGAACAGCTTGCCCGTATCGTCGTGGTCGTCGGCGTTGTACTCGAAGTGCCAGTCCAGCTTCCCGTAGGGCCAGTTGGAGCACCGGGTGACCCGGGCGGTGTGCATGTCCGAGTTCTGGATGGACCAGCCGGTGAAGGCCCTGGATGCCTCGTAAACATCCTGCTCGGTGTAGTTGCCCACGCCCATGGAGAACAGCTCCAGGAGCTCCCGGCCGTAGTTCTCGTTGGGGGCGTCCTTGTGGCTGTCCTTGTTGTCCAGCCAGTAGAGCATGGCCGGGTCCCTGGACATCTCCACCAGCAGCCTGTCGAAGGGACCCATCCCGTGACGGTAGAAGGTCTCGATCTGCTGAAGGACGAGCTTGATCTGGTTGATCTTGCCGCAGCTGGTGGCGAACACGTGGTGCCAAAGCAGCGCGACCTTCTCCTCCATGGGCCGGCGGGTGTTGATCATCCGGTGCAGCCAGTAGGTCTGGCCGCTCTCGTTGTACATCGTGCTGTTGATGTCCACGTGGTACCGGCGCATCAGGTAAGCGTCGCTGGCGGGGAGGGGGGGCTCCGTGGGCGACAGCAGCTCCTCCACCGCCGCCTCGTAGCCCATCTCCAGGTAGCCCTCCAGCTCCTGTCGCGTGGCGCCGAAACCGGCTCGGCGCAGCAGGTGTGCCATCAGAGCAACGTCATTGTTCGCCATAGCTGAAGCTCCTCGTTCCAGGCCGTTTCGTGACCATGCTATGGTACCAAGAGGGCCGGTCGTTGGCAACACGGGGCCTCTCGCCGGACTCCCCAGGCCGGTCAGGCCAGCTCCTTGCCGTAACGCTCGGTCCAAAAGTCGGCGATGTCGGTCCTGCGGGCGAACCACACGTCGGGGAACCGGCGGGCGTACTCCAGGAACATCTGGAGGCCCTTGGCGGGTCCCGGCCTTCCGATGATCCTGTCGTGGAGGCCCACGGACATCATCCTGGGATGGGTCGCGCCCTCCCGGTAGAGGATGTCGAAGCTGTCCCGCAGGTACTGGAAGAACTGCTCCCCGGTGGAAAGGGTGCCCCGGAAGAAGCGCACGTCGTTGTTGTCCAGGGTGTAGGGCACGATACAGAGAGGCTTGCCGTCGACGCGGACGAAGTAGGGCAGGTCGTCGTTGAACTCGGTGCACTCGAAGGTGAACCCCTCGTCCATGAGGATGCGCCGGGTGTTGAAGCTGCGCAGGTACCTGCAGAACCAGCCACGCATCCGGAACCCCGAGGCCTCCTGGACCGCCTGGACGGTCCGGCGGATCTGGTCGCGCTCGAACTCGGGGGGCATGTCCCAGTGGGCCTCCCACCTGTAGCCGTGGCCCACCAGGTCGTGCCCCAGGTTGGTGAACTCCCTGGCCGCCTGGGGGTTCCGCTCGATGGCCCGCCCGCAGGCGAAGATGGTGCCCTGGACGCCGTACTCCTCCAGCAGCCGCAGGATGCGCCACACCCCTGCCCGGCTGCCGTACTCGAAGATGGACTCCAGGCCGAAGCTGCGCTGGTCCAGGGGGTGGGGGTAGAAGTCGCCGGAGGTCTCCCGCTGGGGGTCGCCGTCCATAATGTTGAACTCCGCCCCAGCCTCGTAGTTCAAGACCATGTTCACGGCGATACGGGCCCCGTTGGGCCACTCTACCTTGGGAACGTCCTTGCCGTAGCCGATGAAGTCCCTGGGCGCCTCGGTCATGGCCTCTCCTCTCGCATGGGACCCGGAATGCCCCTCGCGGACGCAACACTCAGCCGTAATCTATGCCACGCCGGGGGCGGAGTCAAGGGCGCGCCGTTGACAGGGCGTGAGGCATGAGAGATGATAGGCTGCAACTCGCTCCCAGGAGGACCGCACCTTGAAAGCCGCCGTAATGTACGACTATAACACTCCCCTGGTCGTGGAGGACGTGGACCTGGACGCCCCGAAGGAGGGGGAGGTCCTGATCCGGACGGGCGCGGCCGGCATCTGCCGCAGCGACTACCATTTCATGAAGGGCGAGGCCAAGACCCTGCTGCCCGTCGTCCTGGGCCACGAGGGCTCGGGGACGGTGGAGGCCGTGGGCCCCGGCGTTTCCACGGTGCAGCCGGGGGACAACGTGATCCTCTCCTTCGTCCCCAACTGCGGCCGCTGCTTCTTCTGCACCACGGGCCGGGCCAACCTCTGCGACCTGCACGCCGCGACCGCCGGCACGTTGTTCGACGGGACCATGCGGCTGCACAAGGACGGCCAGCGCATCAGCCACTTCGGGAAGGTGGCCTGCTTCGCCGAGCGGACGGTGGTGCCCGAGAGTGGCTGCATCCCCGTTTCCCAGGACGTGCCCCTGGACGTGGCCGCGCTCATAGGCTGCTCCGTCACCACGGGGGTGGGGGCCTCGGTCTTCAACGCCCAGATAGAGCCCGGCAGCACCGTGGCCGTAGTGGGCTGCGGTGGCGTCGGGTTGAATGTGATCCAGGGGGCCAGGCTGCTCAACGCCTCCCAGGTCATCGCCGTGGACATACGCGAGGGGGCGCTGGAGTTCGCGACCAAGTTCGGGGCGACCCACAGCGTCAACGCCACCCACCAGGACGCCGTCGCCCGTGTGAAGGAGATAACCGGCGGGCGAGGGGCAGACTACACCTTCGAGGTGTACGGCTCCGCCGAGACGGTCGAGACCGCCTACGACATGGCCCGCAAGGGTGGCACGGTGGTGGTGGTGGGAATCGCCCCCGTGGGAGAGACCGCGGGCATCAACGCCGTCTCCCTGGTGCGGGAGGAGAAGGTGCTCAAGGGGACCTACTACGGCTCGGCCCGCTGCCACGTGGACATGCCCAGGATAGTCGACATGTACCTGTCCAGCCGCCTCGACCTGGACGAGCTGATAACCCGCCGATACGGCCTGGACCAGATAAACGAGGCCTACGAAGACCTGGAGGCCGGCGGCATCGGCCGGGGCGTAATCGTCTTCTAGGGACCACCTTGGACGGAACTGACGAGGGCCCGGCATGCAGCCGGGCCCTTTGATATAGCGTGATGGAAACGGGACTGGTCGTCAAGCGAGTGGAGTCCGCCGCCGAGCTGGAGGCCGCCCTCGACCTGCGCATGCGAGTCTTCGTGCGGGAGCAGGGGGTGCCAATCGAGGAGGAGGTCGACGAGCACGACGCCTCCGCCGCCCACGTAATCGCCCTAGCCGGCGGCCGGGTGGTGGGAACAGGGAGGGCCGTGTACCCTCCGCCAAGCCCCGCCGGCGGAGGGGCCGGGGATGCCCGCGGCGGGAGCACGTCCGGGCCGGCCAGGATCGGGCGCATGGCGGTCGAGAAGGCGTGGCGGCGGCGCGGGGTGGGCAGCCGGGTGCTGGAGGCGCTGGAGGCCGACGCCAGAGGGATGGGCATGGTGGAGGCCGTGCTGGCCGCCCAGACCAGCGCCACCGGCTTCTACGCCTCCCACGGCTACAGGGATGAGGGGGCCGTGTTCCTCGACGCCGGCATCGACCACATCCTCATGAGAAAGCGCCTGTAAGGCCCACGCCAAGGGGCGGTGGGCTCGTGAGAAAGCGCTTGTAGGGCCCGCGCGGAAGCGTCCGCGGGCTAGCCCGGGTCGGCCGGCTTCCTGGCCAGCACGGCGTACACCGGGTCCTCCATCTCGCCCCTGTCCGGGTTGAGGTACATGCGGGTGATGCCCTCGAAGCTCCCCGCCAGCTCCATGTAGGCGGCAACCAGCTCCATCCGGTCCCCGTCCCCGCTCATCACCCATATCCTCACGGCCTTGGTGAAGAACATCCGGTTGGAGAAGATGACCAGGAAGACCCCGCCGGGACGGAGCACCCGGCCCACCTCCCGGAACACCTCCACGGGCCGCACCAGGTACTGGATGGACACGGTGATGGCGACCCCGTCGAAGGAGGCGTCGTCGAAGGGCAGGACCGGGTCCCTGTTCAGGTCATGGACCACGTGGGAGTCCAGGTCCGGGTTCCTCTCCATCTCGACCGCGTTCAGGCCCAGGCCGACCAGACGCGCCTTGGGCAGATCCCGGGGCCAGTGGGAGCGCCAGCTGCTCATCAAGTCGAGGACGGCGGGCCCGGCTCCTCCTTCGCCGGGCGGGAAGACGTCCCGGAACAGCTCCCCGACGGCGGCGATGGCCTGGTCATCGATGTGGACGACGAGGCGAGGCTCCCTGTAGAAGAGGGCGTCGTCGTTCTCGTCCTGGCGGATGAAGTGGTCGCTGCGAAAGGGGTTCTGCATGCTATCGCCTCGCCCTAGCAGGGGAAAGGACAGCCTCAAGTCTACACCAAAACGGGCCGAGGCGCGCCTGTTCATCCACGATGTAGCGGCACTCCACTGAAGCCTTGCTTGTACTTGTGCGCGGCACGACTGTTGACAGTCACCGATAGGGTCGAGTATCCTTAAGACCTACAACCCCTGCGTGCTTTGGCGGCAGGGCGCAAGGCTGCCACCCGGCAGCCTTGGCTTTTTTGTGGGGATGTCCCCACATTCGTACCAACGTCTACATAGACGGCCTCAATCTCTACTACCGCGCCTTGCGCGGCACAGCGTATCGATGGCTGGATGTCGGGAAGCTGGCCGGGCTACTGCTGCCGTCGCACGATATCAACAGGATACGCTACTTCACCGCCATCGTGGCCAACCGCGCCGACGACCCTACGCAAGCACAGCGGCAGCAATCTTACCTTCGCGCCCTACGAACCATTCCGGACCTGACCATCCACTACGGTCACCTCCTGGCCAAGACCAAGCGGAGGCCATTGGCCCGACAGCCGGATACAGGTCCGCGCGCCGTCGAGATACTCGATACCGAGGAGAAAGGTTCCGACGTCAACCTCGCATCCTACCTCTTGCTGGACGGCTTTGAAGACGAGTACGAGATGGCGGTCGTGGTGTCCAACGACTCAGACCTCCAGCTTCCCATTCGAATGGCCCGAACCAGGCTGAAGAAGCAGGTCGGGGTATTTGATCCAAGCCGCAGACGGAGCTTCGAGTTGTATAATGCGGCCTCCTGGTACAGGCCGCTACGCCAAGGGCCTTTGAGTGCCAGCCTCTTCCCCAGCACTCTTTTCGACGCGCAAGGGCCCATTGCCAAGCCTGCCGGTTGGTAGACGTAGACATATCTGTAGGGCTCGTGTCACGCCAAGGCCTAGTACGTTGGCAAGTCTGACAGTCGACCGCTCCGGAACACGGCGCGGCTCCGACTCTGACGCCGTTATGCTAGTATCATGGTATCCCCAGGCTGAGGAGGTACGACATGCCTGACATAGCCCTCCACGGCGTCCCTGACGAGCTGCACCGGGAGCTCAAGTCGGCAGCCAGGCGGAACCACCGCAGCCTGAACGGGGAGATCCTCGCCAGGTTGACCGCCTCGGTCCACGGCCAGCCCGTGGACCCCGATATGCTTCTCCAACGGGTACGGCTGCGGCACGAAACCCTCGGACGGGTCGACCTCGACGAGAAGACCCTCCGAGAGATGCGAGACTCCGGACGGCCGTGATAGCGGCCCACCTGTAGCACGGGCCCTGCCGCGCCGTCCCTAGTCGGGACCTACCAGCTCACGGCGGACCGAGTCCCAGTCCAGAACGAGGGCACCCCACAAAAAACCGCCGCGCCATTCCCGGTCTGCGGGAATGGCGCGGCCTTCTGGGCTCTCCCTTCGGCGGGAGTGCCGGGCAGTTAGCTGGTGTGCCTTAGTTTACGCTGGCGCATACGGCGTAGACGGTGAGCGTCCACTCGCCGGATACACCACCACCGGCCTCCACGGCGCTCGCCCTCCACCCCTTCGGGACCTCGCCAGGGACTCCATCCGGACGCGAGTCCACTATGGCCACGTTCCCGCTGGTGTCACTCACCATAGCTCCACCGGCGATGGCGGACAAATCGTCGTTGTCCGTCTCGCACTGTACGATCACGTTCATCTTATTGTTGCTGTTCGTCTCGCTTGCCGTCTTGATTACCAGGCTGGATACCCCGGGTTCGCCCTGTATGCCCTGGGGACCGAACGGCCCTGCGGGTCCCTGGGGCCCCTGATTTCCACGCAGCCCCGTGGGGCCCTGGTCACCCTTGTCGCCCTGTGGCCCCTGGGGCCCCTGGGGCCCCTGGACTCCCTGGTCGCCCGCGTCGCCCTTATCACCCTGGGGTCCCTGCGGTCCTTGGGGTCCTTGCGGCCCCTGGGGTCCCACGGGTCCCTGGGGTCCCGTGTCGCCCTTGTCGCCCACGTCTCCAATGGGGCCCTGAGGACCGGTCGGTCCCTGTTCTCCCTTGGGGCCCTGCGGGCCGCCCGGGTCACCCGGGATTCCCTGAGGGCCCTCCGGGCCGGTCTCGCCCTGGGGACCCTGCTGCCCCTCGGGACCCTGTTCGCCCTGGGGGCCTAGGTCACCCCTGGGTCCCTGGGGACCCTGGTCGCCGGTATCGCCCTGGGGGCCCCTCTCACCCTGGGGGCCGGGGTCGCCTCGGGGTCCCTGGGGACCGCCCGGGTCACCCTTGGGCCCCTGAGGCCCCTGGTCGCCCTGAGGGCCTTCTGGTCCATCGGGCCCTTCGGGCCCCGCCGGGCCCTCGGGTCCGGCAGGCCCTGCCGGGCCCACGTCGCCCTGGTCACCCTTGGGCCCTGCTTCGCCCTGAGGGCCGGCCGGCCCTTGCGGGCCCGCGTCTCCCTGAGGGCCGAGGGCGCCCTGGTCGCCCATTGGCCCCGCACAGGCAGCGGCCACAAGCACCACGACGACTGTAAAAGCCAAGGCTCTGAGACACCACCAGAGGGCTCCCGGTGACTTCCAATTATTTGAAAGGACTCTCACAATCTCACCTCTTTTAACTCCCACGCTAAAATACTACTCCTGTAACACAATGTCAAGTAAGAAATCGCGGTTGGGGCACGCCGTCTTTCGGGTTGGTTTCCCTTGGCCTCATGCTCCTCTTTTGATACAATTACCGCAGCGGTTAGCGAGCCGGGAGCTTGGGCGAGCCAGGCTGAGAGGGTGGCCAGTACGCGTCACCGACCGTACATAACCTGATCCGGGTAATGCCGGCGAAGGGAAGGTTGGTTGGAAGGTACCCGCCGCCAGCTTCTCTTCCCCCCACTGGCGTACGCCCTGGGGAGCCCCGGTCCGTCGGCCGGAGTAGGGAGCCCGGCGGTTTTCTTTTGCCGGGACGTAAGGAGCGGCGCCATGGACGACCAGCTAGTGATAGCGGGGAAGAGGTTCAGCTCCCGGCTCATCCTGGGCACCGGGCGGTACCGCACGGTGGAGGATATGGTCCGGTCCGTCGAGGCGTCGGGCACCGAGATGGTCACCGTGGCCATCAGGCGCCTGGACCTGGACGACCCCAACAAGAAGACCATCCTCGACTACCTCGACTGGAAGAAGTACCAGGTCCTGCCGAACACCGCCGGATGCCGGACGGTGGAGGAGGCGGTGTTCACGGCCCGGCTGGGACGGCAGGTCAGCAGCTCCAACTGGGTCAAGCTGGAGGTGATCCCGGACCCCAAGTACCTCCTTCCGGACCCGGTGGGCACCCTGGAGGCGGCCCGCCGCCTCATCGACGACGGCTTCGTGGTGCTCCCCTACATCCACGCCGACCCGGTGCTGGCCATGCGCCTGGAGGAGGCGGGATGCGCCACGGTGATGCCCCTGGGCTCAGCCATAGGCTCCGGCCAGGGCATCCACACCGCCGAGGAGATACGCATCATCGTGGAGCAGGCTGGGGTGCCGGTGGTGGTGGACGCGGGCCTCGGGGTGCCCTCGGACGCCTCCCAGGCCCTGGAGATGGGGGCCGACGCCGTCCTGGTGAACAGCGCCATAGCCCGTGCCACCGACCCCGCCCTGATGGCCCACGCGTTCAGGCTGGGGGTGGAGGGCGGGCGCGCGGCCTACGTGGCCGGCAGGATGCCCAGGCAGGCCTACGCCGACGCCAGCAGCCCCACGGAGGACGTGGCCCAGCCGACCCCGGCGGCCACGTAGCGCCATGAGCGCCATACCCGCACCGTGCCTGTGCCTGGTAACCGACGGACGCTTCTGGCGGCCCGACTCCCGGGAGCTGGAGCGCAAGGTGGACCTGGCCCTCCAGGGCGGTGTCGACCTGGTGCAGCTAAGGGAGAAGGGACTGGCCGGAGGGCCCCTGCTGGAGCTGGCTTGCGGCCTGCGGCGGGTCAGCGAGGGGCGGGCGCTGCTTTTCGTCAACGAGCGGGTGGACGTGGCCGCGGCCTGCGGCGCCGATGGAGTGCAGCTCGGCGAGGAGGGGCTCTCCGTCCAGGCGGCCCGCCGGGTCGCCGGGCCCGGCATGCTGGTGGGGCGGTCCGTCCACACTGTGGAGGGGGCCGTGACCGCCGCGGGAGAGGGGGCCGACCTACTGCTGTTGGGCGCAGTCTTCGCCACTCCGTCTCACGCCGGTGGACAGCCGGCGGGGACGGGCCTCCTGGCGGCGGCGGCGGCTCGGGTGAAGACTCCCCTGGTCGGCATCGGAGGCGTAACGGCGGCCAACGTGGGCGAGGTGATAAAGGCCGGCGCAGCCGGGGTTGCCGTGATCAGGGCCATTCTGGGAGCCGAGGACCCCCAACGCGCAGCCCGGGAGCTGCGGAGCGCCATGGACGAGGCGGCCGGGGCGCGCCCGGTGTCGGGCCCGGGGAGAGGGACGCGATGATAACGCTGACGGTCAACGGGAAGCCCCGGTCCGTGGACGGCTCCGTGGACCTGGTGAGCTTCCTCGAGAGATACGACGTGAACCTTCAGCACGTGGCTGTGGGGTACAACGGCATCGTCCTAGAGAAGGACAGGTACCCGGAGGTCCTCCTGAAAGAGGGCGACGTGCTGGAGATCGTCAGACCCGTGGGCGGCGGGTAGCGCCCCAGGGCGTGCCGAGCCCGGCGGCGAGAACCAGCTAGGCCGGGGCGGCGGTGACCAGCCGGGCTCCCAGGATCTTCTCCATGTGTCCCAGGGCCCACCGGTGGGCGTCGGGGTCGAAGCTGGCCACGCAGTCCGTGGGCACCTCCACCGTGTAGTCGCGGTTCCGCGCGTCCGCCGCCGTGTGGAGGACGCAGATGTCGGTGCACACGCCGCACACTATCATCGCCTCGGGCGAGAGGTCCCGCAGGCGCTCCTCCAGGTCCGTCTCGAAGAACCCGCTGTACCGGTTCTTGGGTATCAGGTTGTCCCCCGCCACGAACTCCTGAAGTTCGGGTATCACGTGGGTCTCGTCGGTGCCCTTCACGCAGTGCACCGGAAACATCTGGAACTCCAGGTCGTCGGGCTCGTGGTTGTCGCAGATGAAGAGGATGGTGGAGCCAGCCTCTCGCTCCCTCCGGAGCAGGCCCCGGACGTTGGGCACGATGTCCCTGGAGGCATCGCCGCAGTACAGGTTGTGCCCCGGCTCCAGGAACCCCTTCAGCATGTCCACTACCAGCACCACGTTGGCCATGACGTCCTCTCCGGTCCCCTCGCGGTATGGTAACAATGTATCCCCGAAGCGTCCCGAGTTCAAGGGACCGGAAGCCGCCTTACCCCAGGTCACGGAGGCGTCGGGGGGGGACAAGCGAAGGGACCCCAATCTCTTGGGGTCCCTTCTCCTTATATTAAGGGCGGCCAACCCGCCGTACCCCGGGTCTAGCAGGGTACGACGGTGTTCCACATGGGCCGGGCGGCGGTGCCGTCGATGGGCTCCCAACCGCAGATCTTGTTGGGGTCGACGGCCCATATCCAGTCCCTGGAGGCGATGGGTATGCCACCCTCGTACTCGTCGAAGACCATCTTGCTAATCTTCTTGGCCAGGGCCTGTCTCGTGGCGGGGTCCGCCTCGGTGGCGTACTGGTCCTTCAGCGCCAGGTACTTGTCCTGCTGTGCCATGCCGCAGACCGAGCCGCCCCGGGAGGGACAGAGGCCGTGGCTTCGGAGCATCTCGCCGAAGTTCCTGGCCGAGGGGATCCAGTGGGCCCCGGAGTGTGGCGGGCCGTCGGCGGAGCCCAGCTTCTCCTCCTGCCTCAGGGGCCGGACGGCGGTGGCGTCGATGGGGGTGAAGGTGCAGTTGACGCCGACGGCGTTGAAGTAGGTGCATATGGAGTCCTGCATGTCCAGCATCTCGGGGCCGGCGGCGTAGGCGAAGCCGTAGACGACTATGTCGAATCCCGCGCAGCCCTCTTGCTCCAGCAGGCTCATGGCCTCATCCGGGTCGTAGCCGTAGAGCCCCAGGCTGGGGTCCCAGCTCTCGACGAAGGGGCTGGTGTAGGGGTGGGAGATCCTGGTTGCGGTGCCGGGGGCCCACAGGGCATCGACTATGGCCTCGGCGTCCACGGCGAGGTTCAGGGCCTTACGCACGTTCAGCTTGTTGGTGCAGTGCCCCTCGTCGTAGCTCTGGTAGAAGTTGCCGTAGACGTTGTCCACCATCTTGGCGCCGTCGACCTCCAGCCCCGCGGCCCGTATCTCCTCCACGAAGGGGCCCGAGCTGTTGGCCATGTGGGCGGCCCCCGTCTGCACCAGGGCAATGCGGGGCGCGTCCTCGGAGGACAGGACCAGCTCCATCTCCTTATAGTTGGAGCGGAAGTCGTGACTGTAGTACTCGTCCCAGCGGGAGTACAGGAAGAACTGGCCCAATGCGCGGTCTTCGAAGTCCCAGGGGCCCGTACCCGGGGCGCTCAGTTCCTCGTACCCCAGGGCTGTCCCGCCGCCCTCGTTGAGGGCGTCTACCGCGAACATGAACAGGTCGGAGCCGCCGATGGGGGGCAGGATGTTGAAGAACAGGGGATAGGAGCTCTGCAGATGTATCCGAATCTTGTGGTCGTCCAGTATCTCGGCACGGTCGTACAGGTTCACCCAGTTCCCGCAGTACAGGCACTGGGACCCGACGGCTTCGTCGGTGGTCCACAGGTCCATGATCTCCGCCACGTCGGCGGCGTCGGCGAACCCGTAGTCGTCGTGGTACTTGAGGTCCTCCCTCAGGGTCAGCTCCCAGGTCTTGCCGTCTATCTGCGCCCAGCTATCCGACCAGCCCCACACGTTGGTGAGCTGGTTGTCCCGGGTGACCCCGATGAGGAAGTCGGCGAAGGGGTCGGGGCTGGCCAGGTTGGTCTTTCCGGACCTGTAGGGGTCCAGGTCGTCCTTGTCGAAGTTGTTGATGGCGACGATCAGCTTATCGGCCAGCCCATCTTCCATCATCGCCTCGGGAGTGGCCGTGGGCTCGGCCATAGCCGTGGGAGCGGCCGTGGCCTCGGGGGCCATCGTGGCCTCGGGGGCCATGGTCGCCTCCGGGGCCATGGTCGCCTCCGGGGCCATGGTGGCCGGCGCCGGCGCAGTCGTCGGAGCTTCGGTGGGGTCGTCACCTCCGCAGGCGATTGCCGCCACCAGCAGGAGCGCCAACGGGAAGAGAAGTATGTATTGCACCTTGATCAGGGACATGTATAACCTCCCCCTATACGTTTGCCACCTATTTTACGTTGCGCGTGGGTAACCCGCGAAACGGTAGCAGATGGACGCTTGATTTGTCAACGGGGTCTGTGTGACGAAAACGCTACGATAACGTGCCGTGATTTCCCAAATGCGTGCATGTATACACCCTGCGCCGGCGTCGAAATTGGACAGAGTACGTCGTCTTAGCTCCGTTGCCCAACTCGAAGCCAGCGTGTATCATGGGCCCATCTCCGGCCCGACGCCGTGCGAAGGAGAGCCATGCTGGAGCAGTTCCACGTCAGGGAAGAGGACGCGATACGCGTTCGCGAGGATGCCCTCCGAAGCACCGTCACCCAGATCTTTCAGAAGGTGAACGTGCCCCCGGAGGACGCCGACCTGGCCACCGACGTCCTCGTCACCGCCGACGTGCGGAATGTGGACAGCCACGGGGTCTCCAACATGCTCCGGGCCTACGTATCCGGCTACAACAGCGGGGAGATAAACGCAAGGCCCAGCTGGCGCATCGTCCGCCAGACCCCGGCCACGGCCAACGTCGACTCGGACGCGGGCCTGGGCATCATCGTCACTCCCAGGGCGATGGAGATCGCCATCGAGAAGGCGCGCAACGTGGGGCTGGGGATGGTGACCGTCTCCAACGGGCGGCACCTGGGCATGGCCTCCTACCACGCGATGATGGCCCTGGAGCACGACATGATCGGGGTGTGCATGACCGGCTGCCCTCCCAGCGTCCTGCCCACCTTCGGGGCGGAGCCCCGGCTGGGGACCAACCCCATCGCCCTGGCCGCCCCGGCGGGGGAGGAGCCGCCCTTCGTCTTCGACGCGGCCACCAGCGTGGTGGCGGGAAACAAGCTGGGGCTGGCCTCCCGCCTGGGAGTCGACCTGCTTCCCGGGTGGGTCGCCGACCTGGACGGCACACCCCTCATGGAGCCCGTCCCCATGTCTTCCGAGTGGGCGCCGGGGGCCGAGAAGCAGTACCACCAGCTGGCCTTGGGCAGCACACGGGAGATGGGCTCGCACAAGGGCTACGGCCTGAGCTGCGTGGTGGACATCCTCACCGGGCCCCTGTCGGGCACCGCCTTCGGCATGGTGCCGGGCAGACCCAACTTCAGCCACATGGTCGCCGCCTACCGCATAGACGCGTTCACGGACGTGGACCGGTTCAAGTCCCTGATGGACGATTTCCTGCGGGCCCTCCGGACCACACCGCCGGCCCCCGGGGCGGAGCGGGTGCTGTATCCCGGCCTCGCCGAGCGGGAGGCGGAGGTGGACCGACGGGCAAATGGCATTCCCCTGCACAGGGAGGTGCTGGAGTGGTTCAAGGACACCTGCAGCGAGATGGACATCCCCTACGTCCTGAGCTAGCAAGGGCTAAGCTAGCCGGGGCTGAACCAGCCGGGCCTCAGCCAGCCGGGGCGGCCGGCTCCCTCGGGAGGTGACGTGAGCGCCGGAGGCTACGACGTCGCCATCGTGGGCGGCGGGATCATCGGCCTGGCGACGGCCCTCCGCCTGACCCGCCGGTACCCCAGGTGCAGGGTGGCGGTGGTGGAGAAGGAGCGGGAGCTGGCCACCCACCAGACCGGCCACAACAGCGGTGTCATCCACTCGGGAATCTACTACCGTCCGGGCTCCCGCAAGGCCCAGTTCTGCGTCCAGGGCGTGGAGTCCATGGTCCGGTTCTGTGACGAGAACGGGGTCGACTACCAGCGGTGCGGCAAGGTGATCGTCGCCACCGACGAGTCGGAGCTGGGCCGAATGGAAGAGCTGTACCAGCGGGGTGTAGCCAACGGCGTTCCCGGCCTGCAGAAGATAGGCCCCGAGCGGCTGAGGGAGATCGAGCCCAACGCCCATGGGGTGGCCGCCCTGCACGCGCCGGGCACGGGGATCGTCGACTTCACGCAGGTGGCCGGCATCTACGCGGAGCAGGCGCGCTCCGCGGGGGCGGAGATCATGACGGGGCGCCGGGTGGTCGGCATATCGGCGCGGCAGGGGGCTATCAGGCTGGAGACCACCGGGGGCGGCCTGGAGTCCCGGTACCTCATCAACTGCGCGGGCCTCCACGCCGACCGGGTGGCGCGGATGATGGGCGTGGACCCGGGAGTCCGCATCATCCCCTTCCGGGGAGAGTACTACACCATACGCGAGGACCGCCGAGACCTGGTGAAGGCCCTCATATACCCCGTCCCCAACCCCAGGTTTCCCTTCCTGGGAGTCCACTTCACCCGCAGCATCCACGGGTACGTGGAGGCGGGCCCCAACGCCGTGCTGGCCCTGGCGCGGGAGGGCTATACCAAGACGGCCGTCAGCCTGGGAGACACCATGGGCACCCTGGCCTTCCGGGGGTTCTGGGCCATGACCATGAAGACGTGGAAGACGGGCCTGGGAGAGATGCACCGCTCCTTCAGCAAGCGGGTCTTCCTCCGGGACCTCCAGCGGCTGCTGCCGGGGGTCCGGGCGGAGGACCTGGCCCCGGGAGGCGCGGGGGTCCGGGCCCAGGCGGTGGACCGCGACGGCAGGCTGCTGGACGACTTCAGCATCCACCGCAGCGACGGGGCCATCCACGTGCTCAACGCCCCCTCTCCCGGCGCCACCTCCTCCCTGGCGATAGGCGAGCACATCGTGGGGCTGGCAGCCGAGTCCTTCGACTTGGGAACCTCGACGGCCTGAAAGGGGACGGCGCATGTCCACCGAGAAAGAGCGAGTACTGGAGGAGACCACCAGGCTCCGGGGGTTCCGCTACGGCCTTCACGACTTCCTGGCCGAGATAGACCTGGAAGGGTTGAAGGAGCTGAACAAGAAGGTGTACGCCGAGTACCTCGGCGAGTCCCTGCTGGACCGAAAGACCAAGGAGCTGCTGCTGGTGGTGGCCTGCATAGCCGAGAAGGATACGGTGGAGCACCTGAAGGTCCACATGCACGCGGCCAACAGGGCCGGCGCCTCCCCCGAGGAGCTGTTGGAGGCCATCATGCTGGTGGGCGGCTGGGTGGGCAACGTGTCCAGGGCCAACGGCCTGGAGGCGTGGAGGGCCACCTTCCGCCCCGACCTGCCTTCCATCGACCGGGCCGTCGAGCTCCGGTAGCGGCCGGTTCCCTACGCCGCCCGGTAGGGCTGCCTGGCCAGGGCGATGCCCCAAACCGAGCGGGCGCCCGCCGACTTGAGGGCCTCGGCGCAGGCCGACATGGTGCTGCCTGTGGTGACCACGTCGTCCACCAGCACCACCCTGGCGCCCCTCACGTCTCCCACGCACCGAAAGCCGCCCTCCACGTTGCGGGCCCGCTCGAGACGCGAGGAGAGGGACACCTGGGGGGCCGAGTCCCGGACGCGGGCCAGTGCGTTCCCCGCTATGGCCAGGCCGGCGCCCCTGGACACCTCCCGGGCCAGCATGGCCGACTGGTTGTAGCCCCTGCTACGGAGCTGCCGACGGTGCAGTGGGATGGGAACGAGGAGGTCCCCGGGGACGGGGCCCTTCTCCATCCACGCGGCCAGCAGGCCGCCCAGGCGGGGAGCCGCCGCCCTCAGGTTCCTGTACTTGAGCTCGTGGACCGCCTTGCGGACCGGACCCTCCAGCAGGTACGGGGCCCTGATGCCGTCCACCGCCAGCTGCCCGCAGCCGCAGGTCGCCCGGTGGGCTCCGGGGTGGGCGCACCTGCCGCAGTAGGGCGGCTCCAGGGTGGGAGCGAGGGCCTCGCAACCCCGGCACAGGAAGCCGCCGGGCTCTCCGCATCCGCAGCACCGGGGCGGAAACAGCAGGTCGAGGCCCACGGAGGCCAAGCGTTTCAGGTCCCGTCCCACGGCCCGTCTCACACGATGGATTCTAGTACAGGGTCCTCGGAGAGTGGAAGCACGGGTTTTTTGATGTTGTGTATAGAAAAATATCTCTTGACAAGCAAAAATACGGTGTACGATAATCGAATAAATCGGGTAGGTAAAGGGAGGATTCAGTAGGAATATGGGAAGGCAGCCTAAGCAGCCTCTGCGCAAGCTCACGGAGCTCGAAAAGACGGAAATGATGCGTATAGCCGCGTCCGGAGTCGAACGGGTGGAACGGATTCGACGGGCCAGGGCATTGCTGGCCGTGGACGAGGGCCAGTCGTTCACCCAGGCCGCCCGCACGGCCAGGATGCGAAGCAGCAGCGGCGTAGCCGCCCTGGTGCAGCGGTTTCACGAGCGGGGCATGGCTGCCCTGGACACTCTCCCTGGAGCCGGCCGGCACAGGATGTACGGCGATGTCGAGAAGCGGCTGATCCTCGAGGAGGTGGAGCGGGAGATCGACCGGTCGCCCACCTGGTCTCTCTCCAGCCTTCAGGAGGCCCTGCGCAATGCTCCCGAGGGGACGCCCAAGGTCAGCGCCAAGACCATCGGGCAGGTCCTCCGGGGGGCCGGGTACAAGTGGCAGGCCGACGAGCACTCCTGGACCAGGAACGGCTCGGCCAGCGAGCAGGTCGCACCCGCTCCCGCGGACTGACCCGTCCGGGACCACAACCGAGCCTGAGAGAGCATGGCGCCCCGACCGGGGCACCATGTTTTGGTCTTAAGGCCTGACACTCTTCCTCGACGAGCCACCTGACGGCGACGCCGCCGCATCACCCAGGCCCGTGCCCGTTATCGCGGTCCTCCCTGATCAGAACGTGGGAGGGGGTCTGAGGATGGCCCCCGGTCCCCGTTCGCAACCTCTTGATCGTGGCCCCGAATCTCCTGGCCTTCTCGGGCATGCCATCCTCCGCGGCCCGCTCCAGGATGTGCCGGACCTCGCTCTCCAGGGAGCGCCTGTTCCGGGCGGCGCGGCGTCTTAGCCGTTCGACCACCTCATCATCTAATTGTCTTACGTGTATGCTTTCCATAGTCGGCTCCAACAGACTGTTGACGACATGCTAGCAGTATTCCGGCCGCGACGCCACGTGTGCGCGACAGCAGCAGCACCGCACGTGGCTGGGTTCGTGTACAATGGGTGCCGTACTCTCCGGGGATAGAGCATGCCGCTGTTCGACTTGAGTCCCTCCAGCTTCACCCTGGCCGGGCGCCGGGTGCACTACGCGTGGGTCATCGTGGGGATGGCCGTGCTGCTGCGCCTCACCAGCTCCGCCGTGCGAATGGCCGCCAGCGTGTTCGTTCCCTTCCTGGCGGACGCCCAGCGGGGGTTCGGCTGGAGCTACGGCGCCATCGGGCTGGCCTTCTCCCTGCAGTGGATCTTCTCCGGGCTGTTCGGGCCGGTGGCGGGGTGGCTCGGGGACCGGTACGGCATCCGGCGCACCATGCTGCTGGGCGCCCTTCTGTTCGTCTGCGGCATGCTCCTCACCGGCACCATGGAGCACCTGTGGCAGTTCTACCTCTACTTCGGCGTCATCCTCAGCGGGTCGATGGCCATATTCGGCGTGCCCCTCATGGCCGCCGTGTCCACGTGGTTCGACAAGAACCTCGGCGTGGGCCTGGGGGCCCTCCAGGCCTCCCAGGGGCTGGGCACGGTCATCGCCATTCCCCTGGTGGTGGTGCTCCTGGACCGCCTGGGTCTGCCCTGGACCTTCTGGGGCCCGGGCATAGCCGGCGGGGTGCTGCTGCTGGCCGTGATCAGCAGGTTCCACAACGAGCCCGGGGAGCTGGGTCTCAGGCCCCTGGGCGCCTCGGAGGACCAGCCCATCCGGCGGGTCTACCATGGGGACGTGGCCAAGACCAGGACCAAGGTGTTTCTGCGGCAGGCCCAGCGCAAGAACGCCTTCTGGAACCTCATCGGGATCCATTTCTGGGGGTGCGTGGCCCACAACATCGTGCTGGTGTTCCTGGTGGCCATGGCCATCGAGCGGGGAGTCGCCGAAGGGGTGGCGGCCGGTCTTGTGGCCACCCTCTTCGCCGTGAGCACCACCACCCGGTTCGTCGTCCCCATCGTGGCCGACCGCACGGGCAGCAAGGGGGTAATGGGCCTCTGCTTCTTCCTGCAGACCGCCCCGGTGCTGATGCTGTTCGTGGCCCACGACGCCTGGTTCTTCTACCTCTTTGCCGTCGTCTACGGCGTGGGGTTCGGAGGGGAGATGAGCGCCTTCCCTATAATCAACCGCCAGTACTTCGGCAACGCGCCCATCGGCACCGCCTACGGCTGGCAGATGCTGGGGTCGGGCCTCGGGATGGCCGCTGGCGCCTGGGGCGGAGGGGTGATCTGGGACCTGACGGGCTACGAGGGCATCGTAGCCCTCTCCTTCGCCACCAGCTTGCTGGGCGTACTGTCCATCCTGCTCCTGCCCACCACCTCCCGGTTCCTGATACCCGACTGGGAGCAGGCCCTGCCTCCGGCGGCCCGGTCGTCCCCGGCCCCATGACCGTCTTCCCCGCAGCGTCCGGGGGAGGGTATAATCTGTACCTACCAGCCACGCCGACGGGAGGTGGGACATGGCAACCTCCAGCTACGGACTGCAGGAGTTCGCCCACGACATGGAGGACGTCCTGCGCAGCCAGCCCGAGCAGGCCAAGATATTCGACCGGGGGTCGGCCTACCTGGAACGGCTCATCGCCAACCCCGGGGCGCTGCCCGCCGAGTACAAAGTGCCCTCGGGCACGGGGCCCCGCGGCAACCACGGCTCCTACCTGCTCTACCGGGGCGAAAGCGGGCTCCTGGTCACCGCGGTGGTATGGGGCCCCGGAGACCACGCCGCGCCCCACGACCACCGCACCTGGGGCATGATCGGCGTGATGGACAACGCCCTCAGCGAGACCCGTTTCCGGCGGATGGACGACCGGGAGGACCCGCTGCACGCCACCCTGGAGAGGGACCGGGAGGCGACCCTGGTCCCAGGGGAGATATCCCTGCTGATACCCACGGTGGACGAGATTCACCAGATGGACAACCACACGGACCGCCCCACCGTGGAGATACACGTATACGGCCAGGACCTGAAGGGGCTGGACCGGTGCCGCTACAACCTGGAGACGGGGGAGGTCACCCCATTCGTCACCAGGAAATGGGACAACGAATAGGCGGCCGGCGCCCAACGCCGATGGCTTCGAGCATCGCACCAAAGGGCCTTGCCGATCTGCTGGACTCCGGGGCCGGCGTCGCCCTCATCGACGTGCGGGAGCACGGCGAGTTCAACAGCAGCCACATTGCGGGCTTCTCCTCGCTGCCCAGACGGCTCCTGGAGTTTGAGATGGGTCACTTGGTGCCCTTCGCCGGGGCCCGGGTCGTGGTGTGCGACGACGACGGCCGGAGGGCCCGGCTGGCGGCGTCGACCCTGGAACGGATGGGGTACGGGGACGTCTCGGTGCTGGAGGGCGGAGTCAACCGCTGGACCACCGACGGCTACCCCACCGAGTGGGGCATGAACGTCCCCAGCAAGGACTTCGGGGAGCGGGTCGAGGTGGTCCACCAGGTCCCGGAGATGGAGGCCGACGAGCTCCATGCCAGGGTGCAGCGAGGGGAGCGGCTGGTCATCCTGGACACCCGCACCCCCGAGGAGTACGGGCGCTTCTGCATACCCGGCGGCCGCAGCGTCCCGGGAGGGGAGCTGGCCCTCCGGGTGACCGACATCCTGAGGGAGGCCGGGGAAGGCACGACGGTGGTGGTCAACTGCGCCGGCCGCACCCGGAGCATCATCGGCACGCGGGCCCTTCAACGAATGGGCCTTGCCAACGTCTACGGCCTGAAGAACGGCACCTCGGGTTGGGTGCTGGCGGGGCTCGAGCTGGAGACGGGCGCCGACCGGGTCGGGCTTCCAACCCCCTCCCGGGAGGGTCTGGCGGTGGCGGAAGAGTACGCGGCCCGGCTGGCCGCGGAGGACGGGGTCAGGTACGTCGACGCCCCGCAGCTCCAGGGCCTGATGGCCAAGGCTCAAGAGGGACCGGTCTACCTGGTGGACGTGCGCACGATGGAGGAGTATCGGGCCGGGCACATTCCCGGGTTCCGATGGTTCCCGGGGGGCCAGGCGGTACAGCGGAGCGACGACCTGGTGGGAGTCAGGGACGGCGTAATCGTCTTCACCTGTGACGGGGTGGCCCGGTCCACCGTCACCGCCTCCTGGTACCTGCAGATGGGCTATCCCAACGTCCACGCCCTGCGGGGAGGGACGGCGGCCTGGAGCGCCGCCGGGCTTTCCCTGGAGACTGGCGTCCCCGACCGGCCTCCCTTCGGCCTCGAGGAGGCGCGCAGGACGGTCCGCCTGGCCGGGGCCGCCGAGCTGAAGGACGATGAGGCCCGCACCGTCATATTCGTGGACACCAGCCGGGAGTTCGCCGCCGGCCACGTGCCGGGGTCTACCTGGGTCCCCCGGGGCTGGCTGGAGATTCAAGCAGGGGACGTGGCCCCCGACAAGGAGGCCCCCCTGGCCGTCACCTGCTCCGACGGCGTCGCCTCCTGCCTGGCGGCCGCGTCCCTGGCCGGGATGGGCTACCGGGACGTGTGGGCGCTGGACGGGGGCTTGGCCGCGTGGACGGCGGCGGGGTTCGCGGTGGAGAGGGGCCTCACCGGCGTGATGGCGCCTCCCAACGACGTGGTGCCCACGGGCCCCGACCGGGGCTACGCCGACATGATGCACTACCTCCGCTGGGAAGAGGAGCTGGGACGAAAGTATCAGGTGGTCCAATGAGCATCCAATCGATCCTGGAGGCGGCGCCGGCCCTGGCCCGTGATTTCGCCTCCGAGAGGCAGGAGCGCCAGTCCCGTAGGGAGGCCCGCAAGGAGGACTTCGACAGGCTCCTGGACCTGGGCGTGCACCTGATGTCGGTGCCGGCCGAGCTTGGAGGCACGTGGGAGAGCCTGGCCCAGTCGGCCCGGCCCATCTGCACCTCCCTCAGGATACTGGCCCATGGCGACCCGTCGGTCTCCCTGGTCAGCGCCATGCACCCCGGCGTGCTGGCCTCGTGGAGGGTGCCCCAGGTGCCCGCACCGTACATGGATGAGTGGACACGGCAGCGCAGGGAGGTGTTCGATACGGTCCTGGACGGGGCGTGGTGGGGCACCATCGTGTCGGAGCCCGGGAGCGGCGGCGACGTTGCCAGGACCCGCTCGGCGGTGCGGCCCACCGGCGAGCCCCACAAGTACCGCCTGAGCGGACGGAAGCACTTCGGGAGCGGCTCGGGCATCACGTCGTTCATGACGACCCGGGCCCTGGCGGAGGGAGACACGCTGGCCGACCTGTTCTACATGGACGTGCGGGACACGCCGTGGGACGGCAGCACGGGCATGAGGCTGACGGAGCCGTGGGCGGGGCGCGGGATGATGTCCACCAACAGCCACGCCTTCGAGTTCACGGACTTCCCGGTGGTGCGGTCGGCCTGGCCCGGCCACGCCGTGGAACTCCAGCAGGCCGCCGGACCCCTGGGACAGATGATGTTCACCTCCGTCGTCGTCGGCGTGGTGGACACGGCCATGGAGTTCGCCCGGGATAGGCTTTCCCGTGAGATGGCCCGGGGCTCCGCGCTGCGGGCGTACCAGCGGGTGGAGTGGAGCCACGCCGAGCAGGAGGCGTGGCTGGTGGACAAGGCCTTCGACGCCGCCCTGACCGAGTTCGACAACGGGACCCAGACGCTGTACAACACGCTGCTGGCCAAGGAGAGCATCGCGACCCTGTCGGAGGCGGTGTTGACCCGCCTCTGCAAGCTGTCGGGCGGCTCCTCGTACACGTGGTACTCCCCGCTGAGCACCTGGTTCGAGGACGTGCGCGCGTTGGGGTACCTGCGGCCCCCCTGGGCCCTGGCCTTCGACCAGCTATTCGAGCTTAGCTGGCCCTCGACCGACGACTCCGTGGTTATATGACCCTCCGGCCGAGCACAGCGCCGTCATGACCCGCTGGATTGCATTGTTGGCCCTGGCCTGCCCCATTATCGTCGCTTGCTCCGGCGACCTGACATTCGGCCCCAGCGGAGGCGGGCCCGACTCGGTCATTGGCGACTGTCAAGAGGGTACGACATTGCAGGTAGGAGAGGGCTGTACGGTCGCACAGACCGACGCCAACGAAACCTTCTGGGTAAAACAGGACGGCACCGGGTGCTATTTGGTCAAGAGGGGCAGCACGGTCTCTATGTCCAGCGAGACGTGTATCGACGCCCCCTTCTTCGACAACGACGGCTTCGCTACCACCCAGAACGACGACGGGAGTTGGACAGTCGTAAGCGTTCCCTAGGCGGGCCAACCGGCACAACGGTCATTGCTTATGGGTCTGCCTACTGTCAACCAGGGTCTTCTGATCACCCCGAGATGTCATTCCGAGCGCAGCGAGGAATCTAAGTACCCCTACAACGAGCACGTCGCGCCACAAGGCCAGGGGCCCAGCACTCGCCGGCACGGATAGATTCCTCACTTCGCTTCGCTGCGTTCGGAATGACACGAGGGGGTCGTTGGGAGGGACGGCACTCAGGGCCGTTATGTCAAGGTCTCCTCACGGGGGAGATACGGAATTCAGATGAAGGGGTCTGCACGGGCTATCCTTCGGCCGTGATGTTGACAACCACATGGCGTTTAGCTTAGAATTCCCTCCCGAGATTCATATTGACGCTATGAAGGGGAGTAGTAGGGGATGTCCCCGTCCAAGAGAGCCGGTTGCATGCTGAGAAACCGGCGGCGGAAGAGCCCCGAACTCGCCCCCGAGCAGCCCTCCTGAACGCCCAGTAGGGAAGGCCGGCAGGGCCACGTTAAGGCCCCAGAGGAGCTCCGGGAACGGCCGGAGAAGAAGGGTGGTACCGCGGGAAGAGCCCGTCCCTTGAGGGGACGGGTTTTTTTGATGGTTCCCGGCAGGTGAACGGCATGAAACTGACAGGCGCTCAGCTGGTTTGCGAAAGTCTGCTCAAGGAGGGCGTCGACGTGGCCTTCGGGCTGCCCGGAGGCGCCGTGCTCCCCCTCTACGGCGCGCTCCCGGAGTACCCCCAGCTCCGGCACATACTCGTGCGGCACGAGCAGGCCGCAGCCATGGCCGCGGACGGCTACGCCCGCGTAACCGGCAAGGTGGGCGTGTGCATCGCCACCTCCGGTCCGGGGGCCACCAACCTGGTAACGGGAATAGCCTGCGCCCAGATGGACTCCATCCCCATCGTGGCCATCACCGGGCAGGTGCCCAGGGGCGCCATAGGCCGCGACGCCTTCCAGGAGACGGACATCTCCGGGATTACCCTGCCCGTCACCAAGCACAACTATCTCATCATGGACGCCTCCGAGATCCCCGGCGTGATAAAGGAGGCCTTCCACATAGCCAACACCGGCCGCCCGGGCCCCGTCCTCGTGGACATCCCCAAGGACGTCCTGCAGGACGACCGGGCCGAGTTCAGCTACCCGGAATCGGTGGACCTGCCGGGCTACAAGCCCACCCTGGACGGACATCCCGCCCAGATACAGAAGGCCGCCCGCCTCATAGCCCAGGCCGAGAGGCCCATCATCCTCTCGGGCCACGGCATCATCATCTCCAGGGCTTACGACGAGGTCCGGGAGCTGGCCGAGAAGGCCCAGATACCGGTCATCACCACGCTGCTGGGCATCAGCTCCTTCCCCATGGACCACTTCCTGAACGTGGGCATGCCGGGCATGCACGGGATGACCTACGCCAGCATGGCCATAGACGAGGCGGACCTGCTCATCTCTTTGGGGATGCGCTTCGACGACAGAGTCACCGGCCGGCTCAGCGCCTTCGCCCCCAACGCCAAGGTCATCCACGTGGACGTGGACCCCTCGGAGATAAGCAAGAACGTCCGGGCCACCGTGCCCATCGTCGGGGACCTCAAGAGGATCCTCCAGGCGCTGCTCCCCAGCGTGCCCCCCGCCGTCCACCCGGACTGGGTCCAACGCATCGAGGATCTGCGGATGCGGCACCCCTCCCACAAGATCAGGGAGACGGACCGGCTCCTGCCCCAGTACATCCTGAAGACCCTGTCTGAAATCACCGACGGCCGTGCCATCATAGTCACGGGCGTGGGGCAGCACCAGATGTGGGCCGCCCAGCACTACGCGTTCAAGGAGTCCAACCATCTGGTCACCTCGGGCGGCCTGGGGGCCATGGGCTTCGAGGTCCCCGCGGCCCTGGGGGCCAAGGTCGGAAAGCCCGACAAGCACGTCTGGTCCATCGCCGGCGACGGCGGCTTCCAGATGACACTGTGCGACCTGGCCACCGCCGTGGAGAACAACATCGCGGTGAAGTTCGCCATCATCAACAACAACTACCTGGGCATGGTGCGCCAGTGGCAGGACTTCTTCTACAACAAGGAGTACACGGCCACCTCCTACAGCCGGAACCCGGACTTCGTGAAGCTGGCCGAGGCGTACGGCGTCGCGGGCATGCGGGTCACCGACAAGGTGCAGGTGCCGGCGGCCATCGAGTGGGCCATGCAGGAGCCCGGGCCCGTCGTGGTGGACTTCATGGTGGAGCCCGAGGAGAACGTCTACCCGATGATACCGGCGGGCCAGAGCCTGGCGGAGCTGATCGAGGAGCCCGAGCACGTGCCCGGGGTCCCCACCTAGGAGGGGGTCCGATGACCACGCCGGCCCGCACCATCGTAGCCCTCGTGGAGGACCGCCCCGGGGTGCTCAACCGGGTCTCCAGCCTGTTCCGCCGCCGGGGGTTCAACATCTCCAGCGTGGCCGTTGGCAGGAGCGAGCAGCCCAACCTGTCGCGCATGACCTTCGTCGTCGAGGGCGACGAGGCCACCATCGAGCAGGTCACCAAGCAGCTCAACAAGCTCATTGAGATCGTACGCGTGTCCGAGCTCATGGACGAGGACGTGGTGGCCCGGGAGCTGGCCCTCATAAAGGTCCACGCGTCCCCCGCCAACCGGAGCGAGATCATCCAGATCGCGGAGCTCTTCAGGGCGCACATAGTGGACGTCAGCCCCAACTCCCTGGTCATCGAGACCTCCGGCGAAGAGGACAAGATCAACGCGCTGCACAACCTCCTGCGACCCTTCGGAATTCGGGAGGTCATACGAACGGGCCGCATAGCCATCACCCGGGGAGCCGCCGGAGAGGCCCGGCGGGAACGGGTCCGGGCCCATACCACCGTGGCCGCCGACTACGAGGGGGCCTAGCAACCATGAAAGGACTATGAGAAATGCCCAACGTGTACTATGACAAGGACGCTGACCTGGACCTTCTCAAGGACAAGACCGTGGGGATCATCGGCTACGGGAGCCAGGGCCACTGCCACGCCCTCAACCTCAAGGATAACGGCCAGAACGTGATGGTCGGCCTACACTCCACCAGCCGCAGCCGGGACAAGGCTAGGGAGGCCGGGCTGGCCGTGGGCGACGTGGACGAGGTGACCCGGGAGTCGGACCTGGTCATGGTGCTCATCCCCGACCACGTCCAGCCCGGGGTGTACCGCGAGCAGATAGAGCCCAACCTGAAGACCGACAGCACGCTGATGTTCGCCCACGGCTTCAGCATCCACTACAAGCAGATCGTGCCGCCGGCCAACGTCAACGTCTCCATGGTCGCGCCCAAGGCGCCGGGCCACCGGATGCGGGAGATGTTCGTCGACGGCATCGGAGTGCCCGCCCTGCTGGCCATCGACCAGGACGCCACCGGCACCGCCAAGGAGATAACCCTGGCCTACGCCAAGGGCATCGGCTGCACCGGCGCAGGGGTGCTGGAGTGCAGTTTCAAGGACGAGACCGAGACGGACCTGTTCGGCGAGCAGACGGCCCTATGCGGAGGCATCACCTCCCTCATCAAGACGGCCTTCGAGACGCTGGTGGAGGCGGGATATCCACCCGAGCTGGCCTACTTCGAGTGCCTGCACGAGATGAAGCTGATCGTGGACCTCATCTGGCAGGGCGGGTTCAAGTACATGCGCTACTCCGTCAGCGACACGGCCGAGTACGGAGACTACAGCCGGGGCCCCGGAGTCATCGACGAGCACGTGCGCGACAACATGCGCCGGACCCTGAAGGACATCCAGGACGGCACCTTCGCCCGGGAGTGGATGGCCGAGAACGACGAGGGCCGCCCGCGCTTCAACGTGATGCGCGAGGACGCCACCGAGCACCAGATCGAGGAAGTAGGCCGCGAGCTCCGACGGATGATGCCCTGGATGAACCCCGTGGAGTAGGACCAGGACCCAGGACGTGCTCCTCGACAGGGGCGTCCGGCAAGGCAGAAGAAAAACGGGAGCTACGGAACGATGGCTGAAGACAGGGTAACCATATTCGACACCACGCTCAGGGACGGGGAGCAGTCGGCCGGGATCGGGATGACGGGGGAAGAGAAGCTGGAGATCGCCAGGCAGCTTGCCCGCCTGAGGGTCGACGTAATAGAGGCGGGGTTCGCCGCCAGCTCCCCGGGGGACTTCGAGGCAGTCAGCACCATCGCCCGGGAGGTGAAGGGCCCCGTGATCGCCTCGCTGGCCAGGGCCCATCCCAACGACGTGGATCAGGCCTGGGAGGCCCTCAAGGGCGGCGAGAACCCCCGCATCCACGTGTTCCTCTCCAGCTCGGACATCCACATCATGCACCAGCTCCACAAGAACCGGGAAGAGGTAATGGACCTGGCGGTGTCGATGGTGGCCCGGGCCAAGAGCTACTGCGACAACGTCGAGTTCTCCCCCATGGACGCCACCAGGACCACCCCCGAGTACCTGTACCAGCTCCTGAAGGCCGTCATCGACGCGGGGGCCAACACGGTGAATATCGCCGACACTGTGGGATACGCCATCCCGTCCCATTTCGCCCAGCTCCTGACGGACATCCAGGAGAACGTGCCCAACATGCACAGGGCGGTCCTCAGCGTCCACTGCCACAACGACCTGGGCCTCGCCGTGTCCAACAGCCTGGCGGCCGTCCAGGCCGGGGCACGGCAGGTGGAGGGGTGCATCAACGGCATCGGCGAGCGCGCCGGCAACGCATCTCTGGAAGAGATCATAATGGGCATCCGGACCCGGCAGGACGTGTTCCAGGTGTCGACCAACGTGGACACCACCCAGATATATCCCACCAGCCGCATGGTCAGCCGCATCACCGGCATGTCCATCCAGCCCAACAAGTCCGTCATCGGCGAGAACGCCTTCCGCCACGCCTCGGGCATACACCAGGACGGCATCCTCAAGGAGCGGTCCACCTACGAGCTGATGGACCCCGTATCCATCGGATGGCCCGGGAACGCGCTGGTGCTGGGCAAGCTCAGCGGCCGGGCGGGCCTCAGGGCCAGGCTGGAGGCCCTGGGCTACGTGCTGTCCAGGGAGGAGCTGGACGGCGTCTTCGAGGCCTTCAAGCTGCTGGCCGACAAGAAGCACGAGGTCACCGACCGGGACCTGGAGTCCCTGATGGCCGAGGAGAAGAGGGCCGCCACCGAGCCCATAACCTACACCCTGGACCAGATCCAGTTCTCCGGCGGCGACCACGACATAGCCACCGCCACGGTGCGGATCCTGGGCCCCAACGAAGAGGTCTACAGCGACGCGGCCACTGGCAACGGCCCGGTGGACGCCGTGTGCAGGGCCATCGAGCGCGCCACGGGCGTGGGAGCCAAGCTGGCCGACTTCAACGTCCGCTCCGTCACCGAGGGGCTGGACTCCATAGGCGAGGTGATGGTCCGGGTGGACCAGGACGGCAAGGTGTTCACCGGCCGGGGCGCCTCAACGGACATCATCGTCGCCAGCGCCAAGGCCTACGTCAGCGCCCTCAACCGCCTGATATCCCAGGAGGGACTGGCCAACGTGCTCGAGCCCCTGACCACTCCCTAGAACCCAGCCATCGGTCTTGTGACGATGCAGCGCCATCATCGACAACGATGTCGCCGTTGCTCGCCGCCCCGCCGGGATTTCCCATCCCCGCACGGACGAATATCTCTGAGAGGGAGTTGACATGCCGCCCAAGACCATGTTCGAGAAGATATGGGACGCCCACGTGGTGCACGAGGAGCCCGGACAGTCCACCTTGCTGTACATCGACCTGCACCTGGTCCACGAGGTCACGTCGCCCCAGGCCTTCGAGGGGCTGCGCCTGGCGGGCCGTCAGGTCCGCCGGACGGACCTGACGGTGGCCACCGTCGACCACAACACTCCCACCTGGGAGCTGTCTCGGCCGGTGGAGGACGAGATGTCGAAGAAGCAGCTGGAGGCCCTTACCAGCAACTGTGCGGAGTTCGGGGTCACCCTGTACGACAGGTTCAGCGACAGGCAGGGCATCGTGCACATCATCGGCCCCGAGCAGGGCTACACCCAGCCCGGAAAGACCATAGTATGCGGGGACAGCCACACGGCGACCCACGGGGCCTTCGGGGCCTTCGCCCTGGGCATCGGCACGACCCAGGTGGAGCAGGTGCTGGCGACCCAGTGCCTGGTGCAGGCCAAGCTCAGCCCCATGGAGGTCCGGGTCAACGGTCCGCTGCCCACGGGGGTCACGGCCAAGGACCTGATCCTGGGCATCATAGGCCAGATAGGCATCGGCGGCGGCCAGGGCCACATCATCGAGTACACGGGCGAGGCGGTGCGCGGCCTCTCCATGGAGGGCCGCATGACCGTGTGCAACATGAGCATCGAGGGCGGGGCACGGGCCGGCATGGTCGCCCCCGACGACACCACCTTCGACTACATGCGGGGCCGTCCCCAGGCGCCCCAGGGCAAGGAGTTCGACGCCGCGGTGGAGAGGTGGCGGGAGCTGCCCAGCGACCCGGGGGCCTCCTTCGACAAGCTCGTCGAGATCGACGCCTCCTCCCTGGAGCCCTTCGTGACCTGGGGCACGAACCCCGGCATGGTGGCCCCCGTGACGGGCCGAGTGCCCGACCCCGCCTCCGAGAGCGAGCCCTCCAGGCGCGAGGCGGCAGAGCGGGCGCTGACCTACATGGACCTGGAGCCCAACACCCCCATGCAGGAGATCAGGATAGACCGGGTCTTCCTGGGCTCCTGCACCAACTCGCGCATCGAGGACCTCCGGAGCGCCGCCGAGGTGATCAAGGGGCGCAAGGTCCACGACAACGTCTACGCCATGGTGGTGCCCGGGTCCGCCAACATCAAGGCCGAGGCCGAGGCCGAGGGGCTGGACCGGGTCTTCATTGACGCCGGGTTCGACTGGCGGGTCGCCGGCTGCTCCATGTGCCTGGGAATGAACCCGGACATACTGCAACCCGGCGAGCGCTGCGCCTCCACCTCCAACCGAAACTTCGAGGGCCGGCAGGGCAAGGGCGGCCGCACCCACCTGGTGAGCCCCCAGATGGCCGCAGCCGCGGCCGTTGCCGGGCACTTCGTCGACATACGGGAGTGGTAGCGGCACCGGGCCGGGAAGCACTCCGGGGATAGCAGCATGACGCAGCCGGGAATCAAGTTCACCGTCGACGACTACATGACGGCGCCGGAAGAGAAGCGCTACCAGCTTCTGGACGGGGAGATGGTCTTGGCCCCTTCACCCACCAGCAGGCATCAGGCGATTGTCCGGGAGCTCTCGGCCGCCCTGCACCGGTTCGTCACCGAGCATGAGCTTGGGCAGGTGTGGTTTGCCCCCCTGGACGTGGTCCTGTCGGACCACGACGTCGCCCAGCCGGACCTGCTCTTCGTCTCCAGCGCCAGGGCCGGGATCGTCACCGAAGCCAACGTCCAGGGTGCTCCGGACCTGGTGGCCGAGGTCCTCTCTCCGGGCTCGACTCAGCATGACAGGGGCTACAAGCGCACCCTCTACGGCCGCTCGGGGGTGCGGGAGTACTGGATAGTCGACCCCGAAAGCCGGACCGTCGAGGTGTACGTTGCCGGGGACCATGGGTTGTACCACCAGGCCACGTACGGCCGAGGCGAGGCTCTGACCTCGCCCCTGTTGCCGGGCCTGGCCATCGATTTGGAGGCGGTCTTCGCCCGGCGGGACTAGCCACCGGGGGATTACCCACGAGCAAGCCTACGGAGGTAGCAGCATGGAGCCGTTCACCAAGATAACCGGCGCGGTGGCGCCCCTGGACAGGGTAAACGTGGACACCGACCAGGTGATACCCGCCGTTTACCTCAAACGCATCGAGCGCACGGGATACGAGGACTTCCTGTTCGCCTCGTGGCGCTACCTGGCCGATGGGGCCCCGAACCCCGACTTCGTCCTAAACCAGCCCGGCTACAGGGACGCCACCATCCTGGTCTCGGGGCCCAACTTCGGCTGCGGCTCATCCCGGGAGCACGCGCCCTGGGCCCTGCACGACTACGGCTTCCGGGTCCTTATCTGCCCCAGCTTCGCCGACATCTTCCACAAGAACTGCTTTGACAACGGCATCGTCCCCGCCGTCCTGGACCAGGACCGCATCGACCCTATCCTGGCCAAGGCGAAGGCCAACCCCGGCTACGAGCTGACCGTGGACCTGGAGTCGTGCGAGATCTCGGACTCCGACGGGCTACGCACGCCCTTCGTAGTGCATACCGACCCGGCCACCCACGACTTCCGCCGCAACTGCCTGCTCAACGGGCTGGACGACATCGCCCTGACCCTGCAGCACGAGGACAAGATCGCGGCCTACGAGGCCCGCCACACCATAACCTAGGAATGGCCATGGCCAGGGCCATAGTAATGCCGAACGCAGCGAAGCGGAGTGAGGAACCGGCGGTCCCGCCAACCCGTCGTTCCGGCGCAGGCCGGAACCCAGGGGCGGGGCGGCCTAGTGAGAAATTCAACCCATGCCGGCGAAGACCGGGCTATGGGCTTGCAGCATGGGGTACTCGTTGGGCGGTACCTGAGATTCCTCGCCGGCGGCTCGGAATTGGCTATGGCCTTGTGAAGGCCAAATAAGAGGACGAAAATGGGGCTGCGCTCCTCACCGTCATTCCGGCCCCCGAGCCGGAATCCAGGGGTGAGGGGCCTCCTTCCTTACGCGCTGGAAGGGACGACTAGTACAGCCCCCTCTCCACCCCTGGGTCCCGGCCTTCGCCGGGACGACGGGTTGGGTGATTCCCGTCGATGCCAACCTGTATGGGCGCCTCTTGTGGGCGCCCACTAGGGACGCCCCCATGACTCGACCCGGCAATGGACTATTTTCAGAGTAATGACATTTGGGGGCGGCTTGCCTCTGGGAGCGGGCTTGCCTGCCCTCGGTGCAGAGCTGGAACCGGCCCCACCCCTGGGTCTCGGCCTACGCCGGGACGACGGGTTGGGTGATTCGACCTCATGCCGACCTGCGGAGAGGGCAGGTGGGCCCAAAAGCCCGGCAGGGGCCCAGGGTTGTTCAGGGCATCCCTAGCCCTTGCCCCTGAGGGCTGGGCGGGGGATGAATCGCCAGGGGAACAGGGCCCAGGTGTAGCCGGTCAGCATCCGCTCCAGGGCCGCCTTGGCGCCGCCCACCACCGGCTTGCCGTGTCCGGGGCACACCGTGTCGAAGTCCAGGGACACGATGCGCTCGATGGACCTCCGGTAGTCCCGGAAGTCGGTGCCGGGAAACTGCACCGGTCGGTGGAAGCTCTTGCCGTCGCTTATGAGCATGTCCCCCGCGATGAGTACCCCTCGCTCTTCGTCCAGCAGGCAGACGCTGCCCGGGGTATGCCCCGGCGTGTGCAGGACCCTGACTCCGGACAGGTGGGGAAGCGTCGCCCCGTCCTCCAACATGCCATCGGCGGGGATCGGGCTGCAGAGGGGCAGGTTTCCCGGCAGGAAGAGGAGCTGGCCCCGGTAGTAGAGTCTACGTCCCGGGCCGCGCCTGCGCGTGTCGGCTTCGTGGACGAGGGTCGGGACACCCGAGTCCCCGAACAGGGAGTGGATGCTCCCGGTGTGGTCCGGGTGGGCGTGGGTGAGTACTAGCTGGCGCACGTCGGAGACCGCGCGGCCAACGCCCCGGATGTACCGGCGGATCCTGCCCCCGTTGAAGGGCAGCGCCGCGTCCACCTGGGTCAGGGAGTCAATGCCGTCCAGCAGGTAGACGTTGCCGCCCCACGTGCCGTCCACCCTGTGAATCCCGGGAACGACCTCCACAGGGCTACTCCAGGACCAGGTCGCCGCTCTTGCCGCCGAGCTTGCGCACCAGCCGGACGTCCTCTATGCGCATGCCCCGATCCACGGACTTACACATGTCGTAGAGGGTCAACGCCGCGACGGACACCGCCGTCAACGCCTCCATCTCGACCCCGGTCCTGGCGCTGGTCCTGGCCGTGGCCGTGACGTGGATGCCGACCCGGGACTCGTCCGGCTCGAGCTCCACCGTCACCTGGTCCAGGGGGATGGGATGGCACAGGGGGATCAGGTCCGGGGTGCGCTTGGCCCCCATTATGCCCGCCAGGCGGGCGGTGGCGACCACGTCCCCCTTCTTCATCATCCCCTCGCCGATGAGGCGCAGGGTCTCGGGCCGCATGGACACGAACCCCCGGGCCACCGCCTCCCGTTGGGTGACGCTCTTGCCGCCAACGTCCACCATGCCGGCCTTGCCGCCCTCGTCCAGGTGGGTGAGTCCGGTGGTGGGAGAATCATCCCTGGCGCCGTATTCCATAGCCGCCCCTCCGCTCAGCGCCGCCGGGCCGGTGCGGCCTTGTAGCCGTCGTCCACCGGCAAGCCCGGTCGACGGGCCGCTTCGGCAGCCAGCCGGTCGCAGCGTTCGTTTTCGGGAATGCCGGCGTGCCCCCTGACCCACCTGAACTCCACGTCGTGGCGTTCGCAGAGGGCCAGGAGCCTCTCCCACAGGTCCGGGTTCAATGCTTTCTCATTCTTGCCGCGTCTCCAGTCGTTTGACCGCCACTTCTTGGCCCAACCCTTTTCGACGGCATTGACCAGGTACTGGGAATCGCTGTAGAGAGTGACTTGGCATTTAGTCTTCAGGGCTTCGAGGCCCACGATCGCGGCCAGGATCTCCATCCGGTTGTTGGTAGTCCTGCGGTAGCCCCCGGACAGCTCCCTGCGGCGACTCCCGTCAAGAAGCACTACGCCATAGCCGCCGGGCCCGGGATTGTTTATGCAGGCGCCGTCGGTGTAGATGGAGATGTACTTTAGCTCTGTCATCTAGCTCATCCGCCAGCTGAGAGCCGTGCCCTGGAAACCTGCCACTACCGAAGCCGCACTCCACAGTTGGGTCAATTGCATTGACTCCATCAAACCAAGTCGCTAACCGAACTTGGACTAGATATCAGATTCTCGGAACCTGTAGTTCATTCCAGCGATGGATTCAAGTTGGTCAACCAACTGACGTTGCATCGCCTGTACGTAGTCGTATCTAGCGGCAATTTGCGTTTGAGCCTCAAGGTCGAACTGCCCTTCTGCATCCACCGGGATGTCTACGGTGACATTGTCTTCAACGTTTTTCAAATTGGGCCGATAGGTTCGGTCAAAGCGCCATTCTTCTCTAGTCGCCCGGAGAGCATGATACAGGTATTTGGGGAGTATTCTGTCGTCGATAACACGCAACACACCGCAGTGGTCGGTAGGAATAAAGGCCTGATGCTCAGGCATGTAGTTCCAGTCGAATATGCCGTCCAGCCCCCACAGCAAAGCCGGGCGGGAAAAGTCCTGCTTCGAAACATCTACGAGGGAATATCCAAACGGTTCCGAAACATTAGCACTGTAAACTGGAACTCCATCGGTGGCAACGAACTGCTTTTCGTGCCGGTCGCCGATCAAGAGGTGAAACAGTTTGCGGTTGCCCAGACTAACTGTCTTGTAGATGATATCTCTCTTGGAGACATGGCCAACGTCTTTGAATCTGGCAACGGTTAGCTCTAGGTCACGCAGTGCGTCCTCAATATCAAGATCGCTTGCTACACTGAGAGGAGATTCCCCGGCCAGTTCCCTTAAATCTGCATTGCTCCATAGTTGGTCAACCAACCAATTGGTCCTTCGGCGAAGGGTATCAAACGGAACGACCCTGCAGCGGGGGCTGGAGTTGGCTATTTCACTAAACGCCAGTGGGCTTCCTTTGAACTGGTTGTACAGTGCAACGCATTCAGTTAGGTCATTTTGTGCTAGAGACCACCGCCTAGCGTCCCTGGTTTCACCAATCTCGCTTGCCAGAAAGGTGAAGACGGGGTCCGTTTGCTGAGTGCCCAGTAGACGTTTCCGCTCGAAAATCAGGACGTAGGTCTTCTTTGGTGTCGAATAGAAGGTCTTTATAGGCAGAGAGATAATCGCCTTGACGGTACACTCCCTCATCAGGTAGTCCAATGCCGCTCTCTGATTGAGCAACCCGTCAGGGACTATCATTAAGGCGGTGCCAGCGGGCTTCAGATTGCGCACTACCCACTCAAGAGCAAGCAACTCCGTGCCTCTGCCACCCATTGTGTAGTGGTGGGACAAGCCTCCCGCCCGGATGGCTTTCTTCAGACTGCTTGACCCATTGGTAACGTACGGTGGATTAGTCAAGATCAGGTCGTAGGGCTGGTCGCTCACTCTACCCAGTGTTCCCAAGTTGGAGCGAATCAATCGAAAGACGGTGTTGAAGGCACCTTCCGAATAGACTTTCAGGTATTCAGCACTATTATGCCTGGCGATCAGTTCGGAGAAGTAAATCAGCATATTGGCCTTAGCGAGAATGATTGTCCGTTCATCCTCCTGTTCATCGGTACCTTTGTCATAGCCTACCAAAGTAATCCCAGGGCTAACCTTCCCATCCCTCGGTTCAAACTCTCGGTAGATGTGGGGAGTGTTGGCGATCGTCTCTAGTATGAATCCGCCAACACCGCAGAAGGGGTCACAAATTCGTGACCCCGGAGCCAATTGGCTAGCTGTCGACATCTCTACCATGGCCCTGACGACATTTCTGGGGGTGAAGAATTGGCCTAGAAACTTGACTCCGGCTGAACGCCGCAAGAAAGTCTCGTAAAGCCGGGTCTTGAACTCGCGCTGGATATATTTGAAAGAACCATGCTCTCTGGTGTATTGCCACAGCTGATCCAGTACTTCCCCAAACAGCGATGCTTGAGCGGGGTTCGCTTCTCCGGACTCGTTGACGAATATCGTTCCATTGATGATGGTCGTGCCGTCGGCACCTGGAGGGAACAGGCGATGAATTTCGGGGCGGCATAAGCTGGCGTAATACCGCAGTGCGTTTTCATCTGCCTCGATGCCGGCGGCCTTCGACTCCTTGTGAATCTCGTAGACCGCGTGGAATGAATGTTGCCCGCGCAAAACTCCCAAGTCACTGAGAAACTTGAAGATGAACAGTTCAACTACGTTGTACAGGCATTTCTCGGGAGACTTACCGGTTTGTATCCAGATCTTTTGCCAAATCGTCTTCGCGAGTTGAGACGGGTCCAGTAGTTCAGGCGCGACGATGGCATTGCTATTCTCTGTGACTGATAGGCCAATCCGGTCAAGCAGGTCTTCGAAGTTCATCAACTCTTCTTGACTAACCAGACCTTGTAGCATCCTGCTCACATCGAATGGGGGCAGGGCAGAGCCATCTTCTCCGATGATCTCGTCCCCAGTGAATGTGTTTACCCAAATGGTGGTTTCGCTGTCCGTAACGATAAGGAGATTGCAGAGGCTACGAGCGGGACCTATTTGCTCCCTGATTGCTGCGGACTTCTGGCCGGGTGTTCTCAGCCTTCCGCGATCCTTGACTTCCACATAAGCCTTAACCGCTCTGGAAGTGGGCTCAATGATCAAGCCGTCCGGTTTCTTGAGAGTGTGCTCAATAGGAACCGGTGCACTGATGATGCGTTGCTGCCCCAGCGTGGCTAAGCTTGTTGCACCCAGCCTATAGTAGTCGTACCTGTATAGGCGAAGAGGTGCAACTTGTAGAAGCTCTTCTGTCATGGCAAGCTACTCCACCGCTCGTTGAATCAGTATAGCTCGCGGGCCCAAGAGGCCCCTATCCGCCGATCTGGTACATCTCGACCTTCCTTGGCTGGGCATCGGCGCGGGTCTCCAGGGTCCGGAGCTCCGAGTAGCGGTCGTCCCTCCGGCCCCAGACGCCGGCGATCAGGTCCCGCAGCTCGTCGTCGCCGGCGCCGTCACGCATCGGGCCCCGCAGGTCGGTCCCGGTCCCGGAGAACAGGCAGGTGAACAGCTTCCCGTCGGTGGACAGGCGGGCCCTGGTGCAGTCCCGGCAGAAGGGTTTGGACACGGAGGCGATGATGCCTATCTCGCCGTCGCCGTCCCTGTACCGGTACCGGCGGGCCACCTCCCCCGTGTAGTTGGCCTCCATGGGCTCGATGGGCATCTCGTCGTCGATGGCCCGGAATATATCCTCCGCGGGGACCACCTCGTCCAGCCTCCACCCGTTCAGGTTGCCCACGTCCATGTACTCGATGAACCGCACCACGTGGCCGGTCCCCTTGAAACGCCGGGCCAGGTCCACGATGGTATGGTCGTTGACCCCCCTCTGGACCACGGCGTTGATCTTTACGGGGTTGAAGCCCGCCTCCTCGGCGGCGCGAATGCCCGCCAGCACGGGCCCCGTCCCGAAGCCCCGCCCGTTCATCGCCTTGAAGACGTCCTCGTCCAGGGAGTCGAGGCTCACCGTCAGGCGCTTCAGTCCGGCGTCCCTGAGTGCGGCGGCCTTCTCGGCCAGCAGGTACCCGTTGGTGGTGAGGGTCAGGTCCCGGATGCCGGGGACCAGGGCCAGCCGCGCGACCAAGTCCTCCAGCCCCTTTCGCACCAGCGGCTCACCGCCGGTGAGCCGGACCTTGGTGACGCCCAGCTCCACGAACCGGCCCACCAGCCGCTCGATCTCCTCGAAGGTCAGCAGGTCGGCCCTGGGAAGGAACTCGTAGCGCTCCCCGTATATCTCCGCGGGCATGCAGTAGGGACACCGGAAGTTGCACCGGTCGGTTACCGACACCCGGAGGTCCCTGACCGGCCTGCCGAAGGTATCCCGTATGTCCACTGCGGCGTCGCCCATACTTATCCGTCTGGGCCGCCGGGGCCCCCGGCCAGGGTCTCCCGCAGCAACGCTACGGCCTTCTTGGCGGCCCTTCCCCTGTGGCTCAGCTCGTTCTTGTCCTTCAGCGACAGCTCGGCGGTGGTCTTCCCCAGGTGGGGCAGGTGGAACACCGGGTCGTAGCCGAACCCGTTGGCGCCCCTCGGCTCGTACTGGATTATGCCCTCCACCGCGCCCTCCACGGTCCGTACCTGGCCCTCCGGCCAGGCGATGGCTATCACGCAACGGAACCGGCCGGTGCGCTCCTCCCAGGCCACGTCCTCCAGGTTCCTCAGCAGCAGCTCCACCCGCCCTTCGTCGGTGTAGCCCGGACCGCCGTACCGGGCGGACCTCACGCCCGGGTCGCCCCCCAGGGCGTCCACCTCCAGGCCCGAGTCGTCGGCCAGGGTCAACAGCCCCGTGCGCCGGCAATAGAGCGTGGCCTTGATGATGGCGTTCTCCTCGAAGGTGTCCCCCACCTCCTCGGCGTCCGCTTCGCATCCCACCTGGTCCAGGGACGTGATCTCCAGGGGTACCTCCCGGAGCAGCTCCTGGAACTCCCTCGCCTTCCCCGGGTTTCCGGTGGCCACCAGCAGTCTCATAGGCACGTCCCCAACGATAGCTCCCGTACTATTCTAGACCCTGCCCGGAGGCAGCGTAAACGGGCCCCGCGGCGGGCCGCGTCAGTAGCCCCACGACGGCTGATACTCCCCGAACACGTCGCGGAACACGCCCATCATCTCCCCCAGCGTGGCGTAGGCCTTCACCGCCTCCAGCAGGGGAGGCATCAGGTTGCGAGACTCCCTGGCCGCCTGCTCCAAGGACCGGAGGGCCAGGGAGGCCTGTCGCCCGTCCCGCCGCCTCCGCACGTCGTTCAACCTCTCCAGGTGCCGGGCCTCGCCCGCCCTGTCGACCCGCAGCAGGGGAATGCCCGGGGCCTCCTCGCTTACGTACTCGTTCACCCCCACGGTCACCCTTCTCCCCGCGTCCGCCTCCCGCTGGTACCTGTAGGCCGCCTCGGCGATCTCCCGCTGCAGGAACCCGCTCTCCAGGGCGGGGATGACGCCGCCCACGTCGTCGATGCGCCGGAAGTAGTCGTAGGCGCCCGCCTCCACCTGGTCTGTCAGCGACTCCAGGAAGTAGCTGCCTCCCAGGGGGTCCACGGTGTCGGCGACTCCCGTCTCGTGGGCGATCACCTGCTGGGTCCGCAGGGCCAGCAGGGCGGCCTTCTCCGACGGTAGCGCCCACGCCTCGTCCACGGAGTTGGTGTGCAGCGACTGGGTGCCCCCCAGCACCGCCGCCAGGGCCTGCAGGGCCACCCTCACGGCGTTGTTCTCGGGCTGCTGGGCAGTCAGGGTCCAGCCCGCCGTCTGGGCGTGGGTGCGCATCCACCAGGACCGGGGGAGCTTCGCGCCGAAGGTGTCCCGCATCTCCCGGGCCCAGACCCGCCGGGCCGCCCGGAACTTGGCTATCTCCTCGAAGAAGTAGTTGTCCACGTTGAAGAAGAAGCTCAGCCGGGGGGCGAAGTCATCCACGTCCAGGCCCCGGTCCACGCACCACCGCACGTACTCGAACCCGTCGGCCAGGGTGAAGGCCAGCTCCTGCACCGCAGTGGCCCCGGCCTCCCGGATGTGGTAGCCGCTGATGCTGATGGGGTTCCACCGGGGGGTATGCCCCGCGGCGAACTCCACGGTGTCCACCACCAGGCGCATGGACGGCTCCGGCGGGAAGATGTACTCGTTCTGGGCGGTGTACTCCTTCAGGATGTCGTTCTGGATGGTGCCGCCCAGGCGGTCCGGGGACACTCCCTTCGCCTCGGCCACGGCCAGGTACATGGCCCAGATGATGGCCGCGGGAGCGTTGATGGTCATGGATGTGGTGATGCCGTCCAGGAGGATACCGTCGAACAGCACCTCCATGTCGGCCAGGGAGGAGACCGCCACGCCGCACTTCCCGAACTCGCCGGCAGCCTGGGGGGCATCGGTGTCGTAGCCGTAGAGGGTGGGCATGTCGAAGGCCACGCTGAGCCCCGTCTGCCCGTTGTCCAGCAGGTACCTGAACCGGGAGTTGGTCTCCTCGGCGGTGCCGTACCCGGCGAACATGCGCATGGTCCAGCGGCGTCCCCGGTAGCCCGTGGCGTGGACCCCCCGGAGGAAGGGGTACTCGCCCGGCGCACCGGCGTCCCGCGGGCCGCTTTCGGCACCGATGTGACCGGGCCCGTACACCGGCTCCACGGGGATCTGGGAGGGGGTCTTAACCGGCGGCAGGTCCTCCGCTCCGGGGCCATCCGCTCCCCGCCCCAGGGGCCCCGGGCCTCCGCCAGAGCTATTCACCCGTCACCCCCGCGCCCCGGCGCACCTCGCGCACCCGGCGCTCCAGGTAGGGGCGTTCCAGCAGTGTACGGCGCCCGCACTTCCGGCAGCGGAGGCCGATGTCCGCGCCGAGACGCACCACCTCCCACAGGTCGTTGCCGCAGGGGTGGGCCTTCTTCAAGCGCAGGACGTCGCCCAGCCGGAGCTCTAGGACCATCCCACGCCCTCTCCCGCCAGCACGCCGTCGATCTCGTCCCTGAGACGCGCCGCCGCGTCCCGGGCGGCCCGGGCGAAGTCCTGGCCACGCGAGGCGTACAGCACGCCCCTGGAGGAGTTGATGACGGCGTTGCGGCCGTTGGCGTCGGTGCCGCCGGACACCGCCTCTGCCAGCGCGCCCCCCTGGGCCCCGACGCCGGGGATGAGAAAGGGCGCCTCCGGGCACAGCTCGCGCACCCTCCTCAGCTCCTGGGGATAGGTGGCGCCCAGCACCAGGCCCAGGCTGCCGTTACCGGCCCACATCCCCGACCTTGCCGCCAGCTCCTGGTACACGGGGGTCCCGTCGGCGTCCACCCGCAGGTCCTGGAGGTCGGCCGCGCCCGGGTTGGAGCTGCGGCACCATATGAAGACCCCGCGGTCGGGCCATTCCAGGAACGGTTGCAGGGTGTCGCCGCCGCCGTAGGCGTTGGCCGTCGTGGCGTCGAAGCCCCATACTCCGAACAGGGCAGTGGCGTATGCCTGGGCGCTGGGGCCGATGTCCCCCCGCTTGGAGTCGCCTATTATCACGACCCCCGGGGCCTGGCCGCGGATGTGCTCCACCGTTCTCTGCAGCGCCTCCAGGCCCGGCAGGCCAAGGGCTTCGTAGAAGGCCAGGTTGGGCTTGTAGGCGCACACCAGGTCGGCGGTGGCGTCCACGATGGCTTTGTTGAACTGGAACACGTCGGCCACGGGCATCCGCCCGGGGTCGGGGTCGAGACCCACGCAAAGCAGGCTGCGGTTAGCCCGGCAGGCGGCATCCAGCTTGTCTCGAAAAGACGCCATAGGCGGTGGACCTCCCGTCCCATTATACGCGGCGCGCCTGCCTTTGACCATGAAAGGGGTGACCATGTGAGGCGGCGTGGCACCCCGAGCCCGCATTGCCGGGGCCCGCCGGTGTTGCTACCATGTGGCCAATCTCGCAGGGGGGCAAGGCTTGCGTTTCGATGGGATGGTGGAAGCCCGGTTCATCCGGCGCGTCAACCGCTTCGCCGCCACCGTGGACTTGGCCGGCGACGAGACCCTGGTCCATGTGGCCAACTCGGGCAGGATGAGGGAGCTGCTGGTGACGGGGCGCCGGGTGCTCCTGCGCCCGGTGGCCGGGGACCACAGGAAGACGGCCTTCGACCTGGCCATGGTCGACCTGGGGCATGCCCTGGCGTCGGCCGACGCCAGGCTCCCCAACCGCCTCGTCTACGAGGCCCTCCGGGACGGGCGGCTGCCCCAGCTCGCGGGATTCGATCGGATCAGGCCCGAGGTCCGCTACGGCGAGAGCCGGCTGGACCTGGCCCTGTGCGGCCCGGCGGGCGCCTGCTACGTGGAGACCAAGTCGGTGACGCTGGTGGAGGGCGGCGCCGGCCTCTTCCCAGACGCCCCGACGACGCGGGGCCGCAAGCACATGATCAGCCTCTCCCAAGCCGTGGCCGACGGCCACCGGGCCGCGGTGGTCTTCGTCGTCCAGAGGGAGGACGCCGACACCTTTTCCCCTAACGACGCCGCCGACCCCGAGTTCGGCCTCACGCTGCGGGAGTCCCTGGACCGGGGCGTCGAGGCCTACGCCTACCGCTGCCGCGTGACCGAGGCGGAGGTCGTCCTGACGGACCCCCTCGGCATGAGGCTGGGCTGATGGCGGCCGACGGCGGCGTCCTGCTGGAGACGTACCGGCGCCTGTACCGGCGCTACGGCCCCCAACACTGGTGGCCCGCGGAGACGCCCCTGGAGGTGGTCCTGGGGGCCATCCTGACCCAAGCCGTGACGTGGAGGGGCGTGGAGAGGGCCCTGGCCAACTTGAGAGAGGCGGGGCTCATGTCGGCCCGCGGCATCCGGGCCTGCCCCGAGGAGCGCCTGGCGGAGCTCTTGCGGCCCTCGGGCTACTTCAACGCCAAGGCACGAAAGCTGAAGGCCTTCATCGACCACCTGTGGGACCGGCGTGACGGCGACCTGGAGGCGCTCCTCTCAGGCGACACCGGGGCCCTGCGGGACGAGCTGCTCTCCATCCACGGCATCGGCGACGAGACCGCCGACGACATCCTGCTGTACGCCGCGGGTCGCCCCTCCTTCGTCATCGACTCCTACACCCGCCGCATCCTGGGGCGCATGGGCCTGGCCCCCGACCGGGAGCGCTACTGCGACTACCAGCGGCTCTTCCACGACGCGCTGCCCCCCGACCCGCCCCTCTTCAACGAGTACCACGCCCTGCTGGACCGGCACGCCAAGGAGACCTGCAAGAAGACGCCCCTTTGCGACGGGTGCTGCCTCCGCGACCTGTGCGCGACGGGAAGGGCCTCTGTTGACACTCCCCCGGCCCGGAACCTATAATACGCGCAAAATCGAACAGCTAGGCCCGTAGGGGAGCTTGGTTTAGCCAGGCTGAGAGGGCGGCCGTCGATGCCGTCGACCCTTGCGACCTGATCTGGGTAATGCCAGCGTAGGGAATTGGCGTCCGGTGCAGTATTGAGTTTGGTAAGGCCGCCATACCTGAATGGCGGCCTTCCTCTTTTTGACGCGATGAGCAGTGCGAGCACCAAGATCCGCCTCCGGGGCCTCCGAAAGTCCTTCGCCGTCTACGGGCGGCCCGTCCCGGTCCTCCGGGAGGTGGACTTCCACGCCCGGGAGGGGGAGCTGGTGGGGGTCATTGGCCCCAGCGGCTGCGGCAAGAGCACCCTGCTCAACGTCATCGCCGGCCTGGATCAGCCCGACGGCGGGACCGTGGAGCTGGACGGCCGCCCCGCCCCCCACCGGCTGGGCATGGTCGGCTACATGCAGCAGAAGGACCTGCTGATGCCCTGGCGCTCGGTGCTGGACAACGTGGTCCTGGGCCTGGAGATCGCCGGCGTCCGACGGAGAGAGGCCAGGCGCCGGGCCCTGGCCCTGGTGGACGCCTTCGGCCTCTCTGGCTACGAGGAGCAGTACCCCAACACCCTCTCGGGCGGCATGCGCCAGCGCGCCGCCTTCCTGCGCACCGTGCTGGTGGAGCGGGACGTGATGCTCCTGGACGAGCCCTTCGGCGCCCTGGACGCCCTCACCCGCACCCAGATGCAGGAGTGGCTCCTGGGGCTGTGGGAGATGCTGGGCAAGACCATCGTGATGGTCACCCACGACGTGGACGAGGCCCTCCTGCTCTCCGACCGGGTGTACGTCCTGACCCCGCGCCCGGGCGCCGTGGAAGCCGTGGTGGAGGTGGGGCTTCCCCGCCCCCGGTACTACGGGATGATCACCGAGCCCCGGTTCAACGACCTGAAGCAGCAGCTCGTCTCCCACCTCCACCCGGCCCACGTTCGCCCAGAGGGGCGCCCCGCAGCGCAGGAGGTCCTGCGATGACCGCGGACGCCGCGCGAGACGCCGGGACCGAGCCCGGAATGCTCTCCCGAAGCCTGGCCGTCCTTCGCCGGTGGCTTCCTGCGGCGCTGGTCGCGGGGGTCGTGCTAGGGGCGTGGGAGGGCCTGGTCGCGGTCAACGACGTCCCGGCCTGGAAGCTGCCCCCGCCCTCGGGGATCGCCGTGGAGATGTGGGAGGCCAGGGCCCTGCTGGCTTCCCATACGTGGGTCACCCTGGCGGAGGTGCTGGCGGGCTTCGCCATCGCCCTGGTCGCGGGAGTGACACTGGCCGGCCTGATCTCCATATCATCCACCATGGCCCGGGTCCTGTACCCGCCGGTCATCGCCTCGGAGACGGTGCCCTGGATCGTCATCGCGCCCCTGCTCCTCATCTGGGTCGGGTACGGCATGCAGCACAAGGTCATCGTGGTCGCCCTCATCGCCCTGTTCCCCATAGTGGTGAACACCGCCGACGGCCTGCGCTCCGCCGACCCGGATATGGTCAGCCTGCTGCGGGCCCTGGGCGCCAGCCGCCGGCAGGTCTTCGCCAAGGTGCAGGTGCCCTCCAGCCTGCCGTCCCTCTTCTCGGGAATCAAGATAGCGGTGACGGCCAGCGTCATCGGCGCCGTCGTCGGGGAGTGGGTCGGCTCCAGCGAGGGCCTGGGCTACCTGGCCATCCGGTCCAAGTCCCAGTTCCTCACCGACCGGGTCCTGGCGTCCATCTTTCTGCTATGCCTGATGGGGATAGCCCTCTTCCTGGTCGCGGCCCTGGCCGAGAGGCGGCTGCTGCCCTGGTACCACGACGCCCGCCGCAACCGCGCGCCGGGCCTGGAATAAGGGGACCCAACGTCGGACGACAACACACACTACGGAGGCTGAACATGCTGGCAAGGCTCAGGCTGGTGCTCCTGGCTATCATACCGGTGCTGTTGGCGGCGGCCGCCTGCGGCGAGGACGAGAAGGACGTGGTCCGGCTGGCCCTGGACTGGTACCCCAACGCCAACCACGCGGGCCTCTACATGGCCGAGGAGAAGGGCTACTTCGCCGACGAGGGCCTCGAGGTGCAGATGTACACCCCGGTGGACCCCTCCACGGTGAACCAGACTGTGGCCGCGGGGGCCGACGACTTCGGCATCAACTACCAGCCGGACCTCCTCATCGCCCGCTCCCAGGGGGTGCCCGTCGTATCCGTCATAGGGTTGGTGCAGCACCCCCTCAACTCGGTCCAGTCCCTGAAGGCGTCGGGCATATCCCGCCCGGCGGACCTGGCGGGCAGGAGGGTGGGATACCCGGGGATACCCACCAACGAGCCCCTGCTGGACACCATGCTCAAGTACGACGGCGTGGCCGCGGGGCTGGAGGAGGTGGAGCTGGTCAACGTGGGCTTCAACCTGGCCGAGAGCCTCATCAGCGGCACGGTGGACGCCTGCATAGGGTGCTACTTCAGCCACGAGTCCATACTCATGGAGAACCAGGGATACCCCGTCGACGTCATGCGCCTGGAGCAGTGGGGAGTGCCCGACTACTACGAGCTGGTCGTGGTGGCCAGCGAGAAGATGGTGGAGGAGGACCCGGACCTGGTGCAGCGGTTCGTCCGCGCCGTCGTCAAGGGCTACACCGACGCGGCCGCGGACCCCGACGCCGCCGTGGAGGTCCTCCTGGAGCGCACCGAGGAGGAGGTCGACGAGGCCATCGAGCGCCCCGGCATCCGGGTCATCGCCCCCCTGTGGAAGACCGACCAGCCCGTGGGGTGGCAGACCCTGGAGAAGTGGTCCGGGTTCGCCAAGTGGCTCGAGGACAACGGGCAGGTATCGGAGCCCGTGGACGGCGCGGCCGCCTTCACCAACAGGTTCGTGGAGGGAGCCCAGTAAGGGCGAGGTGACGACATGGCGCTGAGCGACGACCTGAGGAGCAGCGTCGGGGGCCTGTGGGAGCGGACCGTTACCCACCCCTTCGTGATGGAGCTTGGCGAGGGGACCCTGCCCGCCGAGAAGTGGGACGTCTACTTCCGGCAGGACTACCTGTTCCTGAAACCCTGGATAGCCCTCATGTGCGCCGGGGTCGTCAAGGCCCCCGACTTCGACCACGCCCGGCCCCTGGCGGCCTTCGTCCACGGCGCGCTGGGCGCAGAGGAGGGGATGTTCCGGGACTACTTCCGCGAGAAGGGCCTGTCGGCGGGGGAGGTAGCGGACCTGCGGTATCTGCCCACCTCCCACGCCCAGAACGGCTTCCTGCGCCAGGTGGCCCGGGACGGCTCCTTCCACGAGATACTCACGACCCTGCTGGGCATCGAGTGGCCCTACCTGGACTGGGCCCGGCGACTGGAGGCCGCGGGCAAGCGCCCGGCCAACAGGTACTACCAGCTCTGGATCGACATACACGCGGGCAAGGAGCTGGGCGACTTCGTCGCGTGGCTGCGGAGCACCCTGGACGGCGCCCGCATCGGCCATGTCGCCCACCTGGAGCGCACCTTCCTCACCACCCTGCGGTACGAGTACATGTTCTGGGAGATGGCCTACAAGGGGGAGGCGTGGCCGGAATAGCCCGCGTCGCCAGGGCCATGACCATCGCCGGGTCCGACTCGGGGGGCGGCGCCGGGATCCAGGCGGACCTGAAGACCTTCGCCGCCTTCGGCGTGTACGGCACCTCGGTGGTCACCGCCGTCACCGCCCAGAACACGGTGGCCGTGACCGGCGTCCACGAGGTGCCCGTGGAGATGATCGCGGCCCAGGTCCAGGCCGTGATGACCGACCTGGGCGCCGACGCCGTCAAGACCGGTATGCTGTCCAGCAGCGCCATCATCGAGACCGTGGCGGCGGAGATGCGCCGTCTGGGCGTGAACCGGCTGGTGGTGGACCCGGTGATGGTGGCCAAGAGCGGCGACCGTCTGCTGCGGGAGGAGGCGATGGACGCGCTGAGGTCCACCCTGCTGCCCCTGGCCGCCGTCGTGACCCCCAACGTCCCCGAGGCGGAGGCCCTGACCGGCATGCAGGTCCGCTCGGGGGAGGACGCCCGGCGGGCGGCCCGGCGCATCCTGGACATGGGCGCCCGGTCGGTGGTGGTCAAGGGCGGGCACCTGCCGGGAGACCCGGTGGACCTGTACTACGACGGCAGCCGGTTCCTGGAGCTCCCCGGAACGCGGGTCGACACCACCAGCACCCACGGCACCGGCTGCACCTTCGCCTCGGCCATCGCCGCCGGCCTGGCCCTGGGACGCGACCTGGTGGACGCCGTGGCCGGGGCCAAGGAGTACGTCACCGAGGCCATGTCCAGGGCCTTCCCCATGGGCCAGGGCCACGGCCCCCTGAACCACTTCTATCGCTCCTGGTAGGGTGTACCTCTGGGCTGCACCAGGTCCTCGATGTGCTTGCCCGACTCTATCTGCGCCACACGCAGCTCGAAGGTCTTCTGGAGATTGAGCCAGAGCTGCGGCGTCGTACCGAGATAGCGCGACAGGCGCAGGGCCGTGTCGGCGGTTATCCCGCGCTGGCCCTTCAGGATGGCCGTGATCCTGTTCGTGGGGACCCCCAAAGCGATGGCCATCGCGTTGGCCGACATGCCAAGCTCTTCCAACTCTTCACCCAGTATCTCGCCCGGGTGGATGGGCCGCATCCCATTGTTCATCGCAGGCACCCCATTAATGGTAATCAACGATTTCCACGTCATATGGACCATCATCTCCCCAACGGAAGCAGATGCGCCACTGACGGTTGATTCGTATGCTGTACTGTCCCGACCGAAGGCCCGATAGTGATTCGAGCCTATTGCTGCGCAGGTACGCCAGGTCCCTCAGAGACTCGGCACTGTCCAAGACCGTCAATCGCCGCGTAGCCTGGTCAGCGAAGCTTCGAAACTGCCGAACCCGTTGCCCTGTGAAGAACTCCTGAGTTCTACGGTCTCCAAAGCCTCTTATCATTATAACGTTTTACGTAAGTAGTATACAACGTGTATTGCTCTACCGGGGCAAGTGCCAAAGCTCAATTCTAACTATACCCTGTCGTACACCTCGGGGTTGCAGCAGTGGACCAGGCGCTCCCCCCGGACGCCGGCCAGCAGGTTGCGGGCCGCCAGCATGCACATGGCCCGCCGCGAGCCCCGGGCGGCGCTGCCCACGTGGGGGGTCACCACCACGCCGTCCATGGCAAGCAACGGGTCGTCCGCCGCGATGGGCTCGGGCTCGGTCACATCCAGGCCCGCCCCGGCGATCCAGCCCTCCTCCAGAGCCCGGTGAAGGGCCCGGCCGTCCACCACCGGCCCCCGGGCCGTGTTCACCAGGATGGCCGTGGGCCGCATCCTGCGAAGCTCGGCCTCCCCTATGAGGTGGTGGGTCTCCCCGGTGAGGGGCACGTGGAGGCTGACGAAGTCCGACTCCTCCAGCAGCCGGTCCATGGCCGTGTACTCCATCCCCAGCCGCTCCTCCTCCCCGGGCTTCCTGGTGCGGGAGTGGTACAGCACCCTCATGTCGAAGCCCCGGGCCCGCTTGGCCATCTCCGTCCCTATCTTGCCCATGCCCACGATGCCCAGGGTGGAGTCGCTGACGTCGGCGCCCAGCCAGTAGTTGGGATGGAAAGCCATCCGCCAGCTTCCCCGACGGACCCACCGGTCCGACTCCACGACCCTCCGGGCCACGGCCATGAGGAGGGCGAAGGCAACGTCGGCGGTGGCCTTGGCCAGCACTCCCGGCGTGTGCCCCACGGGGATGCCGCGGCGAGTCATCTCCGCCACGTCGATGTTGTCGACTCCGACGGCGAGCTGGCTGACCACCTTCAGGCCGGGCGCCTTCTCCAGGGCCGCGCCGTCCAGCCGGTCCATGATATTGGTCAGGACACCATCCATGCCCCGCAGCGCCTCCCGCAGCTGCTCTGGAGACGGCGGGCTCTCCTCGGGCCATACGGCCATCTCCGCATCGGCGGCGATGACCTCCAGCGCGTCCCGGTCCATCTGCCGGGTCACGAACACCCTGGGCCTGGCCATATGCGACACTCCTCTGCCCAGCTGCCCCCTGCCTGGGCGGCTCCGGGCGCAAAACGTGTTACATTGTAGTGCAGGCATCCACGCCTTTCCAACCGCCGCCCGCCCCGGGGGACATGACGAAAGCGGGGAAATGCCTCCGTCTCCACGGCAAGACACATACCGGGAAATTGTCGAGTCATCGACTAGACAATAGGTCCCGCCGGGCACGGAAACACTACGAAACCCGTTGACTCAGGCATGGGCCGGTGCTATACTGATTCCCGACCAAAATGGTCGACAATACCGCCTGAAGGACTGGCATGACCTCACAGAGGGTGATCTCCCGCCAAAGCGGCCTGGACGAATCGGACTACAAGTGGGGGTTCGTCATCGACATCGAGTCGGACACCGCCCCCAAGGGACTGGACGAGGACATCGTCCGGTTCATATCCGCCAAGAAAAACGAGCCGGACTGGATGCTGGACTGGCGGCTCAAGGCCTACCGCCACTGGGTCAAGATGGACAGGGGCGAGCCCACCTGGGCCAACGTGCAGTACCCGCCCATCGACTACCAGGACATCATCTACTACGCGGCCCCGGCGTCCAAGGCCGACGGCCCCAAGAGCCTGGACGAGGTGGACCCCGAGCTCATAACCGCCTTCAACAAGCTGGGCATACCCATCGAGGAGCAGAAGAAGCTGTCGGGGGTCGCCGTCGACGCCGTCCTGGACAGCGTCTCCGTGGCCACCACCTACAAGGAGACCCTGGAGAAGCACGGGGTGATCTTCTGCTCCTTCACCGAGGCCATTCAGGAGCACCCGGACTTGGTCAAGAAGTACCTGGGCTCCGTAGTCCCCTACACGGACAATTTCTTCGCGACCCTCAACTCCGCGGTGTTCAGCGACGGCTCCTTCGCCTACATTCCCAAGGGCGTCCGCTGTCCGCTGGAGCTGATGACCTACTTCCGGATCAACCAGGCCGACTCGGGCCAGTTCGAGCGCACCCTCATCGTGGCCGAGGAAGGCAGCTACGTAAGCTACCTTGAGGGCTGCACCGCCCCCAGCCGCAAGACCCATCAGCTCCACGCCGCGGTGGTGGAGCTGGTGGCCCTGGACAACGCGGAGATCAAGTACTCCACCCTCCAGAACTGGTTCCCCGGCGACAAGGAGGGCAGGGGCGGCGTGTACAACTTCGTCACCAAGCGGGGCAAGGCCCAAGGGGTCAACTCGAAGATATCCTGGACCCAGGTGGAGACGGGGTCCGCCATCACCTGGAAGTACCCCAGCGTCATTCTCCAGGGAGACAACTCGGTGGGCGAGTTCTACTCCGTCGCCCTGGTCAACAACCACCAGCAGGCGGACACGGGCACCAAGATGCTGCACATGGGCAAGAACACGCGCAGCACCATCGTCGCCAAGGGCATCTCGGCGGGAGAGGCCAACGGCACCTACCGGGGCCTGGTCAAGATCATGCCCTCGGCCACCAACGCCCGCAACTTCACCCAGTGCGACTCGCTGCTGATAGGCGACCGGTGCGGGGCCCACACGGTGCCCTACATCGAGGTGCGCAACCCCACGGCCAAGATGGAGCACGAGGCCACCACGTCCAAGGTCAGCGAGGACCAGCTCTTCTACCTGCAGCAGCGGGGCATCGGCGCCGAGGATGCCCAGCACATGATCATCAACGGTTTCTGCCGGGGCATCTTCAAGGAGCTGCCCTTCGAGTTCGCCTCCGAGGCTTCTCAGCTGCTCAAGGTCAGCCTGGAAGGAACGGTCGGGTAAGGTCCCGTCGCCCCGGCCCCTCCCGTGAGGGGAAGGACGGCCAGAGGTAACGTCATGCTAGAAGTTCGCAATCTCCACGCGTCCGTCGGCGACGTGGAGATACTACGAGGCATGGACCTGACGGTCAACGCCGGCGAGGTGCACGCCGTCATGGGCCCCAACGGCTCGGGCAAGAGCACCTTCGCCAACGTCCTGGCCGGACGGCCCAACTACACCGTCACCCAGGGCGACATCCTTTACGAGGGAAGGGACATCCGCTCCATGGAGCCCGAGGAGCGGGCCCGGGAGGGCATCTTCCTCGCGTTCCAGTACCCCGTGGAGCTCCCCGGCGTCCGCAGCTGGCAGTTCCTCAAGTCCGCCGTCGACTCCGTGCGGTCCCACCGGGGCGAGGAGGAGATGAGCATACGGGCCTTCGACCGCATGCTGCGGGAGAAGATGCAGGTGGTCGAGATAGACCCGGAGCTCACCAGGCGGTCCGTCAACGAGGGCTTCTCCGGCGGCGAGAAGAAGCGCAACGAGGTGCTGCAGATGGCGCTGCTGGAGCCCAAGCTAGCCATCCTGGACGAGACGGACTCGGGTCTGGACATTGACGCGGTGAGGATCGTGGCGAACGGCGTCAACCAGCTCAAGACCCCGCACAACGCGATGGTCCTGGTCACCCACTACCAGCGCATCTTGAACTACATCACCCCCGACTTCGTCCACGTTCTGCTGGACGGGCGCATCGTGAGGTCCGGAGGCCGGGACCTGGCCCTAGACCTGGAGGAGAAGGGGTACGATTGGATCCGGGAGACCGTGGAGGCAGGTGCTAGGCCCGGCTCCTAGGGGCGGCGAAGACATGACCCAGGTCCAGGCCAAGGACGACCGATACGTCTCTGAGTTCCGCGCCTTGCAGAAGGCCAGGGAGGGCCGCGACCCCGAGTGGCTCTCCAAGGCGCGGGCCCACGCCTTCGCCCGGTTCGCCGAGCTGGGGTTCCCCACCGCTCGCCGGGGCAACGAGCGGTGGAAGTACACAAACGTAGCCCCCATAGCTGCCGCGGCCTTCAGTCATCCGGCGGTCGAAGGGCATCCAACGGCCGAAGGGATCGACCCCGGTGCACTCGCCGGAAGGATACCCACGAATGATGGCTGGGTTACCCTGGCCTTCCTGGACGGCCGCTACTCGCCGTCCCTGTCCACCCCGTCCCCAGGGCTGGAGGGTGCCCGCATCTCCAGCCTGGCGAGCTGCCTGGAACACGATGGGACGGTGGCCGAGGAGCATCTGGGAAGGTACGCCGCGGTCGAGGACGACGGCTTTACCGCCCTGAACACCGCCTTCGTCGACGATGGGGCCGTACTCTCGGTGGAGCGAGAGGCACGGCTCGCCAAGCCCATACACCTGCTGCACCTGAGCTCCGGCAACAGCTCGCCGACCGCGTCCCACCCCAGGAACCTGATCGTCGCCGGACGGAACAGCGAGGCCGTCATCGTCGAGACGTACCTCAGCTTGTCGCCGGGCCGCGACCTGACCAACACTGTCACCGAGATCGTCCTGGAGGACGGCGCCAGGGTCGACCACTACCGGCTCCTCCTGAACGCCGCCGGCGCCTTTCACGTGGGCGCCACCCGGGTGCACCAGTCCAGGGACAGCTCCTACACCTCCGCGTCCGTCGCCCGCGGTGCGGCGCTGGCCAGGCACGACCTGCTGGTCACCCTCGACGCCCCCGGCACCTACTGCTCCCTCAACGGCCTCTACGTCACCTCGGGCAAGGAGCACATAGACAACTTCATCAACATCGACCACGCCAGCCCCCACACCACCAGCAGGCTGTACTACAAGGGCATCCTGGACGGCAGCTCCAGGGCCGTGTTCGGAGGGACGGTGCTGGTGCGCAAGGACGCCCAGAAGGCCGACGCCCAGCAGTCGGACAAGAACCTGCTGCTGTCCGACGACGCCGAGGTGAACAGCAAGCCCAGCCTGCTCATATACGCCGATGACGTGAAGTGCGGGCACGGGGCCACCGCCGGGCACATCGACCAGGATACCCTCTTCTACATGATGAGCAGGGGCCTGGACCGGAAGACCGCCAGCGCACTGCTGGTCCGGGGCTTCGCCGGCGAGATCATCGACCAGGTCCGCCTCGGTCCCCTCCAGGAGTTTCTGGAGGGGGCATTCCTGGACGTCCTTTCCGGGTCGCAGATAGGGGGCGGGCGATGACCTCCACCGGGACCGGCTTCGACGTTTCCCGCGTCAGGAGGGACTTCCCCATCCTGGCCCAACAGGTCCACGGCAAGCCGCTGGTGTACCTGGACAACGCCGCCACCAGCCAGAAGCCCCAGAGCGTGCTGGACACTCTGGCCCGCTACTACACCACCGAAAACTCCAACGTCCACCGGGGTATCCACTACCTGAGCGAGCAGGCTACGGCCGACTACGAGGATGCCCGCTCCAAGGTACGTGGCCTCCTCAACGCCTCCGACGACCGGGAGATCATCTTCGTGCGGGGCACCACCGAGGGCATCAACCTGGTGGCCGGCAGCTACGGGAGGGCCAACGTCGGCCAGGGCGACGAGGTCATCATCTCGGCCATGGAGCACCACTCCAATATCGTCCCGTGGCAGATCCTCTGCCAGGAGCGGGGCGCCCACCTGCGGGTCGTGCCGATGAACGACGACGGCGACCTGCTGGTCGACGAGTACGAGCGCCTCCTGGGGCCGCGCACCAAGCTGGTGTCCATAGTCCACGTTTCCAACTCCCTGGGCACCATCAACCCCGTGCGCCGGATCATCGAGATGGCCCACAGCCGGGGCGTGCCGGTCCTTCTGGACGGGGCCCAGTCCGCGCCCCACATGAACGTCGACGTGCGGGACCTGGACTGCGACTTCTTCGTTTTCTCCGGCCACAAGCTGTACGGCCCGACGGGCATCGGCGTCCTCTACGGAAAGGCGGACCTCCTGGAGTCGATGCCTCCCTACCAGGGAGGCGGAGACATGATCAGGTCCGTGACCTTCGAAAAGACCCTGTACAACGACCTGCCGTACAGGTTCGAGGCGGGAACGCCCAACATCGCGGGCACCATCGGGCTGGGCGCCGCGGTGGACTACGTCACCTCCGTCGGCCTGGAGAACATCGAAGCCTACGAGCACGAGCTGCTGGACTACGGCACCAGGGCCCTGTCGTCCATCAGCGGGCTGAGGCTCGTGGGCACCGCCCGAAAGAAGGCGGGCATCCTTTCCTTCGTCCTGGACGGGGTGCACCCCCACGACATCGGCACCATCCTGGACTCCGAGGGCATCGCCGTCCGCACCGGGCACCACTGCACGCAGCCGGTGATGGACAGGTTCGGCATCCCAGCCACCGCCAGGGCATCCCTGGCCTTCTACAACACCCGGGAGGAGATCGACGCCCTGGTGAAGGGGATCGACAAGGTCCTGGAGGTGTTCAGCTAGTGTCGAGCCTTCAGGACCTGTACCAGGACATCGTCATAGACCACAACTCGCGGCCTCGGAACTTCCGCAAGCCCCAGGGCGCGACCCGCTCCGTCGAGGGATACAATCCTCTCTGCGGAGACCGCTACACCCTGCACGTGCACGTGGACGGAGACCTTATCAGCGAAATCGGCTTCGAGGGCTCCGGTTGTGCCATCTCCAAGGCTTCGGCCTCGATGATGACCGAGGCGGTGAAGGGCCGGCCCAAGGGCCACGCAGAGGACCTGTTCGACTCCTTCCAGCGGATGCTCGTCCGTCCTCCCGGCGCGGAGTTCGATCCCGACGAGGTGGGCGACCTCGAGGCCCTCTCCGGCGTGAACGAATACCCCACCCGGGTCAAGTGCGCCATCCTCTCCTGGCACACCCTCCGCGTGGCCCTGGAGGGGGACGCGGACTCCGTCACCACCGAGTAAGGCTCGTACGGCGGCCGCCGGCGGCTGCTATAGGATGCACCCCCGACCCTGGCCACTGCTGTGTGACATGGCCCCACTTTGGCTGAGACGGGTGCCAGCAGCTAAGCCGGGGTTGCAGCCGCGGCCTTGGGATACTGGACCGTCGCCTTGTCTTCGACTACCAGAGACAGCCCAACCGCCTTTAGGGCCCTTTCGATCTGGCCAATGTGCGAACGATGGTTCGGATTCACCAATCGGCGGACGGCAGTCTCGCTCAGGTCCAGGCGTGCGGCAAGAGCGCCGTTGCTCATGGCTTGCTCACGCATAGCGGTATAGAGGGCTAACTTTGCGGCGGTGAGGAGCGGCACAGGGATCAGTACCTGGCCATCGGACAAGGGACTGGGCATGGGGATGTCAAGGCGGTCGTCCACGTAGAAGGTCAGGGCCACGCCCAGCCCATCTTCGGCCATCTCCAGGGCCTCTTCCCACGACCATCCACCAGTGATGGCCTCTGGCACATCGGGGAAGGTGACCACGTAGGCCTCTCTCCCGGTGAGCCTGCCCTCCTCTTCATCACGTACGATATTGCATGGGTAAGCATAACGCATGGCCTAAAACTCCCCACGGTCGATTTCTAGCTGCTTTAGCATGGCGGCCAGCGTACCTCGGCGAATCTCTCCCTGTTGTACTATAGTGCTACGACCGCCAATGACGAGCTTTCCATGGCTGCCCTTTCCGCGAGAAGGGTAATAGCTGAACGTCAGCCCGTTCCTGCGAGCATATCGCCTAGCCCGCCGTACGAACTCCCTCCCGTTCATAGGCTTATTCTAGTACATAAGTGTTCGAATGCCTATCCTGAGAACCGCTACTCGGCTGGGCTTTTCGAGTTCCTTCCGCAGTTGACAGATACTTGGCAGTCCCGTACCTTTGCCCCAACCACGAGCGTTCCAGATCAATCAAGCCAAGGGCAAACAGGCTGCCCTCAGTGGCGCCTAGATGCGATCGTGCAGAAATTCCCCTTCGACCAGATCGACGACCTCTACCGCGACGTCATACTCCGGCACTACCGGGCCTCGCGAAGCCGCCCCGAGGTCAATGACCCCGACGTGGAGTACGACGAGTACAACCCCATCTGCGGCGACCGGGTCGTCCTACGGCTGAGGTTGGTCCAGGGCCGGATCGTCGAAGCCGGGGTCAAGGGCGAAGGCTGCTCCATAACCCAGGCGTCCGCGTCGATGATGACCGACGCCCTGAAGGGGCTGACGCTGCAGGAGGCCGAGGACCTGGCTGACAGGTTCCGCCTAAGCCTGACCAGCGACGCCCCCTCCGACTCCCCTTCAGGTGGCCTGGGCGACCTGGAAGCCCTTCAAGCGGTGCGGGCGTTCCCCGTGCGCATCAAGTGCGCCCTCCTGGGGTGGAGCGCCCTGGAGCAGGGCATCGAGGAGTACCGGGCCCGGCCGGCGGCCTAGCCTGCCTCGCGCCACGCTCTGGCCCAGTAGAAGTACTCCGAGGCCGAAGGGTTGGGGAAGAAGCCCCTCACGTGGGGATGGAACACCCACCTGACGCCGGTGGTTACCGGCGTGACCATGTAGGCCTGCTCCAGAACTCGCTGCTGCAGCTCCCTGACCAGGCCTCGCCGCGCCGACGAGTCCACCTCCACCGACTGACTCAAGATGAGAGCGTCCAGCTCCGCGTCCGAGTGTCCCACAACGCTCCCCGTGCCGCCGTGGAGTACGCCAAAGAGGAAGTCGTTGGGCGTCGATGTCGGCGGCAGCTCCCCCAGGGCCATGGCGTAGTCCCTGTCCCGCCACACCTTGTCCTGGTACTGGGACGCGCTGACCGGCACCATGAATGGGTCGAACCCCACCGACCTCAGGTCCTCCTCTATTTGGGTCCCCAGCTTCCGGTGGATGTCGCCAAAGTCGGCCACGGCAAGCTCGAACCGCAGCGGAAGCTCCGCGCCCAAGGCCTGCAGGTCGTTGCTGGCGGCGGTGGGGTTGGCGAAGTAGGGACCCCGCATCTCCTCCATCGACAGGTTCCAGCCGGGCTCATGCACCGGCATACCCAGGCTGGGGAACCCCTGGCCGCCCCAGATGGTCCGCACGTAGTTCCAGGGGTCCATGGCCCGGAACACCGCCCGGCGCACCCGGACGTCGTCGAAAGGCGGCCTGGACACGTTCATGGTCAACGCTACTCCCGACCCTCCCTGCCTCGACAGGTGGCTCTGGACCATGGCGCCGGGAGTCTCGGATAGCTGCCGCCAGCCCGAGGGGGAGATGCGGTAGACGTCCACTCCGCCGGTCAGGAAAACGGCCAACTGGGTCTTGTCATCCCCCCGGATGATCCTTATCACCAGCTCGTCCAGGAAGGGCAGCCCATTCTCGAAGTAGTCGGAGTTCTTGATGAAGACGCTGCCCACGTCCTCGTCGGTGCTCTGCCAGCGCCACGGGCCCGTACCGATGACCGGAGCATGCTCCAGTCCGTCCCACCTCTCCACCACCTCCCTGGCCACGATCTTGCTATGCCCGTCGGCCAGGGCCACCAGGAAGTCCGCGTTGGCGAAACCGGGCTTCAGGGTCAGCTTCACCGCGCCCGGGCCTTCCGTCTCTATGACGTCCGCGTCCTGCAACAGGGCGGCATTGGCCCATCCCGGCGTCCGCTGCCTCTCGTAGCTGTAGACGATGTCCTCGGCGGTCAGGCCGCGCCCGAAGACCGGGGCCCTGTTCTGCCACAGGACCCCCTCCCGTAGCTGGAAGACGTAGGTAAACGGGTCGACCATCCGCCAGCTCTGGCACAAGTCGCACTCCAGGCGCAGGCTCGGCTGGGGCACCTCGTCCTCGGGCCCAGTCCGGAGGCGCAACAAGCGGCTGTACGCGATGCCCGGCCCCAACGAGGACAGGGTCTCCTGGACCTCCTGGTGTACGTCCAGGTTAGGGACGTTGGCCGGCGCCAGAGTCGTGAACCTGCCGCCGTGCAGCCCGGTGGGAGGCACGGATACCACCGGCGTCGGTGTGGCCGTGGGCACGGGTGTGTTGGTTGGCGTCGGCGGGACCGACGTGGGCGTCGGCTGGGGAGTAGGCACAGGGGTGGCGGTGGGTACCGGCGCGGCCGTAGGCGCCTCCGTGGGAGCGGGCGCCGGCGTGGGGCTGGGCGGGGGAGCCAGGGTGGGGATGGGCGTCGGCACAGGGGTGGGGGTCGAGGATGCACAGGCGGCCAGTGTCATGACCAACAAAGAGCCGGCTATCAGGACGAGACGAGAGTAATGCTTCACACGCCAATCCTTCCCGTGTCTTTTACGGCCGCCGACGGCTCGGACCGCTGCATCTGTGCGCCCGAGCCCGAGGCCAGGCTCTTCAATCCCAGAGTAAGGAGCATAGACACGGCGATGAGTATCGGCGGCAGGAACAGAATGGCGTGGAGGCCGACGGCGTAGCTGAACGCCGCCGCCTGGCCCACGCCAAACAGCTTCAGAACGTATACCATGGCGAACTCGAAGGTACCCAGCGAGGCCGGCAGCCCCGGCAACGAGGTCGTAAAGTAGATGGCCCCAAGTATGGCGAGGGTCGCTACGAAAGCCGAGATATCGAGGCCCATCCCCACGGCCAACAGCCATCCGCACGCCCCCACGAGGAGCCAGTATCCCAGGGTCAGGAAGAGTGCCGAGGTGATGGCGAACTTGGCCCTTCCCAAGTCAGTGAGATACCCGGCCGTCGACACTATCAGCGGTATGCGCCTCAAGAAAGGCTTGGTGCTGAGATAGACTAGGAACGGGATGGCTATTACCGACGCCACGGCAACCACGAACGCCCCCACCACGTAGGGGAGCACGTCGCCCTTATCGGGGATCAAGGTCAGCCCGGCCATCAGCAGCGAGGCCGTCACCACGAGGTCCAGCACCCGCTCCACGCCCATGGTGCCCAGCGCCACCCCTCTCCTCACACCGTACCGCAGGGTCAGGAGGGCGAACTGGGCGCCCTCCCCAGCGACGCGCAGGGGGACCAGACTGTTGAGGCCGATGCCCGTGTTCTGCACCAGGAACATCCGGGGCAGGTGGGGCTTCTCTTCCAGGAACAGTCTCTGCCAGCGGTAGGCGCGGACCACCGTGGACAGCAACATGACCGCCAGGGACGCCGCCGCCCACTTGACGGGGAAGCTGTTGAACTCGTCCGCCACCAGCCCCCAGTCGACTCCGCGCACGGCGAGCCAACCCAGGGTCAAGCCGACGGCGACCCCCAGGGCCGCCCGTACACGGGCATCCTTGAGCCCGCGTCTCGCCATATCTGGAAAGGCCCTCAGCACCTGCCGCCCGCTCCCTTGTCCATCATTCCAGACATAGTATAGAGTAAAGTCAATCTAGACGCATAGAGGCGCCGCCCATGATACTGAACGATTCTCACACCCACCTGGACGAATACCAACCGACGGAGCTCCCGGGGATCCTGGACCGGGCCCGGGATGCCGGGGTCGGCCTCATCGTGTGCGCGGGCACCACGGTGGAGTCCTCCAGGGCGTGCGTGGAGCTGGCCCGCAGCTACGACGTCTTCGTCGCCGGCGTGGGCATACACCCCATGGAGGCCAGGGAGCCCGTGGACGACGAGACCTACTCCGCCCTGCGAGGAATGGCGGCGGGCAACCCCCACGTGGTGTGCATCAGCGAGATAGGGCTGGACTTCCTGCCCACGTCTCCCCCCAGGGACGTCCAGGACCAGGTGTTTCGGGCCCAGATACGGCTGGCCCGGGACCTGAATCTGCCCATCATCTTCCACTCCCGGGAGTCCCATCCCGAGGTGCTCCGCACCCTTCGGGAGGAGCGGGCCCACGAGGTCGGCGCCGTGATGCACTACTTTCAGGCCGACAGCGCGACGGCGCGAGAGGCCATCGATTCCGGGTTCCATATCTCCCTGGCCCGGCCACTGCTCAGGCTGCCCGAGCTCCAGGAGGTGGCGAGGGACATCCCCCTGGAGAGCATCGTGCTGGAAACGGACGCGGCGCCCCAGCCCTTCAAGAAGTACCGGCGTAACTGGACCGAGCCTCGCCACGTACGGGACGTGGCCGAGAAGCTGGCCGAGCTGAAGGGCATCACCGTCGAAGAGGTGGCCCAGGCCACCACCGCCAACCTCACCCGGCTGCTGGACCGTTCCTGAGCTGGGACCCCAACCCCGGCCCATTACCTTCCCCAGCCACGCCGACTAACGTATACTCGGCACCAGGATCTTCCAGGCCGGGAGCTTCCAGCCCAGGAATTTCCAGAAGGAGGAGTCATGGCCATCCAGCTTCTCAGACGCCGCTTCACCGTCGGCGACTACGACCGCATGATCGACGCTGGAATCCTGGCCGAGGACGACCGGGTAGAGCTGCTGGAAGGAGACATAGTGGAGATGGCACCCATCGGCAGCCGCCACGCGGCCTGCGTAAACCGCCTCACTCAGCTTTTTTCGAGCCAGGCCGGCGGACGCTTCATCGTTGCAGTGCAGAACCCCGTCAGGCTTGGCAAGTTCTCCGAGCCCCAGCCCGACCTGGCCATCCTCCGCGCCAGGGCCGACTTCTACTCCGAGTCCCACCCGGGCCCCGAGGACATCCTCCTGCTGGTGGAGGTCTCCGACGCCTCCGCGGAGTACGATAGGGAGGTCAAGGTGCCGGCCTACGGAACGGCGTCCATTCCCGAGGTGTGGCTGGTGGACCTGGCCTCGGGCGCCGTCGAGGTATACCGGGAGCCCGTGACCGGGGGTTACGGCAGCGTCCATGTCGCGGCGGCGGGGGACCAGGTCTCCCCTAGGGCCCTCCCCGACCTGACCCTTCAGGTATCAGCCGTCGTCGCCTGAGGGCCGAGGGCAACGACTCGCTCCAATAGCCGACCGGTCATGTCCCCGTACCGGCCAGGTCGAAGAGGAACGTGAGGGGACCCATCCTGCCCCTCACGTCGTGATAGCTCTTCTCGGACCGCAGCACCTGGCACCCGGCGTTCCACACCCAGTCCGACCTCTTCATCAACGTGTATGTGAGCTTCGGGAACCACACGGCGATCCTCGTCAGCGTCCGGGCGATGCGCAGCTCGGGCATCAGCTCGGCGTCGATGGTCTCCTCGTAGCCGGCGAAGTCCGGGGTCGCGCCCTCCAGGTACGCGGCGATGGCCGGGGCCGCCGCCTGGGCACTCTTGACGGCGTAGTAGATGCCCTCGCCGGTCCAGAAGTCCATCAGCCCCGCCGCATCCCCCACCAGGAGGACCGGACCCGACTGGATGGCCATGCCCCTCTTGCGTCGCGCCAGCCGGTGCCCCCGGGTCAGGCGGCGTTCCGCGCCCTCCAGGCCCAGGAAGTCCAGGTAGGCGTCCAGGAGGCCCCGCATCCTGGGACCCCACCGGGCGAACCCGGCCACACCGATGGACAGGTGGTCCTCCTTGGGGAACACCCACATGTAACCGCCCCGGAGGGTCCCGAAATCCAGGCCGGCGGTGTCCTTCCAGGGCTCCAGGATGCCGGGGGCGGGGTAGACCTCGCTCTCCAGGCCAACGCCGACCTCCGCTCCCCTCAGGAGCCCCGCCTGGTGGGCAACGACGCTGTTGACCCCGTCGGCCCCCACCAACACCCGGCCCTCGATGGTCTCCCCGGCCACGGAAACGCTCACGGGCCCGTCCCCGGCTTCGACTCCCACGACACGGGCCCCGTCCATGATCTCGGCTCCCGCCGACACGGCCCGCTGGGCCAGGTAGGAGTCCAGGCGCTCCCGCATCGTCATGTACGTGAAGGGTTGATGGAAGCTGCGGACGAAGCCGCCGGACATCCTGTAGGTCAGCCACGCCCGGTCCACTGTCCTCTGGACCACGGGCGTTATCGGGAAATCCAAGAGCCGAACGGCCCTTTCATTCACACCGCCGCCTCAGGTCTTGTAACGGGGCAGACTCTCCCGCTCGACGATGAGGGTGCTGACCCCACGGCGCGCCAGGTCGTAGGCGAGGGTCGTGCCCGCTGGCCCGGCCCCCACTATCAGGACGTCGTATCTCTTTCGCGTCACCGGCCCCCTTCGGCCACCGGGTCTCGGTACCGTCCCATTATAGCCGCAGTGGGAAGGGAACGGGGTGCCCAGGCACCGGTTGAGGCAGTTGACCTTTGGTGATAACATTGTTGGATATTCGCAGGCACAGTTCGCCCGCCCGTGCCCGCCCGGAGCGAGACCATGCAGCAGCTCTCTTGTAACGTCGCATTCAAGGAGTGGGCCGTCACCATCCGCGCCTTCGACCGGGGCGACCAGATCTTCCTCCTCCGCAAGGGCGGCATCCACGAGGACGGCAAGGACTTTCGGGTGCTGCATCCCGAGTTCCTCATGTATCCCACCTTCGAGCACCAGAAGCCGGAGCTGCTCAAGGAGGAGTATCACGAGGAGCTGTCCCGGGCGGTCGCCGAGGCCGGGGGCAACGGCGTCATCACCTTCGGCCACTGGGCTAGGGTCGAGGAGGCCATCGAGCTGAGCGACCAGGCCGCCGTGGACAGCCTGGAGCCCTACCACATCTGGACATCGGACTACGCGCAGAAGCGCCTTCACTGGAAGCCAAAACACCCGCTGGCCATCCTGCTGGTACGGCTGTATCGCCTGGAGGAGCCGCACACCGTGCCCTTCTCCCCGTCCTTCGCCGGATGCAAGTCCTGGGTCGAGCTCCCGGAGCCCGTCCGGCTCGGGGAGCTCGCCCCCGTCATGAGCGACGACGATTTCCGGACCAGGGTCCAAGAGGTCAAGGCTGCGCTGAAATCATAGCCGGAGGCCCGGGGACCGATGGAGGGCGCACGCTTGTCTGCGGTCTGCGGCAGCCCGTAACCCCGGCCGGGGAACCTACCCTGCGGAGTGCATGTTGAAGTACCGGCAGCTACCCAGGACCGACCTCCAGCTATCCGAGGTGGGGTTCGGCCTGTGGACCGTGGCCACCAACTGGTGGGGCCGCATCGAGGAGGCCGACAAGGTGCGCCTCCTGGAGCAGGCCGTGGAGATGGGGGTCAACCTCTTCGACACCGCCGACACCTACGGCGAGGGCTACGGCGAGGAGATCCTGGCCAAGTCCCTGGGGCACGCCAGGCACGACATAGTCATCGCCACCAAGTTCGGCTACGACTGGTACGACAGCATAGAGCGCATCGGCCACAAGGAGCGGCCCCAGCGCTTCGAGCCCGACTTCATCCGCTACGCATGCGAGCAGAGCCTCCGCCGCCTCAAGACCGACTACATCGACCTCTTCCAGCTGCACAACCCCCGCATCGAGGCCATCGAGAACGACGAGGTGTTCGACCTGCTGGAAGCCCTCGTCAAGGAGGGCAAGATACGGTACTACGGATCCGCCCTGGGCCCGGACATAGGATGGTTCGAGGAGGGGGAGGCCTCCATGCGGGAGAGGCACGTCAGCTCCGTCCAGATAATCTACAGCATCCTTGAGCAGGACCCGGCCCGCCGCTTCTTCCCCATCGCCGAGGATGAGAACGTGGGCCTCCTGTCCCGGGTGCCCCACGCGTCGGAGGTCCTTACCGGCAAGTTCACCGAGCCTCCGGAGTTCGACCCCACCGACCACCGCGCCCACCGCAAGCACGAGTGGATGGTCGACGCGCTCAAGAAGGCCGCGCAGGCCAGGTTCCTGGCCGAGGAGACGGGGCGGACCATGTCCCAGGCGGCCATCAAGTTCTGCCTGGCCAAGGGCAGCATCGTCTCGGTGCTGCCCAACATCACCGGCATGGACGAGCTGGTGGAGTACACCTCCGCCCCCGACACCCCCGACCTGGGGCCGGAGGAGGAGGCCGTGCTGGACGACCTCTGGGAGAACGGCTTCTACCTGGAGGAAGCGGCGGCCGCCCCGCAGGGCGAGTCCTGAGGCAACGGCCCCGCGCAAAGGCAGGGCAACGAGGCGCCACGGGCCCACAGGGGCGGGCGCGGACGCGCGATACAGACCAAGCTACAGCTCAGATCCCCGGAAGGGACGAGAGATCGGAGTAAACGATGGCAAAGGGCGGCAGCAAGCTGACCTATCGGTTCGACGAGGGCAACGCGGGGATGCGGGACCTGCTGGGCGGCAAGGGGGCCAACCTCTGCGAGATGGCCAAACTGGACCTGCCCGTTCCCCCCGGCTTCATCATCACCACCGAGGCCTGCGTCCACTTCTTCGAGACCGGCGGCCAGGTGCCCGAGGGCCTGTGGGAGGCCGTAAGGAGCAACATGGAGTCGCTGGAGGAGTCCATCGGCCGCCGGTTCGGCTCCGAGTCCAGTCCCCTGCTGGTCTCCGTGCGCTCGGGCGCCAGGATATCCATGCCCGGCATGATGGACACCATCCTCAACCTGGGGAACAACGACGAGATAGTCCACGGCCTGGCCTCTCTCATGGGCGACGAGCGCCCTGCCTATGACGCCTACCGCCGGTTCATCCAGATGTACGCCGGAGTCGTGATGGGCGTGGACTCCGAGGCCTTCGAGGAGATACTCTCCCGGGAGAAGGAGCGCGCCGGGGTCAGCCTGGACAACGAGCTGAACCCCGACCAGCTCCGCAGCGTCATCGAGCAGTTCAAGGCGGAGGCCCACAAGGCCACCTCCAGCGAAGTGCCCCAGGACCCCTGGGAGCAGCTCGAAGGGGCCGTCAAGGCGGTCTTCGAAAGCTGGAACAGCCCCCGCGCCGTCAGCTACCGCGACCACTTCGGCATCCCCCACCACTGGGGCACCGCCGTCAACATAATGGCCATGGTCTTCGGCAACCTGGGGGACGACAGCGGTACGGGAGTCCTCTTCACCCGCAATCCCCTGAACGGCCGGAAGGAGCTGTACGGCGAGTACCTGGTCAACGGCCAGGGAGAGGACGTGGTGGCGGGGATACGCAACCCGGAACCCATCTCCACCCTCGCCCGGCAGCTGCCCGAGGTCCACTCCCATCTCTCCCGGGTGGCCCAGCAGCTGGAGCAGCACTACAGGGACGTCCAGGACCTGGAGTTCACCGTGGAGGGTGGCCGCCTGTACATGCTCCAGGCCCGCAACGCCGCCCGGACGGTCCAGGCGGCCGTGAAGAGCGCCGTGGACATGGTGGACGAGGTCCTGATCGACGAGAGCGCGGCCATCAACCGGGTCAACGCCGAGGAGCTGTCCCTGCTCTTCGTGCCCCGCTTCGACTCCGAGGCCAGGGCAGCCAAGGTGTCCTCCCAGGAGCTGCTGGGACGCGGCTTCGGCGCCTCCCCGGGCGCGGCCACCGGCAAGGTGTTCTTCGACGCCACCCGGGCCGCCGAGGCCGGCAGGAACGGCACTCCCGTGATCCTGGTCCGGCCCGAGACCAAGCCCGACGACATCCACGGCATACTCGAGGCCAGGGGAGTGCTCACCAGCCGCGGCGGCGTCACCAGCCATGCGGCGGTGGTCACCCGGGGACTGGGCAAGCCGTGCGTGGTCGGCTGCGAGGACATACAGGTCGACCTCCAGGGCCGTCGGTTCGTCGCCAACGGCCAAACGATAGAGGAGGGAGACGACCTCAGCGTGGACGGCACCACCGGGGAGGTGTTCGCCGGCGCCATACCGACCTTCCAGCCCGACCTGGACGAGCTGCAGGAGGCCCAGACCCTTCTGTCCTGGGCCGACAAAGCCAGACGCCTGGGCGTCTGGGCCAATGCCGACACCCCCCTGGACGCCGAGCGGGCCGTGGCGATGGGGGCCGAGGGGATAGGCCTCTGCCGCACCGAGCACATGTTCCTGGGGCCCGACAGGGTGCCCGTAGTACAGCGGATGCTCATCAACGCCCAGGAGGCCGAGCGCTGGGAGGCCGACCACCCCGAGGCGACCGTCCGCCGCGCCGCATCGCCCGAGCTGCCCGTGGGCGTCAACGAGTTCTACAACGCCCTGGCCCATCTCAAGGAGCTGCAGATCGCCGACTTCACCGGCGTCCTCAGGGCCATGGCCGACCGCCCGGTCATCATCCGCCTCCTGGACGCCCCGCTCCACGAGTTCCTGCCCCGGCATGAGGACCTCCTGCGGGAGGTGGTGGAGATGGAGGTCCGCGGCGCCCCCCAAGAAGAGCGGCAGGCCCGGGAGCAGTTCCTGCAGCTTGTGGAGTCCCTGCGCGAGTCCAACCCCATGCTGGGGCACCGCGGCTGCAGGCTCGGCCTGACCTTCCCCGCCATCTACGAGATGCAGGTGGAGGCCATCATCACCGCGGGCGCGGGGCTCATCCGCGAGGGGGTCCAGGTGCATCCCGAGATCATGATCCCCCTCACCTCCCACGTCAACGAGCTCAGCCGCCTCAAAGAAGGCCTCACCAAGGTCGCCGACCGGGTACAGAGGGAGATGGACACGGCCGTGGAGTACCTGTACGGCTCCATGATCGAGGTACCCAGGGCGTGCCTCACGGCGGGCGAGGTCGCGGGTCACTCGGACTTCTTCAGCTTCGGCACCAACGACCTGACCCAGACCACCTACGGCTTCAGCCGCGACGACGCCGAGGGCAAGTTCCTGGCCACGTATATCCAGGAGGAGGTCCTGCCCGCCAACCCCTTCGCCACCCTGGACCCCGACGGCGTGGGGGCCCTGGTCCGCATCGCCGTGGAGCAGGGCCGCCGCACCCGCCCGGACCTGGAGGTGGGGATCTGCGGCGAGCACGGCGGAGACCCCGCCAGCATCGAGTTCTGCCACCGGGAGGGCCTGAACTACGTCAGCTGCTCGCCCTTCCGCGTCCCCGTGGCCCGCCTCGCCGCCGCCCAGGCGGCCCTGAAAGAGGCCGCCGGCCCGTCCTAGCCGGCCTCTACCTCGGCCTCCAGCCGCTGGATGTCCGCCTCGTCCAGGTTGAAGTACTTGGCGTCGGGGTGATGGAAGACCAGCGCCGAGACCGACGACTCGGGGTCCATCATGAACTCTTCTGTCAGCTCCACCCCGAGCTCGGCTGTGGCTCCCAGCAAACGGAAGAGCTGGGCCTGGTCCTCCAGCCGGGGGCAGGCGGGATAGCCGAAGGAGTAGCGCCGCCCCCGGTACTTGGTCCGGAACAGGTCGACGTAGGTGGTCCCCTCGGGGTCGCCGAAGCCCCACATACGGCGAATGCGCTGGTGCAGCAGCTCGGCGAACGCCTCGGCGCTCTCCAGGGCCAGCGCCTGGAGGACGTGGGAGTCCAGGTAGCGCCCCTCCTGCTTCCACGCCTCGGCCAGGTCGCGGACCCCCGGTCCCACGGTGGTCACGAACATGGCCAGGTAGTCGACCGCCTCGGCGTCCCTGGGGAGCAGGTAGTCGGCCAGGCACAGCGCGTCCCCACGAGACTGGCGGCCGAAGTGGAACCGCTCCAGGACCGTCCCGCCGTCGGGGGCGTACACCAGCACCTGCTGGCCGTCGGAGCGGCAGGGGAAGAACTTGAAGACGGCTCCGGCGTTGATGTCGTCCCGGGCCAGCACCTCGTCCTCGATCCGCCGCACCGACTCCCGCAGCTCCACCGCCGCCGGGTCGCCCTGGGACAGGGCGTCGGCAAACCGCCCCTTGAACCCCAGGTGGCGGGCGTAGAGCATCTGGGGGTTGATATACGGGAATATCTCCTGCAGGTCGTGGTCCCGTATGACGTGCAGGAGCAGGTCGGGCGGGTTGGGGATTGGGAAGTCGTGCCTGGCCTGGGCCGCCTGGATGGGCGGAGCGCCGGTCCCCGTCTCCGCTGCCCGGCGTCGTTCCTCGCTCTCCAGGAGGTCCCGGGACTCAGCCGTCAGCGACGCCGCCAGCCGCTCCCGCTCGTCCGCCTCCTGGATGGTGTTGGCCAGGGCCAGGCCCGTCATGGCGTCGGAGGCGTAGGCCACCAGCCCGTCGTACTCCGGCGCGATGCGCAGCCGGGTGAACCGGTTGGAGAGGGCGGCGCCACCCACCAGGACCGGCGTGCTCACGCCAGCCTGCCGGAAGTCGCGCACCGTCTCCACCATCATCTGGGCGGACTTCACCAGCAGGCCCGACAGCCCGATTATGTCCGGGCTATGCTCCCGGTAGGCCTCGATCAGCTCCTGGGGCGGCACCTTGATCCCCAGGTTTATCACCTGGTACCCGTTGTTGGAGATGATGATCTCCACCAGGTTCTTGCCTATGTCGTGGACGTCGCCCTTCACCGTGGCCAGCACCACCTTGCCCCGGGTGGCCGAGTCCACCCGGTCCATGTGGGGCTCCAGGTGGGCTACCGCGAACTTCATCGACTCCGCGGACTGCAGCACCTCGGCCACGATGAGCTGGTTGGCATTGAACTGGCGCCCCACCTCGTCCATCCCCGCCATCAGCGGGCCGTTGATTATCTCCAGCGGGCTCCTCCCGGTCAGGGCCTCGTCCAGGTCCTCGGCCAGCCCCTCCTTGGACCCCTCGATGATGGCCATGGCCAGCCGCTCGTCCAGGGGAAGGCTCCGCCGCTCCTCGGTGGTCGACTTGGGCGCCCGGTCCCTGAAGTGGGCCGCGAAGGCGGCCACCGGGTCCTCGCCCCGGTTCCAGATCAGGTCCTCGGCCAGCCTCCGCTCCTCCTCGGGGATGGACGTGTACCTCTGCATCAACTCCGAGTTGACTATGGCCATGTCCAACCCAGCCTGGACGCAGTGGTACAGGAACACCGAGTTGAGCACCTCCCGGCCCGAGGGGGGCAGCCCGAAGGACACGTTGGAGATGCCCAGGACGGTCTTGCAGCGGGGCAGCGCCTGCCTGATGAGCCGCACCCCCTCGATGGTCTCCTCTCCCGACCCCACGTAGTTCTCGTCCCCCGTCCCCGCCGGGAACACCAACGGGTCGAAGATCAGGTCCTCGGGGGCCATGCCGTACTTCTCGGTCAGCAGGTCGTAGGACCTCATCGCCACGTCCAGCTTGCGCTGCCGGGTGACGGCCTGGGCCTGCTCCTTGTCGTCATCGATGCAGCCCACGACCAGGGCCGCGCCGTACCGCCGGGCCAGCGGGACAACCGCCTGGAACCGCTCCTCGCCGTCCTCCAGGTTGACGGAGTTGATGATGGACTTGCCCTGGAGCCGCTTCAAGGCCTCGTGGATTACCTGGGCGTCGGTGGAGTCGATCATGACCGGCGCCTTGACCTTCTTGTTGAGCACATCCAGGAAGGTGGTTACGTCGGCCACCTCGTCCCGGTCGGGGTCCTGCAGGCACACGTCCAGCACGTGGGCGCCGTTTCGCACCTGACGGCGCCCCACCTCGGCCGCCTCCTCGAAGCTGCCCTCTCTTATGAGACGGCGAAAGCGGCGGCTCCCCAGGACGTTGGTGCGCTCCCCAACGATGGCGGGGCGGACGTCCTCGTCGACCACCACCGTCTCGATGCCCGACACCCGGGTGTCCCGTCCCGTGGCCAGGGACCTGCCGGGGGCACCCTCAGCGGCCTCCACCAGCAGGCGTATGTGTTCCGGGGTGGTGCCACAGCATCCGCCTATCAGGTTGACCCAGCCGGAGCCGATGAAGAGGCCCAGGGTGTGCGCCATCATCTCCGGGGTCTCGTTGTACTTGCCGAACTCGTCGGGCAGGCCGGCGTTGGGCAGGCACGCTACCGGGAACCGGGACAGGGCCGCCAGGGTGCGGACGTGGTCGGTCATGAAGGTAGGCCCGGTGGCGCAGTTCAGCCCTATCCACAGCAGGTCCCGGTGGGCGAGGGACGTGTAGAGCGCCTCCACGTCCTGGCCGGCCAGCAGCGTGCCCATGGGCTCCACGGTCCCCTGCACCGCCACAGGCAGCTCTCTCCCCAGCTCTTGGAAGGCCCGGTCTATGCCCTCTAAACCCGCCTTGATGTTCAGGGTGTCCTGGCCCGTCTCCAGGAGGAGCAGGTCCGAGCCCCCTTCCGCCAGGCCCAGCGCCTGCTCGTGGAACGAGTCCGCCAGCTCGTCGAAGGTGACGCCGCCGGTCACCGAGATGGTCTTTGTCGTGGGGCCCATGGAGCCGGCGACGAAACGGGGCCTCTTCGCGGTGGCAATGTCGTCCGCCGCTTGCCGCGCCAGGCCTGCGGCCTCCCGGTTGATGCGCCTGGCCTCGTGGGCCAGGTCGTACTCGGCCAGCACCAGGGGCGTAGCGCCGAAGGTGTTGGTCTCCAGTATGTCACAGCCGGCTTCCAGGTAGCTCCGGTGTATGCCGGCGATGGCGTCGGGCCTGGTTAGGACCAGGTACTCGTTGCACCCCTCGTAGTCCACTCCGCCGAAGTCCTCCGGCCCCAGCTCCAGGGCCTGGATGGACGTCCCCATGGCGCCGTCCAGCACCAGTATTCGCCGTTGCAGAAGGGACTTGAGGGAGTCGATGCGGTCGTTCTCGTTCATGGATTTTTGCCCGTGCGAAGGTCGGCCCATTATAGCATGTGCAACGATAGCCTACAATTAGTCAAGGACCCCGCCCCCGTTAGTCAAGGGTTGGTGCGCCCCGTCCGGCGTCCGCCGAGGCGAAGCGATATGGTAAAATGGGGTATACGCATTTCTCACAGAAAGAGCCTCTTCTACAGAACAGGGGTACATATGCCCAGGAACTACTGGATGATGGTCACCAGCCCGGAGAATTTCCGGATGATCAGGGAGTTGGGGTTTACAGTCCAGGGGTTGAAGGCCCAGTATCACCGCAAGGCGCAGCGCATCGAGCCCGAGGACCGGATCCTGTACTACGTGGGAAGGGACCGCTACTTCCCCGCCACCGCCACGGTCACGTCGCGATACTTCGAGGACGGGATCCACAAGTGGGTCAAGGAGGGCAGGAGCGAATGGGCGTACGGGGTCCGTATCAAGCCCGAGATCGTGCTTGACGAGGAACAGTACATCGACGCCCGGCAGCTTGCTCCCAGGCTCGACTACATCCGCAGGTGGGCCCCCGAGGACTGGTACATCGCCTTTGCCCAGACCAACCTGCACCTCCTGCCCAAGAGGGACTTCGGCCTGGTGGAGGACGAGATGCGCCGGTTGAGGGGAGAGCGGCCCAGGGGCCCCGAAAAGCCCCCCTCGTCCGGCCGCGGCCGCCGGCGCCGCTCCTAGGAGGTCCCGGCCCTCTACGCCCGGGCCTCGCCCAGGGCAAGCTCCATCTCCTCGACGACGTCGGGGTCATCCTCGCCCCCAAGGGCGGCCTCCAGGCCGCGCCTGGCGTCTTCGCCTCCTAGCCGGCCCAGTGCCCAGGCCGCGTGTCCCCTGACCAGGGGCTCCTCGTCCCCCAGCGCCTCCACCAGCGCCGGCACGGCGCCCGGGTCGCCCGCGTTGCCCAGGGCCACGCAGGCGTTGCGCCGAAGTCCTGACCGCTTGGCCCTTTTGGCCGGGCTGTTCCTGAACCGCTCCCGGAACTCCTCGTCGCTCATCCGCAGGAGGCCCACCAGGTCCGGGGAGGTGAAGCGGCGCTTTTGGAACGCCTGCTCGCTGGTGTACGCGGCCTTCACGTTGACTGGGCACACGTCCTGGCATATGTCGCAGCCGAAGACCCAGTCGTACATCAGCGGGCGGTACTCCCGTGGAATGGGCCCCCGGTTCTCGATGGTCAGGTGGGAGATGCAGCGGGCGTTGTCGATGACGTAGGGCGCGACGATGGCCCCGGTGGGACAGGCGTCTATGCACCGGACGCAGCTTCCGCACGTCTTCTTGAGGGGCGGGTCAGGCTCGAGCTTCAGGTCCGTGACGAGCTGGCCCAGGAACACCCACGAGCCGTGGGAGCGGGTCAGCACGTTGGTGTTCTTGCCGAACCAGCCGATGCCCCCGCGCTCCGCCGCGGCACGGTCCAGCATCGGACCGTCGTCCACGTACCACCGGGCGGCCACCTCCCTGCCGAGTCCATCGGAAAGCCGCCGGGCCAGCTCGCGGAGCCTCTGCTTGATGACCTTGTGGTAGTCGTCTCCCCAGGCATAGCGGGCCACCCTGCCCGCGGGGACGCCGTCCCGCGCCTCCCCGTCTGGGCTGTGGTAGCTCATGCCCACCGTAACGATGGACCTGGCGCCCGGCAGCAGCGCCTGGGGGTCGCAGCCGCGCCGAACCCGCGCCTCGGTGAACCAGGGGAGCCCGTCCATCAGCCCTTGGCGTATGCGCTCCAGGGTGACGGCCTGATGCTCCGAGAAGGCCTCAGCCGACGCGATGCCCACCAGGTCGAAGCCCAGGTCCAGGGCGTGCTGCTTTACCTTCTTCTCGAGGCTGTCCATTGGCCCATTATGCCGCATAGCTTGCGGAGTCTGTGGCGCTTCGTTTTTTTGGTAGAATGCTATTTGGCTGCCTCCTCGTACGCCTCGGTTACAGCCTCCAACAGATCTTCGCTGATACTCGGTGTCCAGTTGCCTTGGGTAAGTCGGAACCCGCTCAGAGATTCCACTCGCTCAATGGAATCAGGCGCTGTCCTCTCGAAGACACTGCGCCAGAACTGCAGGTAGGCCCCTCTCTCATTCCATATGCTGACCAAGCCCACGTTCTCAGCTTTGAGGGGTGGCCGGAGCACAAACCGGTCACCTCCTTTGCCCTCACTTGTTTGGAGTCTTGCCAGGCCTCGCTGCTCCATTTCACGAGCCCAACTCAGAAGACGCTGGAGGGGTTCCCTATATTCCTGGGAAGCCTCGCTGATGCTCGCCTCGAACCTCTCGCTACCGTGATGGATGGCAGCTGAGGACTGTGAGGACTCAGTGCGACGAGCCTGCTCCACGGTTACATCATGCCGCTCTGACGTAACTCGCTGTGGAAGCATTACGGATGTGCCACCGACATCAAAGGAGTTCACGGCCACTAGGTCGATGATCAGTTTGTCGGTCACGTGCTCCAAGTAGGCCACTAACGTCATTAGCTCTGGCGGGGTTGCATCGAGCACGAATACGAGTCGAAACCGACCCTCCCGCAAATGGTAGTCCATTGCCTCTGCGAATCCATCCGGGTCGAACGCTTCATCCTGAACTGATTTCACCGCATCCAGGAGTGTCCCGTGACCGCGACGTTGGAGGTCCTCACTGAAGCGGTCCTCAAGTTGCTTTCGGGTCATGCCATGGAGAGCCGCAGCGTAGGCCAGTATCTGTGCAACCACGGCGCGTCGGGCTTCACTGTTGTAGGCGAGCTTGATCTCGATAATGACTGGCCTGCCCGACCCAGCCTCCACGGCCACAAGATCCGCATAGCCCGAGCCCAGCAGCACCTCTCTGCCCAGGACCAACAGTGTCGGAGCCCCGGCCAACGGCAACATCGCCGGCGTCTCCTCGATCAGGTTGTGCAGTGTCGCCTCGTCGGGGAACCCCTCTGGCTGGCTCAGCTTCCAGCCTTCATCGTCTTTTGTCCAGATTCCCGGAATCGTCACGTAGTTACTCCTCCCCGGTTTGGGCCATCCCCTAGGGTGGTCAGGGACTCCTCGAGCTCCCCCTACTACAGGGCCTTCACCCGCGCTTTCCGAAGGGGTTGAGGGCCTTCTTCAGCTTGGCAAGCAGCCCCTCCTTCCCGCGTCCTCTGCCCAGCCTGCGGTCCTGGCAGCCCTGGCAAGTGCAGGCGGGAGGGTGGTCGTAGTACCACTCGGGACGGCCTGTCATCGTGTAGAGACCTCGCTATCTCCGGCTCGGCTATGCCGTGCTTCGGCAAAGCATAGGCTGGCCCCCCAAGACTGTCAACGCAAGGCCCGGAGACCGCGGGGCCGGCGACGAAAGGGGCGCCTCGGTGGTATGCCAGCCGTCTATGCGCTATAATATAGCCGCCTCGCGCCCGCATGGGCCGGCAGAGAGTCCAACGTAGCTGGAAAGGGGAGTTATTCCATGTCTGTCGATGTCGGCCAGGCGGCCCCCGACTTTACCCTCCACGGCACCGACCTGAAGAGCAAGAGCCTGGGCGAGTTCAGCGGACAGAACGTGGTCCTCGCCTTCTTCCCCGGCGCCTTCACCGGCGTCTGCACCGACGAGATGTGCGCCCTGCGGGACCGGGCCGACCAGTTCAACTCCCTGAACGCCCAGGTCCTGGGCATAAGCGTGGACCCGCCCTTCTCCCAGAAGGCGTGGTCCGACGCCAACAATCTCAACTTCCCCCTGCTGAGCGACTTCACCCGCCAGGTGGTGAACCAGTATGGGGTCGCCATCCCCAACCTGGCCGGGATGGAGGGGTACGTGGCGGCCAACCGGGCCGTGTTCGTGGTGGACAAGGGCGGTGTGGTCAGGTACAAGTGGGTCGCCCCCCAGGTCACCGTGGAGCCCGACTACGACGAGATCAGGCAGGCCCTCAGCGGCCTGGGAGGATAACCCCAGCCGGGCCGCCGCAGGTCAGCTTTAGGAGGTACGCAGCATGGCAGCCGAGGTGGGACAGCCCGCTCCCGATTTCAAGATGCCCTCCAGCCTGGGAGACGACGTTTCGCTGGGCCAGTACCGGGGCCAGAAGAACGTGGTGCTCTCCTTCCACGTCTTCGACTTCACAGGCGGGTGAACGAATCAGGTCTCCTCGTTCCGGCAGTACAACGGCCAGTTCGAGGAGAAGGGTGCCCAGGTCCTGGGCATAAGCTGTGACAGCCAACACTCCCACCGGGCCTACTCGACGGGCCTTGGGAACATACCCTACCCCCTCCTCTCCGACTTCCATCCCCACGGGGAGATGGTCAAGTCCTACGGCCTGTGGAACGAGGAGCGGGGGGCCAGCCGCCGGGCCATCATAATCGTGGACAAGGGCGGCGTCATCCGGTTCAGGCAGGAGTACTCGCCCCCCAACCTACCCGATCCCAAGGACATCCTGGCGGAGCTGGACAAGCTGGGTTAGAGGTAACTCCGATGCCCAGCGTGCGTACCGGCGACGGCGTCGAAATCAACTACCGGCTGGACGACTTCCGGGACCCGTGGATAGAGGGCCCGGGGGAGACCATCGTCATGAGCCACGGGTTCGCCCGCAGCATGGTGTGGTGGACCCAGTGGGTGCCCGCCCTGGCCAGGAAGTACAGGGTCCTGCGCTACGACATCCGCGGCTGCGGCGGCTCCTCCGTTCCCTCCGAGGGCGCGCCCTGGTCCGCGGACCGCATCGCGGCGGACGTGGTGGACGTCATCGACGCCCTGGAGATCGACGCGGTCCACTGGGTGGGCTTCGAGTCCGGCGGTCTCTGGGGCATCGTGTACGCCGCCAACCACCCCGACAGGATAAAGAGCCTCACCCTCTGCAACACCCCTGCGGGGATAGGCACGGGACACTTCGCGGCGGCGGGCATCAGGGCCTGCGACGAGATTAGGCGGGTGGGTTTCCCCCAGTGGCTCATCGACACCCGGGCGACCCGCATGGACCTTGCCCAGGCCGACCCCAGGCTGGACGACTGGCACGTCCGCGAGCACTCCAAGACCCCAACGGAGGTCGCGGCCTCCCTCATGGACGTGCTGGAGGTGCTGGACGTCTCCCAGCTCCACTCCAGGATCGACGTCCCAACGCTGATCATGTACAGCGACAGGGCCAAGAGCTGCCCGCCCGAGGAGCAGGCCCGTGTGTGGGAGGCCATAGCCGACTCCCGGCTGGTCACCTTCCCCAACATGGCCGCCGGCATCCAGCTTCTGATCCCCGACCGCTGCACCGCCGAGGTGCTGCGGTTCCTGGACGAGGTGATGGGCCGGTAGGCCCCGGAGATACCTGCACCAGGCGGGGTCTACCAGTGCCTGTAGGCAGTGGTGGGGTTCCCTGCCCGCGCGAAGCACGGTCAGGATAGTAGCAGTTATCTGACTGGGCGTCCGGGGGGTTCCTTGCCCCGCGCGGTGCGCGCGGGGGGTGGATGGTAGCGGTTATCTGACTGGGCGTCCGGGGGGTTCCCTGCCCGCGCGGAGCGCGCCGGAGGTGGATGGTAGCAGTTGTCTGACTGGGCGTCGGGGGGGTTCCTTGCCCCGCGCGGAGCGCGGGGTGGGAGGGTGGGCCCAATAGCCCGGGGTGGGGCCTGATGGTGCGAACTTCCGAGACTGGACACTAGTATGAGCCAAGAGATTTCTCCCACCGGAGGTGCCCCATAGTAGCCGACCCCAAGGCGGCCCAACAGCTGGAGCGAGGGGGAGCCGGGTTCCAGGAGGGAGACCTGGCCCTGCTCATCGACCGCAAGGGCCGCAGGCACCTGGTGACCCTGAAGGCGGACGGCGTCTTCCACACTCACGTGGGCACCCTCCCCCACGACCAGATCATCGGCAGCCAGCAGGGCGACTGGTTCCGCACCAGCATGGGCCAGGGCCTGCTGGCCCTGAAGCCCACCCTCAGCGACTACGTGCTGGAGATGCCCAGGGGAAGCCAGGTCATCTATCCCAAGGACCTGGGCAACATCCTGATGCTGGCCGACGTGTTCCCCGGGGCCACCGTGATCGAGGCGGGCCTGGGGTCCGGGGCGCTGACGGCGGCCCTCCTCCGGGCCGTGGGCCACTCGGGCCGGGTGGTCACCTACGAGGTGCGGGAGGACATGGTCGCCAAGGCCCTGGCCAACGTACGGGCCCTGGCCCCGGACTTCGACCGCCACGAGCTGCGGATCGGCGACGTCTACCAGGGAATCGTCGAGCGAGACGTGGACCGGGTCGTCTTGGACGTGCCCGAGCCCTGGCAGGTGGTGCCCCACGCCGCCGAAGCCCTGCACCGGGGCGGCATCTTCCTCAGCTTCCTCCCCACCGTGCTCCAGGTCCACCGGCTGGTGGAGGCCCTCACCGCCGACGCGCGGTTCCAGCTCATCGAGACGGTGGAGGTGCTCCTGCGTCCCTGGAACGTGACCAGCCGCAGCGTGCGCCCCGTCCACAGGATGGTGGCCCACACGGGGTTCATCACCACCGCCAGGCTGTGCGCCCCCAGGGCCGGGGCCCAGCCCCCCGAGCCCACCGAGAACACCCGACAGGAGAGAGACGATGGACCGGCAGACGACCGTTGAGTTCCTGCAAGACTACGTGAAGACCGACACCCTGATGAAGCACCTGCTGGCGGTGGAGGCCGCCATGCGCGCCTACGCCCGCAAGTTCGGGGAGGACGAGGAGCGTTGGGGCGTGGCGGGCCTGGTCCACGACTTCGACTGGGAGATCGTGCCCACCCCCGAGGAGCACCCGACCTTTGGGGCCAACATCCTGCGGGAGCGGGGCTTCTCGGAGGACATCGTGCGGGCCGTGCTCACCCACGGCGACCACACGGGACTCCAGCGAGAGACACCCATGGAGCGGACCCTGTTCGCCGTGGACGAGCTGTCGGGGTTCGTCCGGGCCGTGACCCTGGTCCGGCCCAGCAAGAGCCTGGACGACGTCACCCCCCGGTCGGTGCGCCGCAAGATGAAGGACAAGGCCTTCGCCAGGGACGTGAACCGGGAGGACATCGTCAAGGGCGCCGAGGAGATGGGCGTGGACCTGGACGAGCACATGACCTTCGTCATCGAGAGCCTGAAGCCCGTGGCCGCGGAGCTGGGGCTCAACACCGGACCGGGCGAGGGCGCCTGATACGGTCCCACGAGCCCCGGGACCCCGTCAGCAGCGCACCCCCACCAGTCCCGGGAGCCTGCGCCGTTTCAGGAGTTCCCTCGCCTTGGAGTCGGAGAACCAGACCATCCGGCCGGTGATCGCGTCCTCTGAGTGAAGGTCCAGCTCGGTAAAGAACTTGAGGAAGTAGAGGCCGGCCTCCCGGGGGCCCAACGGGGACTTCTGGGCCACGGCCAGGGGCGCGAACCCGTCGGACCCGCCCAGTATCCGCTCGGTCAGGGCCGGGTCGTGGCTCTCCCAGGTGCACACGGCCAGTAGCAGCGGCAGCAGCCCATCCTGCTCCGCCAACCAGGACCAGTAGGCCCCCACCCCCTCGCCCGAAGCCCCTCCGGCCTCATGCCCCAATAGCAGGATGGAGTTGACCCCGGCGCCGTCCCTCACGTGCGGCTCCAGCGCCCCGGGCTCCCGCACCCGCACGGGGCCCTCGGACTTCAGGCCGAGCCCCCTCTTCCGCAGGCTCGAGTATATCCGGTCGCAGAACTCTGACTCCCAACCCTGGACGTCGCCGGACGCATCTACGATGAGCAGGGCAGGCTTGCCCGGTATGGACGCTGAGCTCCAGAGCACTGGCGGCCTCTCTCGCTGGCTAGCGCCCCAGGGCTTCAGCCAGCTTTTGGGCGTCCTCCCCGTCCAGGAAGTACTCCATGGCCGAGACCTGGCCGAGCTTCTTCAGAGTGATGACCAGCCGGAGGGTCCCGTCGTCGGTCCTCTCTAGGTCCAGGGTCTTGGGCTCCCGGGACAGGTTCAGGATGTTCTCCATAGATCGCTCCCATCGATGGGTCGTGCCGGGGCGCCGGCCCCCCTTCGAGCCCCAGTGTACCAACGCCCCACCGGGCCGGCAAATGCACCGGACTCGGGACAGGCGTGGAGGCTACCCGTCCGGCGTCAGAGTCGCCAGCACCCGGTCTACGAAACGGTGCACCCGGGGACGATCGATTTCGATCTGGTAGGGTTCCATCTCGTCGTGGTAGAAGTTCTTGTGGAAATTCTCGGCGGCATAGAAACCGGCGGCGAACGCCTCGTCGGCCTTCTCCTCGCTCAGCCTCTCCACCGCGTTCTTCAGCTCCCGATGGGTCCGACAGGGCCAGTCCCGAAGCATGGCCGCGGCCATGACGGCGTGGGACGCGGCGCCCCACAGCTTCTCGGACGCCTGCAGGTGGTCTCCGGCGGCGAATTCCTCGTCGGCCGCGGCCAGGAACTCCCTCGCCGTCCGGCAGTGCTCCTCGCACTCCATTCAGTTTCCCCCGATCGCCCCAGTCACGAAGACTCCCCACGCTGTTCTCCCGCACCCAGTCTACCAACGCCATCGATGATCGGGCAAGGGCGGGACCCGCAGCCGGCCCCCCTTTGCGTCATTCCGAACGCAGCGAAGCGAAGTGAGGAATCTATCCGTGCCGGCGGGTACTGGGCCCGTGGCCTTGTGGCACGACGTGCTCGTTGCAGGGCTCCTCAGATTCCTCGCCTTCGGCTCGGAATGACATGTGAGGGACCTGGAATGACACGTCACGAGGATAGTTTCACAGCGGTCTCCAGACCGGTGTGGTCGACAACGACGGGCACCACCCAACCTGTCGTCCTACGAAGGCCAGGTCCCAGGGGGGTGAGGAGGGGCGCCCCGGCAGGTCCTCACCGGTGCAGGGGCCCCCAGTCCATACCCAGGTGAGGGTACGCTCCCTCCATCAGGGGAACGTGCGCGGGCGACCTCAGGGGCAGTGGAAGCCTTTCGAGGGCAGCCCCGGCGGCCTCCGAGGGCAGGAGGCCCCACAGGTCGGGCCGGCCCACTCCCTTCCCCTGGACCAGCACCCGGAAATCGCCCATGCCTCCGGGGCGGGCTATGTCCAGCATACCCATCCTGTTGGCATCCGCCTCCCGCTGGGGCAGCCCCATCGCCCGCAGCTTGGCTTGCATCTCCCCCAGCCCGAGGTTGTGGAGGAGCTCCCGCTGGGTGGTCAGCCCCAGGGGCTCCAGACCGGCAGCGGCGCCCGCGCGGGCCACCGCCGTGAAGTCCACGTGGGCGGTGATGTCCTGGCGCCCCACCCGTTGGAGGGGAGCATCGGTCTGGACGTGGTCGTGGAAGGTCGTCAACGTGCCCCGGGGGCGGGCGTACAGCTCGGGAGCGGCGTCGCCGTAGTCCACGGTGAGCACGAAGCCCCTGTCCAGCGCCGAGGAGACCTCGCGGGCCCAGGCGTCCACCTCCAGGCAGACCTCGGCCGTCTGCCCTTCGGCCAGCCCGATACCTTCAGAGGCCAGACGCGCCGCCAGCGCGGGCGTCGACGGCTCCCCGAGGCACTCACGCAGCCCCTCGTCGCCCAGGGTGACGTACACCTCCCGGAGCTCGCCGCCGGAGACGGTCACGCGGTGGACGGGAAAGGAGTCCAGCAGCTCGTTGGAGACGAAGCAGCCCCTTATGTTTCGCAGCGGCACTCCCCGGGACCTCAGCCGCGATACCCTGGCCCGGTCCCCGGGCCGGTCCTCGGTGGAGACGCGGGCCTCCAGGCCGGGGCCGGGCCGCACGTCCAGGCATAGGTAGCGCAGCGAGTCGCAGAAGCTGCGGGGCAGGCGCGGGGCGAAAGAGACTACGTCGCGGCACAGGAGGCCGTTGCCCGCCCCCATCTCCACCACGTGGAAGATCCGGGGGCTCCCCAGGAGCAGCCACGCCTGGTAGAGCTGGAGGCACAGGAGGGCGCCGAAGGCCGGGTGGGCTGCCGGGGCCGTGTAGTAGTCGCCGTGGGCCGCCGTGCTCTGCGGGTCGGAGTAATATCCGCCGTTCTCCCAGAGCAGGGCCACTTCCATGAACTCGGCGAAGGCTATGGGGCCGCGCTCACGGATGCGCCTGTGTACCTCGGCCTCTGCTCCGGCAAGGGCCATTGGTGGCGGAAGGGTGCTACGGGGGCCGGACGCCCCCCTCTCCCTAGCCCCGCTGCTCTATGGGGACGTACTCCAGGTCCATCGCCCCCGTGTAGTCCAGCAACGGGCGCATGAGGATGTTGTTCTCGTACTGCTCGACGCACTGGAGGGTCCAGCCTGGTATCCGGCCCAGGGCGAAGATGGGTATGAACAGGTCCTCGGGAATGCCCAGCAGGTGGTATATGGACCCGGCGAAGAAGTCCACGTTCACGAAGATGCCCTTGGACCGGTAGGGCACCATCACCTTCTCTTCCATGTACCGCAGTATCTGGAACCAGTGGGGCTGGCCCATCTTCTCGCCCAGCTCCTGGGACCTGGTGCGGAGGTGGCGGGCCCGGGGGTCTTCGGCCTTGTACACCCGGTGCCCGAACCCCATGATCCTGCCGCCGCTGTCCAGCAGCTTCCGGGCGTACTCCTCGGCGTTCTCGGGCTGGCCTATGTCCTGGGCCATCTTCATCACGGCCTCGGCCGCCCCGCCGTGCCACGGACCCTTCAGCACACCGATCCCCGTCACGATGGCCGAGTGCAGGTCCGACAGGGTCGACGCCGTCACCCGCGCCCCGAAGGAGGAGGCGTTGGAGCTGTGCTCTGCGTGGAGGATGAAGTCCACGTCCATCAGTCGCTGGGTCTCTTCGTCGGGGACGGCCCCGCTCACCATGTACAGGAAGTTGCCCGCGTGGTTCAGGTCCGCGTTGGGGGCCACCGGGTCGTTGCCGTTCCTGATGCGGTGGTGGGCCGCCACGACGGTCGGACCCTGGGCCGTGAGCCGCAGTCCCTTGCGGACCGTCGCCTCGACCGAGTTGTCGTCCACCTCCGGGTCGAAGGCCGCCAGGGCCGATATCCCGGTGCGCAGGGCGTCCATGGGGTGGCTGTCCTTGACCAGGCGCAGCACCTGGATGACTTCTTCCGGAATCTCGCGGTTGGCGCGAAGGGTGGCGTCCAGCTTGGCTAGCTGGTCCTTCTTGGGGAGCCCGGCATAGAGGAGGAGGTAGATGACCTCTTCGAAGGTCGACTGCTCCGCCAGATCGTGGATGTTGTAGCCCCTGTAGAGGAGCTTACCCACCTGGCCATCGACGAAGCTCGCCTCGGAGGTGTCGATGTAAACGTCCTTGAGTCCCCGCATGATCTCTTTGTCAGCCATGGCTCACGTCTCCCTTGGCGGGTTGCGAGAGCGCCGGGGGGCGCGTCTCTGCTCGGGCAGGCCCGGCAGGGCGTCGGCAGGGCTCCAGCAGCGGCCTGCAAGGCGCCCGAAAAAGAACAGCGGTGGGCGTCCACATCCCGGTACGACATCCCACCTGTTCGTTGGCGTCGAAACCTGCAAAGGCGTCGGCCGCCCACGACGCCCAGTCTGTATTCTTGGGGATTCTAACACCCGTCATTTTGGACTGTCAAGCTGAGCCCCGGCCCAACCCCCTCTTTCAAAGAGCCCGGGTCAAAGAGCCCGGGCCCGGCCCGGAAGCGGCAACGACCCGGCGTATCCTGGTACAATCTAGACGGCCGGCGCCCCTCTCGCCGGGGGAATCCGCAGCCTGTGTTGTAAAGGAGAGCCAATATGGACAAGGCAGACATACCGTTCCTCTCAGCCGCCGACCTTTCCCGGCTGATCGAGGGCAAAGAGGTGTCTCCCGTGGAGGCTGCCGAGGCCTACCTGGAGCGGATCGATAGCCTGGACTTCAAGTTCAACTCGTACCTGGCGCTATGCTCCGAGGAAGCCCTGGCAGCAGCCCGGGAGGCGGAGCGGGCCATCGCCCGCGGGGACTACCTGGGACCCATGCACGGACTCCCGGTGGCCGTAAAGGACCAGCTATGGAGCAAGGGCGTCCCCTCCACCGGGGGCTCGCGCATCCTGGCCGACTTTGTCCCCGACGAAGACGCCACGGCGATAGCGAACCTGAAGAGGGCAGGGGCCGTCCTGTTGGGCAAGACCAACCTCACCGAGTTCGCCATGACCTATTCTCACTGCTACCGCACTCCCCGCAACCCCTGGAACCTGGACCACTCTCCGGGGGGCTCCAGCAGCGGCTCCGGCACCGCCACCTGCGCCTACCTCTGCGCCACCTCCGTGGGGGAGGACACGGGCGGCTCCATACGCCGGCCCGCGGCCTGGAGCGGCGTGGTCGGTCTGAAGCCCACCTGGGGACTGGTGAGCCGCTATGGGGTGATGCCCGGGGCGTGGTCCATGGACGTCGTAGGCCCCATATCTAGAACGGTGGAGGACGTCGCCATCACCCTGGGAGCCATCGCCGGATACGACCCCAAAGACCCCTATACCTGGACCACCCCCGTGCCCGACTACCGGAGCGCCCTGGACGGCAACATAGGGGGCATGCGCGTGGGGATAATAGCCGAGCAGATCGACAGCGAGGTCGTAGACCCCGAGGTCGGCGACGCCGTGGTCGCCGCAGCCTCGGTACTCGAAGAGTTGGGCGCAACGGTGGAGGAGGTCTCCATTCCCCTCACCAGGCACATGACCGACATATCGGGGCTGATTTCGCGCGTGGACGCGGCATCGAAGCACCGGCCGTGGATCAGGGAGAGGCTTCGCGACTACAGCCATGACCTCCAGATCGGCCACCTCACGGGCAGCATCATCCCCGCCCAGGTCTACTACAAGGCCCAGAAGCTGCGGAGCCTGCTCCGGACGCAGGTGCTGGACATGCTCCAGGACCACGACGTCCTGGTCCTTCCCACCTCGGGCAGGACCGCTCCCAGGCTGGATGATGGGGGCCCCAGGGTGATCACCAGCAAGGAGATGGCGCCGTCGTGGCCCTTCATGCGCACCAGCGCGTTCAGCCTGGCCAGCACTCCCGCCGTCTCGGTGCCTTGCGGGTTCGGCTCCAGCGGCCTGCCCATCGGGCTCCAGATTACGGGCCGCCCCGGCGAGGACGGCACCGTATTGAAGGCGGCCCACGCCTACGAGAAGCACACGCCATGGCACACCATGAGGCCGACTCACGCGTGAGCCCGGCAGCCGGCGCGCGGCGTAGGGGCCTGGCCGGACCGCGTCGCCGCTGCGGACAGCGACTCGGGATGACACCCTGGATAGCGCCTGGGATAACGAAAGGAGTCCCATGAACGCCGCAGATATACCATTGCTGTCCGCGACAGCCCTGTCGCAGCTTGTCCGGAGCAGGGAGGTCTCCCCCGTCGAGGCGGTGGAGGCGTACCTGGAGCGCATCGACCGCCTGGACGGCAAGCTCAACTCGTTCATCACCGTATGCCGGGACGAGGCGCTGCAGGCCGCCCGTGAGGCGGAGCGGGCCATCGCCGGCGGCCGGTACCTGGGCCCGATGCACGGCGTCCCGGTGGCCGTGAAGGACCAAGTCTACACTAAGGGCGTTCGCACCACCGACGGATCGAAGATACTCGAGGGGTTCGTCCCCGACGAGGACTCCACCGTCATAGCAAGGTTGAAGGCTGCAGGCGCCGTCCTTCTGGGCAAGCTGAACATGAGCGAGTTCGCCATGGGGGTGATCTTCGACCACTCCTACGGCACTCCCCGCAACCCCTGGGACCTGGAGCGAAACCCCGGCAGCTCCAGCAGCGGCTCGGGAGCGGCCACGGCCGCCTCCCTCTGCGCGACCTCGCTGGGGGAGGACACGGCCGGGTCCATACGAAACCCCGCAAACTGGTGCGGCATCGTGGGGCTGCGCCCCACCTGGGGCAGGGTAAGCCGGCACGGCGTCATGGGGGGCACGTGGTCCATGGACGCCATCGGGCCCCTGGCGCGGACCGTGGAGGACTGCGCCATCACCATGCAGGCCATCGCCGGCCATGATCCCAGGGACCCTTATACCTGGGATGTCCCCGTCCCGGACTACCGCGCCTCCCTGGACGGCAACATAAAGGGCCTCCGGGTCGGAGTCCTGACGCAGCTCGTGGAATCGGACACCCTCGACCCCGAGTACAGGGAGGCGGTGAACGCGGCCATAGCGGTCCTGGGCGGCCTGGGAGCTGAGATAGAAGAGGTCTCCCTCCCCCTCATCGAGCATTGCGGGACCATCACGACGGGCATTTCGGCCCCCGAATGGGCTTCCCTCCGGCGTCGCACCTTCACGGGCCGCCTGGAGGAGCTGGATCACAACACCCGCATACGGTACCTGAGGGCCAGCATCATCCCGAGCCAGACGTACTACAAGGCCCAGAAGCTCCGGGCACTGGTGCGCCGCCAGGTGCTCGACGCGCTGGAGCGCGTGGACGTTCTGGTGTCGCCCACCGGCCCCGTTCCCGCGCCTCCGGTGGAGTCCGTGCCGGGCGTCCACAGCAAAGAGGAGGCGCTTGCGGAGCTTGCGGGACGCTCGGCGTTCACGGGGCCCTTCAACCTTGCCGGGCTGCCGGCCCTCTCCGTGCCCTGCGGCGTCACGGCGAACAACCTGCCCCTCGGGCTGCAGATCGGCGGGCGCGCCTTCGCAGAGGAGACCGTCATGAAGGTGGCCCACGCATACGAGCAGTCCACCCCATGGCATAGGGAGAGCCCACCCATATAGCCTGCCGTACAGGCAAAGGGCGCACCGTATTGCAGAAACAAGAGCAATCGCGAAATAACTAGCCATAAACCGGTATGTCATATACGAACAATTTTATTGACGCTTACGTTGTGCCTGTGATAATTTGGAACCTGCCTCGCCGTAAGGCCCCGGCGCCTCTATCGCGTCGGTTTAGTCGTTCATGCCGTCGAATGGGCAGCGTGGCATGCGGCGGGTATCCGAAGCAAGGAGGGTGCGATGATGGCGTTATACAGGCTGTTCGATGCCCGGCTCTTGGTCGGGATATCGCTCTTGGTGCTGCTGGTGGTGTCCGCGGCCTGCGGAGGCGAAGACCCAACGGCGACAGTGGCTCCCCCCGCCGCCGCACCCACCACCGCCGCTCCCACGGCCGCGGCGGAGCCGACCACCCCGCCACCCACCGTCGCGATGGACAGGGGCCAGCTCAACATTGCCCTCAAGGAGATCGGCATCTTCAATGCCAACCCCGGCACGGCCCAGTACCCGGGGCGCTCCTGGATACAGACGGCGGGGTTCGAGGGGCTGACGACCCTGGACATAGAGCGCGTGATGAGGCCCCAGCTAGCCAAGGCGTGGAGCTTCTCCGGCGACGGCTTGGTGTGGACCATCGAGCTGCAGGAGGGCGTCCAGTTCCATCAAGGTTTCGGAGAAATGACCGCCGAAGACGTCATCTACTCCGGACAACTTCAAGCGCGGGAGGGAGCTCGGGGACCCCCTCGAGGAGGGGTAATAAATTGGGTGGACGGGGCCAAGGCCCTGGACTCCCACACCATCGAGCTGACCACCCCAAGGCCCCAGTGGGACGTGATGCACTGGTGGATGACACCTACGGGGTCATCGGCATTCGTCATTAGCAAGACACAGGCGGACCAGGGCGGGGAGGAGGCGCTGGAGAGCAACGGCGCCGGCACCGGACCCTGGGAGATCGTGGAGGCCGTGCCCGCCCAGTTCATGCGGTGGAAGGCCGTCGAGGACCACTGGCGCAAGACCCCGGAGTTCAGCGAGCTGGTCCTTCAGGAGATAGGCGAAGAGTCCACCCGGGTGGCCAACTTCCAGACGGGCAAGGTGGACACCATGGCCATGGGGTTCGACTCGATTCCCGCGGTGGAGAACGTGGAGGGCACCAAGTTCATGGTGCAGCGGGGCGTGGGGGCAAGCTCCATCTACCTGCTGGGGCAGTACTACAGGGGGTGGGGTACGCCCGATCAGCTCCCTTACTACAACCCCGACCTGCCCTGGGTCGCCAGCGACCCCGACCTGGACTCCGAAGGATGGGAGCGGGCCAAGAAGGTCCGCCAAGCCATGAGCCTGGCCATAGACCGGCAGCTCATCATCGACACGGTGCTCGGCGGGTACGCCTCCCAGATTCCCGCCATGTGGTGGGCCCCCTTCGGGGGAGCGACGACCAGGGAGAACTTCCGGTGGGAGTCCCACTGGACGTGGGAGTACGACCCGGAGCGCGCCAGGCAGCTCCTGGATGAGGCGGGCTACCCCGACGGCTTCGAGGTGACCATGACACCGGCCATTCGCGGCGCACCCGGCGAGGTTGAGGCCTGCGAGGCCATTCTGCCCATGTTCGAGGAGGTCGGGATCAAGGCCAAGTTCCAGAGGCTACCCTACTCCGCTCTGAGCGCCCAGTACAGGGCATACGAGGTGGACGGAATAACCTGCCACGCGTCCCACCCCTTCGTAAACCCCCTGATGGGGTACGCCCAGGTCGTCAAGGGAGTGGTCGGTTACGACATCCCGTGGCTCTGGGAGAAGATCGACGAGGCGAACGCCACCTTCGACGAGGCCACTCGGGTGGACATGACCTACGAGATCGCGGAGTGGATATGGGATGACGTAATGGACATCGCCCTCTACTACGTGGACTACGTCTACCCCCTGGGGCCGAGAATCGACGAGTGGACCGAGCACCTGAAGTATGCCGACGCTCGCCTCATGAGCGGACTCGAGTACATACCCCACCGGTAATGGTCGGGCCATAGGAGGGGCGTCGAGTACGCACGGAGGACGCGCTCGCCGCCACGTAGCCGTCGACGACGACGAAGCGAGGGAGTCCGGCCCGCACGCGGGAGAGGGCTCCCTCGCCGGACCCGGCGCCGGTATGGCGCCGTGGAGTCCCCTGTTGGAAGACACTTGGATGCCGGGAGGATAGATGCCATGACGAGAACAGTGCGGCTAAAGGTCGAACCCATGACGGCGGAGTCCTTCAGCCCCTACGGCGAGGTGTGGGACGCCAGGGAGTACCCCGCCGACCACCGCCAGTCGTTCCCGGTCGCCTACGCCCCCGAGGGTAAGCCCACGGGCTCGGTGATGTGGCAGCCGTACCAGACGCGGACCTTTACCAAGCTGGAGCGGCATTTCCACGCCACCCACGTGTTCATCCCCCTGAGCGGCTCCCTGGCGGCGGTGGCCGTCGCCCTGGGAACGGACGAGAACGACCCAAACTCGATTCCCGACCCCGACGATGTGAGGGCGTTCCTCATCGACGGCACCAAGGGGTTCTGCTACAAGAGGGCCACCTGGCACTCCCTGGACCGCTACATACTGAACCCCCCGGGCACCACCTTCATAACCTTCAACAACTCCCCCAACCCCACCCAGACCGTGGACTACATGGAGGGGTACAGCCTGACCCACACGGACCTGAGCACGGACACCAACCCCACGCGCCTGGAGATGAAGGACGCCACGGGAGTGACCTTCGAGATCGTCCTCTAGCCTTGACCGCCTGGGGAGATAGTCCAGCACGACGGGGCATCTAGCACGACGGGGGATTTATTGGGCGGCGTCCAATCTGTCCTTGCCCTTGGCGGACGCGTCGGCCTGGCGGTCGGCCTGGCCCTGGTGCTCAGCATGTTGGGGGTCGCGCTGGGCTGGGGCCTCTTCATCTTCTCGGGCGCGGTCTCCAAGACGACCATGCTATGGCTCGTCATGTCGGGCGCCGGGTTGGGGGCCGGGCTGGGCGCCTCAGCTCCCTGGCTGAGGGTCGACGACAACCCCGTCCCGGTCGTCCTGGCTACGGTCCTTGTGGCGGTCCTGGCGGGCGTGGGCGGAGCCTGGGGCGGGTACCAGTACTCGGGGGACCGGGAGGTCGCCTGCTGCACCAAGCCCGAAATCGCGCCCTTCACCTACGCGGCCTTCGGAGCGGTGGCCCTGGCCAACGGCGCGGCCATCCTCTGCAGGATCGCCCGGGAGAGCATCGGCGGCCGGCGCAGGCCCGTGTCGAGGCAGCTCTGACGGCCCATTCACGCCGCCATTCGTGCTAAGGTAGTCCCGTATATGCAAAGGTTCCTGCTGAGACGGTTGATAACGACGCTGGTGACCCTGCTGGCGGTGTCGCTGATCGTCTTCGCCATGGCCCGGGTGTCCGGGGACCCCCGGGACCTCCTCATAGACGACTCCCAGGTCGGCAACGTGGAGCTGTTCGAAGCGCTGGGACGGGAGCTCGGGCTGGACAAGCCCTACTACCAACAGTACGGGATCTTCCTGAAGGACCTGCTGCAAGGAGACCTTGGCCAATCGGTCAAGGAGCAGAGGCCCGTCCTCGACGCCGTAAAGGAGCGCATAGGGAACACCCTCGCGCTGGGCCTGGCCGCCTTCGTATTCTCCGTTCTGGTGGGCGTGCCCCTTGGGATTCTGTCGTCGGTGAAGCGCGGAAGCTTTCTGGACCAGCTCAGCAAGGTGGTGGCCCTCATAGGCCAATCGGCCCCCCCTTTCTGGCTGGGCATCATGTTCATATTCTTCTTCGCCGTAAGGCTGGGATGGACGCCTCCCTCGGGGCACCAGGAGTGGAACAGCATCATCCTTCCGGCCGTCACCCTGGGGTGGTTTTTCGTGGCGGCCAACCTGCGTCTCGTGCGCTCGGCCATGCTGGACGTCCTGGACTCGGAGTATATCAAGCTGGCCCGGGCCAAGGGGGTCACCAGGAACAGCATAATCTGGAAGCACGCCCTGAAGAACGCCCTGATCCCGCCGCTGACCTTCGCCGGCGTGTCCCTGGGCAACCTGGTCACGGGCTCCCTCGTGACCGAGACGGTCTTCGCCTGGCCCGGCCTGGGGCAGGCGGCCATTCAGGCAGTCTGGAACAACGACTACCCCATGCTCCAGGGCGTGGTGGTCATCTTCACCCTGATGTACGTGGGAGCGGCCCTCCTGGTGGACGTACTCTACGCCTACCTCGACCCCAGGATCCGGTACGCATGACGGGAGCGGAGAGGTAGATGGCAGTCAGCCCCGTCGCTGCCCCCGTGGTGCAAGCGGTCCGCCTCCGGGTGGGACGGACCCTCCGGGCCATGCGGCGGCTGCCCGTAGTGCCGGCCCTGCTCCTCGCCCTCGTGGTGGTCACCGGCATTACGGCGCCGTGGATAGCCCCCCACAGCCCGACCCTGGGCCAGCTTCCCGACAGGAGCCTGCCGCCGGCGTGGTCCGGGCCCGAGACCACGGTAAAGACGGTGGTGGAGGTGGTGGAGGTCGGGCGCGGCCACAGGCAGATCGCCCTGGAAAAGGCCCGGGAGATAAGGCCCGACGCCGCTTTGGGCGAAGGGGTCGAGGTGGTGTCCAGGCGGGGAGGGAGCACCAAGCACCTGCTGGGCACGGACCACCTGGGCCGGGACCTGCTGAGCAGGATTATCCACGGCGCCCGGATCTCCCTGATCGTGTCCGCGGTAACCCTGGGAATCGGGGGGGCCATAGGGACGGTGCTGGGCCTACTGGCGGGCTGGTACGGCGGGTGGATGGACGAGCTGATCATGCGGCTGGTCGACCTGCTGCTGGCGCTGCCCCTCATACTGGTGGCCCTGGTCATGGTGCTGGTGCTGGGCCAGACTCTCTCCATAATCGTGGTCGTGCTGGCGCTGTGGATATGGCCGCGGTTCGCGCGAATGGTGCGCGGCGACGTGCTGACCCTGAAGACCATGGACTACGTGGCCCTGGCCCGGGTGGCCGGGGCATCCACCTGGCGCGTGCTGTTCGTCCACCTTTTCCCGGGCACCATCAACACGCTGATAATAGTGGCCACGCTGCAGGTGGGAACGGTTATACTGGTGGAGGCCACCCTGAGCTTCCTGGGCGCGGGGGTGCCGCCGCCGACGCCCGCCTGGGGCTCCATGGTGGCCGACGGCAGGGACAAGCTGGCCGCCGCGTGGTGGATCTCCACCATGCCGGGACTGGCCATCGTGCTGACGGTCATGTCCCTCAACCTGTTCGGCGACTGGCTCAGGGACACCCTGGACCCGAAGCTGAGGCAGGTGGAGTAGCCCGTGGCCGTCGCGCCAACAGCCCTGCCGGACAGGGCACCGTAGGGAGCGTCGATGGAGAAGACCCGGACAAGCGACGACGTCGTCCTGGACGTGGTCGACCTGCGCACCTACTTTCAGACCCGCTGGGGGACGGTGAAGGCGGTCGACGGCGTCAGCTTCGATCTGCGGCGGGGCGAGACCCTGGGCATCGTGGGGGAGTCCGGCTGCGGCAAGTCGGTCACCGTCCTTTCCCTGATGCGCCTGGTCCCATCCCCTCCCGGCCGCATAGTGGGCGGGCAGGTCAACCTGGACGGCCAGGACATCCTCCAGCTCTCGGACAGGGAGATGGACGAGGTCCGCGGCAGCAAGATGGGGATCATCCTTCAGGACCCCATGACGTCCCTGAACCCGGTGTTCTCCATCGGGGAGCAAGTCATGGAGGCCATCAGGATACACCAGGAAATACCCAAGAAGAGCGTGCTGGACAGGGCCCTGGACGTGCTGAGGAAGGTGGGAATATCCGCAGCGAACCAGCGGGTGAAGGACTACCCCCACCAGATGAGCGGGGGCATGCGCCAGAGGATCGTGGGGGCGATAGGGATATCCTGCCAGCCCCTGGTGCTCATCGCCGACGAGCCCACCACGTCCCTGGACGTGACCATTCAGGCCCAGTACCTCAGGCTGCTGAACGATCTGCAACGGGAGTTCGATCTGGGGCTGATCTTCATCACCCACGACTTCGGCATCGTGGCCAAGACCTGCGACCGGGTGGCCGTGATGTACGCCGGAAAGATCGTCGAGATAGGGGACGTGCGGGACCTGTTCAACAACCCGGCCCATCCCTACACCCAGGCCCTGTTGGCCTCGGTGCCCAAGATGGAGGAGGACGTGCAGCGGCTCTACGCCATCGAGGGGCAGCCGCCCACCCTTCACGACCTGCCTCCGGGCTGCCCCTTCGCCCCCCGGTGCACCGCGGTCATGGACCGCTGCTACGAGGAGTATCCACCGCAGTTCTCGGTGAGCGAGACCCACGCCGCCAGCTGCTGGACGCTGTCCCCATGATGGATGCGGACCAGCCGGGAAACGGACATGCCAGGCCCGTGGTGCTGGAGGCCCGGAGCCTCAAGAAGCACTTCCCCGTCAACAAGGGCCTCCTCATCTCGAGAGTCACCGGATGGATCAAGGCCGTCGACGGGGTCTCCTTCGAGCTGCGGGAGGGGGAGACCCTGGGGGTCGTGGGAGAGTCGGGTTGCGGCAAGAGCACGACGGCCAAGATGCTGCTCATGCTGGAACGGCCCACCGAGGGCAGCATCCTCTTCCAGGGCCAGGACATCTACAAGGCCGGCGCCGCCCGCCGCAAGGAGTACCGCAGCTCGGTGCAAGCGGTCTTCCAGGACCCGTGGAGCTCCCTGAACCCCCGGATACGGGTCAAGGACATCATAGCCGAGCCGATGGTCATCAACTGGAGCCTCTCCCAGAAGGAGATGCGGGAGCGGGTGGACAAGCTCCTCCTGGACGTGGGGCTCCATCCCTACCACGCCGACCTGTATCCCCACGAGTTCAGCGGGGGCCAGAGGCAACGCCTCGCCATAGCCAGGAGCCTGGCCCTCAACCCCCAGGTCATAGTGCTGGACGAGCCGGTCTCCGCCCTGGACGTATCCATAAGGGCCCAGATCATGAACCTGCTCATAGACCTGCAGGGCGAGTACAACGTGAGCTACGTCCTGATCGCCCACAACCTGGCGACGGTCAGGTACATGTGCCACTGGGTGGCGGTGATGTACCTCGGGCAGATAGTGGAGCTGGCCGAAGGGCGGGAGCTCTTCGACAACCCACTGCACCCCTACACCAAGGCCCTGATGTCGGCCGCGCTGCCCTCCCACCCGGACATCGAACGGGAGGAGATAATCCTGACGGGAGAGGTGCCCTCTCCCGTGGACCCGCCCTCGGGCTGCCGGTTCCATCCCCGGTGCCCGTCGGTGATGGACCAGTGCTCGGTGGAAGAGCCGGTGATGCGGGAGGTGGCCCCCAGGCACCTGGTGTCCTGCCACCTGTACTGACCGGGAAGCGCCCAAGTCCGGCAACTCAGTCATGTCCGCACGAACCAATCGAGTCAAAGCCAAGGCCGCCCCACCCTCTGGCCCGAGGGAGGACACCTCCGCCATCGACGTGCCGCCCCGGCTCCGGTCGGCGCCCGGCAACCCCATGAACCCCAGGGAGGTCCTGCAGTACATCTCCGCCACCCCGGAGCCTGATTTCCACAACACGGTGGTCTCACGCAGGCTGGCCCTGTGGCGCGAGATGTACGACGACTTGCAGCAGGAGGCGGAGGAGGAGCTCCGCTCGGAGCTGGAGGCGCTGCGCCAGGCCGTCGCCTCGGACCTGGAGCAGCTGGTCAGCCCGGACCGCGACCCCGGCCCCGACCTGGCCTCCCAGGTCAAGGAGCAGTCCAGGCGGCTCGGATTCGCCATGACAGCCGTCGTCCGGTTCGACAGGAAGTGGGTGTCGCCCGAGTACCGGAAGCACGTCCGCTTCGACAATCTCGTGGTCGCGCTCTCGGAGGTGCCGGCGGCGGCGATGGACTCCGCCCCCTCCAGGGAGTCGTACCTGGCCGGCTTCCGGGCGGAGCTCGGGTCCGGCAAACGCGCCCTCGCCATGGGAGACTTCCTCCGCGGCAAGGGTTACCCGGTCCAGTACATCTACGTCCCCCTGGCGGGGCGCAGCCTCGCCCTGGTCCACCCGTACGCGGTGGAGGGCGGCCTGGGACAGATGGGGGCCAACGGCCAGCTATTGTCCCCGGTGGAGGGCAGCCGCAGCACCTTGGTGATGCTCTCCACCGACGCTCCCATGTCCTACGACGAGCCCGTCGACTACGGCATCAACCGGCTGTGCGAAGAGTGCCGCATCTGCGTGGGGCGCTGTCCGGGCAGGGCCCTCTCGGAGGTGAAGGTAAACTGGAGGGGCGTGCACAAGCACAAGGTCAACACGGATCGGTGCCTGTCCATGGTGGCGCGCTACTCGGGCTGCAACGTCTGCACCAAGGTGTGCCCGGTGCAGAAGTACGGGCTGGCGGAGGTGCTGGCCCACTACCGCATCACCGGGGGCCAGGTCCTGGGCAAGGGCACCGAGGAGCTGGAGGGCTACACCATGGACGGCAAGGGCCACCAGGGACCGGCCCGCCGCCCGCGGTTCGGCGTTGCCGACGGGGCGAAGGGGTTCATGGCCATGGCGGACAAGTGGGACGTGCCCGTGCCCTCCACTTCCGCCTCCGAAGCCCGGGCCTACTGGGTGGGCCGGCGGGTCCGAAAGACTGGCAAGAAGGACGGGCCGACCATGATGTGACCGCCGGGCGGCGGAGTCTACTTGGCGGCCTCTTGGACGGGTTGCTTACCTGAAAGACTGGGCCGGAAATCCTGGAGCCCGTAGTCCTGTGAGAAGCCCGTAATCCTGTGAGAACAAGGAGGACTAGCATGGCAGCGAAGACTGGAACCGAGAAGCCGAGGACGAGGTCCCGCAAGGTGGCGGTGCGGAACGCCCTCAACGAGGCGACCGACTGGATCAAGGTGCCCGCCTCCCTCAAGAGCGTGCCGGGAGTGCCGTTGGACCGGAAGGCGGTCCGCTTCTACGCCAAGAACTATCCCGAGAACAGCTTCTGGGATACGGACGTCTACCGGCACTCGGTGGCATGGTCCGAGAAGCTCAAGCCCCAGCACTCGGAGCTCGCCAAGGACAAGTTCATAGGGGAGATACGCCGCATCAAGGAGATCATCTGGGACTACGAGGATCTGCCCGTGGCCGAGGTGCGGGACGAGTCTCCCGGCCTCACCCAGGCGGTCCGCCGGAAGGCCCACGACGTGGGCATGACCATGCTGGGCATCACCAGGTTCGACCGGGCGTGGGTCAACTCCGAGAGCGCGGATGAGGCCAGGTTCCGGACGGCCATCGTCGGGATGCTGGAGCAGCCGTGGGACATCACCCAGGAGATGCCGTCCATAGCCAGCTTCGAAGGGTACTACGAGACCCAACTGGAGATCAGCCGCCAGGGGATCGCCCTGGCGGACTTCATACGGTCCCGGGGATATCCCGTCCAGTTCGCCTACGTGACCTTTACGGGCCGCAACATGGCCCCCGCCCTTCCCTATGCGGTGCAGGCCGGGCTGGGGCAGATGGGGGCCAACGGCCAGCTTCTGACTCCCATCGGCAGCCGGTGCCGCTTCGTGCTAATGACCACCGACGCGCCACTCGAGTACGACAAGCCGGTGGACTACGGGGTCAACGAGCTGTGCGGCAAGTGCCTGGTCTGCGTGCGCCGGTGCCCCGGAAGGGCGCTGCCCAAGGAGCGGGTCTGGTGGCGGGGCGCCTACAAGTACAAGACCGACGCCGAACGGTGCCTGCCCATGCCCGCCCAGTTCAACGGCTGTGGCATCTGCATGAAGGTGTGCCCGGTCCAGAAGTACGGGCTCAAGGAGGTCGTCGAGCACTTCGGGGAAACGGGGAAGGTGCTGGGCAAGGGGACCGACGATCTGGAGGGTTACACCCTGGGCAGCAAGGGGTACTGGCCGGCGGGCCGCCTCCCGCGATTCACGGTCAAGGAGGGCAGCAAGGGCATGATGGCCATGGCCAAGGCCCTCCGCATCGACATCGACAACCTGGTAACCGACAACGAGCAGGTGCTGGCCACCTACGGCCGCCGCCGCGGGGATATATCAGCCGCAGGCAACGAGGGGGAGGAGCGGGTAGATGAGTAGTCAGAGTCTGGAGCCCGGGACCTGGCGGTTGGCTTAGAGGGACTCGATCCACTCCCTGTCCACTTCTACGATTTCTACGGTCTCAGAACGCACAGAGACGCCGAGTCGAAGTTCTTTCAGCTTACCGGCTAACAAGTCTCCGTCAATCAGGTCAATCGGCGGCGCGCCGTCCCTCGTCGCTTCCCTATGGGCATCGGCAGTGAATCCTGCAGTCGTCAGGATCAGACCCCTGTCCGCCCTGCCCTGCATCGCACCTCGAAAGTCCCTCACTGCTGCACTGGTAACATTGTTCTTATACCTCTTGCATTGAAACAGCACCGGAAAGCTGATTAGGCCTGCCAATCGGATGATTCCATTTCCGTCGATGCCCCCATCACCGGACCGCCCCGTAACCTCAACCTCAATAAACACGGATCTACGAAGCATTTGTTCGCAGAGTCTCTCGAAGGCACTAGGCTCCATCACCTGTAGGGTCTCCAGCAAGCGATCCTGCCATCGGACCGCCTGAGCGGAGTCATCATCGGTGGAACTCGCAACGCCCTCTGGTTCCGGAGTCCGCTCCGCCTTCGCCTGGCGGGCCATGCGATGATCTTTGGCGACCGCGCGGGTTACCGCCGCTGAGTCGACCGACTCGGTGACGGCTCCTCGCTGCGTAAGAGACCATACGCCTCTCTTTGGATTCATCAAGAGACCGTCTTTCTTGAGGTAGGTTCTTGTCCAGTGAAGACGATAAGCCAGTTCGGTCATTGGCCCGTCAAGGTGCAGGACACGGGTGACTTCACCGGGTAACCCCATATCTGCAATCACCTTATCAAGTATTTGGTCGATCGAGGCACTGCCGCCGAGGCCGCGTATGGCACGCAACGTAGGATTCATCAGATCGGTGTGAGTCGGGACTTCCGACCAGCCACGTCTCATATTCATCGATTCCCTCTCTGAGGCCCAAGACTTCCACAGCCCATGGCACGACTCCCTTAGCGCCTAGCTCGCAGCTGTCAATAACCAGGGTCTTTAGGACAGCGTATTCACGAACATTAGGACACTCTGAACGCCGCTGATTTGGATTTTGACAGGAAGCTGTTGGCGGGTCAAACACCTCCCTTCTTGCTGAGGATTTTGGCCACCTTGCCCAGAAGGGCGCGGTGAGGAGAGAGCCTCTCCCGGTAGCTGGTGCCCTCGATGACGATCTGGTAGCTGGTGTTGGCCAGGCGGTCCAGGGCGCTGTTGCCCAGGATGGGATCGTTGAAGAGGCTGAGCCACTCTTCGATGGCCCGGTTGGATGTGATGATGAAGCTGGAGGCTCGGTGCTTGCCGACGATGAGCTGGTAGAGGTCCACCGACTGTGGTCCGGTCAGGCTGTGCAGGCCCAAGTCGTCGAGGATGAGCAGGTCTGGGGAGAGGAAGGAGCGGAAGGTCTTGTCCACCGAGTTATCCACCCTGGCCTGGTTCATGGCCTTGAAGAAGTCGTCGGCGTGGATGAAGCGGACGGTGTACCCGGCTCTGACGGCAGCGTAGCCCAGGGCCTGGGCCAGGAAGCTCTTGCCGACGCCCGCCGGTCCCATGAGCAAGACGTGCTCGTGCCTGGAGATGAACTCCAGGGAGAAGGCGGCGTCGAGGAGGCGGCGGTCCAGGGTGATTTCGGACGTCCAGTCGAAGTCTTCCAGTCGGCAGGTCTCCTCGAAGCCGGCCCGGTTCAGACGGATCTCGATGCGCCGGTTCTCCCTTCGGCTGACCTCGTCGGCCAGGATGATCTCTAGGAAGGCGGCGTAGTCCAACTGGTCCCTTCGGGCCAGGGCGATGCGCTCTGGCAGGGTGTCCAGCATGGCGCTCAGCTTGAGGGTCTTGAGCAGCGGGGCCAGATCGACGTTGCGGGTCATGGCTGACCTCCTTCGGTTGGGTGATGGCCGTTGACGAGGGCGAAGACGGAGCCGGGCCTGGCAAAGCGTCCCGCAGGCAACGGATCGGGATAGGGCGACGCATCCTGCTGCTCCAAGGCTTCGATCAGGATGCGCTCGACGCGGTGCACGTCGATGAGGTCCACGTCCAGGGCCTTGTGGCAGGCGACGTCCAGCCTGTCGGGGGTGTAGCGCTGGGCGAGGCGGAGCAGCTTGTGGCCCTGCCTCACTTTGGCCCAGGGCGTGGGGCCTTCGAAGAGCCGGTCGGCGAAGGCGGCCACCGCCTCTCCCAGTTCCGCCGCGCTCTGCGTGATCTTGTCGGGCGCCCGCAGGGTGTAGGCGGTGAGCTCCTTCGGGTAGTCGTCGGGATCGGTGGAGCGACCGCCCTTGGACTGACGGGGATGGAGCTTGATCAGCTTACCCTGGTGGTAGATGCGCACCAGCTTGCTGTCCAGCGCGATCTCCACCTGCTGCCCCGGAGGGCACAGGGCCGACGGCACCGAGTAGAGGGCGTACTGGCAGTTCACGTGGTGGTCGTGGTGCACCTTAGCGCTGCGCCAGTGGGTGATCTCGTAGGGCTCGCCGTCCCAGGGGAGCAGCGCCTGGCGCTCCTCCTCGTCGAAGACCTCCAACGGCTTGCGCCTGGTGGTGCCGTGCACCCTCTGTCCGGCCACCTCACGGCACCAGTGGGCCGCTTCCTTCCGCATATGAGGCAGGTCTCTGAAGTCGGCTCCCTTGAAGAAGCGCTGCCTCACGTACTGGACGCCCCGCTCCACCTTGGGCTTGTCCCTGGGGTGGCGCACTCGGGCCGGGTCGGTGATGAAGCCCCGGCGCTGGGAGTACTCCAGGAAGCCCCGGGTCAGCCTGGGGTGCAGGGCGTCGGCCCCGGCCACCGCCGCCGGGAAGTTGTCGATGACCAGGTACTTGGGAACGCCGCCGAAGAAGGCCCAGGCCGCTTCCAGCCCGGCGACCACGTCCTCCAGTTTCTGCCGGTGGGTGGGCCAGACGAAGCTGTGACGGGAGTAGGCCAGCACCACGATCAACGCCCACACCGACCGGCGGCGTCCCGTCTCCGGGTCCTCAAGCGACCCCAGCCGACCGAAGTCCAGCTCCGCCACCTCGCCCGGCGGACTCTCCTCCATCCGCACTGTCCGGAGACTGCGGCCCCGCCAGTTGCGGCGAGCCACGAAGCGCTGTAACGACGAATAGGACACCTGGCAGCCCCGCTCCGACAGCAACTCCCGGATGCGGGTCAGTTGCAGCCGGTCTCCGATGAGCCACTGCTGAATCTGGTCGGCCCAGGGAGCCAGCAGTTCCTCGATAGGCGTCTTCACCTGCCGCGGACCCGGGCGGCCGATGACAGCCAGCTTGCTCAGCTGCTCCTCGCTGGGAACGGGTCCGTCACGGCACATCCCCAACCCTTCAGCCGAGGATATGTACTTGCCCACGGTGTCCTTGGACAGTCCCGTGCCCGTGGCTATGTGACGCTGGCTCTCGCCTGCCTGCCAGCGCCGTATGACTTCTGCTATCTCCACTCTGAACACCTCCTTGTAGGCCATCGCTTCACCTCCTACCTGAAGTGTGTCGCGATGCTCCTGTGGTCAGGCGTTCAGAGTGTCCTAAAGACTCTGGGTATCTGTCCTAAAGACTCTGATTATTTCGGCCCTTTGCTGTCCTAAAGTTCCTGGTTATTGACAGCAGCGAAAGCAGTGACATCTTCCAAGCTGAGCAGATCGCTCTCCAGACCTCGCATCAGCACATACGGCTGCATCAGAGGATCGGAGAACCTGAATCTGTACTGATGCGGCTTCCCCAGTCGCTGTAGCACGGCGCCCCGGCCTTCTTCGCTCAGGCCATGAAGGTGCCGCGCATAGCTTGGGATTTGCATATCACGGTCCATGAGCCGCGAATAGGGTTCACGGACATCCGCCGGCCGAAAGTAGCCAAGGTCGTCGGTCGAGGCCAAAGCGCACGCCAGGAGGACGTGCATGTAGAAGTTCTCCCTACGAGGGCTGGCGGTAGCCAGGTCAAACTGGCGAAGTATCGTCTGCTGAGACTGGTGGACGAGAGTACGCATCGCGTCCTGCACGTCCCTGCTCTCGATTCTCTCCCGTTCGTCGTCGATTGCCGCCCTTCCTGAGGCCAACCCCAAGGCATGAACATAGTGAGGCAGGCCTAGAGACACGGTGCATATCTGTGAGAGAGCATCGTCAGACACATCCATCCCGATTGCCTCTATGCCCGATGTGACGATCCCCTTCAATTCCTCGAAGGTCATGCGGGGCAGGTGAATCTGAACGAGGCAGCGGTCCACGGACTCGTGCTCCGTGATCAGATCGTCAACGTCGTCAGCCACACCGACAAGGATCAGTGTTGTATCCAGGTCGAAGTCTGACAGAGTCTTGATGGTGTCAGCGAACAGTGCATCGATGTCAGGGTCTTCGATCCGATCGAATTCATCGATGATAAGTATCAACTTCCGGGAATCCTCTTGCCGAAGCGTGTCGAACACGTCTGCGAGAGTAAAGCTACCATAGGGGTCCTTGGTAGGTAGCCCCACTTCTTGGAATAAGGATTCCCAGATTTGCCGGTAGGATGTTTCTCTATAACAGTTGACTCTTGCGCTAGCTATCGTTTCAGAGGTAAACGGCTGCAAGAAGTCTATCAGGACGTTGGCCAGCGACGTCTTGCCGACCCCTCGCTCACCGTAGATGATGGCATGTTGACCGGCCTGATTGGCCGTGTCCATCAGTCGCCTGACGATTGCCGTACGACCATGAAACAGGTCCCTGCGATTAATGGCTGTAGTCGGGCTGAAGGCTTGACTCAGCCGGACATCCAGCTCCTGCCATCGAAGAATCTCATCTACCATGCCACCAATTGTACACTTGCCCTCTAAAACTGCAAGTATACCGGCTAAAACTGCAAGTCTTGGTGCAGACGCTCGCCATACGCTGCTAATTACCTACAGTCGGGACAGCCCAGGGAGAAACTGCAAGTGTACCGGCCAAAACTGCAAGTCTTGGTGCAGACGCCCGCCATACACTGCTAATTACCTACAGTCGGGACATCCCACGGAGAAGCTGCAAGTATTTCGGCCAAAACTGCAAGTCTTGGTGCAGACGCCCGCCATACGCCCCAGTTTACTCGCAACGACGGGCTGGCACGGTCGGTTCGCTTCCCTGGTCCACAGCGGAACCTGGGCGTAGACGGCGCTCCACCGCCGGCCTACTCTCCCAGGTTGACCACTATGTTGTCCGGCGAGCGGGTGAGGACGGCCTCGGCCGGCTCGTCGGTGACGTTGCCCTCGATGTGGGGCATGTGGGCGGGGACGAAGATGTAGTCCCCGGGGCCCGCGTCCACGTACTCCTTGTAGTCCTCGCCGAAGTAGACTCGCACGTGCCCGCTCAGCACGTAGGCCGCGGTCTCCGCCTCCCCGTGATGGTGGGGCGGCCCCAGCTCGTTGGGCACGCAGGTGACGTGCCCCATCCAGATGCGCTTGGCCCCGGCGGTATTCCCGTCTATCCCGGGCCGGCGCTCCATCCCCCTCGTCTGGGGAGTCGTGCTCATGGGCTGGGTGCCATGCAGTACGCGCACCTTCTGGGCCTCGCCCTTCTGGGCCTCGATGGAAGTGCTCATCGTTCCTTCATCCCCTTTCCCGGTCGCCGTGCGTCGTGTCGTGCAGTGCCTCGTTGGGCCGTCGGGCGAGGGACAGCGACGCCCCCGCCAGCTTCAGGATTATAGCATCCCGGCGCCTCGTGGCCCGCGGACGGGGCCGCGGTGCGTCGGCGCCTACTCGCGGAAGGCGTTGCAGCCGGTGACCAGGGCCGGGGTGCCTCCCATCAGGTAGGCCACCTGCACCGTCTCGGCTATCTCCTCCTCCGACGCCCCCAGGGCCCGGGCCCGCTGGGAGATGACGTGCACCCCGTTCTCGTGGGCCAGCAGGGCGTCGCACAGCATGGTCATCAACGTCTTCACCTTGGCCGACAGGGCCCCGTCGGCGATCACGTACTCCCGCACTGCGGTGACGTGCTCCAGCATCTTGGGGTCGGCCTTGCCGAGGGTCTCCAGGTACGAAGGGGGTTGCTGCATGATTGGACCTCCTTTTTCCTACATCTTACTATCGTCGGCAGGGCCGGGTCACCAGGTGGAATACCACGGGTAATCGGCTATAATCCTAGAAACAAGGGCGACTACCCAACGTCTCAACGAGGAGCGAGCCATGGCCCGTGTACCAACGGCAACCCAGGACAGTATCCCCTCAGACCAGCAGACTGCGTTCCAGGAAGTGGTGGAGCAGCGGGGGGAGGTCCCCGCCGCCGGCCCGGCGTCGATAATGATCAACGTCCCCGAGATCGCCAGGCGGGCGGGGCACCTGTCGGACTACCTGAGAAACGAGTCCACTCTCTCGTCGCGGATCCAGGAGCTGGCGATGCTGGTCACGGCCCGGGAGCTGGACTGCCAGTACATCTGGAACGCCCACGCCGCCGCCGGACGCAGGGCCGGCCTGTCTGACGAGACGGTTGACCAGCTACGGGAGCGCCGGGAGCTAACCTCCCTGGCCCAGGACGAGGCCGTCGTGGTCAACTTCGGACGGGAGTTCTTCCGCACTCGTCGGGTCAGCGCGGCCAGCTTCGAGGCGGCCATGGCCCAGTTCGGCGTACGCGGCCTCACCGAGCTCACCAACCTGATGGGGTACTACGCCATGCTGGCCTTCAACATCAACGCCTTCGAGGTGGACCTGCCGGCCGAGCGCACCGAGCCCGTCCTGCCCGTGTGAGGCCGTCTCCGATCGATGGGCTGCCTCAGAACACGGCTATCGGGTTTACGGGCGTGCCGGTGATGTTTATCAGCCTCAGGGGGCCCATGCACAGCATGAACTCCCACCGGCCCCGTTCCTCACAGGCCCGGGCCAGCTCCTCCAGGTTGGCGTTGTCGATCAGGCACATCCCCAGGAAGACCAGGCTCAACGTGTGCAGCGGGCTCATGATCCCGTCGTAGGTCGTGTCCGGCCGCAGGTCGTTGGACGTGTCGGTGCCCAGCATGGCGATCTCCCGCCCGTGGAACCACGGGACGCACGCCACGTGGCAGGAGGTGCCGCCGTCGACGTTGGGGTCGAAGGGCCCCTCCTCCAGCCGGCGCCGGTAGTTGCCCGTGCGGACCAGAAGCAGGTCCCCCTTCTCCACTGTCAGCCCCGCGGCCTTCTCCGCGGCGTCCAGGTCCTCGGGGAATACCGGCTCGTCGGGGTCGAGCCAACGCTTGCCCTTCAGCCGGGCGATGTCCAGCAGCACCCCTCGGGTGACGATGCCGTTGCGGGCCACGTCGATGGCGTGGGACCGGGCCCCGTGCCGGGAGGTCACCATGTCCGCGGGCACGCCGTTGTACATCTTGCCCCGCCACGAATAGTGGGCCAGGCTGTCCACGTGGGTGATGGTGTGCCCGTGGAACACCATCCCTATGTACTCGCCGGCGCCGTACCTGGTGCGCCTTATCTCCGGCGGGTCCGTGTCCCGGCCCTCGCCGCTGTCCACCATGAACCGCTGGAACTGGAAGGGCACGTCCGGCGCGGTCTCTGAGACTATGGGCCTGGAGCAGGTCACCGTAACGCCGTCCCGCACCAGGCGGCTGGCCGCAACCCTCTTCTCCGCCGTTATGTGGTTGAGGGTCCCAAGCTGGTCGTCGGGCCCCCAGCGCCCCCAGTTGCTCAGGGACTCCATGTATCCCAGTACCTCCTCCTCGCTGGGAACGTGAACAGGCATCTCCGACTCCTCTCTCGCCGGCGTGGGCGGACCTCGCTCCCTACCGCCCGAGGCCCGGGTTGCTCACGAGCTGCCATCCGTGCCGGCCGACAGGCTAATGATAGCACCGATGGGGCCACGGCGAGGGCAAAGGCCCACGGCGGGTCGGGCCCCGGGGAGGCGGGCCCCGGGGAGGCGGGCCGCGTGTATAATGGCGGTGGCCGCGATGAACGCAGAACGCATTCTGCTGGGCACCACCAACCCCGCCAAGCTGGAGAAGCTGCGTTGGCTCCTGGAGGGCCTCCCCCTGGAGCCGGTGAGCCCCCGGGACCTGGGCATGGCCGGGAGGCGTCCCGGCGAGGACGGCCCGACCCACCTGGAGACGGCCGTCGCCAAGGCGCAGGAATGGTCCCTGGCGTCCGGCCTGCCGGCCATCTCCACTGACGGGGGGCTCGTCATCCCGGCCCTCGGCGACGGCTGGCAGAGCACCCTGACCCACCGGTTCGCCGGGGAGGACGCGGACGATCCCGCCAGAATCTCCCGGCTGCTGGAGCTGATGGCCCCCCACGCGGGTGACGGACGGCGGGCCTCGTGGGTGGAGGCGGTGGCCGTCGCCGACGGGGAGAGCAGCCTTGCCTCCTGGGAGACGCCGGGGGCCGACGGGGTATTGCTGGAGGCCCCGTCGGGTCCTGAAGTGCCCGGCTTCTGGGTCTTCTCCCTCTGGTACTTCCCCCGCCTGGGCAAGACCTACAACGAGCTGGACCAGGCCGAGCTGGAGTCGCTGGACGACCACTGGACCCGCCTGCGGGCCCTGGTCCGGGGGTTCTTCATGGACCGGACTGCGCCGGGATGACCGGCGCCGTGGCAATGCCAGCGCCGATGTTGTAACATCAACGGCGAAGGGTGTCACTGGAGAGCGCAATGCGGAACAAGGTCTGCCGGTCCTTCGACGAGGCGGTGGCCGACATCCCCGACGGCTCCACCATCATGTTCCCGGGCTTCTCCGGCCCGGGACAGCCCACCAACCTCATCGCGGCCCTGCTGCGTCAGGGGGCCCGGGACCTGACGGGCATCTCCAACAACCACGGGTTCCCCCACATGGAGATGCACGTGGGCAAGCTGGTGGAGGCCGGGCGCATGCGGAAGATGGTCTGCGCCTTCACCGCCGCCCCACGCCCCTCCCAGGCGCAGGCCTTCGAGAAGCTGCACGAGGCCGGCGAGATCGAGGCCGAGCTCGTCCCCCAGGGGACCCTGGCGGAGAGGATTCGCGCGGCGGGCGCCGGCATCGGCGCCTTCTACACCCCCACCAGCGCGGGCACCGAGGTGGCCGACGGCAAGGAGCGCCGGACCCTCGACGGCAGGGAATACGTACTGGAATACCCGCTCCACGCCGACTACGCCTTCGTCCGCGCCAGGCGGGCCGACACCTTCGGGAACCTCCAGTACCGCCTTTCGGCCCGCAACTTCAACCCCATCATGGCCCAGGCTGCCAGGGTGACCATCGTGGAGGTCGAAGAGGAGATCGTGAAGCCGGGAGATCTGGACCCCGACCAGGTGCACACGCCGGGAGTGGTCGTGGACAGGCTCGTCAGGATACCCCCGGCGCCCGAGGGCTACTGGCTGTAGGCCCCGGGGCACACTCCTCCACACGGGAGTAGTAAAGCATGGGAAAGACGCCGCTGGACAGACAGACCATGTGCAACCGCCTGGCCATGGAGTTCCAGGACGGCTGGATGGTCAACCTGGGCATAGGCATCCCCACCCTGTGCTCCAACTACGACTTCGGCGACAGGAGCATCGTCTTCCACTCGGAGAACGGCGTCATCGGCTACGGGCCCCTGGCCGCCGAGGGAGAGGAGGACGCGGACCTGGTCAACGCCGGCGGCCAGAGGGTGACCCTGGTGAAGGGCGCCGCCATCGTCCACCATGCCGACTCCTTCTCCCTGATTCGCGGGGGGTACCTGGACGCCACGGTGCTGGGGTCCTACGAGGTGGCGGAGAACGGCGACTTCGCCAACTGGAAGACCGAGGGCAGGAAGGGCGGGGGGATAGGCGGGGCCATGGACCTGGCCGTGGGTGCCAGGCGGGTGTTCATAGCCATGGAACACACCACCCGGGACGGCAAGCCGCGCCTGCTGAAGCGGTGCACCCTACCCCTGACGGGGGCTGGGGTCGTGAAGCTGGTGGCCACCAACCTGGGGCTGTTCCAGGTGACCCCCGAGGGGTTCCTGATGACGGAGATCGCGCCGGGCTACACCCCGGAGGAGGTCCAGGCCGTCACGGAAGCCCGGCTCAACGTCTCCCCGGACCTGGCCGAGTTCCGGACCTGACCGGGGGCGTGGCGTACTTGTTGCAGGGCACGGCTTTGCAACCGCAAGTCGTACCTGAACCAAAAGCACCTAGCTTGAATCAAGAGTCGGCGACTTGAACCAAGAGTGTCCCCACCGCCGAACCGAACTCAGCTAGGTCATAGAGGGATCAGCGATCGGGGCCCGTCCCTTAGAACAGGGCATGACATTACCCGTTGGTGACTGTCGCCCGTCCCCCGTCTGCTGGAGTACCAAAACCGCGCAGACGGACATACCCTGCGCCTTGTTAGGCCATACCTGCCGCGGGTATAATCTCCGATGTCCGGGGTGCCCCTTGGCATAAAAGTGGGCTAGCTCCGCTCACAGTCGGTCTACTCGTCGCGTAGGACAGTGGTCGCTGTTTCGATGCACATGGCACCATGACTGGTGGATTCACTGAAGAACCTCTCCGGAGGTCTGTTCACGAGCAACTGGCTCTGCAATACGGGGCCGGGAGAGACACGGTGATCATCGACGAGTTGGGAATCTGTAGGGGCAGCGCCAGGGTCGATATCGCGCTAATAAATGGCCAACTCCACGGGTACGAAATCAAGTCAGAACGCGACAACCTGCGTCGACTAAGTGCTCAAGCCGATCTCTATAGTAGAGTGTTCGACCGGGTCACTCTCATCTGCAGTGCTCGTCACATATCCCAAGCCATCGAGATTATCCCGTCTTGGTGGGGTGTTTTGCGGGTGGTCCCAGGAGCGGCCCAGGGCCTGGGATTTCGGCCCATAAGAAACGGACAAGACAATCCGAACAAGGATATCCGATCTCTGGTGGAGTTTCTCTGGCATGAGGATGCGATGGCGCTGCTCGCACAACGGCATGGGCTTCGTGGCCTGCGAGGGAAGCCGCGATCGGTGCTCTGGGACAAAGTATGCGAGTTGTTCAACATCGACGAGGTTGCAGCAGCGGTTCGTTCGCACCTCAAGGCCACGGCAGAGAGTCGAGGTCGTCCCGCACGACCGTAGTGATGTGGTGTATCGTACCTATTCTTCTCCACACTTGTGGAGATCCCCGCCCCGCAGAGCCATTAGCTGATTCTCTCGCCATCTGACACCCGGTGCAATGGCCCTCTCCCGCAAAATTATGCTGGATATGTCCGTACACTAGTTGTGTAGCGAGCTTCGGAAACTGGATTTTTGCGGGATTGGATTTGGTGCTTTCGCCCTTTACGAGGAGCCAGTCACTGTCGGAGGTATACCGGATGGTAGCTGATGGCTGCATGACCTGCGGGTCAAAGCCTTCTACGCCCACTGGATGCTGAATAGCACAGTCACTGAAAGTCGGCAACCGCTCCAATCTGGCCCGTTGATCGAATAGGCCCCTACGCCACGCTAGCCATTCGGATCGCTCAATTCTTGTTGACGAATTGCGGTTCACGACGCCCATACTTGATGGGAAGGCAGACGCAGTAACCGTGAGCGTTCGCCAGTCACTCTTGTTGGGTATATCTGCAAGGAACTGATCTGTTAGGCTCATTACGCCTACAGTAATAAGTCTCTCAACTGATCCAAGGTCGACGATTAGATCAACGCGATCAGGAGCTAGTCCATGTGCTGACAAAAAGCTGTTCAAGTCAGCAGTTAGACTCCCGGCTTCGAATTCCTTTCGCGTCAACCGAATCCCTACTCCATTAGTGCTACTGAAGGCCATCGCTGGAGCTACATCCACGGATCGGGAAATCCCTGTCACTGGCGTAAACGGAATGCCCATCTCGGATGCACCTGTGAACGCCTCGTATGCACCCCGCGAACCATCGAGTCTTATTTCTTGAACGTCTAGTAGGAAGCGACTATATCCATGAAGACTAAGTGCTAGGCCACGGAAGCTATTCGACAGATGCTCAAAGGCGCTCAACGTGTTCTTGCGTTCGACAATCTCCAACAAGGGGACCACGTACCGGCGCAGGCTCAATTCGAGACTAGCAAGCGCATCCTTTTCGGCGCGTTTGACCTTCAATACCGGCATATAATGACGTGGACCGAACATCAAACACTTCTCGAGGCGTGTGGTTTCCATAGGTTCAACGGGCTAAGGGCAACTGCCAAATGTTCATAGTAGGATAGGAGCCCGATTACAGGGGAGGAGCCTGAGTCCGAAAAGCAGATTCTGATAGTCGTATCGACCTCAGTCATGGGACCAATTTGTGAACGAATTGCGTCTTCGCCCAATCTTGAACATAGCTCGATAAGGACGGCCTCGAGGACTACTACGCACCCGTCCAATGCTACAGCATAACCAGGGATGTCTTTCAGACCATACAACGCCTTCTTGTCGCCAGTGAGTATCAATAGCCCGTATTGCGCTGAGGCTGCCATAAGCTGGGCTTCGCCTGGGTCTATTGATGGAACCGCAGCAAGTGGGTCCAGCCAGCTATCGTTGGGCTGCCTGGCGAGTGGAACCATGCCAGCCAGATGTATAAGAGCATTCGATGTGTTACACCCGAACGCTCTCCGCAATCTCCCTCGTCTGAGCATGTAAGGCAATGCTGCCAATCGTCCACACTCCTCCACTCGGGCACCGAGAAGAGTGATAGCCTCAAGGAGCAGGTCCGTGGCACCTAGCTTACAAAACGCATCTGTGTCAAGGAGCAGCCTTTGGTGATGGAGGGTCGCCATATACGCACCGTAGCAGGGCTCGGTCACTCTCTCCTGCAGAGCCGAGGTCAACGTACTGGTCGAATAGCCTACGAACCCGCCGCCGCGCTCCCGTGGAACGGTATAAGGCGTGCACAGCCATAGCGGCGGCGGGATAGTTGAGAGTCTTCGCGGCCCACGCGTATATTATGGAGCTCGCATCGGCGTCAGTCAGACTCTCGAGGTCGACAGCCTTCTGTGCCAACCTCCTAAAATCCACTTCATTTTCCTCTGGGAGGGTCAGGGGGCCTTCACCCACTAGCAAACGCGTGGCAAACTCGTCAGCATCACGTTCCATGGTTGAGCTATCCCGTACGCCCTCGCTCCTATGTAAGACTGGCGCATTGGGTGCGCAATCGTCGGCGGCAATGTGGCCGGCCTCGTGCGCGATGAAAAATGCTACTCGGCCAGGTTCGTCATAATTGTGGCCCAAGACTATAACAGGATGTTGATCGACAATACATGCCAAGCCTTGAAAACTAGGTGTCGGAAGCATATCTATCGGAACAACTGGAATACCCTTAGTCCACAAATCGGCGAGGAGGTTGTCTAGTTGCACTGGACCATGTCCTCTGGACATGAGAAGATGACGCCACTCGCCAGGATCACTTGGCGGAGTCTGGACTGGCCCGGTACATCGCAGGTTCCGGATTACAGCAGAACTGATATGTATTGCGGCATGGATTGCAGGTTCCGGTCGATCGGTGTCCGTGTCCCGTACCCTTCTCATCTGAGCGCCGCAATAGGACGGTACAGAAAGTTGCGCTTCGACATTCTTGATTTCCGCTAGGGGTGTACCCAAGAAACGCGCAACGCGCACTTCAATATCCGGGAGGAGATCAGGCTCGTGAGCGCAAGATTCATCCCACCAGTCTGGCATTAGAGCCGTGGTGATGAATTGGCGCTGGAATCCGGCCCGCGACAATCGCCGCATCAGTGTGCTGAAAGAGTGAGTCGCCATATACACCCCCAGAACCACAAGAATTAGGCACTGGAGTTAGCCTTGTCATTATACCTGCCAATCTGCCGACTCGCCAAACGGCTTCCAAGCGGACGCAGCGAGGTACATAAGGGTTGACCATTGCCGCAGGTCGGCTTGCGTCCTGCAGGTTGGTGCCGCTACCGCGGTCGGAGGCGGGCCAGACTAACGAGATCCTGCTGAAGCTCCTCTGCCATAACCTCTGCGTCCTGATCCAAGCGATCCACCAGCAAGGGATCCGGCCTGCGTTTGGGTCAGCGGTGCCCTTTAAACCAAAAGTGCGCAGCCTGAATCGAAAGTCGCGTGTGGAGTAGACTTTAGGTGCAAAGCCGCAGGGCACCTGAGATTCCTCGCCTACGGCTCGGAATGACAGGCGGAGCGGCAGGGCGGCTTCTCACCGGAGCCATTATGGCCTTGCCGGGGCCACACTAGGGGATGGAAGGGCCTTTTGTTCAAGGCCTCTTTCCACGGGAATGCCGGGGCGGGGCCCTAGCCGACGCCCTTCTGATAGACCTGGACCCGGTGCCGCTGGCAGTCCGATACCAGCACCCTGCCGTCCCGGTCGAACACCACCGCGACGGGGTACCAGAAGGCCCGCTCGGGGCCGCGGTCCCTGACCAGGTCCCTCTGCAGGCGCATGTCCGGGTTAGCGTCCAGCTTGGCCTGTCCCCACTTGGACATCTCCGAGTCGCCGGTGAAGGTGGTGATGTGGCGGCCGTCGGGGGTCATGACCTGCACCCGGTGGTTGCCCCAGTCGGCCACATAGATGTCCCCGTCCCGGTCGACCCCCACCCCGGCGGGCCGGTTGAGTTGGCCTATGCCAGCGCCAGGGGAGCCGAACTCGGCCAGGAACTCTCCCTCGGGGCCGAACTTCTGGACCCGGTCGTTCCGCCAGTCGGCCACGTAGACCCGGCCCTCGGCGTCGACGTCGATGCCCCAGGGGGCTCTGAACTGGCCCGGGCCGGAGCCCTCTTCCCCCCAGCCGGTCAGGAAGCGTCCGTCCCGGGTGAACTTCTGGACCCGGCAGTTCTGGCTGTCCACCACGTACAGGTTCTGGTCCGGGTCGAGCTCCATGCCCGAGGGCTGGTTCATCTGGCCGGGCCCCGTGCCCTGGATCCCCCACTTGTCCAGGAAATCGCCGTCCTTGTTGAAGATGGACACCCGGTTCAGCCACTGGTCCAGCACGTAGACGTTGTCGGCGTCGTCCGCCGTGATGGAGGCGGGCCAGATGAACTCGCCGTCGAGCTCACCGTACTGGCCGAACTGCCTCAGGTAGTCCTCCTCGATGGTGCACACCGTCACCCTCACGCCGTCGGGCCGGTCCTCTCGGGAGCGGGATGGGACGTACATCAGGTCTTCGCTGTCCAGGGCCAGGTCCATGGGGTGCCTGAAGCCCGGGCCCGAGTACTCGGCCCGCCCGATGGTGTGGCTGTAGTGAAAGGTCCTGGTGGTGATCCCGAAGAATATGCTGCTCATATCTTCTACCCTCCAAGGGAGACATGGGCGCCGGTTTCCTGCCCCCTCCCGCTCTGCCCGTCAAGGCGGCCTGTGGGACAGACCCCTTGCGGGGACGGGCGGGGGCGGGAGCTCAGCAGTACTGGTACTCCGCCGAGGCGGCGATCATCTGGAGCATCTCGCTCACCCGGCGGTCGAAGACGCGGCGGGCCTCCTGGGTGTCGGTGGCCAGGGGGCCGGCTTCCCTCACGTGGGCCACCAGGGAGTCCCTGGTCTTTCCCGTGACCTCCAGCGGGCCCATGAGGTCCAGGCAGCCGTCCACGAGCCCCTCGGGAGTCCCGGCGTCGTTGCGCGCGGCCACACGGTCCACGATGTCCCGGACCCCCGGCAGGTCGACGTTGCCCACCTGCTCGGAGACGAAGTTGATCCGCTCCACCAGGCTGCCGCTGTCGATCCATTCCCTGCCCGTGTGCCAGCCCTCCACGGTGGGCGGGTTCATCAGCTCCTGGCCCATGTAGCCCACCTCCATGGCGATGGGGAAGAGGCCTGGCTTGGGCGACGAGTAGTCCCTCACCAGGCGCATGGTGCCCACCACCACGTCGGTGGGGCTCTTGACCTTGGCATACCTGACCGCCTCGGACTTGAAGAAGTCCGAATTGAACAGCACCCGCAGCACGGGCCTTATCTCGTAGCCGTTGTCGACGAACGCCTTCTCCAGGGTGCGGATGGCGTCCATATCCCGGGGCGGGGTGTCCTTCCAGGCCGGGACCTGCACGTCGTCGGCGACGAAGAAGTTGTACAGGTGCCGGGCGACGAACCTGGCCGTCGCCGGCTGCCGGACGATGATGTCCACGATGTCTTCGCCGTTCCAGGGCCCCGTCTCTCCCAGGAAGGTCTTCTCCCCGTCGTCGTGGTCCGCCGGGTCGTAGAGGAACTCCCAGTCGGCGCGGCCGAAGGGGAACACGGGCATGGTGGGGGCCACGTTCCAGCCGGTGAACGCTCTGGACGCCGCCTTGACGTCGTCCTCGGTGTAGTTGAACTGGCCGTCCATGCCCACGCCCAGCGAGAAGAGCTCCAGCAGCTCCCTGCCGTAGTTCTCGTTGATGGAGCCCTTGTGGTTGTCGATATTGTCCAGGTACTGCACCATGGCCGGGTCCCGGGAGAGGGCGACGAGGAGGTCGCGGAAGCTGCCCAGCCCAAGGCGGCGGAACATGTCGATCTGCAGGCTGAGCTGCCGGCCGTTGTCCACCTTGGCGTACCCGGAGCACAGGATGCCGTGCCAGAATAGGGCGATCTTGTCCTCCATGGGCCGGTGGGTGTTGATCATCCGGTAGGTCCACATGACCTCGTTGTTGATGACGTTAGGCCGGTCGCCGTACTCGGGGTAGGCCCGCAGGTAGATGTCTTCCTGCCAGGGGGGCTTGGCCTCGGGTGCCAGGAGGTCCTCCACCGTCGCCTCGTAACCCTTCGCGACATACTCCTCGAGCTGCTGCCTGGTGGCGCCGAAGGCGGCGCGCCGCATCAAGTGGGCCATGAGGGCTATATCTGAGTTCTCCACGACGCCTCCTTGCGGATATGGGATAATTTCTACGAAGGGCGAGTCCGTTGCCCGGTATGGACGTATAGTAGCATCACCGGGAAAGAAAATCCACCGGAGGCGCCCAACCATCGTTCTTATGAAAAGGGCGGTTTTCATCCTTCGTGGTGCCGGTTTCAACCGGCATGGGGGACTACTCTGATGATAGTCCCTTGCCCGGTCATATCGTAGGGGCGTCCCTTGTGGGCGCCCGCAAGAGGCGCCCCTACAGGTTGGCATGGGGTGGAATCACCCATCCCGTCGTCCCGGCGAAGGCCGGGAGCCGGGGGTGGAGAGTGGGCCGCACCAGTCGTGCGTTCTAGCGCGTAAGGAGGGATGCCTCCCAACCCCTGGATTCCGGCTCGGCGGCCGGAATGACGGTGGGGAGGGCACCGCCATTTTCATCCCCTTACGTGGCCTTCTCGAGGCCATGGCAATTCCGAGCCGCAGGCGAGGAATCGCAGGAACCCGCTACGGGCCGGCCCCGCGCTGCCGCTTGAGGAACTCCTCCAGGTCCTGCACCAGCTCCTCGGGCCTGGGCATCTCGCCCCCGCTCACCACGTGGGCCTCGTCGTACCGCTGCTCCAGCTTATGGACGTAGGAGCGGATCTGGCTGTCGTCGCCAACGGCCTTCTCCACCTCCCGGTCGAAGGTGTCCGCCGCCGAGCCAAGCTCGTCTAGGGACACGTTCATGTCCAGGATGCGGTACAGGTTGCTGGCCAGGGCGTAGCTCACCCGGTAGTTGGGCGCCGCGTGGAGGTAGTGAGGGGTGTGGCCCCAGATGGTCGCGAACTCCATCCCGCGGTCGTTGCAGGCTTCCATGACGGCGGATGTTATCCCCGTGGGGCCCTGGTAGTTGGACGCCACGACCCGCTCCTCCAGCGACTTTCTCAGCTCCGGCCTGTTGGCCGAGCCCGACACGCGGACACCCCGGGTGTGGGGGACGGCGTCCAGCAACGACCCCAGGTGGATGACGGTCTCGACGCCCCATCTCTGGGCGGGCTCCAGGAGGGCCCGGCAGTAGGTCTTCCACCGCAGGCCCGGCTCCAGGCCCAGGAAGAACATGAGGCCCGTCGACCTGTCCCCGGAGACCCAGTAGAACAGCTCGTTGGCAGGCCACCTGATCACCCTGTCCCCGGCGCTGTTGATGCTGGTCTGGGGGCGCACCTGGGTGAAGTCGTAGAACTCCTCGGGGTCCATCTCCGCGAACCTGCGGGCCGGCAGCTTCCTCAGGAAATACCGTATGGCCCCGCTGGCGCCCTCGCCAGCGTCGGGCCACCCCTTGAACGCCGTCACCAGGTGGGTTATGGCGATGGGGGGCTCTTCGGTTATGGTCATGTAGTCGGGCATGTAGTGGGGCATGTTATCGAGCCTTGCTGAACGACGTCGGGAAGCCCTGTGCCGGGTCGCGGGCCGCGACCCGACCCCTTAGATTATACACCCGGCCCCAAGGGCGGCGGCATGGTACTCGCCGGCATGGATAGATTCCTCACTCCGCTTCGCTGCGTTCGAAATGACAGCCAACGGGCTATGCAAGAGTCTCCTTTCCCGGGAGTGCCGGAGCCGGGCAAGCCGCGTCTGTACACGTCTTCCTTTGACACCGGTACGGGCCTTCACTATACTCCCACCCAAGCCGGGACCCCTGGATGCGGCGGACACGCCCGGGCGAAGGAGGCCCCCCAATGAAGTACGGCTTCACCGTGCCCAACCGCGGGCCGCTGGCCACGCCCGAGGCCCTGGGGAGCCTGGCGCGGCACGGGGAGGAGATGGGGTTCGACTCCCTCCAGACCGGCGACCACATCGTCGTTCCCAACAGCATCGCCTCCCGCTACCCCTACTCCCAGGGCGGCGAGTTTCCCGGCGGCGACCTGGGAGAGTCCATGGAGCAGCTTACCCTGCTCTCCTACCTGGCAGGACAGACGGCGCGCATCCGGCTGGTGACCAGCGTCATCATCGTCCCCCACCGCAACCCCCTGGTGGCGGCCAAGGCCCTGGCGACCCTGGACGTGCTGTCCGGGGGCAGGCTCGTCGTGGGGGTCGGCGCGGGCTGGATGAAGGAGGAGTTCGACGCGCTGGGCCTCCCCCCGTTCGAGGAGCGGGGGGCCGTGACCGACGAGTACATCCGCGCCTACAAAGAGCTGTGGACCAGCGACAACCCGTCCTTCGAAGGTCAGTACTGCCGCTTCTCGGACCTGTCGTCCCTGCCCCACCCCGTCCAGAAGCCCCACCCGCCCATCTGGGTGGGAGGCGAGAGCCCCAGGGCCCTGCGCCGCACCGCCGAGCTGGGGGACGCCTGGTACCCCATCGGCTCCAACCCAGACTTTCCCATGGGCACGCCCGAGCAGCTCGCCGACGGCATAAGGCGGCTGGGGATCCGGGCCCGCAGGGCCGGGAGGGACCCCTCGGAGGTCCAGGTGGTCTACCGGACGCCCCACTACCGGCTGGACTCGGCCGACGCGCCCGAGGGACGGGAGCCCTTTACCGGGAGCGCCGGCCAGATCGCGGCGGACGTACGCGCCTACGCCGCCATGGGCGTAGGGTACCTGGTGCTGGACTTCACCCGTAACGCCCAGAGCGTCGACGAGTGCCTGGGTTACATGGAGGCGTTTACGTCCCGGGTGGTCCCTCAAACCTGACGAAGTCAAGAACCTTTACCGTGCCGCTCGTCTCTTCGCAGGCAATCTGGCGCGCGGGCCTTCAGCCAACAGTTTCGCTGGCTGGACGAAGCAATGAATAGACGCGGAGATAGCCCCGGTTCCTCTTGTAGCCTACCGGCTCGTGAAAGGGCTCCGCGGCCTGATCCGACGGCTGCCGGCGGGACTCCAGCCCGGTGGGCACACAAGACTAATACTACGACTGGTACAAGGAATGGTGCAGGGCCAATAGGTCTGGCCGTAATGGCGGTCATGGGCCTCATCTTGATTGGATCATCCGCGGGGCCATGTTGTAACGGTGGTGACCCTTACAACGCGTGCTACGACCTGTCAGGCGATTTCTCATCCCGCTGGGCAAGTGGCAGAGCACTATTTGCGCCTCAATGGACTCGAGATGGCTCGCAGATCGTGTTTGGCCATGCAGGACGAATACTTGTCGTGGACACCGACGGCTCAGACCTTCAATCCCTCTCAGGGTCTCTAGAACCGGCTCACGTCTTCAGCAAGACGGCTGAAATCGATTTTTCTCCTACGATCTCACCCGACGGCACCAGAGTCGCGTTCACTACTCTCAGATATGCCGAGGGTGGGTTATCGGACCACACCTACGAGATAGCCACCATGGCCATGGACGGCTCTAACATTCGGAGACTCACGCGTAACGACTGGGATGACGTGAGCCCTGCCTGGTCTCCCGACGGATCACGTCTAGCATTCGTATCCTTCCGCGAAGAAGGCCCGCGGCTCTTTACTGTGACCCCGGACGGGGCGGACATGCGCAACGTCGCCCCATCGGTGAACGCCTCGGCACGGACCCCTGTATGGTCACCGGACGGCAGTAAAGTAGCATTCGTTGTAACGGAGCAGGAGCAGGGAGAAATACCTTACCTGGATACGTACCATACCCATCGGACTCCGACGCCGGGTGTATACGACGGATCCATTGTCCGCCATATCGTCTACGTGGTCGGAGGTGACGGCTCGGACCTGACGAGGCTGGAGTGGACAGACGAACGCAGCCCGACCCCACGCCAACGAATTGGAATAAATGGCGTGTCGTTGCCAGAGGAAGATGTTAGCCTGCCGTCCTGGTCGCCCGACGGGTCCCGGCTAGCGTTTAGCGCGGCGTTCTATGGAGAAGTGCCAGCCCTTTATTCGATACGGGCGGACGGATCCGATTTACATCGAGTGTTCAAGGGTCCAGGTGACGATTATCCCAAAATCCGCGGATTCTCTCGCATCTCATGGACTGACGACGGTTCGGGACTCCGATTCATGTCCACCGGATACCGTCTTTTCGGTGAGGATAGGGGGCAGTTAATTAGGTGGGTCCACCTGATGAATGAGAGTACTGGCAGGCTACAGGAGTCGAGTGAGATTGCTTGGCAATGGGGCAGTCTGTCTGACATGTCGTGGTCTCCCGATTACACCACCATCGCGATACATACATCGGACAATGACTCCTACCAGGCCCAGAGTGAAGACGCTGGAGTTGTCCTCCACACCATTTCGTCGAATGGGTCTAACAAGAGGGTGTTGGTAAGGAGCGAGGGCAACCAACTGGTGGCGGCAAATCCCTGATTCAAGGAGAAGGGCCCAGTACGACAGTGGAGCTAACGACGTGGGTGGCGCTTGGTTGGGCAACGTCTCCGATACATGCGAGCCCGGGGCCGCGCACGGTCGGCCGCAAAAACGTTACAATCAAGTAACAGGTGTCTGGAATTGCTTCGCAGGCAACGTGGCGCTCGGGCCTTCGGGTCCCGCCGGGAGCCCGGCCAGGGGGCCGCCTACAGGACCTTCTTCGCCAACTCCTCCAGGTCCCTGGCGGCGCCTTCGCCCACCGGGGTCGGGAGGGACACGATGGCCCGGTCCGCCCCCGCCTCCTGGAAGCGGTGTATCAGGTCCCGGTCGGCGTCGGCGCCGAACACGGTGACGTCGAAGCCCGACGGGTCCCGTCCCGCCGCCTCGGCCAGCTCCTCTATGGTAGCCCTCCCGGCCTTGATCTGCTCCGGGGTGACCCTCGTGGGCATCCAGCCATCGCCCCAGGCGGCCACGCGCTTGAAGACGTTGGCGGCGAACCCGCCCAGCAGGACGGGCGGGTGGGGCTTCCGGGCGGGCTTGGGGAAGGACCGCACGGGAGGGAAGTCGTAGAACCTCCCGTGGAACTCGGCTTCCTCCCTGGTCCAGAGCTCCTTCATGGCGAGGATGGACTCCCGGGTCTGGCTCCACCGGTGGGCGAAGTCGCCGCCCATTATCTCCGTCTCCTCCTTCAGCCAGCCGGCGCCGATGCCGAAGATGAACCGGCCCCCGGACAGCATGTCCAGGGTGGCGATCTCCTTGGCCAGCAGAAGGGGGTTGCGCTCGGGGACCAGGCATATCCCCGTGCCCAGGTTCAGGGTGGTGGTGACGGCCGAGGCCCGGGCCAGCCCCATGAAGGGGTCGGCCACGTGGGCCATGTCCGGCGGGATGGAGCCGTCTGGGGTGCCGCCGTACTTGCTGTCGGTGTGCACCGGGATGATGGGGTGCTCCGGCAGCCAGATGGACTCGAACCCCAGGGACTCGGCCAGGGCGGCCAACTCCGCGACGTCGGGCGAGTCGTCGAGCAACCTCATGTTGACGCCTATCTTCACGGCCTGTCTCCTCTCGCGGCGGTTGGCCCAATGTTATCAGCGGCCCCCATGTTATCAACGGGCAGCGTCTTCGTCGAGAGCGGCCGGTGGACCAGCCCGGCTTCCGACCCTGTAGACGTGGTGCTCGTTGACTCCGGTCACCACCCTGGTGAATCCCTCGAGACGCCGGTCCAGATCCTCGTCCCCGGTGTCCACCAGCAGCGGCCTTCCCTCCAGGGCCAGCAGCTTCTCCCTGGTCGCCGCCACGATGACGTTCTCCGTCCCGATGCCCCTGAGCACCTCCGGGCTGATCTGCTGGTTGCCCCGCCCCAGGATGTAGCCCTGGCCTCCGATGACGCCCAAAACCAGCTTGCACGGTCTGGCGCGGACCACCTCCAGGAGATGCGCCTCGTTGGCGTCCCTCTGCTCCAATCGTCCGTCCAGGACCACGTCCACGCCCAGCAGTGTGCCCTCCAGGCCCAGGGCGTCCATCACCGCACCGGCGGTGGTGCCGGGGCCCACCACGTAGGCGGTCCCCTCCTCCATCGTCGCGGCGACCTGGGCCCCTATCCCCCGCAGCGCGTCCTCCTCGGCAGGGACGGAGCCAGCCTTAGCGCCCTGCACCATCTCCCGCTGCTCGGGGACCCTCAGGTACCCGCGAAGGGTGGCGTCCACCACGCCCCGGCGAAAGGCCTCTTCGTCCACGTCCATGACCTCGGCGTCGCGGGTGCGGGTCAGCTCGCCCGTCAGCAGCATCGCGGCCACCTCCCCGGCGTGCCGGGGGGTCAGGGCGAATACGGCCGAGTGCATCTTCACGCCCGCGGGGATGCCCAGCGCGGGGAGCCGCCGGCCCACGGCGTCGCAGATGTCGCTGGCGGTGCCGTCCCCGCCGGCGAAGAGGAGCAGGTCCACCCCCTGCTCCTCCATGGCCCGGGCCGCTGCCCGGGTGTCGGCGGCGGTGGTCTGGCCCCTGACTATGGAGCCCAGCACCACCGGGGAGAAGCCGCACTCCAGGGCCTCGTCCTCTCCCATCTCTCCGGGGTAGGTGATCACCCGGACCCGGTCCCGCAGCCCGGACAACACAGCCAGCGCCTGGACGGCCCTCCCCGGAGACCGGGGAAGCGCACCCAGCAACATAGCCCTGCGGAGGACGTCGCGCCCGTCGCTGCCCTTTAGCCCCACCCTGCCCCCGACGCCGGCGACGGGGTTCACCACCAGGCCCAGCTTCTTCATCGCGTAACGCCACCCCCAGCCAGCGCGAACGGTACTCCACCTTGCCGCGTCAGCCCAAGTCTATCATCGGCAGACGGCTCATAGTTTGACGACCCCGGCCGTCGCGGCTAGAATTCCAGTGTCCCTCTACGATCCCTCAGGTGGGATTGAGGTGGAGGTAGAGCGTGGGGACCTTCAGTGTTCCAATTCAGGTGGGAGACCTGTCAGGGCAGCAGTTCGTCGAAGTGGAGACGTTGGTGGACACCGGCGCCAGTGACACTACGTTGCCGGCAAATATGCTGACGCAATTGGGCGTTCAGCCGGTAGCTCGTCGGTCCTTTCGCTTGGCTGATGAGAGACTTGTAGAGTATCCCGTGGGCCAGGCCCGTGTGCGGTTGGATGGCGATGAATTCATCGTGTTGGTCGTGTTTGCTCCGGAAGGAACAACACCTCTCCTGGGAGCCACGACCCTTGAGACTTTCAGTCTTGGAGTAGACCCGAAGGGGCAGCGACTTATTCCTGTACCCGGCCTGCTAAAGTAAACGGTGGCAACGGGAGGGTTCGAACCTCCGACCTAGCGCTTATGAAGCGCCCGCTCTAACCACTGAGCTACGTTGCCAAGCGTGATCTAAATATATCCAGACGGCCCCTTGGGTGTCAACGGGCCCGGACTGCCTTGACAACCGGACCAGAACGAGTGTAAGGACGTAGCACCGTGGCTCTTTCGCAGAAGGTCAAGCGATTCGTCGACGAAGGCGGCTGGATACGCCGCATGTTCGAGGCGGGCATCGCCCTGAAGAGGCAGTACGGCGAGGACCGGGTGTTCGACCTGTCCCTGGGCAACCCCGTCGTGGAGCCGCCGCCCCAGTTCCACCAGGAGCTGCTTCGCCTAGCCGAGCACCCCGTCAAGGGGATGCACCGCTACATGCCCAACGCCGGGTACCCCGAGACCCGGGAGGCCGTGGCCGCCTCACTCCGGGATGAGACCGGCATCCCATTCGCGGCCGGACACGTCGTCATGACCTGCGGCGCCGCGGCGGCCCTGAACGTCGTCCTGAAGACCATCCTGGACCCCGGCGACGAGGTGGCCGTGTTCTCCCCCTACTTCGTGGAGTACGGCTACTACATAGACAACCACAGGGGCGTGCCGGTGGTGGTCCCCTGCGACAGGGACTTCCAGCCCGACCTGGAGGCACTGGAGAGGTCCGTCAGCGAGCGGACCAAGACCGTCATCATCAACTCGCCCAACAACCCCTCGGGCGCGGTGTACGGCGAGCCCCTGCTGAGGGACCTGGGAGAGCTGCTCACCGCCAAGGGGAGGGAGCACGGGACGGAGATATTCCTGATAAGCGACGAGCCCTACCGGCGCATCCTGTACGACGGGCTGGTGTACCCCCAGGTGTTCCCCAGGTACGACGCCTCCATCGCCGTGACCTCCCACGCCAAGGACCTGGCCCTGCCCGGAGAGCGCATCGGGCACGTGGCGGTGAACCCCGGCTACCCCGGCGCCGACGAGCTGGTGGACGGGCTCACCTTCTGCAACCGCATACTGGGGTTCGTGAACGCGCCCGCCCTCATGCAGCACGCCATCCGGAGAATACAGGGCGCCAGCGTGGACGTCGACGACTACCAGCGGAAGAGGGACTACCTGCACGGTGAGCTGACGGCCTTGGGGTACTCGGCGTTCAAGCCCCAGGGGGCCTTCTACCTGTTCCCCCGGGCCCCGGGCGGCGACGACGCGGCCTTCGTGGACGAGCTCCAGAAGCACAACGTGCTGGTGGTTCCCGGGAGGGGGTTCGGAACGCCCGGCTACTTCCGCATCTCCTACTGCGTGGAGGACCGGGTGCTGGAGGGAGCGATGGAGGGGTTCGCCCGGGCGGCCCGGGCCTTCGGCCTGTAGCCTACAGCACCAGCCCGACCTTGTTCAGCAGGTCGTCGCTCTCCCCCGGCAGGTGCAGTCCGCTGTCCCGGTACTTGGCGGCCAGGGCCGAAAGGTCGGCGTTCCGGGGCCGGGTGCCCCTGCCCAGGTGGTCCGCCAGCTCCGGCAGGCTGTTGTAGGCCTGGTCCACGTTCCAGTAGAACGACAGCAGCCAGGCCAGCTCACGCTCGTTGTCGGGGTTCGGTATGTCCCGCAGGTCGTACAGGTCGTTGGTCACCCTGGTGTAACGCAGGATCCCCGCCTTGTCGGCGGCGTCCCGCCCGTAGTAGCGCCTCCGGCTCAGCTCGGCGATGCGGCGGGCGTACTCCTGGTTGCCGTAGATGTTCCAGGGCAGCCACTCCTGGGAGAGGTCCACCGCCGTGTTGCCGTTGGCGTCGACTATGGCCACGGCAACATCGGAGCCCAGCACCGGGTCATGCTCGAACTTCACGGCCTCCCGCAGCAGGGCCTCCTGCAACATCAGGGTCAGCTCCCTGGGTATCTTCCTGTACGCGGCCCCGCTGGCCTCCTCGTTGGTGTCGGCGCCCACGCCGCCGGTGTTGAAGGCGTAGTAGTGCTGGGGCAGGCCCCCCGCCTCCATCTCCCGGAGGATGTGGAACATCAGGTTGGCGTTGTCGTCCTCCAGCCCGATGATGAACGGGTCCGAGAAGTACTCCACGTAGGGCCTACCGATAGCGCCGATGGCGGCCCCCATCTGCACCGCCTCTCCGTACATCAAGATGCGGATGTACTGCTGCAGGGTGACGCGCCTCAGCGGCGGGATCACCGTGTTCTGCCGCATCACCGCCTGCCAGAAGACCCGGTCGGTGTTCTCCATGGGCACGTGCACCGACTCCTCCAGTTGGCCTCCGGTGATGGAGTGCATCAGGTGCTGGGAGCCCTTTCGCTCCAGCAGCCTGAGGCGGGACAGGATCATCCGCATGTTGCGGACGGGGTTCTCTCCGTATTTGGGGGCGCCCGTGTCCGGGTCCACGGGCACGTTCTCCAGCATCTCCTCCGAGTTGGGGGCCTCGGCGCTGCCCCTCAGGGTGTCGTAGGTGATGGGGTCGTCGTCCCGGGTCAGGCCGAAGGGCACCGCGTACAGGCTGTTCTCGGTGCCGTCGATGGAGTAGGGCACGGTGACGGTCTTGCCGTCGTGGACGCTCTCGGCGGGAGGCTGGAGACGCTGGAGGAGGACGATGTCGTCGTTCATCGGGTAGACCCCCTCCGCGGGGTCCTCGGGCAGCCCCAGGGTCCGGGCAAGCTGGCTGTTGGCCAGCTCAATCATGATGGTCAGGGTGCTCTTGCCGTGGAGGGACGGCCCGACGGTTACCAGGGCCGTGTTGGCCATCTTCCCCTGCAGCGTCTTGGTCCGCGCCATGCTGAGGGCCGCCTGCACCGCCAGCCCCTGGGACTGCTTGACCAGGAACATGGCGATGGAGAGGGGACCCATCTTGTGCTCGCCCACGTAGTCGAACCCCAGGTGGAGGGACAGCCCCTTGGTCGGGGCCTTGAAGACAAGTTGGGTGAGCCCCGCCTCCCTGACCCGCTCCTTGAGGGCCTCGTCCAGGCCCAGGTCCTCCAGCCAGTGGGGGATGGACACCTCCACGATGTCCGGCGGCGAGGTCCACTCCTCCCTGGGCAGGTCGAAGGTGAGCTGGCGCCACATGCGGGGGATCTGCATGTACCGGCCGCCGAAGAGGAGCTGCCTGGCGTGGAAGGAGCGGCCCGGGGCGTCGCCGATCTGCCGGTCGGACTGGATCACCGTCTCTCCCGAGTCCAGGAGTTCCCTGAGACGCCCGTTGATGTGGGCCAGGACGTCGGTGAACAGCTCCTGGCTCTCGGCGCTGAACGCCAGGGCGTCCCGGTTCCTGGAGAAGCCGTCGATGAAGTACTGGGTCAGGTCGGGCCGGCGTACCACCCCTAGCTGGCTGAAGAAGGCCAGGCCGCCGTTGTCGAGACGGACCACCGCCTCGGGCCAGGCCCGCGCCGCAGCCCTTCCGGCGGCGTTGGCCTCGGCCGCCGCCTTGTCCAGCTCCTCCGCCTCCCGGCGGACCCTGTCCTGGTCCGCCTGGGGCATGTCCTGGAGGACGGGCATCTTGGACAGTATCCAGTCGTCGGGCGGGTTGAAGAGGTGGGCTTCGGGCCGGTGGCCCTCTCGGGCCAGCGCCACCAGCCGGTCCAGCTCGCGCTCGAACTCCCGGTTTATGGGAGGCCCTTCGAGGAGCGAGGGCCTCGCCCCGCCGTTGTCACTCTCGTCTGGCAAACTTGCGCCCCCTGCAATTATGGGGTTTTATTGCGCCTATTTGTGCGCTGGCTACCCTTCGAAGCGCACCGTCAGGGTGCCCGACTATCCTACAGGCTTACGCCATTGGTGTCAAAAGGCGGGCGGGCCGTTCCGCGCCCCGGCTAGACCCCCTTCAGCTCCAGGGTGCCGACCGCTCCCGTCTCCAGGTCCACGGTCCGGATGGCGTGGTTGTTGGTGTCCGCCACGAACACCCTGCCCGCGGCCACGCTCACCCCCGAGGGCTCGTGGAGCATCGCCTCGGAGGCCTCGCCGTCCCGGTGGCCGGGCTCGCCGGAGCCCGAGAAGGTGATCACGCTGCGAGTGTTGGGGAACACGCGCTTGACCTTGTTGTTGTAGGTGTCGGCCACGTAGAGGACGCCGTCGTGATGGTCTATGCCCTGGGGGTGCTGAAGGCGCACGTCGTCGCCGGCGCCGTCCACGTCGCCGAATACGAAGAGGCCCTTGCCCACGATGGTGTCTACCCGGCCCCCGGGACTCAGGTCGGCGGACCGGATGGCGCTGGCCTCGCTGTCGGCGAAGTACAGCTTACGCCCGTCGGCGGTGATGCCGCTGGGCTGGTCCAGGGAGGCGCTGAGCAGGGCCCCGTCCACCGGCGCCTCGCGCCCGTTGCCGGCGTAGGGCCCGATGGTCCTGCCGCCCAGGTCCAACGACCATATCTGGTGGATCCCCGCCATGGCGATGTACAGCACCCCCTCGTGAAGCCACAGGTCCCAGGGGGAGCTCAGGTCCGAGGTGCGGGGGTCGCCGCCCTGGCGGTAGGCCCGGGCCTGGCGTCCCGTCCCCGCTATGGTGTCCACCCGCCCGGCCGCCAGGTCCACCTTGCGGACGGCGTGGTTCTCCGTGTCGGCGACATACAGCGTGTCCCCGTCCAGGGCCACTCCCTGGGGGTGGTCGAACCGGGCCTCGGAGAAGTCCCCGTCGGCCAGCCCCGCCTCCCCCTGGCCTATGACCACCTGGACGTCCCCGTCCAAGGTGGCCAGGATGACCCGGTTGTGGTTGGAGTCGGAGACGACCAGCCGGCCCGAGGCCTCGTCGGCCAGCACCTTGCCCGGGAAGGACAGGGGCGACACCGCCTCCCGCTCCACGGCGTGGGTCAGGGGGGAGCGGTCCAGGGCTCCCAGGCCGTCGAACTCCTGCACCATCTCCTGGATGACCGGGTCGAAGTCCTCGAAGGTGATCTCACCCTCGTGCTTGCCGATCACCTTGCCCATGGGGTCCAGGAACATCAGGGTGGGCCAGGCGCGGCACCCGTACTGGCTCCACACCTGGAACTCGCTGTCGTTCACCACCGGGTGCTCCAGCTCGTAGCGCATGACCGCCTTGCGCAGGTTCTCGGTGTCCTTCTCGGAGGTGAACTTGGCGGAGTGTACCCCGACCACGGCCAGCTCCTCCCGGTACTTGCGCTCCAGTTTCCGCAACTGCGGAAATACGTGCATGCAGTTCACTCAACAGTAGGTCCAGAAGTCCAGGATGACGATCTTGCCCCGCAGGTCCTGCAGGGAGAGGGGCCTGTCGGTGTTGAGCCAGTCCAGCCCCGGCGGAAAGTCGGGTGCGGACGTCTTGCCCACGAAGGACTTCTTGGCCATGTGGATCCCCTTTCCGCAAGCGGCCGCGCTCGCTGGCCCTATTGTGCACCCTGCCGGGCCGTCAGGCAAGGCGGCCCGCCCCCGGCCTGACACGACTCCCTTGACAGGTTCGAGGCCCGTTCCCCAAACTGGTCCCCGGCACGAATCCCATCCCGGCGCCCGGGCCGGCAAATGGGCCCCTCCATGCCCATTCCGCGCCGGGGAGGTATACCCAAAAACATGAACAGAGTGTATAATGTAATCTAATACTCCAACCAGATTTCCATTCATCGCCGAGCGCGATTGTCCTTGGGGTAGTACGGGGGGTGTAGATGACGACGGAGTATACCGCGAAAGACATCCAGGTGCTGGAGGGCCTCGAGGCCGTGCGCCTGCGCCCGGGCATGTACATCGGGAGCACCGACCAGCGCGGCCTCCACCACCTCATCTACGAGATCGTCGACAACAGCGTGGACGAGGCCATGGCCGGGTACTGCACCCGGGTGGAGATAAACATCGCGGAGGACGGCTCCGTGCGGGTCTCCGACGACGGGCGGGGCATCCCCGTGGACATCCATCCCGCCACCGGCCGGTCGGCCCTGGAAACGGTGATGACCACCCTCCACGCCGGCGGCAAGTTCGGCGGCGGCGCCTACAAGGTGTCGGGCGGCCTCCACGGCGTCGGGGCCTCGGTGGTCAACGGCCTCTCCTCCCATATGAGGGTCGAGGTGCGCCGCAACGGGTCCATCTACCACCAGGAGTACAGCCAGGGGCTGCCCACCACCGACCTGGTCGAGCAGCACGTCCAGAGCGACGGGCCCCACAGGACGGGCACCACCATGGGGTTCGTCCCCGACCCCGGCATCTTCCCGGTGCTGGACTTCGACTTCGACACCATCGCGGCCCACCTCAAGGTCATCGCATACCTGAACAAGGGCCTGCACGTCCAGTTCCGCAGCCAGTGGCACGCCGAGGCCCGCGCTGGCGACATCCAGCGCTCCTACTACTTCGACGGCGGCCTCTCCAGCCTGGTGCGCAGCGTCAACCGGCGCCGTAAGGTGCTCCAGGACAAGCCCTTCTACATGCTCAAGAACGTGGACGGCACCATCGTCGAGGCGGCCATCCAGTACAACGACGGCTACAGCGAGTCCGTCCTCTCCTTCGCCAACTGCATCAGCACCGAGGAGGGGGGCACCCACCTGACGGGCTTTCGCTCGGCGCTTACCCGCGTCATAAACGACTACGGCCGCAAGCAGAAGCTCCTCCGCGACGACCAGGCCAACCTCTCCGGCGAGGACGTCCGGGAGGGGCTCACGGCGGTCATCAGCGTGAAGCTCACAGACCCCCAGTTCGAGGGCCAGACCAAGACCAAGCTGGGCAACACCGAGGTCAAGAGCATCGTCGAGTCGGTGCTGGGAGAGGCCCTGGGCGTCTACCTGGAGGAGCACCCCACCGAGGCGAGGCGCATCGTCGACAACTGCGTCACCGCCCAGAAGGCCCGCGAAGCGGCCCGCAAGGCCCGTGAGCTGGTCATACGCAAGAACGCCCTGGACGGCTCCTCCCTGCCCGGGAAGCTGGCCGACTGCTCCGAGCGCAACCCCGAGCTCTCCGAGGTGTACATCGTCGAGGGCGAGTCCGCCGGCGGCTCGGCCAAGATGGGCCGCGACAGGCGGTTCCAGGCCATCCTTCCCCTCAAGGGCAAGATCCTCAACGTCGAGCGGGTGCTCCGCCAGCCCGACAAGATCCTGGGCCACGAGGAGATCCGCGCCGTCATCGCCGCCCTGGGCACCGGCGAGGGAGAGGAGTTCAACGGCGACAAGCTGCGCTACCACAAGGTCATCATCATGACCGACGCCGACGTGGACGGCTCCCACATCCGGACCCTCCTCCTCACTTTCTTCTTCCGCAGGATGCGGGATCTCATCGAGGAGGGGCACCTCTACATCGCCCAGCCCCCCCTGTACCGGATCGCCGCCGGCAAGCAGGTCAACTACGCCTTCACCGACGAGCACAAGGACCACCTGCTGGCGTCGATGAACGGCAGGCGGAGCGTCCAGGTCCAGCGGTACAAGGGCCTCGGCGAGATGAACCCGGACCAGCTCTGGGAGACCACCATGGACCCCGAGACCCGCTCCATGCTCCGGGTCACCGTGGAGGACGGCCTGGAGGCGGAGGACACCTTCACCAAGCTCATGGGCGACGAGGTCGCCCCCAGGAAGAGCTTCATCCAGGCCCACGCCCGGAGCGTCAAGGAGCTGGACGTCTAGCCCGGTCCCGCCGGGCCGAATCCTCCCGGACCCCTATCCCTGCCGGCCCTGTCCCGGCCGGCCCGGTCCTTACCCGAAAGAGACGCCCCCGGCGTCCATCCGAATCAAGGAGCCCTTCGCCATGGACGAGACCCGCCTTGCGGACGACGCCCCGGGCACCGCTCTCTTCCCCCAGTTCCAGTCCCGCGTATACGAGATGGTCGCCGCCGAGGTGGCGGGCCTGACCGAAGCCCAGCTTGACTTCGAGTCCGACCGCTGGGAGTGGGGCAGGTGGAGCATCCGGCGCAACGTGAGCCACGCAGCGTCGGGCGACTTCCGGTGGCTGATCCTGCGATGGGGGGACGTGCTGTTCCCGGAGAGCCTCCCCAGCCTGGGCGACCTGGACGACCCGGACATGTACAGCGGCCGGGTGCTGAGGGAGGACAGGTACTGGGCCATGGACGACATTCTCGCCGTCCTGAGAAGGGGCCTGGACCTATGCGTCTCCGTCCTCTCCAGGGAGACGGTGGCCTCCCTCAGGTCCAGGGAGATCACCACGGACAACACCCCCCAGTGGAGGCTCTTCACCCAGGCCCATCCCACGGGTATGCGGCCAGATGCCGCGGACGACTCCGTGGGCCACATGACGCTGGAGGCCACCTTCCGGCACAGGTGGTTCGAGCACACGACCCACCTGTACAACGTGCAGAGACTGAAGAGGGCCCAGGGCTTGGCGCCCGCCGTCGAGATACCCAGGGAAGGCTACTGGGCGCTGCCGGGCTGGGACCGGAACGAACCCTAGGCTGACCCGCCGCTCGCCGGCCCCGCCCCTGGGAGAGGGCCGGGAGTCAGCCCTCGACGGGCCTCACCTGCCCCTGGGGGTCCGCCACCAGGAGACACTCGAAGTCGTAGCCCCTGATTCGCAGCTCGTCGCTGCCCCCCTGGCGGCGGTCCAGCACCGCGATGACCTTCACCACCTGGCAGTCCGCTTCTTCCGCCGCCTCGATGGCGTGGAACAGGGTGCCCCCTGTGGAGCACACGTCGTCCACGATGATCACCCTGCTGCCGGGGACCAGGGGGCCCTCGATCTGCTGGCGAGTGCCGTGGGACTTGGCGTCGCCCCGGACTATGAACGCGGGGACCGGAGTGCCCTCCATGTGGCTGGTCAGCGCCACCGCGGAGACCACCGGGTCCGCTCCCAGGGTCGGCCCGCCTATGGCGTCGACCCCGGCCTCCAGGACCTTGGGCAGCAGGGCCTTGCCGATCAGGTAGGCGCCCTCGGGGTCCAGGCTGAGGAGCCGGCCGTCGAAGTAGTAGCGGCTCCGCTGCCCGGATGAGAGGATGAACTCGCCGTACTGCAACGCCCCCTTTTCCAGGGCCCGCTCCAACAGCCGCTCCACAACGTTCACCGCCTCACGCCTCCTCACGATATAGACCGTACCGCTCGATGTACCCCGCCACCGCCTCGGGGACCATGTACCGGATGGAGCGCCCCCCGGCGGCCCGCCTCCGTATCTCGGTGCTGCTGACTCCCACGGCCGGCCCCTCCAGGAACACCGTCCCGGCCGGGGCCCCGGCGCTCGACGACTCCAGCCCACCGGCCTGCCGGGTGCCGTAGCCGACCCGGGGAGCCACCACCAGGCTGCACAGCTCCAGCATACGGGCGGGGTCCCTCCACTCGTGCAGGTCCTTCAGAAGGTCTGCCCCCAGGATGAAGTACAGGTCGTCATCCTTGTTCCCCCCGGCCTTGAGCGCCTCAAGGGTGTCCACCGTGTAGCTGGGGCCGTCCCTGTCCACCTCCAGCGCGCTGGCGCGGAAGAAGGGGTTGGAGCCGATGGCAAGGCGCACCATGTTCAGGCGGTGCGCCCCGGACGCCATGACCCCCTCGGGCTTCATCCAGGGCTGGCCAGCGGGTATGAACACCACCTCTTCCAGGCCCAGGGCCTGCCGGGCTTCCTCGGCCACCAGCAGATGGCCGAGGTGTATGGGGTCCATCGTCCCGCCCATGAGGCCCAACCGCATGGTCAGTACCACTCCAGGTCGACCCCACCCAGCCGCACGGTGTCCCCGGCCTCGACTCCCTGGGCCTCCAGCTCCGCCACGGCGCCCATCCGCTGCAGCAGCCTCCATATCTGGAGGATGGCCCGCTCGTCCCGCATGTTCGCCATGGGGACCAGCCGCTCCACCGCGGGCGCCTCCACGACGTACACGCCGTCCCGCCAAGTCACGCTGAAGGCCTCCTCCGACCGGCGCCTCGGCTTCTCCACAACCTCTATGGGGGCACGCGGCTCCCGGGGCGGGGCCGGCATCGCCTGCAGCATCTCCAGGGCCTTGCCGAGGATGGCGTCCACCCCCTCGCCCGTCGCCGCGGAGGCGAAGAACACCGGCCGGCCCGTGCCTTCGAAGGCCCGCCTGAACTCCGGCATACGCTCCCTGACCTCGGGTATGTCCACCTTGTTCACCACTATCATCTGCGGCTTCTCCGCCAGCCCGTGGCCGAAGGACACCACCTCCTCGTCCACCAGGTCCAACTCCGCCGCCGGATCCGGCGTCATGCCATCCACCATGTGCAGCAGGAGCCGCGACCTTTCAGCGTGCCTCAGAAACTCCAGCCCCAGCCCCTTGCCTGTGTGCGCCCCCTCGATGAGCCCGGGCACCTCCATCATGACGAAGGTCTCGCCGCGGGTGTCCACCACCCCCAACACCGGGTCCTTCGTCGTGAAGGGGTAGGGAGCGATCTTGGGCCGCGCCGCCGAGCTGGTCGCCAGCAGCGTCGACTTCCCCGAGTTCGGCACGCCCACCACCCCCACGTCCGCCAGCAGCTTCAGCTCCATCAGGAGGACGGCCTTCTCCCCCTGCCCGCCCTTCTCAGCCAGTACGGGCTCCTGCTGGGAAGGCGTGGAGAACCGGCAGTTGCCCAGACCCCCCTCACCGCCCCGCGCGACCACCACGGGACCGTCGTCCACGATATCCGCGACCAACGACTTCCCGTCCTCGGCCAGACGCCAGACCATCGTCCCCAGGGGGACCGACACCACCACGGCCTCCGCGTTGGCCCCGCGCTTCCGCGCGCCCCGGCCGTGGCTGCCTCGCTTTGCCCTCCACGTGGTGTGGTAGTGGAGATGAAGGAGGGTGTTCAGAGAGGCATCCCCGCGCACCACGATATCACCGCCTCTCCCACCATCCCCACCATCGGGTCCGCCCTTGGGGACGTACTTCTCCCTGCGGAAGCTTATGCACCCGTTCCCTCCATCACCGGCCTTCACGTATATCTTTGCTATATCAAACAATGTCTAGGTCTCTATGTTGGTGGTCATATTGGTGGTAGTCGTAGTGACGTAGGTTTCGGAGGCTGTGTGCCTATTCTCGCTGTCGATCCTTTGTGTGGGTCCATGTCAATTCTACCATGAGGGGTGGAGGTATTTGGTGGATGTTGTCGATAGCAGGCGTGGGGACTTAGTGTCGACGCTGGCGATAAGTTACTGACACTGTTCTACAGTTTATCTCGGAGGAATTGACATGTAGCCGTCCAGAGATCCGACGCCCCTGAGCGGTGGGCCCGGGCGGCAGGCTACTCCAGGATCGCCTCCTTGATGGTCAGGAGGTCCTTCTGGAGCTGCGGGTCCTTGTCGATGGAGGACTCGACCTTGGCGACCGCCGCGATGACGGTGGAGTGGGCCCGCCCGCCCAGGAGACGGCCGATGTCGGTGTCCTTCATGCCGGCGTCCCGCCTCAGTATGTACATGGCCACGTGTCTGGCGCGGGCGATGTTCTTCCTGCGGGTGGTGCCCGACAGGTCCTGGGCGGCCACGCGGTAGTGGCGGGCCACCTCCTCGACGACGGCGTCCGGATCCATGTGGCCGGGCGAGGGCTCGTAGAGCAGGTCGGCCAGGGCCTGGGACGCCAGGCTCGTGGTGACGGGGCCGTTGTGGAGCCTGGAGAGGGCCAGGATGCGGTTGAGGCTGCCCTCCAGCTCTCGCACGTTGCGCCGGACGACCCGGGCGACCAGCTCCATGACCTCCTCGTGCAGGGAGAGCCGCAGCTCCTCGGCCTTTCGCCTCAGGATGGCCATGCGGGTCTCCAGGTCCGGCGGCTGTATGTCGGCCACGAGGCCCCAGACGAACCTGGACCGCAGCCGGTCTTCCAGGGAGCTGAGGGCCCTGGGAGGCTTGTCAGAGGTGAGGACGACCTGCCGGTTGGCGTTGTGGAGCTCGTTGAAGGTGTGGAAGAAGGCGTCCTGGGTCTGCTCCTTGCCGTCGATGAACTGGATGTCGTCGATGAGCAGGACCTGGGTGTCCCGGTACCTGCTGCGAAACTCCTCGGTGGTCCGGTTCCTTATGGAGCCTATGAACTCGTTGGTGAACTGCTCGCAGGTGGCGTACCTGAAGCTGACCCCGTTGGACGCGCAGGTGTGGGCGATGGCGTGGAGCAGGTGGGTCTTGCCCAAGCCCACGTCCGAGTGTATGAACAGGGGGTTGTAGGTGTGGCCCGGCGCCTGGGCGACGGCCCGGGCGGCGTTGTCCGGCAGCCGGTTGGAGGTGCCGACGACGAAGCGGCTGAAGGTGTAGTTGGAGTTGAGCACGTGCAGCCGCGCGCCCGAGGGCGAGGGCCCGGTGGGGGCGCCGGTCGCAGGTGGCCGTCCCTCCGAGGGCGGCGGGTCGTCGCGGCCCACCTGCAGCCGGACGTCCACGGAGTAGCCCAGGACCTTGCGGGCCGCAGCGACGATGGTCGGATACATGCGGCGCTCGAGCCATTCGAGGGCGAAGGGAGTGGGGACCGTCACGTACAGGACGTCGTCGGTCCAGGAGACCGCCGCGGTCCCCCGTAGCCACGTATCGTAGACCGGCCGGGGGACCTGTAGCTGAAGGTCCCCGAGGACCGCCCTCCAGACCTCGGATGCGCGCAGCTCCGTCATTGACCCACCCAAAGGGGAATCGGCAGCCGGGGCGACGCCAAGGACCGACGCCTGGGAATAAGCTCGGAAGTGCCTGGATCAGGGGTTTCCTCTGGCAACCGCCCCGCCCACATTCCAGCCTGGCGCCTCCGGGTCCGGGGCCGTGGACCGGAGGGAGGCCGGGAGTCGAACCGTTGAAAAGCCTAGCAGGGGGCAAGGCGGCGTTGTCAAGGCGGGTCTTGCGGAATTTTCCGGCCCCGCCAAGATTGGTGAGCGATTATAGCAATCGTCTAAGACAACGACTATCCTTCCTTTAGTACTGCCGTGCTATCTTGACGAAAGTCGTTACCACGCCAAGGTAAGACGAGTCGCTATGCTATAATGCCCCATCCTGCCCGATTACCTAATCCTCTGATCCCAAGGGGAGGGGCCAGCGAAATACCGAGCCCGCCGGCCGGCCGTCTGCCAGTAGGGTGGGCCCAACAACCGGGGGGCGAGGAGTTGTTCAGAGCATCCATATGAGGATCGTATTCATGGGGTCCTCCGAGGACTCCATCCCCGTGCTCGAAGCGCTCCTCGCCGCCGGAGTGCAGGTGGCCGGCGTCTACTGCCAGCCCGACAAGCCCGCCGGCCGGGGACGGTCTCCCCGGGCGCCCGCCGTCAAGACCTTCGCCCGGGACAGGGGTATCGACGTTTACCAGCCCGTCTCCCTGCGGCAGGAGGCCGTCCGGCAGGAGATGGAGTCCCTGCAGCCCCAGGTGGCCGTGGTGGCAGCCTACGGCAAGATACTGCCGCGGGATGTCCTGGGTGTCCCCAAGCACGGCTGCGTCAACATCCACCCGTCCATTCTCCCAAGGCACCGGGGGCCGTCGCCCGTGTCCACGGCGATTCTCCGCGGCGACCGCGTGACCGGGACCACCGTCATGCTGATGGACGAGGGGATGGACACCGGGCCCGTCCTGGCCAGCCGCGAGGTGACCATAGGCGAGCGGGACACGACGGCCGGCCTCACCGAGGCCCTCTTCCGGCTGGGAGGGGAGCTGTTGGTGGAGATCCTGCCCCTCTGGGTCGATGGGAAGGTGACGCCCCGCCCCCAGGACGACTCCCAGGCTACCTCGACCAGGAAGCTGGAGAGGGCCGACGGAGAGGCCCGGTGGGACCTGGCCGCCGGGGAGCTGCACCGGATGCTCCGTGCCTACACGCCCTGGCCGGGCCTCTTCACCCGGTGGAGGGGCAAGCTCCTCAAGATACTGGAGGCCGCGCCCGTGGAGACCGGAGTCGCCCTGGCCGGGGAGCCCGGGCCCGGAGAGCCTGAGCCCGGCGAACCCGGGGACGTGGTGGCAACGGACGCCCCCGGCGGGGTGGCCGTCGTAACCGGATGCGGGCTCCTGGGCCTGGAGAGGCTGCAGATCGAGGGGAAGACGCCGTCCGCGGCCGCCGAGTTCATGCGAGGGTACCTGGACTTCCTGGGGTCTAGGCTGCCCAGCTAGGTTCGACCGCTGGAGCTGGTCTGAATGAGCCCGCCGGCCGTTCTTCACTGAGTGGGGATTCCCTGCCCGCACTCCGGGAAGGGATATGCCATCGGTAGGTAGCACTCCGGACTGGGGATTCCTTGCCCGCGCGGAGCGCGGGGTGGGAGGGTGGGCCCAATAGCCTGGGAGGGGCCTGGGGCCGTTTAGAGCAGCCCTAGAACTGGACCTGGTGGACGACTTGGATCACGTGCCCCTCTTCCAGGGACGCGTACCGAGGGTCCGGCGCGTCGGGCTGCTGCAGGTGCCGTCGGAAGATGTAGGTGCACAGGTCGGCGAGCTGGGTGCAGTGGGAGTCCTGGGTGCGGGCGAGGTAGGTGCTCTCGTGCACCGCGCCCGTGGGCAGGTCGATCTCCGTCCTCAGGAGCCTCTGCATCACCTCCGCGCCCCCCGGAGTCGCCCGGTCCGATATGATCGTGGCGCGCTCTTCGATGCGTATCGGCGCGCCGCCTATCAACTCCTCCTGGGGCATGGCGGTCAGGTTGAGCTCGTCCATGTACAGGTCCAGGTAGTAGGCCAGCCGGGCGAAGGCGGGCTCCCAGGGCTGGTTCCAGCGGGTGTTCTGCGGGTCAGCGCCCTCCAGGGCCGCGGCGAACTTCGCCTTGTCGACGTACATCACCAGCAGGGGCGTCTCGTGCAGGACCAGGATGCTCAGAAGGTCGTCTGTGAGCTCCGAGCGCCGGGCCCTGGGCCAGGAGCTGAAGGCGCCCGTCCCCTGGAGGAGGTGGCGGGTGCTCAGCCGGCTGGGAACGTCCGGCGCTCCCAGCTCGTCGCCCAGGTAGTGGCGGCACACGGCGCGGAAGTCCTTGCGTATGGGCTCCCACTTGCCCTCGTGGACCATGAGGCCCGCGTACACGTGGTGGGGCTGGCTGGGGTCGCTGGTGCTCCGCCCCGTGTCCCCCGACTCGCTGGTGTACACGAAGTACATACGCGGCCGGTGGGCTAGCCGGCCTCTTCGCCCTCGTCCTCGGCCGGAGCCTCCTCTTCCGCTTCGGCTTCGGGCCTCTCTTCCGCGGCCGCGACCTCGATGCGGGCCACCACCCCGTCGGCGTCGCTCATCAGGGTGGCGTCCTCGGGCAGCGCGAGGTCTCCTGCGCGGACGACGCCGTCGGGCTCGGTGAGGGTCGACAGGTCCACCACCAGCTCGGCGGGCATGTCCAGGGGCAGGGCCTCGACGACGACGCTGCGTAGCTGCTGCACCACCGTGCCGTTGGCGAGCCTGGCGCCGGGGGAGTCGCCGGTGAGGGTGACGGGCACCTCGGCGGAGACCCGCTGGGTCGCCTCGGTCCTGAGGAAGTCGACGTGGACCAGGTCCCCGCGTATCGGGTCCCACTGCACCTCGCGGACGAAGGCCAGGTGCTCCTCGTCGTCGCCTTCGATGGTCACCGTAACGGGCGTGTTCCCGCCGGCCAGGGCAAGGACCCTGACCAAAGTGGGCCTCTCGCACTGGAGGGTGCGCGAGGCGATGCCGGAGCCGTACAGGTGGACGGGTATGGTCCCCGCCTGCCTGAGCCGCTTGACCTTCTTGCCCGTGGTGGTCCGGGGTTCCAGGGCGAGGGTTATTCTGTCTGCCACGGTGTCTCCTTAGCTATGGCCTCCGAAACGCAGGCAGCCGGGGTTGCGGAGGTGGGCGGCTGTCAGTATAGTTGGCGGGCCGCGCGCGTGTCAAGATTCGCAGGCGCGGCGGAGGGAGCCATGAAGATCGTGGACGCCCGGACCCGGGCGGTGGCGGTGCCCCTGGAGAGGCCCTTCCTGGCAGGGGGGCTGCACATGATCGAGAGGATACCCTTCGCCCTGCTGGAGCTTCGCACCGACGAGGGCATCACGGGGTTGGGGTACGCTTTCTCCCTGTCCGACCGCCCCTTCGGCTCCATAAGGGCCGCCATGGAGGCCCTGTCCGCGGAGGCGGTGGGAGAGAACCCCCTGGAGCCCGAGCGGGTTGCGGCCAAGCTGGGCCGGGCCTTCAGCTGGGGCGGGCCCGTGGGTGTGGTGAACATGGCCATGGCCGCCGTGGACTTCGCCCTGTGGGACATAGCCGGCAAGGCCTACGGACAGCCCCTGTACCGCCTCCTGGGGGGCCACCGGGACCGGGTGCCCTGTTACTACAGCGGCGCCCTGTGGAGGGACTTCGGCCTGGAGGAGCTGGAGGGGGCTGCCCGGGCGGTCCTGGACCGGGGGTTCCGGTCCATGAAGATGCGCATGGGGTCCGAGCCGCCCCGGGGGGAGGAGGAGAGGGCCAGGGTCGTCCGCGAGGCCATAGGCCCGGACGTGGACCTCCTGGTCGACATCAACCAGGGCTGGACGCCGTATCATGCCGTCAGGATGGGCCGCATGCTGGAGCGGTACGAGTTCGGGTGGCTGGAGGACCCGGTGGACCACCGGGACGTGGCGGGAAGCGCGCGGGTGGCCGCCGCGCTGGACATGCCCGTGTGCGCCGGCGAGTACCACTACGGAAAGGAGCCCTTCCTGAGGCTTCTCAACGCCCAGGCCATGGACATCGCCATGGTCGACCTCCTCCGGGTGGGCGGCGTCACCGAGTGGCGCAAGGCGGCGGCCCTGGCCGAGACGTTCAGCGTTCCGGTGGCCAGCCACCTGCTCCCCGAGATCGCCGTGCACCTGGTGGCGGCGGTGCCCAACGGGCTGACGGTGGAGTACATGCCTTGGTCGCTGCCCCTGTTCCTGGAGACGCCGCGGGTCCAGGACGGGATGATGGTGCTCCCCGACACGCCCGGCCTCGGCCTGGACCTGGACGAGGAGAAGGTGTCCCGATGGTCCATCTAGAAGGCGAAGGCACCTTCGAGGAGTTCATGGGGATCAGGTCGGTGGAGTCGGCCGGCGGCCGGGGGAGGGCCGTCATGCCGGTGCGCCGGGAGTTCCTGCAGGGGGCCGGGGTGGTCCAGGGCGGCCTGATCGTGACCCTGGCGGACCACACCATCTACCTGGCCGTGCGGTCCCTGACCGAGGAGGACGAGGGCAGCGTCACGGTGGAGCTGAAGGTGAACTTCATCGCGCCCGCCTCCTCGGGGGAGCTGACGGCCGAGGCCGTGGTCGTGAGCAGAGGGCGCCGCATTATCGTCAGCGACGTGGAGGTGCACGACGGATCAGGCACTCTGATCGCTCGGGGACTGTGCACCTCCATGGTTCGTAAGAAGAGGCAGGGATAGCCTACCGAGTCGATACACCAAGTTGAATTGGACGCCGGGCCGGTGCTATAATCCTGCGAGAGGGCCCTGTGGAGGTTCGGTCGCATGAAGGTGCCGATGAAAGTGGACTACGGGGTGAGGGCCCTGGTAGAGTTGGCCTCCCACCAGGGGGACAGGCCCATCCAGACGTCGGAGATCGCGGCCAGACAGAGCATACCCGAGGCCTACCTGGACCAGCTCATGACCACGATGCACAAGTTTGGCCTGATACGCAGCCGCCGGGGCCCGTCGGGGGGCCACACGCTGGCCAAGGACCCGTCGGACATCAACCTGGGCATGGTGATGGCGACCCTGGAGGGCAACACGCACCTGGTGGACTGCCTGGTGGAGCCGGACGAGTGCTCCCTGTCCGACACCTGCGCCCAGAGGGACGTCTGGAAATCGGTGGAGGAAGCCATGCAAGACCTGCTGAGGGCCACCACCGTGGCGGACCTGGCCTACCGGCAGAACCACCTGGCCGGGCGGGGCATGTACCAGATCTAGGGTGGGCCGGAGGGGCCTCGGCCCCGGAGTACATTACGGCGCGAGAGACCGGCGGCATACGAAGAGAGTGAATCGCACCTGTCCCACCAAATAGAGGGCGGGTAGGCAAGAGCAAGGGGACCGGAGCCTGCGCCCACGAAGCGAGTCCTGACGGGGCGCGGGCCATTTTTTGCGACCGGCCTATACCCAACCGGAGAGGAGCAGCGGCATGACACAAGCGACGGAGGTCAGGGCCCTTACGGCGGACCAGGTAAAGAGGTACAGCCGCCACATCATCATGCCCCAGGTGGGCAGCGCGGGGCAGCGCAAGCTGCTGCAGGCCAAGGTGCTGATAATCGGCGCCGGCGGGCTGGGCTCCCCCTCGGCCGTGTACCTGTCCCTGGCGGGGGTGGGCACCATCGGCATCGCCGACTTCGATGTCGTGGACGTGTCCAACCTGCAGCGTCAGATCCTGCACCACAACGACGACGTGGGCCGGCCCAAGGTGGTCTCGGCCCAGGAGGCCATCGCGGCGTACAACCCCGACACCAACGTGGTGCTGCACGAGGAGTGGCTCACCTCGGAGAATGCCATGGACATCGTGTCCCAGTACGACATCGTGATAAACGGGGCGGACAACTTCCCCTCCCGGTACCTGATCAACGACGCCGCCTACCTCTGCGGCAAGCCCCTGGTGGACGGCAGCATCCTGATATTCGACGGCCAGACCACGGTCTTCATGCCCGGCAAGGGCTGCTACCGGTGCCTGTTCCCGTCCCCGCCTCCCCCCGGGATGGTGCCCAACTGCGCCGAGGCAGGCGTGCTGGGCGCGCTGACGGGCCTGGTGGGGAGCATACAGGCCACGGAGACGCTGAAGCTCATCCTGGGCATAGGCGAGAGCCTGACCTCGCGGCTGCTGCTCATCGACGGACTGAGTATGGACTTCCGCGAGGTGCGCATACCCCAGAACCCCCGGTGCCCCCTGTGCGGTGTGGACCCCACGGTCACCGAGCTGATCGACTACCAGGTGTTCTGCGGGGTGGCGCCGGCCGACGGCCACTGAGAGCGATGCCCACGACCATTCTGGACACCATAGGCAACACTCCCCTGGTGGAGCTCCGGAACATGGACCTCAAAGAGGGGGTCCGTGTCTTCGCCAAGCTGGAGGGGCAGAACCCCACCGGCAGCCTGAAGGACCGCATCGCCCGGCACATGGTGGAGAAGGCGGAGCGGGAGGGGAAGCTCGCCCCGGGCAAGACCATCCTGGAGCCCACCAGCGGCAACACCGGCATCTCCCTGGCCCTGGTGGCGGGGCTCAAGGGGTACAAGGTGAAGGTGGTGATGCCGGAGAACGTCAGCGAGGAGAGGTCCCAGCTCCTGTGGGCCTACGGCGCCGAGATCGTCTACTCCGACGGCGCCCGGGGCACCAACGGCTCCATAGAGGTGGCCCAGGAGATGATGGCCGCCGACGGGCACGGCTACTTCATGCCCTACCAGTACGGCAACGACGCGAACCCCGGCGCCCACTACGAGACCACCGGGCCGGAGATCGCCCGGGACCTCCCGGAGGTGGACGTGTTCGTGGCCGGGCTGGGCACGGGCGGCACCCTCATGGGCACCGGACGCCGGCTGAAGGAGCACAACCCCGACGTGAAGATCGTCGCCGTGGCCCCCGAGCCCGGCGACTACATCCAGGCCCTGCGCAGCCTGGAGGAGGGGTTCATCCCTCCCATACTGGACCTGGCGATGCTGGACTCCAGGATGCTGGTGCGCGGCATCGACGCCTTCCACATGACCAAGGAGATCATGCGCCGGGAGGGCATCTTCGCAGGTGTCTCCTCTGGCTCTGTGATCTACGGGGCCATGAAGGTGGCCCAGAGGATGGATAAGGGCAACATAGTCTGCCTGCTGGCCGACGGCGGCTGGAAGTACCTGAGCACCGGGCTCTGGACCAAGGACTACGGGGAGATGGAGGAGGAGGCCGCGGGCAAGATCTGGTGGTAAGCCGCTAGAGATCTCGCACAGACAGAGACCGCCTCGGTTGGTGGTCTCGACCCTACCGGCGAAGCGATAGGGGTAGTGGGTTAAGCGTACCAAAAGCGAGGCGGGTTGTAAATGTTCGCCTCGTCGTCAAAGGCGACCGCGGGGGCGGCAAGATCGCCGCCCCCTTGACTTCCCGCAAGTGCGCGCCCTACCTGCTCAGGAACGGGATGCGCGTCATGCGTATGAAGGCTGACCCCAGGGCCAGCGCGAGCCCCAGGATGGCGAGGACGACGGCGAAGGCTATGAAGCCCGAGCCTATGTCCGAGGCCATGGACGCGAACACGTCGTTGGCGATATCCACCAGCGACGGGGGGATGGAGTCGGCTCCCTCCCGGTTCAGCGGCTCCCCCAGCAGCCGGTAGCGCAGGACCAGGCCCAGCGCCAGCACCAGGAGGCCCGAGAAGAGGAGGGCAAGCCCCGGAAAGCGCAGGGCCGAGGCCATGCGGGGGAGGTGGACGGCGGCCATGACCAGCCCCGCCCCCGCCATCACCAGCAACATCAGCCATTTCGCCACCCATCCGCGGGCGACAACCTCCCTGACGATGTCGAACTGCTCGAGGAAGTCCTCCCTGGTCGGGCTCGTCTGCTCCGCGGCCTTCTGGACCAGGTCCAGGCGCGACCGGCCGTCCAGGTCCTTCTTCAGCTCGTCGATGGCGTCGGCCATCAGGGGCGCCGTCAGCGCCGGAACGCTGGCCTTGACGGCCTCCCGGACCCCGCTCTCTTGCATCCGGGCCTCTATCTCCGCGCTGCCCTTCTCCAGGCCGGCTGTGGCCTCCCGCGGGAAGTCGGGGTCGGCGGCCAGGTCATCCAGGACCTGCCGGTAGGCGTCGCCACCGTACCCGCCCGCCGCCGTCGGGCGGTCCCCGACGGCCGGGACGCCTGTCATCTCCTCCAGCTTGCCGTCCTTCAGAAGCCGGTAGACCGACGCCAGGGACTGCTCCAGCTCGTCCGCGGAGTCGACCGGCACGTCGGGCAGCCAGTCGATGTGCCGATCGATGTATGCCAGGAGCGTCGGTCTGATCCGCTCCAGGGAGGGGCCCAGGTCTATGAAGGCCCGGAGGTCGTCCGTGTCCTTGCCCACGTAGTCGATGGTGGCCCCCACGGTGCCCTCCACCTGGTCCTGGAGGTAGCCGGGGGGGATGATCTCCCTGGCCAGGCCGGCCACGTCATGGCGGGGCACCTGCACGCCGCCCATCAGCTCCAGTGTCGTGTCCGCGAGCTCCGGGTCCAGGAGCACCTCGTCGTATATCCGGACGTACACGTCGTTCTCGGCCAGGTTGTCCAGGTAGAAATCGGAGCTGAGGAACCTGTCTCCCACGCCGTCGACGATGGCGAAGCCCAGGGAGGCAAGGAACAGGACGATGCCCAGTATCAGGGTGACCGTCGGCCGGAACAGGGGGACCAGCAGCAGAAGGTTCAAGGCGGAGAGCATCTCGGGTGTCCGCAGTATACCACCGGGGCCGGGCTGCCACGCGCCGGAGGCAGCCTGAACAAGTCCGCTTGCCCGCGCGGAGCGCGGGGTGGGAGGGTGGGCTCGATAACCCGGGAGGGGCCCGGGTTGTTCAGAGCATCCCTAGATGCCGATGCTCCTGATCCAGAAGGCGCACCCCCACAGGTCGGCGCCGCCTATGCGGTGCTTTCGCCGGGGCTCGGCCCTGATGCACTCCGTGTGCTGGACCCCAAAGACCACCGTGTTCTCCATCAGGTACTTGATGGAGGAGGGGCTGTTGGCCGAGATGTACTTCTCCAGCTCCTGGTAGGCCTCCTCCTCGTCGGCCGTGTGCACCACCACCAGCACCTCCAGGTAGTAGACTCCCCGGGGAAGGGTGGATCGGTACTCGGCCAGGGTCGTCTGGTTGGTGGCTATGGTGTCTCGGATGATGGCCGCCGGGAACTCCTGGACGCTGGCCGGGGGGTATTTGTAGACCCGGAGGCCCTTCACGGTGCTCAGCCGCTTTGCCATCGCGTCGACGATGTCCCGAATGACTCCCGGCGTTGGGGTGGTCGTCATGTCCCGCCTCCCATGGCCGGCTTCCGGTAGGCGCTGAGGAGCCGGCGCACGTCCCGGTCCAGCCCCAGTGACGCGTCGGACGGGCCCGGGGCGCCGGGGAGGCTGCCGCCCCTGCCACTCCAGAGGCGGGCCGTCTGAAGCAGGCAGGCCTCGACCACCTCCTCGGGATACCTGTACACCCGTATGCCGGCGCCGCCGGCGTGGGAAGCCGCGACGGTCCCGTTGACTCCCCGCCGGATGGTGAGATCGCTGCCGTCCATGGACGTCACGTACACCTGCTCGCTCCCCAGGAGCAGGGTCTGCCCCGCGGCCAGCTTGGAGCCGTCGGACGCCTTGAGAACGGTGTCCGAAGGAGAGACCGGGGAGCCCTCCTCGATGCGGGCGCCGCCGTCCTCGGTCACGGCCCGAAACCCCCATTTGCCCTGTATCCGGACTGTCTGGCGCCCCCTTGGGAACGTGTCCTTGCTCCCGGCCCCCTGGGCCGCCACCACCTGGCCGTAGGGCCTGCCCCAGGGCCCGGTGGGGTCGGCGTTGGAGGGGTAGAGGAGATAGTCGGAGGCGGCCCAGGCGGTCTCGAAGGCCCGGTCCCCGTCGTCGTCGGTCTCGAGAGACGCGACGCTCACCAGGTCGGGGACCAGGAGGCTGCCGGTGCCGTCCCCGTCGAAGATGCGGGTGGCGTCGAGCACCCAGAAGCGCCGGTTGCAGTGCCGGTCGATGAGCCGGGACACGGCCTCCAGAAGCTCCCGGAGGCGGGAGTCGTATTTCGTCCCCGATATGTTCAGTACACCGGCGGACTTGAGGGTCGTCAGGTCTGCGTAGGCGTTGGTCATGGCGGTCGACCTACACCTCGTGATAGAAGATGTAGGCGTTGCCCGCCAGGCCCGCGGCGGCGCCGGTGGCCCTGGAAGCGGTTACGAAGTCCGTCGTGCCGCCCCTGGCGTCCAGGCGCTGGCGCTCCCTGCCGTTGACGCCCTTGTCGGCCATGTTGTCGAAGGGGCCGGCGGCGGCGCCCACGTCCAGGCCGTCGATGAGGTTGTTCGAGGAGACGTTTCCGCTCCGGGCGGTGCCGGCGTCCACGGTGCAGGCGGCAGGGGCCTTGGTGGTCACGTCCAGCACCAGCCGGGTGATGATGATGGCGTTATCCTCGGGGTTCTGCCAGCGCATCACGCCTCCCCTGGAGTCGGCGGCGGCCAGGGCGACCCTGGCGCATTTCAGCGCCACCGGGTCGGTGTCCGCGCTGAGCATCGCCTTGACCTGCTCGGCGACGGGGCTGTTCTTGGCCGGGTTGGGCATTCTCGTTCCTCCTCGCTAAGTTGGGGTCGATGGCCTAGGTCACGCCGGTGATGTTGTACTGGAGGGCCGTATGGGTGGCGCCGGACCTGTCACCGGAGCGCTCGACGAAGGCCAGCCGCATGCTGATCACCATGATGTTCTGGCGCTTCTGGATGTCCCGGTCCGTCTCGATGGCCAGCTCCCGGCGGAAGCCCACCCGCCACTGGGACCTGTTCACCAGCAGCAGGCGTCCGGTGTCTGTGATGTTGCCCCCGTCGGTCACCTTGCCGTCCGTGTCGGCCAGCTTCATCTGCTCCGAGACGATGACGGGGATACCCTCCACGGCCCCCAGCTGGCCCCTGAGCAGGGTGGCGTTGGGCCCCAGCTTGTCCATGGTCCGGAAGTTGGAGACGCCCAGGCAGCGGATGTACGTGTTCACGTCGGTGACGTAGGCCAGCTCCGAGGGCCGGACCCCATACTTGCCCAGCTTGGCGCGCATCTCGTTGAACATGTCGTCGGAGACGGCCGCGTTGTGGTTGTTGGCCTGGCCCGTGTTGTCCACCAGGGGCAGGTGCACCAGGCCGTCGAACCCCAGGAGCCAGTGGCCCTTGCCTGCGTCGGTCTTGGAGATGGTGGCCCCGTCGGCGTTGATGTTGTTGGTCGTGGTGCTGTCCCCGTTGAGCAGGACGTCGTCTATGACCTGGGCGGCGTTGCGGATCAGGCTGCCCCGCACCTCTGCGGCCATGGCGATGATCGAGTCCTCGTCCAGGGAGAGGGACCAGGGCACCTGGCCCACCAGCTCGTAGGCGGTCAGCGTCTGCTTGGCCGTGGACAGGGCCGTGCCGGTGGCAGCCAGGTTCTCCGTGCCCGGGTACCAGTCCACGTCGCCAAGCTGCAGGGGAACCTCGAAGGGGTTGGTGGGCATCTCCACCCGGGAGAAGAGGGGCGCCAGCATGGTCTCCAGGTTCACGTCCATCCACAGGGCGACGGCCTCCTGGGTGGGCACCAGCTCGTCGCCGGCGCCCGCGGTGGTGCTGTCCATGGCGGCCTTCAGGTTGGCCTGCCACTCCTCCAGCATGTGGGGGTTGAGCCCCAGGGGCTTTCGCATCTGGGCGTTGAGAAGGCTGCGCATGTATGCCAGGTCCAGCATGTCCAGCCCCTGGTACTTGCCGTAGGGGACCCTGGGCCTCTCCCGGTCCCCGTACTTCGCCAGGATGGCCTCCTTCTCCCCCTGCCGCCACATCTCCTGGACGCCGGCCACCTGGGCCGCTATGCGGCCGATCTCCTCCTTCAGCGGGGGGATGTCGGCATCCATGCGGGCGTTGTAGAAGTCCCGTATGCCGGCAACCTCTTTCCTGATGAGCTCCAGGTCCTGGGTTCCTATAGTCATGGGTACCTCCTTCTTCGTTTCCCCGGGCTTTTTCATTTCGCCGGGTCTGGTTCCACCGTGGGTCCAATTCCATGGGGTCCGCCGCGGGGTCAGCCCCTTGCGTCCCGGAGGACGGCCAGCAGGTCGTCTATGGACACGTCCCGCGGCGTTTCCGCGGCCTCGCGGTAAGGCGCGTCGAGGCCCTCGAGTAATGCGCTCAGGATGGGCTTGTCGCCCAGGGACTTCCTCAAGGCCTGGGGGTTGGCGGGGACCGGGGAGGCGCTGATCTCCAGCAGCTCCTGCTCCAGGAAGTCGATGCCCTGGAAGTCTCCGCTCTGGGGGTCCCGGCGGAGGGCGTAGCGGATGGGGCGAAACCCCACGGACACGCCGTGCTGGTATCCGGCCTGGTAGAGGCGGCGGACCTCCTGGGCGAAGTCGGTGGGCGCGAACTCGACCCGGGCCACGAGGCGATGGGGCTCCTTCCAGATTTGGGCCGTCCTGCCGATGGCGGGCCTGGCGTAGTTGTGTGCCCAGAGGAAGACGGGGTTCCGCAGGTACGAGTCCAGCATCCAGCCCTCTACGGCGATGGTGTCGCCCTGGCGGTCCACGTCGTCGGTGGACACGACGAAGGTCATGTCGCCGCCGTCGGGGGCCGGCTCCAGGGAGTGGGCCCGCTTCTGCACCTGGGGGGCGTGGGACAGCCCCTTCCGGTGGGCCTCCAGGGCTTCGAGAAGCCGGGCCCTCTCCCAGCCGGTCGCCGTGTCGGACATGTCACTCCTCCAAAAAAAGACAGACCCCTTGGCGGGGTCTGTCCCTCTTCCGTCTCGCCGGTCCCGTGGTTGCGGGGCCTTGTCGCTTGTATACAGACTAGCGAAGGGGCGTCGGGATGGTCAACGGGCCGGTGTCACCAATTCTCGGCGGGGTCTTACGCGGCAAGAACGGTGGGCCCGGGCTCCCCCCGATCCGAAGCCCGGGCGGTGGCGTTGACACCCCCTTGGCCACTGGGTATCATCGGGGAGCGGTTGGGGGAAGGCCCCCGGGGAAGCAAGTCTTGGTGGGCGCCCAAGATGACCCAAGACCCCATAAACATCTTCGAGTACGAGGCCCTTGCCAGGGAGCGGCTGCCCAGGCACGAGTACGACTTCGTGGCCGGCGGCGCTGGAGATGAGATCACCCTGGAGAGGACCCGGAAGGCCTTCGACTCCATAGTCCTGCGCCCCAGCATGCTGGTCGACATCAGCCGGGTCGACCCCTCCACCACCGTGCTGGGCCACCCCATTCCCTTCCCCATCATGCTCGACCCCGCAGGCTGGCACGGCCGCTCCCACCCCGACGCCGAAAGGGCCACCGCCAGGGCCGCCGGGGCCGAGGGCACCGTGATGACCCTCAGCTCCGGCTCCACCCTGACCATGGAGCAGGTCGCCGAGGCGGCCACGGGGCCCATCTGGTGGCAGCAGTACCTGTTCGAGGACCGGGGACGCACCGTGGAGATGGTCGACAGGGCCCGGGAAGCCGGCTACTCGGCCATAGTCCTCACCCTGGATATCACCGTCAGCGCCAAGAGGGAGCGGGACGTCCACAACGGCTACGCCGCTCCCATGTCCCCCAACTACGCCGGGTGGCCCAAGCTCGAGTGGGTCGTGGACGACCTGACCAGCTCCGACGCCCCCGCGGGAGTGGGGTCCATGATCAGCCGCAAGGCCACCTGGTCCGAGGTGGAGTGGCTGGCGGGACAGACGGCGTTGCCGCTGGTCGTCAAGGGCGTCATGGCCGGCGAGGACGGCAAAGCCTCCGCCGAGTGCGGCGCCAGCGCCGTGGTCGTCTCCAACCACGGCGCAAGGCAGCTCGACACCACCTTCGCCAGCATCGAGGTGCTGCCCGAGGTGGTGGAGCAGGTCGCGGACCGCATCGAGGTGTACTTCGACGGCGGGATCCGCCGGGGCACGGACGTGCTCAAGGCGGTGGCCCTGGGCGCCCGGGCCGTGATGATCGGCCGGCCCATGTTCTGGGGCCTGGCCGTGGACGGCGAGGCCGGCCTGCGAAGGGTGGTCCGCATCCTCGCGGACGAGCTGAGGATGGCCATGGGCATGTGCGGGCGGCCGACTCTGGAGACGGTGGACGCCGGCCTGCTGGGCGGCGGGCCTCCCCTGATATCGGGACTGGCGTAAGGCCAACAGAGAGGAGCAGCCATGACCAACCGGCCCATAAACATCTACGAGTTTGAAGCCCTGTCCAACGACCGGTTGCCCAAGCCCGAGTACGACTTCATCGCCGGCGGCGCCACCGACGAGATCACCCTCAGAAGGACCCGCCAGGCCTTCGACTCCATCATGCTCCGCCCCAGGATGCTGGTGGACATCAGCGAGATGGACCTGTCCACCACCGTCCAGGGGCAGCGCATCGAGTTCCCCGTCATGGCCGACCCCTCGGGGGGCCACGGCCGGGCCCATCCCGAGGGCGAGCTGGCCACCGTCAGGGCCGCGGGCGCCATGGGCACCGCCCTGGTCCTCAGCTCCGGCTCCAGCTACACCCTGGAGGAGGTCGCTAAGGTCGCCACGGGACCCATCTGGTGGCAGCAGTACCTCTACTCCGACCGGGGCCTCACCATGGAGCTGGCCGACCGCGCCAAGAGCGCCGGGTACTCGGTCCTCTGCATCACCCTGGACTCGACGGTCCAGGCCAAGCGGGAGCGGAACATCCGCAACAACTACTCCAGCCCTCCCTCCCCCAACTACGCCCACCTGGAGCTGGCGGACTGGCAGACCTGGGACGTCTCCTCCGACGCGCCCAGCGGCGTCAACGCCCTCATTGACCGCAAGGCCACCTGGTCCTACCTGGAGTGGCTGGCGGGGAACACCTCCATGCCCGTGGTGGTCAAGGGCGTCATGACCGGGGAGGACGGCCGACTGGCCGCCGAACACGGCGCCAAGGGCATCATCGTCTCCAACCACGGCGCACGCCAGCTCGATACCACCTTCGCCAGTGTGGAGGTGCTCCCCGAGGTGGTGAAGGCCGTGGAGGGCAGGGCCGAGGTGTACCTAGACGGGGGCATCCGCCGGGGCACCGACGTCCTCAAGGCCCTGGCCCTGGGCGCTCGCGCCGTCCTCATGGGCAGACCCCTCTTCTGGGGCCTGTCGGTGGACGGCGAAGAGGGTGTCAAGACGGTGATGGGGTTCCTCAGGGACGAGCTGGCCCAGGCGATGGGGATGTGCGGGCGGCCCACCATAGAGAGCGTCGACTCCAGCCTCATCGGGACCGTCTCGCCCCTGCACTCGGCGCTGGCCCCGCCCGACTGGCCCGGCACCAGCCAGGCCTAGGGAGGGGCAACGGGACAGCGGCCGGTCGCCGGAAACCCGACGGGGGGTCGCTGAAGGAGCGGCCCGCTACCGGTCGCTGAGCCCATATCGTATCCGACTCCGCGTGCCCGGTCAATCGGCCGTTACTGCACAGGAGAGTCGGCTGAGAATCTCTCCCAAGGGGCTTGACAGTCCTCTAATCGCCGCGTCACTATAAGAATCATGATGGTTGCAGGAGTCAAATAAAGGCACCAACTTTTCGTCGCTGGGTCCACCTGGCGACCCTGCCCAGACGTTCGCGCCCCCGTTGGCCCGGAGCGTAGAGAATGCTCCGGGCCTTTGCTTTGCCCGATCGGCCTCCCCGGGGGGACGGGAGAAAGGATGTGTTTGGACCACCCAGGTAACCCGGGCACTACCATCAGACGAAAGGAGACGACGGCCATGAAACGGCTACTTATACCCAGCGGCATTGCCATCCTCATGGCCTTGGTTCTCCTCGCAGCGCTAGGCAACGGAGGAGGCACCGGGCAACCCAGCAGCAGCAGCGACGCGCCTGCGCCCGCTGGCCCCACGCCCACCCCCACGCCGGCGGCTCCGGCTCCCGATCCGGGCGAGTCGTCAACGACCAGCGGGACATACGACGACCGGCAGAGGCGGGTAGGAGAGGCCGTCCCCGGGTTTGGCGGGATGTTCTACGAGTCCGGCGGAAGCGTGCTCAAGGTCTACATGCTGCCCAATACCGACTCGAACGTCACCGACGCGGAGCGGGTGGCGACCGTCCGGGCTGCCATCGACGCCGAGTTTGACAACAGCACCGCCGAGGCGACGGCCATCGAGCTGATCCCGGCCGACTACAGCGTCACCCAGCTCCTGGACTGGTACGACGACCTGCGGCTTGCCATTAGCAGGGCCGGGTTGGTCGAAAACGGTGGCCTAGCGGGCACGGACCTGGATGACAGGCTGAACCGCCTGACCATCCAGGTGACCCACGAACGGTTCCGGCAGTCGGTCCTGGATGCGGCCACGACCGCGCAAGTGCCCCATGAAGCGGTGAACATCACCATCGGGGCGCGGGACGAGCTGCTCAAGAACGTCCGGGACAAGTTCCGGCCGATTGCGGGCGGGATCAAGATACAGGACCGCCCGCGAAAACTGCACCCTGGGATTCAGCGCCAAACGGGCATGCCCAGAGCCCACGCCTACTACCTGCCATCACCCAGCATGGTATGATGTTCGGCGGGAGGACATACGCGCCTCTGCCGTTCTGACCTAATGCACACCTCTGTACTGGAAGATCCTTGAAGATCGCCTTCATCCATATGGACCCCAGGCCCGGCGCGGTCTGCATGAACCGCAACACCGTGGAGCGCGGCCTGGAATCGGCCGCCTCCCACGGCGCCTCCTGGGTGATCACCCCCGAGCTGTGCATCTCCGGCTACACCTTCACCGACCGTCCCCGCGACCGGGGCCTGGAGTGGTGCAGCCGGCGGCGGGAAGCCCACCACTGCGTCTGGGACCCGTTGCCCCCGGAGGACGGCGCCGGCGAAGAACAGGCCGTCGGCACCGGCTGGATCACCCCGCAGCCTGACGGCTGGATGAAGAGCATCCACGAGACCGCTCGCCGGAAGGGGGTCACCCTCTTCCTGGCCCACCCCGAAAGGGCCACGGACAGCAGCGGCGCCACCCGGCTGTACAACTCCGTCTTCGTCCTGGGCCCCGATGTCGACGAGCCCGTTTCGTACCGGAAGATCAAGGTCACGGGGGGCCACGAGGCATGGTCGTCGCCGGGAGAGGGGGCGGTGACCGTGAGCTGTTCCGGGGTCCGGGTGGGGCTCCTCATCTGCGCCGACGCCTGGTTCCCCGATCTGGCCCTGGACCTTAAGCGCCAGGGCGCGCAGGTCCTGGTCGCCCCCTCCGCATGGCCCCCGGGGTTCTGCGGCCCCGAGGATACCTGGGAGCGCCGGTCCGGCGAGACGGGCCTCCCACTCCTGGTCTGCAACCGCACCGGCCGCGAGGAGGGGGCGATGCTGGACTACCGGCATGCCGAGAGCGTCGTGGCCCACCGGGGACGGCGGCTGCTGGAGTGGTCCACCGACCGGCCCTCCCTCCTGATGTTCGACTGGGACATGAGCTCGATGGAGTCCCCGTCCACCGCCTTCCAGGTGGCGCCCCTACCCCCGCCCCTGGAGACGTAGGCCCCCTCCCGCCGCACCGCGTACGTCGTTCCCCTCCCCGGGCGGTCAGGACGCGCTCGGTGGGCCGTTGCAAGAGTCCTCCTGCCGTACCGACGTCTCCCCAAGCCGCCTCACCCTGCCGCTCCGGGAACCCCGCAGCGACGCCTGCTCTGCGCCGGAAGACGGCTAGGGCCCTGTCCGGGCGGTCGGCAATCGGTTAGAATGGGGATACGAGTGGGGGAAGAGGCTTCCGGTTTGTCCCAATCCAGCTGATCATGTACCAGGATCCGGCGTATCGGCCCAAATAGATGTCCCCCCAGTCCAGGGGTGAGCAGTGGACCCCGTAGGCAGCAGTCTGCACGGGCTCTTCGAGGCCCAGGCGGCGGAGACTCCCGATATCCCGGCGATAGTCTCAGGCCGGGAGCGGATGTCGTACGCTCAGCTGGACCGTGCCACGGACTCGCTGGGGGACTACCTCCGGTCTCACGGCGTCTCCACCGAAGAGCCGGTGGGAATCTTCATGGAGACCTGCGCCGAGTTCATCGTTGCCAGCCTGGGGGCCCTGAAAGCGGGCGGGGCGTTCATGCCCATGGCCCTGGACTCCCCCGAACGTCTGCTGCGCGCCATGGTGGCCGAGTCCCGCCCCAGGGTCGTGGTCACCAAGGCCCAGCACCTGTCCCGGCTGCCCACGCTTGGAGAGTTCCCCGACACCCACGTACTGGCGATCGACGAGGACCGGTCCTGGACGGGACTCGACGCCGCGGCCCCCGGCCCGGACGTCACCGGGGACCATCTGGCCTTCATCCCCTACACCTCCGGCACCACGGGAGACCCCAAGGGAGTGATGCTGACGGGCGCCTCGGTCATCTCCTCCTATCAAGCCAGGTACCGGTTCAGCTCCTACGCGGCGGGGGACAGGGTCGCCTGCAACATCTTCTTCCCCTGGGAGTACTTCCGCCCGCTGCTCAAGGGGGCAACGGTATACGTAGTCCCCGACGACGTGGTGTTCCTGCCCCGGGCCCTGGCCGCGTTCATCTCCGAGAACGGCGTCACCGAGATGCTGTTCACCCCGTCCCTGCTGCAGGGGGTCCTGAGCTCGGGGGACCGCGACGCCATCCGGGCCCGGCTCGCCTCCCTGCGGGTCGTTTGGCTGAACGGCGAGGTGGTCCCGACGAGCCTGTTGCGTCAGGCGCTGGAGGTCCTCCCCCGCTCCGCCCGCATGTTCAACACCTACAGCATCAGCGAGACCCACGACGTCTGCACCGTCGAGCTGACGGGCCTGACCCTGGATGGGAGAGACGTGTGCCCGGTGGGCCTTCCCATGGACGGTGTCACGGTCCGGGTCATGCCCGAGGGAGGGTCCGTCCTCACATCCGAGGGGAGCGGCGAGCTGTTCATCGGCGGCCGCGGGCTTGCCAGGGGATATCTTGGCCGGCCCGACCTGGACGCCGAGAGATTCCTCCGGCAGGACGGCGAGAGGTACTACGCCACCGGCGACCTGGCCGAGATCGGCGCCCAGGGCATGACGACCATCGTTGGCCGGGACGACTCCATGGTCAAGATAAGGGGGTACACCGTCTACCTCGGGGCCGTCGAGGAGATGCTGCGGAAGCACTGCGGCGTGGCGGACACGGCGGTAGCGGTGGAGGCCGGGGACGAGACCAACAAGCGCCTGGTCGCCTACGTCGTCCGGGGACCGGGGGCAACGTGGCGGGTCGAAGCCAGGAGCGGCACCAGCAGGGACCTTCGGAACCTGTTGGAGCGGCACCTGCCCCACTACATGGTGCCCAGCCGCTACATGGAGCTGCAGGCGCTCCCGCTGAACCAGCAGACGGGCAAGCTGGACCGCAAGGCCCTGCCCCCGCTGCGCCAGGGCAGGTCCATCGCGAAGGAGCGCCCACGGCTCCCGGAGAATGCCACGGCGGCGGAGCGCCGTCGGGTCCTGCGGGAGCTGTGGGGAGAGGCGCTGGACATCGACGCCGGTTCGTTGGACGACCACTGGGACTTCTTCGACCTGGGCGGCCACTCCCTGGCAGGCCTGGGACTTACACTGGACGTCGAGCGTGTCTTTGGGGTCACGCTTCAAGGCACGGAAATCTACGAGCACCCCACCATAGACGCGCTGGCGGCGTACCTGGAGGATGGAGGACCACGTATGGAACCGAGAGTCTCGCTGGCCGACGACGCAAAGCTGGACGCGGGGATCGCTCCCACCGGGGAGATCAGGGCAACGCGCCTGAGCGAAGCGTCCGCCATCCTGGTCACCGGGACCACCGGCTTCCTGGGCGCCTTCCTGCTGGACGAGCTGCTGCGGGCCACGGGTGACGGCACGCGCTTCTATTGCCTGGCAAGGCACCGGGCTTCGGGACAGGACCAGTCGGCCAACCGGGTATTGGAGGCCCTGAAGTCCTACGGGCTGCCCGGCCAGTCCCTTGGGCATCGGGTCGTGCCGGTTACGGGGGACCTGACCCAGCCACGCCTGGGACTGGAGGAGAAGGAGTACGGGCAGCTTGCGGAAGAGATCGACCTCGTCTTCCACTGCGCGGCCTCGGTCAACTACGTGTACCCATATGCCACCGTCAAGCCTCACACCGTCGGCGGGACCGTGGAGGTGCTCAGGTTCGCCTGCAGCGGCAGGGCAAAACCGGTCCAGTACATCTCCTCCAACGGCGTCTTCCCGGGGGGCGACGATACGCCCTACCTGGAGAACGACCAAATAGCAGGCTTCGTGGACAGGATGGAGGGGGGCTACAACCAGGCCAAGTGGGTCGCGGAATGCCTGGTGTGGTCGGCCGTGTCCCGGGGGCTGCCCGTCTGCCTGTTCAGGCCCGGCAACATCGGGCATCACAGCGGCACGGGGGTCGTCAACCCCAACGACTTCCTGTCGTTGATAATGAAGGCCTGCGTCCGGTCGGGGTTGGCCCCATGGGTCCCTGACTGGATGTTCGAGATGACCCCCGTGGACTTCCTGGTCAGGGCCATCAGGAAGATCTCCGACGACCCGGCGCACTTTGGCAAGGTATACAACGTGGTCCAGCAGGAGCCGGTTCCCGCTGACCGCGTCTTCGAGTACATGGAGAGCAACGGCTACGTGACGGGCCGCGTTTCATTGGAGGACTGGAAGTCGGCGCTGCAGGCCGCCGCCGACCGGGAGAACGACATGGAGCTGAGGGTCCTGGTCCAGGCCCTGGACTCCGTCGAGCCGTACCTCACCGACACCAGCGTCTACGACGTCAGCCGGTTCAGCGAGGCCGTTTCGGGGATGGGCATGGCGCTGCCGGCGGCCGACGTGGAGTACGTGACCAGGTTCCTGAGGGTGTCCTAGCGTCTACTGGGCCGTGCTCCCGCCGTCGATGACAAGCTCGGCGCCCGTCATGAACGAGGACTCGTCGGAGGCCAGGAACAGGGCGCCGTAGGCGATGTCCATGCTCGTGCCCAGCCTGTTCAGCGGGATCCGGCCGATCGCCTCCTGCTTGCTCTCGGGGTCGGGTCGGACCTCGTCGTACATGGCCGTATCCACCGGGCCCGGGTGCAGGGAGTTGGCCCTGATGCCGTCCCCGGCGTACTGCACGGCAGCGGCCTTGGTGAAGAGCCGCACAGCCCCCTTGGACGCGGCGTAGGCGGTGCTGGTGTCGCTCCCCACCAGCCCCGCGGTGGAGGAGATGTTGATGATGGAGCCTCCCCCGGCCTTGCGCATCTCGGATATGGCCAGCTTGGTGCCCAGGAACACGCCCTTGGCGTTGATGTCCATCACCGTGTTCCACTGGTCCAGGCTCTCCTCCCCGGCCAAGCCGCGGCGCCAGATGCCCGCGTTGTTGACCAGCACGTCCAGCTTTCCATAGGAGGAGACGGCGGTGTCGATCGCCCGGCGCCAGTCCTCCTCGCTGACGACGTCCAGGTGCACGTAGACGGCGTCGCCGCCGGCCTCGGCGATGTCGGCCGCCACCTTGGTCCCCTCCCGGTCCAGCACGTCCCCGATGACCACCTTCGCCCCCTCCCGGGCGAAGAGGCGGGCCTCGGCCTCCCCCTGGCCCCTGGCGCCGCCGGTGATCAGGACCACCTTGCCTTCCAGTCTCATGGAAACCCTCCTGCTCGGGTGTTACTGGGCGTGCTATTGGGCCGTCATGCCCCCGTCGATGGCAAGCTCCGCGCCGGTAACGAAGGACGACTCGTCCGAAGCCAGATAGAGGGCCCCGTAGGCGATCTCCTCCACGGTGCCCATCCTTCCCATCAGGGTCCTGGAGGTGCCGGCATCCCGGCTGGCGGCGTCGGGGCGGATCTCGTGGTACATCGGCGCGTCCACGGGTCCCGGGTGGATGCAGTTGGCCCTTATCCCGTCCCCGGCGTACTGGACGGCCGTGGCCCGGGTCAGCAGGCGTATACCCCCTTTGGACGCTCCGTAGGGGGCGCTTCGAAGGTCTCCGACGAGCCCCGCCGCCGAGGAGATGTTGATGATGGAGCCGCCCCCCGCCCGGCGCATCTCAGGTATCACGAAGCGTGTCCCCAGGAACGCGCCGGTGACGTTGACGTCCATCACTGCGTCCCAGCTCTCCTCGGTGGTCTCCTCCACGACGCCCGGGCGCCAGATGCCCGCGTTGTTGACCAGGACGTCCAGCCTCCGGAACCGCGACCGGGCCACGTCCACGGCCCGTTGCCACTCCGCCTCTCTGGTGACGTCGAGGTGTACGTAGACGGCCTCGTGGCCCGCGCCGTTGATCTCGGCTTGGACGGACGCCCCCTCCTGGTCGAGCACGTCGCCGAAGACGACTTTGGCGCCCTCCCTGGCGAACAACCGGGCTTCGGCCGCGCCCTGGCCCCGGGCGCCCCCGGTTATGAGCGCCACCTTACCCTCGAGACGCATGGCTTTCCCCCCGTGTGAGCGGTCCGGCGTGGCGGGTGTAGTGCTCCTGGAACCTGCGGATGGCGTCGACGTGGCCCGCCGGCGAACGGCTCGCGCCCCTGGTCTCCACCGTAAGGTACGAGGCCCCCAGGCCCCGCACCATCTCCGCCTCTCGGAGCCATTCGTCGGGCCCCTTGTCCTCCAGCCGGATGCGGCACTCCATCCCCACGCCCGAGGGGTCCCTGCCGGCCTGGAGCACCAGGGCGTTGACCCGCTCCACGGTGTCCTGGCCGTGGGGCTCCAGGTGAAGCCCGTCGGCGGGGAACCAGCCGTCCGCCTTGCGGGCGATGCGGCGGAGGACGGGCTCCGCGGGAGCCGGGGCCCCGGGCCTTCCGCCGCCGATCCACAGGGGGATGGGACGCTGCACCGGCAGCGGGTTGATCCCGGCGTGGGTCACGTCGTGCCACCGGCCATGGAAGTCCGCCGTCTCCCGGGTCCACAGGGCCCGGAGGAGGTCGATCTGCTCGTCGCACCGCCTGCCGCGGTCGTGGAAGTTCATGTCCAGCGCGCCGTACTCCACGTGGTTCCACCCGACCCCGATGCCCAGTCGCAGGCGGCCGCCGCTGAGCACGTCCAGCGTCGCCGCCTGCTTGGCCACCAGGGCGGTCTGGCGCTGGGGCAGGATGAGTATCCCGGTGCACAGCCCGAGGCGGCTGGTGGAGGCCGCGATGAAGGCAAGCAGGGTCAGGGGCTCGTGAACGGTGCTCTTATAGCTGTAGTTGGCCGCGCCAAGCTCCGGGTGGGCGGCCAGGTCCGCCCCGAGCACGTGGTCGGCCACGAACACGTGGGAATACCCCAGCTCCTCGGCCGCCTGGGCGTACTCCCGGATGGGCCCCGGGTCGGAGCCCATCTCCGTCTGGGGGAATATTGCGCCGACCTCCAGGGTTGCCTCCCGATGGCCGCCCGATGGGCGAATGCCCCGATCCGTCGAATGACAGGAGTATGCTGGGTAGGTGCATGCCCGTCAATAGGCGGCGGCCGGCGGCCGTGTCCCCGTCTTGTCACCATTCACCGATAGGAGTAGAGTAGTGGATGCCCGAAGGCCCGGGAGCAGCCGGCCCGAGGGTCTGGATATGGAGGAAGGATGCGATTCGGCCACTTTTTCTACCCGATGAAATTCGACGACAGCCGGGACGGGCAGGAGATCGAAGACTGCCTGTACGAGGCCCAGCTCATAGAGGAGCTGGGCATGGAGGCCATATGGTTCGCCGAGCACCACTTCACCGGTGAGTGCGTGTACGGGGACCCGCTGGTGTTCGCCAGCGCTGTGGCCGTCAAGACCAAGCGGGTGCTGCTGGGCTTCGGCATCCTGGAGCTGCCGTTGCACAATCCCGTCCGAGTTGCCATACAGACGGCCCTGTTGGACAACCTGTCCAAGGGGCGGCTGGTGGTCGGCACGGCCAGGGGGTCCAACTACAACGCCTACGAGTACGTGGGGTTCGGGACCACCCCCGGCCTGGGAGGCGAGCAGATGGAGGAGGCCGAGGATCTGCTGGTCAAGGCCTGGACCACGGACAACGTGGACTTCAAGGGCAAGTACTGGCAGGTGTCCTTCCCCTCGGTGCGGCCTCGGCCCTACCAGAAGCCCCATCCCCGCCTGGCCAGGGCGTGCATAGGCGACGAGTCCATCAAGGAGATGGCCAGGATCGGCCGGCCCATCCTGCTGCGCGGAAGCACCGTCGCCTCGGTGGGGCGGAACATCGAGCTGTACCGGGACACCATGGCCGCCGCCGGCTTCGACGAGGAGGCGGTGGAGAACAACCTGGACCAGATATGGGTGTGGCGGGAGATGCACCTGGCCGAGACCGACGAGCAGGCCCTGGGCGAGTTCCTGCCCGCCCACTACCGGGCCTACAGCAACATGGAGAAGCTCCGGGACCGCTGGAACCCCAGCGACCTGCCCATGACCCGGCAGCTGCCGCCGCTGGACCGTTCGGGATACGCCGAGAGTCCGGACCCCAACGCCGCCGAGAACCTGGTGGGCGGCCCCAAGCGCGTGGCCGAGCAGGTAGCCCAGATGAGGGACGTGGGGGTCCGCAACCTGATGCTCACCAACAGGGGGCTCATGTCGCTGGAGAAGACCGAGTCGTCCCTGCGCACCCTCAGCGAGAAGGTGATGCCCCTCTTCGCCCGGGGGAGCGCCTAGGCCCCCTGAGCCTGGGGCCGCGGCAGACCGCGGGCCCTCTTGGCGAATCGCTCAACTCGTCGTTCCGGCGCAGGCCGGAACCCAGGGGTGGGGGGCACCCATTCTCATCCTTTTGCTTGGCCTTCACAAGGCCCTAGCCCGACTCCCCCGGCCCCGCCCTGTCGGACGCCGCTGCCCGCCGCCGTGCCGCGCGGGTGCCGCCGACCCGCACCAGCTGCGCCTTGAAGGCCAGCAGGGGTATGGTCACCGCCATGACTGCGATGGCTACGAACTGGGCCTCGTTCAGGCCGATGGCCCACTCCTGGTCCATGGGAGGCGGGCCCGTGCGGAGGAAGCTGATGAAGAACCGGCCCAGGGAGTATAGGCCGAGGTAGAGCACGAAGGTCATGCCGTAGGGCCGCAGCCGGTCCCGCATGGCCACCACGGCCCCCAGGACCGCCAGGTCCAGGAGCATCTCGTAGACCACGGCCGGATGGCTCGCCCCGAAGCCGTGCACCTGGTTGCTGGGGCTCTCGGGGTGTGTATACACGAACCCCCAGGGGAGGTCCGTTATCTTGGCCACGTGCTCGCCGTTGATCACGTCCCCCACCCTGCCGATGGCCATGGCTATGAGCAGGGCTGGGGCGGCTATGTCGGCCAGCCGTCCTATCGAGGGCAGGGGCGCGGGCTCCAGCTTGGCACCTTTGAATACCTTGTTCCACGCGCCCAGGAACCTGGGATGGTTCCTGATGATCATGTAGGCCGCGCCGCTGAGGAAGCCCCCCAGGATGGCGCCGTATATGGTGATCCCCCCGTTCCATATCTGGACTATCCTGATGGGGTCGTGCCTGTAGAAGTCGTCCCAGAAGTCGACGACGTGCAGCAGCCGGCTCCCGATGATCCCGCCGACGATGCACCAGGTGGCGATGGAGTATATCGAGTCCGCGTTCAGTCCCTGTTGCTTCCCCCACCGGGCCACCAGGAACACCGCCAGCGCCACGGCCACGAAGGTCAGGAACCCGTGCCAGGTCAGCTGGAAGCTGCCCACCTGGATCATGTCCGGATCGATGCCGATTCTGATGGCCAGCAGGGATATGTTCATCAGCCTTAGGTCCCCTCTCCGTGCGGGTCAGGGTTGATAGTTGGTACAAGGTACGCCCTGACGCCCCTGCTTTGCAAGGTCTTGACCACGTTTTCGCCCTCAGGTTTGCCCGGAACGAAGGTGTAGATGGCGGGCCCCGTGCCAGATAGATGGGGTCCCCGCGAGCCGTTGGGCCCTCCCGCGTAGGGCGCGGCCGCCTCCCCCAGGGCGCTCCACGCCTCCGCCAGGCCCGGGAACGCCTCCAGGGCCACCGGTTCGAAGGCGTTGAACAGCAGCGGCTCCGCGTCCCCTCCGGCGCGAAGGGTCTCCGTCAGGGCCTCCGTCCGGTTGCCGTCGGTGTAGTGGTCCGGGGACATCATCGAGTAGAGCCGGGCCGTTTTCGTAGGCCCGTCCCCCGACTGCCCCGAGGGAGGACCCGGTGGGCACACCAGCACCATCCAGCGGGTGGGAGGGGGCGGGAGGGCGTCTATCCGGTCGCCGCGGCCCGTCCCCAGCGCCGTTCCTCCGTTCAGCAGGAAGGGGACGTCGGCTCCCAGGCCCGCGGCGATGTCCCTCAGGCGGGCGTCGTCCAGGTCCAGGCCCCACAACCGTCTCAGGCCAAGGAGGGCGGCCGCCGCGTCGGCGCTTCCGCCTCCCAGGCCCATCCCCACGGGAATGAGCTTCTCCAGGAGCATGTCGGCGCCCCGGGACTCGCCCGACTCCCGCCGCAGGGCTTCAGCTGCCCTGCAGACCAGGTTGCCGGGTCCCTCCAGGTCCGGGTCAGAGCAGCGGAGCCGGACGCCCTCCCCGTGGGCCACGTGAAGGGTGTCCGCCAAGCCGATGGTCTGGAGCACCGTCCGTATCTCATGGTACCCGTCCGGCCGGCGGCCCAGGACCTCCAGCGTCAGGTTTACCTTCGCGTAGGCCCTGGTCTTCGACGGAAGGCCTCCGTTGCTGGCCCTAGGCACCGGGCCGACTCCCTGAGCGGACGCCGCCATCGCGGACTGCCGCCCACAGGGCCTTCCACTCTTCTACGACCAGGCTGCCGGGGCGCCTGGTGGGATCCAGCGAGGCAGATTCCAGCAGTCGCTGGGACTCGGCGGCCGGAATGCCGAGGCCCATCCCCAGGGAGTTCCTCAGTTGCTTCCGGGGGGCCGAGAACCCCGCGCGGACCACGCGGAAGAAGTCCGGCGCCTCGCGGGGCTCGACGGCCTGGACCGGGAGGGGGTCCAGCCTCACCACGGCCGAGGTGACCTTCGGAGACGGGCGGAAGGCGCTGGGAGGCACATCGCATATGATACGCGGGACTGCGTACAGATGGATGCCAACGGCCAGCAGGCTCATCCGCCCCCCGGCCCCCACCATACTCTCCGCCACCTCCTTCTGGACCATCACGACGATCCGCGAAGGCTTGGGCTCCACATCCTCGAGGAAGTGCCTGAGGATGGGGTTGGCGGCATAGTAGGGCAGGTTGCCCAGCAGCATGTAGCCCTTGTCTGGGGGTACGAGGGATGCCGGGTCCACCTCCCTGGCGTCGGCCTGCACCACCCGCAGGTTGCCAGGGTACCCAAGGGCTTCCGGCAGGGCGGCGGCAAGCTCCGGGTCCATCTCCACGCCGACCACTTCCCGGGCCTTGTCGACCAGCGGCCGGGTCAGGGCTCCGCGCCCCGGCCCTATCTCGATGACGGTGTCGTCGGGTCCCACCGCCGCGGCCCGGAGAATGCGCCCCGGCAGCCGCCGGTCCACCAGGAAGTGCTGACCCAGGGCCTTTCGCGGGCGCGCACGAGGAGGGCGATCGGGCGCCGTGGGACGGGTACGGGTGCGGGGATGCGCGTTCATGGGAGATCGGGAACGGTCTCAGGGACCGGCATGCGCTCCCCGGGGATGGAGTTGGGCATGGGCGGCGACGGCGCCTGGACACCTCGAAGGATGGGAGTTAGAGGCCGTGCACCTCTCTTCGACGAAAACCCTTGAGCGTGACTCCAAGGACGGCTCCAGCCAGGCTCTCCCCCGGCACCCGAAGGGTCCTGCTTACCGTTGCTTCCTTCCGGACCTGGCGGGGTTCACAGTCCTCCGTCGCGAGGGACCCGGCTATCTACGCAGCCCGTTGGGGGCAGAGGCGCATGGGTCAGGCCTACGGGAGGGATTCAACCCCGCTGTAGCGGATTGCGGGTACAGGGCACCGCTAGCTCCCCGTCTAGCACGGCCTCCATACCATGGTACGGGGAGTCGGCACTCGGTGTCAATCAAATCGGGCCGGTACGGCGGGCCGGGACGGGCTGCCCTGGACCCCGCGCCTTTCCTTGTTCATGCCTGGGGCCGGTGGTAGAATTGCGCCTGTGAAGGACTCTGTGAGCGTGCGCAAGGCGGTCATCCCCGCCGGGGGGCTGGGCACCCGGTTCCTGCCGGCCTCCAAGGTGGTGCCCAAGGAGCTTCTTCCCATCCTGGACAAGCCCATGATCCAGTACCAGGTCGAGGAGGCGGCGGCGGCGGGGATCGAGGAGGTGATCGTCGTCACCTCCGAGGGCAAGGAGGCGCTGGAGAGGTACTTCGCCCAGGACCCGGCCCTGGAGAGCCACCTCTCCCGCTCCGGCGCCGCCGGCCTGCTGGAGGAGGTGCGGCGTACCTGGTCCACGGCCCGCGTCTCCTTCGTCCGCCAGGAGCGGCCCCTGGGCCTGGGCCACGCGGTGCTCACCGCCCGGGACGCCGTGGGGGACGAGCCCTTCGCGGTGATGCTCCCCGACGACGTGATATGGCACTCGGAGAGCGTGACCGGGCAGATGCTGGAAGTCTTCCGGGAGTACGGCGGAAGCGTCGTCGCGGTGGAGGAGGTGCCCATGGAGGCCGTGAGCGCCTACGGGGTCGTGGACTCCGTGCCCGTCTCCGAGCAGGTCCACCGGGTCCGGGGCTTGGTGGAGAAGCCGGCCCCCAAAGAGGCGCCCTCCAACCTGGCTGTAGTGGGGAGGTACGTCTTTACCCCCGACATATTCGACTGCCTGGAGCGGACTCCCCCCGGCGCCAAGGGGGAGGTCCAGCTCACCGACGGCATGGCCCTGCAGCTGGAGAACGGGCCCATGTTCGCCTACCGGTTCCACGGCGCCCGTTACGACGGGGGCACGCCCCTGGGCCTTCTCAGGGCTTCCCTGGAGATCGGGCTGAAGCGCGAGGACACCCGGGATGGGGTGCGGCAAGCCCTCCGCGACCTGCCCCGAGGCTCCGAGGAATGGCCTGAATGAGTCCGCCGGCCGTCCATCAGTGGGTGGGAATTCCTTGCCCGCGCGGAGCGCGGGGCGGGAGGGTGGGCCCAATAGCCCGGGTGGGGCCTAGGTTTGGAGCATCCCTAGGAGGAAGAAATTGACCACTCTCAAAGATGGACTCCTGGAAGAGGTCGCCGGCATCCGGCGCGAGCTCGAAGGGCTGCTGTCGGGGATGGAGTACTGCCTGGACTGGAAGCCCGAGGAGGGCGAGTGGTCGGTCAGGGAGGTCGTCTACCACATCGTGGACACGCCCGAGGGCGGCATCCACGACGCCGTTCAGAGGACCCTTGACGGCGCCCTGCCGGAGATAACGGTCAACGGCAACCTCAGCAACATGACCGACCAGCGGCTGGGGAAGGACCTGGAGGCGGTGAAGGCCGACATCGAGGCCGTGTTGTCGGGCATGGAGCGGGCCCTGGCGCCGGTGGACGACGCCGCTCTGTCGGGCCGGGAGACGGTGGTCCACTCCACCATGCGGGGCGTCAGCGAGACCCGCAGCGCCCGGAACCTGTCCCAGCGGCTGTTCGCCGGCCACTGGAGGGAGCACCTGTCCCAGATCGCCGCCCTGAGGGACGCCCTGGGCATTACCTGACCTGTCCCAGGCACTCCTCCAGCAGGTCCAGCGCCCTCCTGGCGAACACCCACATGTTCTCCTCCCGGTCCGAGTCGCCCGTTTCCACGGTGATGACCCGCTCTACGGGTCCCACCACCGCGATGCAGGCGTGCCCGGGCGAGTCGCCGTAGCGGTTTCCCGTGGGGCCGCTGGCCCCCGTCTCAGCCAACCCCCACGTGGCCCCCAGGATGTCGCGGATGGTCCGCGCGTTGAGCAGGGCGTAGGGCTCGGAGCTGGGCCGCATGCCCTCCATCGCCTCCTCGGGGATCCGCAACAGGCGCTGGCGAGACTCGTTGGTGTAGCTCGCGGCGCCTCCCAGGAAGTATGCCGACGCGCCGGGCACCGCCACCAGCGCCGCCGAAATCACCCCGCCGCACGCGGACTCGCACACGGCAACGGACTCGCCGCGCTCCTTTAGCAATGCGCCCACCGACGATGCCATGGAATCGAGCTGGGGCATGATGTCCTCCTACAACGTGTTCTCCGGTCCACCTACGTCCGGGTGTCAACTATACAGCATTCCCCGGACCTCGCCCCGAACCTTGGAAGACCGCCTGCTTTAGGGTTGCCATATGGCGGTCATTAGTATATCCTAATACCACTCCATCGGCTGAGCGACATACGAAAAGGCAGTCGACCAATGTATATCTGTGTGTGCAAAGGTATCAGGGTGTCCGATGTCGTTGAGATGGCGAGGTCCGGGTCCTCTTCGGTTGGAGATGTCGTAGACGGGCTCGGCCTTGGTGACGGCGACTCCTGCGGCAGGTGCGCCGAACACAAGGGCGAAATCATCAGGCTCGTATCCATCGAGCTATGCAAGCCGCAGATGGCCCGTCCCTCCCCCAGGCGCGCCGTCGCCCAGGGAGTCTTGGCTCCAAGGGACCGCGCCGCCGCGTAGCCGAAGGCGCGGCCTCGGGCTGGCAACGGCCCCGGTTCCTCCTGCGCCCCGGCGCTGCCCTAGAACCACACTGGCCCCACCTTTCGCCGGTCCCTGTTCTCTTCTGCCGCCATTCCGGCCCCGCCCCGGTATTCAGAATCATCCAACCCGTCGTTCCGGCGCAGGCCGGAACCCAGGAGAGGGGAGCGGCATAGCCAGCCGCCGAGCTTCGCCGGTGCTGCCTTCTGCCCATCCGAAGGGCCCCCCCACCCCTGGATTCCGGCTCAGGGCCGGAATGACGGTGAGGAGGGAACCCCATTTTCATCCTTCTACTTGGCCCTCACAAGGCCTTGGGCAATTCCGGCCCTCCCCCGTCATTCCGAGCGCAGCGAGGAATCTCTCCTCCAAACCGGTAGGAAGCTGCGCCATGGTGGGCCCTGGGGCGAGGCATCCTACACACGCGGACCAGAGATTCCTCGCCTACGGCTCGGAATGACAGGCGGGCGATCACCCTTCAAGCCCCATTGCCTGTGTTCTCATGGCAATGACGCAAAGGGGGGCTGGCGGGCAATGGCACAAAGGGGTGCGTGGGCAGTCGCACGGAGGGGGCGGGTGGGGCTATGTGGCGGCCTCCCCTCCGATGGTATAGAATACCCCAACACATTTGACGAAGGAGCTTTAATGAAGGCCAAGGACGGCATCGTAGACCGGCTTAACAGCATCCTCACCATCGAGCTGACGGCAATCAACCAGTATTTCGTCCAGGCGGAGATGTGCCGCAACTGGGGCTTCGAGAGGCTGTACAAGAAGTTCCGCGACATCAGCCTCGACGAGATGAAGGACGCCGAGCACCTCATCGCCCATATCCTCTACCTGGAGGGGGTGCCCAACGTGCAGCGCCTGGGGCAGGTGATGGTGGGGGAGTCGGTCAGGGAGGACCTGGACTTGGACCTGGCCTCCGAGGTGGCGGCGGTGGATACCCTGAGGGAAGCCATCAGCCACGCCGCCCAGGTGGGTGACTACACCACCAGGAGCATGCTCGAGGAGATGATTCGGTCCGAGGAGGAGCACGTCGACTGGCTCGAGACCCAGATCGAGACCATAAACCTGATCGGTATCGACCTCTACCTGAACCAGCAGATCAAGGAGGGCGAGTAGTCATCCCCGATGTGCATCCGGGGAGAACGCCGAGATGACCGACCAGCAGCCCGATCCCCCCAGCGTAACCGGCCGCACCTTGCTCGAAGCCGGGTTCGATGGGCACGTCATGCCCTACCTCTGGTGGTACGTGACGCTGTTCCTGGTCATCACGGTGGTGGGTATACTCCTCATCCCCTTCTGGTTGATGTTCAGCCTCTGGTACTGCCCCCAGCACTACCGGCGGGTCTCGGCGAGGTTGACCACCAACGCCCTGGAGATACGGAAGGGCGTGTTCGCCCGCTCCGAGGCCACCATCCCACTGAACCGGATCACGGACCTGCGCCTCCACGACGGGCCGCTGATGCGGCACTATGGGCTGCGTGGGTTGAAGGTGGAGACGGCGGGGCAGTCGGGAAGCCCCGGCAGCAGCGAGAGCGACCTCCTGGGCGTGATCGACGCCGTCGCGTTCCGCGACGCGGTGCTCGTGCAGAGGCAGAAGCTGCTGGACTCCGAGACCACGACGGCGGACTCGCCTGCGACCGGGGGCGTCGCCACCATCCTGACCGAAATCCGCGACATCCTGGCGCGAATGGAAGCCAAGGGCCCCAACCCCTAGCCGGTCGCGCTGCCCACCTACCCCTCGTGTGAACGAGCGCCGAAGGGCCTAGGCGGAAACCGTCAGGCCATTCGGCGTCGCCGCCCGCTCGTCCCTCCTGATCCCCCTAGCGGATACTTGTCACGTACAGGCAGAAGGAGGACATTCCGGTGACCCTGAAGGTCGTCTCCTGGAACATCGGCAAGATGCACGAGCCCTGGCGCCAGCTGTTGCGAATGGACGCCGACGTGGCATTGCTGCAGGAGGCCACGCCGCCGCCCGACGACCTGGTTAGGCTGCGGGATGCGGCACTCCCACCCACGGAGGGCGCCGAGCCCCTGGACATCGGCCCGCGTGAGGCCTGGGACTCCCATTCGTGGAACTCAGACTGGTGGCGCGGACGGGGCTGGTCCGCACTGTACGACCGCTGGCCCATGGTCGTGCGCCTCTCCGACCGGGTCGACGTTCAGTGGTTTCGGCAGGTCGGTCCGGCGGGGTGGGCCGAGCAGGACGAGATCGACGTCAGCGGCGTCGGGACCATGACCGCCGCCCGGGTCACGCCCCACGACGGCTCCACCGAGTCCTTTGTGGCGGTCTCCATGTACGCCCGATGGATGGCTCCGCATCCGTCCAAGAACAAGCCCTCCTGGATATACTCGGACGGCTCGGCCCACCGCATCATCTCGGACCTGTCGGCGTTCATCGCAAGCACCAACCCCGGCACCCACCGCATCCTGGCGGCAGGGGACCTCAACATGATATACGGCGCCGAAGACAACAACCTATTGGCGGTGCCGGCCCGGGACAGCACCGTCATGGACAGGATGGACGCGCTGGGCATGGAGTTTCTGGGGCCGCAGTACCCGGCTGGGAGACGGGCGTGTCCGACGCCCCAAGGCCTGCCTCCGGATACGAGGAACGTGCCCACCTACCACACCGTACGGCAGTCTCCCGAGACCGCACAGAACCAGCTAGACTACGTCTTTGCCTCGCGCGGCTTCCACGAGAGCATCACGGTGAGGGCCATGAACGCCGTAGACGAGTGGGGCGCAAGCGACCACTGCCGGCTGCTCATCGAGATCTCGGACGGATAGGGCGGTCCCGCCGTCACGGGCATCACGCCTCGGGAGGGCTGACTCGGAGGGTGATGATGTCGGTATCGTGGTACTGCTGGTGTTGCACCGACGAGGCGTAGCTGCGCAGCAGCCGGAGGGACAGCTCGTTCTCCGCCGGGGTCTCGATGTCGTGCTGCTGGAGCTGCCTCACCTGGTCCTCGATGTTCGCCTGGTTGCCCCCGCCGATGAACTCCAGGTTGGCCACCGGGCCGTCGCTGGACGCCACGACCACGAGCTGCCGCTCCTCCTGGGCGTCCTTGTCGCCGTCCTCATCATCATCAAGGCTCAGGTCCAGTGGGGCCAGCGTCAGGAGCGTCTCCTCGGCGGCGGCGCTCAGCCGGTCCTTCATCGCTGAATCCCAGCCCCTGCGGGCGGCGAACCTGGCGATGAACTCGTTCAGGTCCGGCAGGGCGTCGATGTGGAGCCGCGAACGGAACCGCATGCGCCTCGGGTTGGTGAACTCCAGGTAGAGGATCATCACTATCGCGGCGAACCCTCCCGTCGTGACCCCGCTATCGAGGAAGGTGGCCCACGACGAGCCCAGGTTAGGCAGGTTGAACAGGCCGAACTGGAAGGCCGCGCCGATCCAGAAGCAGACCCCCGCGACCACGACTTTCTGCCTGTCCTCCTCCGTCTCGATGACCGTCCGCGCCCCGTCCACGAACAGAGTCCCGGTGATGAGGATGAGGTACCCCGTCATCACCGGCCCGGGTATGGTGCTGAGCAGTCCCGACGCCTTGGGAAGAAACGCCAGCGCGATGAACACGATGCCGATGCAGTACCCGACCCTGCGGGAGGAGACGCCGGTGATCTGCGTGAACGCCAGGATGCCCGGGTTGATGATGTTGGGCACGGCGCCGGCGACGCCGGCCATCAGGTTGGTCACGCCGGTGCCGGCCAGCGCCCTCTGCACTGCCCGGAAGTCCACGGCCCGGCTCTCCCGCCACGAGACCCGCTGCATGGCGATGGCCGCGCCGTTGGTCTGGATGGAGATGATCACGCCCAGGAACAGGAACGCCGGGAGCAGCGACCAGAAGGGGAAGCTGAATTCCAGGCCCAGCCCCGGCGACACGGTCGGCGGCCCGATCCATGGGGCCTGTATCACCCGGTCGATGTCGTAGATACCGAATCCGGCGGCCACTATGCAGCCGGCCACTATGCCGATGAGGGGCCCCCAGAGGCGCAGCACCGCCGAGCCCCGGAGGGTGAGCGCGGCGACGATGATCAGGGTGGTCAGCGCCGTCAGGGGCGCGGCCACGGGCTCCACCTCCGACGAGCGGTCCAGCAGGCCGAAGACGACCGAGGCCAGGGTGATGGAGAGTATCATCATCACCGTGCCGCCCACGGTGGGAGTGACGATCCTCCTGAGGATGAACAGCCACTTGGATATCACGATCTGGACCACGGCCGAGACCAGGACCAGGGTCGTCAGCGTTGCCGGGCCCCCGTCCGCCACCGCCGTGATGCAGAAGGGTATGGCGAAGGCGGCGGTGAACATGGGCAGGACGGTGCCGGCCCCCACCAGCCCCAGCCGCCGCACCTGCAGCAGCGTCGCCACTCCCACCACCACCAGGGAGGCGAAGACCATCCATACTAGGTAGGACTCATCCCTTCCCGATTCGCTGGCGACTATGACCGGCGTCACCAGCAGGGTGGCTGAGGCGATCATGGCGAACTGCAGTCCCAGGCCGACGGTGGTCAGCAGGGGCGGGTTCTCCTCCACCTCGTAACGGAGGCCCCCGGAGGCTGTCGTCATCGAATCGTCTCCCGGACTCGATTGCCTGGCAGGGTCATAGGTCCACAAACACTATATACGATACCGCACCACAATGGGATGCTTGGCTGCCTTCTGGGTCGGAATGAGTGCCCACTGGAGTCAGGATAAGGGGATGCCCGCCGTGCCCGGCTGTCTCGACGAGCGCTCATGCGGGGACGCGGTCCCCCGGGAGACGGGAGTGTTGCAAACGGCGTACTCGTGGTCTGGGTGTTGACACGATGCACGTTGATGGAGGGGTGGTGGCGCATGCGGGGTTCGAACCCGCGATCTCCGCCTTGAGAGGGCGGTGTCCTAGTCCACTAGACGAATGCGCCAACCCGCGCTGGCTGGGGATCGTGGATTCGAACCACGGTTTGCAGATCCAGAGTCTGCCGTCTTGCCACTAGACGAATCCCCATCAAGGCGATTATAGCACCGGCGTGTGTCGCGGGACAAGTTATCCCGAATTCCATGCTTCCGGCCCTATCGAAAACGGGCAATCGTACGCTGACTGGGATTGACAGCACACGACCCGTTGTGTTAGCTTGCCGGGTAGCGCAAAGGCTTAGATGGAGACGAGTAGGCGGGGAGCAGGGGTCCAGCGAGTCTGGCATGGTGGGAGCAGACACTCCGAGCCCGTCCGAAAATCCCTCCGGAGCCGCAGGTTGAACGGCGGGCCCAAGGGGCCGCAACAGTAGACCGAGCCGGGCTCATCGCCCGTTACCAACGATGGGGCATGATTGTGCCTTGCTCGAGCGGTCTCCCCGCCGCTGGCCACAGGTCGATGGCGGGGATGGACAACTAGGGTGGTACCGCGGGATCGTAGGTCCCGTCCCTAATTTGGGACGGGATTTGTTTTTGGTGCTCCCAGGCGTCCCCAGCCTCTCGGGGCCGCGTCCGGCGGCCCGGCGCAGAGGCCTCTAGCAGGGAACGAATCCTACTCGGTCCGCCCCGGTGGGGTCCGGACTGGAATGGAGGGGGCGCCATGAAGCTTACGGGAGCGGAGATCATCTGCGAGGCGTTGCTCCGCGAGGGCGTGGACGTCGTTTTCGGACACCCTGGCGGGGCTGTCCTGCCCCTCTACGACGCATTCTACAAGTACGACCAGCTGCGGCACATCCTGGTGCGCCACGAGCAGTGCGCCGCCCACGCCGCCGACGGGTACGCCCGGGCCACGGGCAAGGTGGGCGTCTGCGTCGCCACCTCCGGCCCCGGGGCCACCAACCTGGTGACGGGCATCATGGGGGCCAAGGCGGACTCCGTTCCCATGGTGGCCATCACCGGCCAGGTCGCCCGGTCCGCCCTGGGCACCGAGGCGTTCCAGGAGTGCGACACCTGCGCCATCACCGTGCCGTGCACCAAGAAGAACTACCTGGTCATGTCCGCCGAGGACCTGGCCCCCACCATCTACGAGGCCTTCAGGGTCGCCCAGGACGGCCGGCCCGGACCCACTTTGGTGGACATCCCGCGGGACGTGCAGCAGGAGTTGGCCGAGTTCGACTACATGGAAGTGCCCCAGGGCTACTCGGACCATCTCTCCGCTGAGACCCGGGCCAACCTCGCCGAGGCCGTCCGGCTCATCGACCAGGCCAGGAAGCCCCTGATAATCGCGGGCCACGGGGTGTTGGCCTCCAACGCCTGGGCCGAGCTGGTGGAGCTTTCGGAGAAGACCCAGATACCCGTGGTGAACACGCTGCTGGGCCTCAGCTCCTTTCCCCGCAGCCACCCGCTGAGCCTGGGCATGCTGGGCATGCACGGCATGTACTGGGCCAACATCGCCGTGGACCGCGCCGACCTGATCCTGGGGCTCGGCATGAGGTTCGACGACCGGATCACCGGCAGGCCGGGGACCTTCGCGCCCAACGCCCGGATCGTCCACGTGGACATCGAGCCGTCCCAGATCGGGCGCAACGTGCCCACCGACGTGGGGCTGGTGGGCGACGTGGGGGCGGTGCTCCGGGCCCTGACACCCATGACCGCCCAAGGAGACCGGTCCGACTGGCTCGAAGAGGTGGGCGCACTCCGGAGGGCCCACCCCTCCCTGGCGATACCCCAGAGCGACGGTCTCCTGGCCCAGCACGTGCTCCAGGACCTGGACCGCCTCGTCCGGGACGAGGACGACGTGGTGGCGGTGACCGGGGTGGGCCAGCACCAGATGTGGGCTGCCCAGTACCTGTTCTTCAAGCGGGCCAACTCGTTCATCTCCTCGGGCGGGCTCGGGGCCATGGGCTACGAGATCCCCGCCGCCATGGGCGCCCAGGTGGGCAGGCCCGGCGCCACCGTCTGGAGCATCGCCGGAGACGGCGGGTTCCAGATGACCCTCCAGGAGCTGGCCACCATCGCCGACGAGGGCATACCGGTGAAGATAGCCCTGTTCAACAACGGCCACCTGGGTATGGTCCGCCAGTGGCAGGAGATGTTCTACGACAGGCACTTCAAGGCGGTCCCCGTGCCTGGGCCCGACTACGTCAAGCTGGCCGAGGCCTACGGCATCGCCGCCGAGCGGGTCGACCGGCCGGGGGACGTGCTGGCGGCCCTGAACCGGGCCCGCAACCATCCCGGGCCCTTCCTCATTGAGTTCGTCCTGGAGTACCAGGAGAACGTCTTTCCCATGGTCCCCATGGGGGCCTCCCTGGGCGAGACCGTGGAGGACCCCAGGACCGCCGGCCCGGGCTGACACGCGAGCCGGGCCGTGTCCCATTGGCTGACTAAATTCTAATAATTGGCCTAAACACCGGCAACCGCTAGACGCCCAACAAGGCGAGCGGTAGGGCTATGTCCCAGCCTCCCGAGCGCGAGTTTTCTCGCCCCCTATTGCCATTCTCGGAAAATAGCTTTACAATATTCTGGTTGTAAATTTAAGTTTTTCCGAGAAAAGATTATGAGAATGCCTTGACAGCCGACCATTGATTGCACGTACCATGCCCGGGTCGAAGTCTACCCTTCGCAAGGTGACGTGGCAGGTGTGGGACCGGCGGGTCCCTGGGACGCAGCGGAGGGGTACTAGAACGGTCTTCATACACACTTCGACCCGTTTTCCGGCTTTCACCGCGTGGTCCTGTTGTTTCGGCGTGTGGAGAGGAGGTGATTAGAGACCTTGCCATTGGGCAGCTTCCCATCGTAGGGCTGCCCCTCCGGTTTTAGTTATCAGGGAGGATGAGTGCGGAGATGATGACATCATCGGTCAAACTACTGAGCGACGGCATTATTAAATTTGATGGTGGAACCATGTTTGGGCAGGTGCCCAAGGTGCTATGGGAGAGCAAGGTCCCCACGGATAGGCGCAACCGCATAACGATGGGACTGAACTGCCTGCTGATCCAGATCGGCGGCAAGAACGTCCTCGTCGACGCGGGCGTAGGCTCCAAGGAGCTGGACAACGAGAAGGATACCTACGGACTGGTGCCCAGCCGGCTGACCAAGGGCCTGCGAGGCATGGGCCTATCGCCCAAAGACATCGACGCAGTAATACTTACCCATCTTCACTTCGACCACTCGGGCGGCTGCACCCGGCTCGACCGGACCGGCACCCTGGTGCCCACCTTCTCCAAGGCCACGTACTTCGTACAGGAGGGGTGCTGGGAGGAGGCCTGCAGCCCCAACGAGAGGTGCCAGGGCGTGCATCGGTCCGAGGACTTCTCCCCCATAGAGGAGCGAGGCCAGCTCCAGCTCCTGTCGGGCGACCACGAGATCTATCCCGGCCTGTGGGTCAGGGAGACCAACGGCCACGCCAAGGGCCACCAGATCGTCTTGATGAACCATGGCGGGGAGCGGATTGCGTTCCTGGGCGACATCGTCCCTACGCCCTACCACCTGGACCTGGCGGCCATATCGGCCTTCGACCAGTTCCCAGAAGAGACCCTGGAGCGCAAGCGCGAGTTGCTCATGCAGGCCGAGAAGGAAGGCTGGCTGATCATATTCGCCCACGGCCACGACCAGAGGGCCGGCTACCTGGAGCGGCGCAACGGCTCGGCCTACCTCCGCCCCGTGGAGCTCTAGAGCCTGCACGCGGTACGGCGGGGCCCAAGGCCCGGACCGTATCGCACCACGTCTGACCGCCGTGCTGTGAGGCTGCAGCGCGGCCGGGCCGCTCGAAGAAGGGCCGGGCGACGGCTGGACCTACGCCACCTCGCCCAGCAGCTCTTCTCCGAGCCGGCCTGTCAGGCGTGCCGGGGTCACACTGTTCACCAGCGATGCCGGTCCCTCGGCCACTACCCTCAGGTAGTTGTCCGTCAGCCCCACCAACATGGGACGGCCCTCACGCAGACTGGACCGCTCCCACAACACGGGCCGGACGGAGCCCAGAGACGCCGTCCGGAAACCGTCCCCCTGCACCCGGGCCAGGGCCAGCATCTCCGACATGCGCCGCCCCACGGTCGCTGCGTCGACTCGTGGGCCCATGTACGCGGCGCTGGTCCCCGGACGTGGCGAATAGGGGAAGACGTGCAGGTCGGCGAACCCCACCTCCTTCACCAGCGACATGCTCTGCCCAAAGTCGTCCTCGTCCTCGCCGGGGAATCCCACGATGACGTCTGCGGTGATGGAGGCGTCGGGCGTCGCCCTCCGGACCCTCTCCACGGCGTCGGCGTACTCCCGGGCGGTGTAACGACGGCGCATCCTCTTTAGCACCCGGTCGCTGCCGCTCTGGAGGGGCATGTGGAAGTGGGGGCACAGCCTGCGGTCCTGCCACAGCTCCAGGAGTCCGCGGGTCAGCTCCTGCGGCTGGAGGGACGAGACCCGCAGGCGGTCCACGCCGGACTCTCGCAGCAGCATGTCCAGCATGTCCCTCAGGGACGTTCCGGGGATGTCGAACCCATAGGAGCCAAGCTGGGTGCCGGTGAGCACCACCTCCTTGAAACCCTCCCCCACCCTTCTCCGGACCGTCTCCAGGATGTCCCCCGGTGGGATGCTCCGCTCCCTGCCCCGGACCGTGGGGACTATGCAGTAGGCGCAGACCTGGTCGCACCCCTCCTGTATCTTCACCATCGCCCGGCAGCGGGCGCCCCGGCGGGCCCCGTCTCCCCGGCGGGCCTCGTCTCCCCAGCGGATAATGGACGCGGCGGAGACCGTCTGCCCGATGGCATTGTGGCCGTCGGGCGCAGGGCCCGGGCCGGCATGCCGCACCAGCTCCACCAGGCGGTCCTTGTCGCGGTTTCCGGCCACGAGGTCCACCTCGGACATCGAGGCCAGAGCGTCGGGGGCTCTCTGCGCATAGCATCCCGTGGCAACCACCAGGGCCGGCGGGTCACGTCGCCGGGCCGAGCGCAGCGCCCGGCGGGCCTTCCGGTCGGCGACGTGGGTTACCGTGCAGGTGTTCACCACGTAGACGTCGGCCTGTTCCGATGGGCCGACGATGCTGTAGCCGGCATCCTGGAACCTGCGGGCAAGCGCGTCGCTGTCCGACTGGTTCAGCTTGCAGCCGTGGGTGAGGATGGACACCCTCTTTTCGGGTGTCGAGGCCGCCTGGTCCCCCGTTACGACGGGAGGCGCTCCTGGGCTCGAATCGGGAGAGGCGGTCATGGGGCTGACAGGGGCATCCGGGACTGCGAGGCTGGTCAGGGTCCGGCCGGGCGCCCCTAGCCGGGAAAGCCCGTCTTCCACTTTCGGGCATACTGGCGGAGGTACACGCGCTCCACCAGGGGCTGGGACTTGAGGTTGGCGACGGTCGCCAGCGCGGTCACCTTCCAGTATAGCAACAGGTCCCGGGCAGAGGTCGTGAGGGGCTTGGCCGCCACCCTGCCGCCTATGGATGGGGCCCTGGGCCTCAGCTGCGCCGCCCGGGTGCGGGCCCTGGCCGCCACCCTGCCGCCTATGGATGGGGCCCTGGGCCTCAGTTGTGCCGCCCGGGTGCGGGCCCTGGCAGCCGCCCGCACGGCCCTCTGCTCCGCGCCCTGGATGAACGTCCGGAGAGACGGCTTGAAGCGCAGCAGGGCTTCGTAGCTGGCGTAGGAGGCGACGGCGACTGCCAGGCCGCCGACAGCGTCCATGATGTAATGGTTGCCCGTGATGGTGATGGCGAAGAAGGTGATGGTGGGGTAGAGCACTCCCCACACCTTCAGCGGCACGGGGCCCATGCGGAAGTACAGCACGCCGAACAGGAGTGTCCAGCCGAAGTGCAGGCTGGGCATCGCCGCGTACACGTTGTAGTACAGCGACCGTGCCATGTCGGTCCCGCCGTACCAGGAGGGCCCGAATTCCTGGATGGCGTCGACGAATCCGTACTCCGGCAGGAACCGGGGCGGGGCCAGCGGGAATAGAATGAAGACTGCCAGCGCCAGGATGAAGCTGACCAGCCATACATTCCTGTAGTAGCAGTACTGGGCCCGGTCTTTGGCGTACAGGACGACGGCGGTCAGGATGAGTATGGGGAAGAAGGTGAGGATATAGACCCAGTTGAACAGGATCACTACCGCCTTGGAATGCTCCAGGAGCCAGCCCTGCCAGGAGGCCTCCAGGAGGATGCCCATGGTAGCTTCGAAGTCGATCAACCTGAGGGCGTTGCCAAAGGCCACCGCCTCTATGTCCGGGATGAGAAACCGGCGGGCCAGCATGTACACGAAGTACGCCCCAACGATTATCCCCGCCTCCCTCAGGGCCCCGGAGGAGAGCAATCGCCGGCGCAGCCCTACTTTGGCTTTGGCGTTATCCGTCTGCGTTGACACGAGCCTTATCGTCGCGGGGCTTGGATATGGCTTGCGCGTGCTGGAGGTCGAGGCTCACGGCAGGTTTGTGCCCGTTGGTCCCGAGCGGCGCCCTTTGCCGCAGCTTGCGGCCGGCCGGGCTGTCCAGGTAAACGTTGCAGCCCTGGCAGCCGACCCTCACCCCGGGAGCCGTTCCGTCCTTGAACAGGCCCCTGGCGGTGGTGTAGTGCTGGTTGTTCCATATCTCCTTGATCGTGTGGGTCTTCACGCTTCCGAAGTCGTCCGCGGCGTCGGTCAGGTAGCAGCAGGGGGCGTAGCCGCCGTCCCAGTTCACCACGCCGCTGCGCCACAGGCGCCAGCAACGGTCCCCGCCCTCGGCGTAGGGCTTGTCGAAGGGATTGTCGGTGCGGAACTCCTTGGTGTCGACGGGCATCCACCGCTCGGCCAGCTTCGGGTCTTCCTCGCCGTGGGGGAAGTCCACCTGCTTGAACACGATGTCGTCCACCCCCAGATCGGCTGCCAGCCTCTTGGCGTCCTCGATCTGGTGCTCGTTCTGGCGCATGACGATGAACTGCCACTCCAGGAAGGGAGTCGTGGAGCCCAGTCTCCGGCGGGTGTCCACCAGCAGGCGGATGTTTGCCAGCACCCTGTCCAGCCGGCCCCCGACCCGGTACACCTGGTACACCTCCTGGGTCGTGCCGTCCAGGGAGATGATGAGGGAATCGAGGCCCGACCGGACCAGGGCCTCAGCCATCTCCGGGGTCAGGGGCTTGTTGAGGTTGGTGCTCATGATGGTGGCGATGTTGGCCCGGTGGGCGTACTCGACGTACTCGTGGATGCGTTTGTTGAGAAAGGGCTCGCCCCAGCTATACAGGCTGAGCCAGATGCAGTAGTCCTTTATCTCGTCGATGGTCTTCTTGTACAGGTCGAAGTGCATCACGCCCTTCTGCCTGTCCACGGTGCCCAGGCCCGTATGGCATAGGGGGCACTTGAGCTGGCAGATGTTGGTGGTGTCCACCTCCCACTCGAAGGGGTACCCCCATACCTTGGTGCGCCCGAAACGGAGCTGGAGCTCGATCCGCGCGAAGTTGAACAGCTTCCTCCACGACCCGTGCCTCAGGGCGATGTCGAAGCGTTGCCTCGGCCGGCCGCTGGCCATGGAGCCCACCAGGTCCCCGTTGACCTGCAGCAGGTCCAGTCCACGCATGCCAAGCAGCCCCAGGCCCCTGAATATGGCCCCTGTTCGGGTCAACGTCCATCCTTTTTGCTGCTGTGAGCGGTGGATTTTTGGGGCGGGGGCCCATCCGGTTGCTGGGCTGCAGCGGCCTCGGATGGGTGTGAGCCACACACCGCCCGGCTAGGTACGGCGCAGCTACGGCTTGAGGTTCACACAGTTTACTTGCGCCCAATGCCGATGTCAACCAAGAGGGAAGCCCTGCGGGTCCGGTTTTACGTTGCGCGCCTCCCCGCGTATAATGTCCCCATCACGGACCCTGGCCCAATCATGGACCCTGGAGGTTGCGATGGCCAACGGTGCTGTTCAGCTCAAGCATCTCAACCACGTTACGACCATGGTGAAGGACACGAAGCGGAGCCTGGAGTTCTACTGCGGGTTCCTGGGCCTCAAGCAGATCCCCAAGCAGGTCCCCAACCCGGAGATCACGTGGCTTCAGCTGCCCAGCGGCGTCATGGTCCATCTGATAGAGACCCCTGAGGCGCCGGCGCACCCAAGGAACCTCCACAACGCCTACGAGGTGGAGGACTTCGAGGCGGCCAGGAAGGCTGTCGAGGAGCGCGGCCTGCCCATAGAGAGCTCGGGCGTGCGCTACGACGGCCAGCAGTACCTTTTCATAAGGGACCCCGACGACAACCGAGTGGAGCTCTGCACTCGCGGCGGCGCGTAGTGTAGCCCTACTCTTCTCCGAGGTCCAGGATGACGTGCCCCTCCTGAACTGATGCGGCTTTTCGACCGGAAGTTTCGCTCGCAGGCCCACCACTACGTCTTCCAGTCCCTGCTGGCCACCCTGGCCCTGGTGGTCATCATGCTGGTGCAGGACGTGGTGCTGAGGGCCGCGATCATCGTCGCGGTGGCGTCCACCGCCTTCATCATCTTCGCCATTCCCCATACGCCGGCGGCCGGTCTCCGCAAGGTGATAGGGGGCCACGTCGTGGCGGTGGTCCTGGGGTCCGCTGCGACGGGGGTGCTCAGGGCCCTGGGGGTCGACACTTTCGACACGGACCGTCACGCCTTCTACGTAGCGGCCGCGGTGGCGGTGGGCCTCAGCATATTTGTGATGGTGGTGACGGACACCGAGCACGCTCCGGCCGCCGGGACCGCCCTAGGCCTCGTCATCCCGGACTGGACCTGGTCGGCCGTGGTGTTCATAATCGTGGCGGTGCTCGCCCTCTCGGCGCTGAAGGTCATCCTAGGTCAAAGGCTGGTCAACCTCCTCTAGCCCGGTATCCCGTTCCCGGCGGTCGGGCCTCATCAGGAGGGCCGGCACGATGGCTGCCAGGGAGACCCCGGCGGCGATGTGGAAGAAGTTCCGGAAGAGGGCCAGCCCGGCGTCGTTCAAACGGGAAATATACTCGGTCTGCCTGGCCCTCAGCGCCTCTCCCGTCTCGCCGGGCTGCTGGATCGGCAGTTCCAGGCCCGCGGTCAGCACGTGGAAGTGCTCCACTCCCCAGGCGGACAGCGCCGACAGACCCAGGGCCATGCCGATCATGCGGGAGACCGTTACCAGGGAGGCCGCCGTCCCTCTGTACTCATCTCCCGCCGCGCCCAGGGCCCGGGCCATTATGGGCGCGTTGTTCAGGCCGAATCCGGCCCCGGCGATCACGAGGTGTGCCGTGAGCCAGGGGTCCGCGATGTCCAGGTCCCACGTACTCACGAGGAGCAGCCCCACCGCGCATAGGACGAGGCCCGCCACCGTGACCGGACGGACCCCGAGGTAGGCCACCGCCCACCCTCCGACCAGGGCGCCCACCGGTATGGCGGCTGTGAGGCACAGCAGCCACCAGGCCCCGGTCAACGGGTCCCGGCCCATCACCGTATTGGCCATCAGGGGCACCGTGACCAAGGCGATGATGAACGCGACACCCTCCAGCACCTGGGTCCCGTTGGCTGCCACGAAGGCGCGGGAGCGGAACAGGAAGGGCGCCAGGAGGGGCTGAAGGGCCCGCCTCTCCACCACTATGACCACCAGGACGAGCCCCAGCCCCATGGCGGCCATGACGAAGGGCGTTGGGGACGACAGGGTGAACAGGCCCTTTCGGGACAGGGCCAGGGACAGCATCAGCAGGGTGGCCGTCAGTAGGGCGCCTCCCAGGTAGTCTACGCTCACTCCCCGCTGGGGATGGTTGCGTATCCACAACAGGGCCAGGAAGATGACGGCGCTCTGGGGGACGTTGAGCCAGAATATCCAGCGCCAGCTCGCCAGCTCCACGATAGCGCCGCCGTAGGCCGGGCCCAGCATGGACCCCGCCTCGGCGCAGGCCACCACGATGCCGACGCCCAGTCCGCGCCGCTGGGGCGGGAGCATGGACGTCGCGATGGCCATGCCTATGGGCAGCGTCGCGCCGCCGCCGATGGCCTGGACGACCCGGGCCCCAACCATCCACTCCAGGTTGGGGGAGACCGCCACCAGCGCCGTGCCCAGGCTGAAGATGACCAGGGACGCCTGGTACACTCGGGGGTACCCGTAGACGTCGGCCAGCCGGCCCATCAGCGGCATGACTGCGGTGTAGCCCAGAAGGTAGCCGGTAACGACCCAGGAGACCCGGTCCAGCTCCACCACGGGGATCTTGAGGTCCAGCATGACCTCGGGCAGGGCGGTGACCACGACCGTCTGGTCCAGCGCCGTGACAAAGGCGCCCAGGCCCACTATCGTCAGGGCCAGTGAGGCCGAGAGAAACCCCGGCTTCATGCCGGCCTTCACACCTCCGTCGGCGGCTGTGCCCCGAGGATCACGTCTGGGGAAGGGCGATGTTCACGGGCTGGTCGAAGTCCCTTATTGTCAGGACCCTGACCAGGTCCGGCTGGTCCGTGGACAGTATCTGCCCTTCGATTCTGACCTGCCTCAGCAGCGGGCGCTCTTTCCCGATCCACAGGTCCATGTTGAGTACGTGCCCTTCGACGGCCGCCGGGATCAGGGTGTCCAGCGCGGCGGAGCCCACGGTCCCCCGGATGCGTCGGGACGGGACCCCGTCTACGGTCTCCTCGCCGACCTCGCTGGGGCCTTCCATGGAGAGGACTATGTCGCTCAGCGTCCCGCCCAGGTCGGCGAAGTCGAAGGGGAGACTCTCCACCGGCAGCGTGTTCCACTCTTCGGGGTTCAGCAAGTCGGTCATCAGGGCCCGGTCCCCCGAGACGGCCACCTCTATCCCGATGAAGGACCGGGGGAAGAGGGACATCGCCTCCGCGGACACGGCGAACCGGTCGGGCATGTCGACCTCGCCCACGACCCGGGTCAGCACCATGCCCGGGAAGAGTTGCGACGAGCCATCGTCCTCGTGGACCAGCTCGAACCTGACCGTGTCCAGGGCGGTCATCTCGCGGCTGCACTGCTCGATGAGCTCCCGTGGAGTCGGAGTCGGCTTGACCACCGACTCCGCCGGGCCCTCCTGGGAGCCGCACGAGAGGGCGGCTGCGGTCACTGCAAAGAGCAGGCACGCAGCCGACAGACCGGGGAGTGGAGACATGGAGTGGCCTAGCCCCCCGCTAGTTCCATGACCAGACGGCGTACCGGCTGGTGGCGATCTCCAGGGGAGACGCCCCCGCCTTCACGTTGATCACGTACACCTTGTCGGTGTCGGGGGACGTCCCGTTGCGGCCGGCCGACGCCGGGCCCAGGGTGCCGCTGAAGACGATCTGGGAGCTGTCGGGCGACCAGATGGAGTTGGAGTAGCCGTACTGGTCGAAGAAGCTGATGAGGGTCTCGAAGTCCTCGGAGGGCAGAAAGTCGATCAGCTTCACCGGCTCACCGCCGTCCCGGTCCACGTACTTCCACGAGAAGGTCCGGCTATCCTGGTTCCACGTGACGTAGGCTATCCGGTCGCCGTTGGGGGACCAGAAGAAGGCCATCAGGCTCTCGTCCACGAGGACGCGGTGGCCGGTGCCGTCCTCGTTGGCTATGGACAGGCGGTCGAAGAGGGCCCTTCTGCCGTCGAACTGGTCGGCCACCGCCACCTCGTCCCGGGTGGGCGACCACTTGAAGGCCGTGAAGGGCTCCAGGGGCATGACCCGCCTGGCTCCCGGCACCAGCGAGCCCTCGGAGACCCCGCCGGGCGTCGAGGCGTCCGCGGTGAACAGCGCGCCCTCCTCTCCGCCTTGGGCCGCGAAGGCCAACGTCCGCCCGTCCCTGGATATGGCCGGCGCGAAGAACGCGCCTCCCACCGTTCCCAGCCGTTCGGGACGGCCGAACCCGCCGGCCCCGGCGCGGCTCACGAACAGCTCCCCGCCCCGGTGGATCAGCATGCTCCTGCTGTCCGGTGCCCACGTGTAGTACAGGGGCGCCCCGTCGATCAGCCCGACGGGGTCTCCTCCCGCATCCACGTCGGTCACGAGCACCTCCAGGGCGTTGACCGTGGAGGCCAGGAAGCTCAGGTGCCTGCCGTCGGGCGACCAGTAGAAGTAGTGGGGGGCGCCGGCGGCCACGAAGCCCGCATTGGGCACGTTGTCGTATATCTTCCGGGCGTTGCCCGTCGCGGCGTCGACGATTATGACCGAGGCGGAGATGCCGGTGGGCTCCACGGCGATCCTGGACGCCGCCAGGCTGGTTCCGTCGGGAGACCAGGTGGGCCAGGCGTAGACGATCCGCGCCTGGGCCGCTCCCTGGGCAAGAACGCCGCCGGCGCTGCCGACGCGGATGTCATTGTCGGTGAGGCGGCGGCTTCCGGTGCCATCGGGCCTGATGGTGTAGACGTTGCCGTCGGGACCGATGTACGCGATGCGGTTGCCGGGCATCTCACTTCCTTCATTCGTCTCTGCCAAAGGCTCGGGCGAAGGCTCGGGGACCGTCGCCGTCGGCCTCGGCGTTGGCGCCGCCACTCCTCTTGTGGGTGTGGACGTAGCAGCGGGCTCGGCGGGCCTGGCGCCCCGCTCGGCCCGGCAGGAGACCGTCAGCAGGGCCAGTACAGCGGCCGCGGCCAGAAGGGCCGCGGCGGACCGGACCGTCACAGCGGCAGGGACACGGCGGCCCCCGACTGGGCGCTGCGGGTCACGGCCTCGGTGAACTCCATGTAGTGGACGCCGTCCTCCAGGGACGTGAACCGCACCTTTTCGGCGCCGCGAATGGCGTTGACGAACTCCTCTTCGACCCTCCACCCGCCCTGCTTCTCCGCGGGCACCGGAATCTCCTGGAGGTCCGCGTCCCCTCTCCTGCCTCCGTAGAGGGACAGGGAGGGAGGCCCCTCCAGGCGCAGGGTGCCCTCGGAGCCGTGCAGCCACACCTCGCTGCCCCTTGCCAGGCCGGTCACGGCGCTGAACCGCATGTGGGCCTGGGCCCCGCAGGCCATGTCGCACAGGACGTCCACGTGGTCCGGCACCTGGACCGAACGCAGGCTGCCGGCTTCGTCCTTCCTGGTGGGGGTGCTGACCCTGGTCATTGCCATCACCCGGGTGGCGGGGCCCACCCACCGCATGAGGGCCTCGTACCAGATGCCCATGGTCATTATGTTGTAGCCGCTGAGGTCCCGGTCCTGCCGCCAGTGCATGAGGCTGTCCCGGTCCACGAAGTCTCGCTGGGCGGCCCGCAGGTCGATGGCCAGGATATCGCCGAGATAGCCGTCGGCGATCAGGTCCTGTATCGTGGCGTCCACCTTGAACGTGAAGGGGGAGGGCACGATCTGCGCCACCAGGTTGGGCTTGCGGCGCGCCGCCGCCAGCATGGCCCGGGCCTCGGCGGCGTTCATCGCCATCCGCGCCTCGCACAGGACGTGCTTGCCGTTCTCCAGGGCGGCCAGGGTCACCGGGGCGTGCATGTAGGGCCACGTGCCTATGCATATGGCGTCGGTGTCCCCGGCCTCCACCAGCTCCATCCAGTCATCGTACACGGTGGGGATCTCGAACTGCCCGGCGACACGTTCGCTGGACTCCCGGCTCCGGTTGCAGACGCTGACTATCTCCACGCCCCCGGCGGCCCGCAGCCCGGGTATGTGCCGCACGCGGGTGTTGTCCCCCGCGCCTACGATTCCCACCCTGACGATCCCGTCTGTCATGCCTCGCTCCTCTTGCCTCCCCGGTGTCCCGGGACGGCGCTGCCAACGTAGGGTCGATTATAGGTGCCGTGCCCAGCCCAGTCCAGAGCCCGTCAACGGCGGCGTTGACACGGTCGCGGGCGTCCCGTTACATTTAGGTCGTGTTACGCTTACGAATGCACAGTATGCGGATAGAGGTGAGCCAATGCCCTTATACAAGATAGCCCTCGTGCCCGGTGACGGCATCGGTCCCGAGGTGGTGGACGAGGGACGCAAGGTGATGGACTCTCTGGCCTCTCGGGACGAGGGCATGGCCTTCGAGTACACCAGCTTTCCCTGGGGTTCGGACTACTACCGGGAGACGGGCAAGATGATGGCCGAGGACGGCCTGGAGCAGCTTGCCGCCCACGACGCCATCCTGTTCGGCGCCGTGGGAGACCCCCACATCCCGGACCACATCACCCTCAACGGCCTCATCCTCCCCATCCGCCGGGGGTTCGACCAGGGGGTCTGCCTGCGGCCCGCGTACCTCCACGAGGGCGTGACCTCGCCCCTGTCCGGCTTCGGCCCTGGGGAGATCGACATGGCCGTGTTCCGCGAGAACACCGAGGGAGAGTACTCCAACATGGGCGGCTTCCTGTACCAGGGCTCCGCCGACGAGGTCTCCACCCAGACCTCGGTCTTCACCCGGCGGGGCACCGAGCGCATCATCCGCGCCGCCTTCGAGTACGCCCGCAAGCGCGACAAGAAGCGCAAGGTCACCTCGGTGACCAAGTCCAACGCCATGGCCTATGGCATGGTCTTCTGGGACCGGGTATTCCAGGAGGTGGCCAGGGAGTACCCGGACATCGAGACGGAGTCGCTGCTGGTGGACCGGGCGTGCATGGACTTCGTGCGGGGGCCCCAGTGGTTCGACGTGGTGGTGGCGTCCAACCTGTTCGGGGACATCCTGACGGACATCGGCGCCATCATCACGGGCAGCATGGGCCTCGCCCCTAGCGCCAACGTCAACCCCGAGGGCGCCTATCCGTCCATGTTCGAGCCCGTCCACGGGGCGGCCTTCGACATAACCGGCAAGGGAGTGGCCAACCCCCTGGCCACCATCCTGGCTGTGGCGATGATGCTGGACCACCTGGGCCAGCCCGGCGCGGCGGCCCGGATAAACGCCGTCGTCGAGGAGAACCTGCGCCAGGGCCACGTCCGCACCCCGGACCTCGGCGGCAACGCCAGCACCTCCCAGGTGGGGGACGAGATCGTGCGGCTGCTGGGGGAGGGCTAGACCAGCAGCGGCCTGCTGCCGGCAGGTACACCAGGAATTCTGCGACAGTAGACGTGGACGCGTAGAATGGGCATGACTGGGAACGGGTACTCCTTGGACGGCTGGAGAAGGCAGCCGATGTATACGTTCAGTGAAGCGGCGCGGCTGGCCCACGTTTCCCCGAGCACCGTACGCAACTGGCTCTTTGGGTACACGGTCAAGGGTGAGAGGGATGTCCCGCCCCTTTTTGGGCCCTCGAATGGCCAGGGCGCAATGGTGTCCTTTATCCAGCTTGTCGAAATCGAGGTAGCCGGACGCCTGCGAAAGGCGGAGCATGTCTCCTTTGCAACCGTACGTAGAGGGTATGACAACGCCAAGCAGCTATTTGACCTGGAAAACCCCTTCGCACATCTGGATCTCTCGGCCATGGGGGGGCACATTGTCCACCTTATCCATAGTGGCGAGAGTCTCCGAGCCCTCGACGACCTGCACCAGTGGACTCTCCCTGGTCTCGTGGACGAGCTGATCGACCAGATCGATTACGAAGAAGAGTTAGCCGCGCGTTGGTGGCCGGAAGGCAAAGAGGTTCCGATAGTGGTGGATCCCAGGTACAGCTCCGGTGTGCCGACTATAGCTGGCCGTGGAGTCACCATAAGTGCCATCCGTAGCCGATTCAGAGAAGGACGGCTGTCCATCGATTTCATCGCTCAAGACTATCAGCTGAAGCGAGACGAGGTGGAGCAGGCCATCCGTTTCGCGGAGCAGCTTGCCGCTTGATCTTGTTCTGCGACGAAAACGTGGGGTCTGGCGTCGCGCATGCCTTGAGAGATGTTGGACTGTCCGCTCATTCGACCTATAGCCTTGGATGGATGGGACGGGCGGATGAGTGGTGGTTACCCAGAGTGGGTGAAGCCGGTTGGGTGGTCTTCAGCGCCAACAAGAAGATGCTACTGGTTCCTCGCGAACGTCAAACCATCATCGATAACGAGGTAGGGATCATCTTCCTTACTACCGGCAATGAGACGCCGCGGACCATGCTCAGATTGCTTCTCAACCGGTGGGACCGGCTGGAATCCCTAGACGGGAACACGGCCCGGCCGTTTGCGCGGTTCCTTTCTCCAAATGGTCGCCTTGCCGACAGTTTCCGGCACTATCACCTTGATGTATCTGCTCCAAAGTAGCCACCCGCCGTTTGACACGTTCATGGCCCTGAAGTACAATCCGACTGTCTTCTACCCACACCTCACCCCGTCAAAGCACTTCTTCTTAGAATCAGATATCGCGGTGGAGGTATGACCGGATGGCCAGCATCACCGTAACCGTCAACGGGACCAAGCACACCAGCGAAGTCGAGCCCAGGCTGCTCCTCGTCCACTACTTGCGGGACGTGCTGGGGCTCACGGGGACCCACATCGGGTGCGACACCAGCCAGTGCGGCGCGTGCACCATCCACATCAACGGGCTGGCGGTCAAGTCCTGCACCATGCTGGCGGTCCAGGCCGACGGCGGGGACATCACGACCATCGAGGGTCTGGCCAAGGACGGCCAGCTCCATCCCCTGCAGGAAGGGTTCTGGGAGAAGCACGGCCTCCAGTGCGGGTTCTGCACCCCCGGCATGATCATGACCGCCCACCAGATCCTGGAGCGCAACCCCAGCCCCACCGAAGAGCAGATACGCAGCGGCCTGTCCGGCAACTACTGCCGTTGCACCGGCTACCACAACATCGTCAAGGCCATCCAGTACGCGGCCGAAAAGCGCTAACAGCCGGCACCCCGGGTCCGGCGAGGGCCCGGGCAATGGGCCCGGCGGCCGGCCAGGGCTAGGCCTTCCCAGCACGACGAGGAGTTGACGATATGTACCCCGGTTCCTTCCAGTACAGCGCTCCAAGCAGCCTGGCCGAGGCGCAGGGCCTGCTCGCCTCCCTCGGCACCGACGCCAAGGTCCTGGCCGGCGGGCACAGCCTCATACCAATGATGAAGCTGCGCCTGGCGGAGCCGGGCCATCTCATCGACCTGGGCCGGATAGCCGAGCTCTCCTACGTTAGGGAGGCGGGAGGAGGCCTGGCCATCGGGGCCATGACCACCTACCACCAGCTCGAGACCTCCGCACTGGTGCGGGACGGCTACCCCGCCCTCGCAGACGCCGCCGGCCAGGTGGCCGACATCCAGGTGCGCAACAAGGGCACCATCGGAGGCTCGCTGGCCCACGCGGACCCCGGCGCCGACCTGCCCTCCGTCGTGCTGGCCCTGGAAGCCACCCTCACCTCCACCGGGCCAGGCGGCCAGCGCACCAGGGAAGCCGACGGGTTCTTCCAGGGGCCCTTCACCACGGGCCTGGAGCCCGACGAGATACTGTCGGAGATCGGCATCCCCGCCCTCCCCGCCAACACGGGAGGGGCCTATAAGAAGTTTGCCAACAAGGCATCCCACTTCGCCATCGTGGGCGTCACGGCCATCGTGACCCTCTCCGGGAACACCTGCCAGAGGGTCCGCATCGGCGTCACCGGCGCCGGGGCCAACGCCGGTCGGGCCAGGGCAGCCGAGGCTGCCCTGGAGGGCCGGGAGGCCACCGACGACAACATCGCCCGGGCTGCGGCCCAGGCGGGCGAGGGCATTGACTTCCTGGGCGACATCCACGCCTCGGAGGAGTTCCGCGCCCATCTGGTCCAGGTGTTCGCCGGGCGGGCGCTGCAAGAGGCCGTCGCCAGGGCCCGCTAGCGGGCCGCCTCATCGCGAGAGCCGGGACACGCCAGGGCAACGTCATCCTCTCCGGGTCGTGGGAGCCGGGCCTCTACTGGAAGGTACCCCTCACCTACTGCGTCCCCTTCCTGGTTGCCACCTGGGGAGCGTTGGCCAACGGGCGGAGGTGAAGGGTGGGCGGGTCTGGGCTAGTCCAGCCCATCGATGAGCCTCGCCAGCCTGAAGTCTCGGCGGGTGAGTCCCCCCTCGCTGTGGGTGGTTATGGAGAGGGTGACCCTGGTGTACACGATGGTGATGTCCGGGTGGTGGTCGATCTCCTCTGAGACGTCCGCGACGCGGTTCACGAACTCCATGGCGGCCTTGAAGGACTGAAAGCGCAGCTCCTTGACGATATAGTCGCCGTCGCGGCGCCACCCATCCACGGTGCCCAGGCGTTCCCGGACCTCCGCTTCGGTCAGGAGGGGCGGCATTCTATGATGCCCTTTCCGCGGCGCAGGCGGTGGAAGCGCCAAGGTCCTTCACTGGGGAGGTATCTCCAGGCCCAGCCCTGCGGCCCTGTACCGCTGGGCGTTGCGGATGTAGTTGGCCGTGGGCGCTTCCAGGCGCTTCCGGTTGTTGGCGCTCAGGGGCCGGACGGTGCCCGGCACGCCTATGACCAGGGACTCGTCGGGGACCGTGGTGTTGGCCCTGACGACGCTGCCGGCGCCCACCAGGCAGTAGCTGCCGATCTCCACCGACTCCAGGATGACGCAGTTCACGCCCAGCAGCGTGTTGTTGCCGATCTTGTGGCCGTGGATCACCACGCCGTGGGTCACCAGCACGTTGTCACCGATGTCCAGGTAGTCGTCCGTGTGGACGACGCAGGTGTCCTGGACCACCGAGTTCCTGCCGATGGTGATCCTGCCGTAGTCGCCCCGGATCACGGCTCCCGGCCACACGCTGGACCCCTCGCCGATCTCCACGTCGCCGATGATGGTGCACGCCTCGCTGATGTAGCACGAGGGATGAATCCTTGGGGCCTTTCCCCCGATTTCGTGGATCAAGCGGTCCTCCTTCCGGCATCCGGCGGCGCTCCCCACGGCCGCCGGTCTAGCCCCACGTCCCCCGGTCTAGATTCTACCATTCCCGCGTGACCGGGAGTATAGGCGCATCCCGACGCAGCCGGAGGCCACCTCAGCCCCGGCTCCTGGCTGTACGTGGTCTGGTATGATTCTTGGAGGGGTCAGCGGACGCCGCCGCCCCGTGTTCTATGGAGAACGGAGGAGTTGACAATGCTTGGCCAAGTCCACGATCACATCGTCAGGGAGCTCGGTGATAGCAGCCGTACCGACACCATCTTCGTGCTCACGGCCATCGTGTTCAACCTGATCGTCCTTGGGATCAACTCCTCCGTATCATTGGGAGCCACGGGGGAGGACTCGACGTTCACCTACGATCTCGTCTTGGCCGTATTCGTGGTCTTGACGGTATCCGTCAACGTCATCGCGGTGGCCGCGTTGGCCCTGGGCAGACGGACCCGGCGCATGCTTCTCGACGGCCTGATTGCCATGTACCGTGACAACGAAGTGGACAAATATTACGACCCCTCCCTGGTATCCAACTACGGTACCCGCTATCTCCTCTTCACCGCCGTTATCGCGACACTGGCGGCCACGGCGATAGTGGTCCCCTTGATCATTCGCTTCACCGATTCGGGGTGACCAAGGCCTTCATTCGGCTGGGCGGCGTAGAGCGTAGGGGAAAAGGTAGCCATCGCGTTGTAAACTTGAATGGATACAACCTCTCGGTGCCTGCTGGTATTCTCAAGATTGGGCTGCTCAAGAGGCTCATCAGGCTATCAGGTAGAACCGACCGCGAATTCTTGGAGAATATTTAGACCGGAGGAAGGGACAATGACCACTATCATGCGAGGCGATGCAGAAACGATAAGCAGTTTGCCACGATTCACCGTCCTGGTTCACGAGAGTGAGGAGGGAGAAGCTGGCTATTGGGGCGAGGTCATTGAGTTGCCCGGCTGTGTCTCGCAGGGGGAGACGCTTGCCGAACTGGAAGCAAACATACGGGAAGCGATAGATGCAGTCTGTTCCGTGACCAGCATTCCGGACAACGCTCCACACGTCGCACCCCGCTCACTGACGGAGACCGGGACGGCCTAGCGCCCATGAATGTCGAATATGCATTCCTCTGCGACTATGCCGACTCCGGTAACAAGCTAACGGCGGTAGGAATCGGGATTGACTCGATCTATGCTGAAGTCTTGCCAGCAATTCATCCGCAGCTGTTCGTGGTTCTCGCGCTGAAGTTCACGGCTAGCGAGACTGGGAGAAAGAGGGCGTTCGAGGTGCACTTGCAGGACGCCGATGCCAAGAACATCATCCCGCCGACAACTGGCAATCTGGACATTCCCGCGCCGGCCGAGGGGATGACCTACCGGACCCATCGAATTGTGAACGGCCTATACGGCCTAAGACTAGAGCAGTTCGGTGACTACCAAGTAAGCTGGCTCATAGATGGCAATGAGGTCCATGCGCTGCATTTCCGAGTCGCCCAAGGGCCTAGGGCGCCCAGATAGGTAGCCCGGAAACCTGGAACTCAGCTGGCCCGGTCAAACAGGCGACCGGGCCTTTCTGTGCATATCCGTGCTCCACAACCTCTTTGCGGCCGCCGAAGGGCTGCCCGAGCAGGCGTCGGGGATGGGGCCGGATCCTCGACGCCATGGATTCAAGCTGAGACACCACCCCTGCTCCGTCTCCATTGACTGGCCCCACGGCCTGTGGTACAAGGAGTAGCCGTGGCAGAGGGCGCCAAGAGACAGTTCGACTTCTACAGCGCCGAGGCCGGGGAAGACCTGGGCTCCTATGAGTACGTGCTCACCCAGGAGATGCTGGACCGGTACCGGGAGTCGGTGGATGACCCGGACGCGGTCTTCGCGACCATCGCCGTCAAGCACGACGCCACCGCCTTCCTGATGGTCTACGACGACGCGACCGGGAACGTGAACGCCGGCAACGAGGTGGAGTTCTTCAACGAGCCCATCCCCGGCAAACGCATCACCGTCAGGGCCATCCTGGCGGACAAGTACCACCGCCGCGACAGGCCGTACATCGTGCTGGAAGCCACAGCGGAGGACGAAGACGGTCGCCTCCTGGAGCGCGTCCGGACCTACCAGCTTAAGAAGCCCGACGAGTTGGGAAGAAAATGGAACCCCCAGGGGGCCTAGAGGTCGGCGCCGAGCTTCCCGCCCTCACCAAGGCGGTCACGCAGGACAAGATCGACCTGTTCGAGGCATGCGGCGTTCTGGAGCGGGCCAGCATCCACACCGACAGGGACCTGGCGGCCCGAAACCTGGGCACCGCCTACCCGGTGGCCTCGGGCCGCATGGCCATAGCCTTCGTGTCCGAGGCCCTCAGGAAGCTGTTCGGCGCGGAGGCCTTCCATACCACCGGCACCGTGAACCTCAAGTTTCTGCGCCCCGTGAAGGACGGCGACGTGATAACCGTCCGCGGGCGTGTCACGGAGACCGTTCCCGAGGACGGCGGGACCCGGGCGACGGTGGAGGTGTGGTCCGAGAACCAGGAGGGCCACCGGACGGCCGTCGGCGTCGGAAGCGCCAGGGTCTCCCACCGGTAGGCGGGCGCGCGCACGTTGCCTGCGTGGCTCCTCCTCGCCCTCCTGTCCCCCGTCCTGTTCGCCTCCGTCAACTGCCTGGAAAAGTTCATCGTCGACCGCTCCCGAACCAGCATCTATCACTACGTGGCGTGGGTGGGCGTCTTCGATGCGCTCATCGGCGTCGTGGTCCTGGCGGCGGTCAGCGGCCAGGGAGTCGACGGGCGCGCCTACCTGGGGGGCTGGCTCTCGGGCACCATGGTGTCCGTCAGCCTCGTGCTCTACCTCGTCGCGCTGCGGCTGGGGCAGGTGACCAGGGTCATCCCCGTCTGGTACCTGAACCCCCTGATGGTGGCCCCCATGGCGGCCGTGTTCCTGGGAGAGCGCATCTCCCTGCTGGCCGTCCTCGCCATCGTGCTGGCGGTGATGGGCGGCGTGCTGGTGTCTTGGCAGGGCGGCGGCAAGGAGTCCCGCTCCTTCGGCAATCCCGTGCCGATACTCCTGGCGTTGGGGGCGGCTGTGTTCATGGCCGTGTCCATAGTCCTGGCCAAGGAGTTCCTGGAGAGCGAGACCTTCTGGCAGTTCTTCGGCGTCTACCGCCTGGGCGTCGCCACCGTCATGCTCTGGACCTTCGCCCTGCCCCAGGTCCGGGAGGACCCGGCCGCGGCGCTCAGGAGTCCCAGCTTCATGGGAATGGTCATCGCCGCGGAGGCCCTGGTGACCGTGTCGCTCATCGCCCGCAACGGCGCCATCAACCTGGGGCCCGTCTCCCTGGTGGCCGCCGTCAGCTCCGTCCAGCCCACCGTGGTGTTCCTCTACTCGCTGCTCCTGGCCCGCCTCCTGCCGTCACGGTTCGGCCACTGGATCGTGGCCCGGACCATCAGGCCCCAGGTGGCCGGCATCGCCGCCATCACCGCCGGGGTCGTGATTATCTCGTTGCAGTAGCGCCGTTCCCCCGGGACCCGGCCCGGCCGCCGGTGGAGGGCATGACCAGGGAGACCAGGAACCCCAGGGCGAACAGGGCCGAAGCGAAGTAGAACACCGACTGCCGGCTGATGGACTCGGCCAACTGGCCCGCCGCCAGGGACGATGCGAACCCGAAGAAGGCGTTGCTCCCCCACATGAAGCCTATGAAGGTGCCCTCCAGTCCCCGGCCCTCCACCACGTCGATGGCGGCGGCCTGGGTGAGGGAGTTCACCGTGAACATGAACAGGCCGAAGGCGGCCACCGACAGGGTCATCCAGGGGCCGCTGCCCCCCAGCACCATGGTCACGGGCAGTATCGCCCCCGCGGCCATGGTGACGGCGATGATGGACTTGCGTCCCATGCGGTCGGACATGGCGCCGAAGAGGGGGCCCGACACGATGCCCGGCGCGGCCAGCAGGGCCACGTGCACGGCTACGGTGAAGTCGCTCTTCCCCAGCTCCTTGGATACGTAGAGGGGGATCATCCACATCAGCGGCCTGTCGCCCATGCCGCGCAGGGCGGAGACGGCGAAGATGGGTAGGATGTCCCACCAACCGCCTCCCCGCATGGCCTCCTGGAGGCCGCGCACTTGGAGCTTCAGCTTGCCGGTGAAGCCGGCGGCCGCCAGCCTCGGCCCCCCGGCCTGCCTCAGGACGACCAGCAGCGTCAGGGCGAGGAGGACCAGCAGGGGAGTGCCGCCGCCCATGATCCACCGCCAGCCCACGAAGGTCAGGAGGGCTCCGGCCAGCAGGGACCCGGCCCAGTCCCCCACGTTGCCCGTGGACCGGTGGAGGGACATGAGCAGCCCGCTTCGCCTGGGGTACCTCTGGGCCAGCAGCCCTAGGGCCGGTGGATGCCACAGCGCAGTCCCGGCGGCTGGGAGAAACAGCACGGCCAGAATAACCGCGTAGTTGGGAGACACGGCCACCAGAAAATAGCCCAGGCCGATGAGGGCCATGCTGAAGGCCAGTATCTGTCCCCGGCGGTGCTGGAACATGTCCACCAGGAACCCGCCGCCCATGCTGACGGCGCCGCTGTACAGGGACCGGGCCCCGTCCAGCAGGCTCACCTGGAAGTCGGACAGCCCCAGGGCGTCGTAGATCCGGGTGGTGAGTATCACCAGGAAGCCCCGGCCGTAGGTATGCTCCAGGCCGTGGGCGCCGATGACGTTGCCGGCCATGAGGGCGTTGCTTCTTCTCGCCCGGTCCTCGGGACCCGCCCCCGTAGCCTGTTCGCCCGTCCTCGCCAACGCGCTCCTTCCGGCCAACGCTCCAGCCCGGCAACGCCCTAAACTGACAGCGCGTACGATGCTATCAGACAACCTACGGGGTTTCAACAAGGCGCCACACACCGGAAGACCGATGTCGTTGTGCTATCATGTTCCCGCCCGGACATTCCCGTCCGGGGAGCCTGCCGGTGCAGGCCCGATTACGCCGATAACGCTCGCCTAGGAGGGATGAAATGACTACGCAGCTCAGCATAGACCGGGACCGTACGGCGCTACTGGTCATGGACTATCAGAACGACATCGTGGGCAGCGTGTCCGCCAGCGAGCGGCCGGGGCTCCTCCACAGGGCCTCCGCTGTCGTGGCGGCGACCCGCAACGCGGGAGTCCCGGTGGTCTACGTCGTCGTGTCCTTCCGCCCCGGCCATCCCGAGGTGAGCGCCCGGAACAAGTCCTTCAGCGCCATGAAGAGCACGGGCCGCCTCAGGGAGGGCACCCCCGGCGCCGAGGTCCACGGCAGCGTGCGTCCCGACCCCGGCGAGGTGGTCGTCACCAAGAGGCGCGTGGGCGCCTTCTCCACGACGGACATGGAGACGGTGCTGAGGTCCATGGGCGTCACCAACCTGGTGCTGGCCGGCATCTCCACCAGCGGGGTCGTGCTGAGCACCGTCCGCTGGGCGGCGGACGCGGACTACGAGATCGTGGTGCTGGCGGACTGCTGCGCCGACCCTGACCCCGAGGTGCACAGGGTCCTGACCGAGAAGATATTCCCGCGCCAGGCCACGGTGGCCCGCTCCCTGGACTACCTGCACGCCCTCGCCTAGGCCCCGCTTGCCACGCCCGCATCTGCGTGTATACTACTTACTGGACTCGCAGGGGCTGGGCTCGCGAGGGCTTCGCCTGGGAGCGGTATGGTGGATGTCGTTCTGGTACACGATGTGGGCCACGGGGCCTGGTGCTGGGGCAAGGTCTGGGGTGCCCTCACCGCTCCCGTGGAACACCCTCCCCGACTGTACGTTGGCGGCAGGGTCGGCGAGGTGGTCACCGTCGACCTGCCCCGGGAGATCATCCAGCCCGGCGACGACCCGACGGAGCCGTCGCTGGATGACTACGTGGACACCGTGACCGCCGCGGTTCGGGACAAAGGCCTTGGCGACGTGCTCATGGTGGGGCACGGTGCGTCGGCGCCGGTGGTGCTCCACGCCGCCGCCAGGCTGGAGCAGCCCCCCAGCAGGGTCGTCCTCCTGGCGGGCATTCTCCCCGCGGAGGGCAAAAGCGTCCTGGACACCCTGCCCCGGCTCCACAGGATGGGGTTGAAGACATCCGCCCGCATGAGCCGGCTTACCCGCAGGGAGTTCCGGCTGCCCAAGGCGGTCATCGACCACGTCTACTGCCGCGGCATGGACCCCTTCGACGTGATCCAGTTCACCGGTTGGTTCAGGCCCCTTCCCATGCGGTTCTTCGGCTCGCCGGTGTACCTGGACGACGTGGCCAGACCCTGCCCCGTGACCTACGTGTCCCTGTGGCGGAACGCCCTGGTGCCCCTCGCCCTCCAGCAGAAGATGGCGTCCCGGCTGGACGGCATCGAGATGGGCCCCGAGATGGACTCCTGCCACGAGGTGATGCTCGAACGGCCCAGGGAGCTGGCCGACCTTCTGGTCAGGTACGCGTAGCCGTCAGGGCGCCCGGACCGTAGGGACCTCTCCGATGGACGACACCGAGTTTCTGCGCCGTATGGAGGACAAGATACGCCGGCTCACCGGCCGGGACGTGGTGCTGCGCCTGGACGAGAGCGAGAACGACCAGATGAGCATCGACCTGAACGGCCCCGAGCCCGTGGTCACCCTGGGCTCCAACGCCGTCCGGTACTCGGGCTTCGCCCGTATGGCCATCGAGTACGCCGTCGCCTCCATCCGCGAGCGGCGGGAGATCGGCCAACTCGAGTTCCACATTCTTCTGGCCAGGAACTAGGGCTTCTGGCGAGGAACCGGTGCCCCGGCCGAGAAACGCCGCCGAGCCGGGTCGGGGCGACCGCCGGGGAGTAGGGGCATGGCCATAGCCGAGTACGCCTGCCGGGTATGCCGACACGAGTTTCCCTGGTTCAGCGCCGACGGCCCCACGCCGCGGTGCCCCAGGTGCGGCGGCGTCGACCTCAGCCTGAACCCGTGGCTGCTGCTCACGCCGGACTCCGAGGGTCTCACCGACGAGGACCACCTGGAGACGCTCCTGGCCGTATGAGGCGAGGGGTGCGCCCCGTGAGAGGGCGCTAGGAGCTGAAGGGGACGGTGGCCCGGGCCCGGGCCACGACCTGGTCCCGCTGGTTGGTCCCAGTGACTTCGCAGCGGACCAGGCCCAGGCCTCCCTCCTCGGACACCTCGGTCACCTGGCCCGTGAAGGTGACGGTGTCGCCCGCGCGGAAGGGCTCGGTGGCCCGCATCTCCAAACGGCTCCCCCGGGCCATCAGGTTGCGCAGGGGGAAGGCCTTCTCCAGCAGCTCCGCCACGTAGGCGACGGTGGCCACTCCCATGTTCACCGTGCCGCCGAAGATGCCCTGCTTGGCGTACTCGGGTTCGGTGTGCAGGTTGCGCCAGCCCTCCCTCAGGCCCACGGGCGCGTACCTGGCGTAGTTGTCTATGGACTGCTGGTCCTCGTGCTTCACCAGTATGGGGAGCTCGTCCCCAACCCGGATGGAATCGAAGGACGATGTCCTCGCGTGCAGTGTGGCCACCTTCGGTCTGCCTTTCTGGGACGTCCCGGGACAAGCCCGGGGACGAGAGATGTGGGGCTACGTTAACACCCTGTGCGCCGGCCTTCAAGTCAGCCGTGGCCCCTGTGCTATAATCCGGGCGCCATGGACGAGGTGATCCAGGTGCGGGGGTTGGTCAAGCGTTACGGCTCCCTCACCGCCGTGGACGGCGTCTCGTTCACCGTGCGGCGGGGCGAGGTGTTCGGAATCCTGGGGCCCAACGGCGCCGGGAAGACCACGACCCTGGAGATCATCGAGGGGCTGCAGCCGCCCACCGAGGGGGAGACGCGGGTCCTGGGCTTGGACACCCGCCGGGACCCCCTCCAGGTCAAGGGGCGCATCGGTGTCCAGCTCCAGGCCTCGGCCTACTTCGACCACCTGACCCTTCATGAAATCCTGACCCTCTTCGGCTCTTTCTACCCCAGGCGCCTCCCGGCGGACGAGCTGCTGGACGCGGTGGGCCTGGCCGACCGCTCGGGGACCACCCTGAAGAAGCTCTCGGGGGGGCAGAAGCAGCGGTTCACGGTGGCGGCCAGCCTCGTGAACGACCCCGAGGTGGTCATCCTCGACGAGCCCACCACCGGGCTGGACCCCCAGGCCCGGCGCAATCTGTGGGACCTCGTCCGCCTGATCCACTCCTACGGAAAGACCGTCGTCCTCACGACCCACTACATAGAGGAGGCCGAGGTCCTGTGCCACCGGGTCGCCATCATGGACGACGGCAGGATCGTGGCCCTGGACACGCCCTCCGGCCTGCTGCTCCGCGTCGAGAGGCCATACCTGGTGAAGCTCTCCGCCGGCAGGGACCTGTCGCCCCAGGAGACGGAGTCCCTCCGGCCGGCTCCCGACGACGTGGTCGCCGCAGACGGGGCCTCGTTCGAGCTCCGGGTGAGGGACGCGCCCCGGGCCGTGGCCCACGTCCTCGACTGGGCTTCCGGCAGGGCCGTCACCCTGGAGCGCCTGGAGGTGGTCCAGGCCACCCTGGAGGACGTGTTCCTGGAGCTCACGGGCAAGGAGCTGAGGGACTAGACCGTGCGCCCACTGCTGGCGGCGAACCTGAAGATGCTGCTGCGGGACAGGCAGACGCTGGTATGGGCCGTGGCGTTCCCCGTTATCCTGGTCGTGGTCTTCGGGCTCTTCGACGTCAGCGACCTCGGCTCGGCCGACCTGGGCATCGTGGACCTGGCCGGCACCGAAGAATCGCGCCTGCTGCGGACCGACCTGGAGGGCCTGGAGTACCTGGACGTGCGGTCGGACTATGCCTCCCGGTCCGAGGCTGAGGCCGACCTGGAAGACGGCGACCTCGACTTCCTGCTGGTCATACCCGAGTCCTTCGCCGCCCTGGGCACGCCGTCCCCTGCCGGGGACCCTCCGGTCGCTCTGCCCCTGCTCCACGGCGACGTCGAGGACCGTACCGGCCGGCTTGCTATCGAGGCCATCCGAGGCGTGGTCGGCCGCGCGGACCAGCGCCTGAGGGACGCGCCCCGGGCCGTCGAAGTGGAGGCCCTCATGGTCGACACCCATGGGGCCGGCTACTTCGACGCGGTCCTGATAGGCCTGGTGGGTCTTGGGATGATGACCAACTCCATGATCTCCATCGCGGTGAAGATCAGCCTGTACCGCAACCAGTCCATCCTCAAGCGCCTGCTGGCAACGCCCTTGCCGGTGCGCAACTACTTCGCCTCGGAGATCGTGGCCCATACGCTGCTGTCCCTTGTGCAGGCGGCGGTGGTCATCGGGATTGGCGTGCTGGCCTTCGATGCCGGCTTCAGGGGGAACCTGCTGTGGGTGTTCCTGATCGCCGCCTTCGCCAACACCATATTCCTGAACATCGGCTTCGTCATATCCAGCTGGTCCAACAGCCCCCGGGCCGCCTCGGGGCTGGGCAACGTGGTGGCGATTCCCATGGTGTTCTTCTCGGGGGCCTTCTTCTCGACGGCCAGCCTCCCGTCGGTCCTTCCCGAGCTGGTCCAGGTGTTGCCGCTAACCCCCATGCTCGACGCCATGCGGGGGGTGGCCATCGACGGCCTTCAGCCGTGGGAGGTGTGGAGGGAGCTGGCCATGCTGGCGGGATGGCTCGTCGTCTCGTCGGCGGCCGCGGTGAAGCTGTTCAGGTTCGGTTGAGAATGGTCTGAATAGGTCCGCTGGCTGTCCCACCTGTGGGTGGGGATTCCTTGCCCGCGCGGAGCGCGGGGTGGGAGGGCGGGTCCAATAACCTGGGAGGGGCCTAGGGTTGTTCAGAGCATACTTAGTGCGGGCCCTTCCGCGATGGTACAATAACGGTAGGCTGCCTGGTCCGAATCTTCATTCAGGAGTGCGTCGTGGCCAACAAAGACGTGCGGCGAAAAGAGAAGAGGAAGCCCAAGAAGGGTACGGAGAAGGTCACCACCAGCCCTGTCGTGACCAACCCTCCCGTGGAGGTAGTCACCAAGGGCAAGGCCGCCCGGGAGCCCAAGGAGTAGCAGCGCCTACCCGTCCCGTGCCAGTAACCCTCTGGATTCCGCCTCAGGGCCCACCCGTCGTCCCGGCGAAGGCCGGGACCCGGGGGTGGGGAGTCGGGGCGCCCTTTAGGACGAGGCGGCTTTCGCTTGGGCGAAGCCGTAGTAGCCATCGCCGTCCAGCACCCGCCTGACGTTGTCGACGCTGATGCTCCGCGGGTTCATGGGCGTGTACCAGGTATCCGTGACCTCGTTGTGAAGGTAGGACAGGGCTGCCGGCTTGTTGCCCCCAGCCAGCAGCGTCCGGAAGACTATCTCCTGCATGGGCATCTCGGGCTGGATGAACCCCTCCTGCCGGGAGCAGCACTCCTCTATGTGCCGGATGTGCTCTTCCGCGGCCACGTTGCCACCCTGGTCCTCCAGCCGCTCCCGGCAGTCGGCGCAGCGCCTGCTGGCCAGGAGCACGGCCAGGGACCGGTTCAGGGCGTCCACCTTGGACGGATCGATCACGTAGCTCGGATCGCCCTCTTGGGCGGCGTCGAGCTCCTGGCTGAGCGCGTTCTCCTGTAGCGTCAAATCTCCACCTCTTCGTTCCAGTCCAGCATGTGCACCCGGACCCTCTCCCCGGAGTCCATCATGGGGACCTCCTCCGGGCAGATGGCCAGTCCGTTGGCCCTGGACATGGATGTTAGGATGTTGGACCCCTGGGGCCCCGTAGGGTTCGCGTAGTACGTATCGCCCCGCTTGGTCACCTCGACCCGGGCGAACACTCGCCGCCCGTCGTAGTTGTGGACCGGTCCCTCGAGGACCGCCTCCAACGACGGGCGAGCCAGCCTGGTCTTTCCCAGCATCCGGAGTATGGCCGGCCTGGCGAACTCCTCGAACGCCACCATGGTGCTCACGGGGTTTCCGGGCAGGCCCAGGTGGGGAATGCCCCGGCCCTCGGGCCCGCGGATGACCCCGAAGGCCAGGGGCTTGGCCGGCCGCATCCGTATCGACCAGAAGTTGATCTCTCCCCGCTCCATGAGGACGTCCTTGACGATGTCGTAGTCGCCCTTGGAGACCCCGGCCGAGGTGATGAGCAGGTCCGAGGACGTTCCCTCGGAGAGCTTGCGGTGCATGTCCTCCAGGTTGTCCCGGGCGATCCCCAGGACGTTCGGCACGCCGCCGCACCTGAGGACCGACGCGGCCATGCTGTAGGTGTTGCTGTCGTATATCTTGGCCGGCTCGGGCGGCGCTCCCACCTCCAGCAGCTCGTCGCCGGTGGCCAGGATGGCCACCACGGGGCGCCGGACCACCTTTACCCGCGCCCTGCCCAGGGAGCCCAGCACGCCGATCTCCGCGGGGCGCAGCACCGTCCCCTTCTTTAGGACAAGGGCGCCCTGGGCCACGTCCTCTCCGGCCGGGCGGACGTGGGCCCCCGGGGGAAGCTCCCGCATGATCTGGATCTCCTCCAGCCCCAGCCCCTTTTGGACCCTCTCGACCTCGTCCGTGTCCTCGAAGGGAACGATGGTGTCGGCCCCCTCCGGGACCGGCGCCCCGGTCATGATCCTGTAGGCGCAGTCCCCCGACACCCGGCCCTGGGGCACCTGTCCCGCCGCCACCTGCCCGGTCACCCGGAGGCGCCTGGGAGACCCGTCTCCGGCCCCGGTGATGGCCTCGTGGCGGACGGCGTACCCGTCCATGGCCGAGTTGTCCATTGGGGGTATCCGTATCGGCGATTGGACGTCCTCGGCCAGCACCTGTCCCAGGGCCTGCAGCAGCGGCTTCTCCTCCGCCTCCAGGGGGTGAAAATAGGCCATGATCCTCTCGAAAGCGTCTTCGACGCTCAGCATGTCGGCGTGGCTGTGCCCGTGGCCTCCTGTCATGTCACCCCTCTCCCTGCCCTGAGTCTGTCTCCGCAGCCCCTCCGACGAGCTGCACGATGTCCCTGGCGTATCCGTGGGCCTGCACCGCATCGGCCTCGGTGAACGAGTCGAAGGGCACCGCCGGCGGCGCCAGGGCGTCGGGATATCGCGTCGTGATGTAGTACCTGTCCAGCACCCTGCCCCACTCTATGGCCTCGCTGAACCTCTCGTCGACCTCGCTGCACTGGCTCGCCAGGTCCCGGACCGAGTGGATGGGCACCATGCGCCGCCCCTTGCCGAACAGGAACGCCTTCAAAGCCATCTGGGCGGTCTGCTCAGCCATGAAACACGCGTCGGACCACACACGTTCCCTCAGGAGTATCTCCACGACTCGTAGCTGGTGTTGCGCTTGTCCCATCCAACGTCGATACGTCTCATGCGGCCTTTTCATAGACCACTATCCCCTCCCGGAGGGCGCTCTCGATGAAAGGGTTCTCCTCCTCCACCATGGCCGCCAGCTCTTCGGGCGTATAGACGAAGACGTCCACGTGCCTGGGCAGCGAGATGAGCCTGGCGGCATCCACCAGGCGTTGCACGAACCTGGTCTCGGTCCGCTTTATTACTATGAAGTCCATGTCGCTGTACTCGTCCGAGTCGCCCCTGGCCACCGAGCCGAACAGGATGACCCGCTCCGGGCCGTAGGGCAGCAGGTCCCGCACCACCTGCTGCACGTCCTGGGGCAATGACGCGGCCTGCGGCGCGTTCACTCCCGCAGCTCCCCGCCGACCTCTCGTGCCAGGGAGCCGACCACCCGCTTCAGCGCCCGGGCCACCTCTTCGGAGGTGAGGGTCCGGTCCGGCGCCTGGAAGTGGACGTGGTAGGCGAGGGAACGCTTGCCCGGGGCCACGTTCTCCCCGGAGTACACGTCGAACAGGACCACCCCGGCCACCAGCGGGTGGCGGGCGATGGTCGCCTGCACCCGGTCCGCAGGGACGCCGGCGTCCACCAGGACGGACACGTCCCGGATGGCGCTGGGGAACCGTCCCACGGCCTCGTAGCGGCGGCCCCTCTCGGGCAGCGCATCCAGGATACGCTCCACGTCCAGCTCGAACAGGGCCACCGGCGTGTCGCTCAGGCCGAAGGACTCGGCGACGCCGGGGTGCAGCTCTCCGATCCTGCCAAGGACCGTGCTCCCGGCGCAGATGGTCGCGCTCCGGGCGGGGTGGAGCACCGGGTCCTGGCCTCCCTCGTACGAGGCGCTAATGCCCAGGTCTACCAGGAGCCGCTCCACGACACCCTTGGCGTCGTAGAAGTCCAGGACGTTGCTGTCGGACATCCAGTGGGGCTCCGCCCGTGGCCCAGAGAGGGCCCCGACGACCATCTCCCGCTCCTCGGGGAGGTCGCCCTTCCTGGGAAGAAACACCCTGCCGGCCTCGAAGATGCTGACCGGCCCTTGGCTATGCGGCAGGTTGGACGCCAGGGTGGACAGGACGCTGGCCACGATGGTGGGCCTCAGGCACTCCTGCTGGCTGCTCATCGGGTTGGCCACCCTCACCACTGAGCCTTCGGCGTCTGGGGCCCTCACCTTCTCCAACTCCTCCAGGTTCGTCAGGGGGTAGTTTATGACCTCCTGCAGCCCGCACCCCGCCAGGTGGTCCTTGATGCGCTCCCGCAGCTCGCGGAGGGGCTGTGGCTGTGACAGTGGAATGGACGTGGAGAGGGCCCTGGTGGGAATCTCGTCGTACCCGACCAGCCGGGCGACCTCCTCCACCAGGTCGTCCTCCACCTCTATGTCGCTCCTCCAGTAGGGCACCGTCGCGTGCAGGGCCGTCCACTCCCCACCGTTGGACGGCTCCCGCTGGACTGCGAACCCCAGGGACAGCAGCGCCTCCTCCACCCTCCCGGGGGGCAAATCGACCCCCAGCACCTTGCGCAGGCGGGCCGCCGTGAGGGTTACCACCGGCGGGGCGAACGTGTCCCGGCCGGGGAAGACGTCCACGATGCCCTTGGCCACGGCGCCCCCGGCCACTTCCTGTATCAGACGGGTCGCCCGCCGGAGCGCCAGGGGCGCTAGGTCCGGCCGCAGGCCCTTCTCGAAGCGGATGGACGCCTCCGTGGGCAGCTTAAGGCCCTGGCTGGTGCGGCGGTTGTTTATCGGGTCGAAGTTGGCCGACTCCAGCAGCACGGCGGTGGTGCCCTCGGTCATCTCTGTGTTGCCGCCGCCGATGATGCCGGCCAGTCCCACCGGGTCCCGGGCGTCGGCGATGACCAGCATCGACGGCGACAGCCTGCGCTGCACCCCGTCCAGCGTGGTGAGGGTCTCGCCGGCCCGGGCACGGCGCACGACAACCGTCTTGCCCTTCAGGGCGTCGAAGTCGAAGGCGTGAAGGGGCTGGTTGTACTCCAGCATCACGTAGTTGGTGACGTCCACGACGTTGTTGATGGGCCGCAGCCCCGCCTTCGTCAGCCGCTCCTGGAGCCAGCGGGGCGATGGGCCGACCGTGATCCCCGACACCAGGCTCGCCGTGTACCGCGGGCAGAGGTCCGGGTCTTGGACCTCCACCGACACCAGGGAGTCGATGGCGTCGCCCTCCTCGGGGTAGGAAACGTCCGGCTCCCGCACCGCCGCGCCCGTGAGGGCGGCGGCCTCCCTGGCCACGCCCATCATGGACAGGCAGTCGGGGCGGTTGGGCGTAACGTCTAGGTCCAGTATCTGGTCGCCCAGGTAGTCGGAGAGGGACATGCCCACGGGCGCGTCCTCGGCCAGGACCAGGATTCCCTCGTGGTCGTCCCCCAGGCCCAGCTCCAGCTCCGAGCAGACCATCCCCTCGGAGACCACGCCCCGGATGCGGGCCGCCTTCAGCGCCTCGACCTTCCCGCTGTGGGTGTTGAACAGCTCCGCCCCCACCTTGGCGAAGGCGATCTTCTGCCCCTGGGCCACGTTGGGCGCCCCGCACACGACCCTGGCCGTCTCGCCGCCCAGGTCCACGGAGCACAGCGTCAGACGGTCCGCGTTGGGGTGCCCCTCCACGCCGCTCACCAGGCCCACGTAGCAGCTCTTCCAGCCCCCGATGGCGGCGACCTCGGACACCTCGGTCCCGGCCATGGTCAGCCGGCGCGCCAGCTCCTCCGCTGCCACGGTGATGTCCACGTACTCTTTGAGCCAGGAAATGGGGGCTTTCATGGCCGGCCTATGGCGCTCCCTCTGACATTGGCCTGGTCTAGAACTGCCGGAGAAACCTGAGATCGTTGGAGTAGAAGAGACGGATGTCGTCGATGCCGTACTTCAGCATGGCGATCCGCTCCGGGCCAAGGCCGAAGGCGAAGCCCGTGTACACGCTCGGGTCGTAGCCGACCCCCTCCAGGACCTTGGGGTGCACCATGCCCGCGCCCATGATCTCGATCCACCCGGTGTCCCTGCAGATGCGGCATCCCCCGCCCTGGCAGGAGAAGCAGTCGATGGACATGTCCACGCCGGGCTCCACGAAGGGGAAGTAGTCGCACCGGAACCGCACCCTGCGGTCCGGTCCGAACACCCTCCGGGCGAACTCGTAGAGGGTGCCCTTCAGGTCGGCGAAGGTTATCCCGTCGTCCACCGCCAGGCCCTCGACCTGGTAGAAGTGCCACTCGTGGGTGGCGTCCGTCGCCTCGTAGCGGTAGCACTTGCCGGGGACGATCACCCTCACCGGCGGGCGCATCGCCTCCATCACCCGGGCCTGCATCGGGGAGGTGTGGGTGCGCAGCAGCATGTTGTGCTCGCCCCTCTCGTTGCGGTGATCGATCCACAGGCTGTTCCACATGTCCCTGGCCGGGTGGTCCCGGGGGATGTTCAGCAGCTCGAAGTTGTACCTGTCCCACTCCACCTCGGGGCCTTCGACGACCTGGAACCCCATGGCGATGAACGCGCTGCATATCTCCCGCACGATCTGGGTCGTCGGGTGGAGCCTCCCCACGGCTATCGGCCGCCCTGGCAGGGTAACGTCGATGGGGTCCGCGTCCGCCAGCCCGGCAAGCCCCGCGTTCTTGATGGCCTCCAGCCGCTGGGACAGCCGCTCTTCCAGGAGCGACCTGGATTGGTTGCCGACGGCGCCCACCGCGCGCCGGTCTTCCTGGGGAAGCCCGCCGATGTCCCGCAGGATGCTGCTGAGGCGCCCCTTGCGGCCGAGGTAGGCCACCCGCCAGCCCTCCACCTCGTCCAGGTCGTCCAGGGACTCCAGCTCGCGCAGGGCCTCTTCCCGTATCTCGTCGATGGCTTCAGGTGTGACTGTGGGTTGCATGGGGACGGAGCGCTGCCCTTCAGCCTGTGGGCCGGGATTTTCGAGGGTTAATTATAGGAACGGCGGAAATTCGGGTCAAGGCGGGGGCGCGATGGGGTGCGGCTCCAGACGCCTCCCGCGTGGCGAGACACCTACGACGCCAGCATCGCCTTGGCGGTGGCGCCGATCTCCCCCGGGGAGGGTATGGTCCGCGCGCCGGCCTCCCTCAGCGCCTGGGTCTTGGCCCTGGCCGTGCCCGCCTCCCCGGTGATGATGGCGCCGGCGTGACCCATGCGCTTCCCGGGGGGCGCAGTGGCCCCCGCGATGAACGACGCCACGGGCTTGCCGAAGCCCCCGGCCAGGTACTCCGCAGCCTCCTGCTCCATGGTGCCGCCGATCTCCCCGATGAGGACCACCGCGTCGGTGTCCGGGTCTTCCTTGAACAGGGCCAGCACGTCCACGAAGCTGGTGCCTATGAGAGGGTCGCCGCCGATGCCGACGCAGGTGGACTGGCCGATCCCTAGCTCGGTGAGCTGGTTCACCGCCTCGTAGGTGAGGGTGCCGCTGCGGGACACCACGCCCACCCTGCCCGGCAGATGGATGCGCCCGGGCATGATTCCCAGCTTGCAGCGGCCGCCGGGGGTGATGAGCCCCGGACAGTTGGGGCCTATGAGCCGGACGCCCTTGCTGCGAAGGTAGGGCAGCACCCGCATCATGTCCATCACGGGCACGCCCTCGGTGATGCATATGACCAGCCCGACGCCCGAGTCCGCCGCCTCCACTATGGCGTCGGTGGCAAACGCGGCCGGGACGAATATCAGCGACGTGTCGGCGTTGGTCTCCCTCACCGCCTCGTCCATCGAGTCGAACACCGGGACCCGGTCCTCGAACACCTGGCCGCCGCGCCCCGGCGTGACTCCCGCCACCACGTTGGTCCCGTAGGCGATGCAGGCGCTGGCGTGAAAGCCACCCTCGCTGCCGGTGATCCCCTGCACCACGGCCCTGGTGTTCTCGTCTACCAGTATGCTCAAGCCGTCTCTCCGCCGCCGAGTTTCGCCGCCACCTCTTCCAGCGAGTCGGCGAAGGTCACGTCCAGCCCCGACTCCTTCAGGATGGACTTGCCCTCCTCCACGTTGGTGCCCAGCATCCTGGCCAGGATGGGCGGGCTCTTCTGCTGCTCCCGGCAGGCCCTGGCGATTCCCCTGGCCGCGATGTCGCACCGGAGAATGCCGCCGAAGACGTTCACCAGGACCCGTTTCACCTGGGCGTCCGACAGGATGATGCCGAAGGCCTCCGCCACCTTCTCCTCGCTGGCGCCCCCTCCGACGTCCAGGAAGTTGGCGGGGCTCGTCCCGGCGGCGCTTATCACGTCCATGGTCGCCATGGCCAGGCCGGCCCCGTTGACCAGGCAGCCCACCTCGCCGTCCAGCTTCACGTAGGCGATGCCGTACTCCCGGGCCCTGGCCTCGAAGGGGTTCTCCTGCTCCGCGTCCCTCAGGTCCGTGAGGTCGTCGTGGCGGAACAGGGAGTCGTCCTCCACCTCCAGCTTGGCGTCCAGGGCCACTAGACGGCCGTCGCCGGTGATGGCCAGGGGATTGATCTCCACCAGGGTGCAGTCCTTCTCCACGAACACCCGGTAGAGGGAGCCCAGTATCCCCGACAGGGGGCGGGAGAGGGCCTTGTCCAGGCCCAGGGCCCTGGCCAGCCGCCGTCCCTGGAAGGGCTGGAACCCGAGAAGGGGGTCGACGGCCTCCCGGTGCAGCCGCTCGGGCTCCCTGGCGGCGACCTCCTCGATCTCCATGCCGCCGGCGTCGCTGGCGATGACGACGGGGCCCTGCACCACCCGGTCCACCGTGATGGCCAGGTACAGCTCCCCCGCCACCTGGGCGGTCTCCTCCACCAGGAGGCTCCGTACCGGCACGCCCTCGGGCCCCGTCTGGGCGGTGACCAGCTGCTTCCCCAGCAGTGTGGAGGCGGCGCCGGCGGCCTCTTCCGGCGAGCCCGCCAGCACCACTCCTCCCGCCTTCCCCCGCCCCCCCGCGTGGACCTGGGCCTTCAGGACCGCCGTTCCGCCCATCTCCCCGGTGAGGGCTTTCGCCTCGGCTCCGGTGGAGGCGACGCCTCCCCGGGGCACGGGCACGCCGTAGCTCTTCAGTATCGCCTTGGCCTGGTGCTCGTGCAGCTTCATCTATTTCTTGGCGACCTCGGTCATCGCCAGCTCCTCTATGAAGTTCACGATGCCCGAGTGGTCGTTCTCGCCCCTGCCCTGGTTCATGAGGGCGCCGATCATCTGTTGCACCAAGCCCGTGACGGGAAGGGGCACTCCCAGCTCCTTGCCAGTCAGCATCGCGTTGTGCAGGTCCTTCTGGTGCAGGCGGATGCGGAAGCCGGGGTTGAAGTTCCGGTCCATGATCATGGGGACCTTGGCCTCCATGACGGTGCTTCCGGCCAGGCCGCCCCGGATGGCCTGGAACACCAGCTCCGGGTCTATCCCCGCCTTCTGGGCCAGGACGAAGGCCTCCCCCACCGCCTCGATGTTGGCGGCCACGATTATCTGGTTGGCCAGCTTCACCGTGTTGCCCGCACCCACGTCGCCCACGCGCACCACGCTGGCGCCCATCACGTCGAGGATCGGCATGCAGCGGTCAAGCACCTCCTGCTTTCCGCCCACCATGATGGCCAGGTTGCCCGAGATGGCGGCGGGCTCTCCGCCGCTAACCGGGGCGTCCAGCATCTCCACGCCCACCTTGGCCGCCTCGGCGGCGAGCTTCTGGGATGTGAGCGGAGCGATGGAGCTCATGTCGATGATCACCGAGCCCGCCTTCGCTCCCTTCAGGGCTCCCTTGGGGCCGATGATCACGTCCTCGGAGTCGGGGGAGTCGGGCACCATGGCTATGAATATCTCGGTCCTCTCGGCCACCTCCATGGATGACCCGGCCAGCTCCGCGCCCTCGGCGCCCAGCTCGTCCATGGAGGCGCGGCTGCGGTTGTATATCGTCAGGGAGTAGCCGGCCTTCATCAGGTTCCTGGCCATGGGCTTGCCCATGATCCCCAGTCCGACGAATCCTATGGCGGGGGTCATTCTCCTCTATCCTCCTACGGTCGAGTGGCGGCGTTCTTCCCGGAGCATCTTCCAGGCCCGCAGTATCTCCCGGTCCCGGGAGAAGGCCAGCGGGGGCAGCTCCTCGGGGGGAAAGAAGCCCACTTCCTGTATCTCCGGACCGGCGGCGGTGCGGCCTCCGCTGATCCGGGAATCGTAGGTCACCAGGATCACCGGCTGGCCCTCCTGGGAGAATACACCCACCAGTCCGGTCACGTCCACCTCCAGGCCCGTCTCCTCCAGCACCTCCCTGGCGGCTGCCTTCTCCACCGGCTCCCCCCGGTCGACGTATCCCCCGGGAAGGCTCCACAGGCCGATGCCCGGCTCCAGGCCGCGCTTGACCATCAGCACCCTGCCGTCGCGCTCCACCACCGTCACCGCCGTCACCTTGGGGTCGTGGTACACCACCCTGCCGCAGCTTGGGCAGGCCGGCCTCTCCCTCCCCTGCACGTGGCGCACCTCCAGGGGCGAGGCGCAGCGGGGGCAGTACTTGTCATCTGCCAGCATGAGCGGTATAAGGATACCACGACATGGACGGCAGGTGCATGACAGGGCATGTCCGGGGTCATCATGGACGGCGGGTCCATGACGGAGCATGGCCGTCCAAGGGTCTTTCAATTACCCCGGATGGGATTACCATGAAAATAGGCTCGCAGCACTCCCTCCGCCGCTGCCGCTCCGCCGCTCCGCATGTCATTCCGAGCCGTAGGCGAGGAATCTCAGGCACCCTCCAACAAGCATGCTACGCCACAAGGCCCAGGGGCACAGTACTCGCCGGCATGGATAGATTCCTCCCTCCGCTTCGCTCCACTCGGAATGACGGGCGGGGGACTGCACAACAGAATGACGGGCGGCCGCCGCCATTTTCATACCGGGGTGACAACCAAAAGGCCTGATGGCCGTCGGCATTACATGAAGCCGGGATTTTATGAAGAGAGGTAACTGATCACATGACCGAAGAGACCAAGTCCATCACCCTGGAGGTGGCCGAGTACTCCAGCTCGGTCTCATACGCCGACCTGCCCCCGCCGCTGGTCCATCGGGCCAAGGAGGCGGTGGTCGACGGCCTGGGGGTGATGCTTGCCGGGCACGGCTCCGACTGCGCCAGCGTCGTCAGGAGCTACCTGGGGGACCTGGGGCTGTCCGGCAAATCGTCGGTCATCGGTGAGGGGGTCCGGCTGCCCTCCCAGTTCGCAGCCCTGGCCAACGGGGTCAGCGGCCACGCCCTGGACTTCGACGACACGCAGATATCGTCGGTCCCGGACCGGGTCTACGGCCTCCTTACCCATCCCACGGTGCCGGTCCTCTCCGCCGCCCTTGCCCAGGCCGAGGAGACAGGGGCCGGGGGAAAGGACCTGCTGGCGGCCTTCTGCGCCGGGGTCGAGGTGGCCTGCAAGGTTGCCGAGACCATCGCGCCCCGGCACTACCAGGGGGGCTTCCACTCCACGGGCACCATCGGCGTCATCGGCGCGGCCGCCGCGGCCGCCCGGCTCATGGAGCTGGACGTGGAGACCACCCGCCACGCCATCGGCATCGCTGCCAGCAAGAGCGCCGGCATCAGGGTCGCCTTCGGTACCATGACCAAGCCCTACCACGCGGGGGCGGCCGGGGAGAACGGCGTGGTGGCGGCCAAACTGGCGCGGCTGGGGTACACCACCGATCCCGACGCGCTGGACGGCAGGTGGGGCTTCTTCCAGGTGGCTGGTGGAGGCTCCGACCCGCAGCTAATCCGGGGGAAGCTTGGCAGCCCCTACGCGTTCGTGGACCCGGGCGTCTCCATCAAGCCCTACCCCTGCGGCTCCCTGGCCCACCCCAGCATGGATGCCATGCTGGAGCTGGTCACCGAGCACGACGTCAGGCCGGAGACGGTGAGGGAGATCAGGTTCGGCACCAGCTCCAACGTGCTCAACGCCCTCCGCTACAGGGAGCCCCACAACGAGCTGGAGGCCAAGTTCAGCATCCCCTTCTGCATGGCCATACTGGTGCTGGACCGCCGCGGCGGCATAGGCGAGTTCTCAGACGAGACGGTGGAGCGGCCGGACGTGCGGGAGATGATGGCCAGGGTCGTCCCATACCTGCACGAGGGGTTGGAGGCCCGGGGCTTCGAGCGCATACTCAGCCTCATCGAGGTCGAGCTCGAGGACGGCTCCGTGCTGTCCCGCGAGGCATCCACCTCCCGGGGGACGCCCGAGCGGCCCATGACCCGGGAGGAGCTGGAGGCCAAGTTCGACGACTGCGCCCGGGGGACCATCACCCCCCAACGGCAGAGAGAGGCGTTGGACGCGGTCTACGCCCTGGAGGACCTGGACGACGTGGCGCAGCTAACCGCCCTGCTGAGCGGCTAGTATGCTGTCTCACAGGTTGGTCGAATGAGTCCGTCCGCCTCCCGCCCTGCCTCCCGCAGACCGGTCCACCGGTGGGCGGGGGTTCCTTACCCGCGCGGAGCGCGGGGTGGGCGGGTGGGCCCAATAACCCGGGGAGGGGCCTGCGGGTCCAACTAACTTCGGAGACAGGACACCAGGAAAGCCTCCACCTCGGCCAGGTGTGGCATGGAGTCCTGGGCGCCGTGCCTGGTGACCGCCAGGGCCCCGGCGGCCATGGCCCGCTCCACGGCCTCCTCCGGGCCCGCTCCCCCCGCCAGGGCCGCCGCCAGGGCGCCGTTGAAGGCGTCGCCCGCCGCTACCGTGTCCACCGCGTCCACCGGGTGGGCAGGGATGTGGCGGGAGGTGGAGCCGTCGGAGTAGTAGGCGCCCAGGGACCCCATCTTCACGATGGCGCAGCCCGCTCCCCTCTCCAGCAGCCTGACGCCGGCCGTCTCCGCCGAGGCCGCGTCCACCACGGGGAAGCCGGCCAGCGCCTGGGCCTCTGTCTCGTTGGGCGTCACGTAGCTGCAGTAGCCGTACATCTCGTCGGGCAGGGGGCGGGCCGGTCCAGGGTCCAGGATCACCGTCCTGCCCTTGGAGAAGGCGGCGCGGGCGGCCGCCAGGGACTCCTCCAGGGGCACTTCGAGCTGGAGCATGAGCACCGACGCGTGCTCCATCGCCGCCACGACCCGGGAGACCTCGGCGGGGCCGCAGGTCGCGTTGGCCCCCAGCACCTGGACGATGCGGTTCTGGGCCGAGGAGTCGATGTTGATCACGGCGATGCCCGAGCTGGTCCCGGCATCCACCTCGACGCCGGACACGTCCACCCCGACGCCCCGAAGATGGCCGAGCAGCTCCCCGCCAAAGGAGTCTCCGCCGACCCGGCCCACCATCATCACCGCCGCCCCCATGCGGGCCGCCGCCACCGCCTGGTTGGCGCCCTTCCCGCCCGGGTACGTCAGGAACCTGTCGCCCACCACCGTCTCTCCCGGCTGGGGAGACCGCTGGGACACGGTGACCAGGTCCATGTTGATTCCGCCGAGGACTACTACCGACGGTCTGGCCATGGGCGAATCATAGCACAGGGCCCTTCAGGGCCGTGGTCCGCCCATCACGCCCCAATCAGGCCAGATCGGCGACTGCCTGCACCTGCACCAGGGCGCCGGGCTGCATGAGCCGGCTTACGACCACCGTGGTCGCCGCGGGCAGGTCGTCGCCGAAGAGCTCTCGGCGGGCCTTCTGCACCTCTTGGTGGGCCGAAGCCGCCTGGGGGGCCAGGCACTCCACGGTGCGGACCACGTCCCCCGGTCCGCCCCCCGCCGCCTCCACCAGCTCCGCCACGTTGGCGAAGGCCTGCCTGGCCTGGTCGGCCACGCCCCCGCCCACGAGAACGCCGGCGCCGTCCACCCCCGTCTGGCCCGAGACGAATAGCAGGCCGCCCTTCTCGACGGCGGGGTGGAACGTCGCTCCACCGCGGCCCGGCCGCTCCGCGCCGACGGCCCTCCGGGTCCCGCCGGCCACCGCGAACATGTCGATCTCCGCCAGGGCGCCCGGGGCCAGGAGCTGGTCGATCACGATGTTGGTGGATGCGGGCAGGTGGTCGCCGAAGAAGTCCCGGCGCACCTCCTCCGTCCCCTGGTATCCATCCAGGGCCTCGGGGACGATGTAGTCCACCGTCTTGACCACGTCCTCGAGTCCCAGGCCCGCGCTCTCCAGGATGCGCCGGGCCCTCGCGTAGATGGCGCGGGTCTGGGCGACGATGCCGTCGGGGAAGCTGGGGGTCCCCATATCGTCGAAGGAGCGGGCGACGACCCCCGCGACCCACAGCACCCGGCCCCCGCCCCAGGCCGGCTTGTACGGGAGCCGCCAGTCGTTCCTCGGGTCGGCGTAGTGGGGCCGCTCCTTGCCTCCCCTCTCGGCCACGGCCTCTATCTCCACCAGGGCGCCCTCGTCCAGCAGCGCCTCCACGGCGATGGCCGTCACCGCCGGGAGCCCCTCCACGCCCATCAGCTCAGCCCGCACGCCTATGGACTGGTTGAAGCTGGGCAGCGCCTCCGGGGTCATGTAGTAGACCACCTTCACCAGGTCGGACAGGCCGTAGCCCGCCTCCGCCATGATGCGCAGCAGCTTTTCGTAGGCCGCCGCCGTCTGCCGGCCCATGTCCCCCTTGCAGGCCCATCCAGCCCCCGAGGGGTCGGGCTCGGCGGCCGTGATGCCGCTCACCCACAGCGTGTCCGATGTGTCCACCGCGTGGGAGCAGGCGCCCCGGCTGTATCCGGCGGTCACTGCGCCCTCGGGGTCCATGGTCCTCTTCGCCGCCACGCTCACCTCCCGTTGGGCATGGGTCCAAGGCTACGTGCCCCGGTGGGCGTTTCCCCGGACTGCGAGCCGCCCTTCACCACCTTGCCGGACTGGCATGACGGGCAGTCTACCTCGTACTCTTGGGTAACCCTAAATCTCGCCATACCCTCCCCTTTGGTGTGCACGTAGCCTTGCGCCTACTCGACGAGACAGTCTTTCGCCGTAGACTGCTATATGCGTGCCTATATGCCCATACACTGGCTTTGCTCCTAAAGTCGGATGTCTGCTCCAAAGTCCTATTGGAGAAAGTGTATAGTCCCTAACGCCTGAGGCACCGCCTTACCCCTCCTCTTTGCCCTCCATCCGTCTCTGCCGCTCGCGAAGCGTTTCCCCGTTATACAGCCAATATTCCGGGCCAGCAGGTGTTCGTTTCCAACCCTTCAACTCCCGCGCAAGTGTGGAGATGGCCCAACGCTGGCCTTCGTAGATGACATAGGTTTTTTCGTCATCAACCGTACACTCCTTCTCAGGGTCGTCTGCCCACTGAAGGATTGCACCCTTTGGAATATCTGCCTGATCAAATCGGAACGGCGGTTTGGGCGGGTTTTTTGTAGGCACGTCGTCGGCATTGTCTGCTTGCCCACTAGGAGGCGTCACATCCTCAATCTCGACAAGCCTCAACATTGCAGTAACTCGAAAGGGCGCGAGGTTAACGAAAAACTCCCCTTTAGGGCTCACTCGGTAATCTCCAAAGGCTTCATGCAAAGCCCGCTCGACCGCCGGAGCGTCCGCCACTGCGGACGCGTGTTCGCAATCGAACGGCAGGGGTACGCCGGTTGATTTCAACGACTTCATGCGCTGAACAACGCTCCCAACCGTGCCCTCGTCAGTTCGGCCTATCTTGATGTAACCCTCCATCGCTGGGTTGCTAAGAACGTACACGGAACCCGATGCCTGTGGCTTATCTTCCACGCTAAACCTCCTATTTTCACGGCGATGGCCGTCACCGCCGGGAGCCCCTCCACGCCCATCAGCTCAGCCCGCACGCCTATGGACTGGTTGAAGCTGGGCAGCGCCTCCGGGGTCATGTAGTAGACCACCTTCACCAGGTCGGACAGGCCGTAGCCAGCCTCCCCCATGATGCGCAGCAGCTTGTCGTAGGCCGCCGCCGTCTGCCGGCCCATGTCCCCTTTGCAGGCCCAATTGCTCCCCGAGGGGTCGGGCGCGGCGGCCGTGATGCCGCTCACCCACAGCGTGTCCGAGCTGTCCGCCGCGTGGGAGCAGGCGCCCCGGCTGTATCCGGCGGTGACGGCGCCCTCGGGGTCCATGGTCCTCTTCGCTGCCACGCTCACCTCCTGTTGGGCATGGGCCCAAGGCTACGTCCCCCGGTGGGCGGTGTCAATGACACTCGCCCCTTCCCAACCCCCCAAGCGTGTCCTACCATAATGCCCAACCGTTCTCCCTCTCCCCAGGGGAGAGGGCAGGGGTGAGGGTCGGCCCCAATGGGAGAAAATGAGAGGACAACTGAAAATTCCGGCATGGGGGTGCCCCAGTCGTTCCCGGATAAACTCATCTTGGAGAACACTGATATGAATGCACTCAGAGCCCGTGTCTACGCACTCCGAAGGAAGATGGCCCGCCCCCTCGCCCTCCTGCGCCTCTACCGCTTGGTCTACCAGTACTGTATCGACTACTACGCGGCCTTGGTCGAGCGCCTCGCCCCGCCCAACAGTCGTGCCTTCATCGACCGTGTGGTCTCCGCCGGCTACGGGCTCCCCACCTTCATGGCGGTCTACAAATACCTGGAGAGGTGTCTCAGCCGGGGCGCCGAGCCTGACGTCGATACCCTCCTCCACACCCTCCTTCCCTGGTCCCGGGGCTATCCCACTCCCAGCCTCGGCTAGCGCCTGTTCACGCCGGGGCGGTGCAAATGCTGGTTGAAGCGGCATGGCCTTTCCTGTAATGTAGGCGTCGAACGCACATCTGGAGGCTGGCACATGACCACAGCAGCGGAGGCCAGGTCCCTCATCCGGCAGGGCCGGGACCTGGCCGGCGAGCTCCGGGAGCGGGTGGAAGGCGAGGTCCGCTTCGACCCCTACTCCCGGGCCCTTTATAGCACCGACGCCAGCATCTACCAGATGGAGCCCGTGGGCGTCGTCGTGCCCCGGAGCGCCGACGACGTCCTGGCGGTCATGGACGTGGCCAGCAGGGACCGCGTGCCCGTGCTGCCCAGGTGCGGCGGCACCAGCCTGGCGGGCCAGACGGTGAACCATGCCATCGTCATGGACTTCAGCAAGTACATGCGCGGCGTGCTGGAGGTGAACACCGAGGAGCGCTGGGCACGGGTCCAGCCGGGCATCGTGCTGGACCACCTGAACCAGGCGCTGGCCGTTCACCGTCTCCAGTACGCCCCCGATCCCAGCACCTCCAACCGAGCCTGCGTGGGCGGCGGCGTGGGCAACAACACCTGCGGCTCCCACTCCGTCATCTACGGCAAGACCTCGGACCACGTGCTGGAGGTCCAGGCGGTGCTCTCCGACGGCAGCCAGGCCCACTTCCGGCAGCTCGGGAGCCAGGAGATGGAGGCCCGGCTGTCCGGCGCCGGGCTGGAGTCGGAGATATACAGGCAGGTGAAGAGGATCGCCCGGGAGAACCGGGACGAGATCGTGGCCAGATATCCCAACATCATGCGCCGGGTCAGCGGCTACAACCTGGACGACTTCATGGACGACGGGCCCGTCAACATGGCCCGCATGGTCGTCGGCTCCGAGGGGACCCTGTGCGTCGTGACCGAGGCCAAGGTGAACCTGGTCCCGGTCCCCGCCAGGAAGGCCCTGGCCGTCCTCCACTTCAACGACATCGCGGAGGCCTGCGGGGCCACCTGGGAGCTGCTGGGGCACAACCCCGCGGCGGTGGAGGTGATAGGCCGGATGATCCTGGACCGCTGCCGGACCTCCCTGGGGTTCTCCCACCTGCTCTCCTTCGTGGAAGGGGAGCCCGACGCCCTCCTGGTGGTGGAGGTCAACGGCGAGTCGGACATCGAGGTGAGGTCCAAGCTGGACGCCCTCAAGGCGGACGTCCAGCGCAAGGGCCTGGGATACGCCTGCGTGAACCTGTTGGAGCCCGGCGACCAGGGCAAGGTCTGGGCCCTGCGGAGCGCCGGCCTGGGCCTGCTGATGAGCACCAAGGGCGACGCGAAGCCCCTCCCCTACGTGGAGGACGCCGCCGTGGACCCCCGCAACCTGGGAGAGTACGTACGCAGGTTCGAGGAGGTGGTCAAGGCCCACGGCACCACCGCCGGATACTACGGCCACGCCAGCGTCGGCTGCCTGCACATAAGGCCCCTGGTGGACCTGAAGACCTCCGAGGGCGTGGACAAGATGGTGTCCATCGCCTCGGACATTAGCGAGCTGGTGCTGGAGTATGGAGGATGCCTTTCCGGGGAGCACGGGGACGGCATCGTTCGCGGCGTCTGGAACGAGAAGATGTTCGGGCCGCAGATATACCAGGCGTTCCGGGACGTGAAGCGGGCCTGGGACCCCGAGGGCATCATGAACCCGGGGAAGATCGTCGATTGCCCTCCTATGACGGAGAACCTCAGGATTGGGCCCGATTACTCCACGGAGAGCCTGGATACCAAGCTGGACTTCTCGGCGGACCTGGGCTACGCCAACCTGGTGGAGATGTGCAACGGCATGGGCGCCTGCCGCAAGACCACCGGCACCATGTGCCCCTCCTACATGGTCACCAGGGAGGAGGAGCACTCGACCCGCGGGAGGGCCAACCTCCTCCGCTCGGTGCTGTCGGGAGATCTGCCCTTCACCGAGCTGACCAGCCGCCGCCTCTACGACGCCATGGACCTGTGCCTGGAGTGCAAGGGCTGCAAGGCCGAGTGCCAGACGGGCGTGGACATGGCCAAGCTCAAGTACGAGTTCCTGGACCGGTACCACCGGGCCCAGGGCCTGCCCCTGCGGGCCCGGGTCTTCGCGAACATCAACACCCTGAGCCGGCTGGGGGCCCCCCTGGCGCCCCTTGCCAACTGGGCTGCGAGCAACCCCCTGGGCAAGAGGCTCCTGCACGCGGTCCTGGGAGTCCACTCCCAGCGCAGCCTCCCGCCCCTGGTGCGCACCACCTTCCCCAAGTGGTTCGCCTCTCGCCGTCCCTCGTCGAGGGACGGTCAGGCTGGGAGCGGCGCCGTTGGGACGAAGAGGGTCCTCCTCTTCAACGACACCTTCATGAACTACAACTATCCGCAGGTAGGCATTGCGGCGGTGGAGGTGCTGGAGCGGGCCGGGTTCGACGTGGAGCTGGCCGCGCCCTCCGGCGGGTCCAGGGCAGGCGCCGTCTGCTGCGGACGTCCCATGGTCTCCAAGGGCCTCCTGGACAAGGCCAGGGACAACGCCCGGCGCAACGTCCAGGCCCTCTATCCCTACGCTCGAGAGGGAGTCCCCATCGTGGGCTGCGAGCCCAGCTGTCTACTGACCCTCCGGGACGAGTACCCCGACCTGCTGCCCGAAGGGGAAGAGCGGGACAGGGCCCGGGAGGTGGCGGCCGGCTCCTATCTGCTGGAGGAGCTCCTGGAGACATCTCGGCAGGAGGGCGCCCTGGACGGGGCCTTCGCCGACGTCTCCGACCGAAAGCTGCTCCTCCACGGCCACTGCCATCAGAAGGCCCTGGTGGGCACCGGGCCCTCGGTGGCCGCCCTGAAGCTGGCGGGCTACCAGGTGGAGGAGGTCAGCTCCGGCTGCTGCGGAATGGCCGGCTCCTTCGGGTTTGAGGCGGAGCACTACGACATCTCCATGGAGATCGGGCGGCTGCGCCTGTTCCCGGCGGTCGAGGCCAAGGGCCCCGAATGGGACGTGGCCGTCACCGGGGTCTCCTGCCGTCAGCAGGTGGAGCACGGCACGGGCCGCCAGGCGAGGCACGTGGTGGAGTACCTGAGGGACGCGCTGGCCTGATCCGTTCGGGCGGCGTTCCGCCCGTCAGGGCCTGGGGGAACTCCTTGCCCGCGCGGAGCTCGGGCCCTCGAGGATCGTGGCAAACGGTCGTCGCTGAGGGATTCTTTGCCCGAGCGGAGCGAGGGAGGGTGGGCTCAACAACCGGGGAGGGGCCCCGGGTTGTTCAGAGCATCTCTAACCCGAGACGTATCTCGCCAGGCGCCGTATGAGCAGGCGCACGGTGTCCAGGACCCCGGGCTTCCGCTTGCTGCGGCGGACGGGCGCCCGCAGCTTTCCCGAGGAGTAGTGGGCCGGCGGCATGCTCCTCCGGTGCCTGAGCCGGATGGACGTTTGGGTTGAGTCGTACTTGGTCCGGAGCACGGGGTCGGACAGGGTCTCGTACGCGGCATTGACGTCCCGCATGGCCGTGGAAGGGTCCGGGTCGTCGGAGTGGATGTCCGGGTGGTGCTGCCAGGCCTTCCGTATGTACGCCCGCCGGATCCCCTCTTCTGTGGCGTGCCTGGGCACTCCAAGGATTCCGTAGTAGTCCGGCTGAGGTTCGACGGGCCTCATCGCACCTCCTTGTCGTGGTGGAAGGGGGCCCCGGTCCAGCCCTCGGTGCCAGTCGGCCAGTCGGGCGCGTGGCGGGGCTCAAACTGTTACGTCAAGTCCTCATATTACTCTCCGCGTCGGAGGGTGTCAAGCACACGCACCGGCCTGAGGGGCGCCGCGGACGCGCCTAGACGGCCCCGCTTGCCCGGCGGGCGGCGCCTCGTTGACAGAGCCCCAGGCGGGTTCATATATTGAAGGGGCTCCGCCCGCCTGCCCTTCTATACTTTGGCGGCGGGTCGCGGGACGATGCTACGACAGGGAGGCGCCATGAAGCCCGAGGACTTGAAGCATGTCATCTACGAGAAGAAGGACGGGGTTGGCTACGTTACGCTGAACCGTCCCGAGGTCCAGAATGCCCTGAACGCCAGGATGCTGCTGGAGCTCGTCTCGGTCTGGGAGGAGGTCCGGGATGATGGAGAGGTACAGGTCGTCATACTCACGGGGGCGGGAGAGTCCTTCATGCAGGGCAGGGGCGACGTCCAGCGTGTCAAGGACTCCCTGGACGCCGACCCCCTTCCCCCCACCAGGCCATACCGCTATAGCTGGAACACCCCCGCCAGCCCCAAGGCCCACTACCTCTTCAAGCCGGTCATCGTGGCCGTCAACGGCCTGTGCGCCACGTCGGGCCTGGAGCAGGTGAGCGAGGCGGATATCGTGATCTGCTCGGACAATGCCACCTTCTACGATAACCACGTCTCCTACGCATCCATCGTCCATTCCGCGGTGGCCCTGTCCAAGCGGCTGCCCTACAACCACGTCATGCGTATGTCCCTCATGGGCTCCCACGAGGTCCTGGACGCCAAGCGGGCCTACGAGATAGGTCTCGTCACCGAGGTCACCACCCCGGAGGACCTGATGCCGCGCGCCACCGAGATCGCCAAGACCATCATGCGCAACTCCCCCATCGCCGTGCAGGCCAGCGTGGAGATACTGTGGCACGGTCTCAGCATGGGGCTGAGGGACGCCGTACAGCTCGATTCGTATATGCAGCGCTGGTACCACACCCACCCCGACTACGAGGAGGCGGGCCGGGCGCTGGTAGAGGGCCGGGAGCCGGTGTGGCAGACACCATTCTGGCACGGCGGACACTGAGCCCCGCACACCCAAGTCGGCCGTATACCCCGACCGGGTCAGGATGATATAATCGGCGGTACACACACCCTTGGCGGAGGTGCACACATGGTTGCAGAGGCTACCACGTTCAAGCTGCTGGACCCGACCGTGGAGGCGATTCCCGACCACACCATCCTCGCTCCCCGCCCCGACGACCTCAACGGCAAGGTGGTCGGGCTCCTGTCCAACAGCAAGCGCAACGCCGACAAGCTGCTTCACGACATCTACGCGCTGCTCCAGGACACCTACGAGTTCGAGGGCTTCGTGTTCCTGGACAAGGGGGACGCCTCGCGCCCCGCGCCCAAGGAGATCATGGACGAGCTCCTGGAGAAGTGCGACGTGGTGATAACAGCGACCGGGGATTGAGGGTCCTGCAGCTCGTGCAGTATGCACGACGCCATCACCGTGGAGAAGGCCGGTAAGCCCGCAGCCGTGGTGCTCACCGACGCGTTCATTCCCACGGCCAGGGCCATCGCCAAGATCAGGGGCATCGCCGAGTACCCCTACGCCGTCGTCACCCATCCGGTGGGCAGCCTGGAGGACGACGTCGTGATGGCTAGGGCCAGGCAGGCCCTGCCCAGGGTGCTCGAGATACTGCTGGCGAAATAGCCGTACATCCCCGATAGGGGGACCCCGCCGGGGTCTCCGGTCGGGCCCAGACGGCAGCGACAACGGATACCGGGGCCAGCGCAACGCTGGCCCCTAGCCTTGCCCCCAGTCCGGCCGCCGCGCCGGGAGGTGACGTTGGAAGCACCGGACACCCGAGACCCGGCCAAGCCCAGGCACAGCCGGGGTTTCATCCTCGGCAGCCTCTCCGTAGGGCACGGGCTGGCCCACCTCTACGACTTCGGCCTGCCGGCCGTGATGCCCACCATCGCCTCGTCCCTGGGTCTCAGCAACCTCCAGGTGGCGACCCTCCACGGCATCCGGATGGCGGGTTTCGGCGTCGTCAACCTGGGCGGCGGGCCCGTCGTCGACACCATGAGACGCCACTGGGGGCTGATACTCACCGGCTGCATGTTCTGGGCCGCGCTGTCCTTCGCCGTGGTGGCCGGGTCCCCCAACTTCGGCATCCTGGTCATCGGCATCATCTTCCTCTCCATACCGGGGGCCCTGTGGCACCTGCCCGCCACCGCCGCCCTGTCCCAGCAGTTCCCCGACCGCCGGGGGTTTGCCATATCCATGCACGGGTTCGGCTCCAACATCGGAAACGCCCTGGGCCCCCTCCTGGCGGGGGCGCTGCTGGGGGTCCTGTTCTGGCGGTACGCCCTGCTCATATACACCGGTCCCGCCCTGGCGTTGGCCATATTCGTGTGGTGGTCCCTCAGAGACCTTGGACGGGACGGTCGGGCGGAAGAGATACGGCTCGGCACCCGGTTCCGCGGTGCCCTGGAGCTGCTGAAGCAACCCATCATCGCCGTGATCATCCTGGCCGCCACCCTGCGGAGCATCGGGCTGGACGCCCTCTTCCACTGGACGCCCTTCTACCTGGAGGAAGACCTAGGCGCAAGCAACCTGAGGGCCGGGCTCTATCTCAGCCTGCTGACGGGTATGGGCATAGTCTCGGGTCCGGTGCTGGGCGCCGCGTCCGACCGGTGGAGCCGAAAGACCGTGCTTCTCCCGTGCCTGGCCCTGGCAACGGCGTTCTCCCTGGCGGTGGTGGCCCTGGGAGACAGCCTGGCCCTCCCGCTGGTCCTGGCGGCGATGGGCCTCTTCAGCTTCTCCCTCCACCACATCATGCAGGCTGCGTTACTGGACGTGGCGCCAAGGGGTACCGAAGCAACGGCGACGGGTCTGCTGTTCGGCATCAACGGGGCCGCGGGCGCCGCCTCGCCCTTCATGGCCGCCGTGGTGATCGACTACCTGGGCGGCTACGGGTCCATATACTACTACTCGGGGATACTGACGGGGCTGACGGCCCTGATGCTGCTGGTGGTCCCGATGCGCTCTACGGTCCGCGGGCCCCAGCCCGTTGCCTGACCCCTCAGCCCGTTGGCTGGGTGCTCAGGAGGACCGTAGCTTGGTGAACACTCCGCCGGCGAAGGCCTTCAGGGTGGACTCGGGGTGGTCGTAGGACTCCATCGTCGACAGGAACAGCTTGTCCACGCCCTGTCCCTCCAGGTCCCTGAGCCTCGCCGCCAGGCGGTCCGGCCCGCCCACCAGCCCGATGACGTCGCATATCTGCGCCACCAGGTCGTCGGAGAGAAACGACGTGAGGCGGCGGGCCTCCTCCCAGTTCTCGGCGTGGGGGATGTCCGGATAGAGGCCCTCCAGCTCCGGCGGGACCTCCAGGTCGGGCAGGTCCACTCCCGCCTCCCGCAGCCAGCGGGCCCGGTAGGGCTCCAGGGCCCACTGGGCGCAGATGGGCCGAGCCATGTCCCGGGCCGCGTCCAGGTCGTCGGCCACGTGGACCCGGGCCAGGTAGACGATGTCCAGCGTGTCGGGGTCCCTGCCGGCCTTCCGCGCCCCGGCGTGCAGGATGCTGCGGGCCGCGTCCATGGAGCCGGGGTGGAGCCCCACGGCCAGCATCGCGCCGTCGGCCACCTCCCCGGCCAGCTCTATGGTGCGCGGGCCGGTGGCGGCCAGGAGCACCGGTATCCTCCGGCCCGCCGCGTAGGGCAGCCGGGCCTGGAAGCCGCCGAAGTCGACGTTGTCGCCGGCCAGCAGCGACTTCAGGCTGGTAACCGACTCCCGCATCTCCTTCAGCGTCGCGGCCTTCCTGCCTATGGTGTTCACGGCGCTGTAGCCGCTGCCCACCACCAGGGTGAGCCGTCCGGGGGCAAGCTCCTCTACCGTTTGGGCCAGAGAAGCGAGGACGGATACGTGCCGTGTCATGGGGTTGGTCACGGCGGTCATCAGGTTAAGGGTCGAGGTGCGTTCCGCCGCAAGGGCCAGCGCGACGTACACGTCCCGCATGATCAGCTGGGTATCGGGGACTCCGATCCCGTCGAAGCCCGCCTCTTCGGCGCGTCGGGCAAACTCAGCCGTCTGATCGGCGGGAGCGGAGCCGGCCACTCTCAGATGGACTTGCATGACGGACTAGGAGCTCTCGGACGCGCCGCCGCGGGCCCGTTGGAGCCTCTCCTGGTATTGGTAGACGGAATCGACCTGGCCGGGGGCTTCGACCGAGCGTGGACGGAGACGGCGCACCTCGGCTATGGCGTCCCCCGCCTCGTAGCCCGTGTGCACCAGGTAGCACGCCAGCACCGTGCCCGTACGCCCCACGCCGGCCTGGCAGGAGACCGCTACCGGCGTGGACGCTGTGATCTGGCCGTCGATGAAGGCTATCATGCGGTCTATCTGGTCCTGGGCAGGCGCCGTGAAGTCGACGACGAACTCAGCCATGTCAACCAGCCCGACGTCCTCGCCGGATACGGTGCGTCGCTCCATGCGGACCAGCGCGCCCACGCCCTGGTCCTTCAGGTACTGTAGCTGCTGCCGGTCTACCGGGCCCATGGAGCCCGCCAGCTTGCCTTCGATGATCCAGCTAAAGTTCATAGCATGCGCCGGCGTGGACGGTCATTGCCGGCCAGCATCCGGTCCCTCAGGGCCCGTCTCGCGGCATCCGGAGCAGACGCCCGTGATGGTGAAGTGGTCCAGGTCGGGCTCGAAGTCGAACTCGTTGACCAGACGCCTTCTGAACTCGTCCAGGTAGCTGGGGCTGAAGGCAAATGCTTCGCTGCAGACCAGACAGGCCATGTGGTGGTGGCGGGCGTTGGGGTCCGTCAGCTCGTAGTGGAGCCTGTCGCCCAAGCCCACCTCGGTAACCAGTCCCAGCCGCTTGAACAGGTGCAGGGTGCGGTAGACGGTGGCGATGTCCATGTACGGATAGGCCTGCTTGGCCCGCTCGTAGACCTCGTCCACGTTCATGTGTCCCTCTCCGTCGGCGATGGCGGAGAGGATGATCATGCGCTGCGGAGTCAGGCGCAGCCCCTGGGCCTTGACCGCCTCGAGTATATCGGTGTGCCTGTTCATGCGAAGGGTCGCATTTGCAGTTGCTGCTGTAGACTACAATAGGACAGGGCTCGACCGGCTGTCAAGCGCGAGGAGAGCGGCACGGGGCGGCGTCCGACGACGGACTGGCGTCAGGAGTGCGGGGATGACGATGGGCTCCCGGTCGGAGGTGGGTGCTCCCGGTTCAGTCCCGCCCCGCATCCATGCGTGCCAGGAGCCGTTCCACGGGCATCGGCTCCTGCCCGCCCTCCCGCATGTTTCGCAGCGTCACCTGGTTGCTGGCCAGCTCGTCCTCTCCGACGATGACCACGTAGTCTACTCCCAGGGAATTGGCCTGCCTGAGCTGGCCCCGGAGGCTTCTGCCGGCCCCGCCGAGTATGGCGCCAACGCCCCGGTGGCGCATCCTCGCCGCGATATCCAGGGCGACGTTGCGCGCCTCCTGGCCGGTGCTGGCCACGAGGTACTTGGGAGCGGGCTCGTCGGGGACGGCCACCTCCTGGCGTTTCAGGTTCAACACCATCCTCTCCATGCCGGTGGCGAAGCCTATGCCGGGGGTTGCCTTGCCGCCGATCTGCTCCACGAGCCCGTCGTACCTGCCGCCTCCGCATATGGTGCTCTGGCTGCCCTCTTCCGCCGGCTGGATCTCGAACACGGTGCGGGTGTAGTAGTCGAGCCCCCTCACCAGCCGGTGGTCCACCCGGTAGGGGAGCCCGATGATGTCCAGGTACCCCTGCAACCGGTCCCAGTGCTCCTGGCAGGCGTCGCAAAGGCACTCGGAGGAGCGTGGGGCTTCGGAGCCCATGGCCTGGCATCCGGGCTGTTTGCAGTCCAGAAGGCGCAGGGGGTTGCGCTCCAGGCGGGTGCGGCAGTCGCGGCACAGCCGCTCGGAGTGTCGGGAATAGTAGGCCTTGAGCTGGTCTATGTAGGCCGGGCGGCAGTCGGGGTCGCCGATGCTGTTGACCACCAGAGAGAGACCCGACAGCCCCAGGGAGGCCATGAAGGCCCAGCCCATCTCGATCACCTCCGCGTCCACCGAGGGGTCGGCATCGCCGATCACCTCTACGCCGAACTGGTGGTGCTCCCTGTAACGGCCGGCCTGGGGTCTCTCGTAGCGGAACACGGGGCAGAAGTAATGGAGCCTCACGGGCTGGGGCAGGTTCTGCATGCCGTGCTCCAGGTACGCCCGGCACACGGGAGCGGTGCCCTCGGGTCGCAGGCTCATCGATTCGCCGCCCCGGTCCTCGAAGGTGTACGTCTCCTTCTCCACGATGTCGGTGCCCTCTCCCACCGATCGGAGGAAGAGGCCGGCGTTCTCGAACACCGGCGTATCCAGGCGGCCGAACCCGTAGGTGCGGCAGAGGCCAACCGCCTTGGACTCGATGTACCGCCAGTACTTCTGGTCCGCCGGCAGCAGGTCGGCGGTGCCCCTGGGGGCCCTATATTGCATGTCGTCCTCTCAACGCGCCTCCGCAGAGGCGGGCTCAGCCCCCTCACCCCGGCCCTTCCCCCCAAGGGAGAGGGAAGTAGCGACCCTGGAATGGAGAGAGCTTCCGGCTGTGGCTATGGACTTGCGAGTTGCGAGAGATTATTATAAGCACATCGTAACGGGTGGGCATAGAGCAGTGAGTACAGCCGAAGGACAGCTTCTCGAACTGGTGGGGTCCTATCTGCCCCCGGACAAGCTGGAGCTGGTGGAGCAGGTCTGCCGGTATGCGGCGGAGTGCCACAACGGCCAGTCCCGGAAATCCGGGGAGCCCTACATAGAGCACCCCATCCACACTGCCCTGTTCCTGGGGGACCTGCGGCTGGACGCCGACACCATCGCGGCGGCCCTCCTCCACGACGTCATGGAGGACTGCGGGGTCACCTATCCCCAGCTATCCAAGAAGTTCGGCGACGAGATCGCCAAGCTCGTGGACGGCGTGACCAAGCTCACCCGCATGGACCTCATGGCCATGGACACCGACGACTCCGTCCATGCCAGCGGCGTCCAGGACAGGTTGAAGGCGGAGAGCCTGCGCAAGATGCTGGTGGCCATGGCCCAGGATATCCGCGTGGTGCTGATCAAGCTGGCGGACCGGCTCCACAACATGCGCACCCTGGAGGCCCTGTCCGAGGAGAGACGCCAGGCCATCGCCCGGGAGACCCTGGAGATATACACTCCCCTGGCCCACCGGCTGGGTATATGGGACATCAAGTGGCGCCTGGAAGACATCGCCTTCAGGCACCTGGAGCCCCTCCAGTACAAGAAGATCTCCCGGATGCTCTCGGCCAAGCGTCGCGAACGCGAGGACTATATAGACAACGTGGTGGAGAAGTTCAGCAAGGAGCTGGAATCGACGGGGCTGGACGCCCAGGTCATCGGGCGCCCCAAGCACATCTACAGCATCCACAAGAAGATCCAGAAGTACGCCGCCAAGGGCAAGGAGCTGAGCAAGATCTACGACCTGTACGCCATCAGGGTGCTGGTGGAGGACAAGGCGGACTGCTACAACGCTCTGGGAGTAGTCCACAACCTGTGGCGGCCCCTGCCGGGCACCTTCGACGACTACATCGCCAGCCCCAACGAGAACATGTACCAGTCCCTCCACACCACGGTCATGTGCGATGGAGGGGTCCCCCTGGAGGTCCAGATCAGGACCCACGAGATGCACCAGACCGCCGAGTACGGGGTGGCAGCCCACTGGCGCTACAAGGAGGGAGAGACCGGAGACCTGCAGTTCGAGAACAAGATGACCTGGCTCCGACAGCTCTTGGAGTGGCAGCGGGAGGTCACGGGGACCGAGGAGTTCCTGGAGTCCGTGCGTACGGACCTGTTCAGGGACCAGGTGTTCGCCTATACGCCCAAGGGTGACATCGTCGAGCTCCCCAGCGGCGCGACGCCTATCGACTTCGCCTACAAGATACACACGGAGCTGGGGCACCGGTGCATCGGCAGCAAGGTCAACGGCCGCCTGGTGGCCCTCGACTACCAGATTGCCAACGGGGACACGGTGGAGGTGCTCACCACCAAGGTGGCCCGGGGCCCCAGCTTGGACTGGCTGAACCCCAACCAGGGCTACGTCCACTCGGCCAGCTCCCTCCAGAAGATACGCCACTGGTTCAGAAGGCAGGCCAAGGGCGTCAACGTCGAGAGGGGCAGGGAGCTCCTTCGCAGGGAGTTGAGGCGCCTGAACATAGTGATGGACGAGGCAAACGTAGCTTCTCTGTTCAAGGTCGACACCGTCGACGAGTTCCTTGCCGCCCTGGGCTCTGGGGGCATCAGCGAGACGCAGCTGGTGTCCCGGCTGGCCAGCCAGCAGGAGCAGTCCGAGCAGCACGGCTCGTCGGACGCCCCCCTGTCCAGTCCCACCAGCGGTGTCCAGGTGCTGGGGGCGGGCGACCTGCTCATGCAGATGGGCCGCTGCTGCAACCCCCTGCCCGGCGAGGAGATCATAGGCTACATCACCCGCAACCGGGGCGTGACCGTCCACAAGATGAGCTGCTCCAACCTGCGCAACGAGGACGAGAAGGAGCGTCTGATCGGCGTGGAATGGGGCCAGACCAAGCAGTTCTATCCGGTGCGGGTTACCATCCAGGCGTGGGACAGGGTAGGCCTGCTTCGCGACCTGACCACGAGGGTATCGGAGCAGTCGGTCAACATCGCGTCCGTCGTGAGCACCGAGAACGAGGACGGCACCCACGCCATCTCCCTGACCCTGTACACGACGGGCATCGGGCAGCTGGGGCGCCTCTTCTCCAAGCTCGAAGGCGTCCAGGGAGTAATTGGAGTGTCGCGCGCGAACTCAAGCACGCCGGCGCCGGCGGCACGATAGCCAAGCCCGGGGAGCATACCAGCCAGTACGGAGTCAGCCAGTAGAGAGTCAGGAGGAGACCTTGCCCAGCGCAAAAGCCGCCCGGTCCGCCGCCAGGAAACGGGTACGCAACCGGACCATTCGCAGCTCCACCCGCACCATCGTCAACAAAGCCGTTGCCTCCCTCCAGGGGGGCAACGTGGAAGAGGCCGAGGCCGCCGTGCTGAGGGCCGTCCGCAGCCTGGACAAGGCTGACACAAAGGGAGTCCTGCACCGCAACAACGCCGCCCGGAAGAAGGCCCGGCTGGCGGCCAAGCTCAACGCCCTCAAGGCCTCCTGAGGGAGGGGGCAAAGCAGGAAGTAGGGGACTCCGCCCCGGCGGAAGTCCCCGTTCCGTGTCCCGGCCCCCGCAGGCCGTCCGTCCCCGCTGGCATCCGCCTATTGACACCCCAGCTACGGGGATGCTAGCCTGCGACCAGAACACTAGTTTTAAGAGTGTGACTATGCAACCAAAGAAGAAGCTATCGGCGCGGCAGGAGCGCATCCTGGAAGTGATCCGCGAGTTCATGCGCGAGAACGGACTTCCGCCGACGGTGCGGGACATACAGAGGGCCTGCCAGATCAGCTCCACCTCCGTGGTGGACTACAACCTCCGCATCCTGCAGCGGGAGGGGTATCTGGGCCGGAAGCCCGACGTGGCCCGGGGGATCGAGCTGCCGGGGGCAGGTGGGCTGGGCGTGTCCGACGAGCCGCCGGTGATGCGGGTCCCGGTGGTGGCCTATATCGCGGCCGGTGAGCCCCTGCCGGTGCTGGAAAACGGTGGCTGGGCCTCCGACGAACCCATGGACACCGTGGAGGTGCCGCCGGAGATGCAGAAGAAGAGCGCGGGTCCTCTCTACGCGCTGAGGGTCCGGGGCACGTCGATGATAGACGCCCTGGTGGATGATGGAGACGTGGTTGTGGTGGAGCCCACCAGGGCCGCCTCCAACGGCGAGATGGTCGTGGCGCGGCTGAGGATGGAGAACGAGACGACCCTGAAGCGCCTGTACCACGAAGGGGAACGCGTGCGCCTCCAGCCCGCCAACAGCACCATGGAGCCCATAATGTCGGCCGCGGACAACGTGGAGGTGCAGGGCAAGGTCGTGGGCATCATTCGGATGATCCCGTAGGACCGAGACCATGACGCCGACCGGTTGGCGCTTTGGAACGCCGTTCCGCGAAAGGTTAATCGGAGGAGGGGAGCTTCCGCGGCTCCTGGATATCCATCGACGTGTCGCAGCACTGTACCGCGCCGTCCCCGGACTTGGTGCACAGCACCATGGTGTCGCACGTGGAACAGACGTAACGTTTGCCTAGCTGATTTGACATCTGGGACTCCACCGGCGGCCGGGGCCGCGGGTTACTTCTTCAGGGACATGGCCTCGTCGCAGCAAGCCACGGCGCCTTCACCGCCCTTGGTCACGATGAACTCGGCCCCGCATTTGCCACACACGTAACGCTTGCCCGTCTCGTTTGCCATTTTCGATCCGCTCCCGAAGGCGCTTCGACCATTATATCCATGCCGAATCTGAGGGTCAACCGCCCTCTCCTTGACCGGCCGGAGCGACGCTTGCTATATTGGCGGCGTCCCGGATCCCGGTCCGACGACCGTAATCGCCCGGTCCACCGACCGTAGTCGAAGGAGTACAGCCATGGCGCGTAGTCCCGTCATCCCAGCCAAGGGCCGTGTAAGCCCGTTCTTTTCTCCCGCTGTCCGGTCGGGCCGGCTGCTGTTCGTCTCCGGCCAGGCGGCCATCGACGAGCAGGGCCAGGTGGTCAGTCCCGGGGACTGCGCCGCCCAGTCCGAGTACATCATGGACCGGCTGCGCACCGTGTTGGAAGCGGCCGGGGCCGGGTTCGACGACGTGGTGAAGACCACCACCTTCCTCACCGACGCGGCCGACTACTCGGCCTACAACAACGTCCGCGCCAGGTGCTTCCCCAAGGACCCGCCCGCCAGCTCCACGGTGATCGTCGCGGCCCTCGTCGTCCCCGGGCTGGTGGTGGAAGTGGAGGCGGTGGCCGAGCTCCCCGGGGATGGATAGGGCCCCGGCCGCCGCCGTTCGGGGCGCCAACGGGTGCCGCGCAACGCGGTGCCTGTCGCGCTGGGCATCCCTGCTTGTGCTCCTGGCCGCCCTGGCGTGCGGCGGCGCCCCTCCAACCCCAACCCCCACTCCCCTCATAGAGCTCCCCCGGGACCACGGCTACCACCAGGCCCCCGTGGAGTGGTGGTACTTCAGCGGGCACCTTTCGGCGGCCGACGACCGGGAGTACAGCTTCCACTTCGCGGGGTTCAACTTCACCGGCGTGGGAGTGCTGGTGCCTCCGGGAATGACCGCCAGGGTGCTGCACCTGTCCATGGCCAGTCCCGAGGAGGGCCCGCTGCTCAGGGAATCCAGGGGAGACGTGGGCAGGGGGGAGACGCCGGCCCAGGGTTTCCGCGTGGCCATCGGGGACTGGAGCATGTCCGGCCACGGCGAGGAGTTCCGGTTGACCGCCGCGGGGCCCGGGAATGGCTTCGACCTGCGCCTCCAGCCGGTGAAAGACGTGGTGTTCCACGACGGAGACGGGCTCCTGGACATGGGTCCAGGCGGCGAGACGTACTACTACACGTACCCCCGCCTGCGGGTCGATGGGAGCGTGACCGCTGGCGGCGTGACCCAGGACGTATCGGGCCAGGCATGGATGGACCACCAGTGGGGCGAGATGGTCGCCGCCAGCGTCGGATGGGACTGGTTCAGCTTCCAGCTCGACGGCAACGAGGAGGCGATGGTGTTTTCCCTGTGGGAGCAGGAGACACGGGAGCCGGTGCGCGGAGGCGGCACCTTCGTGGGAGCCGACGGCGACGTGACTTACCTGGATGAGCAGGATGTGGATATATCCGTGATGGGGGAGTGGACGAGCCCCCGGACCGGTGTGGCCTACCCCTCGGGGTGGAGGGTCAGCATCCCGCCTCTGGGCTTGGACCTGGAGGTGCTCCCCACCCATCCCGACGCCGAGTTCGGGGCCAGCTTGTTCAACCCATTGTCTTACTGGGAGGGGCAGGTCTCGGTCCAGGGCACCAAGGACGGGGACCCGGTCTCCGGCACGGGCTTCGTCGAGCTGGTGGGTTACGAAGAGGGAAGGGTCCCCGGGATGCCCAGGCAGCGCGAGGAGTTGACGCGCCTCGGAGACGGTGCGTACACTTATGGTATCCCGCCGCTCCCGTAAGCCCATCCCCCGAGGCCGGCTTGCTTGTAGACGTCCACGCCCATACCAGTCCCCGCTCCGACGACAGCACCATGAGTCCCGACGACCTCGTCCAGTCGGCCATGGAGGCGGGGCTGGACGCGGTGTGCGTTACGGACCACGACCACTTCTGGACCTGGGAGGAGGTGGCGGCCCTTTCCCGGAGGCACGGCTTTCCCGTGATCCCTGGTTGCGAGGTCAACACCGACGGCGGCCACGTCCTGGTCTTCGGGCTGGACACGTACGTATTCGGGATGCACAAGGTCGACTACCTGGCCCGGCTGGTGGCCGAGGCCCGGGGGGTCATGGTCGCGGCACATCCCCACAGGCGGCGGTTGCTGACCGGCCAGTACCACTCCCCCCGGGACGTGGAGAGCATGTTGGAGGCCGCCGCGGCGGACCCCCTCCTGGCCATGTGCCACGCCGTAGAGACGCTGAACGGCCGGGCCACGGACCGGGAGCGGGAGTTTTCCAGGGAGCTGGCCCGCAGGCTGGACAAGCCCGGTCTGGGGGGCAGCGACTGCCACCACCTGGGCCAGGTCGGCGCGGCGGCCACCAGGTTCCACCGCCGCGTGTCCTCCGTCCAGGAGCTGGTCCGGGAGACACGGGCGGGCCGGTTCGAGGCCGTGGCGCCGGCCCTGTCTGTCCATCCGGGACCCGCGGGAGCCAGGCGTTGAACGGACTGCTGGAGGTGGAGGACCTTCACGTCCGCTTTACCACCAGGCAGGGTGAGGTGAAGGCCCTGAACGGCCTGACCTTCAGCCTCCAGGAGGAGTCGGTCCTCTGCCTGGTGGGAGAGAGCGGCGCCGGCAAGAGCACCGCCGGCCTGACGACCATGCGCCTGCTTCCCAGGAACGGGCGAGTGGTATCGGGACGGATATACTTCGAGGGGATGGACCTTCTATCTCTGGACAGCCGCAGCCTGCGGGGGATCCGGGGCAAGGACATCGCCATGGTCCCCCAGGAGCCCAAGGCCTCGCTGAACCCCCTCCATACCATCGGCGCCCAGGTGGCCGAGCTTCTCATGGCCCACACCAGGCTCCCCAAGAAGGGGGCCATGGCGATGGCGGCGGAGATGCTGGGGGAGCTGGGCCTGCCCGACCCCGGGGAGATGCTGAAGCGTTATCCCTTCCAGCTAAGCGGCGGAATGTGCCAGCGGGTGATGATCGCGATGGCCCTGGCCCTCAGGCCCAAGCTGCTCATCGCCGACGAGCCGACCTCCAACCTGGACGTTACCCTTCAGGCTGAGATCCTGCGGCGGTTGAAGCGGTTTTGCAAGGAGTTTCGCGCCTCCATGGTCCTGATCACCCACGACATGGGGATAGTGGCCGAAATGGCCGACGACGTGGCGGTGATGTACGCCGGCACCGTGGTCGAGTCCGGCGATGTCCACACCGTCTTTGACCGCCCCATGCACCCCTACATGTCGGGGCTTATCCAGTCCATTCCCCGGCTGGACAGGCCGGACCAGAGATTCCAGGCCATCGCGGGGGACCCGCCGGACATGCTGAACCTTCCGGAGGAGTGCCCCTTCCTGCCGCGATGCAACAGGGCGGTCAACAGGTGCCGCGTCGACCCCAGGCCGTCGCTCCGGGACCTGGAGCCGTCCCACCAGGTCGCCTGCTACAACGCTAGGAGCTACGAGCCCGTGGACGGTCGCGGCCTCGGCCAAGGGCGGATGCCTCGCTGACCAGAAGCTCCAGGGCCACGTCCTCGTCGGCCCGGCCCCGCTTCACCGCCAGGTCCACCTCGAAGAGCCTGCCGTAGAGCCACTTCAAGTCGTTCCACGAGTGCCGTCTGGCCTGGGCCATGGCCTTTCGGCGGATGAACTCCTGGGGGATGCCCAGGCGGTCTCCGATCTCCCTTTCGGCTACCTTCCGGTCCATCAGGTCCCTGGCCAGGGTTACCGCCCTGAGCTGCCTGGCTATCATGGAGACGATGTAGGACACGTCCGCCCCGTCCTGCCGGAGCCGGTGCATCTGCCGCATGGCCGCCTGGGCCCTGCCCTCCAGCAGCGCGTCCGTGGCGGCGAATATGCTGGCGTCCCGGGACTGGGCGGCCAGGAGGGCGACGTCGGCCTCCTCGATGGGCCGGTCCCCTGCGTAAAGTGAGAGCTTCTCCAGGTCGTTGTCCAGCGCCCACATCTCGTTGCCGGCGGCCTGGGTGAGCACCAGAATGGCCCCCGGAGTGATCTGGGCCCCCCGGGCCTCGAGCCTGGTCCTGATCCACCGGGCCAGCGCCTCGCCCGTCGGGGCCGGCATCGCCTGGACCTTGGCGCAGGGCTGGAGATGCTTCAACAGGGGATTGCCCCTGGTCAGACGCTCATCCCGGAAGACCAGCAGCGTCGTAGGGGGCATCTCTTCAGCGATGTACCGGGGAAGCTCCTGCCACCGGCGCATGTCCTGCCGCTGGCCCTGGGCCCGGCGGCCCGAGGCGGAGCCGCGGCGGCGGCCGTCCCGGGACTCGAACTGCCCCAGCAGCCCCTCCACCGCCACCAGCCGGTGCTCGGCGAGGAAGGGCACGGCGTCGCAGGTGGCCTTGAGCGCGGAGTAGTCGGGTGACCTGAGGACGTGGCTGTTGGCCTCCCGCAGCTCGGCCGGGACCACCCGCGACCGGAGCTCCTCCATGGCCCCGGCCACGAGGAAGCTGTCACCGTATACGACGTAAGCGGGCAAGGAAACCGCCTTGGCTGGTGCCTGGGCGCCCCCCTTTTCGGAAGGGGCCTAGCCTAGTGTAACACGGGGAGCGGCCCGGGCGGCAGGAGGCCGGCGCGGTCACAGGCCGCCCAACAAATGCGCGTCGTTTGAAGTATAATCAACATAGGACTATCGGACGGGTTGGCTATGTGGTGGCGGCTGGCATTTCCCCTGATCATGCTATTGGGCCCCAGGCTCATCCCCTGGGCCTTCAGGAACCTGTATCTGGTCTGGAAGCTGCTGCGGGACGGTCGGGTGCCGTGGCTCGCCAAGCTGGTGCTGCCGGCGCCGCTGCTGTATCTGGCGACGCCCGTCGTGCGCATCCCCTTCCTCGGCGTGGCGGGCTTCGTGCTGCTGGTGCTGCTGGCCATGCGGATATTCATCGCCCTGGCCCCGCAGCACGTCGTGGACTTCTACGCGCCGTGGCGGTCCCGGCGCGAGCCCCCGAAGCCCCCCAGGGAGCCCGCCAACGTCGTCGAGGGGACCTACCGCGTCGTGGAGGAAGACGACGCCAAGAAGTAGGCCCCTGGGGCGGCGCGGCATGGTCCCTCTGTAGACGATGGAGATCGGCATAATCGGGTTCCCCCAGAGCGGCAAGACGACCCTCTTCCACGCGCTGGCCCGGGGGAGGGTCGAGGCCGCGTCCCAGGGGAGCGGCAGGCGCAACGTGCACGCCGGGACCGCCCGCATGGCCGACTCCCGGCTGGACTCCCTGGCTGACATAATCCAACCCGGCAAGGTCACTCCGGCGGAGGTGAAGTACTGGGACGTGCCCGCCGGCTCGGGCGACGGCTTCGGCGGCCAGTACCTGACCGTTCTCCAGGGGGCCGACGCCCTGCTCCACGTGGTGAGGCAGTTCCCGGACCCCTCTGTGGCCCACGCGAAGGGCACGGTGGACCCGGTCCGGGACGCCGCCGACATGGAGGCGGAGCTCGCCCTCTCCGACCTGGCCATCCTGGAGCGGCGCCTGGAGCGCATCGAGGCCCAGCAGAAGGGGGCCAGGGCCGCCGAGCGGGACTCCCTGACGAGGGAGAGCGCCCTGCTCCAGCGCCTGAAGGACGGGCTGGAGCAGGGTATGCCCGTCCGTGAGCAGGAGGTGCCGGACCAGATGGCGGACGTGCTGTCCGGCTACCAGCTCCTCACCGCCAAGCCCCTGCTTACCGTGATAAACACCGGCGAGGACGGCCTCGACGATGGGACGGACCCGGTTACCAGGGGCGGTCCCGGAACGGGCTGCACCTCCCTGTCGGCGAAGCTGGAGATGGAGCTGACCCAGCTCGGCCCCGAGGACGAGGAGGAGTTCCGTACGTCCATGGGAATGACCGAGTCGGGCCTGGACCGTGTGGTCCGCATGTCCCTGCGCCTGCTGTCCCTGGTCTCCTTCTTCACCTACGTCTCCCGGGAGGTCCGGGCCTGGACCTTGCCCGAGGACACCCCGGCGGTAAAGGCGGCTGGACGGATCCACACGGACATGGAGCGGGGGTTCATTCGCGCCGAGGTGGTGTCCTTCGACGACCTGTCGGAGTGCGGGTCGCTGGCCCAGTGCAAGAAACAGGGCCTCCTGAGGCTCGAGGGAAAGGGCTACCCCGTCAGGGACGGGGACGTCATCACCTTCTTGTTCAACACGTGACGAGCCTCCCTTAGGGAGGGTTGTTGCACGCCTGATTCAGTATCCCCTACTCCTTCGGGGTCAGCTGTACGCGGCGGCTGGCCAGGCTCACCCTTCGCCGAGAATGGCTTGACCACGTAGTCGACGGCCCCCACCTCGAAGGCCCTGGCCATGACCTCCTCCCGACCGTAGGCTCGCCGTGCCGCCCCTTGCTTCCTCCACGGCCGGTAGTGTGAAGGTGAAGCGGGCTCCGGTATCCGTCGGTCTCGCCCATCCTGTCGACCCACTCCCCACGTCCGATTGGCCTGCTGATTGGGAATGAATAGGCGTGAGCGGGGCCGATTACGCCATTTTGGGCACTAGTTACAAATAATTACGCCAGATCGTAAGAAAAGTGACTCGACGGAAATACACATGGTGGTACCATGTATCGCTAAGCCGCCCATCGGCGGGAGTAACGTGGTTGTCTCTCGAACGGAGCTTGATGACCGTGCGCCGACCCAACGGACAGGATATTCCGCTCCAGGAGCTACCAACAGAGCGCGCGATTCGCAGTGGCGAGACGCCTCCGGGCGAGGGATCCAGGTGGCATTCTGTAATCTTTCCGGGTATAGCGGGCCGTTTAGCCTCAAGATAGAGGCCACGCATCGTCAAGGAGATTTGCAGCCATGACCAACCCTACCTCGTCAACTCCCGACTACACCATGGGTTTCAGCGACGAGATGCTGGAATCTCTGCGGAGATTCACCGCCGAGAGCAATGCTGCCTACCTGCTTCCGTATTTGAGGCCGGGCCTTCGTATTCTCGACCTCGGCTGCGGACCGGGCACCATATCCGTGGGCCTGGCCAAGGCCGTGGCGCCCGGCGAGCTGCATGGTGTGGACATGGAGGAGTCTCAGGTGGAACTAGCGAAGTTGGTCGCGGAGTCGCAGGGACTGAACAACGCCTTCTTCCATGTTGCCGATGCCGGCGATATGCCCTTTGAGGATGGGTTCTTCGACGTAGCCCACTGCCACAACGTCCTCATGCACATACCGGACACAGCCGCCGTACTGGGCGAGATGAAGCGCGTCCTGAAGCCCGGCGGCATCATCGCCTGCCGGGAGATGATAGTCGAGTCCAGCTTCACCCATCCGGATTTCGGGATCATCAGGAGATCATGGGACATGTTCGGGGACCTCCTTGACGCCGACGATGGGCATCCGCAGATGGGCAGGGAGCTCAAGAACCACCTTGTCAAGACCGGATTCGAAAACATCCGGGTCACGGGGTCCTTCGACGTCTACAGCACTCCCTCGGACATCGCTTTCATCTACCAGTTTGCCAACCAATGGTTCCTGTCCCCGGAGATCGTGGAGGCGGCGATAAAGTATGGGGCCGGCTCCCGGGATCTCTGCGACGCCACACGGGTCGCATATGACAGGTGGAAGGACCATGCCGGCGCCCTCTGTGCGCTCGCCTTCGGCGAGGTTGTGGCCAACAGACCTTAGCCCCCGGCCCGTCCCCCGCCGTCCGCTACTCCGTCCCCGCACCCTGGTCTGATTGCCGCAGCGCGGCGTAGTTGGCCAGTATCCTCTCGGCAACCGACCGGCACAGGCTCATCTCCTCGTAGCTGACTCCCTCGATGAGCCTGACGTTGAACGCCGTCACGCGGCGTTGCAGCTCGGTTATCAGGTCTCTTCCGCTTTCGGTGAGGCTCAGCATCACAACGCGACGGTCCTCCCGAAGGCGGCGTCTTTGTAGAACATCCATGTCAACGAGCCTGGATACGGTGCGGCTTATCCGTGAGGTGTCCACGGGCAGAAGCTCCGCCAGCTGGGTGGCAGTGCATTCTCCCCGCTCCAGGCAGATCTTCAGAAGGCCATACTCATGGGCGGTTACTTCGTACGGGGCCGCCGCGTCCGATATTCCTACCTCGAACGCGTTGAGCAGGTCCATGATATACGGCCCCAGGTTCTCCGCCACTCTCTGGATACGCTGGGCGTCACTGGCCTGAGATTGTTCCGGAGGACCTGTCACTGCTTGTGCCATTCCAACAGGGCTGTTGGACTTGGCATCCGATTGGCATGAGCGCCTGAGTTCTGTTCTCGAGATTGCATAGCTCTCTGTAGCGGGATTCTATCCAGACGGCGGGGGCGACCCCGCCGTCACCATTCTGGCTGGGTGGTCCGGGTTGGATTGGTCAGATCAATCTCGTGTTCTATGCATCTATTGCCGTTGACAAACAGTGCCAAGGCATATATTGTACTAGCCAATAGTTGTGTTATGCAAGAATTGTGGGTGACATACATGTGGGCGAAGAAACCTTGCCAAGCGATCGGTGCTCGGGGCAGGAACAACCACACCTACATACTACTGGGTTTCGCTTTACCTCACAAGCGGGCTGAGGCGGAGTAAGCCACCCGGGACCGGGCCGGACCCCCGGCTCGGCTGAGGCGAATCACGCTGTGACACCGCACGGAGGAACGTTGAGCCCCAGTGCCTCTGCAACCGAGGCCGAGGGTCTTCCTGACCGTGTTCGGGGGTATGGGCCCGGGTGATTTCGACCAACACAGAGTTGGTCCGTGAGGTCCGAGTGTAGACCGTGCATCCTCGTCCGTTAGCATTGCTCCTGGGACGGCTAGGCGTCGTCTCTGGGATTGCGCTGTTGCTTGCCCTGGGCATAGCGGTAGTCAGCGCCCAGAGCTGCTATCAGCCCTTTGTCGTCGCCTCCTCGGGTCCGGCGCCGCCTAAGCCCACAGGACTGCAGGCCACCACAACAATCGGTTCGCTGGACGTGGATGTGGACTGGGATGACGTTGGCGGGGCGACCGAATACTGGGTACGTTGGCGAGTGGCCGGCCCGGGCAACGTGCTCAACGATGGTGTGAGAGTAACATCCTCCGACACGAGCATCACCGTCGGCAGCTACGGCGAATGGGTGGTGCGGGTACAAGCGTGCAACAGCGGGGGCTGCGGGTCGCCCATCACATCGCGGTTTGAAGTCAGTTCAACCACAGAACCGACGCCGGAGCCAACGGCCGAGCCAACGCCAGAGCCGGCGCCCACGCCTGGCCCCATTCCCACGCCGGAGCCAACTGCCGAGCCAACGCCGGAGCCAACTGCCGAGCCGACGCCGGAGCCAACTGCCGAGCCGACGCCGGAGCCAACTGCCGAGCCGACGCCGGAGCCAACTGCCGAGCCGACGCCGGAGCCAACGCCCACGCCTGGCCCCATTCCCACGCCGGAGCCGAGGATCGACGCGCCGGGCCAGCCCACGGGGTTGCGGGTCGAGACTGAGACCGGTTCACTGGACGTTTCGGTGGACTGGGATGACACCCAGGGCACAACGTCATACAAGGTCCGCTGGCGAGTGGGGGGCCCGGGCAACAAGCTGAACGAGGGGCTGCAGGTGCAGTCCTCGAGCGCGGACATCACGGTGGCCGCCTATGGGAAATGGGTGGTGCGGGTGGAGGCGTGCAACAGCGCGGGCTGCGGGCCACACCTGGCGCGGGAATTCAAGGTCGAAGCAACGGCCAGTGAGCCTACGCCTGTCCCCACTCCCACGCCTACGCCTGTCCCCACTCCCACGCCTACGCCTGTCCCCACTCCCACGCCTACGCCTGTCCCCACTCCCACGCCTACGCCTGTCCCCACTCCCACGCCTACGCCTGAGCCCATTCCCACGCCTACACCTGAGCCCATTCCCACGCCTACACCTGACCCCACACCCACGCCTACACCTGTCCCCATTCCCACGCCTACGCCTGAGCCCACTCCCACGCCTACGCCTGAGCCCACTCCCACGCCTACACCTGAGCCCACCCCCACGCCTACGCCTGAGCCCACCCCCACGCCTACGCCTGAGCCCACCCCCACGCCTACGCCTGAGCCCACTCCCACGCCGGAGCCGAAGATCGACGCGCCAGCGAAGCTCACAGGGTTGCAGGTCGAGACTGAGACCGGTTCGCTGGACGTTTCGGTGGACTGGGATGACGTTCACGGGGCGACCGAATACTGGGTACGTTGGCGAGTGGTTGGCCCGGGCAACGTGCTCAATGGTGGTGTGAGAATAACCTCCTCCGACACGAGCATCAGCGTCGACGGCTACGGCGAATGGGTGTTGCGGGTGGAGGCGTGCAACGATGCGGGCTGCGGGCCACACTCGGCGCGGAGCTTCGAGGTCGAAGCAGCGGCCAGTGAGCCTACGCCTGAACCCACTCCCACGCCGGAGCCGACCCCGGAACCCACAGACAGCGTACCCGCGAAGCCCACGGGGTTGCAGGTCGATACCGAAGCGGACTCGCTGGATGTTTCGGTGGACTGGGATGACACTCAGGGCGCGACCTCATACAAGGTCCGGTGGCGGTTGGCGGGGCCAGGGAACGAGCTGAATGACGGGGTGGAGGTGCAGTCCTCGAGTGCGGACATCGCCGTAGCGGAGTATGGCGAATGGGTGGTGCGGGTGGAGGCGTGCAACAGCGCGGGTTGCGGGCCGCACCTGGCGTTACGGTTCCGGGTCGAGCCGGCCGTCGAGGGGATACCTGAATCAACGCCCGAACCGGAGCTGCCGCCCTACTTCCCGGCGTTCTCCCCTCAGTACAACTTCACCAGGGGCGAGGACATCGGCACGGAGACGCTGCCCGAAGCGGCGGACGGGGCAGGGGGATTCACCTACAGCCTGACCCCCGCACTTCCAGGGGGGCTGTCCTTCGACCCGGCCGGCCGCGCCCTGACCGGGACCCCGGCCGATATCGGCGAGCACGCCATGACCTACACCGCCACGGACGCCAACGGGACCCAGGCCAGCGTGTCATTCAGGATAGTCATAGGTGGCACGGCGCGGCAGACGGTACTGCCGGGCAAGCCCGACGCTCCAACCGTGACGCGGACGGAGTTCAGCGAACCGACGGCCCCGGCGCTGGACGTGACGTGGACGGCGCCCGAGGCCAACGGAGAGACCATCACCGGCTACGGGGCCCAGTACCGCAAGCAGGCCGCAGCGGGCGAGGAGGCGTGGACGGCCTACAGCGGCGCCCTGTCGGCAACGGACAAGAGCCTGAACCTGCCGGACCTGGAGGCTGGCGCGACCTACGAGGTGCAGGTGCGCGGTCTCAGCGACGGGGAACCGGGGCCGTGGTCGGAAACCGGCTCCGCTCAGGCCAACCGGCCGCCGGCGCTCACTGATTCGCTCCTCAGCAGCAGTGGCCCGAAACAGTGGGGCGCCACGGGGTTCGCTTACATTGGCAGCTCTTTCAGAGACCTTGACGAGGACCCGCTGACCTATTCCGCCTCTTTCGATTATCCCGGCATCATCGGGATCACCGTGGGTAAAGGCCGTGATGACAAGCTGGACTTTGCCTACCACAATCCCGGGTCGGCAACGCTGACCTACGGGGCCCGTGACAGCTACGGCGGATACGCCGAACGCACCGTGGAGTTCACCGTCGTAGCGAACGTGGTCCGCAGCGTGGCGGAGAGCTCCCCGGCGGGCACACTGGTGGGGAACCCGGTGGCCGGGACCCCCTACGACGACGGCGACGATCAGACCGATGATGCGCTGAACCACACTCTCCACGGCGAGGCCGCGACTTCCGGCGCATTCGAAATCGACTCGGCGACGGGGCAGATCAAAGTCAAAGAGGGAGCGACTCTGGACCGCGAGACGAAGAGCTCCTACACCGGGCAGGTGAAGTGGACGGTGCAGGGGCGCCAATCCGTGGCCAATCTGACCATCAACGTAACGGCTGCGGTGCCGGGCAAGCCGGCCGCGCCGGCCGTGACGCGCACCAAGTTCAGCGAGCCGATGGCCCCGGCGCTGGACGTGACGTGGACGGCGCCCGAGACCAACGGTACGACCATCACCGGCTACCGGGCCCAGTACCGCAAGCAGGCCACAGACGGCGAGGAAGCCGCGGGCTGGACGGCCTACGGCAGCGCCTTGTCGGCGACGGACACGAGCCTGAACCTGGCGGGCCTGGAGGCTGGCGCGACCTACGAGGTGCAGGTGCGGGCGGTGAGCAGCGACGGGGAAGTGGGGCCCTGGTCGGAAACCGGCTCCGCTCGGGCCAACCGGTCGCCGACCCTCACCGAATCGTTCCTGAGCGGCACCGGCCCGAAACAGTGGGGCGTCGAGGAATCCGTTACCGTTACCACCTTTCTCAGTGACCTTGACGACGACGCGCTGACCTATTCGGCTTCTTTCGAGCATCCCGGCATCGTCGGGGTTACCGTGACAGAGGACGGGTTGGACTTCGTCTACCACAATCCGGGGACGACAACGCTCACCTACGAGGCCCGTGATGGCTACGGCGGATACGTCTCTCGCACCAAAGAGTTCGTCGTCGAAGCGACTGTGGCCCGGGACGTGGCGGAGAACTCCCCGGCGGGCACGAAGGTTGGCGACCCCATCACGGGGGTACCCTACGGGGATGAAACGCTGACCTATAACCTCCTGGGCGCTGCGGCGAGCGCCTTCGTCATAGACCCGGCGACGGGTCAGATCACGGTCAAAGAAGGTGCGACGCTGGACCACGAGACAGCAAACTCCTACACGGGGCAGGTGACGTGGACGGTGCAGGGCAGGCAAGCCGTAGCCAATGTGACCATCTGGATCACGGACGTGGAGCCCGGGAAGCCGGACGCGCCGACGGTGGTGCGGACGAAGTTCAGCCACCCGCGATATTTCGAGGGGCGGCATGAGCCGTCGATGGATACGACGTGGCCGGCGCCTGACGCCAACGGGACGACCATCACCGGCTACGTGTGGCGGTCCCGTTACAAGGGCGAGCCCTGGTTGGGTGGGAATCCCGAGGACAAGCCGACGCCGCACAGGAGCATCGAAAGTTCGCGCGTGAAGGAGGGCAGTATCTGGGAGGTGCAGGTCCGGGCGGTGAGCAGCGATGGGGAGCTGGGGCCGTGGTCGGAAATTGGCTCCGGGCGGGCCAACCGTTCGCCGACCGTCACCGAATCGGTCCTGGATTACATCGGCTCGAAAGAGTGGGGCGCCGAGGAATCCGTTACCGTGAACACCTTTTTCAGTGACCCTGACGGAGATGACCTGACCTATTCGGCTTCTGTCGAGCATCCCGGCATCATCGGGGTTACCGTGTCTGGGGACAAGCTGGACTTTGCCTACCACAACCCGGGGACTACAACGCTCACCTACGGGGCCCGTGACGACTACGGCGGATACGTCTCTCGCACCAAAGAGCTCGTCGTCGAAGCGACCGTGGCCCTGAGCGTGGCGGAGAACTCCCCGGCGGGAACGAAGGTGGGCGACCCGGTCAAGGGCACGCCCTACGACGACGGCGACGACCAGACCGATGACGCGCTCACGTACACGCTGCTCGGGGATGCGGCCAACGCCTTCGTCATCGACCCGGCGACGGGTCAGATCACAGTCAAAGAAGGAGCGAAGCTGGACCACGAGACAGGAAACTCCTCCATCGGACAGGTGACGTGGACGGTGCAGGGCAGGCAAGCCGTAGCCAATGTGACCATCTGGATCACGGACGTGGCGCCGGGCAAGCCGGACGCGCCGACGGTGGTGCGGATGGAGTACAGCTATCAGCATGAGCCGGAGATGGCCGTGACGTGGCCGGCGGCTGAGGCCAACGGGACGACCATCACCGGCTACCGGTGGCGGTTCCGCGAGCGGGGCGCAACGACCTGGAATGAGCAGCCCGAGGACAGGCAGACGTCGGGCAGGGGCGTCGCAATAGCGCCCGTGGAGGAGGGCACGTTCTGGGAGGTGCAGGTGCGGGCGGTGAGCAGCGACGGGGAGCTGGGGCCGTGGTCGGAAACCGGCTCCGGGCGGGCCAACCGGTCGCCGACCCTCACCGAATCGTTCCTGAGTGGCACCGGCCCGAAACAGTGGGGCGTCGAGGAATCCGTTACCGTGACCAACTTTTTCAGTGACCCCGACGCCGACGCGCTGACCTATTCGGCTTCCTTCGAGCATCCCGGCATCGTCGGGGTTACCGTGACAGGGTCCAGGCTGGACTTTGTCTACCGTAATCCGGGGACTACAACGCTCACCTACGGGGCCCGTGACGACTACGGCGGATACGTCTCTCGCACCAGAGAGATGGTCGTCGAAGCGACCGTGGCCCTGAGCGTGGCGGAGAACTCCCCGGCGGGCACGAAGGTGGGCGACCCCGTCACGGGCAGACCCTACGGGGATGAAACGCTGACCTATAAACTCGACGGCGATGCGGCGAACGCCTTCGTCATCGACCCGGCGACGGGTCAGATCACGGTCAAAGAAGGAGCGACGCTGGACCACGAGACAGGAAACTCCTACATCGGGCGGGTGACGTGGACGGTGCAGGGCCGGCAAGCCGTAGCCAATGTGACCATCTTTATCACGGACGTGGTGCCGGGCAAGCCGGACGCGCCGACGGTGGTGCGGAAGGAGTTCAGCCACCCGCGATATTTCGAGGGGCAGCATGAGCCGTCGATGAGAGTGACGTGGCCGGCGCCTGACGCCAACGGGACGACCATCACCGGCTACGTGTTTCGGTTCCGTGAGAAGGGCGCATCGACCTGGAATGAGCATCCCGAGGACAAGCCGAGGCCGCACAGAAGGCTCGAAATATCGCGCGTGAAGGAGGGCATGATCTACGAGGTGCAGGTGCGGGCGGTGAGCAGCGACGGGGAGCTGGGGCCGTGGTCGGAAACCGGCTCCGGGCGGGCCAACTGGTCGCCCAACCTCACTAACGTCCTCTATCAGGACAGGGAGAATTATGTAGTTGGAAGTGGATATAGAGGCAAGGAACCTCTCAGTGAGTTTTTTGAGGACCCTGACGGAGACACGCTGACCTACTCGACTTCGGCGGCGCATCCGGGCATTGCGGAGTTCTCCGTCACTACCCTGACTTGCACTGGCTGCAACGGCAGTGGGGAACGGGACGAAATCCGGTTCCTCAACCCGGCCACGACAACGCTGACCTACGGTGCGAGCGATGGGTACGGGGGCTACGTGTCCCGGTCGTACACCGGTACGGGCACACAGAATGAGTCCCGTTCCGTTCCCGAGAACTCCCCCGCGGGCACGGCGCTGGGGTTACCGGTGAAGGGGACGCCGTACGACGACGGCGATGATCAGACCGATGACGCGCTGACCTATACCCTCCACGGCGAGGCGGCGACTTCCGGCGCATTCGAAATCGACTCGGAGACGGGGCAGATCAGCGTCAAGGAGGGCGCAAACCTCGACTACGAGACCAAGAAAAAGTACACGGGACAGGTGAAATGGATGGTGCAGGGGACGCAGGCCGCCGCCAATCTGACCATCGACATATTGAATCTGGAGCCCGCCAAGCCGGACGCGCCGACGGTGGCGCGGGCAACGGGCCCCGGTGAGTTCGCCCCGTTCATGAGAATCAGCTGGACGGCCGTGGACGCCAACGGGTCGGACCTCATCGGCTATGGGTGGCGATACCGAGCGCAGATCCGCCCGGGTGAATATACGGCCTGGACGGAATACAACCATCGTTACCCTACGCGGAATACGTTTTTCACCCAGATATCCAATCATACGGAGTCTGGAAAAGTCTACGAGTGGCAGGTGCGGGCGGTCAGCAGCGACGAAGGAGTCAGCCCCTGGTCGGACACCGGGCGTGGGCGGGCCAACCGTCCGCCGAAGCTCACCAATAGATTCATCTCAAACGGCTCGTATCCTTTGTCGGTCGTGGCAGTAGCCGACGTTGGCGGCTTATTCACTGATCCGGACGGGGACGCCCTGACCTATACGGCTTCCTACGCGCATCCCGCCTTGATGAAGGCCACCGTGAGCGGGACCACGTTGTCCACATATTTTCGTAATCCCGGGACGTCAACGCTCACCTATGGAGCGCATGACGGGTACGGCGGATATGTCAAGCGCACGGCTACCATCACGAGCACGATGACGGTGACCCGGACCCTGGCGGAGAACTCCGCCGCCGGCACGCTGTTGGGGGACCCGGTGACGGGCACGCCCTACGATGACGGCGACGACCGGACCGACGACGCGCTCACGTACACGCTGCATGGGGATGCGGCCAACTCCTTCGCGATCGATTCGAAGACGGGGCAGATCAGCGTCAAACAAGGGGCAAGCCTGGACTATGAGACGAAGAGCTCCTACACGGGACAGGTGAAATGGAGGGTCCAGGGGACGCAGGCCGTCGCCAATCTGACCGTCAACATCACGGACGTGGCGCCGGGCAAGCCCAGGGCGCCCACTTTCTCACGCAGGCAGTACACCACGCAGACGGACCCGGCGTTGCTCATGTACTGGAGGCTGCCAGCCCACAATGGTTCAAACATCACCCGCTACGTGGCCCAGTATCGGAAGAAGGCCCAGGCGGGCGAGGAACCTGCGGAATGGACGGGTCTCGGATACCTTAGCGCCAATACTCTTCGGCGCGAGCTGGCCGGCCTGGAAGCGGGAGCGGTCTACGAAGCTCGCGTGCGCGCGGTGAGCAGCGACGAGGGCCCCGGCCCCTGGTCGGACATAGGGGAAAGGCGGGCCAACCACCCGCCGGAGCTCACTGATTCGGTCCTCAGCAGCAGCGGCCCGAAACAGTGGGGCGCCGAGGGATTCGCCCCCATTCGCAGCTCTTTCAGAGACCCTGACGGCGACCGGCTGACCTATTCGGCCTCCTTCGATCGTCCCGGCATCATCGGGGTTACCTTGTCAGGGGACAAGCTGACCTTTGCCTATCACAATCCGGGGTCGGCAACGCTGACCTACGGGGCCCGTGACGACTACGGCGGATACGCCTATCACAACGTGGAGTTCACCGTCGTAGCGAACGTGACCCGGAGCGTGCCCGAAAACGCCCCAGGGGGCACGAAGGTTGGCGACCCCGTCAAGGGGACTCCCGTCGGCGAGGAAACGCTGACCCACACTCTCCACGGCGAAGCGGCGAGTGATTTCGTAATCGATTCGGCCAGCGGGCAGATCAGGGTCAAGCAGGGAGTGACGCTGCGCCGCGATTACAAGAGCACCTACACCGGGCAGGTGAAGTGGAGGGTGGAGGAGACGCAAGCCGTCGCCAATCTGACCATCAACGTAACAGGCGTCGTGCCGGAACGGCCGGACGCGCCAACCGTGACGCGCACGAGGTTCGACGAGCCCACGGCCCCCGCCCTGGACGTGACGTGGACGGCGCCTGAAGCCAACGAGGCGACAATCACCGGGTATTCGGCACAGTACCGCAAGGTGGCCGCAGAGGACGAGCAGCCCGCGATGTGGGTCGACTACAGCGGCGCCCTGTCCGCGGCGGACAGGACCCTGAAGCTGGCGGACCTGGAAGCGGGCGCGACCTACGAGGTCCGGGTGCGCTCACACGGTGACGAGGGCAGCGGTTTCTGGTCGGAGGTCGGTTCCGGGACGGCCAACCGGCCGCCCACCGCCACAAGCGCGGACTTCAGTGGCGGCACGTATTCGATGGGAAGCGTCGCCACCTACGCAGAGTCAGGACATCTGAAGGAACCGTTCTTCGAAGACTCGGACGGAGACACGCTGACCTATTCCGCCTCCGCGCAGCATCCCGCCCTTCTTGGGGTCAGCCTGTCCGGCGCAGTTGGGGAGGCCACTCTTCAGGCAACCCTCCTGAACCCCGGCACGTCCAACCTCTCCCTCACAGCCAGCGACGCCTACGGCGGCTCCGTCACGCGCACCGTGACGCTTACGATTACCGCGGAGGTAAGCCTGACCGTGGCGGAGGGCTCTCCCGCGGGAACGGCGGTGGGGTCTCCGGTGACCGGGACTCCCTACGGCAGCGAGGCCCTCTCCTATGTTCTGGAAGGCGCTGCCGCAGACTCGGAGCTGTTCGTCATCGACTCGGAGAGCGGGCAGATCAGCGTGGCGCAGGGCGTTACTCTGGACTATGAGACTGATGACCTGTCCCGTAGTATCGAATTAGACGAAAACTTCGAGGCGACCGGCAAATATTACGAGGGTGAGGTGCACTACACGGTAGACAAGGTACCCGCCGTCATTCACCTGATCATAAGGCTGACGGACGTAGATTTCCTGCCCGTCATCACCGTTCCTGGAGACGCGACCTACAGGCAAGGCGAGACGATCACGGCCTTCGACATCACGGTGACCGACGCCGAAGATGACCCGCTCGTGGTGACCGTCACCGGCCTTCCTCCCGGCCTATCGTATTCCAACGGCCAGGTGAGCGGCACGGTGGCGCAGGACGCGGCTGCGAAGGACTACACGGTCACGATATCGGCCAAAGACGAGGGGAACGACGCCGTTGCGGAGACGTTCACCATCACCGTCATCGATGGCCGGGCGCCCATGCTCTCCTTCGCGACCGCTCCGGCGTCGGTCAATGAAGGGCAGACCGCCACATATACCGTCAAGCTGGAGGGCGGTCGCACCACGGACGTCACGGTGGACTTCAATACCGGGTCAGCCGGCGATCTGGCCACTGCCGGCGAAGACTACACGGCAGTGAGCGCCACCCTAACGTTCACGCCTACCGACGACACGAAGACGGTGACGGTCAGCACCCTCGTGGACACCAGGTTGGAACCCGCCGAAGACTTCACCGTCACCCTCTCGAACGCGGAGGGCGGCGGCGGAGAGGCCCCGGTGATAAGGGACGGGACTAGGTCCACAACCATCATCGACGGCCAGGCGCCCGTGGTCTCCTTCCAGACCGCCCCGGCGTCGGTCACCGAGGGGAGTGAAGCCGCATACATCGTCAAGCTGGAAGGCGGCCGCACCACGAACGTCACGGTACGCTTCAAGACCGGGGCCTCCGGGGACTTGGCTACGGCAGGACAGGACTACACGGCGGTGGACGAGACCATCACCTTCCTGCCCACGGACAGCACCAAGACGGTGACGGTCAGCACCCTCAGTGACACGAAGCTCGAGGTGCCGGAAGACTTCACCGTCTCTCTCTCGAACGCCCAGGGAGGCGGCGGCGAGGCTCCCGTGATAAGGGACGGGACCAAGACCACAACCATCGAGGACGACTTCACCGACGCCCCGGCATACCCTGACTCGTACACCCTGACGGCCAATCCCGAGACCGTGGGCGAAGGCGAAGGAGCTACCCGGATCACTTTCACCGCCACGATAGAAGGCAACAAGCGGTTTGCGGGCAATGACGTCGAGATCATAGTTTTCCCGAATTCCGACAGAGGCACCACGCAGGCGAGGGAAGACTACACCATCAGCGCGCGCCACCTGCTCCTGACCATCCCCGCCGGTGGGGCCAGCGCCAGCGGGACGCTGACGATCACGCCGGTCGACGACAGCATCGTGGAGGACGACGAGACCATCGTCTTCACCAGCCAGGCCGGCGGAGGCATGACAACCTCGGACGAGCCCACTGTCACCCTGGAGGACAACGAGACCCCGCTTTCGAGCATAACGCTGAGCGTCAGCCCGTCGGTCGTGCGCGAGGGCAGCTCCGACACCGCCACCGACGTTACGGTCACGGCGGCGCTGAACGGCGGCGTGACGCTGCCAGGTGCGGTGAATGTTGCCGTATCGCTGGCGGACGGGACCGCCGGGAGAGACGACTATTCCAGGGCCACGGTGACGGTGACCATCCCCGCGGGAGAATCGAGCGGGTCCGGGAGCCTCAAGGTGACTGTCAAGGGCGACGACAAGGCCGAGGACGATGAGACCCTGGCAGTAACCGGAACGGCGGCTCCGTTCACGGTCCATCCGGCGGAGATCACCATCCTGGACGACGACTCCGGACGGAGGGGGGCGGGCATCAGGCTGACGGTGAGCCCCAGCAGGGTGCGGGAGGACGCGGGGGCCACCGTTCTGAGCGTAACGGCTTCGTTACGGGGGCAAGATGCGCTCAGCGCCAACCTCCCGATCAACCTGTCGCTGGCCGACGGCACGGCCACGCTGGCCGACGGCGACTACTCCGCGGCCACCGGGACGGTGACGATCCCGGCGGGGAAGCTGTATGGCATCGGCACCTTCACCTTCACGCCAACCGACGACGCCGTCGTGGAGAGCGACGAGACTGTCCTGCTGACCGCGGGGCTCCAGAATGTATTCCCCGCGACGATCACGATCATAAACAGCAGCCAGGCAGACCTGAGCATAAGCGGGCCGGGCGCAGCGGTGGAGGAGGGCGCCAACGCGACCTTCACCGTCACCCTGTCGGCGGCCATCGCCGAAGAGGTGAGCGTGGCCTGGTCCGTAAGGCCGAACACCGCCGTGGCGGCGGACTACTCTCCTGACAGCGGCTCCGTGACCTTCCCGGAGGGCTCGGCGGCTGGCACCACCCAGACCTTCACCGTCGGAATGACAGACGACGATCTATCCGAGACGGTGGAGAACTTCACCGTGGAGCTGGGGGCGGTCACCTCGCCCGTCAGCGCCTTCGTAGCGCCCAAGGCAGGCTCCTTGGTCGCGGATGCTTATATCGCCGAGAGCGACCCGATCACCGTTTCCATCACCGGTCCGTCCACCGTGGACGAGGGCGATGCCACCACGGTCTACACGGTGTCGCTGTCGCCGGACGACGTCACACCCACGGCGGACCTGACGGTGGACTACTCCACCTCGGAGGGTACTGCATCGGAGGGCGACGACTACGACTCGGCTTCGGGCACGCTGACCTTCACGCAGACGGCGGCGGGTCCCCAGACGTTCACGGTGCAGACTACCGAGGACACCCTGGACGAGTCGGACGAGACGTTCACTGTCACCCTCGACAGCCCCTCGGGGGGCGGCGGGCCCGCGCCGAGCCTGGGCACGTCGAAGTCGGTCGCCACGACCATCACGGACGATGACGCCACGACGGGCATCACACTGAGCGCCGACCCCTACACCCTCGATGAGGACGAGGCGCCCAGCACGGTGACTGTGACGGCGACGCTGAACGGGGGCACACGGCCCTCGGACACGGTGGTGACCATCGGGACACTCGCGGGGACGGCGACGGAGGACACGGGCTACACGGCTACGACCCTGGCCAGCATCACTATCCGGGCCAACTCGAGCACGGGCGATGGGACCCTGACCATCACCCCCACCGACGACCTGGTGGTGGAGGGGGACGAGACCATCACCATACCCGGGAGCACCACCACGGAAGTGGGCCTGACCGTCGAGTCGGCCACCATTACGCTGAAGGACCATAACGGGACCACCACCGAGGACCCCAACGACGAGGACGAGGCGGAGCTGAGCATCAGCGGCCCGGCGGCGAACGTGGCTGAGGGTGGCGACGCGACCTTCACGGTCACGCTGTCGGCGGCGGTGTCGCAGGAAGTGACGGTGGCGTGGAGCGCACCGTTGGGTACGGACGCCGCGGAGGGCGCGGACCTGTCGGCGACTTCCGGCACGGTGACCTTCGCGGCGAACAGCGCGGCCGGTGCGACCCAGAGAATCACCATCACGGCTACGGACGACGCGCTGTCGGAGGGAGCGGAGAGCTTCACGGTGACCCTGGGTACGATCACGACATCGCTGCCCATCACGCAGGTGACGGTGAAGAGCGGGGATTCCAGCGCGAAGGCGACCATAGCGGAGAGCGACCCGATCACGGTGAACATCAGCGGTCCGTCCACCGTGGACGAGGGCGATGCCACCACGGTCTACACGGTGTCGCTGTCGCCGGACGGCGTCACGCCCACGGCGGACCTGACGGTGAGCTACGCCACGTCCAACGGGACGGCGACGGCTGGTACGGACTACACGTCCAAGAGTGGGACGCTGACGTTCACGAATACGGCTGCTGGGGCTCAGACGTTCACGGTCCAGACCACCGAGGACACCCTGGACGAGTCGGACGAGACGTTCACTGTCACCCTCGACAGCCCCTCGGGCGGCGGCGGGCCGGCGTCGAGCGTCGGCATGTCGAAGTCGGTCACCACCACCATAACGGACGACGACGCTGCGCCGACCGGCATCACACTGAGCGCGAGCCCGTCGAGCCTGGGCGAGGATGACAACGCCACGTCGGTGACGGTGACGGCGACGCTCAACGGGAGCACGTTGCCCTCGGACACAGTGGTGACCATCGGGACGCTGGGGGGGACGGCGACGGAGGACACGGACTACACGGCCACGAGCCTGGCCAGCATCACCATCCGGGCCAACTCGAGCACGGGCGATCGGACCCTGACCATCACCCCCACCGACGACGTGGTGGTGGAGGGGGACGAGACGATCATCATCCCCGGGACCACCACCACGGAAGTAGGCCTGACCGTCGAGTCGGCCACCATTACCCTGAAGGACCATAACGGGACCACGACCGGTGACCCCAACGACAAGGACAGTGCGGAGCTGAGCATCTCAGGCCCATCAGCCAGCGTGGCAGAGGGATCTGACGCGACGTTCACGGTGACCGTGTCGGCGGCGGTGTCGCAGGAAGTGACGGTGGCGTGGGCGGCCACGGGGAACACCGATGACTATTCCCCCGAAAGTGGGACGGTGACGTTTGCGGCGGGCTCGGGGGCTGGAGCCACCCAGGACATCGACATCGCGGTGACTGACGACGACCTGTCGGAGACGGCCGAGTCGTTCACGGTGACGCTGGGGACAGTAGGCGGTGACCTGTCATCGCAGGTGACGGTGAAGGGTTCGGCCAACAGCGACACCGCAACCATATCCGAGAGCGACCCGATCACCGTGAGCATCACCGGCCCATCCAGCGTGGACGAGGGAGACGCGACGACCGAGTACACGGTGTCGCTGTCGCCGGACGGCGTCACGCCAACGGCGGACCTGACGGTCTCATACGCCACCGCCAACGACACGGCCACGGCTGGTACGGACTACACCGCCAAGTCGGGCACGCTGACGTTCACGAATGCGGCGGCGGGCGATCAGACCTTCACGGTGCAGACGACGGAGGACACTTTCGATGAGTCGGGTGAGACCTTCACCGTGACCATCTCGAGCCCGTCGGGTGGCGGCGGCCCGGTGCCCACCCTAGGCACGGCGAAGGTGGTCACCACGACGATTGACGATGACGACGATGCCATTTCGGGCATCGCCCTGACGGTGAACCCGGCCAGTGTAGGGGAGGACGACGGCAAGACCGAGTTCACCGTCACGGCCTCCCTGGGCGGCACAACCACGCGGCCATCGGATACTGAGGTGACGCTGACCCTGGGCGGGACGGCTGGGTCTTCGGACTACACGGTGAACACGTCGCTGGGCAGCATCACCATCCCCGCCAACTCGACGAGCGGGACGGGCAAGCTGGAGCTGACACCGACGGACGATGCGGTCGTGGAGGGCGACGAGACGATCATCATCTCCGGCACCACGACCGTCACAGGCCTTAGCATGAGCTCGGCCACCATCACGCTGAACGACCACAATGGGACCACCACCGGTGATCCCAACGACAAGGACTCGGCTGAGCTGAGCATCAGCGGCCCGTCGGAGAACGTTTCCGAGGGCAGCGATGCCACGTTCACGGTGACCCTGTCGGCGGCGGTGTCGAAGGCCGTGACGGTGGCGTGGACGGCCACGGAGAACACCGACGACTACTCCCCGACCTCCGGGACGGTGACGTTCGCGGCGGGCTCAGAGGCTGGGGCCACCCAGGACATCGACATCGCGGTGACTGACGACGACCTGTCAGAGACGGCCGAGTCGTTCACGGTGACGCTGGGGACGGTAGGCGGTGACCTGTCCTCGCAGGTGTCGCTGAAGAGCGGATTGAGCAGTGCGACGGCGACGATAGCTGCGAGCGACCCGATCACCATCAACATCGAGGGCCCCTCCAACGTGGACGAGGGTGACGCGACGGCCAACTACACGGTGTCCCTGTCGCCTTCGGGCGTCACTCCCACCGATGATCTGAAGGTGGATTACGCGACTACTGACGGGACGGCGACAGCAGGTTCGGACTACACGGCCAAGTCGGGCACGCTGACCTTCACGAATACGGCGGCTGGGTCGCAGACCTTCACGGTGCAGACCGCCGAGGACAGCATAGACGAGGGTGTGGGGGAGACCTTCACGGTGAGCATCAGCAGTCCCACGGGTGGCGGCGGGCCGTCTCCCAGCCTGGGCACGTCGTCGGTGAGCACGACGATAACGGACGACGACGCGGCGCCGACTGGTATCACGCTGAGCGCCAGCCCGTCGAGCCTAGGAGAGGACGACGCGGCCACGCCGGTGACGGTGACGGCGACGCTGAACGGCAGCACGCTGCCCTCGGACACGGTGGTGACCATCGGCACGCTCTCCGGCACGGCGACGAAGGACACGGACTACGCGGCGACCTCGCTCGCAAGCATCACGATTCCGGCAAACACTGCGAGCGGTACCGGCACGTTGACCATCACTCCGACCGACGACGCGGTGGTCGAGGGCGACGAGACGATCGTCATCTCCGGGACCACTACGGTGACGGGCCTGACGGTGAGCGATGCGACCGTCACGCTGAACGACCACAATGGGACCACCACCGGTGATCCCAACGACAAGGACTCGGCTGAGCTGAGCATCAGCGGCCCGTCGGAGAACGTTTCCGAGGGCAGCGATGCCACGTTCACGGTGACCCTGTCGGCGGCGGTGTCGAAGGCCGTGACGGTGGCGTGGACGGCCACGGAGAACACCGACGACTACTCCCCGACCTCCGGGACGGTGACGTTCGCGGCGGGCTCAGAGGCTGGGGCCACCCAGGACATCGACATCGCGGTGACTGACGACGACCTGTCAGAGACGGCCGAGTCGTTCACGGTGACGCTGGGGATAGTAGGCGGTGACCTGTCATCGCAGGTGACGGTGAAGGGTTCGGCCAACAACGCCACTGCGACGATATCCGAGAGCGACCCGATCACAGTGAGCATCACCGGCCCATCCAGCGTGGACGAGGGAGACGCGACGACCGAGTACACGGTGTCGCTGTCGCCGGACGGCGTTACTCCCACGTCGGACCTCACCGTCTCGTACGCCACAGCCAACGGCACGGCGAAGGCGGGGACGGACTACACGGCTGAGTCGGGCACGCTGACCTTCACGAATACGGCGGCCGGGTCGCAGACCTTCACGGTGCAGACCACGGAGGACAGCATAGACGAGGGGACGGGCGAGACCTTCACTGTGACCATATCCAGTCCCGGTGGAGGGGGCGGGCCTGCGCCCAGTCTAGGCACGTCGTCCGTCACCACCACCATCACCGATGACGACGACGCCCCGACCGGCATCACGCTCAGCGCCAGCCCCAACACCCTCGGCGAGGACGATGCTGCGACGTCGGTCACCGTGACCGCCACCATGAACGGGAGCACACTGCCCTCTGACACCGTCGTGACCATTGGTACGCTGGCGGGTTCGGCGACCAAGGACACCGACTACGCGGTGACCACGGCCCTGGCCAGCATCACCATACCGGCAAACTCGTCGAGCGGCACCGGCACGGTCACCATCACGCCGATTGACGACAAGGTGGTCGAGGCCAACGAGACCATCATCATCCCCGGGACCACCACCACTGAGGTGGGCCTGACCGTCAGTTCGGCCACGATCACGCTTACGGACGATGACAAGACCACCACAGGGGACCCCAACGACAAGGACTCGGCGGAGTTGAGCATCAGCGGCCCGTCGGCGAACGTTTCCGAGGGCAGCGATGCCACATTCACGGTGACCTTGTCGGCGGCGGTGTCCAAGGAAGTGACGGTGGCGTGGGCGGCCACGGGGAACACCGACGACTACTCCCCCGACAGTGGGACGGTGACGTTTGCGGCGGGCAGCACGGCTGGGGCAACCGAGGACATCGACATTTCAGTGACGGACGACATGTTGTCTGAGACGGCAGAGTCCTTCACCATCACGCTGGGGACGATCACCTCTCCGCTTTCCTCGCAGCTCTCGCTGAAGAGCGGGGCAAGTTCCGCAACTGCGACCATCGCGGCCAGCGACCCGATCACCATCACCATCTCTGGCCCATCCAGCGTGGACGAAGGCGACGCCACCTCCAACTACACCGTGTCGCTTTCGCCGGACGGCGTTACTCCCACGTCGGACCTCACCGTCTCGTACGCCACGGCCAACGGCACGGCGACCGCCGGCTCCGACTACACGGCCAAGTCGGGGACGCTGACCTTCACGAACGCGGCTGCAGGCGGCCAGACCTTCACCGTGCAGACGACGGAAGACGACATCGACGAGGGCACGGGTGAGACGTTCACCGTGACTATATCCAGCCCCTCTGGCGGCGGCGGACCCGCGCCCAGCTTGGGGACGGCGAAGTCGGTCACCACCACGATTACGGACGACGACGACGCACCGACCGGCATCATGCTCAGCGCGGAACCCAACAGCCTCGGTGAGGACGACAGCGCAACGTCCGTCACCGTGAAGGCCACGCTGAACGGCGGTACCACGCGTACGTCTGCCACGGTGGTGACCATCAGCACGCTCGCCGGAACCGCGACCAAGGACACGGACTACGCGGCGACCTCGCTCGCAAGCATCACGATTCCGGCCAACACTGCGAGCGGTACCGGCACGTTGACCATCACTCCGACCGACGACGTGGTCGTCGAGGGCGACGAGACCATCATCATCCCCGGCACGACCACGGTCTCGGGCCTGACCGTGACTTCCGCCACGATCACGCTTACGGATGACGACAAAGGTACGACGACGCCCGGAGACAAGGACTCAGCGGAGTTGAGCATCAGCGGCCCGTCGACGAACGTAGCCGAGGACAGTGACGCGACGTTCACGGTCACCCTGTCCAAGCAGGTCGCTGCGCAGGTGCAGGTGGCGTGGAGCGCGCCCCTGGGTACGGACGCGGCGGAGGCCGCCGACCTGGGGAGCACATCGGGGACGGTGACCTTCCCGGCGAACAGTGCTGCGGGGGCGACGCAGAGCATCAGCATCACGGCGACGGACGACAAGCTCTCCGAGAGCTCCGAGGCCTTCACCGTCACCCTGGGCGCCATCACATCCACTCTCTCCTCGCAGCTCTCCCTGAAGAACGGGGCATCCTCCGCCACGGCCACCATCGCGGCCAGCGACCCCATCACCGTCACGCTCTCCGGCCCCACGGCTGTGGACGAGGGCGACGCCACCACCAGCTACACGGTGAGCCTGTCGCCCAGTGGGGTGAAACCCACGGCGGACCTGACGGTGAGCTATGGGACTGACGACGGGACGGCGACTGCGGGGACGGACTACACGGCCAATACCGGCACGCTCACCTTCACGAACGCAGCGCCGGGATCACAGACCTTCACGGTCCAGACCACCGAGGACGACATCGACGAGGGTACGGGCGAGACCTTCATCGTCTCCATCTCCAGCCCATCGGGCGGCGGCGGACCTGCGCCCAGCTTGGGGACGGCGAAGTCAGTGACCACGACCATAACGGACGACGACGCTGCGCCGACTGGCATCACCCTGGCGGCGAGCCCCAACACCCTCGGCGAGGACGACAGCGCGACCTCCGTCACCGTCACGGCCACCCTTGATGGCGACAGCACGCGGACCGAGGAGACGGTGGTCACCATCGGCACACTCGCGGGTTCGGCTACGAAGGACACCGACTATACCGCGACCTCGTTGGCCAGCATCACGATTCCGGCAAACAAGACGAGCGGCAGCGGGACGATCACTATCACTCCGAAGGACGACACCGTGGTGGAGGGCGACGAGACGATCACGATTCCCGGCACCACCACGGTGAACCTGAGCGTCACGTCCGCCACCGTCACGCTGACCGACGACGACAAGTCCACCACTCCCGCGGACGACAAGGACTCGGCTGAACTGAGCATCAGCGGGCCGGACTCGAGCGTCTCAGAGGGCGGCAACGCCACCTTCACGGTCACGTTGTCCGCGGGCGTTGCCGCAGAGGTGCAGGTGGTGTGGAGTGCCCCGCTTGGGACGGACGCGGCAGAGGGCGCGGACCTTGGGGCCACGACCGGCACGGTCACATTCGCCGCCAACTCTTCGGCGGGCGCGACGCAGAGCATCACCATCACCGCCACTGACGACGTGCTGTCGGAGACGGCCGAGGGCTTCACCGCGACGCTTGGGACGATCACCTCCACCCTTTCATCCCAGGTGTCGCTGAAGAGCGGGTCGTCCAGCGCCACGGCGACGATCGCCGAGAGCGACCCCATCACCATCAACATCAGCGGCCCGTCCAGCGTGGACGAGGGAGACGCGACCTCCAACTACACGGTGTCACTGTCCCCCAATGGGGTGAAGCCCACGGCGGACCTGACGGTCTCATACGCCACTGCCAACGGGACGGCGACGGCGGGGACGGACTACACGGCCAAGTCCGGCACGCTTACGTTCACGAATACGGCGGCGGGGTCGCAGACGTTCACGGTGCAGACGACGGAGGACACCATCGATGAGAGCACGGGCGAGACGTTCACCGTGGACATCTCCAGCCCGTCGGGCGGTGGAGGGCCGGCGCCCAGCCTCGGCACATCGTCCAAGGGCACGACCATAACGGACGACGACGACGCACCGACCGGCATCACGCTCAGCGCGGAACCCAACAGCCTCGGTGAGGACGACAGCGCAACGCCCGTCACCGTGAAGGCCACGCTGAACGGCGGTACCACGCGTACGTCTGCCACGGTGGTGACCATCGGCACGCTCGCTGGAACCGCGACCAAGGACACGGACTACACCGTGTCATCCTTGGCCACCATCACGATTCCGGCCAACTCGGAGAGCGGCAACGGGACGTTCACTATCACCCCCACCGACGACACCGTGGTGGAGGGTGACGAGACGATAACGATCCCCGGGACGACCACGGTGGGCCTGAACGTCACATCTGCCGCCGTTACGCTCACCGACGACGACAAGGGCACGACGACGCCTGGCGACAAGGACTCCACGGAGCTCTCCATCAGCGGACCGGCCTCGAGCGTTTCCGAGGGCGGCAACGCTGTCTTCACGGTGACGCTGTCCCAAGCTATCGCAAAGGAAGTGACCGTAGCGTGGTCCGCACCGCTGGGCACGGACGTGGCCGAGGGCGCGGACCTCTCCGCAACGTCCGGGACCGTGACCTTCGCGGCAAACAGCGCGGCAGGCTCGACGCAGTCGATAGTGATCACCGCCGCGGACGACGCGCTGTCGGAGGGCGCCGAGTCCTTCACGGTGACGCTTGGGGCGATAACCTCGACGCTGTCCTCACAGGTCTCTCTGAAGAACGGCGCATCATCCGCCCAAGCCACCATCACGGCGAGCGACCCGATCACCATATCGATCTCAGGCCCGTCCGCAGTGGGCGAGGGCGACGCGACGACGGCATACACGGTGTCTCTGTCGCCGTCCGGCGTCACGCCTACATCTGACCTCACTGTCTCTTACGGAACGTCCAACGGCACGGCGACCGCCGGGACAGACTACACGGCCAAGTCCGGCACGCTCACGTTCACGAATACGGCTGCTGGCGCTCAGACCTTCACCGTGCAGACCACCGAGGACAGGATAGACGAGGGGACTGGCGAGACCTTCACCGTGACCATCTCCAGCCCCGCGGGCGGCGGCGGGCCTGCGCCGAGCCTGGGTACCTTGAAGTCGATCACCACGACCATCACAGACGATGACGACGCGCCCACCGGCATCACGCTGAGCGCCGGCCCCAACACCCTTGGCGAGGACGACGCTGCCACCTCGGTGACCGTCACCGCCACGCTGAACGGGGAGAGCACGCGGGTCTCGGATACGGTGGTGACCATCGGGACGCTGGTTGGGACGGCGACGAAGGACACGGACTACACGGCGACGTCGCTGACGAGCATCACCATAGCGGCCAACTCGAAGAGTGGGACGGGCACGCTGACGATCACGCCGACGGACGACCAGGTGGTGGAGGGTGACGAGACCATCATCATACCCGGCACGACCAGCACGCAGGTGGGCCTGACTGTCGAGTCGGCCACCATTACCCTGAAGGACCACAACGGGACCACCACCGAGAACCCCAATGACAAGGACGAGGCGGAGCTGCGCATAACGGGTCCGTCGGGGTCCGTCGCCGAGGGTGGCAATGCGGTCTTCACGGTCACGCTGTCGGCGGGAGTAGCGTCGCAGGTGGAGGTGGCGTGGAGCGCACCGTTGGGTACGGATGCCGCGGAGGGCGCGGACCTGTCGGCGACTTCCGGCACGGTGACGTTTGCGGCGAACTCGGCGGCCGGGTCGACGCAGAGCATCAACATCACGGCGGCGGACGACAAGCTGTCGGAGACGGCTGAGTCCTTCACCGTGACGCTTGGGACGATTACGACGACGCTGCCCTCGTCGCAGGTCTCGCTGAAGAACGACGCAAGGTCCGCCACTGCGACCACATCCGAGAGCGACCCCATCACCATCTCGCTCTCCGGGCCGACGGCTGTGGACGAGGGAGACGCGACGACGGCGTACACGGTGTCGCTGTCGCCCAGTGGGGTCAAGCCCACTGCCAACCTGACAGTCTCGTACGCCACGTCCGACGGCACGGCAACCGCGGATAGCGACTACACCGCCAAGTCGGGCATCCTTACTTTCACGAAGACGGCGGCGGGACCTCAGACCTTCACGGTGCAGACCACTGAGGACAACATTGACGAGGGGACGGGCGAGACCTTCACCGTGACAATCTCAAGCCCGTCGGGCGGTGGCGGGCCTGCGCCCAGCTTGGGCACGTCGTCGGTGAGCACGACGATAACGGACGACGACGCTGCGCCGACTGGCATCACGCTGAGTGCCAGCCCCAACACCCTGGGCGAGGATGACAACGCCACGTCGGTGACGGTGACGGCGACGTTGCAGGGAGGGAGCACGAGGCCTGAGGCGACGGTCGTGACCATCGGGACGCTGGCTGGGACGGCGACGAAGGACACGGACTACACGGCGACGTCGCTGACGAGCATCACCATAGCGGCCAACTCGAAGAGCGGGACGGACACGCTGACGATCACGCCGACGGACGACCAGGTGGTGGAGGGTGACGAGACGATCACAATCCCCGGGACCACGACGGTGAGCCTGGACGTGAGCGACGCGATCATCACGCTGACGGACGACGACAAGTCCACCACCACGCCTGGGGACAAGGACTCGGCGGAGATTTCCATCGCCGGTCCCACATCCAACGTCACCGAGGGCGCCAGCGCCGAGTTCACGGTGACGTTGTCCAAGCAGGTAGACGCCCAGGTGCAGGTGGCATGGTCTGTGCCCCTGGGCACCGACGCAGCCGGGGCCGCCGACCTGGGGTCTACATCGGGGACGGTGACCTTCGCGGCGAACAGCGCGGCCGGTGCGACGCAGAGCATCACCATCGCGGCGACGGACGACGCGCTGTCGGAGACGGCCGAGAGCTTCACGGTGACGTTGGGGGCGATCACGTCCACCATTCCATCCTCCCAGCTTTCCCTGAAGAACGGGGCCTCTTCGGCCCAGGCGACCATAGCGGAGAGCGACCCGATCACGGTGAACATCAGCGGTCCGACGAGCGTGGACGAGGGAGAAGCGACGACGGCGTACACGGTGTCGCTGTCGCCGTCGGGCGTGACACCCACGGCGGACCTGACGGTGAGCTACAGGACGTCCGACGGGACGGCGACGGCGGGGACGGACTACACGGCCAAGAGCGGCACGCTGACCTTCACGAATACGGCTGCGGGCGCTCAGACCTTCACGGTGCAGACGACCGGGGACACGATAGACGAGGGGACTGGCGAGACGTTCACCGTGACGATCTCGACTCCTTCTGGCGGTGGCGGGCCTGCGCCTAGCCTGGGCACGTCGAAGTCGGTCACCACGACCATAACAGACGACGACGATGCGCCGTCGGGCATCACTCTGTCTGCCAGTCCCAATACCCTTGGCGAGGACGACTCGGCCAAGTCGGTGACCGTCACTGCCACCCTGGACGGCGGCACCACCCGCACGGAGGCGACGGTGGTGACGATCGGCACGCTGGCCGGGTCGGCCACCAAGGACACGGACTACACGGCGACGTCACTGGCCTCTATCACTATACCCGCCAACACGGCCTCGGCCACGGGCTCCATCACCATCACCCCCACCGACGACGTGGTGGTGGAGGGTGACGAGACCATCACCATACCCGGGAGCACCACCAAGGAGGTGGGCCTGACCGTCGAGTCGGCCACCATTACCCTGAAGGACCACAACGGGACCACCACCGAGGACCCCAATGACAAGGACAGTGCGGAGCTGAGCATATCGGGTCCGTCGGGGTACGTCGCCGAGGGCGGCAATGCGGTCTTCACGGTCACGCTGTCGGCGAGAGTAGCGTCGCAGGTGCAGGTGGCTTGGTCTGCGCCCCTGGGTACGGACGCTGCGTCGTCGTCGGACTTTGGCACCACATCGGGGACAGTGACGTTTCCGGCGAACAGCGAGGCCGGTGCGACGCGGAGCATCACCATCCCGGCAACGGACGATGCGCTGTCGGAGACGGCGGAGTCGTTCACTGTGACACTGGGGACGATCACATCTACTCTCTCTTCGCAGCTTTCCCTGAAGAACGGGGCATCCTCCGCCACGGCGACCATCGCGGCCAGCGACCCCATTACGGTGGTCCTCTCCGGTCCATCCAGCGTGGACGAGGGAGACGCGACGACGGCGTACACGGTGTCGCTGTCGCCCAGTGGGGTGATACCCACGGCGGACCTGACGGTGAGCTACGCCACGTCCAACGGGACTGCGGTAGCAGGTACGGACTACACGGCCAAGTCGGGGACTCTGACCTTCACGAATGCGGCTGCAGGGTCGCAGACGTTCACGGTGCAGACCACCGAGGACAGGATAGACGAGGGGGCGGGCGAGACCTTCACGGTCTCCATCTCCAGCCCCAGTGGAGGGGGCGGCCCAGCGCCCACCCTGGGCACCTCGAAGTCGATCACCACGACCATCACGGACGATGATGACGCGCCCACCGGCATCACGCTGAGCGCGAGCCCGTCGAGCCTGGGCGAGGACGACAGCGCCACCAGCGTCACGGTGACCGCCACCCTCAACGGAGGCACCACGCGGACCTCCGCCACGGTGGTGACCATCGGGACCCTGAGCGGCAGTGCCACCAAGGACACGGACTACACGGCCACGAGCCTGGCCAGCATCATCATCCCGGCCAACTCGAGTACGGGCGATGGGACCCTGACCATCACTCCCACCGACGACGATGTGGTGGAGGGTGACGAGACCATCATCGTGTCTGGCACGACGACGGTGTCCGGCCTGAACGTGAGCGACGCGATCATCACGCTGACGGACGACGACAAGTCCACGACGCCGCCGGGGGACAAGGACAGTGCGGAGCTCTCCATATCGGGTCCTGCGTCCAACGTGGTGGAGAGTGGGGACGCGGTCTTCACTGTGACACTGTCGAAGGCGGTGGCGGCGGATGTGACGGTGGCGTGGTCTGCACCGCTGGGTACGGACGCTGCGTCGTCGTCGGACCTTGGCACCACGTTTGGGACGGTGACCTTCGCGGCAAACAGCGCGGCGGGCGCGTCACAGACGATCACGATCACCGCAACGGACGACGCGCTGTCGGAGGGAGCGGAGGCCTTCACCGTTACCCTGGGCGCTATCACCTCCACCCTCTCCTCGCAGCTCTCGCTGAAGAACGGGGCCTCTTCGGCCCAGGCGACCATAGCGGAGAGCGACCCAATCACCATATCGATCTCCGGGCCGTCCAGCGTGAATGAGGGTGACGCGACCTCCAACTACACGGTGAGCCTGTCGCCCTCCGGCGTCAAGCCCACTGCCAACCTGATGGTCTCATACGCCACCGCCCACGGGACGGCGACGGCGGGGACGGACTACACGCCGACTTCCGGGACGCTGACCTTCACGCAGACGGCTGCGGGGTCGCAGACGTTCACGGTGCAGACCACCGAGGACAACATAGACGAGGGGACGGGGGAGACCTTCACGGTGAGCATCAGCAGCCCCAAGGGCGGTGGCGGGCCTGCGGCGAGGCTGGGGACGTCGAAGTCGGTCACCACCACGATAACGGACGACGACGACGCGCCGTCGGGCATCCAGCTGAGTGTGAGCCCATCCAGTGTCAAAGAGACAGCAGGCGCCACCTTCATAACGGTGACTGCCGCGTTGCAAGGCGAGAGTACGCTGACAGGGGACACTATAGTGACCATCAGCCTGGGAGGAAGCGCATCCACCTCCGACTACACGGTGATCGCATCCCTGGCCAGCATCACCATCTCCGCCGGCTCCGACACCGGGACGGGGGACCTCACCATCGATCCCACCCACGACGAGATAGTGGAGGGCAACGAGACTATCACGGTGTCGGGCACCACCAGTTCGGGCCTCAGCGTGGACTCCGCCGACATCACGTTGACGGACCACTCGCACAGCCAGCAACTTGACACGACGAAGCTCTCCATATCCGGCCCATCGACCAGCGTCCCTGAGGGCTCGAACGCCGTCTTCACCGTCACCCTCTCCAAGGCCATTGCCAAGGAAGTGACGGTGGGGTGGAGCGCGCTCTCTACAGGAGACCGGGCTGAGGCCTCTGACCTGCGCGCAACGTTGGGCACGGTCATCTTCGCCGCGAACAGTGCTGCCGGTGCGACGCAGAGCATCACGATAAAGGCCACCGACGACTCTCTATCGGAGACTGCCGAGTCCTTCACCGTCACCCTGGGGACTATTTCGGGAGACCTGGTATCCCAGGTGTCGGTAGACACGTCCGCCGGGAGCGCCAAGGCCACCATCTCCGCCAGCGACCCCATTGCCATCTCCATCAGCGGTCCCTCATCGGTGTCAGAGGGTGACGTCGTCACGTACACAGTGGCGTTGTCCCCGTCTGGGGTGACGCCTACGGCGGACCTGATGGTCAACTACGCCACGAGTGAAGACACCGCCACCACAGCGGACTACACGTCGGTTGCCGAGACGCTGATCTTCGCCGCGATGTCGACGGGCGACAAGACCTTCACGGTGCAGACGACAGAAGACATCCTGTCTGAAGGCACAGAAACCTTCACTGTCACCATCTCCAGTCCGTCAGGCGGCGGCGGGCCCGCACCAATCTTGGGCACGGCGTCGGTCACCACCAACATTCATGACGACGACCCCGTTAGCGACCCTCCCGATAACCGGCAGCATGTTACAACGCCCATAAACATCCAGCTGAGCGTCTCTCCGAGCAGTGTAAACGAGGACGCTGGGCCCACTAACTTCACGGTGACTGCCACCCACGATGCCGGGACGACACTGACCGGAGACATCACAATTGCGCTCACCCTGGGCGGCACGGCGGACGACTCCGACTACACCGCGCCGGCATCGGCCAGCGTGACCATCCCTGCAAGTCAGTCCAGCGGTTCCGACACCCTGCCCCTCACCCTTATAGACGACGATGTCCCCGAGGGCGACGAGACCATCATAGTCGGCGGCAGTTTTAAAGCCCTGATCATCGGGTCCGCGCTCATCACTATCAACGACGACGACTCGGCGTACTTGAGCATCGCCGAGCCGCAGGGCTCCGTGGACGAGGGATCCAGTGAGACGTTCACCGTCACCCTGTCCAAGACTGTAACCGCGGAGGTGACGGTGGCCTGGTCCGCCACGGCGGGGACGGCTGGGACCTCTGACTACGGGACCGCGTCGGGTACGGTGACCTTCCCCGCCAACTCGGTTGCGGGGGCGACCCAGACCATCACCATTCCTATCACAGACGATAACCTGTCGGAAAGCGAGGAAACCTTCACCGTAACTCTGGGCAACGTTACCGGCGCCGGAGGGGACGGTGTTTACGTCAAGACCACGGCCGCCAGCGCTGAGGCGACGATAGCCGAGAGCGATCCGATAACGCTAAACCTGTCTGGGCCTTCGACCGTCACCGAGGGCGATACCGCCACCTACACCGTCTCTCTGAGCCCCTCCGGCGTGACGCCCACGGAGGACCTGGCGGTGAGCTACGCCACGTCTGATGGGACGGCGATAGCGGGTTCGGACTACACGGCCAAGGCAGGGACGCTGACCTTCACGAGTACCGCGGCCAGCTCCCAGACCTTCACGGTGCAGACTGCCGAGGACAGCATAGACGAGGGGACGGGCGAGACCTTCACGGTGACCATCTCGAGTCCCACGGGCGGGGGTGGTCCTACGCCGAGCCTTGGCACGTCGTCGGTGAGCACTACGATAACGGACGACGACGCTGCACCGACTGGTATCACGCTGAGCGCGAGCCCGTCGAGTCTGGGCGAGGACGACGCGGGCATGTCGGTAACGGTGACGGCGACACTGAACGGGAGCACGCTGCCCTCGGACACGGTGGTGACCATCGGGACGCTGGGCGGCACGGCCACCAAGGACACAGACTACACCGCCGGCTCCCTGCCCAGCATCACCATCCCGGCCAACTCGAGCACGGGCGATGGGACCCTGACCATCACACCCAAAGACGACCTGGTGGTGGAGGGGGACGAGACCATCATCATACCCGGCACGACGACGGTGTCCGGCCTCAGCGTGACCTCTGCCACCATCACGCTGACGGACGACAACAAGTCCACGACGACGCCCGGGGACAAGGACAGTGCGGAGCTGCGCATAACCGGTCCGACTTCGAACGTGTCGGAGGGCGGGAACGCGATCTTCACGGTGACGCTGTCTGCAGCCATAGCCAAGGAAGTTCAGGTGGCGTGGTCTGCGCCCCTGGGCACCGACCCAGCGGAGGGCACGGACCTGTCGGCGACTTCGGGGACGGTGACCTTCGCGGCGAACAGTGCGGCGGGTGCGACCCAGATCATCACCATCACGGCTGCGGACGACAAGCTGTCGGAGACTGCCGAGTCCTTCACCGTCACCCTGGGGGCTATCTCGGGAGACCTGGCATCCCAGGTATCGCTGAAGAACGGGGCGAGCTCGGCCACGGCAACCATCTCGGAGAGCGACCCAATCACGGTAAACATCTCAGGGCCGGCCTCGGTGGACGAGGGATATGCCACGACGGCGTACACGGTGAGCCTCTCCCCATCCGGCGTCACGCCAACTACGGACCTCACAGTCTCCTACGCCACCTCCAACGGGACGGCCACCTCGGGCTCCGACTACACGGCCAAGTCCGGCACGCTGACCTTCACGAATACGGCGGCCGGCTCCCAGACCTTCACGGTGCAGACCACCGAGGACAACATCGATGAGGGGACGGGTGAGACCTTCACCGTCTCCATATCCAGCGCCACCGGCGGTGGAGGAGCCACACCCACCCTGGGCACGCCGTCGGTGAGCACGACCATTACGGACGACGACACTCCCTCCGACATAGCCTTGAGCGTGAGTCCGTCCAGCCTGGGAGAGGACGATGGGGCCACCTTGGTCACCGTCATCGCTAGGCTGAACGGCAGCACCCGGTCCGAGGCCACGGTGGTGACAATAGGGACGCTGGCGGGGACGGCGACGGAGGGAAGCACAGGCGACTATACGGCGGGGTCCATGGTGAGCATCACCATACCCGCCAACTCGAGCACAGGCGATGAGACCCTGACCATCACACCCAGAGACGACGTGGTGGTGGAGGGGGACGAGACCATCATCATCCCCGGGACCACCACCACGGAGGTGGGCCTGAGCGTCAGTGAGGCGTTCATCACGCTGACCGACGACGACAAGTCCACCACCACGCCAGGCGACAAGGACTCCGCTGAGCTGAGCATAGCGGGGCCGACTTCGAACGTGTCGGAGGGCGGGAACGCGATCTTCACGGTGACGCTGTCTGCAGCCATAGCCAAGGAAGTTCAGGTGGCGTGGTCTGCGCCGCTGGGTACGGACGCGGCGGAGTCGTCAGACCTTGGCTCAACGTCTGGCACGGTGACGTTTGCGGCGAACTCGGCGGCGGGTGCGACGCAGAGCATCACCATCACGGCGGCGGACGACAAGCTGTCGGAGACGGCTGAATCCTTCACCGTGACGCTTGGGACGATTACGACGACGCTGCCCTCGTCGCAGGTCTCGCTGAAGAACGACGCGAGGTCCGTCACTGCGACCATCGCCGAGAGCGACCCCATCACAGTGTCCATCAGCGGGCCATCCTCGGTGGACGAGGGCGATGTTACCACGCCGTACACCGTCTCCCTCTCTCCCCTGGGCGTCATCCCCACGGAGAACCTCACGGTGAGCTATGGGACAGCCAACGGATCGGCTACCGCCGGGACCGACTACACCGCCACGTCGGGCTCCCTCACCTTCACCAACACGGCGGCGGGCCCACAGACCTTCACGGTCCAGACATCCCAGGATTCCGCCGACGAGGGCACCGGCGAGACCTTCACCGTCTCCATCTCCAGTCCCTCCGGCGGCGGCGGCCCCACTCCATCCCTGGGCACGTCATCGGTGATCACGACCATTACGGACGACGACGATGTGTCTCAGCCCGGTCCGAGGCCGAGCCCGCCGCCCCCTCCGACGCCACGCGTTCCCGATCCCACAGCATATCTGAGTATCTCGACCACATCGGAAGAGATAAGGGAGGGCAGCAACGCCGTCTTCACGGTGACCCTCTCCAGGTCGGTGGCGGCCGAGGTGACGGTGGCATGGAGCGCGCCGCTGGGGACTGACGCGGCGGAGAGTGCGGACTTGGGGACGACCTCGGGCACCGTCACCTTCACCGCGAACAGTGCTGCGGGTGCGACGCAGACCATCACCATCACGGCTACGGACGACGCGCTGTCGGAGGGCGCGGAGAGCTTCACGGTGACGCTGGGGGCCATCACTTCCACCATTCCCTCCTCGCAGCTCTCCCTGAAGAACGGGGCCTCTTCGGCCCAGGCAACCGTCGCGGCCAGTGATCCGATCACTATCAACATCAGCGGCCCGCCGAGCGTGGACGAGGGAGACGCAACGACGGCGTACACGGTGTCGCTGTCGCCGTCGGGCGTGACACCCACGGCGGACCTCACGGTGACCTACGCCACCTCCGACGGCTCGGCCAAGGCCGGCGGCGACTACACCGCCACGTCAGGTACCTTCACCTTCACCAACACGGCGGCGGGCCCACAGACCTTCACCGTCCAGACCTCCCAGGACTCCGTCGACGAGGGCGCCGGCGAGACTTTCACCGTTTCCATCTCCAGTCCTGCCGGCGGCGGCGGCCCGGCGCCCAGCCTTGGCACGTCGTCGGTGAGCACGACCATTACGGACGACGACGATGTGTCTCAGCCGGGTCCTGGTCCGAGCCCGCGGCTCACCTCGCCTGATCCTGTTCCGAGCCCGCGCATCCCCCTGACGACACCCGGTTCCAGTCCCAGAGCCTATCTGAGTATCTCGACCACATCGGAAGAGATAAAGGAGGGCATGGACGCCGAGTTCACCATAACGCTGTCGAAGTCCACGGGCTTCGACGTTGTAGTGACATACAGCATAGTCTCCGGCACAGCCGACCCAACAGACTACATCTACCCCTCCGCTCCCATAACCTTCGCCGCCTATTCCCCTGCCCGGTCCACCCGCACTTTGTCAATCCCCATCCAACAAGACCTGCTATCGGAAGGACCAGAGACCTTTACCGTGATATTGGGCACCGCATCATCGAATCGGAGCTCACGGGTGCTGGTAGACCCGGACGCGGACAGAGCGACGGCCACCATCGCCGAGAGCGATCCAATCACGGTGGAGCTGTCCGGGCCCTCCTCGCTGAACGAAGGTAAGACAGGTACCTACACCGTTTTCCTCTCGCCCGCGGGGGTCATCCCCACGGAGGACCTCACGGTGAGCTATGGGACGTCCGACGGCTCGGCCAAGGCCGGCAGAGACTACACCGCCACGTCAGGCGCCTTCACCTTCAGCCGGACAGCCATCGGGCCACAGACCTTCACAGTGCGAACCCTGAGGGACAGTCGCGATGAGCGCAGCGAGAGCTTGAATGTGGCTATCTCCGGACCTTCCGGGGGTGGCGGCCCTGTGCCCAGTCTGGGCGCGTCGTCGTTGACCACTATCATCTTGGATCACGCCCCGCAGCCATACTCAGTAGTCTTTGTGAGTATTTCGGGCCCATCCGAAGAGACGCCGGAAGGCTCCAGCGCCGAGTTCACGGTCGATCTTTCGGGGCCTCTGACAGCCGATCTCACCGTGAGCTATAGCATCGCCCCCGATACCGCCGACGTCACGGACTACACCGAGCCGTCGGGCACTGTCACTTTCACCGCCAACTCTGAGACACGCGTAACGGAGACCCTCACCATCCCCATCAACGAGGACATGCATTCGGAAGGAGCGGAGACCTTCAGGGTCACGCTGGGGACCGTATCAGGACGTCAAGCATCCCGGGTGTTGGTGCTCTCGGGAACAGACAGCGCATGGGCAACCATAGCCGCCAGCGACCCCATCACTGTCGTCCTGAGCGGCCCCACCAGCGTGGACGAAGGGGAGGAGACGGAAAGCTACACAGTGTCCCTGTCGCCCCCCGGAGTGAGGCCAACGGCTGATTTGAGTATCGCGTACTCCACCTTCAACGGATCGGCCACCGCGGGGATCGACTACACAGCCGCGTCGGGCACACTCACTTTCACCCGAGAGACCCCTGGTTCCCAGACGTTCACGGTACAGACCTCGGAGGACTATCTGCACGAGCCCGACGAGAGCTTCATCGTCGCCATCTCTGACCCCCTCGGTGGCGGGGGACCGGGACTCGCTTTGGGCGTGTCATCACTCACCTCTACCATCAGGGATGACGACGTAGACATCCAGGATGAAGTGAACATCCCTGCTCCAGGACCCATGGCTACACCGGACCCCACGCCTACACCTGCACCCACGCCCACACCGGGAACGGGGCCGGCGCCGGCCGACAGTCCGACACCCGCACCCGTGCCCACCGGCACTGGCCCCGGATCGCAGGTCGACCGGGTGGACACAACAGACCAGACCTCGACGGTCCCTTATCAGGCCCCAGGGGACTCCTCATCCTGGTGGTGGCTCCTGGCATTGGTGCTGGCTATCCTGATAGCGTCCTCGACCACGGCCGCGCTCACCAGGTGGTACAACTCCATTGTCGTGTCGGAAGGATTCAAGAGAGCCGCTGTGGCCACGTGGCTGGCGTCCGCGACCATCGCCTTTGAGCTCTGCGTGTTGTGGACTATCCTCGCCTTCCCCTAGATAGCCACGGCTCATGATGCGCTTCGATCCGGCCTCCTCTCGGCTTTGCGACATATGCCCGTCTGGCAACGCCACGGTGCTACGGCCACGGATGGGAGCCGAGGACCATCATGCGCCGGAAGGCTTCCACCGCTAGCACAGCCTTGGACAGTGTGCTATCGTATCCGACCATGGCGGGACATGCAGGGACGGATGCATCTGTGGCGGAGAAGGGCACGGAAGGTGGGCTGTCCCTGTACGTCCATGTGCCATTCTGCCAGACCAAGTGCCCTTACTGCGACTTCAACACGTACCAGGGCATCGAAGCGCTGATGGCCCCGTACCTGGACGCCCTGGCGGCGGAGATACGCCTGTGGGGAGAGACCCTGGGCCGTCCGCCGGTGGCCACGGTGTTCTTCGGAGGCGGGACGCCGTCGTACATTCCCCCGGAGCAGGTTGCCAGGGTGCTGGAGGCCGTCTCGCGCTCCTTCGACCTGGCGCCCTGGGCCGAGGTCACCCTCGAGGCCAATCCGGGGGACGTGACGGGTCCGGCGCTGGAACGCTGGCAGCGGGCGGGGGTGAACCGGCTGAGCATCGGCGTTCAGAGTCTGGACGACTCCCTGCTCACCATGCTGGGCCGGCGGCACAACTCCGCCGGTGCCGTGGCAGCCTGCGGCCTGGCGGTATCCTCCGGCCTGGAGAACGTGAACCTGGACCTGATGTACGGGCTGCCGGCCCAGACCATGGACCAATGGAGGGCCACCCTCGCGGGCGTCTTGGACCTCGCTCCGCCACACCTGTCCCTGTACGCCCTGACCCTGGAGGAGGGCACCCCCTTGGCCCGGTGGGTGGAGGATGGCGGACTGCCGGAGCCCGACCCCGACCTGGCCGCGGACATGTACTGCCTGGCCCGGGAGATGCTTGGCGGGTCGGGGTACGACCACTACGAGATCTCCAACTGGTCGCTCCCGGGGCGCCGCTGCCGGCACAACATGGCCTACTGGCTCAACGGGCAGTACCTGGGGGTCGGACCCGGCGCCCACTCCTGCCTGGATGGACACCGTTTCTGGAACGTGAGGCCGCCCCGCGTATACATGGACCGCATCCGGCAGTGGGAAGAGCTAGGGTCCGCAGCGGTGGACAGGCTGGACGAGGACGCCCTCCGACGCGCCGGTCCCGTGGACGGCGTCGAGGCCATCGGCCCGTCCCTGGAGATGTCCGAGACCATGTTCCTGGGCCTTCGCCTGCTGGACGGCCTCAGCATAGACGGCTTCCGGGCGCGGTTCGGCCGGGACCCGCTGGAGCTGTATGGGCCACAGGTGCGGGAGCTGACGGGGCTGGGGCTGCTGGATCACCGGGACGGCCTCCTCCGCCTCACGGACAGGGGGTGCCTCCTGGCCAACCAGGTCTTCGTGAGGTTCCTGTAGGGCGGCCCCTGCAGCCATCCAGCGGATAGGGGCCGGTATCCTGTCCGGTTTGTCCCCCGGGGGCGTTGGTGCTATCCTTTAACGACCCCGGTAACCACTCTGGCTGCGAGGCCGCATCTTGTACGTCATAGGCACCGCGGGACACGTGGACCACGGCAAGTCCACCCTGATAAAGGCCCTCACCGACATCGACCCCGACCGTCTCCCCCAGGAAAAGGAGCGGGAGATGACCATCGACCTGGGGTTCGCGTGGCTCACGCTGCCCAGCGGCCGGGAGATCAGCATCGTGGACGTCCCCGGCCACGAGCGGTTCATCAAGAACATGCTCGCCGGGGTGGGGGGCATAGACCTGGCCCTCCTGATCGTCGCCGCCGACGAGAGCGTCATGCCCCAGACGGTGGAGCACCTGGCCATCCTGGACCTGCTCCGGGTAAAGCGGGGCATCGTGGTCGTGACCAAGCGCGACCTGGTGGACGACGAGCTGGTGGAGCTGGTCAAGGCCGAGGTGGAGGATACCCTGGAGGGGACCACCTTCGAGGGCTCGCCCATCGTGGTCGTGTCGGCGTACACGGGCCAGGGCCTGGAGGAGCTCAAGGGGCTGCTGGACTCCATGCTGGACTCCACCGACGCCCGGCGGGACCTGGGCCGGCCGAGGCTTCCCGTGGACCGCAGCTTCACCGTCGCCGGGTTCGGCACCGTGGTGACCGGGACCCTCATCGATGGCTCCCTGAAGGTGGGCCAGGAGGTGAAGCTCGTCCTGTCCGGAGAGCGGGCCAGGGTCCGGGGCCTCCAGAGCCACCGGAAGAAGGTCGACGAGGCCGAGCCCGGCGTGCGTCTGGCCGTGAACCTGTCGGGCATCACCCGCGAGGACTTCGAGCGGGGCGAGGTGATCACCAACACGGGCTGGCTGAGGCCCACCACGAGGATGGACGCCCGGCTGAAGATGGTGCGGAATACCCGTGCCCTGAAGCACAACGAGACCGTTACCTGCCACCTGTTCACCGGCGAGACGCCGGGCCGGGTGAGGCTGCTGGGGCACGACGAGCTGGGCCCGGGCGAAGAAGGGTGGGCCCAGATACACCTGAAGGAGCCCCTGCCCGCCGTCAAGGGAGACCTGTTCGTCGTCCGGTCGGCGGACGCGACCCTGGGCGGGGGCAAGGTGGTGGACCCCCATCCCGCCCGCCGCCACCGCCGTTTCCTGTCGCCCATCATCCAGCGGCTCACCGCCATGGACGAGGGCTCCGAGGAGGAGTCGCTGCTCAGCGCAGTGGACCACTGGGGCCCGTGCGACCTTAGGACCCTGTCCCAGAAGGCCAACATCTCCCTGGAGGAAGCCGCCTCGGGGGTGCGGGAGCTGGCGGAGCAGGGCATGGTCGTCGTGTTGGGCGACGGCGCCGGCCAGGTGGAGTCGGTGGCGTACTCCGTCGCCGCCTGGGAGTCCCTGAAGAGGGCCGGAGCCAAGGCGGCCAGAGAGCACCACGGCCAGCACCCCCTCAGGCGGGGCCTGCCCCGGGAGGAGCTGAGAAGCCGCCTGGGCCTCTCTCCCCAGGTGTTCCCCCCTGCCATGGACCGGCTGGCGGCCGAGGGCGTTCTGGAGGAGGACGGCGCGTGGGTCCGGCTGCCGGGCCACCAGGCCAAGCCCAGCGGACAGCAGCAGTCGCAGATGGACGCCTACATGAAGGCCCTCCAAGCCGACCCCTACTCGCCCCCCACCGACTATCCCCTGGACGCCGAGCTGCTGGCCCTCCTTACCGACGAGGGTAAGGTCGTGCGGGTGAGCGACTCGGTGGTGTTCAGCGCTGCCGCTTACCGGCAGATGGTCGAGAAGGTGAAGGGCCACATCGCCCAGCGGGGCAAGATCACCGTTGCCGACGGCCGGGACCTGTTCGGCACCAGCCGGAAGTACGTGCTGCCCCTGCTGGAGTACCTGGACCAGCAGCACATCACCCGTCGAGTGGGCGACGAGCGGGTGCTCAGGTAGCCCATGGCGCTGGACCTGGCCAGGACGGTGGGGCAGATCGACTCCCTGGCCCGGCGGCTCCATGACAGCCGCGACGACCGGTCCGGCCGCCTCGCCCGTGCCATGGCGGCCATGACCGGCGCCGACGCCGGCGACCTCCGGCGCAAGCTGGACTCGGCCCTGGGAAGGCCGTTCCTGTGTCCGGGCATCGTGACAGGGCTCTCTGGCCGGCACCAGCCCGCTGACTTGCCGGGGGACTTCAGCGTCGCGGCCACCGACGGGTCCCACATCGACGTGGACAGGCACACCCCCGTCAGGTGCTACCTGATAAACGTGGGCGGGTGCCTGCTGACCTACGGCTCCCGGCCCGACGCCCGTCTCTTCAGCGAGCCCGTCCTGTACAGCGAGGAGCCGGACCTGTACCTGAGCAGCGGCGCCCCTGGGTCCATGGAGGCCGTCGCCGTGGAGGGTCCGGTGCTGGGCCTGAAGCGGGCCGTGGCCGAGATCGAGGCCCTGGCCCGCCTCGTGGAAGAGGCCCCGCCCGGAATGCCGGTGCTGGCCCTCATCGACGGGTCCCTGGTGCTGTGGGCCCTGGCCGGCCGGGGGTACCAGCCCTTCGTCCGAGAGCGGATAATTGTCCAGGGACTGCTACCGGCGCTGGACAGGCTGGAGGAGGCGTCACGCAGCCGCCCGGTGGCCCTGGCGGCTTACGTCAGCCTGCCCCAGAGCACCGAGGTGACGAACCTGCTGCGCCTGTACCTGTGTCCTTACGACGAGAATACCTGCAGGGCCCACTGCAACAGCCACCGCTCCCGGCAGACGCCCTGTGACACGGTGAACGGCCTGCTGGACAGGCACCTGTTCCAGGAGCTGCTGGCGCCGGGAGAGCGGTCGGACACCTTCCTGAGCCAGTCCTCCATCTCCCGGGACTGGTACAGGCAGCACCGGGTACACTTCTTCTATGTCAACACCGGACGGGAGATCGGGCGGGTGGAAGTGCCCGGCTGGCTGGCCTCCGACGAGGGGTTGGCGTCCCTGTGCCACGCCCTGATACTGGACCAGTGCGAACGGGGCATGGGCTACCCGGTGGCCATCTCCGAGTCCCACGAGCAGGCGGTGGTCACGGGCCCGGACCGCCTCGCCTTCAGGCAGATGGTGGACGAGGCGCTGGAGGTCAACGGGCTTCCGGTGTACACGTCGGAGAAGGCCCGGTCCAAGCGCACGAGGTGGCTGTGACCGAGGCCGAGACTGCCCGCAGGGTTGGCGAAGTGGTGGAGTCGGCCTCGGATCGGTTCGTCGCCCAGTGCTACACCCTGTACGGCTCCCCTCCCCTGGGGGCCTTCGTCCGCGCGGGGTCCGAGGGGGCCAACGGCGACGGGACGCCGGTGTACGGGGTGGTGTACGGCGTCAGCACCCAGTCGCTGGACCCGGGACGTCCCGTGATCGCCCGGGGCGGAGACTCGGCCAGCGAGGAGGCCGTGTACGACGCCAACCCCCAGCTCTCGCGGCTGCTCTGCACCCGGTTCGAGGCGGTCATCACGGGTCACTCGGCCGGAGGCTCCCTGAAGCAGTACCTGCCCCCTCTTCCGCCCCGCATCCACTCATTCGTCTTCGAGTGCGCCGACGGAGAGGAGCGGGAGGCGGCCCGGGGCCTGGGCTTCCTCAGCCTGCTGCTGGGCTCCTCCCCCCTGGGGCGGGGAATGGCCGACGAGGTGATAGCCGCGTGCCTGCGCAGGGCCTCGGCGCGGCAGCGGGACCCCCAAGGGTTCCTGGTGGAGGCGGGCAAGGCCCTGGCGGCGCACCTGTCCGGGGACCTGGCGCGACTGGACTCCATCGTCAGGAGGCTCCGGCCATGACCGACGGCATCGGCCCCCAGGCGTCCCAGGGGCGGTACCTGGGCATGGTGGTGGACGGCTCCATGACCCGGGGCGCCGAGATACGCCTGGACGGGCAGACCTCGGTGGAGGACGTCAAGATGGGCGCCTTCGTCACCATCCAGGGGGAGAAGCACCGGTTCTTTGGCGTGGTCACCGACGTGGGCCTGGAGTCCGCGGGCCCGGGCCTGAAGCACGCGCCGCCGGGGGTCGAGGACCGGTTCATCGCCCAGGTGGTGTCCGGCACCGTGGCCTACGGGAGCGTGAAGGTGATGCCGACGCTGACCATGCCCGTGGCGCTGGGGACGTCCGAAGGGCCCTCGGCGGCCCGGACGGTGCCGGCCCACTTCTCCAGGAGCTTCCTGGCCTCGGAGGGGGACGTGGAGGCGGTGTTCGGCCGGGAGGACGGGAGGCACTTCTGGATCGGCACCCCCCTGGAGATGGAGACCAAGGTCTGCCTGGACCTGGGAGCGCTGGTGGAGCGGTCCATGGGGGTCTTCGGGAAGAGCGGAACGGGCAAGACCTTTCTGACGCGCCTGCTGCTGGTGGGCGTCCTCCAGAGCGACCTGGCCTCGGCCCTGGTCTTCGACATGCACAGCGAGTACGGGTGGCAGGGGCGCAGCCAGCGGGGGACCTTCGTGAAGGGCCTGAAGCAGCTCTTTCCCTCCAGGGTGGCGGTGTTCTCCCTGGACGAGGAGAGTTCGCGGAACAGGGGCCTCTCTCCCGACGAGGTGGTCCGCATCGCCTACGAGGACATCGAGCCCGAGGACATCGAGGTGCTCCAGGAGAACCTGGGGCTGTCCCAGGTGGCCACCGACGCGGCCCACGACCTTGCCCGTCACTTCGGCGCCCGCAGCTGGCTGCAGGAGTTCTCGGCCATGGCCGGCCGCGAGGCCGTGTTCGATCTGGCCAACGAGATCGGCGTGAATCCCCAGGCCCTGAGCGCCCTGCACACGCGGCTGCGGCGGTTTCACCGCTACACTTTTCTGGGGCCCAAGGGGCGGGAGGACTCGGTGCGCCGCATCCTGGAGCACCTGGACCGGGGGATGCACGTGGTGCTGGAGTTCGGCCGGTACGGCAACGACCTGAACGCGTACATCCTGGTGGCCAACCTGCTGACCCGCCGGATACACGAGCGGTACGTCCGGCGCAAGGAGGAAGCCGAGGGCAACGCCGCGGCGGAGCCGCGCCCCCTGGTGATAACCATCGAGGAGGCCCATAAGTTCCTCAGCCCGTCGGTGGCGCCCCAGACCATCTTCGGCACCATCGCCCGGGAGATGAGGAAGTACAACGTTACGCTCATGGTCATCGACCAGCGGCCCGGGGCGATAGACTCGGAGGTGATGAGCCAGATCGGCACCAAGCTGACCTGCCTCCTGGACAACGACCGGGACATCGAGTCGGTCCTGGGCGGGGCTCCCGGGGGCCGGGAGCTGCGCACGGTGCTGTCGCGCTTGGACTCCAACCGGGAGGCGCTGGTCTTCGGCCACGCGGTGCCCATGCCCGTGGTGGTACGCACCAGGGAGTACGGCACGCCCAGGTCCTACGACGAGCTGTCGCGTCCCGTCGGTTCGGCCGCGGAGGGCCCCGGGCGGCGCAGGTCGCTGGAGGAGGAGCTGAACGACCTGTTCTGAGCCCCGGGGGCGCTGGGAGCGATTCGTTCCGCCGGGGTTTCTGCCGGGCCCGTGGTGGAGTATAATAGTGCCGATGGGTAGTCGAAGGTGATTGCCTACCGCGAAGACCCCGCCCGAACAGAAGGGCGGGGTTTTGATTTGTGAAATAAGGAGCAATGTGATGGACGTTCTGGCGTACATGGCCGAGCACGGGCACGAGCAGCTTGTGGTGTGCTCGGAGCCGTCGGTGGGGCTGAAGGCGTTCATCGCCATACACGACACCTCCCTGGGCCCGGCGGTGGGGGGAACGCGCATATGGCCCTTCGAGACCGAGGAAGAGGCCATCATGGACGTCCTGCGGCTGTCGGAGGCTATGACCTACAAGTCGGCAGCCGCGGACCTGCCCATGGGGGGAGGCAAGGCCCTGATCATGGCCGACCCGAGAACGGACAAGACCGAGGCCCTCTTGCGCGCTTACGGCCGCCACGTCGACAGCCTGAACGGCCGGTACGTGACCACCACCGACGTGGGCTCCACGGGCAGGGACCTGGAGTACATCTCCCTGGAGACGGAGCATGTGGCCGGGCTGCCCGTCAGCCAGGGGGGCAGCGGCGACACGTCGCTGATGACCGGGCTGGGCGTGTACATGGGGATGAAGGCCTGCGCCAAGGCGGCCTGGGGGACCGACTCCCTGTCGGGCAGGACCGTGGCGCTGCAGGGGTTCGGCAAGGTGGCCTACCGCACCGCCGAGCACCTGGTCGAAGAGGGGGCCAACCTGGTCGCGACGGACGTATACGAGGAGGCCAGGGAGAAGGCCCGCCTCATGGGGGCCCGGGTGGTCGACCCAGAGGCGATATACGACGTGCAGTGCGACATATTCTCGCCCTGCGCCCTGGGGGGCGTCCTGAGCTCCCGCACCATACCCCGGCTGACGTGCAGCATCATCGCCGGAGGCGCCAACAACCAGCTCCTGACCGACGACGACGGCATGGAACTGCACCGCAAGGGTGTCCTGTACGCCCCGGACTACATCATCAACTCGGGTGGGGTGATAAACGTCGCCTGTGAGCTGGGCACGCCCTACAACGAGGATCGGGCGAGGGAGATGACCGAGCGCGTCTACGGGACGATGGAACGGGTGCTGGACATCTCCTCCCGCGAGGGGTTGCCCACCTCCCAGGCCGCGGACCGGATGGCCCGGGAGCGCATCGACTCGGTGTCCAAGCTGCGGAGGATATACCGGGGCCCGTAGGACCCCGGCGCGGGGCGACGACGGAACCGCCCCGCTTACCGGAAGGGCTCGTCGGGACGCCGGTGACGCCCGGCGGCCAGGTGGCTAAGAGGCCTTTGTCTCCGCCTCGAAGGCCGGGGTCTTGTTCCGATGAGCGCCGTCGCAGAAGGGCTTGTTGTCGGAGTTGCCGCACCGGCACAGGGACACCCACTGGCCCTCGGGCAGGGTGAACTCGTTGTCCTCGGCGTCAACCATCGTAAAGGGGCCCTCCAGGCGATAGGGGCCGTTGGCGCGTACTGTTATCTTCATGTCAGCCATTGTTCCTCCCGGTGTGATGGGGATGGATGCCCATCGTGACGTGGCCGTATTCTCCCACGCCCGTCGACGGGGTGTCAACGAAATCGCCGGGGGGCCTAGCCGTAGCCCAGTCGGTGCAGGTCGTCCTCGCTCAGCCCCATGAAGTGGCCGACCTCGTGGACCACGGTAATCCTGATCTCGCGCACCACCTCGTCCCTGGTGCCGCAGGCCTGCTCGATGGGGCCCTGGAACAGGGTTATGGTGTCGGGCAGTGGCGGCAGGTCCCCGTACCGCTGGGGTAACGGGACCCCGACGTAGAGGCCGAAGAGGCTTGACGGCTGGTCCTCCCCGGCCTCCTGGAGGTACTCTTCGCTGGGCCAGTCCTCCACCAGCAGCGCCACGTTCTCCAGGCTGTCGCGCACCGGCGCGGGGAGCTCCTCGACCGCCTGCACGACCAGGCGTTGGAACTGGCGCCGGGTGAGGCGCATGACTCCTACGCGGTCACCCGCGCCCGGATGTCCCGGAGTATGCCCAGGTTCTGGCGGTCGGGGCCCTTGCCCTCGAAGCCCGGGACCTCCAGGAAGAAGGGCAGGTCGCGGAAGGCGGGGTTGGACATGATGTTCTCGAACCCGGCCAAGCCTATGTACCCCTCCCCCAGGTTCTCGTGGCGGTCGACCCCCGCGCCCAGGGGGTACTTGGAGTCATTGGCGTGGACGGCCACTAGGTTGTCCAAGCCTATGCACTCGTCAAACTCGGCCAGCATGGCGTCCAGGCCGTCCTTCGTGGCGACGTCGTAGCCCGCGGCGAAGGAGTGCTGGGTGTCCAGGCAGACCTTGAGCCGCTCACGGTATCCGGGCCGTGCCGCCGAGAGGATGCGCCCAAGCTCGTCGAAGCTGGCCCCGATGTGCTGGCCCATGCCCGCGGTGTTCTCCAGGGTGAGCCAGGGCCCCTCGGGGGAGCTGTCCAGCACCCGCTCCAGGGCGGAGACGGTCTGCTGGAGGATGGCGTCGTACCCCGCGCCCTTGTGGCTGCCGGGATGGACTATGACCCCCGAGGCTTCCACCTGGGCGGCCAGGTCCATGTACTTGACCAGGGAGTCTATGCCCTTTTCCAGCAGCGTCGGGTTGGGGGTGCCCAGGTTGATCAGGTAGACGGCGTGGAAGAAGACGGGGGCGATCTCCGCCTCCCGGGCCTTGTGCCGGAAGGTCTCGGCCCGCTCCTCTGAGATCGGCCTGAAGGCCCATGCCTGGGGGGCCGAGCCGAAGATCTGGATGGTCTCGCAGCCCAGGTCGGCTCCCCTGTCTATGGCCTTGTCCAGGCCCCCCGAGGTGGAGACGTGCGCGCCCAGCTTCATTGGCGCTCCCTTCCGGCCTCGCGTTGGGCCGGCCTCACGTTCGGTACGCAGGCCCTGGGACGCCGCCCCCGGGAGGGCCGGGGCCTCTAGCCGCTTCTGGCCGGGACGCGGCGGACGAAGGGGAGGTATCCCAGGGCCCGGCGAAGCTCTCCCCGCTCCCAGATCACCAGGAACTGGCTGGCGATGGCGGCGGAGGAGTAGGTGCCGACCACGACGCCTATGATGAGGACCAGCAGGAACGGGCGTATGGTGGAGCCGCCGAAGAGCAGCAGGGCCAGCAGGACGAACAGGGTCGTCAGGCTGGTGTTGAGGGACCGGCCTATGGTCTCCATGATGCTCAGGTTGACCAGCCCGGGGAAGGGCCTGTCGGGGTTGCGGGCGACGTTCTCCCGTATCCTGTCGAACACCACGATGGTGTCGTTGACGCTGTATCCCAGCACGGTGAGCAGGCCGACGATGAACATGGAGTTGACCTCCACGTTCAGCACCTTCCCCAGTATGGAGAAGATGCCGACGATGAGGAGCATGTCGTGGACGAGGGCCAGAATGGCGGAGACGCCGTACCGGAAGGAGTTGGGGATGTTGCGGAAGGCCCAGGTGACGTACACGAGGATGCCCACGGCCGCGAACAGCACCGCGATGATGGCGTTCCGGACCATCTCCCCGGCGACGATGGCCGACACGGTATCGAAGTCCCGGGCCTCGATGGGGCCTATTCTGTCCTCAAGGTCCCGCTCGATGACCGCCTGCTCCGAGGACACGGTGCCGTCGGGGCCCTCGACCTGGGGCTCCAGGACGTCGGTGCGGATGAAGACCGAGCGCCCGCCGGTCTTCTGGATGAGGGCCTCGGAGTGGCCGTGGTCATCCAGGACGGCCCTGACGGCGTCCTCGTTCACATCCGTTCCCCGCACGAAGGTGACCTCCAGGGCAGAGCCGCTGGTGAAGTCGATGCCCGGGGTGAGGGGCGGGGGAATCAGGAGGGATATGACTCCCGGCAGGATGAGAAGGCCGGAAACCAGGAAGAACCACCCTCGCTTGCCGACGAAGTCCAAGGTTAGCCGCCTCTCCTGTGACCCGGCGCCGCCGGTCCCGGGTCGTGGCCGGCGCCGGCGACGGGCACCGGCTGCCGCGGGGGCTCCGGAGTGAACAGATTGATCCTGCTCCCCATGGGGGTGTACGCCAGCAGCTGGAGCATGTTGCGGCTGACGGTCATGGCGGTGAACATGCTGACTATGACCCCGATCCCCAGGGTTAGGGAGAAGCCGGTGACGATGGGGGTCCCGGTGCGGGAGCCGAACCACCACAGGATCAGGCAGGTGATGATGGTGGAGATGTTGCTGTCGCGGATGGCCGTCCACGCCCTCCGGAAGCCCACTTCCATGGAGGAAGTGAGGGACCGGCCGGTGCGCATCTCCTCCTTCATGCGCTCGAAGATCAGCACGTTGGCGTCCACGGCCATTCCTATGGACAGGACGAGGCCGGCGACCCCCGACAGGGTGAGGGTGACGGGCAGCAGCTTGAAGATGGCCAGGACTATCGCGGCGTACACGATGAGGGCGGTGGCCGCCACCAGCCCGGCGACACGATAGTAGGCGACGAGGAACAGCAGGACCAGGCCAAGGCCCACGAAACCCGCCACCAGGCTGTTCCTCAGGGAGTCATCCCCCAGGAGGGCGTCGACGGTGTCCTCTCGGATGAGCTCCAGGGGTACGTCCAGGCTACCCGACTCGAGCTGGATGGCAAGGGTCTGGGCCTCTTCCCGGTTGAAGTTGCCCGTTATGCGGGTTCGTCCGTCGGGGCTGTGGCCGCTGACTATGGGTGCCGTGAGCTGCTCGTCGTCCCGGTATATGGCGATACGCCTTCTCTGGTCTCCCACCAGGCGCCGGGTGAGGTCGCTCCAGATTCCGGCGGCCTTGCCCTTGAACTCCAGGTGGACCTCGTGATCGTTGGTGGTCGGGTTGCGCTGGGCGAAGGCCTCCTCCAGGTCCTCACCTGTGATGTCCACGGGGAGGTCGCTGTACCGCCCCTCGCCGCCCAGCTCCAGGGGCTCGCAGGCCGCGGGGTTGGAGCTGAGCTCCTCCAGGCTGACCAGGCACTCGCGCTCGAAGAAGCTGAGCTGGGCCGTCTGGCCGATGAGCCGCTTGGCGTCCTCGACGCTGCCGGATGCGGTGAAGGCCGCGATGCCCGGCGGGTCCCTGGTCAACCCCTCCCTCAGGGCGTCCCGCCCCTCGGTGGTAATGGAGTCCTTGATGTTTATGGAGTACCGGTTGGGAGCGACAGCCTCCACGGAGTAGTCCACGTAGCCCAGCTCGTCCAGGAGCCGTTGGATGCCGGACAGGTTGAAGGGCGGAATGAAGACGGTGGTGATCTGCTTGCCCTCGTCGCCGGTGGTGAACGACTCGAAGGGAGCGAATATCTGGGTGACGAAATTGCTCAGGGTGTTGACCTCGTCGTCGGTAAAGGGCTGCTCGGTGGTGATGACGAAGGTGTTGACCTCGGGACTGTCCACGCTGTCGCCGGTGCGCCCAACGGCCGTCAGGACGTTCGTGAGGTCGACGGTGGAGGGCACCGGACGGAAGGCCACGTCTATGGTGGAGCCCTCGGAGCCGGGGAGCTGCACGACCACCCTGTCCTCGCCCCAACGCTGGATGATGGGCTCGGTGGTCCCCAGGGCGTTGATACGGCGCTGTATGATGTCGACGACGCCCTTCATCTGGTCTTCGGTGGGGCTCTGGATCTCGGGGCGGAAGAGGGTGACGGGGCCCACGTCGGAGACGGCGTCCCTCAGGTCCCTCTGCCTGGTCTCCTCGTCGAGGGCCAAGCCCTCGATGCGGAAGCGGGTCTGGGGAGGGCTCTCGAAACTCGCGTCTACCAGCCCCACCTCATCGAGGAAGTCCTGGACGTCCTCGTCCAGCAGGAGGTCGCTGAAGGTGACCATGGCCGAGTCGCCGGTCAGGACGAAGGACTCGAAGGTCGACAGCCTCTCCTCCAACGCCACCCTGAGCTGCCCTTCGGCGTTGGCCAGGAAGGGCAGGCCCTGGATGGAGTACCGGTTCTCGCCCGTGCTTTCGATTACCGGCTCGTCGTAGCCGAGCTGGGAGAGCGTAAGGCTGATGGCGCCCTCGTCGGCGGTGCCCAGGAAGGCCACCTCGACGCCCTCTTCCTGGAACTCGATGGTGTCTATCAGGGCGATGTCGGCTTCCAGGCGCCGCTCCAGGTCGGCCTCGGATAGCTGCTGGAGGGCGAGGCCGTTCAGGACGAACTCGGGCTTGGCGACGGCGGCCCGTGTCTGCTCCTGGGCCTGGAGCACGTCCATGATGTCCGTTTCGTCAACCGGCTCGTCGAACTCCAGCGCGACCAGGTCCGGCAGGTCGGCCTGGTAGCGCAGGTCGCTGCCGCCCTCCAGGTCCAGGCCGAGGGTGAGTCCCAGGGGACCGGAGGCCTCCCGGTCGAGATCGAAGAGGCTGGGTATCGATACGTGCACCTCTCGAAAGCTCAGGGAGGCGACGGCCAGCGCGACCACCACGAAGACGAAGGCGAAGACCCTGACCCCTCTCCTACGCACTACCCGTACCCACCTCCGCAGTATCCAACGCGCCGTCCCTGAGGCGTCTGGCCAGGGCCAGTGCCCCGTCCCGCGTGCTCACCTCGCCCGCCGCCCGCGCTTCCTCTATGCCGTCGAGCATGGCGCCCACGGCGGGGCCCGGCGTGATGTCGAGGGCGGTCATCAGGTCGTGTCCCGTGACCAGTCTGGGGGTCCGTTGGGGGGACCGGGGCCCCGTGCCCATCTCCAGCACGTGAGCGACCCGGCCGGCGTGGCCGCGCCAGGCCTCCATGTCCAGGAGCGGCCCCCGGGCGGCCAGGTGGTCGGCGAGGCTGAGATACAGGGTGTCGACGGCCGCGTCGCCCAGGTCCCGGAAGTACCGGTGGACGGCGCGGGCCGTGGGCATCTCGCCCCCCTGGCTCATCTGGGTCGGCCTCAGGTGGTGCTCCACCATGCGCGAGACCAGGGCTGTGCCCCGGTTGCCCACCCGCAGCCTGCCGAGGATGTCTCGAGTCATTACCGCTCCCACGGTGTGGTGTCCCAGGAACCTGGTCCGGCCTGTGGAATCCACCGTCCTGGTGGATGGCTTGGCCACGTCGTGCAGCAGGCCGGCCAGCTTCAGGAAGGTGCGACGGCTGTGGCCGTCGCACACCTGGGAGGCGAACCGCTGCTCTGTTTCCGCCGTCCACGGCGCCTCTCGCACCACGGGGTCGAGTCTGTCGGGGGATGTGACCCGTTCTACACCGTCGACGGCGTTGATCGAGTGGCCGAACACGTCCCAGTAGTGCTCCCGCGGCTGCTCTACTCCCCTGGCTTCTCCAAGCTCAGGGATTATACAGCACAGCAGGCCCAGACCGTCCAGCATCTCTACGTGTCTCTTGGCGCCATCCAGGGCCAGGATGGCCAGCAGCTCGTCCCGCTGGCGCTCGCCGGGAACATCCGCCACAAGGCCGGCGCCGGCCCGAACGAGGCCCTCGGTGGCCTCATCCAGCCGGAAACCCAGGGCCGCTGCCAGCCGCACGGCCCTCAGGAGGCGGCCGGGTTCGTCGCGGAACACGTTGGGCCCCACCACCCTGACGAGACCGCGCTCCAGGTCGCGGCGGCCGCCGTACGGGTCGACCGCCCCGTCGGTCTGGAGGGGAAGCTCCCACCGCTCGACCGGGACGGCCATGGCGTCGACGGTGAAGTCACGCCTGGCTAGGTCGTCCTCGATGGAGCCTCGCAGTGGCGCCAGGTCCACGGTCCAGCGGCCTTCGCCGTCCCATGGGAGCGTCACGCGGACGATGCGGTCGGCCGCGCCCATGCCGGGCAGCACCCGGCCGTCGCCGCCCAGGGTCGCCACGCTCCCGCCCAGGGAGGCCGCAAGCTCCTCTCCCAGGGCATGGACGTCCGCCGCGGCGACCACGTCCAGGTCCCGGGAGGGCACGCCTCGCAGGGAGTCCCTGACGAAGCCGCCGACTAGAAACGCCCGTATCGACCGGGCGAGGAAGAGTTGTCTCAGACGTGTAAGGATAGCGACGCTCGGAGGGTGTCGGATGTGGGGATGACGGTAGGCGGCAAGGCCGGGCCTCGGGCTACCCGGCGCGGCCGACCTCCACCGGCTCGCCCCGGGCGGGCGCCTCCTGGGAGTCTTCCTGAGGCTCTTCCCTGGGCTCCTCTTTCCAGAGCTGGTCCCTGGAGACGAGGCGGTCGATGTAGAGGGCGCCGTCCAGGTGGTCTATCTCGTGCTCCAAGGCCTGGGCCAGGAGCTCCTCCGCGGAGACCCTTACATGCTTCCCGTTGCGGTCCAGGCCCTTGGCGCGGACCTTGACGGAACGCCGGACCATGCCCCGGTAGCCGGGGATGCTGAGGCAGCCCTCCTCGACCTCTCGCTCCCCTTCACGGCGGGTTATCTCGGGGTTGATGAAGACCCGGGGCTCTTCGTCCTCGGGCAGCTGGATGACCACCACCCTCTGGAGGACGCCGACCTGGTTGGCGGCGAGGCCCACGCCGTTGGCTTCGTGCATGGTCTCGATCATGTCGTCGATGAGCCGCTGAAGTGAGCCGCCGATGGAGCTGACCCGCTTGGCCTTCTGCCTCAGGACCGGGTCGGGCACGATGCGCATGGGAAGGACTGACAACGCTCTACCTCTGGGCCGATAGTGACTGGGCGCCCCGGCCACCGTATCGATTATAGAGAGGTTGGTCACGTGTGTAAAGGCAACGGCAACGGTTACATGACCGTGACAGGGTCTACGTCTATGGTCCATCCCTGGCCGGCTGGCAGGGTCTCCACCAGCTCGTGAATGCGGCGCCCTCGGAGCACCAGGTGCCAGCGGTATCTGCCGCGCACTCGCTGGGGGAAGGCCGGCGCGGGCCCGATCAGGTCCAGGTCGGCCCGTCCCCGGGCGTGCATCCTGCGGCGAAGGGCCCTGCCCATCCGCTCGGCCTCACGGCGGCACGCTTCGGGGACCGTATGGGTATAGACCATGCGGACGAGGCGGTGGAAGGGAGGGTTGCCCTGGTCCCTGCGGAACTCAAGCTCCCTGTCGTAGAAGGCCTGGTAGTCCTGGGCCGCCGCGGCCTCCACCGCGTAGTGGGTTGGGTCATAGGTCTGGACTATCACCGAGCCGGGCCGGGGCCCCCGGCCTGCCCTGCCGGACACCTGGCACAGGAGCTGGAAGGCCCGCTCTCCGGCCCTGAAGTCGGGCAGGTTCAGGCCGGTGTCGGCCAGGACCACGCCCACCAGGCTGACCTGGGGGACGTGGAGGCCCTTGGCGACCATCTGGGTCCCCACTAGAACTTGGGCGTCGCCCCGTACGAACCGCCCGAGGATGGTGTCGTAGCCTTGGGGGCGTTGGGCGGTGTCACCGTCCCACCGAAGGGCGGTGACGTGGGGCATGGCGCCCCGCAGCTCGTCCATGACCCGCTGGGAGCCCAGGCCCAGGTACTTTATCCTGGGGCTCCGGCACCCGGGGCATATCCTGGGAACGGCACGTCCGCGGTTGCACTGGTGGCAGACGAGCCGGGGCCCGTCGGAGTGGTAGGTCAGGGCTACGGAGCAGCTACGGCAGCGGAGGGCGAGCCCGCAGTCGCGGCACTGGACGACGGTGGCAGTCCCTCGTCGGTTGAGGAACAGGATGGCCTGCTCCCCCCTGCCCACGCACTGGGAGAGGGCCCGGGACAGGCCCCGGCTGAAGATGCTCCGGTTTCCCTCCTTCAGCTCCTGGCGCATGTCGCACACATGCACCCGCGCCAGCTCCCGGGAGGCTCCCCGGGTCGGGGTCGGGGCCGGGGCCCGGGGGTGAGGGATGCGGTGGGGAAGCCGGAGGAGCCTGTGCCGTCCTCGCAGTGCATTGTGATAGGTCTCCACGTCGGGGGTCGCGCTGCCCAGGATGACGGCGGCGCCGGTGATCCGTCCCAGCTCCAGGGCCGCGTCCCTGGCGTGGTAGCGGGGAGAGGAGTCCTGCTTGTAGGTCCACACGTGCTCCTCGTCGACCACGATCAGGCCCACCTCCGGAAGGGGGGCCATGAGGGCGCTGCGCGGCCCGACGACGACCTGGCAGTCCCCGTCCAGGATGCTCCACCACTGGTCGAAGGCCGCCCCCGAGGGAAGGCGGCTGTGGAGCACGGCGACCCGGCCCGGGAACCTGGCCTGGACCCTGTGGACCATCTGGGGGGTCAGGGAGATTTCGGGCACCAGGAGGATGCCCTGCTTGCCCATCCCCACACAGTGCTCCAGGGCGCGGAGGTAGACCTCGGTCTTGCCGCTCCCGGTGACGCCGTGGAGCAGGAAGGACGCCGGCGCCCCCACCTCGCCGTCCATGGCGGCGGTGATCTCGGCCAGAGCCCGCGACTGGTCCGCGTTGAGCGTGGGCCGGGGTTCGGCTTCTCCCGCCATCATGGAGGCTGCCTGAACGGGGCGCCTGTCCACCCTGACCCAGTCCATGGCGACGAGCCCCTTGGAGTGCAGGGCGTGGACGGCCGCGGCCCCGTACTCCTTTCGGGCCAGGGCCAGAGGCATGGGCCGGGAGGACGCCTTCAACGCCTCGTACAGGGCCGCCTGACGCGGGGCCCGGTCCGGCGGCCCGTCGGGGGAAGCGGGGCCGCCGCCGGCCAGGGGCAGACGCACGACGCAGTCGTAGCGGTGGGAGGGGCGGGGCCGGGGCAGCCTCCAGCGCCGCTCCACCTGGCCGCGGGCCAGGAGGCGTCTGATGATGGCCGGCCCCTCTTTCCCCAGGGCCTTCTCCACGTCCTTTTCCGGCGTCTCCCGGGCGGAGGAGAGGCGGCCAAGCGCCACGGCTTCCGGCGAGCCGGACACCGGGGGCTGGGACGGGCCTCCGGGGCCGAGGCGAAGCCAGGGTCTCAGCCGGGTCTGGAAGCCCGGAGGCAGCATCGGTGCGACGGCGTCGAAGAGCGAGCACAGGTAGCGCCGGCTCATCCACCGGGCCATCTCGAGGCGGGCGGAGCCGACCAGCGGGGGGGCCGCGACGGTGCTTGCCACGTCCCTGGTCGTCTCAGCCTGGGACTGGTCGGTCAGGTCGAATACGATGCCCTGGGTGAGCCTGTTCCCCAGGGGGACCCACACCAGCGCGCCGGGGAGGACGTCGGGCTCGTGGGCTATGCCGTAGGAGAGGGTCTTGCCGTAGCCTATGGGGGCGTCGACGGCCACCTCAGCGTATCTCACACCACACCCCTCGACGCCGGCAGGCCGGTCTACTGCAGAGGAAGGTCGGGCGGTCCGGACGCCCGGGCTAGGCCGCTAGGAGGACGCCTTCTGGACCCTGGGCGGCCGCTTCTCCTTGATGCGGGCGGCCCTGCCCGAGAGGCCCCGGAGGTAGTAGAGCTTGGCGCGCCGCACCACGCCCCTGCGTATGACCTCCACCGACTCCAGCAGGGGCGAGATGAGGGGAAAGGTGCGCTCGATGCCGATGCCGTAGGTGACGCGGCGGACGGTGAACGACGCGGCGGGGCCGCCCTTGCGGCGCCTGATCACTACGCCCTGGAAGGCCTGGACCCGCTCCCGCTCTCCTTCCCGGATGCGAAAGTTGACCCGGACCGTGTCCCCCGGGCCGAAGTCCCGGAGCTTGGGGTCGATGCTGGATGGTACCAGGGCGTGTGCTTCCATGTCGTGCCTTTCTAGATAGAGACCGCCGTAGCACCGTACATTCTATACCCGCAGGGCCGCTTGTTCAAGGCGCAGGGGGCCGGGGCGCCATGAAGTCAGATACCGCGATAGCCGTGGGCGGCCAGGAACCGGAGGTCGTCGTCCCCGAGGTCGGCCTTCTCCAGCAGGTCCGGCCGCTTCTTCAGGGTCCGGAGCAGGGCCTGCTCCCTCCGCCACCGGTCCACCTCTCCATGGTCTCCCGACAGGAGCACCGGGGGGACGCCCAGGTCCCGGTACACGGGGGGCCTGGTGTAGACGGGGTGCTGGAGCAGGCCCGAGGTGATGGAGTCGCCCCGCACGCTCTCCGGCGAGCCGACGACCCCGGGCAGGAGGCGGACCACGGCGTCGGCGACGACCATGGCGGCCAGCTCGCCCCCGGTGAGCACGTAGTCGCCTATGCTTATGTCGTCGGTGGCCAGGGCCTCCCTCACCCGTTCGTCCACGCCCTCGTAGTGCCCGCATATGAGCACCAGCCCGGGCCTGGACGCCAGCTCGCCGGCGACCTGCTGGTCCAGCCGGCGCCCCTGGGGGGACAGCAGCACCACCGGCACGCGGGAGGGCATGCCGCAGGGAAGGTCGGACAGGGCGTCCTCCACCGCCTCGAATATGGGCCCGGGCTTCATCACCATACCCGGGCCTCCCCCGTACTGGTAGTCGTCGGCGGTGTGGTGGTTGTCGTGGGTGTGGTCGCGTATGTCGCGGACCTGGATGCGCACCAGGCCCCGCTTCACGGCCCGGCCCACGACGCTGTGGTCGAAGGGCCCGTGGAACATGCCGGGGAACAGGGTGAGGATGCGGATGTCCATCTGAGTTCCTGAAAAACCGTCATTCCGGCCTTGAGCCGGAATCCATAGGCCTTGCCAGATGGCAAGGTTCCCCCGTATCGAGTACGCGGGCAGGTTCGTTGTTGGCGTCTCTGTATACCCGCTTTCGCGGGTATGACGGGCTAGACAATGCGACGTCGCACCTAATAGGAGGCTCCCTAGGCGGCCTCGTGCCCGTGTCCGGGGTCGGGCGCCGCCGGGTGTCCCGGGGCGTCGCCACGGAGCAGCTCCAGGGCATGGGGGAGCACGGGAAGGATGACCTCCAGGCACTCGGCGACCCCCTTGGGGCTGCCGGGGAGGGTGACTATCAGTGTGCGGCCGCGGATTCCCGCTACGGACCGGCTGATCATGGCCATCGGAGTCTTTTCCAGAGTCCGGGCCCGCATGGTCTCGGCCAGTCCCGGGACCTGCCGGTCGATAATGGAGAGGCACGCCTCGGGGGTCACGTCGGTGGGCGCCATGCCGGTGCCGCCGGTGGTGACGATAAGGTGCAGGCCGTCGTCGTCGCTCCAGGCGGCCAGCCGTTCCGCGATGATGTCGCGGTCGTCGGGCACGATCTCGTAGCGGATGCAGTCGTAGTCGGGGGCGGCGAGCATCTCGCGGATGGTTCTTCCGCTGGTGTCTTCGCGGCCGCCGTGGAAGCCGGAGGTGCTGACGGTGAGAACGCCTAGCTTGAACATGGAGCGGGCCGGGGCGGGGTTACGGGTGGAGATGGTCGGGGCGGCCAGATTTGAACTGGCGACCCCCTGCACCCCATGCAGGTGCGCTTCCGGGCTGCGCCACGCCCCGACCGTAGGGTAACGATACCACAGGGTTGGGATGGCTTCAAGATGGAATTGCATCAAGGTGTGGCCGCCCGCGCAGCCCTCTCCCTCGTCTGTGGGTCTGGATGGGTGTGTGAGGCCCCATCCCGGTTTGTTGAACCCGCCCTCCCGCCCCGCGCTGCGCGCGGCAAGAAAGCCCCTCGGCCCTTGCTTGACGCGCTCTTTCCTCCGTGGGTGTGGGTGGGTGCACGGAGGCCCCACGCCGGTTTGTTGAGCCCGCCCTCCTGCCCCGCGCTGCGCGCGGTAACGGAGCCCTCTCACCTGCCGAGGCTTTCCAGGGTTCCTCTCCCGCTTGTGGGAGAGGGTCAGGGTGAGGGCGAAAGGCGCGGTCTCCGTTTGACCGTGGCGGAGGGCGGTTGGTAGAATGGCCGCGTTCCCGGTGGGCCTTCTTCAGGCGTGGCCGGGACGGAAAGGACGCCATGGGTTTCAGCATCGGGGACAGGGTGATGGTGCGGACGGAGGTGCCTGGAGGCACGAACCGGACGCCGTTCTTCATCCGTGGCAAGAGGGGCGTCGTGGCTTTCGTCCACGGGCCCGCCCACAATCCCCGGGACATGTCCCTCGGCGGGACGGGCGAGCCCAAGGTCCCCCTGTACGCCGTGTCCTTCCACATGGCCCACCTGTACGACGAGGACCCCCAGGTGGTGCACGACCGGGTGATCGTCGACGTGTGGGAGGACTGGATCGTCCCCGTGCCGGAGCACGTTCCCGGTCCGCCCCTGGACCTGGAGGAGCACGGGCTGTCCTACTACGAAAAGAGGACGGCGGCCCTTCAGAGTCTGCTGGTGTCCAAGGGCCTGATGAACACCGACGAGTCGCGGATTCAGGTGGCCGAGCTGGACTTCCGGCAGAGGGGCGAGCGGCACCCCATGGTGGAAGAGGCGTCCGAATAGCGGCAGCCCGGGGCCAGGATCGAGAGACCCGGCGGGGAGAAGAGTCGAGATGGTGGAAGTAGAGCAAGACCCTCTGCACGCGCCCCACGACGAGCGGGAGGAGACCTACTACGAGAAGCGGATCATCGCCCTGTGCAACCTGATGATGGACAAGGGCATCATCACGGCCCAGGAGCTGCAGGACGTGCTGCAGGAGAACGAGGAGTTGAACCCCTCCATCGGTGCCCGGGTGGTCGCCCGGGCTTGGGTGGACGAGGAGTACAAGCAGCGGCTGCTTGCCAACGGGCGGGAGGCCCTGGACGAGCTGGGGGTGAAGGTGCCCAGGCGCCTTCAGAATATACAGGTGGTGGAGAACACGGACGAGGTGCACCACCTGGCGGTATGCACCCTGTGCTCGTGCTATCCCATCCCGGTGCTCGGCCCGCCGCCCGAATGGTACAAGAGCCTGACCTACCGCCAGAGGGCCGTGCGGGAGCCCCGTGCGGTGCTCGAGGAGTTCGGGCTCGAGCTCGCGGACGACGTGCAGGTCCGGGTGGTGGACGCCACCGCCGAGGTGCGCTACCTGGTCCTTCCCCGCCGCCCGGCTGGCACCGAGCGGATGACCGAAGAGCAGCTCGCAGACCTGGTCACCCGGGACAGCATGATCGGCACCGGGGAGGCGAAGGCGCCCTAGCACGACGGTTCCGAATTCCGTTATATCGGCCGCAACTAGGGTACTGTTGACGCTGCCGACGCCCACCCTCGCAGCATCGAGGTGAAGGCGGCCGCCCTGCCCACCCTCCCCTCAGGCTGACCGTTATCCACGGCGCTTTCCGGGCCTTCAGAGGCCCGCCCTTCCGTCCTTCCTTCCGCCGAACCACATCTTGGACTGATATTTCCTGTTCTCTATGGATTCCGTAATAGCTTGATTCTTAACACAACCGGTACTATTTCAACTGGCTATTGACATCAGCAGAATACCGGTTGTACACTCGGGTTCAATCAAAGCTGGCGTATTCATCTGCAATCAGCAGATATCTCCAGTGAATCTGTGATTTATCTCACAATAGTCAGCAGATTACACGCTAGAGATGGAATGCTTCGGCAGATTTCCGAGATAGAGGTGCATCGAGACTAATGGGACGGAGGTAAGAGCCATGTGGCATCGCGTGCTGCGCAGAACTCGACAATGGATTGACCTTCGGTTGATAGTGGTCCTCGCTTTTGCGATGGCCTGCGGAGGGGGCGCGACGGCAACACCCACCGAGCCCGACGCTACAACGGCTCCGCCGCCCACGGCCACCTTTCCGGCCCCGGAGACCCACACGCCCATTCCCGCGGCGGCGGATACCGCCACGCCCGTTGCCATGCCTGAGGAGACGGGCATGTTCATGCTGAGGGCCCCCGAGTCCGATCCCAAGTCCGGCGGGGTCCTGCGGACGGCGGGTCTCTCCGAGTCGGCGCATTTCGACCTTCACCAGGCGTCCAGCTACGCCTTCATCTTCCCCCAGATCAACAGGTACGACCAGCTTGTCCGTTACGACCCCTACGAGATAGGCCTGTCGGTGGTCATACCTGACCTGGCCCACTCCTGGGATATCTCGGACGACGAGCGGACCTACACCTTCCATCTCCGAGAGGGAGTGACCTGGCACGACGGGACTCCGTTCACCTCCGCGGACGTCAAGGCCACCTTCGACCGTGTCGTCGACCCCCCGCAGGGTGTGGCGATGATCCGGGCGGACCTGTTCGAGGCGGTGGAGTCGATCACCACCCCGGATGACCACACGGTGGAGTTCAAGCTACGGTCGCCCAGGGGCTTCTTCCTGAACGCTCTCGCCCTGGGATGGAGCACCATCGAGCAGAAAGCAGCCCTGGAGGAGTGGAACGGGGACCTGAAGAGGGCCAGGGACCGGCCTGGCACCGGGGCATTCAAGTTCGTCAGCTACGCTCCGGGGGAGCTCTGGGTACATGAGAAGAACGAAGACTACTGGAACCCGGACCTGCCCTACGTGGACGAGATAAACCTGTTCGTCGCCGAGTCCGGTACGCCCACCGGCGCCATATTCCTGGCCGGGCAGACGGACTTCGCCTCCAGCATCGGGACCATAGCCTACAACGAGGCGCAGAACAAGCCGGGCCTGAACGTTACGTTGCACCCGCACCCGATGATGGGAGCGGTCTGGATCAACCAGGAGCGCGAGGCTTGGCAGGACCCCAGGGTCCGCAAGGCCATGCACCTGGTTACGGACTACTTCGCCATGAGCGAAGCGACAAGGGACATGGCTCCTCTGCCGGTGGAGGGTTGGCTGGTAACGGCCGACGTACACTGGCAGGAGTATTTCGAGACCGCCCAGAACGAGCCCGGCTGGAGACGCCCCACGGATGAAGACATTGCCGAGGCCCAGCGCCTGATGGCCGAGGCCGGCTACGCGGACGGCATCAAGGACGTGGACTTCCTGGTACGGACCAACGAATGGATGGCCACGATGGCGCCCCTGGTCCAGCGGTGGCTGAAAGAGTACCTGAACATCGAGTCGACCATCCGGACCCAGCCCACCGCCGTCTCGTTCGAGGACATTCACCGGGGCGAGTTCGACATCACCATCAACGCCACGTCGCTGAACCTGCCCATAGTCCAGTCCTACTGGGCCATGGTCTTCCGGACCGACGGCTCTCAGAACTTCGGTAAGTTCTCGAATTCCGAGTTCGACGAGAACTTCCAGATGATCCTGGAGGAGTCGGACCCGGAGAAGATCAAGGAGCTGATCTACAAGGGTGTAGAGATCCTGGACGAGGAAGTGCCCATGCTCACCGCCGTCGGCATTTCGATCCCGGTGGGGTGGACCGACCGGCTGAAGGGCGCTGACTTTACGTTGAGACGCAGCGCCTACGAGAACCTCCGGTTCGACCACGTCTGGCTGGACGAGTAGGCCGGCCCGGCTCCTGGGAGGTCCCGCGGAGCTCACTTTGACTGTCTCAGGTTCGGGTCCCCGGGCGAGCCCTCCCCCCTCGGGGAGGGCTCCGTGGGAGATGGACAGCCGGCGATACGACAACGGTGAGGAGAGATGCAAGGGTACATTATCCGAAGGCTGATATACGCCGTCCCCACCCTTATCGGCGTCACCATAGTCATCTTTCTGGCCATGCGCATCATCCCCGGGGACGTGGCGGCGGTGATGTTCGGCTCCGAGGGTGTGGGGAGGCTCAGCGACGAGGACCGGAGGGCCATCGAGGCCAGCCTCGGACTGGACAGGCCGCTGTACGAGCAGTACGGGGCGTGGATCAGGGACATCGCCACCCTGAAGTTCGGCGAGTCCTACTGGCGTGGCGACAGCATCATGGACCTGATGAAGCGCCGGGGCCCGGTGACCGTCGAGATCGCGATACTGGGTATGATATTCGCCTGGCTGGTGGGGGTCCCGGTCGGAATTCTATCGGCCCTGTTCCAAGATACCCTGCTGGACTACGTTGCCAGGGTGGGCACCATATTCTGGCTGGCCGTGCCCGGCTTCTGGGTGGGGTCGATAATCGTCATGGTCCTGCTGATCCAATGGGGCTGGAAAGCGCCTCCCATCATATACAACCTCTGGGAAGACCCATGGAAGAACGTCCAGATCGTCCTGGGCCCGGCGGTGGTCCTGGGGCTGGCGGTCTCAGGGTACGTCGCTCGGATAACCCGCTCATCCCTTCTGGAGGTGATCCGGGAGGACTACATACGCACCGCCAGGGCGAAGGGGCTGGCCGAGCGGGTCATCGTGGTGCGTCACGCCCTTCGCAACGCCCTGCTGCCGGTGATAACCCTGAGCGGCGTCACCTTTGGCTTCCTCATAGGGGGCTCGGTGGTCATCGAGCAGGCGTTCGCGGTCCAGGGTCTGGGCAAGACCCTGGTGACCGCGTTCAACGAGTTCGACTTCATGGTCATGCAGAACCTGGTCCTGTTCTATGGCTTCGCCTTCGTGCTGATCAACCTCCTGGTGGACCTGACCTATGGCTGGCTCGATCCCCGGATACGGTTGTCCTGACGCCCCAGGGATGCTGACATAACCCGAAAATGGAGCGATGCCAAAGTGGCGGAGCGCACTGAGAGTGCAACAATAAGTGGAGCGTCGGCCACCGAAACGGCCGCAAGGGCCGTCAGAAGAGCGGCCCGATGGACATCGGCCTTTGCGCGGCGGCGGCCCCTGGGGGCCGCGTCCGGGGTGGTCCTGCTGGTACTCGTCGTGGTGGCGGTGACTGCCCCCCTCATCGCCCCCGAGGACCCCCTGGACCCGGACGTCTACAACATGAAGGGCGGCCCCTCCGTGATAGCCCCCCTGGGGACGGACTATCAGGGCAGGGACCTCCTCAGTCGAGTAATCTACGGCACCCGCATCTCCATGTCGGTTTCGATCCTGGCCATACTCCTGGGGACCACCACCGGCTCCATATGGGGGGTGGGCACCTCCTACATCGGGGGCAAGTTCGACCTCGTCGGCCAGCGGTTCCTGGAAATCATCATGGCGTTCCCCGCCATCATCCTGGCCATGATCCTGGTCTCCGCCCTGGGACCGGGGTTCTGGGTGGTGGTGATCGCCATCGCGGCTACCCGCGTGCCCTACGGGTGCCGGGTCATCCGTTCGGTGGGCCTGGCCGTCAAGGAGAACGACTACGTCCTCGCCGCCAGGGCCATAGGGGCCTCGCAGCTACGGATAATGGTCCTGCACATCGCGCCGCAATGCGTCGCCTCGTACCTGGTCCTGGCCACGGCGCATCTGGGAGTGGCCATCGTGATCGAGGCATCCTTGGGATTCATCGGAGTGGGCATCCCGCCTCCCACGGCAACCTGGGGCAACATGCTGGGCGGCGCGGTGGCCTCCATCCTGATCCCGCACTGGCCGCTGGTGTTCTGGCCGGGAGCCGCCATCACCATCACGGTGCTGGCCTTCAACCTGTTCGGCGACGCCATCAGGGACGTGCTGGACCCGAGGCTGAGGGGGACCGCGTCCGGGTAGCCGGCGTACCTGCTTCGAGTGCGCGGTAGCGCCCCGGCCCGTCGGGAGTCCGATGGCGGTGTTGTAGGCCCCGATGCCTGGTGGTAGCATTGCATAAGCATTGGGACACGGACGGGTCGAGAACCGGCAGGGGTCCAGCTAGGAGGAGCGAATGGCGGACAACGACATAGCCCTGATGGCCCACCTTCTACGTCGGGCGGGCTTTGGGGCTACCCGAGGGGAGCTGGAGGGCTACCTCGCCAAGGGCTACGAGGCCACGGTGGAGGAGCTTCTGTACCCCGAGAGGGCCCCCGCCGCGTTGGACGACGAGGACCTCATCAGGCGCTATCACATCGATGAGAACGCCATGCAGAACAAGGACAGCGCCCAGGCCTACTGGCTGTACCGCATGATAAACACCCGGCGGCCCCTGGAGGAGAAGCTGACGCTGTTCTGGCACGGCGTGTTTGCCACCGCATACTCCAAGCTCGAACGGGCCAGGGCCCTGCTGCGGCAGCTGGAGATGCTCCGCAGCTTCGGGTTCGGCAGGTTCGACACCCTGCTGCTGGAGCTGTCCATGGACCCGGCCATGATCTTCTGGCTGGACAACAAGGACAATCACGACAACGCCTACAACGAGAACTTCGGCAGGGAGCTGCTGGAGTTGTTCTCCATGGGGGTCGGCAACTACACCGAGCAGGACGTGTACGAGGCGTCTCGCGCCTTCACCGGGTGGACGATGCGAAACGCGACTTACATAACGGCCCGTGTCTCGCGGGCATCCAACTGGCCCTACGGGAAATTCGATTGGCAGTTCCTGTACAGGGACGACGACCACGACGGCAGTGAGAAGACCTTCCTGGGACATACGGGCCCCTTCGACGGCCGGGACATCATAGAGATCGTCTGCCGGCAGCCGGCGACGGCCAGGTTCCTCTCCCGGCACCTGTACAACTTCTTTGTCGCCGACGAGCCCCAGGTCCCGGCGTGGGAGACGGTGCCTCCCCGTGACCAGGCGGCCATCGACACCCTGGTGGATGCCTATTTCGAGTCCGACCACGACATCCGGTCGATGCTGCGGACTCTGTTCAACTCCGACTTCTTCAAGGACGCCAGGTTCGCCAAGGTCAAGAGCCCCGCGGAGGTGGTGGTCGGGACCGTTCGTCTCGCTGGCGGGTTCGGCTTTCCCGCTGTGGAGGACATAGAGCTGGCCAACCAGACCTCGGCCATGGGGCAGGAGCTCATCAACCCACCCAGTGTCGAGGGCTGGCATACGGGCTCCGAGTGGGTTACGACGGGAAGCCTGGTCGACCGGGTGAACTTCGCCGCCAACCAGATGGGGGACATCACCAGGCCGGGGATAGCCTCAATCATCGAGAGGATAGAGGCCCGAGGGGAAAGCGTGTCGCCCGAGGGGCTGGTCGACGCCTGCCTGGACCTGGCGGGGCCCCTTGACATGGATGAGAGCACCCGCCAGGAGCTGATAAGACACGCGGCCACCCAGGACGAGATACGGTTCGGGTCCGAGGAGGAGCGCCGCTCCTCCGGTGCCAGGGTGGCCGAGATCCTGCAGCTCATCGTCTCCACCAGGGAGTATCAGCTGGCTTGACGCGCGGTGTATGAGGGCCGGCCCGGCGGATGCCGCCGCGCGGGGTCTGCCAGTGGGGAGCGCTCAGATAGGCGCCGAGGTCGTATACCGGTACAGTCACACCATCGGGTTTTACGCCGAGGTCGGCAAGGGATTTCATTTTCCCATCGACCTGGCGTTGGACCGTGACGGTGTCATGTACGTCGTAAACAGGGCCGGGTTCGACGCCGCGTCGAGGATGTACTGCAAACGCGTCACCGTATGCACGGTGGACGAGGAGTACCTGGGCAGCATCAGCTACGGCGGCACCGGGGACGGTCAGATCATGTGGCCCGCCGCCATCGCCTTCGATGAGGATGGGCTCCTGTACATATCTGACGAAGCCCTGCACCGCATCTCCGTCTTCAATACTAAGGGCGATTTCCTGGGCAAGTGGGGCGTATACGGCCAAGGGGAAGGTGAGCTCAACCGCCCGGCGGGCATCGCCTTCGACGGAGACGGCAACCTCCTCGTGGCGGACGGCCTGAACAACCGCGTCCAGAGATTCACCAGGGAGGGCCGTTTCCTGGGCGGATGGGGCCGCCCGGGCAAGGGACAGGGCGAGCTCGACGTGCCCTGGGGAATAGGCCTGGACCGTGAGGGGAACGTATACGTGGCCGACTGGCGCAACGACCGGGTCCAGAAGTTCGACGCCGGAGGGAGCTACCTGGCCACCCTGGGAACACCCGGGCAGGGCGATGGGGAGCTCCGGCGCCCTGCGGGGGTCGCCGTCGACGGGGACGGCGACATCTACGTGGCCGACTGGGGCAACGAACGGGTCCAGGTGTTCGGCCCCGACGGGGGGTTTCGGGCCAAGATCCGGGGTGAGGCGACCCTCTCCACGTGGGCCGAGGAGTACTTCATCTCGAACCAGGACGAGCTGGAGGAGAGGCTCCGGGCCGACATGGAGCCCCCGCTGGACCGGCTGTCATCCGGGTCCCTGCACGATCAGTCGGCGGCCATCGAGAAGCTGTTCTGGGGGCCTACCTCGGTCAAGCTGGACGGCCGGGGCAGGGTCTACGTGGTGGACAGCCTGCGCCACCGGGTCCAGATATACGAGAAGGACCGTGCCCGCCCCTAGATGACCGGGTCGCCGAGCTGCCACGTGTCGGGCAGCTCGGGGGTTGGCAGGGGCCTGATCATGACCTCCACCAGGGCGGCCTGCCCGTTCTCGGTCGCCTCGATGGCCCGCCGGTAGGCCGGGGCCAGGTCGCCGGGGGCCTCGACCCGTTCCGAGTACGCGCCCAGGCCGCGGGCCACGTCGGCGAATCTGCCGCCCAGCTCCACCACCTCCGCCGGAGGAGCGGAGGGGCTGTCCATCGCCATCAACGAGCCGCCGATGCCGCCGTTGTTCAGGACCAGGGTCAGGGTGGGCAGCTTCATCCGCACCGCCGTCTCCACCTCCATTCCCACCATCCCGAAGGAGGAGTCCCCCAGCACGTTGAAGACCAGGCAGTCGGGGCGGCCAAGCTTGGCGCCGATGGCCGCGCCCATGGACCATCCCATCGCCGCCATTCCTCCCATTCCCACGTAGCTGCGGGGCCAGGTGGCCGGCCAGAAGGGGCTCACGTAGCCCCGGGAGCCCCCGGCGTCGTGCAGGGCGATGGTCTTGTCCAGGTCCACCACCTGCTGCAGGTCGTAGACGGCCCGGTAGCCGTTGGTGGGGGTCGAGTCGTCGGTCATTGTCGGCATCCAGGCCTGCATCCAGCGGGAGCGGGCCTCGTGGACCTCGGCGACCACCTCCTCCCTGACTCCGCCGCGCCCGGGGCCCAGGCGGTCCCTTACGGCGTCGATGAGCTCCCGCAGGGCCAGCTTGGCGTCGGCCAGGATGGAAACGTCGGCGTGGTACCTCTTGTTCAGGTCTGCGGGGTTGGCGTTGATGTGGATCAGCTTGACGCCGGGAGGCATGGGGCGCCCGTCGGTGGCGTTGGGCAGCCGGAAGGAGTTGCCCACGGCCAGGACGGCGTCGGCCTTGCGGTTGATGTGCAGGGCCGCGCCCGAGGCGTACCGGCTTCTGGGGTATACGCCTCCGCCGATGGAGAGGGGATGGTCCTCGGGGAACGCCCCCTTGCCCACCAAAGTGCTGGCCACGGGCATGGACAGGAGCTCTGCCAGCTCCCGGGCCTCCTCCGCGGCGTCGGCCGAGAGGACTCCGCCCCCCACGTTCAACACCGGGAAGGCGGCGTTGACCAGGACCTCGGCGGCCGCGTCGATGTCCCGGCGGTCGGGGGCGGCCCTGCTGACGGGCCCCACGGGCTCGTATGCCAGGACCTCGTCGGGGGCCTCCCGGGTCATCACGTCGGTGGGCATCTCCAGGACCACAGGGCCCGGGGAGCCCGAGCGGAGGGTGGTGAAGGCGCGGCGCATGACGCCGGGGACCTCCTCGACGCGGCCGATGGTGCCCCTCCACTTGACGAAGCTGTCGAAGATGCTGAAGGGGACCTCCTGCTGTATGCCCTTCCCCATGTTGCTCAGGGGGTGCTGGCCCGCCAGCAAGAGGACGGGGACGTTGTCGGCGAAGGCCCCCGCTATGCCCGTGAGGGTGTTGGTCGCGCCGGGGCCGGTGCTGCACATGGCCACCCCGACCTTGCCGGTGGCCCGGGCGTACCCGTCGGCTATCTCCACCCCTTGGCGCTCGTGGCGGGCGGAGAAGGCCGTGATGGACGACGTGCGAAGGGCGGGCCAGAGGGGGGGCAGCCCCCCGCCGGAGAAGCCGCTGATGTACTCGACGCCCTCCTGCTCGAGGGCTCTTACGACCGCATCGCCTCCGCGCATCTCCAGCCCCCTTCCGCCGTGCCGGCACGAGATATTGCGATTCTATGCCGGGGGGTGGGGGGTGTCAAGGAAGGCCGGCTATCCGCCCTCGCCCGCCGCCCCGGCAAGATAGAGCATTCGGGCGACGAAGGCGTGGACCAGGGGGCGCTCCTTCTCTATCTCGTGCTCGGAAAGGAACCCGTGGTAGAGGTTCCGGTGGAATGTCTCCGCAGCGAAGAACTCCGTTCGCCGTTGGTGCTTGGGGCTGGGTCAACAGGTGGGATGAGATACCGACCGGCGCGGCGGATGCGACGGGAGTCAGGGCAGCCATACTGTGCACGCTCTGCCCGCTCACCTATGCGGCCGTAGCCGTTGGTGGCCTGGTAGTCTTGTACGGTGGGAGTAGAAAGCTCTTGGCTCGCTAAGAACGGGATGACTGGTCATACGTCAGGGCCGCAAGAGCGTCGAGCTCGTCACCCGTGATGCCATCGACGAACCAGGGGAGGCCGACTACCCGTCTCGCCAACTCGACGTCGGAGCGGGCCATCTCCCTCAGGAACCCGAGAGCGTCGGGTTCGTGACCCTTGATGTCATCGGCGAACCATGGGAGACCGACTACCCGTCTCGCCAACTCGACGTCGGAGCGGGCCATCTCCCTCAGGAACCCGAGAGCGTCGGGTTCGCCACCCGTGATGTCATCGGCGAACCATGAGAGACCGACTACCAGTCTCGCCAGCTTGATGTCGGAGATGGTCATCTCTCTCAAGGCCACGAGAGCGTTGAGTTCGCGACCCGAGACGTCATCGGTGAACCAGGGGAGACTGACTACCAGTCTCGCCACCTCGATATCAAAGAGTGTTATCTCCTTCAGGAACACGAGAAAGGCGGGTTCGTCACCCGTGATGTCATCGGCGAACCAGGGGAGACCGACTACCAGTCTCGCTAACTCGACGTCGGAGCGGGCTGTCTCTCTCAGGGCCATGAGAGCGACGGGTTCGCCACCCGTGATGTCATCGACGAACCAGGGGAGGCCGACTACCCGTCTCGCCAACTCGACGTCGGAGAGGGCCATCTCCCTCAGGAACCCGAGAGCGTCGAGTTCGCGACCCGAGACGTCATCGGTGAACCAGGGGAGACCGACTACCCGTATCGCCAGCTCGACGTCGGAGAGGGCCATCTCCCTCAGGGCCGCGAGAGCGTCGGGTTGCAAACCCGTGATGTCATCGGTGAACCAGGGGAGGCCGACTACCAGTCTCGCTAACTCGACGTCGGAGAGGGCTATCTCCCTCGGGAACGCGAGAGCGTCGGGTTCGTCACCCGTGATGTCATCAGCGAACCAGGGGAGGCCGACTACCAGTTTTGCCAGCTCGACGTCGGAGAGGGCTATCTCCCTCAGGAACACGAGAGCGTCGGGTTCGTCACCTGTGATGTCATCGGCGAACCAGGGGAGGCCGACTACCAGTCTTGCCAGCTCGACGTCGGAGTGGGCCATAGCCCTCAGGGCCCCAAGAGCATCGGGTTCGTCACCCGTGATGTCATCGGCGAACCAGGGGAGGCCGACTACCAGTCTCGCTAACTCGGCGTCGGAGCGGGCCATCTCCCTCAGCGCCACGAGAGCGTCGAGTTCGGCACGTGTGACATCATCGGCGAACCAAAGGAGAGCGACTACCAGTCTCGCTAACTCGATGTCGGAGAGCGCTATCTCCCTTAGGACCGCGAGAGCGACGGGTTCGTCACCCGTGATGTCATCGGCGAACCAAGGGAGAGCGACTACCAGTCTCGCTAACTCGATACCGGAGAGCGCTATCTCCATCAGGAACGCGAGAGCGTCGGATTCGGGACCCGTCATGTCATCGGCGAACCATGGGAGGGCCGCTATCCGCTTCGCCAGCTCGAGATCCGTGAGTGTGAAGCCGTGCAGAGCCGAAAGAGAGCGGGTCTCGTCACCGGTCAACGCGTCGGTTAGCCAGGGGAAGGTTGCCGCCCGTCTTCCCAACTCCTGGTCTGACGTTAGGATGTCTCGCAGGGCTTCGATCGCCAGCAACTCATCGCGGGCCAAGACCTCGGCGGCGACCCACCGATAGCCCACCACCTGCCTAGCCAGTCCCTGATCGGCTTCCGCGATATCCCTCAGCGCGCTGAGGGTGGAGGTCGTTCGTTCATCGACCGGGATGGAGACAATCCACGGGAGCCCGGCTACCGCCCCGCCGAGGTTTTCGTCTAGCAGCCATAGTTCGACGAGCAGTCGAGCAGCTACCGTTCCTATGGCCCCGCGCGGTTCTCGGAACCACGAGACCACCTCGGCCAAGTGTAGAGTGGCGGACTCTCGTGCAGTTGGTGTCGGTGGTGGCGACGTCGGTGTTGGTGTCGGTGGTGGCGACGTCGGTGTTGGTGTCAGTGGCGGCGATGCCGGTGTTGGTGTTGGTGCCGTCGAGGTCGGCGTCGGGTTGGAAGTCGGCATAGCGGGCGCCGATATGGAGGGCGACGGTTCAGTCCCGACTGCCGTGGGACCCATGGGAACATCCTTGTCTGCGCAGCCGATTAGCAGAACGGCAACGGCGGCAAGGATGGTCAGGGCAAGTCTGCGAGATGCACGGCCGATTGCGAATCTCCTGGTTGCCGTAGTCCTGAGAAGGTCACTATGTCGAGATAGGGCACCGGGGCCGCCCCGCGCGAAGGCATGGAAGACACAGGAACTGCCGGGTCGTGAGCTGAGGCTGGGGAGGGTGGTGAGCTAGCCAGCCAGTAGCCCTGCAACCGGTCGCCTTCGGCGAACAGCAGGTCGGCGTGGTCAAGAAACTCCAGGGCCGTCTGGACGTGCTCTTGGGCCAGTATGGCGGCTCCCTTGGCGCAGCTGGATGCAACTGTAGCACGCCCTTCGGCGCCGGTACAACCGTTCGTACCGCCGCCTTGGCGGAGGCCACACCCAGGTGGAGGCTCCCGCGACCGTTGGCGTCAGGCGCTGGCGCACGGAAACGGGGGACTCGTGCCATCATTTCCCGTATAATGGATGGCGCAAGCGAGCTATTTCCGGTGGCGGACAAGGGGACATGACATGGGAACGTTTACGGTCGAGGTTGGAATCGGGCATCCCGCCGGCGGCGACTTGGCGCCGGTATCGGCCATGGTGGATACCGGGTCCGTTCACTCCATGGTCCCCGAGTCCCTGCTCGCCCGCCTCGGTCTGACGGCCCATGAGCAGCTGACGTACGCTCTCGCCGACGGGCGCGAGGTGGAGTACGGCTACGGGATAGCACGGTTCGCCATCGACGGACGGGAGTTTCCGTGCCCGGTGATCTTCGGCCCCGACGGAGAGCACCTCCTGGGCGCGACGACCCTGGAGATATTCAACCTGACCGTCGACCCCGTGGCGCAGACGCTTCTGCCGTCCCGATACAGGGCCAGGCCCGTCTGACAGTAGCCTAGGGATGCTCTGAACAACCTGGGCCCCTCCCGGGTAATCGAGCCCGCCCTCCCACCCCGCGCTCCGCGCGGGCAAGGAGTTTCCACCCACTGGTGGACGGCCAGCGGACTTGCTCAGGCCATTCCTAGCTGCCCCGGGGACCGTCGCCCCAGGGGACGTCGGGCAGGTTGTGGCGGCGGCGGACCTCGTTGATGGTCAGGACGCCGCGGTCCAGGAGCTTCACGTCCCGCTCCACCCGGGCCGTCTGGTGATCCTGCAGGGCTTCCACCGAGCTCAGGTCGAACTCCAGGCGCAGGTCCGGGTAGCCCAGGAGAGGGAGCAGCTTGTGGTTGAGCTGCTCCTCCAGCAGCACCATCTCCGGCACCATGGTGTTGCGCCAGAAGAACCGCTCGGCGGCGTTGACGTTGGAGAAGGTGGCCCGCTGGAAGTCCGAGAGCAGGGGCATGGGCACGCCGTAGGCGCGGCTCACGTCCTCCAGGCTCCACCGGAGGCCCTGGATGAACTCCATCTCCCGGTGGCTCATGCCCAGGGTCTTGATGTCCTTGATGAAGTTGGCGATGGCCGGCCTGTGGGCGTTCCCCGGCCCCCGGTAGCGCTGCTCCCAGCGCCGGTAGAAGTCGTCCACCTCGTCGTCGCTCATGGTCTCTTCCGTGGTGAATATGAGGTCGGGCTGGGCCGAATTCCTGAAGAAGTTCCTGTTGAACCTAGTGGCGTCGGCGCCCATGTCCACCGACAGCCGCAGGGGGGCCATGGGAGACAGGCCGGCGTGCTCCTCCAGAGGGTTGAAGTAGCGTATCCAGACCATCTCGGCCGCCGTGTAGGCCACGGGGCCCAGGGCGCCCACGTAGACGAACCCGCGCACGTACCTCTCCCGGTCGGGGAGCACCCGCACCCTGTCCGGCCGCAGGGGCCAGATCTGCCAGCCTGCCCGACCGTCGCGCTCCAGGGCCCAGAAGGCCGAGCCCCACAGGCTCAGGTAGGTCTCTGTGGCCCTCCAGAGCTGGCCTCGGGTGTACCAGGGGTTGACCCGGTCCAGGAGATGCTGGACCGGGTGATCGGCGCCGACGGGGACCCGGGAGGTCTCATCCCTTGGGCCCGGCTGCCGCGTCCCGGCGCGGCCGGGCCCGTACGCCACCAGGAGAGGCCGGGCCAGGGCTTCGCTTCGGACCCTGATGGCCGAGTAAACGGGCACGGAGGTGGCGTAGTACCTGCCGTATTCCTGGCGGGTCCAACCGTGGCCGGCGCCCTCCATCTCCATGAACCGGTCCACGTCCACGGAGGCCGCCCGGCTGCTCTTGAGACGGGCGGCCTCCCGGTCACTCCCGGGGCGCAGGCGGCGCGCCGCTGCTGCCAGACCGGGAGCGGAGTCGATTATCCGGGCCAGCCTGCCCCGTACGCCTTCGATGGAGCCTTTCTCAAACACCCGGTCCCTCCTTGGCTTGATTCTTGGGGATCACGCCCAGAACCTTGGCTTCCGCCTGCCGGGCCTCGTGGGGATCACGCCCAGAACTTGGGCTTCCGCCTGCCGGGCCTCGTGGGGATCACGCCCAGAACCTGGGCTTTCGCCTGCCGGGCCTCGTGGGGATCACGCCCAGAACCTGGGCTTCCTCCTGCCGGGCCTCGTGGGGATCACGCCCAGAACTTGGGCTTCCTCCTGCCGGGGAGGAAAGCGAGCATGAGGGCGTCGGCCTTGTCGGGAGAGGGGACGCCCCTCTTGCGCATGTCCTCCTTCCTTTCCATGACCACCTGGCCGGGATCGTTGAAGCGGTACCTCAACGCGGCGACCTGTCCCACCAGCTCGTTGTCGGGCGGGATGCGGATGGCGCCGTCGGCGAATAGCTGCCGAAGGTTCCAGTATCCCTCGGCACGCAGGTTGGAGTAGTGCTCGGGATCCCTGGCCGACTTCCCCACGTTGACCCCGCTCACCCGGTGCCCCAGCTCCTTCAGCCGGTCGACGACTCCCGCGCCGATGCCCACCTCGTCGATGAGCACCTCGTCCGGCTCCCAGACGTCGATGGCCTCGGCGACCTTCCGGGCCAGCTTCATGAGGTCCATGCCGCGGAAGGCCTGGACCTCCTCCACGCGCATGCCCCGGCGCCTGAGGATCACGCTCTTGTCGGAGCCGAACCGGGCGACGTCGACGGCCAGGACCACCGGGCCCTGGGCCTCGCCCGTGGCCGCGTCGCCCGCGGTCTCCGTGGGTGGGGCATCGCGGCCGGCGGCGGCCTCCACCTGAGACAGGGCGATCAGGGTGTCGTCTCCCCGGTCCGGGAACTCCCCCAGCACCCTGGCCCGAAAGATAGGGTTGTCCTCGCCCCAGACGGTCCGGCGCTCCTCGACCCACCTGAGGGTGGCCAGGCCCCGGTGCACTACCCGTCCCTGGACGACGTTGGGGCTCTCCAGGGCGGAGATGGTGATGGTGCTGTACAGCTCCCGGTGCTCGTAGAAGGCCTGCCGGAAGGAGCCGCCCATGGTGGTGGGGTTGCCGATGAGGAGGAGACGGCAGTTCTCGGAGGTCATCACGCCTTCGATGGCCTCGTAAATCTCCTCGTCCACGCCCTCGGCCTCGTCCACCACGATGAACATGTTGGGGCTGTGGAAGCCCTGGAACTCGTCGTCGCTGTCGGCGGACAACCCCAGGGCAAACCTGGTGTCGGACAACTCCAGGCGCGTGTGCAGGAGGGTGCCTCCCAGGTCGTAGTTGGCGTTTCTGTACCGGCGGTGGACCTCCCTCCACAGCACGTGCCGGACCTGCCGGAAGGTGGGCGCCGTGCTCAGCACGGCGGCCGGGTCATGGCAGGCCAGGAACCAGAGGATGGCGACGGAGGCCGAGAAGCCCTTGCCCAGCCCGTTGCCGGACTTGACGGCGACCCTCGTACTGCCCGCCAGGGCCTCCAGCACCTGCTCCTGCTTGCTCCAGAGGCTCACTCCCAGCACGTCCCGGGCGAAGGCGACGGGCGAGGCGCAGTGGTCTGCCCGGGGCTCGTAGAGTGGGCGTCCTGCCCTGCTAGCCGCGGGCATCGTCGTGGGGGCGGCGCCTCTCGCCGGAGACCGTGGGGATGGGCCCGGGTCGGGAAGGCCCGGGTCCGGAGGGACTGAAGATGTAGCCGCACTCTCCGCAGCGGTAGACGTCGTTGTCCTCCCGGGCCCGTTTGTCCAGCCTTATGAGGCGGTTACCCCCGCAACGCCTGCAGTCCAAAGTCATTCTCCTCCGGCTCCCCTGGTGGACGTCGGCGGGACTCCGTTCCCTAGTGGGCGAGGTCTCCAAAAAGGGGGGACGGACCCAACCAACGGCCGGGTCCGTCCCTGGCTATCCTCAGACTACTCCTTGCGCCACGGAGCAGTCAACGACGGGATGTCACGTTGTCACTTTGGTCCATGGCATCGAATGACAAGAGGGCGGCCGCGCGGCCGCCCTCTCGCAGGACCGTTCCTGTTAGCGAGTCCCTAGAACTCGTCCATGTCGGCTTCGTACTCGGCGTACATGGCGTCCTCGGGGCCCCGGACGTACTCGCGGATCCGCTCCCGGAAGTCCTGCCACACCTTGTCTCCCTCGGGACCGTCGGGCACGTCTCCGGCCTCGATCTTCCCCTTCAGCTCCTGCAGGAGATACGAGTCGCCGTACCCCTCGGGGATGTGGAAGAAGTCGGAGCCGAACCTGGGAAGCTCGCTGGGGCCGAAGTAGCCCAGCCCATGCATCTCGTAGCCTTCCAGGTGGTGCGTGCCCTTGCCCAGGACCTGGCCGGTGGTGGCGTAGTGCTCCATGACGGCCTTCATGCCGAACCGCTGGATGGGGCAGACCTTCATGCAGATGCCGCAGGCGGCGTAGCGAGCCATGACCGGGCGGCAGCGCTTGGCGACGATCTTGAACTTCTCGACGCCCCTCCACCAGACCTGGTCCCTCTGGAGAGCGCGGCCGGGGCAGCGGTTGACGCAGACCTGGCAGATGGTGCAGAACTCGGGGACGCCGTAGTCGACGGGGGAGTCGTAAGTGACCGGGGCGTCGGTGGTGATGATCATCAGGCGGTGGCGGGAGCCGAAGTGAGGGGAGAGCAGGTAGCCCATGGCACCCTGCTGCCCCATGCCGGCGGCCACCAGCATCGGGATGACCACCGCGCCGGGATCGTTGGGGCTGTGGACCTGGGCGCGGTATCCCAGGGACCTGATGAAGTCGGCCAGCTCCAGGCCCGCGGCGCCCTCCCTGCGGTAGGTGGCGAAGACGGCCTCCTCGGCGGGCTCGCTGGGGATGGTCTGGGTCTTCTCGTAGGGCTGCTCCATGGCCAGACAGACGGCGTTGGGATAGGGCTTGACCCACCTTCGCTTGCTGACGTAGGTGTAGCGGTTGTCGTAGGCGGTCATGCCGACCATGGCGTAGCCGAGCTCCAGGGCCTTGGCCTTGATGTCCTCGGTGACGTCCCGGCCAACAGGCTCCGCCGTCGGCAAGATGTCGCCGGACTCGCGGGCCTGGAGGACGATGGGCTTGTTGAGCCGCTCGTGCTCGTCGCGGATCTCCTTGATGTCGCTGATCTCCCGGGACCACTTCCGGTAGACGAAGTTCTCCACGTTGTGGCTCTCCACCGGGTAGTTCCGGGTGTAGTAGTTGATGGTGTCCTCGTCCTTGTTGGCCCCGGGGACGCCCTCAAGCTCCTCGGGTATCGGGATGGAGATCTCTTCCTTGCCTTCAGGGCCAGCGAGAGTCGATGGCACTTTTACGGTGTGTCCAATCTTGAGCATGTGAAAACCTCCTTGCCGGATCGCGTCCGTCGAGTCCCCCTCGTTATACGCCTCCCCTCCCCGGCTTGTCAAGGAACCGGGCGTGGGAAACGGGCCAAAGGCGGGCTGCTAGTTGTGGCGGCCCCTGGCCGGGATGTCCCAGACGGCCTCCACCTTGCCGTTGCGGACGGCGATGTACTGGTCCCACCGGCTGATCATGGCGTCCTGCTGGGACGGCAGCAGGGTGACCTTGTCGCCGACCTCCAGGCTGGAGCTCCCCTCCACCTGGAAAACGGAGCTATGGGCGTCCATGGACTTGACGGAGACGCCTTCCGCACCTTCCACGCCAGGGGCCCCCTTGATGTACCCCATGACCTCCATGCCGGCGTCGCCGACGGCCACGCCGGGCCGGGGGGTGCTGATGATGGTGGAGAGGACCTTGCCCGCGTGCTCGAACTCGGACATGTAGCGGTAGGCCGTCTCCATGATCTGGTAGGTGCCGCCCTGCACCTCCGTGACCCCGGGGGTGTCCCCGGCCACGTCGTAGGTCCACGACTCGCCGGTGGAGACGATCTCCACGGGTATGCCGGCGGCGACTATGGCGTCCTTGACGTCCAGGCAGGTCTGGATCATCCGGCGGCCCTCGGTGTACCGGGTCTCCCGGTCCTTGGGGTCGTCGGCGCCAAGAGTCTGGTGGCTCATCACGCCCCGGAAATCGAGGCCGGGCAGGTCCATGATCACCTTCGCCAGCTCGACTCCCTCCTGCGGGTTCTGGACTCCGCAGCGATGCATCTGGGTCTCCACCTCGATTATGACGCCAAGGGTGACCCCCGCCGTCTGAGCGCCCTGGGACAGGTCGCGGGCGTTCTGCTCGTGGTCACAGGCCACCTTCATGCTCGCCTGGCGGGCCAGGGCGCAGAGCCGGTCGATCTTGTCTTTGGTGACCACCTCGCTGGTGATGAACACGTCGTCGACCCCGCCCTGTACCATCACCTCCGCCTCGGAGACCTTGGCGGAGCACACGCCGCCTATGGTGCCGCCCATGCGCATCTGCATGTGGGCGAGAACGGGGCTCTTGTGGTTCTTGACGTGGGGGCGCATCTTGCACGTCCGGTCCTTGTAGAACTCGGAGATGATGCGCATGTTGCTCTCCAGAGCGTCCATGTCCAGGATGAGGCACGGAGTATCCAGCTCCTCGATGGGCGTGCCCGGTGATGGCCTATATCGGTCGGTCATGGCTCCTTACTCCTTTCCCGGTGGGCTGGTGCTAGTCGGAGCGTCCGCGGGCGGCGATCTCCCAGACCGCCTCCAGCTTGCCGTCCCTGACGGCGTGCAGGAGGTCGTACTGGTTCATGCACATGGCAAGGTCCCTTGGAATCAGGCGAATGGTGTCCCCCACCTTCAGGGACTGCCGCGTCTCCCCCTCGAGCTCCACCCTGGTGTGCTCGGCGCTGAGCCGGGCCACCTGGGCCCCGGGCACTCCTTCGATCACCGGTAGCCCCCGGTCGGGGCCGGTGGCCTTGTGCCCGGCGTCGGCGATGCCGTACTCCTCTACTGGCCTGCTTATGACCGTGGCGACCACCCGGGCCGCCGGCTGGAACTGGTCCAGGTGCCGGCTGTAGTTGTAGTCCATCAGGGGGTAGGCGCCCACGGCCACCTCGGTGACCCCATCGGTGGACGCGGCCGCCTGATAGTTGTGCACCCCTCCGGTGGAGACCGTCTGCACCGGCATGCCGTCCTTTTCGACGGCCTCCCGCGCGTCCAGGAGGGCCTGGACGCCGTCGGCCTCCTCGGGCATGATGGCGCTCTCGGGGGACATGAGTCCGGCGAACTCCAGCCCCTGGGCCCCGGACACCGCCCTGGCAAGGGCCACGGCATCGGGGCCGGGGGCCACTCCCGCGCCCTCCCCGCCGCCGTTCACGTGGACCAGCACCCTGAGGGTGGTCCCTGCGGCCACGGACGCCGCCGAAAGGTCGTCTACGTTCCGGGGGTTGTCCACGGCCACGGAGATACTGGCCCCCCGGGCCAGCCCGCACAGGCGTTGTATCTTTCCCCTGGTGACGATCTCACTGGACACCAGGATGTCGCCGATGCCCGCCGCGGCAAACACCTCCGCTTCGCCCACCCTGGACACGGCGATGCCGTCCACGGTCCCGCCCGCGGCGAGCTGGATCCGGGCAACGGCCGGGCACTTGTGGGCGGTGACGTGGGGTCGGGCCTTGGCGGGGCTGGTCCGGAAGAAGGCGTGGAGGGTCTCGATGTTTCGCTCCATCGCGTCCAGGTCCACCACCATCGACGGCGTGTCCAACCGCTCCAGCGGCGTCCCCAGGGGTTGGTAGACCGGGCGTTCCATGGACTGTCCCTCCCCGGACCAGATCTGGCTGTCCGAATCGAATGCGGTGGTGCCGTTCCCGGGTTTGGCGCCGGGACGGGCTAGTTGCGCTCGGCCCACACCTTCCGCGCGCGGTCTATGGAGCTGGACCGCGCGGCCTGCAGCTCGGGGATGTGGTCCCGCGCCCACTGATTTGACGTCTTCAGGTTGGCCAGGCTGCCCTGGAACACGGGCATCACGTAGCGGGCCAGGAGCTCGTAGCTCTTCAGGAGCTTGTCCCTGGGCGCCCAGTCCTGGGCCTGGATCATGAATCCCCCGAACCCGCCGCTCCGCTCGTCCAGCCGCTTGATGGTGGCGATGAGGTCGTCGGGCGTGCCGATGACCCACTCGCCCGAGGCCGAGTTGGCCTCCGCGACCCCCTCCAGGGGGGCGTCGTGCTCCGGCGGCCGTCCCAGGGTGCCCTCGATGTACTCCCGCTGGTAGCGGCCGCCGCCGATGCGGACGTCCTCCAGGGCCTGCTCCCGGGTCTCCGACAGGTGCACGTGCATCACCAGGCGCCACTCATCCCGGTTGACCGTCTTCTCGTGCTCGGCGGCGGACGCCTCGGCGATGTCCCACAGGTATTGCAGGTCGGCCTGCCCCGAGGTGTCCCTGGGCACGCTCATGGAGAGGACCGATGCGCCGTGCTTGCCGGCCAGGCTCACCCCCGACGGGGACTGGACCGAGGCCACGGCGACGGGCATGTGGGGCGTGGTGTAGGGGCGGAGCTGCAGGATGGCGTCCCGGAGTTCGAACCAGTCGCTCTTGTAGGTTATGGGCTCGGTCTCGGTGAAGAGACGCATGATCACGTCCAGGGACTCGTGCATCCGCTCCCGCTGGGTGGTGGGCTCGATGCCCAGCATCACGGCGTCGGATACCAGGGCCCCCGGTCCCACCCCCAGCATCGCCCGGCCCCTGGTCAGGTGGTCCAGCAGCACCATCCTGTTGGCGACCATGAGCGGGTGGTGGTAGGGCAGGCTGATGACCCCGGTGCCCAGCATGATGTGCTTGGTGCGCTCGGCGGCCGTGGCGATGAACAGCTCGGGGGATGTGATGGTCTCCCAGCCGGCGCTGTGGTGCTCACCGATCCACGCCTCGTCGAAGCCCAGCGTGTCCAGCCACTGGACCAGCTCCAAGTCCCTCTCGATGGCCAGGGTCGGGTTCTCGCCCACGGGATGGAAAGGGCCCATGAATATCCCAAATTTCATTCGCTCGGGAAGGGACATCTCGGTCCACTCTCCTCTCTCGCAACCGGAGGGATCAGGCCGTGGTTCCGAATCTACTCCGGCGCCCGACCGAGGATGAACGGGTACCGGAGGACCACCGGCGTCGAATATAGGCGATTATACGAACCGCCCGCACCAGTGTCAAACGGAATGGGCCCGCTGGACGGACTGCCGGCCCGGGCGACTTCGTGTGCCTGGTCAGGAGAGGAAGGATGTCTGCCTGATGATGGGCCACTCCTGGAACATCTTGCTCAGCTTTAGCTCCTGGTACTGGTAGGAAGAGCCTATCTCGGGCCCGTACAGAGTCTCCGGGGGAATTGCCATGTGCTCGAACATCAGCCGGGCGATCTTCTGGCCGTGCTGAAGGGCGAAGGGAACGTCGTGGGCGCGGACCTCCAGCACCGCCCTGCTGCCCCGCATACCACTTGCATCGGAGAACCCGAAGCCCGGGTCGAAGAACCCGGCGTAGTGGGTCCTAAGCTCGCCGCTGGTCGGGTCATATGCGGTCATCTCGGCAGCCAGGTTCCTGGGGATGGATACGCCCTCCACGGACATCAAGAGGTAGAACTCCTCGGGCTCCAAGATCAGTCGTTTGAACTGGTCGGCCCGAACCGGTTCCCAGAAGTCCCATGGGTCGTATGCGTCGACTTTCGACAGGTCCAGTAGCGCGCTGTTCTTCCTGGCCCTATACCCGACCACCTTGTCGGCGCCCCCTGACAGGTCGACAGTCAAGAACAGGCCGTCCGAGACCAGTGGCTTGGCGGCAGTTGTCTCGGAGCGTTCCTTGTCGTACTGGTAGATGAGGGGCATACGCTCATGTTCTCGATAGAGGTCGGCGTCGGTCAGCCTTCCGTCCCCGTTGACGAGCCTCACCTGGTTCAGGGGCACTCCCGTGGCCACCTGGATGGTAAAGGACCGGGATACGACTTCCAGGTACATGGGGCCTGAGTACTCCTCCGGAATCTCGTCGAATCCGGGGGCCTCGTCCACCACGATGCGAGTGAATATGTCCAGCCGTCCGACGGAGCTCTTGGGGTTGGCCCTGGCACGAATGCCCCTGGGAAGGTGGAGGGACTCCAACAGCGGGATCAGGTAGGGACGGTTCTGCTCCAGCACCGCGCCTCTCTGCAGCGGGATCGGGGAGCCGAGCTGGTAGTCGCGCAAGGCCGCTGCGACGGGTCTGGGCCCTGGAAGGAAGCTGCTTCTGAGCCGATACGCACGTGGGCCAAGGCGCAGGTCCAGGCTCGCCGGCTGTATGCTCTGGACCGGAATCGGGTCCTCTTGGCTACTGACCCATCCTTGTCCAATCGCCTGGCGCCAAACACTGTCCGGAAGCACGCCCTGGGCGGAGATCACCTCCCGCGCCGTCAGGGGGCTGGCCTTCTGTTTCACGTAGTCCATGACCTGAGTCTCGGGCCGATTCCTTTTTGCAGGTGGGGCTAGGGGGAGAATAAACCAGGGCATGGGGGATGTCCATAGTTGGGGCCTGGCCAGGCCCAGTGGCCAAAAATCGAGGGGCGGCCGTGCGGCCGCCCCTCGGTGGTTCCAGTGCTTTCCGGCGTGGGCTAGAACTCGTCCATGTCCACGTCGTCTTCCTGGGCGTACTCGGCGTACATAGCGTCCACCGGGCCCTTGACGAACTCGCGGAGCCTCTCGCGGAAGTCCTGCCACACCTTGTCGCCCTCGGGACCTTCGGGCACCTCTCCGGCCTCGATCCTCCCCTTCAGTTCCTGTAGGAGGTGGGAGTCGCCGTAGCCCTCGGGGATGTGGAAGAAGTCGGACGCGAACCTGGGAAGCTCGCTGGGGCCGAAGTAGCCCAGCCCGTGCATCTCGTAGCCTTCCAGGTGGTGCGTGCCCTTGCCCATCACCTGGCCGGTAGTGGCGTAGTGCTCCATGACGGCCTTCATGCCGAACCGCTGGATGGGGCAGACCTTCATGCAGATGCCGCATGCGGCGTAGCGTGCCATGACTGGGCGGCAGCGCTTGGCGACGATCTTGAACTTCTCGACGCCCCTCCACCAGACCTGGTCCCTCTGGAGGGCGCGGCCGGGGCAGCGGTTGACGCAGACCTGGCAGATGGTGCAGAACTCGGGGACGCCGTAGTCGACGGGGGAGTCGTAGGAGACCGGGGCGTCGGTGGTGATGATCATCAGGCGGTGGCGGGAGCCGAAGTGTGGGGAGAGCAGGTAGCCCATGGCGCCCTGCTGGCCCATGCCTGCGGCCACGAACATGGGGATGATCACCGAGCCCGGGTCCGTCGGGTTGTGGACCTGGGCGTGGTATCCCAGGGACCTGATGAAGTCGGCCAGCTCCAGGCCAGCGGCGCCCTCCCTGCGGTAGGTGGCGAAGACGGCTTCTTCTGCGGGCTCGCTGGGGATGGTCTGGGTCTCCTCGTAGGGCTGCTCCATCGCCAGGCAGATGGCGTTGGGATAGGGCTTGACCCACCTGCGCTTGCTGACGTAGGTGTAGCGGTTGTCGTAGGCGGTCATGCCGACCATGGCGTAGCCGAGCTCCATCGCCTTGGCCTTGATGTCCTCGGTGACGTCCCGCCCGGCGGGCTCGCCGGTCGGCTCTATGTCGCCCGTCTCCCGGCAGGCCAGGATGATGGGCTTGTTGAGCCGCTCGTGCTCGTCGCGGATCTCCTTGATGTCGCTGATGGCCCGGGACCACTTCCGGTAGACGAAGTTCTCCACGTTGTGGCTCTCCACCGGGTAGTTCCGGGTGTAGTAGTTGATGGTGTCCTCGTCCTTGTTGGCTCCGGGAACGCCCTCCAGCTCTTCGGGTATGGGAATGACCTCTTCTTCGGCTGGCGGTACCGGGCCTCTCAGTGAATCCGGGACCCTAACGGTGTGTCCGATTTTGAGCATAGCTACTCCTTCCCTCGTATGCCGGTTCTAACGGGCCAATTGCCGTTAAACTATATCGCCGCGCCTCCCCGATGTCAAGCTCGTACTCGGCGGCATAGCAGCAGATTGGGCCCAATTCATTACGAATATCGGAACCCTGATGCCGAGCGTCCCGACGGTACGGGGCCGGGGGCTAGCCCGCGTGGGCCTTGATAAGCTCGGCCGCCCTGGGGTCGATGGCGCCCAGGTCCACCCCGGCGTCGGAGCGGGCGACCCCCAGGTGGGCGTCCCGCAGCAGCAGTTCCCAGTCGGCCTCGTTGCCGTACTTGCTCTTGAGTTCGTCGAAGAACGCGTCCAGCGCGGATTTATCGAACATGCTATTTGCTCCCGTTTGGGTTATTGGCTCCCCGGTCGTTATACCATGATGGGCCAGCAGAATTCTACGACAAGCCCATTCGCCCGTCAACAGGATGGGGAAGGAGAGATGCCCAAAACTAGACGCCCTCCTCGTCGAAGCCCGTCTCCCAGGAGGCCTCTTCGCGGCCCCGGGGCAGCGCCCAGGAGATGGCGGCCTGCAGGGTCGGGAAGGTCATGCGCCGGGCTCCCTGCGCGGCCTGCGCATCCCCCCCGGCTGCGGGGAAGACGCAGTACCGGAAGCCCAGCCTGGAGGCCTCGTTCAGCCGGCGCTGCCACTGGGACACGGCCCTCAGCTCGCCGCTGAGCCCCACCTCGCCCGCGACGACGGTCTGTGGCCGGACGGGGACGTTGCGCACGCTGGAGGCGATGGCCAGGGCCACGGCCAGGTCCGAGGAGGGGTCCCGGAGCCTGAGCCCTCCCACCACGTTGACGATCACGTCCAGGTTGCCCAGGCCCAGCCCAGCCCTCCGGCCCAGGACCGCGGCCAGCATCAGCAGCCGGTTGTAGTCCAGACCGTTGGCCACCCGCCTGGGCGCGGGCAGCACCGAGGGGGAGGTGAGCGCCTGGACCTCCACCAGCAGCGGGCGGCTGCCCTCCAGCACCGGCACGATGGTGGAGCCCACGGCGCCCTCCAGCCGGTTGGCCAGGAGGACCCGGGAGGGGTCCGGCACCTCCTCCAGGCCGTCGCCGCCCATCTGGAAGATGCCGACCTCGTCGGTGGAGCCGAAGCGGTTCTTGGAGCCCCGCAGGATGCGGTACTCGCCCGTCCCGTCCCCCTCCAGGTGGACCACGGCGTCGACCATGTGCTCTAGGACGCGGGGCCCCGCCAGCGAGCCCTCCTTGGTCACGTGGCCCGTCATGACCACGGGAACGGCGCTGGCCTTGGCCCACCGCATGATCCGCAGGGTGGACTCCCGCACCTGGGCCACGCTTCCGGCCCCCGATGGCAGGTCGTCGCAGTAGAGGGTCTGCACCGAGTCGACCATGGCCAGGGCCGGGCGGAACTCCTCCAGGTGCCTCACGACCTCGTCGGCGTTGGTCTCGGCCAGCATGTACACGCCGCGGCCGGAGAAGCCCAGCCTGTCCGAGCGGGACTTTATCTGGCTGACGGACTCCTCGCCGCTGACGTACAGCACCGAGCCGCCCCCGGCCGCCAGGCCCTGGGCCGTCTGGAGCAGCATGGTCGACTTGCCGACCCCCGGCTCCCCGGCCATGAGGACTACGGAGCCCGGGACCACGCCGCCGCCGAGGACGCGGTTGAGCTCGGAGAAGGCCAGGGGTATGCGGTCGTGGTCGTCGGTGTCGACGGTGGAGAGCTCCTTGGGGGCCGGGGGCGCCTCGCCGGCCCAGGAGCGGCGCTCCCTGCGGGAGGAGGAAGAGGGGGCCTGGACCAGCGGGGCCCTCTCGCGGCAGGCGGGGCAGAAGCCCATCCACTTGGGGCTCTCGTAGCCGCAGGATGCGCAAAAGAAGGCGGCGCCCGCTTTTTCTCTGGCCACTGGGAAGCCCCTCGCCCGAGGTCGCCCTGCTTGTCCGTCTATACCGGGCCAGCGGTCTATACCAGCTGGTCCGTCTATACCAAAAGGAGGCCCCGAATCGCGGGGCCTCCCCGGAGATTTTGCCTGGTGGTCGCTGCTAAGCCGACGGGAGGGCTGCCAGCTCCTTTATGCGGACTACCATCTCCTCGTCCTGCACGTCCAGGACGGCGACGTCGCCGGCGTTGATCCTGCCGCCAAGGAGCTCCTCGGACAGCTTGTCCTCCACCTCGTCCTGGATGAGGCGCCTGAGGGGCCTGGCCCCGAAGTTGGGGTCGTACCCCTTCTCGGCCAGGTACTCCTTGGCCGCGTCGGTGGCCTCCAGGCTGATGCTCTTCTCGTCCAGCTCCTTGCGCACCTGGTCCAGCATCAGGTCCACGATGGACAGTATGTGCTCCTGGGCCAGGGCGTGGAACACGACGGAGGCGTCGATGCGGTTCAGGAACTCGGGCCTGAAGAAGCGCTTCACCTCGTCCAGCACCTTCTCCTTCATGCGCTCGTAGGCCTGCTTCTCGCTCTGGGCCGCGTCGGCCTTGATGGAGAACCCCATGACCGTCTCGCGCTTGATGAGGTCGGAGCCCAGGTTGCTGGTCATTATGATGACGGAGTTGCGGAAGTCCACCTTGCGGCCCTTGGCGTCGCTCAGGTGTCCGTCGTCGAAGATCTGCAGGAGGATGTTGAACACCTCGGGGTGGGCCTTCTCGATCTCGTCCAGCAGTATGGCGCAGTAGGACTTGCGGCGCACGGCCTCGGTGAGCTGGCCGCCCTCCTCGTACCCGATGTAGCCCGGGGGCGCGCCGATGAGCCTGGCGACGGTGTGGCGCTCCTGGAACTCGGACATGTCCAGGCGGACCATGTTCTCCTCGCTGCCGAACATGAACTCGGCCAGGGCCCGCACCAACTCCGTCTTGCCCACGCCCGTGGGGCCCAGGAACAGGAAGGCCCCGATGGGGCGCCGCTGGTCCTTGAGTCCGGCGCGGGCGCGGCGCACGGCCCTGGAGATGCTCAGGATGGCCTCTTCCTGGCCCACGATCCGCTTGTGTATCTCCTGCTCCATGCGCAGCAGGCGCTCGGTCTCCTCCATGGCCAGCCGGGTGACGGGGATGCCCGTCCACATGCTGACCACCTCGGCGATGTCCTCGCTGGTGACGCTGCTGCGCTCCTCGTCACGCTCCTCGTGCCACTCCCGCTCCAGGCCCTCCATCTTCTCCACCAGCCGTATCTCCCGCTCCCGGAGCTCGGCGGCGTACTCGTACTGCTGGGAGGAGATGGCGTCGTCCTTCTCCTTGCGCACGTTCTCCAGCACCTTCATGACCTCTTTCACCGAGAGGGGGGTGGTGGAGTTGCGGAGGCGCACCCGGGAGCCCGCCTCGTCAATGAGGTCTATGGCCTTGTCCGGCAGGAACCGGTCGGCGATGAACCGGGCGGAGAGGTTGGCGGCGGTGGCGATGGCGTCGTCGGTGATCTCCACCCTGTGGTGCTCCTCGTACCGGCTCTTGACGCCCTGGAGGATGTCGGTGGTCTCCTCGATGGTGGGCTCCGCCACCTGGATGGGCTGGAACCGGCGCTCCAGGGCCGGGTCCCGCTCCACGTGCTTGCGGTAGTCGTCCATGGTGGTGGCGCCGATGCACTGGAGCTCGCCCCTGGCCAGGGAGGGCTTGAGGATGTTGGCGGCGTCCACGGCGCCCTCGGCGGCGCCGGCCCCGACGATGGTGTGCATCTCGTCGATGAACAGGACGCAGTTGCCCGAGCCCTTGATCTCCTGGATGACCTTCTTCAGGCGCTCCTCGAACTCTCCCCGGTACTTGGTGCCGGCCACCAGGGCGCCCATGTCCAGGGTCACCAGGCGCTTGCCCTGGAGGGTCTCGGGGATGTCGCCCTGGGCTATGCGCTGGGCCAGGGCCTCCACAATGGCCGTCTTGCCCACGCCCGGCTCGCCCATCAGCACGGGGTTGTTCTTGGTGCGGCGGCTGAGGATCTGTATGACCCTCTGGATCTCCTGCTCCCGGCCGATGACCGGGTCCAGCTTGTTGGACCTGGCGGCGTTGGTGAGGTCGATGCCCAGCTCGTCCAGGGTGGGCGTGCGGGCGGAGCTGCGGGCCCCGTGGCTGCCCGAGGATGTGGGGGTGCTCTGGCTGAGGATCCGGTGGGTCTCGGAGCGCACCTTGTCCAGAGTCACTCCCAGGCTCTCCAGGACCCCGGCGGCCACGCCCTCGCCCTCCCGGAGGAGGCCGATGAGCAGGTGCTCGGTGCCTATGTAGGTGTGGTTCATGCGACGGGCTTCGTCCACCGCCAGCTCCACCACCTTCTTGGCCCTGGGAGTGAGCCCGATCTCGCCCTGGGCGGGCCTTTCGCCCCGGCCGATGATGAACTCGACGGCGGACCTGACCTTATTCAGGTCCACCCCCAGGTTGGCCAGGACCCGGGCGGCCACCCCCTCGGTCTCTCGCACGAGGCCCAGGAGGATGTGCTCGGTGCCGATGTAGTTGTGGTTGAAGCGCTGCGCCTCTTCCTGTGCGAGGGACAGCACTCGCCGGGCCCGCTCGGAGAACTTTTCGAACCTGTTGCTCATGTGGGTACCCCCTCACTGCGAGAGAGTTGTTTGGGGACTCAGCACCAAGGGCTTCAACGCGAGGGCCGCTTGGCTGCTGCCGGTTGGTTCCAGACTTTGGGAAAATCGCCTGCCACGAACACGGGGCCTATAGCCATTATAGGCACGGAATTTAAGGGTTGTAAAGGTACGGGCTGCGGGGTTCAGGAGTGTTCATGGCTTGGAGAATGTGAATAATTTAACGATCTCCTTGGGTGAAGTAAATGTACCACACCGGGGGAGAAAATGAAAGGGGCCCGGGGCTCTAATCGGGCCGTCCCCCGGAGGAATATGCTGTCCACCATTGGGTGGGAGTTTCCTTGTCCGCGCGGAGCGCGGGGTGGGAGGGTGGGCTGAATAACCCGGGGGAGGGGCCTGGGCTGTTCAGAGCATCCATCAGGACGCCCTTAGAAAGAGAAAGCCCCCCGGCGGTGGCCTATTTTCCCACTCCGTCACCGAAGCAGTATCGTCAGCGCTGAGGCGTTTCACTGCCGTGTTCGGGATGGGAACGGGTGGGTCCGCCTCGCTCTAACCACCAAGGGACTATGCTCACCTAATAGTATGCAACAGGACGCGCGGGATGGCAAGACCCTGGAGCGGCCGGCCTTGGGAGGTCGGCCTCAGGAAGAGGCGGGGGTGGCGGTCCGGGGCGGGGCCGGGTGCTCGTGGTCCTCGCAGGCCACCCAGTGCTCCCCGTCCTCGAAGAGCTCCTTCTTCCAGATGGGCACGCTCTCCTTCAGCAGGTCCACGGCCTGGTGGCAGGCCAGGAAGGCCTCCTTGCGGTGGGGCGACGCCACGGCGATGACCAGGCTGATCTCTCCGATGTCGACCACGCCTATGCGGTGGGCGATGGCCATGTCCTCGATGCCGAACTGGGAGCAGACCCGTTGGCGGACCTTCTCCATCTCCCTCAGGGCCATCTCCTCGTAGGCCTCGTACTCCAGGCGGACCACCTTGCGGCCCTCGGCGAACAGCCTCGTCGTGCCCAGGAAGGTCACCACCGCGCCGTTGGTGTCCTTGCGCACCAGGGCGGTGACCCTGTCGGGGTCCAGGGGCTCCCGGGTAATCTCGATCATGCCTCGGCCTCCGCTCACGGGGGGGATCAGGGCCACCTCGTCGCCATCGGAAAGGAGCGCGCCCGCGTCCGCGTACTCGGCGTTCACGGCGGCCACGATCTCCACGGCGGGAGGGGCCAGGTCCGGGAACAGCCTCCTGACCTCGTCCACGAGATGACGGACGGTGGCGCCGCCCTCCAGCTCGACGGTCATGCGGCCGCGCCCCGCCCTCTCCCGGTACAGCGCGAAGAAACGCACCGTTATCTTCAAGCCGCCTCCACCACGGCCATTATATTTAAGGTAAACTGGGACTGTCCAGCGACGGGCCGGGCTGGGGCAAGACGAAGCAAGGAAGGGAGCGAAGATGGATTTCGAGAGGGTCCAGGGCTTCATGAGCAGCCACCACCGGGCCGTGGTGAACACCTTCCAGCCCGACGGCTCGGTCCAGTCGAGCATCGTCGTAGCCGGGGCCATGGACGGCAAGGTGGTGTTCGTGTCGGTGAACGGGAGGTCGCTGAAGGTGCGCAACCTGCGCAGGGACGGCAGGTGCACGGTGCTGGCCGTCACGGCCGACTGGAGCCAGTACGTGGTGGTGGAGGGCCGCGCCGAGCTGTTCGACTCCTCCAACACCGGGCCCGAGGCCCTCCGGGTGATGCTCAGGGACACCTACCGGGCCTGCGGCGACCAGGACCACCCCGACTGGGAGGAGTACGACCGGGTGATGCGCCGGCAGGACGCCGTGGTGGCGTGGGTGCACCCCCAGCGGGTGTACGGCCTGCTCCGGTAGCCCCCACGGGGTTCGGTGAAGGGCGGCGGTATTGACACTACCGTGATGGCCGGATACCATCGCCTAAGCATCACCGTGCCGGGGGGCACGCCTGAAGCGGGAGATTCCCGAACAGGATATGGGATATGAAGGAGGCGCTGGCATGGCTACCGTAGGGAGCGGCCGGTTCACTTACGAGGTGGTGGAGGAGTGGGCGAAGCTGCCCGATGGGATGAGCTTCGGGCAGATCAGCGCCGCGGCGGTGGACTCCCAGGACAGGGTCTACGTGTTCCAGAGGAAGGACCCTCCCTTCCTGGTGTTCGACCGGGACGGGGGCTACCTGAGCTCCTGGGGCAACGGCTCCACCAACTTCGCCCACGGCATATTCATCGGCTCCGACGACGTCATCTACGTGACCGACAGGGACGACCACGTGTGCATGACCTACACGTTGGACGGCAGGCCGTCGATGATCCTGGGGGAGCGGGGCAAGTTCTCGGACACGGGCTGCGAGGAGGACGGCGGCACGGTGCTCCGGGCCGGCGGCCCCTTCAACAAGCCCTCGGGCATGGTCAACTCGCCCTCGGGGGACCTGTACGTGTCCGACGGATACCGCAACTGCCGCGTGCACCGGTTCTCCGCCGAGGGCGACCTGGTCTCCTCCTGGGGAGAGCCGGGGAAGGTGGAGCCCAACGAGCTCCACGCCCCCCACGATCTGTGGGTGGACCGGGCGGGCACGGTGTACGTGTGCGACCGGGACAACGAGCGGGTCCAGGTCTTCTCCGCCGACGGCAAGTACAAGGCGATGTGGACCGACATGGGGCGGGCCACGTCCATATGGATGGACGCCGACGAGACGGTCTACGTCAGCGAGCTGACCCCCGCCGTGAGCATCTGGGACAAGCAGGGGAACCTGCTTCAGCGCCTGGAGTCCAAGGCGCCCCACTGGATATCCGGCGACTCCCGCGGCGACCTGTACCTGGCCGGCGCGGGCATACCCACCGTCACCAAGCTGGTAAGAAAGGGCTAGAAACCGCCTGCCGCATAACGACGCCGAAAGGCCCGACACCGAAAGGGACCGAGCATCCAGATATCCGGCTACCATCCATGAGTCTCCCCCCGCCAAGGGGGGAGATTGCTTTTCCACGAAGATGAGACACCCGTCGCTAGATGAGACACCCGTCGCTAGATGAGAGACCCCCGGCTGACCCGGAGGCCCGCGCCGTGCTGGCCGAGCTGGACCGGCGGCGGGTGACGGCCCGCGTCTGGGCCCGGGACCACACGGTCTGGAAGCCCGACCCCGGGGAGATATCCGACCGTCTCGGGTGGCTCACGGTGTGCGACGCCATGGCGGAGCGGGCCCCCTCCCTGCGCGCCTTCGCCGACGAGGTGAAGGCCGAGGGGACCCGGCACGTCGTCCTGATGGGCATGGGGGGAAGCAGCCTGGGCCCCGAGGTGCTGCGCCGGGTCCTCGACCCCGCAGAGGGCCGCCCGGACCTGACGGTGCTGGACTCCACCCTTCCCGAGGTGGTGCGGGGGGTACAGTCGGCCATCGACCCGGCCCGCACCCTGTTCCTGGTCTCATCCAAGTCGGGCGGCACCATCGAGCCCCTCTCCTTCTACAAGCACTTCAGGGACCTGCTGGACCGGGAGCTGGGACGGGATGGGGCGGGGCGGGCCTTTGCGGCCATAACCGACCCCGGGACGTCCCTGGAGGAGATGGCCCGGCAGCACGGGTTCAGGCGCGTCTTCGCCAACCCCCCGGACGTAGGCGGGCGGTACTCGGTCCTGTCCTACTTCGGGCTGGTCCCCGCGGCGCTGCTGGGCGTGGACCTGGACGTGCTGCTGGCCCGGGCCCGGGTCATGGCCCAGCGATGCGGCCCCTCGGTCCCCGCCGGCGACAACCCCGGGGCCGCGCTGGGGGCGGCCATAGGGGCCATGGCGGCCGCGGGCCGGGACAAGCTCACGCTGGTCGCGTCTCCCGGCCTCGCGGCCTTCGGCCTGTGGGTGGAGCAGCTCCTGGCCGAGAGCACGGGCAAGGAAGGCCGGGGCGTCGTCCCAGTGGTCGGCGAGGCGCTGTCCGGCCCGGACCGGTACGGCGGCGACAGGCTCTTCGTCCACCTGCGCCTCCGGAGAGACGCCAACGCCCCAGCCGACGCCGCGCTGGAGGCCATCGGCGGGGCGGGCCACCCGGTCCTGCGGTTGGACCTTGGCGACGCCTACGACCTGGGCGGGGAGTTCTTCCGCTGGGAGTTCGCCACGGCGGTGGCCGGGGCCGTGCTGGGCATCAATCCCTTCGACCAGCCGGACGTGCAGGGGGCCAAGGACGCGACCGGCCGGATGATGGAGCACTACCTGGAGAAGGGGAGCCTGCCCGCGGTGGACGCGTCGGACGACCTCCGGGGGCTCCTGGAGGGGGCCCGCCCCGGCGACTACCTCGCCGTTGCGGCCTACCTGCCCGAGAGTCCTGCCGTCGAGGAGGCCTTCGACGACCTGCGCAGGCGGGTGATGGACCGGTACGGCATCGCCACGACGGTGGGGTACGGGCCCCGGTACCTCCACTCCACGGGCCAGCTCCACAAGGGAGGGCCCAACACTGCCCTGTGCCTGCAGGTCGCCGCGGACCCCGAGGCCGACCTGCCCGTCCCGGGCGAGCCCTACTCCTTCGGTGTGCTGGCCCGGTCCCAGGCCCTGGGAGACATGCTGGCCCTGGAGGCCGCCGGCCGTCGGGTGGTGAGGGCGACCCTGGGGGACGACCCGGCGGCGGGCATACGGAGGCTGGCCGGCCTTGCGGCCTAGCGTATCGCCGCGCCGGCGAACGGCGCGACGGGTCCAAACGCCACAACTTTGAACGGCGCTCTACGTCGGGGGACGGTGGACGATGGAGATCGGGATGGTGGGACTGGGCCGCATGGGCGGCAGCATGGTCCAACGCCTGCTGGGCGGCGGCCACCGGGTGGTGGTCTACGACCGCCGCGAGGACGCCGTCGCCGCCGTCGTCCAGGCCGGGGCCGTGGGCGCGGGGTCGCTGGAGGAGATGGTGGAGAAGCTGGCGCCACCCCGGGCCGTCTGGCTCATGGTCCCCCCGGGCGATGCCACCGAGGAGGTCGTCGCCGAGCTGGCCGCGGTGCTGTCCCGGGACGACGTGCTCCTGGACGGGGGCAACTCCAACTACAAGGACACGATACGCCGCGCGGAGATGCTGGATGGGCGCGGGATCAGGATGCTGGACGTGGGCACCAGCGGCGGCGTATGGGGCCTGCGGGAGGGCTACAGCCTCATGGTAGGCGGGGACCGAGAAGTGTTCCGGCGCCTGGAGCCCCTCTTCAAGACCCTGGCGCCGGGGCCCGACAGGGGCTACGGCTACGTGGGCGTCACGGGCTCCGGCCACTTCGTCAAGATGGTCCACAACGGCATCGAGTACGGCCTGATGGAGGCCTATGCCGAGGGGTTCGAGCTGCTGGCGGCCAAGGAAGAGTTCTCCCTGGACCTGGCGCAGATCATCTCCATATGGAGGCACGGGAGTGTGGTACGATCTTGGCTGCTGGACCTGGCCGAGCAGGCGCTTAGGGAGGACCCCGGCCTCGACACGGTCCAGTCCTACGTGGAGGACTCGGGGGAGGGCCGCTGGACGGTGAACGAGTCCATCGATCTGGGCGTCCCGGCGCCGGTCATCGCCCTCTCCCTGCAGGCCCGGTTCCGCTCGCGGCAGGTGCAGCCCTTCGGCGGCAGGATGCTGGCGGCCCTTCGGAACCAGTTCGGGGGACACCGGGTAAGGGCCCCGGGCGGCGAGGAGAGCTGATGGCCACCCATACGCGGCGTCCCACCACCGTCGTGATAATAGGGGCCAGCGGGGACCTGACCAGGCGTAAGCTGATCCCCGCGCTCTTCCACCTGGGCTCCAAGGGGCGCCTTCCCCCCGGCCTCCGGATCGTAGGATACTCGCGCACCGACTTCTCCGAGGACGGGTTCCGGGAGTACATGCGGGAGGGGGCCCGGGAGCTGGGGGACCTGGACGCCGGCCGGGAGGAGTGGGACCGCTTCGCCGGGAGCATCCACTACCTCCGGGGAGACGCCTCCTCTCCGGAGGACGTGGAGCGGTTGAGGAGCTACCTGGAGGAGATGGACGGGGGAGGCCCCGCCTCCAACCGCCTCTTCAACCTCGCCATCGCGCCCCACCTGTACCAGGGAGTGGTGCGGACCCTGGGCGGCGCCGGCCTCGCCACCGGGAACGGAGGGTGGAGCCGGGTCATCATCGAGAAGCCCTTCGGGCGGGACCTGCGCTCGGCGGTGGAGCTGAACCGGGTGGTGGGGGGCGTCTTCTCCGAGGACCAGGTCTACCGCATCGACCACTACCTGGGCAAGGAGACGGTGCAGAACCTGATGGCCCTGAGGTTTGCCAACACCATCTTCGAGCCCCTGTGGAACCGGAACTACGTGGACAACGTACAGATAACCGTGGCTGAAGAGGTGCCGGTGGGGGACAGGGGCGGCTACTACGACCGGTCCGGGGTGGTGCGGGACATGGTCCAGAACCACCTGCTCCAGCTCCTGGCCATGGTGGCCATGGAGCCCCCCAGCGCCAGGCACCCCGAGTCGCTGCGGGACAAGAAGGTCGAGGTGCTCAGGGCAATAAGGCCCCTGTCCGTCCACGGCGCACCCGGAGACGCCGTCCGGGGCCAGTACCGGGGGTACACCGGCGAGAAGGGCGTGCCCGCGGACTCGCCCACCGCCACCTACGCGGCCCTGAGGCTGTTCGTGGACAACTGGCGCTGGCAGGGGGTACCCTTCTACCTGCGCACGGGAAAGGCCATGGCCACGAAGGTGTCGGAGGTGGACATACAGTTCAAGGCGCCCCCCCACGTCACCTTCTCTCTGGGCGCGCCCGAGGACCTGCCCTCGAACATCCTGGCGGTCTGCATCCAGCCCGACGAGGGCGCCCACCTGATGGTGGAGGCCAAGGAGCCCGACCACGGCCCCGGCCAGGGCCCCGACCAGAGCCCCTATCAGAGAATGAAGATGCGCACGGTGGACCTGGAGTTCCACTACGACTCGGCCTTCGGAGGCATGTCCATCCCCGAGGCATACGAGAGGCTGCTGCAGGACGCGCTGGAGGGGGACTCCCGGCTGTTCATCAGGAGCGATCACATAGAGGAGGCCTGGAGGCTGGTGGACCCGCTGCTCCACGCCTGGGACGACCCCAACGGGACGCCGGTGCACGTGTACGAGCCGGGCTCCTGGGGCCCGGCGGCGGCCGACCACCTGCTTGCGCGGGACGGGCGCAAGTGGATCCAGGCCTGCGGCTGCCACAGATGATAACGAGACCCCGAGCGCTCCGCCCGAGCTCTCCAAAGGGGGTGGGTGAATGACGTCGAGTCCCCGGCTGCAGGGCTACCCGCCCATCTCGGACTACGGGCTCATCAGCGACATGCAGTCCTGCGCCCTGATATCCAGGTCCGGGTCCATAGACTGGGCCTGCTTCCCCAGGTTCGACAGCCCGGCGGTGTTCGCCCGCATCCTGGACCGGCTCAAGGGCGGCTACTTCCAGCTTGCCCCGGAGGGCGTGACTCGGGTGCACCGGCGCTACGTGCCCGACACCAACGTCCTGGAAACGACCTTCGAGACGGACACCGGACAGGCCGTGCTGACGGACTTCATGCCCATCCGGCCCCCGGGGGGAGCGGGGCGGCCCCCGAAAGAGGGGCTGAGGCAGCAGGTGATACGCTTCCTGAAGTGCACGTCCGGTCACGTGACCTTCACCATGGAGTGCTTCCCCCGGTTCGACTACGGGACCATACAGCCCCATTCCACCACCTACAGCCCCCACACCGGGTTCGCCCACGGCGGGGCCGACGCCGTGTCGGTGTACTGCTCGACTCCCCTGGAGATAAGGGAGGAGGGGTTCGTCTCCGGGGGCAGGCTGGCCTCGGGAGACCGGGTCTGCGCCTCGGTCACCTACGAGAGGCGGTTCTCCTATACGAGACGGGCCCCGGACGAGGCCGAGATGGAGAGGAGCCTGGCCGAGACTGAGGAGTTCTGGCGCAGCTGGGCGTCGGTCTGCACTTACAAGGGGGAGTATCAGGAGGAGGTGGTCCGCAGCGCCCTGACCCTGAAGGCCCTGACCTATGCCCCCTCGGGCGGGCTGCTGGCGGCGGCGACCACATCCCTGCCCGAGGCCGTGGGCGGACCCCGCAACTGGGACTACCGTTTCACCTGGATCCGGGACGCCACCTTTGCCCTGTACGCCCTGGCCATCATCGGGTACTACGACGAGGCCCGGGCCTTCAAGGACTGGCTGGCCTGGAGCACGGCGGGGCGGGCCAGGGACCTCCAGATAATGTACGGCCTCGGAGGGGAGCGCCGCCTGGTGGAGACGGAGATCACCGAGCTGGAGGGCCACAGGTACTCGCGGCCGGTGCGGGTGGGCAACGCCGCCTACTCCCAGTACCAGCTCGACATCTACGGCGAGATAATGGACTCGGCCCACCTGTACCGGAAGTTCGCCAACGAGATAGACCCGGAGTACTGGGAGTACCTGCGGAGGGTGGTCCAGTTCGTCATGGACCACTGGACCGAGGCCGACGACGGCCTGTGGGAGACCCGGGGGGGCAGGGAGCCCTTCGTCTTCTCCAAGGTCATGTGCTGGGTGGCCCTGGACAGGGCCATCAAGGCCGCCCGGGCCCTGGACCTGCCCGGAGACGTGGAGTTGTGGCGCAAGGTTAGGGCCCAGATCCGGGAGGACGTGCTGACCAGGGGGTACGACGCCGAACGAGGCGCCTTCGTTCAGGCCTACGGAAGCAAGGCCCTGGACGCGGCCAACCTGATGCTCCCGTTGGTGGGGTTCATCCGGGCGGATGACCCGCGCATGCGCTCCACCATCGAGGCCATAGAGCGGGAGCTGACGACCCCCGAGGGGTACGTGTACCGCTACAGGAACGTGGACGACGGCCTGGGCGGCGACGAGGGGACCTTCACCATGTGCACCTTCTGGCTGGCGGACAACTTGATCATGCTGGGCGAGGTGGAGAAGGCCCGAAAGCTGTTCGATGCCCTTCTCGGCTGCGCCAACGACCTGGGACTGCTCAGCGAGCAGATATCCCCCTCCTCCTCGGAGCTGCTGGGCAACTTTCCCCAGGCCTTCTCCCACATGGGGCTGATCAACACCGCCGTCCAGCTCCAGAAGGCCGAGGGCCAACCTCCCCCGAGCCGGTGAGCCGGCGCATGGGACGACACCGGCCATGCGGGGGCGGGCATTTGACGGGAATTTGAGAAAAAGCCAATCGCACCAAATACACAACGACTATTGGAATATGGTATAAGACGAGAAAAGGCGCGGTCAGAAGGGAAGAGGACACTTCTGTCATGGCCACAGAGCTCAGTGTGCAAATCGCGAAATACGAGAGTATGCAGGCTGCTCTTGAGGCGGACCATGCAGGGAAATGGGTGGTCCTGTACGACGAGGAGCTGATCGACGCCTTCCGGACTTTCGAGGACGCAGCGCAGGAGGCGGTTCGGCGGTTCGGTAGGGGCCCATATCTTATCAGGCAAGTCGGAGCCCCTGCCATGACGTTGCCGCCATCCCTGCTATATCGGCCAATCGATGCCGACCGCTGACTGTGGATTTAGCGGCTCGCCTAATGGGCGGGGCAGCGACAGCTTGGTCACCTATGGTCCAACGCTCGGCGTGTGTATAGGATTCGATCCCTCATATAGTGCCGCCGGTCCGTCCCACCCGCGTCTTAACGATTACCGCTTTCCTGCATTGGTCGATACCGGCGCCACTTTCAGCTGCCTCGATGCCAACCTAGCGATTGAGATGGGGTTGCCCGCTGTAGACCAGCAGCAAATGGTTGGGATTAGTGGAGCAGAAATGGCAAACGTATACCTTGCACAAATCTATGTTCCAGATCTGGATTTTGTGCAGTATGGTCGGTTTGCCGGCGTCAATCTCAGTGAAGGTGGTTTGTGGCATCGAGCGTTGATCGGACGGTCCTTTCTACGTGCCTTCACTCTTACATACGAAGGGAAAACTGGGTCCGTTACCATTAGCAATGATTGAAGGTTGATCTAAGGGGGTCTTTCATGGCTGAGAAACGAATACTGTGCGCCTTCGGCGTGGACCTGGACGCGGTGGCGGGGTGGCTGGGGTCCTACGGGGGTGAGGACTCCCCCGACGACATCTCCCGCGGCCTGTTCGCCGGCGAGGTGGGCACCCCCAGGCTGCTCAAGCTGTTCGCTCGACTGGGCATCAAGACCACCTGGTTCGTCCCGGGCCACTCCATGGAGACCTTTCCCGACGAGACCAGGATGATAGTCGATGGCGGTCACGAGATAGGCATCCACGGCTACTCCCACGAGAACCCCATCGCCATGACGCCGGAGCAGGAGGAGGCTGTGCTCCTCCGTTGCATCGACCTCGTCACCAGCGTGACCGGAAGGCGGCCCACGGGCTACGTGGCCCCGTGGTGGGAGTTCAGCCACGTCACCAACGAGCTGCTGCTGAAGAACGGCATCAAGTACGACCATAGCCTGATGCACAAGGACTTCGAGTGCTACTACGTGCGGGTCGGCGACCGGTGGACCAAGATCGATTTCTCCCAGCCGGCGGACCACTGGATGCGCAAGCTGGAGCGCGGCCAGGAGACGGACCTCATCGAGATCCCCGCCAACTGGTACCTGGACGACCTGCCCCCCATGATGTTCATCAAGAAGGCCCCCAACAGCCACGGGTTCGTCAACCCCCGGGACATCGAGCAGATGTGGAGGGACCAGTTCGACTACGTCTACAGGGAGTACGACGAGGCCGTCTTCACCATGACCATCCACCCCGACGTGAGCGGCAGGCCCCAGGTGCTGCTCATGCTGGAGCGGCTGACCAACTACATTCGGGCCCACACGGGTGTCCGCTTCTGCACCTTCGACGAGATCGCCGACGACTTCGCCAGCCGCCATCCCCGAAAGTAGCCCGGGCTTACCTGTCCAGGGTAACCGCCACGCCCAGGTGGTCCGAGGCCGTGCCTCCGAACAGGGTGAAGTCCGTGGGGCGCAGGTCTTCAGAGGTCCAGATGTAGTCGATCCGCCTGCGGGGGTCCCTTGCGGGGAAGGTGTAGCCCTTGCCGTCGTACTCCGGCGAGGCGGCGAAGGCGTCCCCCATCCCCGCGTGTTCCAACGGGAGCATCTCCGGGTCCCCGGGCTCGGCGTTCAGGTCCCCCAACAGCACGGTCCGCTCCCTGCCGTCCCAGGCGTCCACCAGCGCCAGGACCTGGGGCGCCCGCACGTGGCCCTCCTCCTTGCGGTGGTGCAGGTGGGTCGCCAGCACCGTCAGCGGGCCCGTGTCTCCCATGGGTATCACGGCCGTTGCGTAGCTCCGGTCCATGGGGATGTCGGCGTTGTTTGGCATGGGGTGGACCGAGCTCTCCGCTATGGGGTACTTGCTCAGGACGGCGTTGCCCCACACAGAGTCGGCCGCCGGTGCCCACACGTAGGGCATCTCCAGCTCCCTGGAGAGCCAGGGGAGCATGTCGAAGGACCCGTCGATGAGCCAGCCCCGGGACACCTCCTGCAGGGCAACGATGCCCGCGTCCTGCTCCTCTATGGCGGCGGCCAGGTCTCGGATGGCCAGGTAGCCGTCCTGGTCGAACCCCTGGTGAAGATTGTAGGAGACCACCCGTATCGGGAACGCAGCCTCCTCCGAGGGCGCCGCCTCCCTCCAGTATGCCCAGTACCCCGCGGGTATCAGAAGCAGGACCAGGCCGGCCGAGGCGACGGGCAGCCCCAGCGCCGGGGCACGCCCGTCCCGGGACAGGGCGGGCAGGGCCGCCGCGGTGCACAGGACGAGAGCCGCCGCTACTACCACAGGCACGGTGGAGGCGCCTCCAGGCAGGTCCAGCTCGTAGTTGACGTAGTACACGAATGTCGCCACCAGAAGCACCAGCATGCCGACGCCCGATGCCACGACGGCGGGCCCCGGCCCCCGGCCTGCCCGGGGCGCGCCGGTCCCCGGCCCGATGCTCCCGGCTCCCTGTTCCCCAGGCCCCTGCCCCCCGGCCCTCTGTCCCCCGGCCCTTTGTCCCAGTGAGGCCCCCACCACCGCCGCCGCCATGGACATGGCAACGCCTCCGAACATAGCGGCCACGGCCGCCTCGACCCCCGACCGCTCTCCAATTGCCAGGAGGGCCAAAAGGCCCGCCAGCCCCGCGACGGCCAATCGCGCGCCCTGGACCGGCCGGGCAAGGACCCCGGTGGCGGCGAAGAGGCCCAGGACGTTCCCCACCATGAGCCACAGGAACACCAGGGGCTGGTCCCATCCGATGAGGGCGGTTTGCTGTCCGATGTTCTGGAACAGGAGCAACTCCAGGAAGATCAGGGGCCCCAGGCCAGCCAGGGGTACCCACCGCAAACGGCCCCCGTCACCTTCCGTCGACGGCGCGTCTTTGGCCAGCGTCCGGTGGCCGAGAAACCCGTAGGCGCCGACCAGGAAGACGATCAGCAGGAAGGACGCCGTCCCCGGCTGCCACGACATGTCCAGCGTGGAGAATGCGCCCTTGATGGCGGTATCCACCGCTATGCCCAGCAGCAGGCCCGTGGCGAAGGCCTGACCGCCCGATGCCCCCCGCCCGCGAAGCCTGGCGGCGTAGAGGGGGACGAACCACAGGAAGGCCAGGACCCCGGCGGTGGCCAGGCCAAGGTCCACCGCCGGCCAGGGTACGGCCTGCTCGGCCAGCCGGGCCGCGCCGGTCCCGGCGGCGGCCACCGCCAGCCCGCCCCGTACTCCCAGGAGCCGGGCCAGAGGCAGGGCCAGGAACGCTCCGAGAAACAAGACCAGGGCGTAGGCGCCGGGGACGAAGGAGCTGGTCCCGACGGACTCCCGGATGTAGAAGACCAGGCCCGTAAACAGGACTCTGAGTAGCTGAAGGCCGAACACCACGGCCAGGGCCAACAGGGCCGTGTCCCTCAGGAACCGCCCGTCCAGCAGTCGGGAGGCCTCCGTCCTCGAGATCAGCGGCTCCTGGCGGTCGTCCTCATGAGTCGGCGCCGGTCCCATGCGGGACATTCTAGCATCGAGTCGCCGGCAGTTGTGGGCGCCGTCGCGGGCGTTCCGGCCCGTACGTGTCATACCCATGAGGACAGCCCCTTGGGGCTTTGCCGCGCCCCTGCCGCAGCGCGTGCCCGGACGCTATAATGAAGGGGCATTCGGCGGGGGTCCGCGGCCGGACCCGCGGCCACGACAGGAAAGAAGGAGACCATGACCAGACTGTGCTACGACCTGTTCCCGACGGAGATGGGATGGGTGGCCGCCCTAGCCTCGGACCGAGGTCTGCGGAGGCTGGCCCTGAAACCCCTGCCCCAGGAGGCGATGGACGAGCTGGGAAGCGCCGCATCCGGCGCCGGCCGGGATCCCGACGCCCTGGAGGACGTCCGCCTCAGGCTGGAGGCCCACTTCCGGGGGGAGGACGGCGACTTAGACCAGGTCCCCTTGGACCTGGAGGACGCCCCGCCCTTCTTCAAGGCCGCGTGGGAGGCGTGCCGCAGTATCCCCCGGGGCGAGACGCGGAGCTACCAGTGGCTGGCGGCCCAGGCCGGCAATCCCCGCGCCTCCAGGGCGGCAGGCCAGGCGATGGCCAGGAACCGGCTGGCGGTGATAATCCCCTGTCACCGGGTGATCGGCAGCAACGGGGGCCTCCACGGGTACGGCGGGGGCGGCCTGGAGAAGAAGGCGAGGCTGCTTCGAATGGAAGGCGCGCCTACTGGCCCGTAGCCGGTCCCAGGGGAAGCTGCACGCCCACCGAGCCTTCGCCCAGCATCTCCTCCAGGCGCTGGTACAGCTCGGTGCAGTGGCCGACGTTGATGCGCGGCAGCTCCATGAGCACCCGCTTGCCGTTGGTGGAGATGGCCAGGTTCACCCGGTCCTCTCCGGGGTACTCCAGCATCGTCTTTATCGCTTCTCGTAGCTGGTGGACGTCCTCTTCGGCGTCGGCGGTCTCCACGAGGCTGAGCTGGATGGTCAGGGGGCCCTGGGGGACCGCGTCCTCGTCCACTGCCGGCGCCTGGGCTGCCGGTGCCTGGACCGGCGTCTTGACCGGGCCGCCCTTGCTTCCGTTGGCGCCGTTCCTGCCGTTCTTCGAGGCCCCGTTCCTTCCATTTTCGACCTTGCCGTTGGCAGGGGGAGCGTCGGGGTCGTAGATTTTGACGTCGTCACAGTGGACCGACATCTCGTCTCCGCGGACCTTCAGCCGGCCCTTCACTATCAGCAGGTTCCCCTCTTGCCACGGCTCCTTGCCCGTCTTCTCCAGCACGTCGGGCCAGGCGATGGCTTCGGTGGTGCCGTAGACCAGCTCCAGGCTGGCGATGACGTACTGGCGCAGGTCCCGGGTGTACCGCTCGGACACCGACGACACCTGTCCAAGGACCGTGACCTTCTGGCCTTCCATCTCCACGTCGAGTTGGTCCAGGGACGTGACGGCGCCTGAGTCGTTCACCCGGGCCAGCGCGTTCAGGGACCCGCTGGACAGCGGCACCCCCAGCAGCTCCTTCTCCCATGCGACCCTCTCCCAAGCCAGGGTCTCCTTGCCGTTGATGGCTATCCCGGCCGCCGCTCCAACGTCGTGGGAATCGGCCAGCCCGTCGAAGAGGCTGGACTGGCCCCTCTCCCTCCGGTGGGCCTCGCTCTGGGCGAAGGAGAGTATCTGCTCGGCTACGTCCAGGATGGCGGCCCTGCTCCCGAAGCAGTCGAATGCCCCCACCTTGATGAGGCTCTCCAGGGTCCTGCGGTTGAGTCCCCGCAGGTCGGCACGGCTGCAGAAGTCGTCTATGGAGGTGAAGGGGCCGTCCCTCTCCCGCTCCTCCAGGATGGGACGGATGGCGCCCTCTCCCACGTTCTTCACGGCGGCGAGGCCGAACCGGATGGCCTGCTGGCCGGCCTCGTCCTTGTCGATGGTGAAGTAGGCGTCGCTGCTGTTGACGTCCGCCGCGTGCACCGGGATGCCAAGGCGGAAGCACTCGCTCACCGCGCCGGCCATCTTGTCCGGGTGGTCGACGCGGGAGTTGAGCACCGACGCCATGTACTCCACCGGGTAGTTGGCCTTGAAGTAGGCGGTCCAGTAGGAGATGAGGGCGTAGCTCACGCTGTGTGCCTTGTTGAAGGCGTACCCGGCGAAGGGCTCCAACAGGTTGAACACCTCTTGGGCCAGCTCCGTGGAGTAGCCCTTGGCCGTGGCGCCCTCTATGAAGCCGTCCCTCTCCTGGCTCATCAGCTCGGTGATCTTCTTGCCCATGGCCTTGCGCACCACGTCGGCGCGGCCCAGGGAGTATCCCGCGAGGGTCTGCAGTATGAACAGGACCTGGTCCTGGTAGACGATTACCCCGTGGGTCTCCCGCAGTATCTCCTCCAGGTGGGGGTGGGGCACCTGGATGGGGGCCCTTCCATGCTTGGCGTTGATGAAGGTGTCTATGTGCTCCATGGGCCCTGGCCGGTAGAGGGCGATCATGGCGGAGATGTCCATCAGCGAGGACGGCTTCAGCTCCTTGATGTACCGCTGCATGCCCGCGCTCTCCAGCTGGAACACGTCCGTGGTCTTGCCCGAGGACAGCAGCTCGAAGGTCTTGCGGTCGTCCAGGGGAAGGCGGTGGATGTCGATGCCTATCCCCTTGGTCTGCTCCACCATCTGCACGGCCCTGTCCAGGATGGTGAGGCTGGTGAGCCCCAGAAAGTCCATCTTCAGGAGTCCCAGCTTGGCCACCGGGTCCATGGCGTACTGGGTCATGGCGAGCTGCCCGGAGTCGTCCCCTCGCACGGGCCTCTGCAGTGGCAGGTACTCGGTGAGGGGCTCCCCGGAGATGACCACGCCGGCGGCGTGGGTGCTCACGTGGTGGACCGTGCCCTCCAGGCTCCGGGCCGTGTCCACCAGCTTGTGGATGGCCTCGTCGGAGCGGTACACCTCGGCCAGCTCCGGGTTCATGGCCAGGGCGTCGTCCAGGGTGCGGCACTTGAAGGGGACGAGGCGGGCCACCCGGTCCACGTCGGCGTAGGTCATGCCCAGGACGCGGCCGACGTCCCGGAGGGATGCCTTGGCCCCGAGGGTGCCAAAGGTGATGATCTGGGCGACCTTGTCGTGCCCGTACTTCTCCGTGACGTAGGCGAGCACCTCGTCCCTGCGGTCGTCCTGGAAGTCCATGTCGATGTCGGGCATCTCCTTGCGCTCCACGTTCAGGAAGCGCTCGAAGACCAGCCGGTACTCCAGCGGGTCCACCTCGGTTACCCCCAGGCAGTAGAGGGCCACGCTGGCGGCGGCGCTGCCCCGGACCCCGAAGAGTATCTCCTTCTCCCGCACGAAGGAGATGATGTCCCACACCACCAGGAAGTAGTTGGAGAACTGGGTCTGCCTTATCACCTCCAGTTCGTAGCTCAGCCGCTCCTCCGCCTCGGGGGAGGTGCGGGGATACAGCCGCTTGAACCCATCCCAGCAGAGCCCGGCCAGGTACTCGTCGGGGTCCGCGCCGCCGGGCACCGGGTAGCTGGGCAGGTGCATCTCCCCGGTGGCCAGGCGGACGTCGCAGGACTCGGCGATGACCTCGGCGTTCTTCAGGGCCTCGGGGAAGTCCGGGAAGAGCTCCTCCATCTCGGCCGCGCTCTTCAGATAGTAGGAGTCGTCCTCCATCTTCAGGCGCTTGTCGTCCTGCTGGGTGGTCCCGGTGTGGATGCAGATCAGGACGTCCTGCAGGTCCGAGTCGCCCCTGTCCACGTAGTGCCCGTCATTGGTCACCACTAGGGGGATGTCCAGCTCCCCCGAAAGCTGCACCAGCCCCTGGTTGATCTTCTCCAGGTTCTCCACGTGCTCGTGCCGCTGGAGCTCGAGGTAGTAGCAGCCTTCGCCCATCAGGTCCCTGTACCACCGGGCCGCCTCTCGAGCGTCGTCCAGCCGGTCCTCGGCGATGAGCCTGGGCACCTCAGCGGTGGGGCACCCGGCCAGGATGACCAGGCCCTCGTGGTACTGCTCCAGCAGCTCCCGGTCCACCCGGGGCTTGTAGTAGTAGCCCTCCAGGTGGGCCTGGCTGACCAGCCGGATCAGGTTCTGGTACCCGGTGTTGTTCCTGGCCAGCACCGTGAGGTGAAAGGGGCTGCGCTCGGACTGCGTCTTGGTGTGGCGGCTGCCCTGGGCCATGTACACCTCGCAGCCGATGATCGGCTTGATCCCTGCCTGGCGGCACTCGGTGTAGAACTCCACGACACCGTACAGCGAGCCGTGATCGGTGATGGCCAGCGCCTCCATGCCGAGTTCCTTGGCCCGGCTGACCAGATGCGGGATGCGGCTGACCCCGTCGAGAAGGCTGTATTCGGTGTGTACGTGGAGGTGAGTGAACATCAGCTACCCTAAGACAAAATACAATATATATGAGACCGAGGCGGTGAAGGTACCATATGACACCCCATCGGTGAAGTCAAGGCGGGCCGGAAGGAATCTGGAAAAAGGGTTGGCAGCGTGTCGGAAGCCGTGGTCCTTGGCATGCCAAGGACCTTCGTTTGCGCTTCAAGATATGTGTGTGCGGCGTTGACATGTACATGCTATAGATGTATATGTCATCAGTCTGCGCAAGGCCAATGCACGGGAGAGGAGAGACTATGAGCGCCAACGCTGACATCGACCAGCTGCCATTTCTGGAATATGCCAGGGCGATGCTGGCCGAGACGGGCTCGACCACGACCTTTGACTCACTTGTGCTTAGCCCGTTGACTGAGCTGCAGATTGAGACACAGTACGGAGAAGAGACAGCCATCAACGTTGGGATCGCCCGGGACCCGGAGGACCCGACGTGGTGGAAGGAAGACTACGCCAGGATGCGCCGGACCATTGCGAGGACACAGCGTACCAGTACGGACGTTGCGGTCCCTCCAGGAGAGGCGCTGCGGGCCGAGCTCCAGGCCAGGGGCATTAGTCAACGGAAGCTGGCCAAGGCAATGGGTCGGCCGGTCCAGAACATCAACCTGATCGTACTCGGCCGCAAGGCGATTACGCCACGCACTGCCTTGGAGTTGGAACAGGTCCTCGGCGTCCTAGCCCACGTATGGGTCAGGCTGGAAGCTGACTATCGGCCTGCCCTGGAGCGGGCCAAGACGCTGGAGCGGGCCAAGACGAAGGTAGGACCACACGATACGCCGGACAGCTAGTCCACGGCTCTCCTAGTGGGCCGTCTCACAAGTTCGTCGAATAAGCGCGCCCGGTTCCCGCCAAGTGCCGATTCACCGGTGGGAGGGGTTCCTCGCCCGCGCGGAGCTCGGGGGGGGGAGGGTGGCCTCAATGCTCCGGGGGGCTGAGGTTACAACGAACTTCGGAGACAGGACACTAGATCAGCGACCGGCCCTGGCCGGCGTCCACGGGGATGCAGGCGCCGGTGATCATGCTGGCACGCTCGGATGAGAGGTATGCCACCAGGTCTCCCACCGGCTCCGGCCAGCCGAACCTCCCCACGGGCAAGTTGCGGGCGATGAACTCCTCCACCACCTCGGGGGGCTGCTGGTTGGAGAAGCGCTCCCAGCTACCTCCCGGGTGGATGATGGAGCCGGGGGCGATGCTGTTCACCAGTACGTTGTCCTTGACGAGCTCGACGCCCGTGAACTTGGTGCAGGCGATGAGGGCCGCCTTGGAGGCCATGTAGTCGGCGGACCCCCCGTGCTCCCTGCCGTATATGGACGAGATGTTGACGATGCGCCCCCACTTGCGGTCCCTCATGCCGGGGATGGCCAGGCGCATCAATCGCATGGCCCCGAAGAAGTTGACCTCGAACCCCAGCATGAAGGTCGCCTCGTCGGTCTCGGCGAAGCCGGCGCCCCTGCGCCCGCCCACGTTGTTCACCAGGATGTCCACGGGTCCTAGGGCCGACACCGCCCCGTCGTAGACCGTCCGGGCCGCCGACTCCTCGGCCATGTCGGCGACGACGCCCGCCGCCGACACCCCCAGCGCCCGCAGCTCCTCCACGGTGCCGTCCAGCGTGCTCTGGGTCCTGCCGCAGATGGCCACGTTTACGCCCTCTCGCGCCAGGGCCAGTGCCGACACCCTCCCCAGGCCGCGGCTGCCGCCGGTCACTATCGCTACCCTGCCCTGAATGCCCAAGTCCATGTGCGGTCTCCTTTGCCGGTATCTGTGGCCGCCCCGGGGCGGCCGGGGCCTACTCCATGTCCCCCCAGTTGTAGCCCGTCTTGAAGTCCACCTTCAGCGGCACCTTCATCTCCAGCGCCCGGGGCATCTCCTCCAGCACCAGCTCCCGCAGGTCGTCCACCTCCCCGGCGGGCACCTCGAACAGCAGCTCGTCGTGCACCTGGAGCAGCATCTTGGCCTGAAGGGCCGACTCCTGGATGCGGCGGTGGACCCGTATCATCGCCAGCTTCATGATGTCGGCCGCCCCGCCCTGGATGGGCATGTTTACCGCAGCCCGCTGGGCTGCCTGGCGCACGTTGTAGTTGCTGGAGTGGATCTCGGGTATGTACCTGCGCCGGCCGAGCATGGTGGACACGTAGCCCTTCTGCTTGGCCTGCTCCTTGACCGACTCGATGTACTGCTGTATCCCCGGGTACCGGGCGAAGTAGGTCTCGATGAACCGCTGTCCCTCCTCGGGGTTGAACTCGGTCTGCTGGGCGATGCCGTAGGCGGACAGGCCGTACACTACGCCGAAGTTGAGCACCTTGGCGATGCGCCTCATGTCGGCGGTGACCTGCTCCATGCCCACCTCGTACATCTGGGACGCCGTGGCCGAGTGTATGTCCTCCCCGTTCAGGAAGGCCTCCACCATCCCCGGGTCCTCGGAGAGATGGGCGAGGACCCTCAGCTCGATCTGGGAGTAGTCGGCGGAGAAGAGGAGCCAGTCCGGCGCATTCTCTGCCACGAAGGCCCTGCGGACCTGGCGGCCCAGCTCCGTGCGTATGGGGATGTTCTGGAGGTTGGGGTCGCTGCTGGACACCCGGCCCGTTGCCGAGCCCGTCTGGTGATAGCTGGTGTGGAGCCTGCCCGTGCGCGGGTTGACAAGCTGGGGCAGCGAGTCCACGTAGGTGGACTTCAGCTTGGAAAGCTGCCGGAACTCCAGGATCTTGTCGATGATGGGGTGGGCGCCCCGCAGCCCCTCCAGCGCGTTGGCGTCGGTGGTGTAGCCGCCGGTCCTCGTGCGCTTCGTCTTGGGAAGCTGCAGCTCCTCGAAGAGCAGGGAGCTGAGCTGCTGGGGCGAGTTCAGGTTGACGATGTGGCCCACCAGGTTGTAGATGTCCGCCTCCAGCGTCGCCATCTGCTGGTCCAGGTCCATGGACATCTCGTGGAGGGCGCCGGCGTCCAGGGCGATGCCGGTGCGCTGCAGGGAGACGAAGACGGGCACCAGCGGCATCTCCACCTGGGCGAGCAGCTCCCAGAAGCCGTCCCTCCTGACCTGCTCCTGGAACACGTCCCGCAGCCTGCCGGTCACGTCGGCGTCGGCGCAGGCGTAGGCCTGGGCCCGGTCGATGGGGACCTTGGCCATCGTTATCTGCTTGGACCCCGTGCCGATGAGGGCCTTGAGCGGCTCCATCTCGATGTTCAGCACGTCCAGGCCCAGGTTCTTCAGGCCCAGGGCTTTCCTGCCAAGCATGTGGGCCACGATCATCGTGTCGAAGTCCATGCCCCCCAGGGCGATGCCGTAGCCTCCCATGACCGTGGCGTCGTAGTTGCCGTTGTGGGTCGTCTTCCGCACCTCTTCCGACTGCAGGACGGGCCTCAACGCCGCCAGCGCCCGCTCCAGGGGAAGCTGCTCCCCCTCGTCGTGGCCCACGGGCAGGTACCAGGCCCGCGCCGGCGACGTGGAGAAGCTCATGCCCACCAGGTCCGCGGCCACGGGGTCCTGGCTGGTGGTCTCCGTGTCGAAGGCGAACCTCCCCGACGCCGCCAGCTCCCGGACCATCTCCTCCAGGACCTCGGGGGTGGTCACCAGCCGGTAGTCCAGCTCTGACGACGCCTCCCTGAGGTCCAGGGGCAGGTCCAGGGCGGGGTCCGGGGAGGCCTGGGCCCCGTTGGCCTCGGGTGCCGCGCCCTCCTTGCCGTGGGGGTCGGGCACCCGCGGAAGGATGGTGTAGAACTCCAGCTCCCGGAACAGGGCCACCACGTCGGCCTTGTTGTACGTGCCGAAGCGGCAGGTCTCCAGGTCCAGGGACACGGGCGCCTCCCGGGAGATGGTGGTGAGCATCTTCCCCTGGAAGGCCCGGTCCCGGCTGGAGGACAGCGACTCCCGGACCTTGGGCGGGGTCACCTCCTCGATGTGCTCGTATATTCCCTCCAGGCTCCCGAACCGGCTGATCAGCTTCACCGCCGTCTTGTCGCCAACGCCGGGGACGCCCGGGATGTTGTCCGAGGGGTCTCCCTTCAGGGCCTTCAGGTCCGGCTGCAGCTCCGCCGTCAGGCCGCCGTACCGTGCGCGGATCTCGTTCTCGTCGTACACCTTCCTGTCCTGGACGTTGTGGTGCAGGGCCACCCTGACCCAGGGAGAGACGAGCTGGAAGGTGTCGGTGTCGCCGGTCAGGATGACCGTCTCGATGCGCTGCTCCTCGGCCAGGCGGCAGAGGGTGCCTATGACGTCGTCGGCCTCGTACCCCTCGACCTCGAATATGGGGACCCCGAACGCCTCCACCATCTGCTTTATCCGGCCGAACTGGCCCTTCAGCTCGGGGGGCGTCGGCGGACGCTGCGCCTTGTATTCGGCGAACTGCTTGTGGCGGAAGGTGGGCGCGGCCACGTCGAAGGCTACGGCGCAGTGGGTCGGGGTCCACTCCTGCAGGGCCTTCAGGAAGGTGTTGGCGAATCCGAAGACGGCGGTGATGTCCTCTCCGGTCTTGCCCACCGAGAGGTGCTGGCGGACGCTGATGGCCCTCCACGAGCGGTGCACCAGGGCGTGGCCGTCGATGATCATGAGCAGCGGCGGTCGCTCCCGGGGAGAGAGCATAGGCATGGTCCATTCCTTGCTGCTGGTCATGGCGCACCGCCCGGAGGTTTTCGGGATACGCGGCAATTATACAACACCACACCGCCCGGGGGCGGCCAAGCTCTCTTTCCAGGTAGTGTCTCAGTTTGGATGCCCGTGAGACGCGATGCTGTTCGGATTTTAAGACCGGGGATGAACATCGGTCAGCCTTGACTTCGGCCATTCTTCTACCGGACAATCCCCCCGACCCTGTACAAGGGAGGCCCCCATGCTCGGGACCGATCCGAACCGTCTGTACTTCGGCGATTGCCTGGAGGTCATGCGGGAAGACATCCCAACCGAGTCCGTGGACCTCATCTACCTGGACCCGCCCTTCAACTCCAAGCGGCTTTACAACGCCTTCATCGGCGGTGCCCAGTGGGTTGCCTTCGACGATACTTGGCGCTGGCACGAGGCCATAGATGACTTTGACGAGGTCGCGGGCCAGCCCCAGTACAAGGGCATCATGGAGGGGCTCAGGCTGATGTTGGGGGAGGGCTCCCAACTGGCCTACCTGTCCTACATGGCAAACCGGCTGGTGGAGTGTCACCGCGTCCTGAAACCCACCGGCAGCATCTATCTCCACTGTGACCCCACCATGAGCCACTACCTGAAGACCGTCATGGACGGGATATTTGGGCGTCACAACTTTCACAACGAGATTATTTGGCGAAGAACAGGAACGCACAATTCAACCCGCTCATATGGCCCAATTCACGATGTTCTTCTATTCTATTCGAAAACAGACACATACACGTTCAACATAGTTCGACGGCCCTACATGAATGGGCATGTACAAAGTCGGTACCGGAAAACCCCAGACGGTAGCTTCGCTTTCTCCAGTGGGGGCAACGTTCTCTCAGGCGCAGGGACTCGTCAGGGGGATTCCGGTAAATCGTGGCGGGGATTTGACCCAACTGCGAAAAATCGACATTGGGCAGTTCCTAGGTTTTATGAGCAACACATGCCGGATGACTACAAACAGTCGTTGCCAACAGAGAAATTGGAGGCATTGTACCAAGCAGGCCTAATTACAATCAGCCCAGGCGCTGCTTGGCCGGCTATGGTGCGATACCTTGATGAACGGGACGGCATGCCTGTTGCGGATATATGGGCGTATCAGCCTTACACGGAAGGAACCGTACACGGCACAGATGTGGGAATTGACGCTGATGTTGCATGGATGGGGCCGACGGACCCACAGCGCCTAGGCTATCCGACTCAGAAACCGGTCACTCTACTTGAAAGAGTCATAGAGGCATCCAGCAAGCCCGGAGACGTGGTATGCGACCCATTCTGTGGCTGCGGAACAGCCATCCACGCTGCTCAGAATCTAGGGCGCCGATGGATAGGTATAGACATCTGCGTCAACGCCTGCAAGGTCATTGAGCAGAGGCTCAAAGGCCACTTCGACAGTCTGTGGGACACCATTGAGTTTAAGGGACTACCCAAGACCCGTGACGATGCCCGCTTCATGGCAGGTAGCGACCCGTTCCGCTTCGAACGATGGGCAGTGTCCCTGGTGGACGGGATGGAGCCCAACAAGAAGCAGCGGGGAGACGGGGGGATAGACGGCCGTGGTCGACTGCCCATCAAGAAGGGCCACTTCATCGACCTGGTGTCCCAGGCCAAGGGCGGAAAGACCGGCCCGGGGCATGTCCAAGCGCTCAACGGGGCTCGCCAGCAAGCCGGAGCGCATCTCGGCATATTCACCTGCTTCGAGGACAGGGTGACGAACGGGATGCGCGATGCTGCCGTGAACACTGGGAAGTTCATGAGTGCGCCGGTGGTGCAGATATACACGGTGGAAGACTACTTCGAGGGCCGGAAACCGGCATTGCCGGTCGCCGCGTAAGGTAGGACGCCAGGCATTACACCATGCCCGTGGCGCCCCCCGCGGAGGCCTTGGTGGTTACTGGCGCCACCCTAGCCATTGCTGTCGCCTTTGTGGCGATAGCAACCGTCGTTTTGGGGTTGGCGGCATCAGGCCACACATACTATGCCCCTGGCAAAGGGGACTACTTCGCATCAAGAAACTTGGCCAGCTGTCTTTCGATTTCGTCTTTCGATGAAGAGTAAACGTACTGCTCCGCGTGCTCTAAGGCTACCGCATTTGTGAGGTCGATTTTCTCTTCACTCATTTGCGCGCAGCCCGGTAACAGTCCACTTTCTAGTCGTGCGTCTCCGCAGTGGCCTATGAGCAATAATGTCTCGTTGATTGGTACTCCGAAATGTATCCAGTTAGGGTACTCAGGACCCAACCGGAGTATGGTAGATGGTATATCCGATAGTATCAGCTTTCTTGGGCTTGGAGGATTCTCAAATCTCCAAGTTCCTTCTTCAAGGAGCTTGTTGAGACTGTTCCCTGTTGGGAGATATGGTCTTATCGTTACTGCAATCCACTTTTCGTAGTCGTCAGTATGCGTGAATGTCGCCAACATTTTCTTGATCTCCTCTTTAGAGGCCCCTGTTTCTTTGGCTAACTCCTCACCGTCCATTTCTCCGAATATACGATTTATCTCTCTCTGTAGGGAGTGCCAGTTCTCTACAGAGGTTTCCTTCATTCGTTCTCGAAACCCGCGGCTTCGCAAAGACATGCTCGTGACGAAGTCAGCAAGCTCCGCTCTTAGAGTTGCAGATTCTTCTCGGTCTGAGACTAGCTTGTTCAGTTCGGTGGCGCCATCGGTGCTTAAGTGGGTGAGAAGAGGTGCCCATCTGGACTCCCTCTTTTTTTCGAAGTCGTCAATATCGACTGAGTAAGCGCCTCTCGACACCTCAACGTTTTCAATTGAGCGGCTCTGGATGCCCTTGTCCGGTGCCTTTTTGTCAAATAGGTAGATTTGGCCTCGTTTGTCTTTGCGGCTGAAGCCTCGCAGATAGAAACGTGGGATGTAATGCTTTCGCGTGTTGTCTATCTCGAACATATTCCCCTTCGACGCCAAAGTCAGCCCCGCTCCTTCAACTGGGCCACTAATATACTACCAATGCCATACACTACAGGCATAACGGAACCAACTGAAAGGGCTTTGTCCGCTGATTGACCGAAGGGCCGTACCTGGTCCGGCAGCCCCCCCACACTGCTCAGTGTCGGTCTATTTCTTGTCCCATCCCACGCCCCGGCGACCGTTACCCGTCTGACTCTTGCATCTGACTCACTCTCCATTCTCCATTTGACGCCTACCATGGGCTGTGCTACCATCGCCACCACAGGCAGTAGCGAGGGACGACAACGTCCCATGTTCGTCGGGCCCCGACTGACTAGCCAGGCACGGAAGGTCGGGGCCCCTTCGTGAACCCGGCCCCCCGGCGGAAGGCCCCATGACGACGCTGGACCAAGAGCTGTCCAACCAGGCCCCCAAAGGCCCCACGGCCCTGACCATCGGCACCTTCGACGGTGTCCACCTGGGCCATCAGGACCTCCTGTCCCGCCTCAGGGGCCTGGCGTCCGAGAGGGGCCTCCACACCGCCGTCCTTACCTTCCGCCGCCATCCCCGCCTGGCCCTGACCCCGGGCATCGAGCTCCGCTACATCACCACGCTGGAGCAGCGGCTGGGCCTGCTGCGGGACAGCGGCATCGACCTGGTGGCCGTGGTGGACTTCACCCGGGACGTGGCCCTGCTCAAAGCCGGGGAGTTCGTGGAGATGCTCTGCCGGCGTTTGAACATGAAGGGGCTGGTGGTGGGCCCTGACTTTGCCCTGGGCAACAACCGGGAGGGGGATATCCCCACCCTGCGGCGGCTGGGCGGCGAGATGGGCTTCTGGGTGGAGCCGGTCGAGCCCGTGGTGATGGACAAGACCGTAATCCGGAGCAGCGTCATACGCAGCCTGCTCGGCCAGGGAGAGGTGGAGGGCGCCGGCGCCATGCTGGGACGGACCTACGGGGTCACGGGACCGGTGGTCGAGGGGGACCGCCGGGGCCGCACCCTGGGCTTCCCAACGGCCAACCTGTCCCTGGAGGGAGACCTGGTACTGCCCATGGACGGCATCTACGCCACCTGGGCCGTGGTCGACGGGCGGCGTTACGCGTCGGCGACCAACGTGGGGGTGCGGCCGACCTTCGGCGGGAGCTCCCGCATCGTCGAGACATACCTGCTGGACTTCGACGGCGACCTGTACGGCAAGCGCCTGACCCTGAAGTTCGTTCGAAGGCTCAGGGACGAGCTGGACTTCCCCGACGTCGGCTCCCTGGTGGAGCAGATGAAGCTGGACGTGGTGGACGCCAGATCCGTGCTGGACGGCCTCGAGGACCCCATCGGCGCGCCGGCCTCGGGACAGATCCAGGGCCGGGGCGGGGACGGCTAGGATGGACCAGGGCACCTTGAGGCGGATTACCCGGCGGGGAGTGAGCGAGATCATCTCCCACGACGAGTTCGTCCGGCTGTTGGAAGCGGGCCGCCCCCTGCGTCTCAAGATGGGCTTCGACCCCAGCCGCCCCGACATCCACCTAGGGCACGTGGTGGGCCTGCGCAAGCTGCGGCAGCTCCAGGACCTGGGGCATCAGGTAATCCTCATTGTGGGCGACTGGACGGCCCAGATAGGCGACCCCAGCGGCCAGTCCATCACCAGGCCCATGCTCACCCACGAAGAGGTGGTGGAGAACGCCGAGTCGTACATGCGCCAGTTCTTCAAGGTCGTGGACAGGGAGCGCACCCGGGCCGTCTGGCAGAGCGAGTGGTTCGGCAAGTTCAGCCTGACCGACGTGATAGGCCTCACCAGCCGCTTCACCGTGGCCCAGTTCCTCAACCGCGAGGACTTCGCCAGGAGGTTCCAGGCCCAGAGGCCCATCGCCATCACCGAGCTCCTGTACCCGCTGCTCCAGGCCTACGACTCGGTGGCCATCGAGGCCGACGTGGAGTTCGGCGGCACCGACCAGAGGTTCAACCTGCTGGTGGGGCGCGAGCTCCAGGAGATGCGCGGCCAGCGCCCCCAGCAGTGCTTCCTCATGCCCATCCTGGTGGGCACCGACGGCGTCCAGAAGATGAGCAAGAGCCTGGACAACTACATCGGCGTCGAGGAGCCGCCCAACGATATGTACGGCAAGGTCATGCGCGTCGACGATGACCTGATGATGCAGTACTTCGAGTACCTCACCGACGTCCCCGAGGAGGAGCTGGAGGAGATGCGCGGGGCCGTCGCGGAGCAGTCCGTCAACCCCATGGAGCTCAAGAAGCGCCTGGCCAGGGACATCACGGGCCAGTTCCACGGCGCGGAGGACGCCCGGGCCGCCGAGGCCCGCTTCGAGCGGGTGGTGCAACGGCGTGAGGCGCCCGCCGAGAGCGAGATGCCCCGGTACTCCCTGGCGCCCTCCCCCGAGGGCGGCCCCGTGGTCATGTCCGTCACCGACGCCCTGGTGAAGACCGGCACGGCCAAGAGCGCTAGCGAGGCCAAGCGCTGGATCAGGCAGGGCGCAGTGGAGATCAACGGCGAGAAAGTCGACACCGACAGGGTCCCGGCGCCGGCCCCGGACAGCATCATACGGGTCGGAAGGCGGTACGTAAGGGTAACCGCCTGACCCCGCAAGGGACCCCAACAGAGGACCCCTCAGCAGAGAATCCCCCAGCAGAGAACCAAGGAGGCCCAGTGAACGCCACCGGCCAGAACCTCAGGATACCCGGGCCCACTCCGTGTCCGCCGCAGGTGTTGGAGGCCACCGCAAGGGCCATGATCAACCACCGCGGCCCCGAGTTCCGGGACCTGATCCTGCCCATCACCGAGAAGCTGAAGCAGGTGTTCATGACCCGCAACCGCCTCTACATCCTGACGGCCTCGGGCACCGGGGCCTTGGAGGCGGGAGTGGTGAACACCCTCTCCCCCGGCGACAGGGTGCTGGCCGTGACCGTCGGCAACTTCGGCGACCGGTTCGCGGACATGGCCGAGGCCAACGGGGCCGACGTCACGCGCCTGGAGTTCGAGTGGGGCACGGCCGCGGACCCGGACGCCGTCGCGCGGGCCTTGGACGAGCGCCGGGACCTGAAGGCGGTGCTGGTCACCCACAACGAGACCTCGACCGGCGTGACCAACGACTTGGAGAGCATCGTCCGCGTGGTCAGGGAGCGGTCCGACGCGCTGCTGCTGGTGGACGCCATCAGCAGCCTGGGGTGCGTGCCCCTGCCGGTGGACGAGTGGGACTGCGACGTGGTGTGCACCGCGTCCCAGAAGGGGCTGATGGTGCCGCCGGGGCTCTCCTTCGTCAGCCTCAACGAGCGCGCGTGGCAGGCCCGTGAGACGGCCCGCATGCCCCGATACTACTTCGACCTGCCCGCGGCCCAGCGGTACCTGGAGCGGGCCCAGACTCCTTGGACACCCAACGTGCCCCTGTTCTACGGCCTCGACGTGGCCCTGGACATGATGCTGGAGGAGGGCATGGAGGCCATCTTCCGCCGCCACGCCCACGTGGGAGACCTGACCCGCCGGAGCGTGGCGGACCTGGGCCTGGAGCTGCTGGCTGAGGAGTCCCACGCCTCCAACACCGTGACGGCGGTGAAGGTGCCCGAGGGCGTCGACGGGGGCAGGCTCTCGGAGCTGCTTCGCACCGAGCACTCGGTGGTCGTCGCCGGAGGCCAGGGGAAGCTCTCGGGCAAGATAGTCCGCATCGGCCACATGGGCTGGGTGAGCGAGGATGACATCCTGGAGGCGGTCCGAGCCATCGAGACGGCCCTGCCCCGGGTGGGCTTCAAGCCGCCCCGGGACAGCCGGGCGGGACGGGAGAGGGTCTCATAGGTGCTCCCCGTGTACTCGTATCGGACCCCATAGCCGAGGAGGGCCTGCTGCGCCTGCAGGCCGGGGCCGAGGTCGACATAGAGACCGGGCTGAAGCCCGACGAGCTGAAGCGGGTCCTGGGCGGCTACGACGCCCTGGTCGTCCGCAGCCAGACCAAGGTGACCCGTGACGTGGTGGAGGCCGGCAGCACGCTCCAGGTTATAGCCAGGGCCGGCATCGGCGTCGACAACATCGACCTGGAGGCGGCCACCGCCCGGGGAATTGCCGTGGTCAACGCGCCCGCCGGCAACACCGTCGCCGCCGCGGAGCACACCATCGCCCTGATGCTGGCCATGGCCCGCAACGTGCCCCAGGCCCACCTGTCCATGAAGGAGGGCCAGTGGCGGCGGGGCGCGTTCATGGGCGTCGAGCTGCGCAACAAGACCCTGGGCATCATGGGTCTGGGCCGGGTGGGCTCCGAGGTCGCCAGGCGGGCCCAGGGGCTCTCCATGCGGCTCCTGGTCTACGACCCCTTCGTGTCCCCCGACTACGCCCGTCTCCTCCGGGCCGAGGTCGTCTCCCTGGAGGAGCTGCTGGAGCAGTCGGACTTCGTGACGGTCCACGCCGCCCTCACCGAGGCCACCCGCCACATGATCGGCGCGGCCCAGCTGGCCCGGATGAAGCCCGGGGCCCGCCTGATCAACGTCGCCCGGGGCGAGCTGGTGGACGACGAGGCCCTCCTGAAGGCCCTCGACGAGGGCAGGCTGGCCGGGGCGGCCCTGGACGTCTTTTCCGACGAGCCGCCGGGAGACATCCCCCTTATCAGGCACCCGAAGGTGGTCGTCACTCCCCACCTGGGGGCGTCTACGCAGGAGGCCCAGACGGAGGTGGCCATCGAGGCGGCGGAGCAGGTGCTGGCGGTGCTGGGGGGAATGCCCGCTGCGAACACCGTCAACGCCCCCTTCCTGTCCCCCGAGGTCCACGACGCCCTGGCCCCCTACGTGCCCGTGGCGTCTCTTCTGGGCAAGCTCCTCACACACCTTGCGGATGGGCAGTTCGTCGGAGTTGCCATCGAGTACCAGGGCGAGGTGGCCCGCTACGACACCGGCGTTCTGAAGTCGGCTGCCCTGGCCGGGCTGATGGCCCCCGTTGGCGAGGAGCGGGTCAACCTGATCAACGCCGCCCTCGTCGCCCGGAGGCGGGGCCTCACGGTGACGGAGCACACCGGCGCCGGCGCCCCCGAGTACGCCAGCCTCCTGGCCGTGACCCTCAGGACCACCGCGGGAGACATGACCCTGGCCGGCACGTCCCTTCGCAACGAGGTCCACGTGGTCCGGGTCAACGAGTACTGGCTGGACGTGGTCCCGTCGGTGCCGTACCTGCTGTTCATAGAGCACAACGACCGACCCGGCTCCATAGGCGCCGTGGGCACCATCACGGGCAGAAACGACATCAACATAAGCTTCATGGAGGTGGGGCGCCTCAGCCCCAGGGGCCCGGCGATGATGATCCTGGGACTGGACGACCCCGTCCCCGGGCCCGTGCTCGAGGAGATTTGCTCCATCGGCCACGTCAGCTCCGCCCGGGTCGTGCGCCTGTAGACATAACGGCATATCCGGTACGCGTGCGCCTTGCCTTGCCGTAGGCGGATGTCTAGAATGTCGCAAAGGCCCACTTCCGACCGGAGGCGGGGACAATGGTCCAGATACGAGAGGCCACGGCAAGGCTCAGGCTGGTCCTGGCGGACATCGAGGGCCGGGAGGCCCAGCTCGACGGCATGGTGCACCAGTTCCGGACCCAGCTCGACAGGCTGCCCAAGCAGGCCATCTACGGCAGGGCCCCTCTGGAGGTGGCTCTGTCGGCCATGGCCGAGATTCAGGAGCGGCTGGACGACGCCGTCACAACCCGCCGGCACCTCTTGGCCATAAAGCAGCGCACCTCCGACGAGCTGGCCGCCCTGGAGTTGACCCGCAGGGTCGAGGAGACCAAGGACACCCTCCGGGACCTGAAGGCCCAGCCGCCCACGCACACCTCCGGCGAGGACGTGGCGGCGGAGATACGCCGGCTGGAGGAGTTCATCGCCGAGTACAGCAAGCGGGCCGAGAGGTCCATCACCGGAGGCCTGCCTGAGGAGAGTTAGATCCGGCCCTCCAGCGGGTTCATCACTATGCCGGCGGGTAGCTTGGGATAGAAGAAAGTCGACTTGGAGGGCAGCCTCTCCCCCTGGTCCATGATCTCCTTGAACAGGTCCAGGGGAAACGGCTTCAGGAAGAACCCCATCTGGGCTTCGCCGCCCCCGACCCTGTCTACGACCTCGTCTCCGTCGTGGACGTAGCTCAGGCGCATCTCCAGCGACTCTCCCAGGATGGGTTTCAGGACGTGGTCCTCCAGGACCCAGGCTTCCGACCCGCCCAGCAGGCCCCATCCCCCGGTATCGACGCCGTCCCTCAGGGTGAGGCAGCTGTACCCGGCGCCCTCGGGCTCCAGCAGGCCCATGGCGAGGCCCTTCGCCCCGAGGCGCTCAACCTCCCCCTGAAAAGCGGCCTTCGAGTCCACCCCTGAGGCCACGTACGGGCTGGACTCGAAGGTCTCCCCCAGCCGCGCCCTGACCTGCTCCAGGGTGTCCGCGTCCAGGCCGCCGACCACCCGGTGGTAGGGGAGCACCAGCAGGCCGGGGTCGGAGAACTCGATGAGGCCCATCATCACGAACCCCGAGGCCGCCTCCGGGACCCCCGCATCTGACTCCCTCCGGTAGTTCAGGGCGGTCTCGTACCGGTGGTGCCCGTCGGCGATGTACAGCGGTCTTGACTCCAGGGCCCCGCGTATCGCCGCGATATCCTCCGGGCCGTCCACACTCCACAGGGCGTACTCCTGCCTGCCCGGGTCCGAGAAGGAGGCGGCGGGAGGCGACGCCATGACCCGGGCCAGCACGCCCGCCACCCGGCCCTCATCGTCGGAATACAGGCTCATGATGGGGCTGAGGTTGGTGCGGCAGGCCTTCATCAGGGCCAGCCGGTCCCGCTTGTCCTCGTCCCGGGTGTACTCGTGGGGGAGGACCACCCGGCGGTCGTACTCCTCCAGGCGGACCGCGGCCATCAGCTCCAGGCGCTCCGCCCTCCTGCCCTGGAGCGGGAAGGAGTGGCGCACCAGGTAGAAGGCGGGCGCCGGGTCGCGTACCAGCCCCCCCTCCTGGGCCCACCTCTCCATCGTGGCCGCCGCCCGGGTGTACCGGTTGTCCTCGCCGGTGTCGGCGGGAAGCCTCTCCCCGGCCTCCAGCCGGACCACGTTGTAGGGGCTCCGGCCGTAGAGGGACCGTTGGAGGTCGGCGGAGATGGTGTCGAAGGGCGGGGAGACTATGTTGTCCAGCCCCCCCACCACCTGGGAGTCGTATCTCAGGGCCCTGAAGGGTCGAACGTCGGCCATCCTTACCAGCCCAGGGCGTAGGAGTCCCGGCGGGGGTCGGCGCCGCCGACCAGGATGCCCCGCTCCCGGTCTATGACGATCCCGCACAGCCCCCCCGCGCCCGAGTTCCACTCGGGCCACCACCTGACGTCGTGGCCCAGCTTGGCCAGTGCGTCGCCCACCTCCCGGTCTATCCGGCCCTCCAGGTTCAACCGTCCGGGCAGGTAGGTGTGCGGCCAGAAGGAGTCGGGGAAGCTCTGGGACCGGGCCCTGGGCGCCTCTATTGCCTGCTGCGTGTCCATGCCGAACTCGACGATGTTCAGGAGCATCTGCACCATGGCCGGCACCTGCATGTCCCCGCCGGGGGTGCCGAAAGGCATGAACGGCCTGCCATCCTTGAACACCATGGCCGGATTGGGAGTCAGCCTGGGCCGTTTCCAGGCTGCCAGGCGGGAGGGGTGCCCGGGGTCCAGCCACGTCTGGCTGCCCCGGCCGGAGATGATCATCCCCAGTCCGGGCACGATGGGCGTCGTGAGGAAGCTGTCGCTGGGAGTCGCGGAGAAGGCGTTTCCCCAGCGGTCCACCACGCAGGTGTAGCTGGTGTCCGGCTCCGACGGGCCCGAGAACGGCTCCGCCGCCACCCGGCTGCCGTTCCGCGCCTCGCCCTGGAAGGGCCACGGGTCGCCGGCCTCGGGCATCCGGGGATGGGCCCGGGAGGGGTCCAGGGCGGCCCTGCGGTGGGCCGCGTACTCCTTGGACAGAAGGCCGGCCAGGGGCACCTCCATCAGGTCGGGGTCGCCGTAGTAGCTGTGACGGTCGGAGAAGGCCAGCTTGACCGCCTCCACCAGGGTATGCAGGTACTGGACCGAGTTGTGGCCCATGGACCTCAGGTCGTAGCCCTCCAGGAGGTGGAGTATCTGCACCAGGGACGGGCCCTGGCACCAGGCGCCGCAGGTGTACAGGGTGTAGTCGCCGTAGGTGCCCGACTGGGGCGTCTCCTCCCGGACTCCGAACCGGGCGAAGTCGTCCATGGTGAGCAGGCCGCCCTGCTCCTGGCAGAACCCCACCATCTTCTGGGCGATGTCGCCCTGGTAGAAGAAGTCCCTCGCCGCCGCTATCGCGCCCGGCCGGCCCCGGTGGGTGTTGGCGTACTCCACCTCGGCCATCTGCCTGAACACCTGCGCCAGGTCCTTCTGGACGACCACCTGGCCGGGGGAGAGGGGCGTGCCGCCGGGCATGAAGGTCTCGGCGGAGGCTGGACACGCGGCGATGAACTCCCGCTGGGACTCGATGGCCTGGCACATGTTGTAGGACGCCGGGAAGCCCCGCTCCGCCAGCTCGATGCTGGGGGCGACGACCTCGCTGAAGGTCATGGTGCCGTAGCCCTGGAGGGCCGTCAGCCAGGCGTCACAGGCCGCGGGCACCACGCTCCGGGGCATCCCCAGGGGAATCTCGCCGCCGTGGTCCCTGGTGAAGTCCTCCAGGTCCGCCGCCTGGGGCCACCGCCCCAGCCCGCTGATGGTCACCACCTTGTCGGCCCCGGCGTCGTACAGGACGATGGGCGCCACTCCGCCGAAGCTGGTCAGGTGGGGCAGGGTGACGTTGATGGCGATGCCCGACGCGACTCCGGCGTCGATGGCGTTGCCCCCCTGCTCGAGTATCCGGTATCCCGCCTGGGCGGCCAGGTAGTGGCCCGAGGCCACCACGTGGGTGGTCCCCATGAATGGGGTCCTGTATGACCGGATGCCCTGTGCCATGGAGCACCTCCTGGTTTTGTGACGCCCTACCCGGCCCGGAGGGCCCGGGCCCTCTCGGCCACCTGGTCGACGATGTCCAGTCCCACCATCTCGCTCCAGGCGGCCAGGAGCTGCCTGGTGACGGGTCCGGGCACCTTGGCCCCTATCTTCCGGTTGTCGGCCCGGCCCACCGGGAGCACCGAGTAAGGCGTGCTGCAGAGGAACGCCTCGTCGGCTGTGTACACGTCGTAGGGCTGGAGGTCTTCCTCGGAGGTGGGGATGTCCAACCGTTCGGCCAGCTCCAGCAGGGTCATGCGGGATACCCCGTGGAGGATGCTCCTGCCCCCCGGCGTCCTGAGGACTCCCCCGGTGACGATGCAGAAGTTGGCCCCGATGCTCTCGGATACGTTGCCGTCGGTGTCCAGCAGCACGGGAAAGGCGTTGGGGTCCACGTCCCGGGTCTCCAGCTCGGCCAGGACGAAGTTCAGCCGGCTGTAGTGTTTCACCTTGGGGTCCACCTGGTCCGGGGAGTAGCTGCGCGTCCGGGGGATCACCACGTGGGCGCCGCTCTCGTACAGGGGCGCGTACCGCACGAAGTCTATGGGGTCGATCCATATGGACACGTTGGCCCGCGCGGCATCGATGGCGCCTCCCTCACCCCGGGTGACGATCTGGGTGACCATGTAGTCGTCGTTGGCCGCCCTGCGCGTCTCCTCGTTGCGTTCGACCACCTCCAGGGTCAACCGCTCCATCTCGTCGATGGACATGCCCGGGTCGATCCTGGTGTACTTCAGCGACCGGTACAGCCTGTCCAGGTGGTCGCGCAGGCGGAAGACCTCCCCGTTGAAGGTCCTGGACGTGTCGAACACCACGTCGCCCAGCCTGAACCCCCGGTCCGTCATGCTGATCTTGGCCTCGCTGCGTGGCACGTAGTCGCCGTTGAGCCAGATATGGTAGTCCACCTGATGCCTCCCCGGTCCGCGGTTCTTCTAGCCTACTGGCCCAGATGCCGTTGCACGAACTCGCCTATGCGGTCTACCGCCTGCTGGCCCTCGGGCAGCATGTGGGCGTACATGGGCCAGTTGTGGGGCATGTCGTCCCATATCTCCAGCGTGGCCTCGACGCCGGCATCCCGGGCCCTCTGGGCCAGGCGCACCGAGTCGTCCCTCAGTATCTCTATGGACCCCGCCATGATGAGCATGGGCGGCAGGCCCGCCAGGTCGGCGTAGACGGGGGACGCCAGCGGCGTTTTCGGGTCCTTGCCCGCCAGGTACAGGCGGGCCATCTCGGTGCCTCGCTCCAGGGTGACGGTGGGGTCCACTGCCGCGTTGGAGGTGATGGACTCCCCGGTGTGGGCGAGGTCGGCCCACGACGAGATGCACACCGCCGCGCCGGGCAACGGGTCCCCCATGTACCGCAGGGCCACGCACGCCGCGGCCGTGAGCCCTCCGCCGGCCGACTCGCCGCCGATGGCTATGTTCTTTGGCTCGATGCCGCTGGAGACGAGCCAGCGGTAGGCGGCCAGGGTGTCCCGCAGCGCTGCCGGAAAGGGGTTCTCCGGGGCAAGGCTGTAGTCCAGGCCCAGGAGCCGGGCGCCGGTGGCCCGGGACAGCCGCGACAGGTACACGCGGTGGGTCCTCATGGAGCCGATGGCGTAGTACCCCCCGTGGAGGTACAGCATCACCCGGTCACTGGCCGCGTTGGGGGTATACACCCACTCGGCGGGGACGCCCCCCGCGCCGACCCGCTCCGTCGTGACGTCGGCGTCCAGCTTCAGGCTGGACATCCGCAGCTCGTAGGAGGCCCGGGCCTCCTCGATGGTGGCCCTGGGCTCTCCTGCGGCCGCCTTGAGTAGGCGTATCAGCTCTTCGAGCTGGGGCGTGACGGCCATGACCCACCTCCATCAGACGCTTCCGGGCCTCTGCGTGTAGGCCCCTATGTGTGCAGGCCATTGTACACCGTTGCCGATGCTTGGGCCACCATGCGTGCTACGGGGGCAGGCGCGGTGCGATTCCCCACCGTCGTCCCGGCGAAGGCCGGGACCCAGGGGCGGGGGTGCCGCTCCGCATGTCACTACCATGAAAATAGGATCGCAGCACTCCCTCCGTGGTTTCCACGGAAGCCGGCTCCGCCGCCCCGCATGTCATTCCGAGCCGCAGGGCGAGGAATCTCAGGCGCCCTACAACAGATGCGCCATGCCGCAAGGCCCGGGGGCGCAGCACTCGCCGCCACGGATAGATTCCTCCCTCCGCTCTGCTCGGAATGACGAAAAGGGGGCCGTGCATCGGAATGGCTGAGAGGGGCCGTGCAGGGGAATGGCGGGCGGGGCACCGTGCTAAGGGACTGACGGGGCGCCGCGGTATCCCCCTTTTGCCTGGGGCGCCCGGAGGGTCTAAGATAGGGTGGCCAAGCGCCGTCGCTGCGGCGAGACCTGGAGGCCGCCCGCCCTTGCGTTCGAGACCCCGTTCCGGCATCCCCGCCCTCCAGGTGATGGAGGACGGCAACTTCAGGACCCTCTGGTACGTGCAGCTCATCGTGGAGCTGTGCCGCCGCCTGGAGCTGCTGGTCCTGGGCATTCTCATCTACCAGGAGACCAGCTCCCCCTTTCAGCTCGGCCTCATCCTGGTGTTCAACTACCTGCCCAAGACCGTGCTCTCGCCCTTCTGCGGCGCCCTGGCGGACCGCTTCAGCCGTCACCGCATCCTGTTGCTGGCCCAGGCCTTGAATATCGGCGCGGCGAGCGCCATCGGCTTGCTGATCGTTGCCGGTCGACTGGACCCCTGGCACGTGTACCTGGCCACGGCGCTCCAGGGCGTCTCCTGGGCGGTCCAGGAGCCCGCCCGGCGCACGGCCATCTTCGACATCGTGGGCCAGGGCAGGCTCCTCAATGCCGTCTCCCTGGAGCAGGTGAGCACCACGGCGGGAAAGCTGATCGGGCCCCTCCTGGGAGGCGTGCTGGTGGGCCTGGCGGGTTACCAGTGGGCCTACGCCACGGTGGTGGCGCTGCACGCCGTGGCCCTGGCGATGCTGGCCTTCGTGGTCATCCCGCCGCTGACCAGGGCCGAGGCCTCCGAGACCGTCCTGAAGGGCCTGGCTGAGGTCACCCGCTATACGTTCCGGTCGCCGATGCTCCTGGGGACCCTGTACGTGATAGTCCTGATGAACGCCCTGGGCTTCCCGGTAGAGCAGTTCGTGCCGGCCATCGGGAAGGACGAGCTGGGGGTCGGCCCGGTGCTGGTGGGCCTGCTGGTGTCGGCGCTGGCGATGGGCCAAATCACCGCCGCGGCGGCCATGGCCTTCATGCGCATCGACCGGAACCACGGCAGGCTGCTGATGCTGGGGTCCCTGGTGGTCCTGGTGATGGGGCTGATGCTGGCATGGTCCCCGGAATACGCCCTTTCCTTCGCGGTGTTCGCCATCAGCGGGTGCGGTCAGGCCTGCTTCGGGACCATGCAGGGGACGATGACCCTCCTGTGGGCGCCCCCGGACATGCGGGGAAGGATGATGGGCCTGCGCAGTGTGTGCATCGGCACGGGAGCCCCCCTGGGGGCCATCCAGATCGGCCTGGTGGCCACGGCCCTGGGCACCCCCTGGGCCATCTCCACCTCGTCCCTGGCGGGGATACTGCTGTTGCTCCCGCCCCTTCTCCTGTCGCCCCTGGTCTTTCAGGGTCTCGCCCGCCGGCCGGGGTCGGGACAGAGTGCCGGTGACCCGGGCCGGGGGATGCCGGGTCAGGGCTCCCCCAGCCCCTAGCGCCGTCGCCGGAAGGGGGCCGGAGTGGGTGTGTCGGAGATGCCGGTCCCGGGTCTAGGCGCTTCCGGAGGGTCAGTACCGGGAGACCTGCTCCGCGGCCTCGAACAGCATGGGTATCCCTCCCGTGTGGACGAACACCAGGTTGTCCTCCTCCGAGAACCTGCCTCCGCGCACGTCGGCTATCAGGGCCGCCATGCCCTTCCCCGTGTAGGCGGGGTCCAGGATGACGCTCTCGGTGGCCGCGGTCAACTTGATGGCCTCGACGCACTGCGCGGTCACAGCCCCGTGGTGGGGTCCGACGTAGTCGAAGGTCGTCTCGATCTCATCGGGGTCGAGGCTCTCGGAGAACCCCAGGAGGTCCGACCCCATCCTGGCCCAGGTCGCCAGCGGACGGTCGGGCTCGAAGTGCTGGCCCACGGCGACCCCGGTGAACGACCAGTCCAGCCCCATCAGCTTGGCCCCGAGCTGCATGCCCGCCTGGCTGTGTCCGTTCACCATGTAGACGTGCACCCTGTCTATGCCCTTTTCTTCCAGCTGGCCCCGCAGCTCCACGGCCGCCTCCAGGTAGCTGAAGATGGCCGACAGGTGGTACGTCGGCAGCTCCTGCAGGGCGTAGGGCTTGCGGCCTTCCTTCTCCAGCCGCTCCCGGACCTCCGCCACCCGGGCCGCCGCCTCCTCCCGGTCCTCGGTGTTGAGGAACTCCAGGTCCGCCCCCAGCACGGTGGCCAGGAGCATGTTGCCCTGGAGCCGGTCCGGACGCTGTCCCCGGACCAGCAGCACGCACCTGAGGCCGACCTTGGCGCAGGCCGCTGCGGTGGCGCGAGCGGCGTTGTTGGCGTCGGCGTAGATGAAGGTGTCGGCCCCCTGGTCCAGGGCGTCGCCCATGCGGAACTCCATGTGGCGCACCTTGTTCCCGCCCAGCGCCTGGCCGGTGAGGTCGTCCCGCTTTATCAGGATGCGGGGGCCCTTTTCTCCGCCGGACAGCTCCCGGCTCAGCTGGGGGCACTCCTCCAGGGGGGTGGGAAGGTGGGCGATGGGCACCCGCGGCCGGGTTGCCAGGGCCTCCCGGATCTGCTCAGGGGTCAGCTTGGTCTGCATGACGCCATGCCTCCTCGTGGTCGTGACTCGTGGACGTAACCTATACCTCCACGCCGCGGGTGTCAATCGACGAGGCGGCCCTCTCCCGGCCCTCTCATGACAGGTTGACAGGCCCGAAGGCCCTGGGTATCGTGCTCTGGATGGGATGGGCTGTGGGGAGTGGAGTGGCTGCATCTGCGGACGGAGTCAACGGTCCATGACTGAAGCGTACGATCCGCTGCACTACGCCAACTTGGCGAGGAGCGTAGTGGATGCGCTGTTGGGGGCCGACATCACGCCACTGCCTCCGACAGAATTCGACGGGTCGGGCGTCTACGCGATCTACTACACCGGGTCGCTTGACTATGTTGGAGACGGTTCACTCCGGGACGTGCCGGTGTACGTGGGTAAGGCGGTACCCGCCGGCGCGAGGAAAGGGACCTCCCGGGCTGATCCGGCGGCGGACCGGACTCTGCATCGGCGCCTCCGCGATCATGCCAAGTCGATAGAGCAAGCTGAGAATCTGTCCCTCGACGACGCCAGATGCCGGTATCTCGTCGTTGTGCCTGTCTGGATATCTCTCGCAGAGCGGTTCCTTCTCGGTCACTTCAGACCGCTATGGAATACTGTCTTGGACGGCTTTGGCAACCATGATCCCGGGAGAGGTCGCGTGAACAGCGCCCGCCCACGGTGGGACATCATGCATCCCGGTCGTCCCTGGGCCGGCCGGCTGCGCGCCGTCGAGACGCCAGATGACATATTGGCCGAGATTCCTGGCCGGTAGGGCCGTGCGTTATGCTGCCCTCAGCTCGACAGCGACTTCGTAAAGCCGAGTGGGCTCTGATACGGTCCCGACGCGCACCGAGGAGTTGACCACGCTGTTGCCGGTCCGCTTAGTCCTCACCTCGTGTAGTCCGACAACCTCGAACCCGGCCATCTCTGCGATTTCTGCGAACAGCCTGTCGGTCTGAAACTCGATGCCCTGAAGAATGTTGTTCCCTATTACGACGATGACGGTGCCGCCCGACCGCATCAGCGGCTTCGTTGTTTCGCAGAACCGCTGGCAATCGTTGAAATAGGACGCGGCATAATTGGCCCAGCCTGGGCCGCCGTACGACCCTTTGTCGGCGTAACGGCCTCTCAACTCTCGTATCTGGTCTTGCAGATGTGGAAGACCGGGCTGCAGTGGGACTTCAGGGCCCGAGCGTACCGTTTGCCAGAACTGCCCAAAGCTCTCACGCTCCATGGTCTTGAGGGCGGAGGTGTTGTCGACCAACCCAAGCCAGAAGAGCTGGGGCCGTGTATTGCGGATGTAGTGATAATTGTTCAGATAGGGCGGCGACGTTATGACAGCGTCCACGCTGGTGGGCGCTAAGCAGCCCGCATTGTCCATGTAGGATGAAGGGTAAACTGTGGCGGACGGTGGATCTGGATGGCGGGCCATGTCGCGTTGGAAGTCGACGATGTCCTCGTGAATATCCCAGAGCTTACCCTTTACGATACCGAAAACGTCAGCTTGCTCGATGTTGGGCTTCCCGGCAGCCGCTCGCGTGCCAAGACTGGGTTCGTAGGAGTAGTTGGAGAAACTGACCATGACCGAGCCCAACGCCAGCTGAAACAGCTCCCGAATCCAGCCTTCAGTCTCATCCCGGATAAAGTCCAGGCAAGTCAGCACTTGGGACTCGATACCCGGGCTGAAGAAGGGGACGCGGCTCTTGAATCCGGCCGGCGCAGTGGAAGACGGGGGGAGATTCAGCCACAATCGGTTGTCGCCAAACTCGTCGAAGCGTTCGATCACCGATGCCAACAGGCCGACGTCGTATTGCGCGGCGTGCGCCTTGGCCCTGCAGGCCAGGGCCGCGTAGGGGTTGATCTCGAACCCCACCGCGTTATCGCCGTTCTGTATCGCTTCGATCAATGTGGTCCCAACCCCGGCGAATGGGTCGAGCACCTGCAATGGCGCGCCGTTACGCTTCAGGCTGCCAAGGACCTCCGTGACGAACGAACCGGAAAATCCGGCAATCCACGGCACCCAGCGATGAAGCCGCATATTATGGTTCTCGGAAAAGGCTGTGTCACCGAAACCTGCAAGCCGCAGCTGGTATTGCGCAGCCGGCTCGGCAATGCCGTGCGAGACAGGGCCGTCTGGATCGGTGTCGACTGAGCCGTCCTGTCCGATCAGCCACGACTCCAGCGCGCTTCTCAGGAACCGCCATTCGCGGCCAACCTTCTTTGCGGGCACCCGTCGCCTGCGGGCCAGCTCACCCAGGGTCTTTCGGCTAACGCGAATCAACTTCGCTGCCTCTGACAGCGTCAGAATTTCCTCTGATGTCATAACTTCCCTTATCATCCTGTATCTTTCTACAACAGACTGACTATAACACAATTGAAGCCCCCTCCATACCTGTCTTTGTCCGGCCCCACACAGCCAGCCCCGCTCGTTGACAGTCATGTTGGGGCCCGATTACACTGACGGCAGCGCCCCAGGTCGCCAGTCTCCCGGGGAGTTGGACATGATCGATCAGAGGGACTTGATGGCGGTGCTGCGAAGCCAGGAGATGGCCAGGCCCCGCCGCTCTCCGTCGGAGACCATGGCCGACCTCCGGCGGGAGTTTGCCTGGGGGTAAGCCCCGGCGCCCGACTGTGCGCCCGGGACAGCCCCGAGTCATGCGTACCGGCCTCTTAGTATACGGCGACGACCCTCCCCAGCGTCTGCTGGAGCGGGCCCGGCTGGCCGAGGAGTTGGGCTACGACTGCCTCTGGCACGCTGACGAGAAGTTCTACCGCGACCCCTTCGTGGGCCTTGCAACGCTGGCCGCCAACACCCGGCGCATGCAGCTGGGTGTCTGCGTCACCGAGCCCTACGCCCGCCACCCGGCCCTGATCGCCATGGCCATGGCCAGCCTGGCCGAGCTGGCCCCCGGACGCATGGTCCTGGGCCTCGGGGCCGGCGGGTCGGGCTTCCCGGCCATGGGCGTGGAACGGCGGCGTCCGGCCATCGCCCTGCGGGAGACGGTGCGCATCATCCGGGCCCTGCTGGCCGGCGAGACGGTGGACCACGAGGGCGAGGTCATCTCCTGCCGCAACGGGCGGCTCAACTTCGACCCGCCGGAGCAGGCCCCCATCGTCTTCGGGACCCGCGGGAGACTGATCCTCCGGCTGGCCGGCGAGGTCGCCGACGGCGTGATGTTGGCCCCCTATGCCTCCGCCAGGAGCCTCGGCATCGCCACAGCCCCGGTGGCCGAGGGGGTCCGGCGGTCCGGCAGGCAGCCCGCCGACGTGCAGCGGATCGCCAGGGTCGACCTGTGCATCTCCTCCGACGCCGCCGAGGCCCGCCGCGCGGTGAAGCCGGGCATCGTACTCCCCCTGTGGACCAGCTATCCCCGGTTCGGCTTCCTGGAACCCCTGGGGCTGCCCCCGGTGCCCGGGCCCCTGCTGGAGGTGCTGGCCCGGCGGGACTACTCCCTCATCGCGCCCAACGCCCACCTTGCGCCCGACGAGTACGTCCGCCACATGGCCGTGGCCGGTACCTTGGAGCAGGTGACCGAGCAGATGATCGAGATAGCCGGCGCCGGCGTAGACCAGATCACCATCAAGCCCGTGCCTGCGCCGGGCGGAACGGTCGACGACATCGTACGCGCCTTTGCCGGCGAGGTGATGCCCGCGGTCCGGCGCTCCCTCCCCCCGGCCGGAGGGAGCGGCCATGTGGCTGGCTGACGAGCGGGCCGTGGAGTCCATCTCCATCGGCGCGGGCATCCTGGGGTGCGGCGGCGGCAGCAACCCCTACATCGGCCAGCTTCGGGTCCGGCAGCTCATCAAGGAGCGCGGGCCCGTCACTGTCCTGGGCGCCGACGAGCTCTCCGACGATGCCCGGGTGATGTGCATCGGCGGCATCGGCGCGCCCACCGTGGGCATCGAGAAGATACGGGACTACCAGTCCTTCAACGCCTACAACGCCCTCACCGGGTTCCTGGGGACCGTGCCCGATGCCCTCATCTCCAACGAGATAGGCGGGGGCAACTCCATCGAGCCGATGATAACCGCGTCCCTGACGGGCCTGCCCGTGGTGGACGGCGACGGCATGGGGCGCGCCTTCCCCGAGCTCCAGATGAAGACCTACTTCATCTACGGGGTGCCCTGCTATCCCCTGTGCGTCGCCGACGAGAAGGGGAACTCGGCCATATTCAGCCACGCCATCACTCCCCTGTGGCTGGAGCGCATGGCCAGGGCCGTGACGGTGCAGATGGGCTGCACGGCCTGCTACGCTCTGGCCCCCATGACCGCCCAGCAGGTGCGCACCACCGCCGTGCTGGGCACCCTGACCCTGGCCCGGGACCTGGGCGAGGCCGTCCGGGGCGCCCGCAGCAATGGGACGGACCCGATACCGGCCATCCTGGAGGTGTGCCCCGGCAGGGTCCTGTTCCAGGGCAAGGTCATGGACGTCAACCGCCGCACCGCCGGGGGGTTCGCCCGGGGCAGCGTCTCCATGGACGGCCTGGCCGGCTTCGAGGGCCGGCGCATGGTGCTGGAGTACCAGAACGAGAACCTCATCGCCCGCATGGACGGGGAGGTGGTCTGCACCACCCCCGACCTGATCACGGTGGTCGACACCGACCGGGGCGAGCCCATCACCACGGAGCTCCAGAGGTACGGCTTCCGCGTCACCGTCCTGGGCTTTCCCTCTCCCGAGCACTGGACCAGGCCCGAGGGGCTGGCGGTCGTGGGGCCCAGGGCCTTCGGCTACGACCTGGACTACGACCCCATCGAGCTGTAAGTGTCTCGGGACAAGACCCCGGAGTAGGGAACCCGGGCAACGAGGGCTGCGTGCGAATAGGCATAGACGTGGGGGGCACCAACACCGACGCGGTCCTCATAGACCGGGCGGAGTTGGCCGGCCGGGCCAAGGTGCCCACCAGCCCCGACGTGATGTCCGGCATAGTGGACGCCCTGGGGGAGCTGCTGGGCCAGGCGCCCAGGGGCGTCCCAGTCGAGGCGGTGATGCTGGGCACAACCCACTTCACCAACGCCCTCCTGGAGCGGAAGGACCTGTCGCCCACCGCCACCCTGCGGCTGGCCCTGCCCGCCAACCGGCTGCTGCCCCCTTTCGTGGACTGGCCGGAAGCCCTCAGGGAGGCGGCCGGCGGGTTCGCCTACATGGTGCGCGGCGGCCACGAGTACGACGGCAGGGAGATCTCCCCGGCGGACATCCCGGAGGTCCGTGCCGCCGTGCGGGACATGGTCAAGAAAGGCGTGGAGGCCGTCGCCGTCTCCGGCGTCTTCTCCGCGGTCAACCCCGCCCACGAGGACGCCGCGGCAGAGGTGATACGCCAGGAGGCGCCCCACCTGCACGTGACCCTCTCCCGCGACATCGGCCGCATCGGCATCCTGGAGCGGGAGAACGCCGCGGCCCTCAACGCCTGCCTGGCGGGGACCGCTGTGCGCACCATCCGCGGCATCCGCGACGCCATGGAGAGCCTTGGCCTCGACGCTCCCCTGTACCTCAGCCAGAACGACGGGACGCTGATGGACGCCGCCTACGCCGCCCGCTTCCCCGTGTTCACCATAGCCTCGGGGCCGACCAACAGCATGCGCGGCGCCACCTACCTCTCGGGTATCCAGGACGGCATCGTGGTCGACGTGGGGGGCACCTCCACCGACGTGGGGGCCCTGGCCCGGGGGTTCCCCAGGGAGGCCTCGGTGGCCGTGAGCATGGCGGGCGTCCGCACCAACTTCCGCATGCCAGACGTCTTCTCCATCGCGCTGGGCGGTGGGAGCATCGTGGGCGTCGACCCCCTCTCCATCGGCCCCCGCAGCGTCGGGTATCGCCTGTCGCGGGAGGCCCTGGTGTTCGGCGGCGGCACCCTGACGGCCACCGACGTCGCCGTGGCCTCCGGCCGGGCTCGGGTCGGCGACCCAGCCTTCGTCGGCGGCCTGGAGGCCGGCCTGGTGTCCGGTACGGCCGGACGGATCCAGGAGATGGTGGAGGACGCGGTTGACCAGGTGAAGCTCAGCGCCGACCCCGTGCCCGTGGTGCTGGTCGGGGGCGGCAGCATCCTGGTGGGAGAGCCGGTCGCGGGAGCCTCCAGGGTGCTCCGTCCCGACCACTTCGACGTGGCCAACGCCATCGGGGCGGCCATCGCCCAGGTGGGCGGGCAGGTGGAGCGCGTCCTGGCGCTGGAGGGCGTCGACCGCGACGAGGCCCTGGCCGGGGCCCGCGACGAGGCGGTGGGCAAAGCCGTGGGCGCGGGAGCCGACCCGGCCACCGTCCGGATCGTGGAGATGGAGGAGGTGCCCCTGGCCTACCTGCCGGGCAACGCCACGCTGATACGGGCCAGGGCCGTGGGCGACCTGGCCCTTGCGGCCTGACCCCGCCGCCGGCTGACAGGCTCGTCGAGTAAGTCCGTCCGCCTCCCGCCCTGCCTGGGGCAGTCCGGGGCGAGGGGTTCCAGGCCCGCGCGGAGCACGGCCGGAGTGACCATCCCCGGCGCCCCCGCCAGTGGGTGGGGCGGGTCAGTGCCCGGGCGGAGCACGCCCGACTCCCGCCAAGCGCCGGTCCACGAGGGGGTGGGGGCTCCTCGCCCGCGCGGAGCGCGGGGTGGGAGGGTGGGCCAAACAACCCGGGGAGGGGCCCGACGCCACAACGAACTTCGGAGACAGGACACAAGTTGACACCATGATCAGACCCAAAGACGAGATAAGAGAGTCCGTCTGGCGACGCCTCACCGAAGAGAAGGCGGCCAGGTTCCCCGGCGCCCGGGGCCGGATACCCAACTTCGCCGGCGCGGCCCAGGCCGCCCAGCGCCTCACCGCCCTGGATGTCTGGCAGAGGGCCCGGGTCATCAAGTGCAACCCCGACTATCCCCAGCAGCCCCTGCGGAAGCGGGCGCTGGAGGAGGGCAAGATAATCTACATGGCCGTGCCCAGGCTCACCAGCCCGCGCTGCTTCCTGGAGCTGGACCCGGCCACGGTGCGCAGCCCCCACCGCGCCAGCACCATCAAGGGCGCCTTCCAGGCCGGCAGGCCGGTCCACCCCCGGGAGATGCGCCCCATCGACCTGGTGGTCTGCGGCGCGGTGGCCGTGCGGCGGGACGGCGCCCGGCTGGGCAAGGGCGGCGGGTACTCGGACCTGGAGTATGCCCTGGTGACGGCTCTGGGCCTCCTGGACCCGTCGACTCCCGTCACGACCACCGTCCATCCCCACCAGGTGCTGGACGAGCCGGTGCCCATGACCCGCCACGACATCGTCGTCGACTACGTGGCAACCCCCGATGAGCTGATAGTATGCGAGCCCGTCTACGACAGGCCCCGTGGGATATACTGGGACGACGTGGGCGACAAGCTCCACGAGGTCCCCATCTTGCAAGAGATGGCCGAGGCCCGGAGGCCCTAGTGCGCCGCCTCACACGTTCGTCGAATGAGCCCGCCCGACTCCCGCTAAGAGCCGGCCCACCAGAGAGGAAAGTGCATTACCGCCTACCCCCTCCTTATGTGTACATCGTCATTCCTGCGCACGCGGGAATCCATACCTGGGCCTATTGGACTCCCGCTTTCGGGGGAGTGACGGAGTCGGGCGAGTTGCGCTTTGCATTTGCCTCCACCGGACCTGGGGCTCCATGCCCAGGTGGAGGCGGCCGCTGCGACCGTTCCGGACGTCCCCACCGGTGGGCGGGGGATCCCTGCCCGGGCGGAGTGCGGCCGGCGCGGCTGTCCCCGGCGCCCCACTGGGCGGGGGGTTCCATGCCCGGCTGAAGCGCGGCCCAGCGTGACCGTCCCCGGCGCCGGCCTACCAGGGGGCGGGGTTTCCTTCCCCCGCGCGGAGCGCGGGGTGCGAGGGCGGGCCAAATAACCCGGGGAGGGGCCCGACGGTACAACGAGCTTCGGAAACAGGACCAGACTCGGATCGCGAGTATGAAAGGAGCCCCCATGCCCTACCTCGAGACCCCCGACGGCGTGCCGATCTTCTACCTGGACGAGGGGCCCAGGACCGACGACGCCGTCTTCCTGATCCACGCGGAGCCCTTCAACAGCGCCTTCTGGCAGCGCAACATACCCGTCCTGTCCCAGTCACACAGGGTCGTGTCCATGGATGTGCGGGGGCGGGGCCAGTCCGGGAAGACCGACCACGGCCACAACATCGCCCAGTACGCCCGGGACTTCAGGCACCTGATGGACGCCCTGTCCCTTGGGAGGGTCGTGGCCGTGGGCTGGTCCCTGGGGGGCTCCGTGATAGTCGACTACATCCAGCAGTTCGGTGAGGAGCGGCTGGCGGGGCACGTCAACGTCGACCAGAGGCTCTACCGCTACGTCTCCGAGGAGGACTTCAAGCGGCGGCTGAACGACCTGACGAACCGGCGGCTGCGCCTCCACCGGGAGACGGTGCTCAGCTACCTCGGCCCCGAGTCTACGGAGACCTCCGAGGTGGCGGACTGGATGGCCTACGAGTGCATGAAGACCCCCACCGGGGCCCACGTGTCGCTGATGACCGACTCCTACTACGCCGACTACCGGCCCTTCCTGCCCCGGGTCACCGTCCCGTCCCGGGTCTTCTGGGCCAGGTACGGCCTGATCGCCCCCGCGGAGGCCCAGGAGATGGCAAGCGCCATGCCGAGCTGCGAGCTGGTCTTCTTTGAGCACAGCGGCCACCTGCTGCCCTGGACCGAGGCCGACAAGTTCAACCGCGAGCTGGGGGCCTTTGCCCGCGACGCGCTGGGCTCCTAGGCTGGATTCCACCGTCGTCGGCAGGGACAAGGCCGTAGGACCCCGCGTGCGCTCCAGGGCCGGCCGCTAGCCCGTCGCGGGGTACTTCTCTAGCCACCAGCGGGCGATGTCGATACGCCGGGTGAACCACACCCCCGGCTTCTGGGTCGCGTACTCCAGGAACTGCTTCAGGGCCGCCGCCCGCGAGGGCTTGCCGATGATCCGGCAGTGCAGGCCCACGGACATCATCTTCCCGTTGGAGGCGCTCTCGTCGTGGAGCAGGTCCAGGGTGTTGCGCGCCGTCTCGTAGAAGTCGCTGGGCTTGGACATGCCCCCGCGCCAGAACTTCGTGTCGTTCACCTCCAGCGAGTAGGGCACCACCAGCCAGGGCTTCCCGTTGACCTGCGTGTAGTAGGGCAGGTCGTCGTTGTAGGAGTTGCAGTCGTAGATGAACCCGCCCTCCTCCACCACCAGGTCCCGTGTGTTGACGCTGGGCCCGTACCGGCAGTACCAGCCCAGGGGCCGCTGCCCGGTGGTCCGGGTGATGGACTCCACAGCGTCGCGGATGGCCTTCCGCTCGGCCTCCTTGTCCATCTTGAAATACTCCTCCCAGCGGTTGCCGTGGCCGAACACCTCGTGGCCCCGGCGGACGATTTCCGTGGCCACCTGGGGGTTGCGCTCCAGGGCCAGGGCGCAGACGTAGAAGGTGGCCTTCACGTTGTACTGGTCGAGGATGTCCAGGATGCGCCAGACGCCCACCCGGCTCCCGTACTCGAAGAAGGACTCGTTGGCCAGGTCACGCTCCCCCGTCGGGACCGGGGAGGGCGCTTCGCCCATGCTCTCGCCGTGGGGGTCTCCGTCCAGGAGGGAATACTCGGACCCCTCCTCGTAGTTCACCACCACCGACACCGCCAGGCGAGCCCCATCGGGCCACTCCACGGCTGGGGGATTGAGGCCGTATCCAACGAAGTCTCGCGTCGTCATAGGGCGTCTCCTTCTGCAGTTCTGGCTGGGCCGATTGTATCCCACCGGCTATGGCCCCGCAACCAAGTCACTCCCCGCCGCCGGGTCGGGAGGACCGGCCCCCGGCGATGGTGGCCCCTCCGGTGATGGTTGGGAGGAAGGTCCCCGCCATGGTCAGGGTAAGGGGGGAGAGCCCCACGATGAACAGCGGCCACCGGAGGCCGTCGAAGGCCTCCTGCATGAACCCGGTCACCAGGGGGCCCAGGGTGGTCCCCGCCGAGACCATCGTCAGCGTGAAGGCCAGGGCCACGGGCACCTGCCGCTGCTGTATCCCCACCAGGTGGAAGGGCACCGTGTACAGGATGGGCCAGAACCCCCACGCCACCCCGTTGAGGAAGTTCAGCAGCACCGCCAGCCAGGTGCTCCCCGTCAGGGTCATCGCGGCGTAGGTGCCGGCCATGAGCAGGCCCTGCAGCTTGAGGTAGGTGTTCCCCCTGCCCGATGTCATGACGGCGTAGCCGAACGCCAGGCCCGCGGCTCCCCCGGTCACCACCCCCAGTGCCAGGGCCCCGCCGGAGACCTTCAGCGACATGTCGTGGACGTCCAGCATCAGGGTGGGGTAGAAGGCCAGGAAGGCCGACCACGCCCCCGTCGCCCCCGTGAACCCCACGCCGACTATCCACAGGTCCCGGTACGACAGGGTGCGGCGCAGCGCGTCCAGGCTGAGCCCCTCCCTGCGCCCCGCCTGGGGGGCGCCCTGCCGCTCGCTGCCCAACACGACCCAGAGGACCGTCAGCACGGCGAACAGGACCCCGAAGGTGCGAAAGGTCGTCCTCCAGTCGTCCCCCAAACTGGCTAGGATGACCGGGGACCCTGCCAGCCCCCCGCCCACCACCATGCCGAAGAGGGCGTTGGACAGGCTGTTGACCATCACGATCTCCCTGCGCCGGAACCACTGCTGGGTGAGGATGGCCTGGGCGGGCTGGCGGGCGATGACGGTGATGCCGAAGGCCAGCCGTCCGGCCAGGAGGACGATGAACGACGGCGCCCAGCTCTGGAGGAATATCACCGCGGTCCCCACCGTCAGGGTGACCGAGGTGAGTATCTTCGGCCCGTACCGGGAGGTCCACCAGCTCAGGGGCACGGCCAGGGCCAGGTTCCCCCAGAAGGCGCTGGAGCCCAGCATCCCCTGCTGGCCGGGGGACAGCTCAAGGTCCGAGCTTATGGCGGGGAGCATGATGCCGATGGTCGCCGCCACCATGAATCCGGTGACGCTGCATAGGAGCCACAGGCCGATGACCAGCCACCGGTAGACCGTCGCCGGCGGTTGGTCCTGGGCTGGGTGCATCGCCGGGCCGCCCCCTCGTCCTGTGCCTGCTCCCGGCCCCGCCGGAAAAGCTCCCGGATTATACCACCGGGCCCCGGGCGACCCCTCTCGGCGAATCGCCCAACTCGTCGTTCCGGCGCAGGAGAAATTCCGAGTCGCCCCCGCACGTCATTCCAATCCGCCCCGCCTGTCATTCCGAGCGCAGCGAGGAATCTCAGGTACCCCACAACGAGCACGCCACGCCATAAGACCCACGGGCCGACTACTTGCTGGCATGGGAGGAAGGCCGACCCCACACCCCTGGGTTCCGGCCTGCGCCGGAACGACGGTCAGGAGGGGCGCCTCCGGAGCCGTTGACAAGCCGGGGCCGTGCGGCCAGAATTGGCACTTGCCGGCCGTCCGGGCACGCAGAAGACGGCCACCATCGCCCCACGATGGGGAAGGGCCTCGGTTTGGAAAACGACAGGCAGGCCGGGCGCCGGATGCCTCGCCTGCGCACCTTCGACGCCTGGCTCAGGTACAGGGACTACCGGCTGCTGTGGCTCGGTAACTACTGCGCCAACAGCGCCCAGTGGCTCCAGCTCCTGACTGTCGGCTGGCTGGTCCGCGACCTCACCGCGGGGGACGCCTCCTCCCCCTTTCAGGTCGTCACCGTGGGCGGGCTGGCCACCCTCCCCATGCTCTTCGTGGGACCCTGGGCGGGCGTCCTGGGCGACCGGGTGGACCGCCGGAAGCTCATCATGGTCACCCAGACCGCCATGGCCTGTGTATCGGCCCTCTTCGCCGCCGTGATATACCTGGACCTGCAGCAGGTGTGGCACGCCTACGTGTACGTCCTCGTCGGCGGCTCCGCCCGCTCCATCACCATGTCCATGCAGCAGGCCCTCATCGCCAACACGGTGCGCCGGGAGGACCTGGTCAACGCCTACGCCACCAACGTCATCACCATCACCTCCACCCGCATCACCGGGCCCTTCCTCGGGGGCGTGCTGATACACGAGCTGGGGTTCGTGACCAACTTCGCCATGGAGGCCGCCCTCTACGCCGGGGTGGTGCTGATGCTGCTGACCATGAAGACGCCCTACGGGAACCTGGCCACAGCCTCGGGGACCTCGCCCGTGGCCAACATGGTCGAGGGGGTCAGGTACATATGGCGGGACCAGCGGGTGATCCTGAACCTCATGGTCCTGGGGCTGGTGCCCAACGTCATACTGCACCCCCTGTGGCTCATGCTTCCCACCTTCACCTCCGACGTGCTCCACAAGGGCGCCGACTTCGGCGGGTACCTCCTGTCCACCACGGGGTTCGGCGGCTTCGTGTCCACCATGGTCATCGCCTCCGTCGGGTTCGTCTACCGCAAGGGCATGGTGTGCCTGGTGTCTGCCATCATCAGCTCCGTCTGCGTCGTCCTCTTCTCCCAGTCCACGTGGCTGGTCCCGTCCTTCATCATCATCGCGGTGATGGCCTTCAGCCAGGCCAACTTCAGGACCTCCAACGGCACCCTCATCCAGCTCCTCTCCCCCGACGCCCTGAGGGGCCGTGTGACCACCCTGCAGCAGATGGGCCAGGGCCTGGTGCCCTTCTCCAGCCTGCTCATCGGCGCCTTCGCCTGGTACTCCAACCCTCCCCTGGCCTTCACCGTTGTCGGCCTCGTCGGCCTGGGAATGGCCGTCTACTTCCTGTTCACCTCCCACCGGATCCGCGCGCTGGAGTAGCCCCGCCGGCCGGTTGCGGCGCCCGAGTCCGGCGTTTAGAATCGTGCTGAAGAGAACGGAGAGGAGCGAGACATGGACCTGGAGCTGGAAGGCAAGACGGCGATAGTCACGGGGGGCAGCGCCGGCATCGGCAAGGCCGTCGCCCTGGAGCTGGCAAGGGAGGGGGTGGACGTGGCCATCTGCGCCCGCCGCCCCGAGCCCCTGGAGCAGGCGGCCACCGAGCTGGCCCAAGAGACGGGCCGGAGGATCGTCGCCGTGCCCGCCGACACCGGCGACCGCGCGTCGGTGGAGCACATGGTCGAGGCCGCCTACGGGGCCCTGGGCCGCATCGACATCCTGGTCAACAACGCCGCCTTCCCCGGCGGCCTGGTCACCGGGCCCCTAGCCGAGGCCAGCGAGGAGGCCCTCATCGACGACGTGAACACCAAGGTGATGGGCTACTTCCGGTGCGCCAAGGCCGTGGAGCCCCACATGCGGCGCCAGGGCTGGGGCCGCATCGTGAACATCGGCGGCACGTCGGCCAGGCAGGGCGGCACCATCAGCGGCCTGAGGAACGCGGCCATCGTCCACCTGACCAAGACCCTCTCCCAGCTCCTGGGCCCTGCGGGAGTCACCGTCAACCTGGTCCACCCGGGCACGACCCGCACCGAGCGCAGCGGGCCAATGTACGAGGAGCAGGCCCGGCGGCAGGGCGTAACGGTGGACGAGGTGGAGGCCCGCATCGCCGAGGGCATCGCCATCCGGCGCATAGTCGACGCCCGGGAGATAGGGTACCTGGTCTGCTTCCTGGCCTCGCCCAAGTCCACCTGCGTCACGGGAGAGGTCGTGGCCGCCGGCGGCGGCTCGATGAACGCCGTTTATCAATAGGCCGGGCTCGATGACCCGGGCAGGGGCCTGTTGGTACGACGAGCTTCGGATACAGGACACTAGGAGGTCCCATGACCACTCTCACCTGGTCGCCCGAGGCGGCCATGACCGCCCAGGAGATCGACGCCTTCCTGGCCGAGAAGCTGGCCGCGCGGCTCACCTCCATCCGGCCCGACGGCTATCCCCACGCCACCCCGCTGTGGTACGTGTGGGACGGGGAGGCCCTGTGGTTCCTGCTGGGGGCCGGAATACGCCGGAGGCAGCACGTCCGCAACCTGGAGCGGAACCCCAAGACGTCGGTGATAGTCGACCGCGACTCCCGCCTGGAGGAAGGTGGGCTTCTCAACGCCCAGGGAGTGACCATCCGCGGCCGGGCCGAGCTGTCCACCGATGAGGGGCTCCAGCTGGACATCGGCAGGAGGACGATGCAGAGGTACTTCGGCTACGTCGACGAGGCGCTGGTCCTGGGCGCCCTGGAGGACGGCAAGCCGGGGAAGAACCGGGTCGTCGTCAAGGTGGTCCCCGAGAGCATCCACGGCTGGGACTTCCGCAAGCTGGAGGGGATGGGCGTCTACGGCGTCTCTCCCTGAGCGCTCCCTTCAGGCCAATACGCTCCAACTTGACGGGGTGTGGGCCCCCTCCTACAATGCTTTCGTAGGCAGCCTGGGGGCAAGGGCTAATGCCTTGCCGGCAGCCGCGGCGGGGGGCGGTTACGTAACCGTCATACCCGCGAAAGCGGGTATCCAAATGTCGTGGCTCTAGGCAAGGGCGCGTCCAGTCGGTCTTCCTAATCTGGCCCACACTTAGAGTTACGCAAAGGTCTCCAACAGGGGACAGCCAGGGGCGATATGACCACGACCACCAAGGACCTCTGCTACCTGAGCATCACCGAGGCCGGGACGTTGATGCGCAACCGCAAGCTGTCCCCGGTGGAGCTGGTCAGGGCCCACCTGGAGCGCATCGAGGCCGTCGACGGCACCCTCCACTCCTTCGTCACGGTGATGGCCGACCAGGCCATGGCCGAGGCCCGCAAGGCCGAGGCCGAGCTTCTACAAGGCCTGGACCGGGGGCCCCTCCACGGCATACCCACCGCCCACAAGGACCTGTACGACACCGCCGGCGTCCGCACCACCTCCGGGTCCAGGGTGGACATCGACCGGGTGCCGACCGAGGACTGCACCGTCGTCGCCAGGTACCGGGAGGCCGGCGCGGTGCTCCTGGGCAAGCTGGCGATGCACGAGTTCGCCCTGGGCGGCCCCGACTTCACCACCCCCTTCCCCCCCGCCCGGAACCCCTGGAACCCCGGCCACATCACCGGCGGCTCCAGCAGCGGGTCCGGGTCGGCCGTGGCCGGGGGGCTGTGCATGGGCGCCCTGGGCTCCTGCACCGGGGGCTCCATACGGTTCCCGGCCTCCCACTGCGGCACAGTCGGCATCAAGCCCACCTACGGGCGGGTCAGCCGCGCCGGGGTGGTGACCCTGAGCTGGTCCCAGGACCACGCCGGCCCCCTGACCCGGCGCGTGGAGGACGCGGCCCTGATGCTCCAGCCCATCGCCGGCCACGACCCCAGAGACCCCACCTCCAGCCGAGCCCCCGTCCCCGACTACCGGGAGGGCATATCCGGCGGCATACAGGGGCTGAGGATCGGGGTGCCCAGACACTACTTCTTCTCCCCCGGCCCCGGCGTCAGCCCGGAGGTGCTGGACATCGTGGAGAAGCAGCTCGAGGTGCTGGAGGAGCTGGGGGCCCGCGTGGAGGAGGTGTCCATACCCAGCCTGGACTTCGCCCGCTCCGCCAACATGGTGATAATGCTGAGCGAGGCCTTCGCCTACCACGAGCCCAACCTCAGGGCCAGGGCCCACGAGTACGGCGAGCTCCAGCGGGCCTCCTTCCGGATAGGCGGCCTCCTGAAGGCCTCGGACTACGTTCAGGCCCAGCGGTGCCGCAGCGTGGTGAAGAGGGAGTTCGCCGAGGTGCTGCGCAGGGTCGACGTGCTGGCCAGCCCGACCATGCCCAGGACGGCGCCGGCCTTCGAGGGCTACGACCCGGTGAGCCACAACCGGGGGCCCAGCTACACGGCGCCCTACAACGTCACCGGGCTGCCGGCCATCTCCGTTCCCGCCGGGTTCGCCTCCGACGGCCTGCCCGTGGGTCTGCAGATAGGCGGCCGTCCCTTTGACGAGGCCACCCTGTTCCGCGTGGCCTACGCCTACGAGCAGCGGACCCGCTGGTACGCCCACCGGCCGTCGATATAGGGCGAGGCGTGTCCAGGGTCCTTGGCTTTCTCGCGAACCTTGTGGACGCCGCGCCCTTGGGGCGGAAGCTGAGGTTCCTGGTCCGGAACACCTGGATCAAGGCCTGCCGCCGTAGCTGGTGCTGCGGCAACGCGGGCCAGACCGGCTGTTGACGGCCCGAGGCGCCCCCGGGGACCGGGGGATAGGGATCGCCCAAGCCGCGTAAGCCCAAGCTGCGCAAAGACCAAGTCTCGTAGAACCCAAACTCACGTAAAGGAGTAGACGGCATGTCCTCGACACGTACCCTGGCTGGCTATCTGTCGGCCCTCAGATACGAAGACCTACCGCCCCCGGTGGCGGAGAAGGGCCGGCTGCTCATCCTCGACGCCATCGGCAACTGCATCGGGGGGTATCCCCTGGCCCTGGCTAACCCCTTCCTGGAGATGTCCAGGGAGCTGGGCGGAGGGAGTCCCCAGGCGACCCTGATAGGCGACGGCTCCAAGGTCGCCCCGCCCATGGCGGCCTACGCCAACGGGGCCCTGTCCACCATGCTGGACTACTGCGACTCCTTCGCCTCCCAGGGTGGCACCAACCTGGCGTGGATGGGGCCCATGGCCGTGCCCGGCGCGCTGGCGACCGGAGAGGGCCGGGGCATCTCGGGCAGGGAGCTCATCGTCAGCGTGGTCGCGGGCTACGAGTGCGCCGCTCGGATCGTCGCGTCCATGGACCAGACGCCCGAGCAGGAGGCCAAGGTCACCGGCTCCAGCGTGTCGGTGTTCGCGTCGGCGGGCGCGGCGGCCAGGGCCCTTGGGCAGGACCGCGACCGGTTCCTCTCAACCCTGGGGATGGCCGGCATGTACACGCCCGTGCCCGCCGGTTACAAGTGGATAGGGGACGAGGGGCTGACTCCCCGCAAGGACATCAAGCAGGGATGGGCCTGGATGACCATGGTGGGAGTCTTCGCCGCCGTGTCGGCGGAGAAGGGCCTGCAGATGCTGCAGGAGAACAACATCCTCGACGGGGACCACGGCCTGTGGCGGATGCTGGGGATGGACATCTTCAGGGACGAGGAGGTCACGGCCGACCTCGGCCAGCGGTTCCACGTCCTCAGGTTCGCCACCAAGTCCTTCCCCGGATGCGCCGTGACCCACACGGCCATGGCCGGCGTCACGGACCTGGTCAGGGACCAGCGCCTGTCCCCCGAGGACATCGAGGCCGTCCATGTGGTGACCAACCGGGCCGGGGGGATAGGGTTCGAGGACCAGGCCCCCACCAGGCTGGTGGACCGGGAGTTCAGCACGCCCTACCAGGTGGCCGCCGCCGTGCTCGCGGGCACGAAGGGGCCGGGCTGGTACTCCGAGGAGCTGGCCGGCGGCGACGGCTTCAGGGACATGGAGCGCCGGGTGAGCCTCGGCTTCGACGAGGAGTCGGAGCAGGTGTACAGGGACACCCACGCTCGCATCAGCAAGGTCATACTCTCCACCAGGGACGGCCGCAGCTTCAGGACCCGGGTCGACGACACCACCAGGTACACCGACTGGGACGGCGTGCTCGCCAAGTTCATGGACACCACGACCCAGGTCATCAGCCGGGACCACGCCGAGTCCATCGCAGGGGCCGTGAAGGGGCTGGAGTCGATGGCGTCCATCTCGGAGCTGATGGGCCTGCTGAAGGTCCCCCGCTCCTGACTCTTTTCACATGGCCGAGCCGACTACCAAGCCGGAGGTGAGCGATGATAACCAAGTTCGACGGCATGTTCGCGGGCCACGTGGACATGGAGGACGTGGGCTACGCCGGAGTCCCGGTGAACGACCGGTGGTACTCCGACGAGCACCTGGCCACGGTCTTCGACAAGACCGACGCTATCGCCATTCAGCTCGACCGCTGGGGCTACGATACCCTGTGGATGGCCGAGCACCACTTCCAGCGGGAGGGGTACGAGTGCATCCCCAACATCCCCCTGCTGGCTGTCCACCTGGCCCACGTGACCCCCAGGATCAGGCTGGGCTGCGCCTTCAACATCGCCCCCATGTGGCACCCGCTCCGCCTGGCCGAGGACTTCGCCACCGCCGACATCCTCACCGGCGGCCGGGTGGTCTTCGGAGTCGGCCGCGGCTACCACACGCGAGAGGTGGAGGTGTTCGGCGCGCCGCTGCTGGACCAGGAGGCCAACCGGGACATGTTCGAGGAGCAGGTGGAGGTCATCCTCAAGTCCTTCCACCAGGCGTCCTTCTCCCACCACGGCAAGTACTACACCATCCCTCCCAGGGTCCCCTACCGGGGCTACGATCTCGAGGAGATCACCTTGGTGCCCAGGCCGGCCAACCTGCCCGTGGAGTGCTGGCAGCCCATCCAGAGCGCCACGCCCCGGGGCTTGGACTTCATGGCCAGGCACGGCATCAACGGCATCATCGGCGGCGGGGTCGCCGAGGGCGGCGCCATGGAGCGGGTCGTGCTGGCCTACCGCGACGCTCTCGCCCGTGCGGGGCGGGAGACCGAGCCCGGGGAGGGGCTGAGCATCGGCTTCTCCTTCTACATCGCCGACACGGTGGAGAGGGCCATGGTCGAGGCCGGGAAGCTGTACGAGGAGAACCTGAAGATGTTCGGCCCCCTGCGGCTAGTCCGGACCCTCACCGACGAGCAGGTGGAGGCGATGAGCGACCGCCGCAGGGCCCCCAACGCGGACCTGCCCAGGATCGAGGACGCGGTGAAGGCCGGCGGGTTCCTCTGTGGCCCGCCGGAGAGGATCATCGAGGCCCTGAAGTCCGTGGAGGCCAGGTACCCGGGGCTGGAACGCGTCACCCTGCAGCAGCCGGTGGGCACGCCCCAGGCGGTGATCCTGGAGCAGATGGAGCGGTTCGCCAAGGAGGTCATGCCCGCTTTCGCGGCAAGCCCCCAGCCGGCCGTCCCCGCGGACTAGGCCCCCAGAACGGGCCCTAGGTAGGATAGTCCCATCGCCTCCTACATCGTCCTCTCCTCCATGAAGGGCAGGTTCTTCTCGGACCGGGGGAACAGCTACGACAACTTCCAGATGATGGGGTACGTCCAGGCATCCAGCGCCGAGGACGCCGTGGCCGCCTTCTTCGAGGAGGCCCCCTACCCGATAGTGTGGGCCGACGTGGAGTACATGTGGGCCGAGCGCCTCTCCGAGGACGGCACCGGCGGCCGCTATGGCGACTACGGCCGCGTGTACGTGGAGAGCCTCCGGCGCCGTTGGCGGCAGCCCGAGGCTTGAAGGCCCCTCCGGGCTCGGATACAATGGTCGCGTCACGCCCGGCAGCCGTTTCCGGAGACCGTTTCCCCCGGTAACCCGTTCCAAGGAGGGGTAGCAATGGCCACAGATATGACCATACTGGTGGGCACCGTCGGCCAGGGGGTGATGCGCAGCGCGGACGGCGGAGAGTCCTGGAGGCGCATAGGCGTCGACCAGGGGATGCACTCCGACGCCCTGGTCCGCGCCGTCGTGAACCACCCCAGCCATCCCGAGACGGTGTTTGCCGGGAGCGACGCGGGACTCTACGTCAGCGAGGATGCGGGCGGCACCTGGAGGCTGCTGGACGGCGCGCTCAGGGGCCAGCACGTCTGGGCCCTGGCCATCGAGCCCGATGCCCCGGGCGCCATGTACGCAGGGACGGGCACGCCCACTCCCGCGGGGGTGTTCCGGTCGACCGACGGCGGCCGCACCTGGGAGCAGAGGCCGGTGGAGATAGCCGCCGAGTGCATCAACGTGGGGACCCCCCGGGTGACCGCCATCGCCATAGACCCCACGGCTGCCAACCGGGTCTGGGTCGGCCTGGAGGTGGACGGCCTCCGGCTCAGCACCGACTCTGGCGAGAGCTGGCGGGCCGTCAACGGCGGCATCCCCAACCGGGACGTGCACAACGTGACGGTGACCGCCGGCCCCCCCAAGACCGTCATCGTGGTGGTGAACGACGACATCTACACCACCGTGGACGACGGCGCGACCTGGCGGTCGGTGGGCGTCCGGGACTCCTTCCCCTGGGGCTACCCCCGGGGCGTCCTGGTGAAGCCCGGCGAGGCCAACACCGTGTTCGTGACCATCGGCGACACCACCCCGGGGGAGATAGGCACGGTGATGCGGTCCACAGACACCGGCAACACCTGGAGCAGCCTGACCTTGCCGGTGGAGCCCAACGCCGCCATGTGGGTGGTCAACGCCCAGCCCTACGACGCCGACGTGATGTTCGCGGGCAGCCGCTACGGCTACCTGTACCGCAGCGACGACGGCGGCGAGTCTTGGACCAAGCTGTGGCGGGAGTTCAGCGAGATTTCCTCGGTGATCTGGGTGCCCAACTAGCGGCCGGGCCCCCTCACCAAGCCCCCGCCCCGGCAGACCATAACCGGACCCATAGGAGTGAGTGATGATACAGGTTTCTATCCTCTATGCCCAGCAGGACGACGGCTCCTTCGACGAGAAATACTACATGGAGAAGCACATGCCCTTGGTGAGGGAGCGGCTGACCCCCCGCGGCCTGCGCCGGGACGAGGTGTGCAAAGGCGTCTCTGCGCCGGACCCCAACAAGCCGCCCCAGTACGGCTACATGTGCTACCTGTACTTCGACACGGTGGAGGAGGTCCACCAGGCCTTCATGGCCGAGGGCCGTGACCTGATCGGGGACATCCCCAACTACACCAACATCAAGCCCCTCATCCAGATTAGCGAGACCCTGGGGTAGCGCAGTGATCACCTCCTTCTCCGTCATGACCATGGGCCAGGTGCTGCAGGGAGACGGCATCGGCTTCGACGGCATCCCCGCCAACGAGCGGTGGTACCCCAACGAGCGTCTCGTCGAGGCCTTCGACATGACCCTGGAGACGGCCCAGCTCATGGAGGGCCTGGGCTACGACACCCTGTGGATGGCCGAGCACCACTTCCAGCGGGAGGGGTACGAGTGCGTGCCCAACCTGCTGATGCTGGGCCTGTGGCTTGCCCAGCGTACCAGCAGGCTCAAGTTCGGCTGCGCCTTCAACATCCTGCCCATGTGGCACCCCCTGCGGCTGGCCGAGGACTTCGCCACCGCCGACATCCTGACCAACGGCCGCGTCGTCTTCGGCGTGGGCCGCGGCTACCACACCCGCGAGGTGGAGACCTTCGGCGCACCCATGCTGGACGCCGACGCCAACCGCGAGCTGTTCGAAGAGCAGGTGGAGGTCGTCCTCAAGGCCTTCAACCAGAGCTCCTTCTCCCACCACGGGAAGCACTACACCATCCCGCCCCGGGTCCCCTACCGGGGATACGACCTGGAGGAGATAACCCTGGTGCCCCGCCCCCGGAACCTCCCGGTGGAGACGTGGCAGCCCATCGTCAGCGGCAGCGCCAGGGGCATGGACTTCATGGCGAAGCACGGCATCAAGGGGATCATCCTGGGCACCGCCATGGACCACGTGGACGCCATGGTGCGGGAGTATCAGGCGGCCAACGCCCGCCACGGACGGGACCTGGAACTGGGCGAGGACCTGGCCCTGGGGCTGTGGATGTGGCTGGAGGACAGCTTCGACGCCGCCAAGCGGGCGATGCGCCCTCTCTTCGAGGAGCACGTCAAGTTCGCCGCCCCCCTGGGGATGCTGCGCTACAGCGAAGACCAGATGAAGGCCGTGGGGCCCGCGGGCGCGGCTACACACATCGCCCCGGGCACGGACTTCGACCAGGTGCTGAAGACCAGGGCATGGTTCTGCGGCACCTCGGAGGACGCTATCGCTCACATCAAGGAGATCGAGGCCAGGTACCCCGGCCTCGACCAGGTGCTGGTGGCGACCCCCATGGGGATGACCAGGTCCCAGATCGCCGACCAAGTCAGCCGGTTCGCCGCCGAGGTGATGCCCGCCTTCGCCTCCGACCCCGTTCCCTGACCCGGCAGACCGGCGCGCGGCCCCGGAGGTGCACCCTGGAACGCTGTGAGTGGGCCGGCCCCGACCCCCTGAGCATCGACTACCACGACACCGAGTGGGGAGTCCCCTGCCACGACGACCGGGCCCTGTTCGAGCTGCTGATTCTGGAGGGGGCCCAGGCCGGCCTGAGCTGGAACACCATACTCGGAAAGCGGGAGTCGTACCGGCTGGCCTACGACAACTTCGACCCGGCCGCCGTCGCCGGCTACGACTACGCCAGGACCGCGGCACTCCTGGCGGACCCCGGGATCGTGCGCAACCGGCTGAAGGTGGCGGCCTCTGTCGCCAACGCCCGGGCGTTCCTGGAGGTCCAGCGGTCCCACGGCAGCTTCGACGCCTACGCGTGGTCCTTCGTCGGGGGCACTCCCCGCGTCAACGCCTGGGCCCGGCTGCGGGACGTCCCGGCCAAGACTCTCGAGTCCCAGGCCATGAGCAAGGACCTGCTGAAGCGGGGCTTCAAGTTCGTGGGCCCGACGATATGCTACGCCTTCATGCAGGCCGCCGGCATGGTCAACGACCACCTGGTGGGCTGCTTCAGGTACCCGCAGCTCTCCTAGTGTGCCGTCTCACAGGTTCGTGGAATAGGCCCGCCCGCCTCCTGCCAAGTGCCGGTCCACCAGCGTGTGGGGGTTCATTGCCCACGCAGGAGCGCGAGGTGAGGGCTCATTGCCCGCGCGGAGCGCGGGGCGCCGCCTCCTTGCTTAGGCGAGGGTGGGCACAATAACCTGGGGAGGGGCACAAGAGGCCCTTGGTTAGATGCCCTTGTCCACCATGAAGCTGCACAGGTCGGCCGTACGGCACGAGTAGCCCCACTCGTTGTCGTACCAGCCCAGGACCTTCACCATGTCCTCGTCCATCACCATGGTGGAGGGCGCGTCCAGGATACAGCTATGGGGGTTGCCCCTGAAGTCCGAGCTTACCAGGGGCTCTTCCGTGTACTGGAGTATCCCCTTCAGAGGCCCCGAGGCCGCGCTCCTGAAGGCGTCGTTGACCTCGTCCTGGGTCACCTTTCGCGACACGGTGGCGACGAAGTCGGTCACGGAGACGGTGACCGTGGGGACCCGCAGGGCGATGCCGTGGAGCTTCCCGTTCAGCTCCGGCACCACCAGGCCGACGGCCCTGGCCGCCCCGGTGCTGGTGGGGATGATGTTGGCCGCCGCCGCCCGGGCCCGTCTCAGGTCCGAGTGCACCTGGTCCAGGATCTTCTGATCGTTGGTGTAGGAATGCACCGTGGTCATCAGGCCGTGCTGTATGCCGAAGGCGTCGTTCAGCACCTTGACCATGGGGGCGAAGCAGTTGGTGGTGCAGGATGCGTTGGAGACGATCCTGTGCTGCCCTGGGTCGTACTTCTCGTCGTTGACCCCCATCACGATGGTCAGGTCCTCGCCCTTGGCGGGGGCGGATATGATGACCTTGCTGGCGCCTCCCTTCAGGTGGGCCCCGGCCCTCTCCGCGTCGGTGAAGATGCCAGTGGACTCGACCACCACGTCGACGCCCATCTCGCCCCAGGGTATGTTCGCGGGGTCTCGTTCGGAGAACACCCTTATCTCCCGGCCGTCGATCACGAGGCTCCCGTTCCTGGCTTCCACGCTGCCGGGGTAGACGCCGTAGGTCGTGTCGTACTTGAACAGGTGGGCGTTGGTCTCGGCGTTGGCCAGGTCGTTTATCGCGGCGACCTCCAGCTTCCCGGAGTATCTCTCACCGATGGCCCGGGTCACCTGTCTGCCGATCCTGCCGAAGCCGTTGACACCTATGCGGGTCGCCACGGGTCACCTCCCAATCACGATTCTACGATGCCTGCCACGTCCGATATGATACCATCCGCCCAGCCCACCTCCCGGACCGGTCCCCGATGTCCCCGGTTGCCGCACCACGGCGGCGCGCTACACCGCCGCGTGGCGCAGGGCGGTGCGGCCCGCGTACCGGGCGTCGGCCCCGATCTCATGCTCGATCTTCAGGAGCCGGTTGTACTTGGCCAGCCGCTCGGACCGGCATGGCGCTCCCGACTTGATCTGCCCCGTCTCCCAGGCCACCGACAGGTCGGAGATGGTCGTGTCCTCGGTCTCCCCCGACCGGTGGCTCATCACGGTGCTCCACCCGGCTCGCTTACTCAGCCTGATGGCCTCCAGGGTCTCGCTCAGGGTCCCGATCTGGTTGGGCTTTATGAGGACCGAGTTGCTTGTCCGCGTCTGGATGCCCCGCGCGATACGGTCCACGTTGGTCGTGTACAGGTCGTCGCCGACGAGCTGGACCTTGCTGCCCAGCCGGCGGTACAGCAGCTCCCAGCCGTTCCAGTCGTCCTCCGACAGCCCGTCTTCGATGCTGACGATGGGGTACTGCTCCACCCACTTCACGTAGTAGTCCACCAGCTCTTCGGAGGTGAGCCATATCCCCTCCCGGGCCAGGTGGTAGGTCCCCCGACGGTGGAGCTCGGTGGCGGCCGCGTCCAGCGCGATGCCGCAGTCCCGCCCGGGCTCGTACCCCGCCGTCTGGATCGCCTGCAGTAGGACTTCCACCGCGTGGGCATTGGAGGGCAGGGTTGGCGCGAAACCGCCCTCGTCGCCCACCCCGGTATTCATGTACCTGTTCTCGATCAGGTGCAGCAGCGCGTTGTGTATCTCGGCGCCGGCCCGCAGGGCCTCGGCAAAGGTCGAGGCGGACATGGGCACCACCATGAACTCCTGGAAGTCCGTGGAGCCCCGGGCGTGGCGGCCGCCGTTCAGGACGTTGAACATGGGGACGGGCAGCAGGTTGGCCGAGCCCTGGGACAGGTAGCGGTACAAAGGCACCCCATGGGACGCCGCCGCCGCCCGGGCCGTCGCCATGGACGTCCCGAGGATGGAGTTGGCTCCCAGGCGGGACTTGTTGGGGGTCCCGTCCAGGTCCTTCAGCATCCCGTCCACCTCGGCCTGGTCGAAGGGGGACACGCCCCTCAGGGCCGGATGGATGACGTCGTGGACCCGGGATATGGCCCGCAGCATTCCCCTGCCGTGGTAGCGGGCGGGGTCTCCATCCTGGAGCTCCACCGCCTCGTGGGAGCCGGTGCTGGCCCCCGAGGGCACCATGGCGCTTCCCCTGGCGCCGTCGGACAGGCGCACCTCCACGTCTATGGTCGGGTTCCCCCGGGAGTCTAGGACCTCCCGGGCGTGGACTGACTGTATGTTAGGCACTGCTCTCGTTTCCCTGGCGACTGGACCCGAATCCCACGCCGGCCACGGCGTCGGCCGGGCGGCGGTGGGGGGGTACACTTCGTTTGTGCGGCTATCCCGTGGTCATGCGAGGTTGGGCCGACACGGTCTTGAGCCGCTCGTCCGCTGCTGCGACGGCCTTGTCCACGGCGTCCACCGGGTCCAGGGCCACTATCATCTTGTCGTCCGCCTCGCCGTTCCTGAACAGGGTCCACGTGTCCAGCCCGATTACCGGGATGTCGGCCCTCAGGGCGTAGCACATCTCCGAGACCGTCCCGTAGGAGCCGTCGATGGCTATGACCGCCTGGCCCGTGTAGGCGACGATGGCGTTCCGGGCGTAGCCCATGTCGGTGCATATGGGGATGTCCACCCACCGGTTGGCCTGGCCGCCGTCCCGGCCGGGCAGGATTCCGATGGTCGTCCCTCCCCCCTCCTTTGCGCCACGGCAAACTGCCTCCATCACCCCCGCCATGCCGCCGCACGCCACCATGATCCCGCGCCTGGCCAGCTCGCGGCCCACCTCCTCGGCCTTGAGTATGGCTTCAGGGGGAGGCTCGTTGCCGCCTATGACAGATATGATCACGGAAGGGACCTCCAACGGCTGGACGGAACATAGGCATTATAGCAGATATCGCCTTTGGGGTGGCGGCCCGGGGCCCGGCCGGGGTTGGTGGGCAGGTCTTGGTTTGACCGGCAGGCCCTAGTTGATCGGCAAGATAGACGCGGTGGCGGCGTCCAGCGCCTCCACTATGGGGAAGGGGTACACCCCGACGAAGAAGGTGCCCAGCACCAGCACCGCCAGCACCCCCAGGATCAGGGGGGTTGGCGACAGCCGGGAGGCGGCAGAGGCCTCCACTCCCGAGTCGGCGTCGCCGCCCGTGGCCGGGGCCTCCTCCGGCGCCGGCTGTATGTACATGTGCCTTATGACCACTAGGTAGTAGTACAGGGATATGAGGCTGTTGAGAATGGCCAGGGACGCCAGCCACAGCAGCCCCTCGTTGGCGGCGGCGGTGAACAGGTAGAACTTGGTCGTGAACCCGGCAAAGAAGGGCAGGCCGGCCAGGGAGAAAAGTCCCACCGCTATGGACGCGGCCAGGAAGGGGTGCCGGTCCGCTAGGCCCGCGAAGTCCGCGATCTCCTCCTTGCCGGTGAGGTTGAAGAAGGCGATCACGCCCACGAACACCACCATGTTCGTGGCAGCGTAGCCCACCAGGTGGAGCATGATGCCGTTGGAGGCTAGTGCCGATACTGGTCCCGGAGCCTCCAGGTTGGGCAGCGCGGCGATTCCCAGGAGCAGGAACCCCACCTGGCCCACGCTGGAGTAGGCCAGCAGCCTCTTGATGTTCCGTTGGGCGATGGCCACCAGGTTGCCCACGGTCATGGTCACCGCCGCCAGCACCGCGACGATTATCTGCCAGTCGTCCACCGTCGGCAGGAACCCCTCGGCGAACAGCCTCAGGACCAGGGCGAAGGCGGCGGCCTTGGAGCCCACCGCCAGGTAGGCCGTCACCGGCAGGGGCGCACCCTCGTACACGTCGGGGGCCCACATGTGGAAGGGCACGGCCGCCATCTTGAACCCCAGCCCCACCAGGATCAGGGCTATCCCCACCCACAAGGCCGGGCTGAAGTCGCCGCCGGCCGCCAGCACCTGGTGAATCCCGTCGTACCGGGTCTCGCCGATGCTGCTGTACACGAGGCTGACGCCGAACAGCAGTATCGCCGAGGAGAAGGCCCCGATGAGGACGTACTTGATCCCGGCCTCGTTGGACTTGGCGTTGGTCCTGGCGTAGGAGGCGAGGATATAGAAGCAGAAGCTCATCAGCTCCAGGGCGATGTAGGCGGTGAGAAGCTCCCGGGAGGCGGCCATCACGCTCATGGCCAGCACCGAGAAGAGGATGAGGCCGTAGTACTCTCCCGGATGGGTCAGGTACTTCTCGATGTAGTCCATGGAGCTCAGGATGATGAAGATGCCCATGGCCATGAAGAAGCACTTGAAGAACAGGGAGTAGGCGTCCACCTGCACCAGCCCGCCGTACAGGGCCTGGTCCTCGCCCCACAGTAGGGCCAGGGACAGGGCGATGAGCCCTCCCAGGCCGGCCACGCTCAGCCAGCCAAGAAGGAACTTCCGCGAGGCCGGCAACACCAGGTCTACCGCGAGCACCAACATGGCGAGGCCCGCCAGGACGAACTCCGGCAGAAGCAGGTGCAGGTCTGCGGTCAGCGACATGAGGTCAGCGCAATCCTCCGGGAGATCCTGGGTGCATCATGCCGGGAACCTCACGAGCAGGTCGGCGACTCCGCTGTTGATCACGTCCATGAAGGGCAGCGGCCAGACGCCCACGAAGACCAGCGTCACCACCAGCATGCCGGCGGCGCCCATCTCCAGCCGGCTGGCGTCCCCCAGGTGCTCCCACCGGGGGTCCATGGGCCCGAAGAAGGTGCTGGCCAGGAGGCGCAGTATGTACACGGCGGTTATGGCCGCTCCGATCACCGCCAGCACCGCCAGGGGCAGGTATGTCCTGAAAGTCCCCACGAACACCAGGAACTCGGCCACGAAGCCGCTGAGTCCCGGCAGCCCCAGGGAGGCCAGGCCCGCCACGGCGAAGAAGGCGGCGGTCACTCCCATGCGCTTGGAGAGCCCCCCGAGCACGCCTATGTCCCGCACGTGGGCCCGGTCGTATATCACACCGACCAGGGCGAAGAAGAGGGCCGTCATGATCCCGTGGGAGAACATCTGGAGCACCGCGCCGCCCACTCCCAGCCGGTCGAGGGTGGCGATGCCTATGAGCACGTATCCCATGTGGCTGACGCTGGAGTAGCCCACGACGTACTTCAGGTCTCGCTGGGCCAGGGCCGACACGGCGCCGTACAGTACGTTGACCGTCCCCAGCCCTATGAGCACCGGCATCCACGTCTCGGCCCCCTCGGGCAGGAGCACCATCCCCACGCGGATGATGCCGTAGGCGCCCAGCTTCATCAGCACCCCGGCGTGCACCATGCTCACCGCGGTGGGCGCCGCCACGTGCCCGTCTGGGGACCAGGTATGGAAGGGCCACAGGCCCGCCAGCACCCCGAACCCTACCATGAACAGGGGGAAGAACAGGGTCTGGAAGTGCTTGAAGCCTTCGTCGAAGTCCACGTCCTGGAGGTCGGCCCCTTCTCCCGCCACCGCCTCTATCAGGAACGTCGGGGTGCCGGCTTGGGCGGCAGCCCAGTAGACGCCCAGGATCGCCGTCCACACCAGCACGCTGCCGGCCACCAGGAAGAGCACCAGCTTCAGCGCCCCGTACTCCTTGGGCCGCAGGAAGGTGCCGAAGTCGCTGCTGCTGCCCCACACGCCGATGAGGAGGTACATGGGCAGCACCGCAAGCTCGTAGAAGAAGAACAGGAAGAACAGGTCCCGGACTACGAAGACGCCGTACACCCCGGCCACCAGCATCATCATCAGCACGAAGAAGTCCCGGGGCCTGTGCTCTATGTTCCAGGAGACCATGGTGGCTGCCAGCACCACGATTCCCGTGAGCAGGACCATGGGCGCCGATATGCCGTCCAGCCCCAGGCTCAGGGAGATGTTCAGGGGCGCGTCCAGCCACTTGAAGGAATCGGTGAACTGGTACCCCCCCTCTTTGAAGTCGTACATGGAGAAGATGACCGCGCTTAGCACCGCCAGGGCCGCGCCGACGAGGGTGGAGAAGGCCCGTATCTCCCTGTGCCGGTCACGGGGGAACAGCGCCAGCAGGAGCCCGGCGCAGAAGGGCAGCAGTATGGTCACGAAGAGGATCATGCCAGCCCATGCCCTCGGCGAAGCGGGCAGAAACGGACCAGGGGGAAAGCCAGTCTGCCGGTCATCGGCTTGCCAGCGCCCACCAGAGGATGGCAACGGCGACGGCGCCCACGGCCATGCCGAGCGCGTAGCTGTACACCCGCCCGCTGACGTGATACCGCAGGATGAACCCGGTGCGCCGGACGGTGTTGCCCGGTCCGTTGACTCCCACGTCGTTCACCACCACCCTGTCGAAGAGTGCGATGAACGAGGCGAAGACCAGCACCAGCCTGTCGATGCCCCACTGGTACAGGTCGTCCAGGTAGTACTTGCTCTCCCACACCCGGATCGGCCACGCGAACCGGGCCTTCCACGCATCCAGGTCCATCTGCCGGCTCATGTATATCCGCCAGCACAGGGCGAAGGCGGCCACTGCCAGGACCGCGGAGCCTATGAGGAGGCCCAAGTTGGGCGCGAAGCCGTGGGCCTTGTCGAAGAACAGGAAGGTGCCGATGCCCCCGTCGCTGGTTGCCTGTATGGACAGGAAGCCGAACAGCACCGCCGGCACAGCCAGCAGCAGCATGGGGCCTGTCATCACCATTGGGGACTCGTGGACGCCCTCGTTCTCGGGCTTTAGCTCGCCGTAGAACACCACGTAGAGCGCCCGCGCCATGTACGCGGCGCTGAGGAAGGCGACGATCAGGGCGAAGGGCAGCAGGTAGACCCTGTGGTCCAGCACGGACAGCAGCACCTCGTCCTTGCTCCAGAACCCCGAGAGCACGGGGATTCCACCCAGGGACAGGGCGCCGATGGTGAAGGTCAGGGCCGTGAAGGGCATAACCTTCCTGAGGCCCCCCATCTTCCGGACGTCGGTCTCTTCGTGCATGCCGTGCATCACGCTCCCGGCCCCGAGGAACAGCATCGCCTTGGCGAAGCCGTGGGCGACCAGGTGGAAGATGGCCGCCGTGTAGCCGAACGCGCCCAGGGAGAGCATCATCAGCCCCAGGTGGCTGATGGTCGAGTACGCCAGGATGCGCTTCAGGTCGGTGTGGACCAGGGCCATGGTGGCGCCCATCAGGGCGGTGATCAGCCCGATGACGGCCACCACCATCAGGGCGTCGGGGGCCGCCTCGAAGATGGGGAAGGCCCGGGCCACCAGGTATACCCCCGCCGCCACCATGGTCGCGGCGTGGATCAGCGCGCTGACGGGCGACGGGCCCTCCATGGCGTCGGGCAGCCACACGTGCAGCGGGAACTGGGCGGACTTGCCCATCGCTCCGAGGAACAGCAGGATGGCCGCGATGGTGAGGGTGCCCTCTCCCACCGCGCCCGAGGCCACGGCCTGGAAGGTGGCGGACATGTCGAAGGTCCCGACCTCGTTGAACAGGAGCAGGATGCCCACCAGCAGCCCCACGTCTCCGATGCGGGTGGTGACGAAGGCCTTCTTGGCCGCCTCGGCCGCCGAGCTCCGCTCGTACCAGAACCCTATGAGCAGGTAGGAGCAGACGCCCACCAGCTCCCAGACCACGTACAGCAGCAGGAAGTTGTCCGCCAGCACCAGGCTGAGCATCGACGCGATGAACAGCGCGTGGACGGCGAAGTACCATCCGAAACGGGGGTCGCCCTTCATGTACCCCAGGGAGTAGACCTGGATCATCAGGGCCACCAAAGTAATCAACCCCAGCATCACCACCGACAGGGGGTCAACGATGATGCCCCAGTTGAGGACCACCGAGCCGGCGGTGAACCACTCCCGGCTGAAGACGCAGGTCTTCTGCCCGAAGGCCATGGCGCAGTCTGCGCCGGAAACGCCGGCGTCCAGGAATCCGGCTAGGACCAGCCAGAACACCGCGAAGCCGCCGGCGATGGCCAGGATGGACAGGAAGGCGCCCCTCGCCGGGAGGAACCTCCCGAAGACGACGATAAGAAGGAAAGCGATGAAGCTGAAGGCCGGGATCAGCCAGGCGAGCTTCGCTAGCTCCATCTATCTCACCACTTCATCAGGTCCACTTCGTCCACGTTGACCGTGGAGCGGTTGCGGAACAGTCTCAGGATGATCGCCAGGGCCAGGCCCACCTCCGCGGCGGCCACCGTGATCACGAAGATGGCGATGATCTGGCCGGTGAACCCCACCGGGTCCAGGTGGGCCGCCGCGGCGATTAGGTTGATGTTCACCGCGTTGAGCATCAGCTCTATGGACATGAGTATGAGCACCGCGCTGCGCCGGGCCAGCACGCCGTAGAGGCCCAGGCAGAACAGGGCCGCGCTCAGGACCTGGAAGGCTTCCAGGCTCACTGCTCTTCGTCTCCCCGGCTGGCGATGATTATTGCTCCCACCAGCGCCACCAGCAGGACCAGGGACGCCACCTCGAAGGGCACCGCCCAGGTGGTGAAGAGGGACTCGCCCAGCTTGGCTAAGCCGGGCCCCTGGGCCTCCGTCTGCGGTAGCTCCTTCCACAGCAGAGCCGCCGTGAGCACCCCGAACAGGGCCAGCGCTGCCACGATGGCCAGGGGCCACTGGGGGTTGTCGGTTATGCGGGGGTACTCCCTGCTCCGGGTGAGCATTATGGCGAACAGGAGCACGATTACGATGGCCCCGCCGTAGATGAGCACCTGTACCAGCGCCAGGAATTCGGCGAACAGCAGCAGGTAGAGGCCCGCCACCGCGACCAGCGAGAGCAGCAGGAACAGGGCCGCGTGGACCACGTTCCGGGTGGCTACGACGCCCAGACCCCCACCCAACGCCAGGACGGCGGCCAGAACGAACAAGGCCTCGGACATCCTAGCTGGAGCCCTCCTCTACGGGCTCCTTCGACTCTTGCTCCTTGGCTTCCTTCGCCTTGGCCGCGGCCTCCTTGGCCAGCACCGAGGGCGGGACCCAGGCGGTCTCCTTCTGGTAGCGCTTGCCCATCTCCAGCAGCCCGATGAGGTCGACCCTGTCCCCGTTTCGCTCGTAGGTGCTCATCTCGTGCTCGTGGCTCATCACGATGGCGTCGAAGTTGCACACCTCCACGCAGATTCCGCACAGGATGCACCGGTTCAGGTTGATCTCGAAGGAGTCGACGATCTTCCTCCGGTGGCTCTTCCCCTCCTGCTGGAGGGGGTTGTCCATCATCGTCGCGCTCATGCACAGGGTCGGGCAGTTCCGGATGCACACCATGCAGCCCGTGCACCAGGGCTCGCCGACCTTCTCGTCCCAGGTGAGGGCCGGGAAGCCCATGTACCGCGGCTGTATGGGCAGGTGCTCGTTGGGGTACTGGACCGTCACGGGGCTTCTGAACCCCTTGATGGTGGAGACCATGGTCAGGAGCATACCCTTGATACCGCCCAGCATCGGTTATCCTCCTCCCGCCTCGCCGGCCCGCCGGGCCTCAGCCATCTGGCGCAGCCGGTACACCCTGTCCACGCTCTTGGCCGGTGCGGAGAGGTACTTGAAGATCAGGTACCCGATGACGCTGGTCAGCGCCAGGGACATCAGCGTCAGGCTCCACCAGGGCCAGCCGTAGAACAGGTAGATGCCGGTGATGACTATGTTCAGGAAGGACAGCGGCACTACCACCTGCCATGCGAAGGCCATGAGCTGGTCGATGCGCAGGCGGGGGAAGGTGCCCCTCACCCAGAAGATGACGGTCACCACCAGGTAGGTCTTGATCAGGAACCAGATCACCGCCATCAGCCCCGCCAGCCACGTGGGGGAGTCCGGGTTGTAGGGCCCGTACCACCCCCCCAGGAACAGCAGCGCCGTCAGCGCGGCGATTACGAAGGTGTTCATGTACTCGGCGAGGAAGAAGACGGACCAGTGGGCGCCGCTGTACTCGACGAAGGGGCCTCCCACTATCTCCGACTCGGCGAAGTAAATGTCGAAGGGGGTCCGCCCCACCTCGGCCAGCCCGGCTATGAAGAAGATCAGCATCCCCAGGGGTTGCAGCACCACGAAGGGGATGTTGATGGGGTTGGGCTTGGGAAGGTCCACGTCCGTTATGGGCACCTGGCTTATGGATATGATGCGGAGGTCCAGGGACTGGGCCATCATCGCCACCGCGATCACCACCATGATGACGGGTATCTCGTAGCTCACCAGCTGGGCCACCGAGCGGAGGCTGCCCAGGGTGCCGTACTTGTTGGCCGAGCCCCAGCCCGCCAGGACCAGGCCGAGTATGGTCAGCACCGAGAAGGCGATGATGTAGAAGAGGCCCATGTCCAGGTTTCGCATCACCAGGTTCTCTGCCGCGGGGATGGTCACCCATATCATGAACGATGGCACCAGCACCACCAGCGGCGCGACCCAGAACACGGCCTTGTCGGCCCAGGACGGGATCAGGTCCTCCTTGAGCACCAGCTTCACGGCGTCGGCCACCGGCTGGAGCAGGCCCATGGGCCCTGTGCGGGTCGGGCCCAGCCTCCTCTGGAGGCGGCCCAGGAACTTGCGCTCCATCCACGTCAGGGACAGCACCACGACGGACAGGGCGGTGAACAGCACCAGCAGCCCCAGGAGTATCAGCAGGAAGTCTACGAGGGTCACCTGTCGACCTCTCCCAGCACGATGTCCAGGGAGCCCAGTATGACGACGGCGTCCGCCAGCCATGTGTCCTTCAGCAGCGCCCTCAGGGCGCTCAGGTTGCAGAAGGATGGGGGCCGCACCTTGACCCGGTAGGGCTTGTCCGAGCCGTCGCTGACCAGGTACACGCCGATCTCGCCCCGGGGGTTCTCCGACCGCACGTAGACGTCGCCCGCCGGCGGGCGGATCAGCCGCCGTCCCATCACGGAGACCGGGCCCTGGGGTATCTGGTCCAACGCCTGCTGGATTATGCGCAGGGACTGGTACATCTCCTCGACGCGGACGTAGTACCGCTCCCAGGAGTCCCCGTCGATGCCCACGGGCACGTCGAACTCGAACCGGTCGTAGACCGAGTAGGGCTCGGCCTTCCGCACGTCGTAGGGGACCCCGCAGCCCCTGAGGCACGGCCCCGTCAGCCCATACTGCAGGGCGTCCGAGGCGCTTATCGTACCGATGCCCTTGCTCCGGGCGATGAACACCTCGTTGTAGGTCAGGAGCCTGTCGGACTCCTCGACGTCGGCGCGCAGGTCGGGGAGGAGGCCGCCGATGAGCTGCTCGAAGTTGTCCGGCAGGTCCTCCTTTACTCCCCCCACCCGGAAGTAGTTGTGCATCATCCTGGCCCCGCTGATGGCCTCGAACACCGCCTGGATGCGCTCCCGCCCCCTGAAGGTGAACATGACCGGCGTCATCGCCCCCGCGTCCAGCCCGAAGGTGCCCAGGAACAGGAGGTGGCTGGCTATGCGGTTCAGCTCGCACAGGATGACGCGGACGTACTCCGCCCTCTCCGGCACCTCCAGCCCCATCAGCTTCTCCACCGCGCGGCAGTAGACCAGCTCGTTGTTGAAGTTGGATATGTAGTCCAGCCGGTCGAACAGCGTAACGATCTGGTGGTACTGCTCGCCCTCGCACAGCTTCTCGGAGCCCCGGTGCAGGTAGCCGATGTGGGGCTCGCAGTCCACGACCTTCTCGCCGTCGACCAACAGGACCATCCTGAACACGCCGTGGGTGGAGGGGTGCTGGGGCCCCATGTTCACCAGCATCTCCAGCTCCTGGGCGTCGCGGTCCACGGGTTGGTTTACCTCGACCATGCTACTCCACGAACTCCAGCTCCAGCTCGGTGCTCTCCTCTACGTCGGCGAAGCCGACCTCGGCCAGCTCCGCCTCCAGCTTTCCCTCGCCGTCCCGGGCCTGGATCCAGGACAGGAACTTCTCCACCAGGTCGTCCTGGGCCTGGTCCGGCGTGTCGCCCCTGCCGTCGATGACCAGTCCGTCGATGGTGGCCCGATATCCGTCTTCGTCCGGTGCGACCCTGGCCGCCAGCGTCAGCTTCTCCATCGGATGACTAGAACTCCTGGTAGTCGTGAAAGGGGTGGTCCCTTCTGCCGGGGTAGCCCTGGAAAGACTCGTACAGGAGCAGGGGGCTCAGGTTGGGATGGCCCTCGAACTCCACCCCGAACAGGTCGTGGGCCTCCCGCTCGTACCAGTCCGCCGCCGGCCACAGCGCGGTCAGCGAGGGCAGGCGGGGGGCGTCGGGCGGGACGTTGGTCTTCACCAGCAGCTTGTGTTCGTGCTCCATGGACAGGAGCACGTATACTACCTGTATGTGCTCGGTGTAGTCGACGGCCGCGATGCACAGCAGCACCGTGAAGGCCAGGGTGGGCTCGTCCTTGAGGGTGCGGCACACCTCAACGATGTCGCCGGATGTGACCAGGACCGTAGGGGTGTCGACGGCGGCCCCGGCCTCGGGCCCAAAGCCGCTGAGGACATCCTGGACGCGATGCTGCAGCTCCTGGGCCCTCTCGCCGAGGGCGGCCTCTGCTTCCCGGGCGTGGCCCCCGGGCCTAGGCCTTTGAGCCACCTTGCCTGGAGTCCCGCATGATTTTTTCCTGGAGCTTCAGGATGCCCTGCATCAGGGCCTCGGGCCTGGGAGGGCAGCCGGGCACGTACACGTCCACCGGGATGATGTGGTCCACGCCCATCACCACCGAGTAGGAGCGGTAGTAGGGCCCGCCGTTGGTGGCGCAGCTGCCCATGGCTATCACCCATTTGGGCTCGGGCATCTGCTCGTACAGCAGCCGGATGGGCTCGCCCATCTTCTTCACCACGGTGCCCGCCACTATCATGACGTCCGACTGCCTGGGCGAGGGCCAGGTGACTACGCCGAAGCGGTCGAAGTCGTGGTGGGCCATATACGTGGAGATCATCTCGATGGCGCAGCACGCCAAGCCGAAGGTGAGGGTCCAAAGGGACGACTTCCTGGCCATGGCGAACAGCTCATCCGCCTTGGCCGTCACCACCCCCGGCATGGCCTTGTTGAACATGCTGGGGGCCGGTACGTTGCCGCCACCGAGGCTTATCTCGACCACTGGAGAGCCCCCTTTCGCCAGCCGTACAGTATGGCGAAGGCCAGTACCGCCAGGAAGATGAGCATGGCGTAGAAGGGCACGCTGCCCACCGCGTCGTCCAGGAAGATCACGGCCCAGGGGAACAGGAACACCGCCTCCACGTCGAAGATCAGGAAGAGGATGGCAAAGATGTAATACCGGATGTTGATCTGCGACCAGCGGAAGGGGGCCGGGGGGATGCCGCACTCGTAGGGAGTGAGCTTGACCGAGGAGCGGCGGCGGGAGGAGATGAACATGGAGGCGGCGAACATCAAGCCGATGGCCAGGAAGCCGATGCCGCCCGAGAGTATCACCGCAGCCCAGCGGAAGTCGAAATCTTCTGGCATTGAGACTGCCCTCCCGTGGGCAGGGAAACGCTAAGCTGGTACCGCCTGGAGCGGCCCTAAATATAACACTGGTGCGTTGAGGTGTCAACGAAATCGGGAATGGCGGATTCCCCACCTGGACCCTTGTTGCCTACCCGCTCCGTTTCGTTCCTGAGAACACCCGCGTCCCCCAGGGGTCGGTGTGCACTGTGGGCTCGAATCCCGCGTCGCGGAGCGCGCCCATCCACACGGCCTCCGGGAACAGGCCAAGCACGTGGCGGTCCTGCTCGACCCGTAGGGACCCGTCCGCTTCCCGCAGCAGATAGACGAAGTCCGCGACATAGGTCGAGTCCCCGGGGTCCTGGTCCGTTGCCCACATTAGGTACCGCATGCTGCGGCCGTCGGGCCCGTCGGCTCCGCCGTGCTCCGTATACGGAGGCGAGAAGCGTTCCCGCACGTGGTCCGGGACCACCAACACGGCCCCGCCCGACCGGCAGTGGAAGGCCGCCGTTTCGGCCATGGCACGCACGTCGTCCTCCGAGGTCAGATACGACACCGCGTCGTGGACGAACACCCCGTCGAACTGCCTGCCCGCCAGTCGGAGAGAGCGCATGTCCCCCTGGACGTGCTCGACCTCCGGGTTTATGCGGCGGCTGACGGCCAGCATCTCGGGCGAGAGGTCCGACAGGGTCATCTCGTACCGCTGCTTCAGGTGAGATGCGCTGTTCCCGCCGCCGCTTCCCAGCTCCAGCACCGTGCGCACCTGTCCTACCGCCGCCTGGGCTATCCTCTCGGCGTTGTAGGCGGCCTCCTCGGCGTACTCGTCGGGGGCCGTAAGCATGTGAAACCAGGGGGCGAGGTCGGCGTACAGCCGCGGCCTCTCCTCCATGACAAGCCCTCCCGCCCCGCGGCCCTCCCGGCCGGTCCGGGGCTGGATAGCAACCGGCCCACCGCCTCTCGAAGAGACACGGTGGGCCGGCATCGCGTTCTACGCTGGGTTCGGAGGTCTAGACGACTCCGTCTTCCCTCATGGCCTTCAGGGTCTCCTCGAAGGCGGCGACGGTGCGGTCTACGTGCTCGTTCTCGTGGACTGAGGAGACTATGAAGGTCCCCCTGCCCATGAGGTCTACCCCGTTGTTGATCATGCCCCGCTTCAGGGGCCCCATGAACTTGAGGCTCGACCCCTCCTTGATGTCCGAGTGGCTCAAGGGACAGACCTCCCGGTCGCAGCCGCAGTCCTTGAAGGTCACCATCACCACCGAGGAGAGTCCCCGGGCGTGGCCCGCCACCTCCAGCTTCGAGAACACCTCGTTGAAGCCAGCCTTCAGCCTGGCCGCCGCCGCGTCGGCCCTCTCGTTGATGGGCTCGTTGGCGATCATCTCCAGGGCCGTGGCCCCCGTGGACGCCGAGAGGGGGTTGGCGTTGAAGGTGCCCTGGTGGGCGATGCGCCGCTTGGCGTCCCACTCGGGGTCGTCGCGGAAGGCGATCATGTCTATGATGTCGGCCTTGCCGCCCACCGCCGCGCCCGGCAGGCCGCCGGCCACGATCTTGGCCATCGTGGAGAGGTCAGGTTCGATGCCGAACCTGACCTGGGCGCCGCCCCGGGACAGCCGGAAGCCGGTCACCACCTCGTCCATGATGAGCAGGGCGCCGTGCTTCCTGGTCACCGCCCGTAGGTCGTCAAGGTACTGGGGCACCATCAGGGGCATGTGGCCCGTGTGGGCGCCCACGGGCTCCAGCATCACCGCGGCCACGTCCCCGCCCTCCAGGGCGCGCTCCACCGCCGGGATGTCATTGGGGGGGAGCACGATCATGGAGGAGAGGGTGCCGTCGGGGATTCCGGCCACCCCGCCGCCGGTGGCCACCGCGTAGTCCTGCCAGCCGTGGAAGTGGTCCTCCAGCTTGATGATCTTGTTCCTACCCGTGTAGGCGCGGGCAAGGCGGAAGGCCATCAGGGTGGCCTCGGTGCCCGAGCTGTGGAACCGGATCTTCTCCACCGAGGGCATCAGGTTCTTGATGGCCCGGGCCCACCGGAGCTCCTCGTCAGTGCTGGCCCCAAGGTGCGTGCCCCGGCCGATCTGCCTGGCCACGACCTCCTCGATGGCCGGGTGCGAGTGGCCCAGTATCAGCGAGCCGTGTCCCGAGACGTAGTCCACGTACTCGTTGCCGTCCACGTCCCACTTGATGGGCCCCTTGGCGTGGGTCGCGTAGATGGGGAAGGGGGTGGTGTACCGGGTGTCGTGGGTCACGCCGCCGGCGAACAGCTGCTTCGCCTCCTCGTAACGCCTGACGGACCCGGGGTGCTTCTGGTAGTACCGCTCCGTTATGCTGGACATCGGCTCTCCTTTCGAGTGCGGGCAACGTTCCCGGGCGGGCTGGTCTCAAGTATCCGGCGCAAGGCCACGAGCATGATATAATATATCGCCTTCCCGCACAAGCCGGGCACAGGCCGGCCACAAGCCGGAGGGCCCGACCTCCAATCTGTCCGGGAGCGACCCCGCCCATGTTCAGCTACGTGGACCACCTGGAATGCACCCAATGCGGGAGCGTTCACCCCCAGTCCCGGCCGACCAGGACCTGCCCCGACTGCGGCAAGGTCCTCTTTGCCCGATACGACCTCCCAAGGCTGAAGAGGGAGGTGGACAGGTCGGTCTTCGATTCCCGGGCCTCGAGTATGTGGCGCTTCTCCGAGCTGCTTCCCGTGCGGGACCCGGACAACGTCGTCAGCCTCGGCGAGGGCGGCACTCCCCTGATGAAGGCCGATGAGCTGGGCAGGGTCCTGGGGCTCAAGGACCTCTACATCAAGGACGAGTCCCTCAATCCCACCCTGAGCTTCAAGGCCAGGGGCGTATCCGCCGCCGTGTCCGTGGCCAAGGAGCTTGGGCTGGACAAGTACACCATGCCCTCGGCAGGCAACGCCGCCGGGGCCCTGGCCGCCTACGCGGCCCGGGGGGGCATGGAGGCCCACGTCTTCATGCCCAGGGACGCCCCCTTCGCCAACCGGGCCGAGTCCTCGGCCATGGGGGCCAGCCTGGAGCTGGTGGACGGGACCATTGCCGACGCCGGCCGTGTCTCCAAGGTGGTGGCCCAGGAGAAGGGCCTCTTCGACCTGTCGACCCTCCAGGAGCCCTACCGGGCCGAGGGGAAGAAGACCATGGGCCTGGAGCTGGCCATGCAGCTTGGATGGCGCATGCCCGGCGCCATCGTATACCCCACCGGCGGGGGCACCGGGATCATCGGGATGTGGAAGGGGTTCTACGAGCTGCTGGAGCTGGGCTGGGTCGAGGGCAAGCCCCCCCGGTTCATCGCCGTCCAGGCCGAGGGCTGCCAGCCCGTGGTGAAGGCGTTCCACGAGGGCGCCGACCACTGCGACCCCTGGCCCAACCCCCACACCGTGGGCGACGGCCTGAGGGTCCCCGGCCCCTTTGCCGACTACATCATACTGCGGGCCATCAGGGACACCGGCGGCACCGCCCTTGCGGTCTCCGACGAGGACATGGTGTCGGCCATGACGGAGATGGCCAGGGCCGAGGGCGTGTTCGCCTGTCCCGAGGGCGCGGCCACCCTCGTGGGACTGAAACGTCTGGTCCGCGATGGGCTGGTGGACCCAGACGAGAGCATCGTCCTGCTGAACACCGGTTCGGCCTACAAGTACCTGGACCTGCTGAAGGACCGCGTGTGAGGGACTCGTCGCATAAAGAAGGAGTGGGCATGGAGGTAGTCCTCAGTTCACCCAGGGGATTCTGCGCCGGGGTGGTGCGGGCCATCGAGGTGGTGGACCTGTGCCTGGAGAAGTTTGGCCCCCCGGTCTACGTGAAGCACCAGATCGTCCACAACCCCTACGTGGTCGCCAGCCTGGAGAAGAGGGGGTCCATCACCGTGGAGGACGTGGAGGACATACCCTCGGGCTCGGTGGTGGTGTTCTCGGCCCACGGCTCGCCCCCCGAGGACTTCGAGAAGGCCGAGGCCAGGGGTCTCAAGGTCATCGACGCCACCTGCCCGCTGGTCACCAGGGTCCACAACGAGGCGCGAAAGTACCACCGGGAGGGGCGCAAGGTCCTGCTGGTGGGGCACCGCGGCCACCAGGAGGTGCGGGGCACCATGGGGCAGACCCCCATGACTTTGGTCGACGAGCGGGAGGAGAGTGAGCTGCCGGACTGGGACGGCGACACCCCCGTGGTGGTCCTCACCCAGACCACCCTCTCCGTGGACGACACCCAGGCCGAGGTCGACCAGATAAAGGAGAAGTTCCCCAACTCCGTCACCAAGGCCGACATCTGCTACGCCACCACCAACCGGCAGCAGGCCGCCAAGGAGCTGGCGCGCAGCGTGGACCTGGTGCTGGTCATCGGGGCCCAGAACAGCTCCAACTGCAACCGGCTCCGGGAGGTGGCCGAGGTGCAGGGCGTGCCGGCCTACCTGATCAACGGCCCCGAGGACCTGGACCCCGCATGGCTCCGGGGCGTGAGCAGGGTGGGCATAACCTCGGGCGCGTCCACCCCCGAGGTGCTGGTCGACGAGGTGATCTCGTCGCTGAAGCCCTCGGACGTAACGACCCTGGGAGGCATCGAGGAGGACGTCACCTTCGTTCTACCCAGGGAGCTGCGGCAGACCCGGAGCTGAGCGCCCGACCCGTTCCCGCGGCGAGACCCCGGCCGGTGCCCGTAGCAGAGCTACTCAGCCGTAGCGGAGCTATTCAGCCCATAGCGGATCTACTTCAGGAGGTTGACCGCCATGTCCGTGACCTACGAGGAAGCCAAGCGAATCGTGGAGGCCGCGTTCACTGCCTCCCGGGAGATGGGGATCAAGATAGCCATCGCCGTGCTGGACGACCGGGGCGACACCGTAGTCCAGGCCCGGATGGACGGCGCCAGGTGGTGGTGGGTGGACACCTGCCGCGCCAAGGCCTTCGCCACCACCCTGTTCGGGGTCCCCAGCGGCGAGCTCACCGAGCGCCTGGCCAGCGGCGTCGGCGTGGCGATGCTGGGCCTGCATCCGGGCAAGATCGCCTATGCCCAGGGGGCCCTTCCCATCATGCGCGAGGGAAGGCTCATTGGCGCCGTGGGCGTAGGGGGCGGCACCAGCCAGCAGGACGAGGACGCCGCCCGGGCGGGCATCGCCGCCCTCTAGTGCCGGCTCACAAGTTCGTCGAATGAGCGCGCCCGACTCCCGCCAAGCGCCGGTCCACCAGTGGGTGGGGGTTCCTTGCCCGCGCGGAGCGCGGGGCGCAATCCCCACTGAGGAGCAGCGGTGCTAAGGCGATCCCCACCCGCGCGGAGCGCGGGGTGGGAGGGTGGGCTCGAAAACCGGGGAGGGGCTGGTGGGACGGGCCCACCATACGAAAACCACCAAGCGTGGGTGGGTGGACAAGAGAGAGGAGCCCCTTTGAACACCCTCATAAGGAGAGATTCATGAGCAACCCCAGGGCCGAGTACAGCCCCATCGTCGGCCGGGCTCCCCTCAAGCTGCCCGGCGGCGCCAGGGTGGCGGTGTGGCCGGTCATCAACGTCGAGGAGTGGGACATCAACGCTCCCATGGCCCGCACGGTCATCCCGGCCCCCCAGGGCGTGACGGTGCTCCCCGACATAGCCAACTTCTCCTGGTTCGACTACGGCCTCCGCATCGGCTTCTGGCGCATGAAGGGAGTGCTGGACCGCCACGGCATCAGGGCCACCCTGAGCCTCAACGCCTCGGTGTGCAACTCCTACCCTGTGATCGTCGAGGAGAGCCTCAAGAGCGGTTGGGAGATACTGGGACACGGCTTCATCCAGCGGGCCCTGAACCTGGAGGAGGACGAGCGGGACGTGATCCGGCGGTCCATCCGGACCATAAAGGAGACCACGGGCAAGGCGCCCAGGGGCTGGATGGGCCCCGGCCTGGCCGAGACCTTCGACACCCCCGACATCCTGGCCGAGGAGGGGATCGAGTACGTCTGCGACTGGGTCAACGACGACCAGCCCTACCCGATGAAGGTGAAGAGCGGCAGCCTCGTGGCCATACCCTACACCGTGGAGCTGAACGACATCCCCATGTACCTGGTCCAGAACCACCCGTCGCCGGAGATCTTCCAGCGGTCCAAGGACTACTTCGACACGCTGTACGAGGAGTCCGAGGAGGGCGCCCGCATCATGTGCGTCTCCACCCACCCCTACATCACCGGGGCGGCCCACCGGATCCGCTACTACAACCAGGTGTTCGAGTACATCAAGCGCCACGAGGGCGTCATCTTCATGACGGGCAGCGAGATCCTGGACTGGTACAAGGCGGAGACGGGGCTCTAGGCCCGGTGCCAGGTGACACCCCGGTCGGAGATGGACTTGAGTATCTGAGACTGCTGTCCCGACCAGTGAATGGCGAGGTAGTGCTTGGCTCTTGTGGTTGCCATATACAGCAGCTTCTTGTTGAAGTCGGTATCGGTGAAGGACTCGTTGACGCCCATCACAATAACGGCGTCATATTCCAGCCCCTTGACATCGGGAATGCGTGCGAGGATAGATCGGGAGTCGCTATGGTGCTCCTGGCCGATGAGGTCGATCTCGCTGATGCCAAGACCTGCGCAGAACCGGCGGAACTGGTTCAGATTGAGTTGGTCCCTCGCAAGAATGGCGACAACGGCATCTTTCATCCCACCCAGGGACCGGACTCGTTCGATGTCATCGACGATCCCCTGATACATCGTGGCCGTGTTCTTATGGCTATTGTACTCGACTCGATAGCCCTCACGCTCAAAGGGAATCGGCGCGGGGATATTCTTGTCGAAGGTTCTGAGGAGTCTGTTGTTGAACTCGGTTATCTGCCGGCTCGACCTGTATGACCTGCGGGCCCGTTGGACCTCGATCTCTGACCGTCCGAAGACCCGCTCAACGTCACGCCATATCCTTATTCCGCGGTAGGGTGTGAGCCTCTGGGCTGTGTCGCCCAGCACCGTGAACCAGTTGTTGGTGGAGCTGGCTGCCAGCAGCTTGAACTCGATTGGCGACATGTCCTGGGCTTCGTCGACGACGATGTGTCGGTAGCTTCTCTCGACCGTGCCGTTGAGCAGGTGGTCGAGGTAAGCTAGAGCGCCCATATCGGAGTCATCGAACCCTTGACTCCTGATTGTGCCGGCCGACTCTGCAAGCTTGGTGGCTAGGTCGTGTGACACGCTCGCTCCCGCCAGACGGACCATCCTCTCCTGATTGGACAGGAGGTCGACATACTCTTTTCTGAAGTCCACGTGCTTCCATGCCCCGTCACACCAGTTAGCCACCGCATTTCGTATCTCGGTTCGTCTCCTCTCCGACTCCTGGCGGTCTGGCTGGCGCCGACCCTCTAGGGAGAATAGGGACGGTTGGAAGCCCCGAGCCATAGACTGGACTGAATTCACGACGCGGTTGATGAAGTCCTCTCTCCGGCGATTCAGTTGTCGTCCCCGCGATGACGGCTGAAAGACATGGTTCACTACCGATCTGATCTGACCCTTGGACAGTGCGTGCATCGAGTCGAGCCCGGGAATCTCCCTGGGGAACTGGAGGCATCTCTGCCTGACTACGCCGCCCGTCTCGGCCACGTGCTTCTCCAGCGCGTCGGCCATGGCAAGCGATCCCTTGAACGCCTCGGCCTCTGTGTCGAAGCGGGTCATTGCACCACGGGCCAGCATGTCATTCCAGATTCTCGGTCTAGTAGGCGTCCTCTCGGACAGATGCCCGGCCACCCAGTCGCTGAATTTGGCCTGATCGATCTTGTCCCGCACTCCCAGAGTCGGCAGAATATCGGCGGCATACTCGAGAAAGGCCTGAGATGGCCCAATGAAGAGTGTGGTGCTCGGTGTGGGACGCTCCTGCTCGGCAATGTCGTTGAATGGAGACAGCAGATAGACGATTCTGTGCAGCCCGATCTCGCTCTTGCCGCTCCCCGCTGCACCCTGAACGATTAGTACTTTGTCACTGACGTTGGCGATGTTCTCGTACTGGTCCGGCTCGATCGTTTCCACGATCACCTGAAGGTGTCCATCGTCGCGGCCAACGCCACTGACAGCCTCTCTCAAGAGGTCCTGCCTGGCCATGGAGGGGGCCGGAAGCTGCCGTCGGAATATGTCGTTCAGGCCCTTCAGCTCTCTTTGGCGAATCCTTATGTACCGCTTGAGGTCGACCCTCGTAGGAATATGGCCCGCGGGGGCGGTGTACCCGTCCTCGTAGCTCTGCGAGTACCACAGCTTTCCGACGGGGGCGGTCCAACTGAATACGTCCTTGCCGGGGATGCGAGCGATGCCTAGGTAGATAGTCTGCAAGAGAGTCTGATCGCTATCAGCCTCTTCCTCTGTCGGCTCCGCGCCGGCCTTGGCCAAGTCCTTGCGGAAGTAGTCCAACCGTCCGAAGTACGGCTGATCGATGGCCGAGTAGAACGAGTCGGCATTCTCTCGCAAAATCACTTGGATCGCGTCTGCCGTCTGCTGGTGTGCTGCTGTCGCCGGCATCTGCCCCACCAGCCGGAGGCGTTGCTCCTCAATGTGGCGAACCACGTCCGCCAGCTTCTCAGATTCCTCTTGGTAAGCAGCGCCATGCCCTGCGGAAGTATCTCTTTCAATTACCACGGAACATCCTCCATGTCATCGGCGTCATCTTGGTCGAATATGCCGTCGTTTACTTCATCAGCGGCCTGCGCCTCCTTGATGATGTACTCGGTTGCCCTGGCCACTTCCTGTCGGCGAATGAATAGGGTTATCCCGTTTGGGGAGGCCAGTCCAGCATCCACAAGCAGCCCATGAGCACTCCCGTGAGTTATCAAGGCTTTCCTGATGAACCCAGCCAGAGGCTTCCAAGATTCATGAACCAGTTTCCATCGACGGTAACACTCCGCAAGGACCCGAATGAACGCGACGTGGTAAGCGAACGTGTCCTTGCGGTACTGGGGAATCTCCCAGTTATCGATCTCACCACATGTCAGGCCGCTATACTCCGATCTTGCTGCGGGCATGAAATTGTCAGCCCAGACACGGCATCGCTCGTACAGACCGTCAAGGTCAACCATATAGGCCTCGTTAAGCCCCCGGCTCACTCGTCCGCCGTAACCGACCTCCAGACTCTTTAAGATTGCCGCAAGCTGGTTGATGGCCAAGAGATGCTGACTCGCAGTGGCGACCGAAGAGCGCTCCATCTCTACCCTGCCTTTGAACAAGGTGCTACTATCCGCGAGCCGAACGGCAGTCAGATTGAAAGCGTCGCGCTGGTCGAACCTGGTCACGGCGTGTCCTTCGATGCGCTTGTTTTTTGATGCGTCCACGAACATCTGTCGCAATGTCGTGATGTCATCTTCAGCGTAAAGGACTATGGTCATTGACGCTTTTCGCAGTGAGTTGAGCTTCTCGCCGCTTCGATGGTCACTTGCATCCGACAATTCGGCGAGAACATCCTGCACGGCACGGCGCCGGTGCTGGCCGTCGAATATCCTCATAGTGTTGAGACGGTTGGTGAGAATGCGGAGTTCACCGAAGTTAGGATGGCCAGGCTGGTCCTGTTCAGTCGTGTACGGCTCGAATTCTACCGCGTCGGGAGCTATCCCCAGCATTAGAGCTCCTAGCAGCCAATCATCCTTCTCATCCAAGTACTCCTGAATGGTCTTTGCGTGGCTTGGGGTGAGCCGACGGTTCGCATCTCTGACGACATTATCCTCCACACGCTGAGGCAACAAGCCATCTAGAGTCTCTAGGTTCAGTGCGAAATAGTAGACGTCGCGGCCCCCTTGGCGAAATCGATGGGACGGGATACGTAGCCCATATTGGTTGCTTAGTGTAGCTACCTTCAGTGCCATTCCGAGTCTCCCTAGTTTGTTTTCACTCGCGGGGGTGAGTGGGCTTAGACGCTGCTTGGTCTTGCTCGCTGTACTATGTATCCGATCGCGCTCCCTACGAGATTCCGTTGTACGACTGGTGACGTGCCGCCAGGAGCCACCACTCCAGCGTCTACCAACAGGGATTCTCTGCCAACTCCCGGCCTTAGAGAGGCACCTCGGAGAAATTCTGCGAGCGGTTGCCAGTGGCCCCCACCTCTTGTCCATTCGTGGTAGCATCCGGCAAGAATCCGAATCACCGTGGCGTTGTATGCCATGGTCCTAGCACGCTCTTGTGGGATGTCTGAGTTGTCGATCTCACCAGCTATGAGGCTATTGTATTCGTCTCTGGCTGCCGGCATAAAATCATCGGCCCACGTCAGGCAACGTTCGTAGAGCGCGTCAAGGTCCAGCATGTATTCGTCGTTCCGGTCTTTGCTAACGCGGCCTTTGTAACCGACCTCAGTAGTCTTAAGTGTGACGGCTAGCTGGTTGATGGCGATTATGCTATCGCTATACCTGGGAACGGAGGCACGCTCCATTTCGACACGGCCAGCAAACAGGTCGCTGTTGTCGGCAATCCAGAGCGCAGCTTGGTTGAAGGCGTCTCTCTGGTCAAATCGGGTTACGGTATTCCTCTCGATGGATCTGGTCTTTGCAGCGTCCGCGAACATTTGACGCAGGGCTTCAATGTTGTCCTCTGCGTACAACATGATGGGTAGGGAGGCTTCTTTCAGAAAAGAGAGCTTCTTGGAGTGTCTAGCGTTATGGGAAAGCTCCTCAAGCACATCTTTGATGGCACGGCGCCGGTGCTGACCATCGAACATTTTCATGCTGGCAGCACCTTCGGTTCCTATCTTCAGTTCACCCACCGATGTGTCAGCATTCTGGTCCGGCATATATGATCGAAACTCGACTGCGCTGGGGGAGATGCCCAACAACAGGGTTCCCAGCAGCCAATCGTCTCGGTCTCCCAGGTACTTCTGGATCTTCTTCGCATGGCTTGGCGTAAGGGGTCGGTTGGCACCCTTGACCACGCTGTCATCCACTCGGTCTGGCAGCAATCGGTCCAACGTTTCGAGATCTAGCGCAAAAGCGTATACGTCGCGCCAGCCCTGCCGAAACTTGTGAGCCGGTGTGGAGAAGGGCATGAGTTCACTTCTGATACTCTCCACGGCCTGAGCCCGCTGCGGCTCGTTAATCTCGGCGAGCATCCGAACGATGTCACTCAAACGATCCACGGTGTACTCCAGGTCAAGGTCCTGATTGTCTGGGTGCGATGCCCTGTTGCGGGACTCGGTGATCGCGTACAGGCTATCCCGCACCTGGCTTCCTAGCTTGAAGGCATCGCAGAACACATCGTGCCAATAGACCTTCACAAGCTGAGGGAAGTCGCTGATGTCCAGAGACTCTTCGACGCTTCGACCTTCTCGCATGTTCTGCTCGAACTGGTTATGCTGACCATCTCGAAGGGCAGCCTTTACGTTTTCTTCGACCCTTTTGCCCGGCACACGCTTGAGGCACCGGACGATGAAGGGCCTCATCGCATCTCGATAAATGTCCAGCGCGTCAACCAGAGCCCTCTTGTTAGGACGTTCAGTCACAAAAACCTCCATTGGGAGTTAGCCCAGCAGCTTATTGCCTAATATAACCGGCTATTTTATAGCTTGTCAAGACGTTACCATACAGACTAACCCGCGCACCAACATTGCATCAGTCGCGGGTAGCCTACAGTCGCTGGACAGCGTTCCTCCGGATGATCAACAGTGATAGAGGCCTGGCAACAGAGTTCCGCCAGGCTTATTGGAGACCCTTCCGCTAGCTGTCCTCGTCGTCCTGGGAACGGTCTCCCGAGCCCACCTCCCGCAGGAATCGCTCCACCTCCGGGGCGAGGGGGGGCAGCGGCTCCTCCGCCGGCTTGTGCCGCCGGTCGTACTGGGCCTCGAGCTGGCTCAGGATGGCCTTCAGCTCCGGGTTGCGGTCCATGGCCAGGTTCAGCTCGTTGTACTGACGCTTCCCCCGGTCCTCGTCCACCAGACGGGACGGCAGGCCGTACATGGAGCAGAGTATCTCCATCAGCCGGGCCGCCCCCGCGTAGTCCTCGTCCAGCTGTACGTACTGTGGCAGGTGCACCACCAGGGTCATGTAGTCGATGCCCAGCTTCAGCGCCTCCTGGGTGATGATGGCGGTGATGCTCGTCGGGCCCTGGTAGCCGCTCTCCTCGATGTTCAGGCTCTTGGCCAGGTCGGCGCCGCCGGGGCCTCCCGCGGAGCCGGATATCACCAGCGGCCTGGTGTGGGGGACCACGTCGTACATCCCGCCTATCAGGCTGTAGCGCCGCACCTCCAGGGCCTTGAGCACGTCGACGATGGACTGGACGTAGTCTTCCCCCGCCGCATGGGGCTCCCGCAGGTTGAACAGCAGCAGGTCGGGCGCCTCTTCCCGCTCCACGTAGCTGAGGACGCTGTTGGGGATGCGCATCTCCCGGCGGTCTCCCACCAGGCGTGACCTGGGCCGGTAGCGAGTGAAGTCGAAGAAGTCCCCGGGTACGGCGAGCTGGCCGAGCTGCTTGCTGGAGAAGTGGCGCTCCAGGCGGCTCATGGTCAGCGTGCCCACGCGCCCGACGTTGACCCACGGCCTGAGGATGGCGATGACGTGGGGCTCCTTCAGATGGGGCAGCGGCTCCCGCATCTCGAACGCGCCTATCCGCATGCCCCAATCTTGACACCCGCAACCGGGTTTTGCAACCCTGGCGGGTCCGGGGCCCGGCTCCGGCCCGGGCCCGGGCCGGACCCCTTCCCTTGACACGCACAGCGGCCAAGAGTAGCATCGCAGACACGTAGTGGGCCTCCCACTCGCCTGCAGGAGGTGGCGCATGATTACCAAGTTCAGTAGCCTTTTCGCCGGAAACGTCGATTTTGAAGACTCGGGACTGGAGGGCATCCCCGTCAACGACCGGTGGCTTTCGGACGAGCACCTGGCCACCGTCTTCGGCAAGTCCCGGACCCTGGCCGAGACCATGGACCGCCTGGGCTACCACTCCTTCTGGGGGGCGGAGCACCACTTTCAGAGGGAGGGGTACGAGTGCATCCCCAACCTGCTGATGCTCTTCCTGGACCTGGCCCATCGCACCCGGGACCTGAAGTTCGGCTGCGGCTTCAACATCAACCCCATGTGGCACCCCCTGCGCCTGGCCGAGGACTTCGCCACCGCCGACATCCTCACGGGCGGCAGGATCATATTCGGCCTGGGGCGCGGGTACCACACCAGGGAGGTGGAGGTCTTCGGCGCCCCCATCATCGACAACGAGGCCAATAGGGAGCTGTTCGAGGAGCAGGCGGAGATCATCTTCAAGGCGTTCAACGAGCGCTCCTTCTCCCACCACGGCAAGCACTACGACATCCCGCCCCGGGTGCCCTACAGGGGCTACGAGCTGGAGGAGATCACCTTGGTGCCGAGGCCCCTGACCCTGCCTGTCGAGTGCTGGCAGCCCATCGTCAGCGCCAGCCAGCGGGCCCTGGACTTCATGGCAAAGCACCGCATCAAGGGCGTCATCGGCGGCGGAGCGGCCCAGGGAGGCGCCTCGGAGGAGGTGGTGCGGAGGTTCCGGGACGCCCTGGCCCGGGAGGGGCGGGAGACGGAGCTGGGCGGCGACCTCATGATCAGCTTCTCCGTGCACCTGGCCGATACCGAGGAGCGGGCCATCAGGGAGGCCAGGCCCCACTTCGAGGAGTACCTGAAGATGTTCGGCCCGCTGGGTTTCGTCCGTGGGCTGACCGACGAGCAGATCTCGGCGATGGGCGACCCTCGCAGGGCACGCAACGCGGGCCTGCCCACCCTGGAAGCGGCGACGCAGGCCGGCGCGTGGCTATGCGGGCCGCCGGAGCTGGTCACGGAGAAGCTGATGGCCGTCCAGGACCAGTATCCCGGCCTGGAGCAGGTGAACGTGGCCTTCACTCACATGGGCACCTCCCTGGCCACGAACCTGGAGCAGCTCGAGTGGTTCGGCAAAGAGGTGATGCCCACCTTCACGGCCCAGGCCAAGGCGCCCGCGGTCGCGGACTGAGGGCCGCCGCCGTCAGCCCTCGTACCAGCCCGACGCGAACAGCAGCCCGTCGTGACGGACGACCCAGGTGTGTTTCTGCCGGTCGTCGCCCGTTGCCGGGTTGAGCAGCACGTAGTCCACCCAACGGCCCGCCTCGGTGGCGCTGAGCAAGTCGTCGCCGTAGAAGTACCCGACGGCGTCCACACGGAGGCTGGGGTCCCGTCCCCTGAACATGGCGTTGTGGTGGCCTATGGTGATGCCCTCCTGGTCGATGATGAACACGTACCACTGGCCGTCGACGCTCTCACTGGAATTGTAGTAGGCGAGAGTGCGCTCCAGGCCAAGGGCGTCGTACAGGTTCAGGGCCTGCTGGACGACTGCCTTGGTGTATGCCGGGGCGTCGGACTTTCTCGGCCCAGCCTCGTACCAGCCGGAGCCGAAGACCAGCCCGTCGTGGCGGACCATCCAAGAGTGCTTGGTCTCCACGCCGCCGGTAGCGGGATTGGGGTAAGTGTAGTCGAACCAGGCGCCGTCCTCGTCCGCCACCGCGACGACCGCCTCACCGGCCGGATAGCCGTTGGGCCCAAAGGCCTCCGAGGTGGGACGGCCCACGAGGGCCGAGTTGGCATGAGCGCGCCTTATGTTGTCTTCGTCGATGATGAACATGTACCACTGGCCGTCGATGCTCTCCTCGGTGTTGTAGTAGGCCAGGGTGTCCTCCAGGCCCACGGCGTCGTACAGGTTCATGGCCTGCCGGACGAAGGCCTGGGTGTAGACCGGGGCGTCGGACTTGCGCGGCCCCGCCTCGTACCACCCCGAGCCGAAGACCAGCCCGTCGTAGAGGACCATCCAGGAGTGCTTGGTCTCCACGCCGCCGGTAGCGGGATTGGGGTAGGTGTAGTCGAACCAGGCGCCGTCCTCGTCCGCCATGGCAACGACCGCCTCACCGGCCGGATAGCCGTTGGGCCCGACGGACGCCGAGATGGGCCGGTCCACCAGGTCGGGGTTGGCGGCGTGGGCGCGCATGATGTTGTCCCCGTCGATGATGAACACGTACCACTGGCCGTCGATGCTTTCCTCGGTGTTGTAGTAGGCAAGGGTGGCGTCGAGCCCTTCCGACTTGTACCTGCCGATGGCGTTGTTGACGGAGTACTTGGTGTAGTCGGCGGGCATCGACTTGAGGGGCTCATCCTGCATCCGCTGGACTATCGAGGCTACGGCGGCCTCGTCCACGACGGCGTCGGCTCCCGCCGGCCCCTTGGGTCCCTGAGGACCGGCCGGTCCGGTCGCGCCCGCTGGGCCCTGTGGTCCGGCCGCTCCCGTTGCGCCCGGCGGCCCCGCGGGCCCCTGAGGTCCGGCTGCTCCCGGTGCGCCCGGAGGCCCCTGCTCCCCCGGGGTGCCGGCAGCCCTCTGGCATGCGGCAATTGACAGAATGACGGCTATAGTGAGAATCAACGTGATCAGCGCGCGCATTGTCGGACCCTCTGGTAGAGTTGTCGCGGCACGGAGTTTATCGCCGAAGTGGGTAGGCGCGTGGAAGTGCCGCGAGCGGCCAATAGTATAGCATAGAGGGACGTTGGGTCTGCTATCCGGCGGACTGCTTCCGCATGACGCCGTGTGGCGGGTGCGCGGCAACGGTAAACTGGGACCATCGGAACAGCCCCATGTGGGAGGCGGGGATGCCGGAGAGCCAGGCAGCCGGACTAGGGAGCGAGGACTCCCTGTGGGACTTCGTCAGCGGGCGGGGGATGGACCGCCGCCGCTTCTTGCGGCTCATGATGGCAGGCGGCGCGGCGGCGGTCCTTGCCGCGTGCGGCGGCCCGGAGCCGTCCGGAGACCCGCCCGGACCTACGCCGGCGGGGTCGGGTCCCGGCCTCGCCTTGGACTCCCCCTGGTTCAAGGACCCGGCGCCGTTCATCGAGCACGACGGCAAGAGCCTGGAAGCCCGGCTGGAGAGCATGCAGGGCCTCATCACTCCCAACCGCCTCTTCTTTGTCCGCAACAACTCCGTCAGCCTGGACCTCGACGTCTCGGACTGGCGGCTGGACCTGGGAGGAGACGCCGTGGACGAGCCCATGGAGCTGACCTACGACGATGTCAGAAGGCTCCCGGGCCGTACGCTGACCTCCTACCTGGAGTGCGCCGGCAACCACCGTGCCATGTTCCACCTCGTGAAGGGCCGGCAAGCCTCCGGCACCCAGTGGATGACGGGGGCTGTCGGAAACGGCGAATGGTCGGGCGTCGCCCTGCGGGACGTGCTGACCCTGGCGGGGATTCGCGCCAGCGCCGCCAGCGTCCTGCTGGTGGGGCTGGACGCGGAGTCCCCCGAGAGCGGCTTTCGCTACGTCCTGCCCGTGGAGAAGGCGATGCACCCCGATACGCTCCTGGCCTACGCCCTCAACGGAGAGGAGCTGCCCAGGGACCATGGCTTTCCCCTGAGGGCCCTGGTGCCGGGCTGGGTGGGCAGCGCCAATATCAAGTGGCTGGGGCGCATCGTCGTATCCTCACAGCCGATGTGGACGCGCAACAACACCACATCCTACGTGCTCATCGGCGACCAACACCCACCCCAGGGTGAGGCGCTGGGCAAGCCCGTGACTACACAGGTCATCAAGAGTGCCCTCGCCCTACCCTGGCCGGCGGAGCTGTCGGCGGGGCGGCGGCGTATCCACGGCTACGCCCACTCGCCCGCTGGGTCGATCTCCCGGGTACAGTGGAGCGCCGACTCGGGACGCACCTGGGCCGACGCGGAGCTGACCGGCCGGCAGCCCGACCGCTCCTGGGCGCGGTTCGAGCTTCTCTGGGACGCCGAGCCCGGCGAGCGCGTCATCATGACCCGCGCCACTGACACCGCGGGCAACTCGCAGCCGGACCAGGTGCCGTTCAACGAGAAGGGGTACCTGTTCAACCAGCCCGTGCCCCATCCGATACGCGTAACCTGGGAATGACCCGGACAGGTCCGGTGGCCGTCGACCGGTGGGTGGGGATTCCTTGCCCGCTCGGAGCGCGGGGCCCTCGCCCCCCAGCTTAGGCGAGGGTGGGCTCAAAAACCAGGGAGGGGCCTGGGTTGTTCAGAGTGTCCTTAGGCGTTGGCCGCGCGTGGAGGCGACGCCGGATGAGACAATGGGCAACGTCCGGAAACCCGTTGGCGGCGAGTCAGATCTCGCGCCCGTGGGCCGTCAGCACGATCATCTCCAGCACCTCATGGCTGGAGATGGAGCCGATGAACTCCTTGGTCTCCGTATCCGCCACCGGGAGCACCGTCAGCGAGCTCTCCGTCATCCGCTGCAACGCGTCCTCCACCAGCTCCTCCGAGTAGGCGCAGGGTGTATTCTGGCGCAGCACCCTGCCAAGTGGAGTGTGCTCCCACTGGTCGCGGGGAAGGTAGCGCAGCATGCTCAGCGACACGATTCCGGCCAGCTTGCCCCGGTCCAGCACCACGTAGTCGTGCTGTTCCGGCAGAAGCCAGGTCTCGGTAAATGTCTTGACGGTTAGCGACCGCTCCGGATAGCTTCGGGAGCGGTCGAGGACGTCCCGTACCCTGACTCCATCCAGGGCAAAGCGGGCCAGCGACGGCGGAAGTTGCCCCTGGGGTGTGACAGACTCCGAGTGTCTGAGCCTCCTGAGGGCGAAGCTCATGCCCATGGGCGTCAGCAGGATGTAGGCGAGCATGACCAGCACCAGCAGTGAGAAGACGCCCATGTCGATGGCGCCGGTCTGAAACATCAGGAGCAGGAGCGCGATCTCCGCCACGCCCTTGGCCATCAGACCCGCGGCCGTGGCGAAGGGCGCATCGAGCCGCGTGACGTAGGCGCTGAGGAAGGCTCCGGCGAATTTTCCGGCAAGAGGGACGAGGATCAACGCCGCTATGGTCTCCGGCGGCAACTCCAGAAAGTCGAAGCTCAGGTACAGGCCCGCCGACGCGAAGAAAAGGGGCACGAACAGCCCCTCGGCCGTGCCTCTCATGCCCGGCATGATGTCCCGCCGCACCTGGTAGGGCAACGTGGAGAGGGCTGCGCCGAAGAGCAGTGCTCCAAGGGAGCCGTGAAGGCCGACCTTCTCGGCGGCCACCACCACCAGGAAGAGCCCGCCCAGCAGCAGCCCGAAGGAGAGCTGCGGCACCCGGAGAAAGTGGTGCAGCAGGAATATCAACCTCGGAAGCACCTTGGTCGAGACCAACCACGCTACGATGGTGAACCCGACTATTTGCCCTACTAGGGCCGCAACGCTCAGCGGGCTCAAGCCATGGCCGTGTCCCCCCGCGTAGAAGTGCTCGCTTATGGCGAACCCCACCACGAACAGGGCGATCAGCTCGGCGATGACCACCGCGGTGAATATCTGGATGCCCACGGGCTCCTTGAGACGGCCCTCGTCGATCAGCACCTTGGCGACTACGCCGAGGCTGGACAGGGACAGGACTCCAGCCAGCCCCAGTGCCTCGGTGAAGTCCAGCCCAAGCTGCAGGTCGAAGAGAAGATCGGTGGTAACCGCCAGGGACACCAGCAGCGATATGGTAACCGACAGCACCGAGGCGAGGAAGAGACGGCCTCGAACGGCGGCGAAGAACCCCCTGATGTCCAGCTCATCCAGGCCTATGAGGAAGAAGAACATGAAGATGCCGATTCCCAGGATCATCTCGACCTCGGGGCCCGACTCCACCAGACCCGTTGCGGGGCCAAGGACGACGCCGGCGGCGGCGTAGGCGATGATCGAGTTCAGGCCGAGCCGTCGAAATACTCCTTCGGTCAGCTTGGCGGCGACAATGAGGAGGCCGACGGAAAAAAGGGCTTCGTGAATATCCAGCCGGAAGCCTCCTCTCTGACAGGCCTGCCTTCCGGCGGCGCTGGAGAAAAGCGAGTGGTAGACGCGGGACCCGGTCGCAAGCCCTGGGAGATCGTCCCCTGTTCCGGGCAGTGGGTGCGATGGGCCGGCGACAGGCAGCGGTTGGAACACCGTCAAGGTGTGCGGCCATTATGCGAAGGGACGTAGGGGGTGTCAAGGGGACATGGCATGGCGTCGCGCACGGTGTCGGCGTCGGGGCGCGGCACGCAGGGTTGACAGGGGATGGCCGGTTGTATTAGTGATGAGGGCGTGAAAGACCCCCCCGACAGGAGGCGTTCCCGATACGGGCCGGACCGGCTTGCCCGTATCGGGGGCCTGTTGCCCCTGCCCGGACGGGCCGGCCTCAGGTGGGTGTTGGTGCTCCTCGTCGCCGTCCTCGTCCTCCTGGCGGTGCTCAACTTCGTCGTGGCCTGGTACTACTCCGGCGTGCTCAACGACCTGGCCCTGAGGGTGGGCGACGAGGAGGTGGAGTACGACCTGATAGCCTCCACCGTCGGCGATGGTCTGGTCAGGCTGGAGGGGGGTCCCGACGGCGGGGAGTGGAGTCTGCGCGGCAGGTGGGGCCTTGCCTGGGACGGCGGCCGCGGAATGATCGGCGACATCGTGGAGGAGGGAGACGGCTTCCTGGTCCGGCAGTTTACCATCGCCGAGGGAGAGCCGCCCCGCTCCGCCCCGGCCTTCGTGTCAAGCGACATCTACCCCAACGACCCCCTCCTCGCCTATGGCATCGAATACGAGAACGTGCAATACCAGGCCCCCCTGGGAAGGCAGGACGCGTGGCGGTTCGAGGGAGACGACGACACGTGGGCAATCTTCATACACGGCCTCCGGGGCGTCCCCGCCGACGGCCTCTCCGCGCTGCCCGTCCTGCACGACCTCGGCCTCCCGGCCCTCTTCATCGCCTACCGCAACGACGAGGGACAGCCCCGGGACCCGAGCGGCATCCACCAGTACGGGCTCACCGAGTGGCGGGACCTCCACGCCGCGGTGGAGTACGCCCTCTCCCAGCCGGGCGCCAGGGACATCGTGCTCATCGGCCACAGCATGGGCGGTGGGATCGCGGCGAAGTTCCTCTACGAGTCGCCGCTGGCCGCCTCGGTGACCGGCGTGGTCATGGACTCGCCCTCCATCGACTTCGAAGCGCCGGTGGACCTGGGATCCCGTGAGCGCAACCTGCCCGGTTTCGTGGCCTCCACGGTGAAGTGGATCGCCACCCTCCGGTTCGGCGTGGACTGGGACGCCATGGACTACCTGAAGGACGCCCACCGGCTGGACGTGCCCATCCTGCTGGTCCACGGGGAGGACGACGCCCGGGTGCCCATCGAGACCAGCGACAGGCTGGCCGAGCTGCGCCCGGACCTGGTGACGTACAGCATCTACCCGGACACCACCCACGCCGACGCGTGGAACGTCGACGCCGCGCGCTACGAGCGGGAGCTCAGGGAGTTTCTCCTTCGCGTCATCCGGTGAGGGCGCGCCCGGTGGAGCGGGCGGCTTGTCAAAATCGTATCACGTGGTACTATGTCCGCAAGTCGAGACTGACCCTTCGACCCCGTCAACCCAGAGAGAGGAGCTTGTCGAATGCTGAGCAGGATGCTGGGAGCCGCCCTCTTGCGGAGCGAGACCTTCGAGGATGTGGAGAGGGACGGCGGCGCCACCATACAGGCGTTGTTGGTAGTCATTATCGTCACCGTCGCCGGCATCGTTGGCGCGATCTTGAGTACTGTGGAGGATGTGGACGTTGCCAGGTCCCTGATCGTAGGCATAATCAGCGGTGTCGCAAGCTGGGCCATATGGGCGCTGATAACCTGGTTGGTGGGGACCAAGCTGCTGAAGACCCAGGCCACCGAGGCGGACTGGGGGCAGCTTGCCAGGACCACGGGGTTCGCCCAGACCCCGAGGATTCTGAACGTCCTTAGCTTCATACCGGTGATCGGGGCTGTCATCCTTCTGGTGACGTTCGTCTGGTCTTTTGTGGCCATGATGATCGCCGTACGCCAGGCCCTGGACTACACGTCGACCTGGCGGGCGTTCTTCGTTATCCTGATCGCCTTCATCCCGGTGATAATCCTGAACGGGATCATCTACGCGTTGCTGGGGGTCTGGGACTAGCCCCAAGCGGCTGGACAAGTGAGGGACCTCGACCCCGTGCCGGACGGAAATAGAAGAGTGGCGGGCTTGGCCCGCCACTCTTCTTACATTGTCCCCGGATTCTGGTCGCCGCTACTCCAGCATCGCCACCGGCGGCGGCACCTCGACCTCCCCGCTGCGGAGCCAGACGCCCGTCGGGGCGGCGGCGGGCACGTATCGTATGTCCGCCGTGACCACGTCGCCGGAGGCGCTCTGGAAGGCCAGCTCGACCCGGCCGTCGGCCAACCGCCGTGAGCGAATCTTGCCGATGGCCTCTCCGTCCACCTCTACGTCGCTGCTCGTCCGCCACTCGCCCGCCGGGGACCCACTGGGCAGGTAGCGCACCTCCGGGAGGACCTGCTCGCCACTGCCCGAGAGCTCCACGCCGTGCTCCACCCGGCCGTCCTCTCCCACCCGGGCGATGATCCGCAGCAGGTGGGGCGACGGGGCCGGCGGCGGGGGCGGGTCCGATGCCAGCAGCCCGGTAACCTCCTCGTTGTCGTCGATGGCCAGGAGCCGGAGGAACCGGGAGTTTTCCCGGTCCACGCCCGCCGCCCCGCATAGGGCGCTGTCGTTGGTCAGGCCGTACATCGGCAGCGCCGCGCGCAACTCGGCGTCCAGCGCCAGCATTCCGTCGACGCCGGCCACCCCGGCCGCCCTTAGGGCGTCGCCCAGGGCCGCGGGCCCGTCGCAGGATGCCTGCTCCGCCAGGCCGGCAGCCATCGCCTGGACCTCGGGGTCCTCCCAGCCCAGGTCGGCGTCGCGGCTCGCCTGGACGGCCTCGCCAGCCGCCACCGCCGGAGCGATGACCCTTTCGGCGTAGGCGATCTGTGCCTGGAGGGCCAACGCCTCGGCAAAGGAAAGCCTCTGGCGTTCGACCCGCTCCTGGAGCGCGGCCCACGAGGCAGCCAGCGACGCGTACTGCGCCGACGCCCTGTCCGCGGCGCTCAGGACCAGGTCCTCGACGTGCATCGGGTTGATCGCCTCGCCTGCCGCCACTCCCTCGGGGAGTCCGGACGTGGCGATGGCGTTTGCGTACTGGTCCGCGAACAGCTTACTCAGGGCGCTGGACGATGGACTCGCTATGGTGACAGCCTCGGCCTCCACGTCCTCGTCCACCAACAGACCGGCGATGGCCGGCCGCTCGAAGATTCCCTCCAGCAGCCGCGCGAGCACGCCCGCGGTGTACACCGCCTTCCCCTGCACCGCCTCGTCCAGTTCCTCGGCTGGGTTGGCGACGGCCTTCACCGAGTTGGTCACCACCCCCTCGTCGTCGGCCTCCGCCTCGACCCTGTAGTCCGCGTCGTCCACCGTCACCCTTACCGTCTCGAAGGTCAGGGAGCTGAGCACCATCAGGTTCTTCCAGATGCCGTGGAACCCGACCTCGTCGCCGTCCTCATTGGAGGTGATGGCGGCGATGAACACCCACGAGGGACCCGGCCTGTTGAGGGTGGCCGTGAATGGGGCTACCTCGTCGATTGCCACGCTCGCGGCGCTGGCCGTCTCCTCCCCTGAGTGGTAGGAGACTCCGGCCTGCCAACGGTCCGCCGACCCCGTGATTGGGTCTGTGTAGTCGTACACCCGGGGCCCCACCACGTACACCTCGACGCTGCCGCCAACGTCGACCAGGTCGCCGCTGCCCAGGTTGCCGACGCGGTAGTGGATGGTGAACGGCTCGCCCGCGATGACCTCGCTGGGGGTCTGGGCCGCTTCGACCTTGATCCGGAAGCTGTTCTGTTGCGCCTCCTCGTCCACCAGGTGGACCACCAGGTCGAAGTCGGCCTCCAGGGGCTGGAGGTCGCGCTCCAGGTAGGTGGTCGCCTCTATCAGGTAGGTGTCCGCCTGCAGGTACTGCTCGATGCGCGAGTTGCGACGCTCGCCCCCGTCATCGTTGGCGGCGATCAAGCCTCTGGTGGAGGACACCAGGGAGAGGACGGGGTCGCCGTTCTCCGACGTCAGGTCTATGCGTACGCGGGCGTCCTGCAGCAAGTTGAAGGAATAGCCGTAGGCGGGGTGCGCCACAACGAACCTCGACCCGCACGTGTCCAGGCTCCAGGAGGCCGAGGCAGTCAGGTCGATGCCCGGCTCCAAAGTGCCCAGGTGGACCGGGTCGCAGCCCGTGACCCGGCTGATGGAGAGGGTGAAGTCCGCTGCGCCCCGTCCGCGCCCGCCCACCGTCGTGGCCTCGACCAGGTAGGCGCCCGCCGGTAGGTCCCGCTCGACGCGTGCGTCAAGGCCGGCGCCGCCATCGTCGTTGTCCGTGATGCGCCCGCCGTCTTCGTCCAGCAGGTACAGGAAGGAGTCGGCCCCTTCGGACTTCAGGTCGATCCTGGTCCGGCCGCCCTCGACGACCTCGAAGCTGTAGGTGTGGGCGTCGCTCCCGCTGCGGAAGCGGGAATCGCAGTCTTCGGTCGTCCAGCTCCCGCTGGCCTGGAGCTCGCTGCCCGGATCAGCACCCAGGGCGCCGAGGTCGCTGGCCTCGCAGGACGGCTCCTCCTCGGCCCAGGCGGCGGGGGCGGCCTCCAGGGCCAGCAGGCCCGCCAGCAGTGCGACGACCCACGCCATTGCCAACGCGGGCAGTCCGAGCCTGGCCAGTGGGATGGATAGGGTTCCGTTCTTCCCCAGGTGGTTAAGCACGTTATCGCGCCTCCGTATCAATAATGGAAGACATCGCCAGCGCCTGGATGGTGGCCGGCTCTATACCGGGACCTCCACGTCCATCAGGGGGGCGTGCTGCTGGGCCCCGTAGACGTCGGTGTCCTCCACGTCCCCCGACCCGTGCAGGCGGGGTATCGTGGCCTTGAAGGCGTTGGCGGGGGGAAATTCCACCAGGAGTACGTCCTTCTCGGGGACGCTGTACAGCCGGGAGATGAGCCCGGTGCTGATCACCCCCGACTCCCGCACCTTGTCGAAGGTCTCCCGGTCCGGAAAGACCACGTCCAGGGTGACCAGGAAGGGGCTGGCGTTCTTGCTCCGGCAGATGACGGCCACGTCCCGTATTCTGGGCATCGGGGGCCTAGACCTCCACGTACTCGATGGGGAACATCTCCAGCGGGTCGTCGACCTCGACGGTGTGCAGCATGTTGAACCGGTAGACCGGTCCGACGGGTATGTCCGAGGGCGAGTAGGGAAAGGTGAAGCACCCCTCGTCGCACAGCTTGCCTTCGTAGTGGCCGTTTTTGGCGGCCTGGCGGGCTATCCCGACGATCTCGTTGGCCGTCTCCTGGGTGGGCGCCACCGCCTCCAGTATCACGCCCAGCTCGTGGGTCTTCAGCTCCTTCACCGGCTCCCGGGAGCCCATCACCGAGTCCTTGCCGATCACCCGGTAGACCAGCTTGTACTGCCCCTCCTCGATGCCCAGGCCCTCCACCCGTTGGCGGGTGATGGCCTCGATGGACTCGATATAGCCGTCGATGGACTCCACCAGGACCGGGTCCCGGGTCGTCGCCACGCATATCGACCGGTATCCCAGGAACTCGACCCCCTCCAGCCGCACCGTGTACTGCTCCGAGGGGACGAACCGGGCCCCCGTTATCTTCACCCGCTGGTCGTCCACGGCCTCGAACTGCAGGCCGCTCAGGTCCAGTACGCCCGAGGGCTCCTGGTGGTACAGGGGGGTCTCGTTCTCGTGGAGGAAGAAGGTGCCGACGCTCAGGGGGGTGCAGCTCAGCCCGGGATGGGGCGCCTCCACCAGGACGTGGTCCTCCCTGACCGATACGATGAGGCCCTCGCTGCCGTACTTCTGGCGCGGCACCGTGCAGGCTGCCCCGCACTCCAGCAGCTTGCCGGCGACCCAGCCAAGGGCCGGGTCGAACTCCTCTTTGATGGGCACGGACGCGAAGATGGCCGCGTCGTCCGAGCGTCCGCACAGTATCACCTGGGCGCCGTTGCCCAGGGCCTCGATGTAGGGCTCCACGCCGGCCATGGCCACGATGTTGGAGCTCCGGTCCACGGTCTCGCTGGTCAGGGGGCCCATGGGCCACAGGGGCTTCACCCTGCCCGCGTCCAGCTTGTCCGAAACGTAGCCCTTGTCCTGCTCCGAGTGGATGAGGGCTATCTTGAAGTGCAGTCCGTTCTCCCTGGCGATCTCCTCCACTATCTCCCGCGTCCACTGGAGGTGGGCGTCGCCGCCCGCGGTGCCGCTGGTCCCCACTATGACGGGCGCCTTCCGGTCGTGGCCCGCGATGAGCATGCCCGTCAGGTCCCGTTTGGCGGCGTCCCGTCCCACGAAGGCCTTGCCCATGCCCAGGTAGTTGGGCCCCGGGTCCGTGCTGCCCCCGTCGGCGGCGATGACGTGGGGCTCGCGCTCCATCGCCCGTTGGAAGGACTCGTCTTTGTATCCGTAGCCGACGATGGCCGTGGGTGCGTAAATGCGGAGCTCCTGGTCCGTCATGCTCCTTCCACCTCCCGGTCTCGCATCATCCCAACTCCTGCATAGCCGTCATACCCGCGCAAGCGGGCATCCAAAATGCCGGGGCTCTAGGCACGGACGCATCCCGTCGTCCCCCCGCAATTTGGCCCACACCTGGAGTTGCGCGAAGATATCCAAGGCGGGGTCATTATATGGACTGGCAGAGGCGGGGGTCAAGCTGGCCTTTGCTATAATGACAGCCGGAGCAGAGGCTTGGAGGGGTCCCGATGAAGCGGCCCGTGGAGTTCTACAGCGAGGGATTCAAGCTCCGGGGGGACGTGTACACGCCCGAGAGAGCGGACGGCGGCGCGAGGGGTGCGGTGCTCCTCTGCCACGGCTACACGGGGGTCAAGGACCTGTACCTGCCCGACGCGGCCCGGGCCCTCAACGACGCCGGATACGTGGCCATGACCTTCGACTACAAGGGCTGGGGGGACAGCGAGGGTGTCCGCAGCCGGCTTGCCCCCTACGGCAGGGTCATGGACGTGCAGGCGGCCATGACCTTCCTGGGTCTCCAGCCCGAGGTCGACCCGGACCGTATCGGCCTCTTCGGCGTGAGCTACGGAGGGGCCACCGTGACCTGGGTGGGAGCGGTGGACCAGCGGGCCAGGTGCATCGTCAGCGTCGTGGGCATCGGCAACGGGGCCCGGTGGATGAGCCGAGTGCGGCGCATGGACGAGTGGTTCGACCTTCTGGAGCGCTCCAGGGCCGACCGGGAGCGCCGGGCCGCCACCGGCCAGTCGGAGTACGTGGACCGCAGCGAGATACTGCTCCCCGACAGGCAGTCGGCGGAGCTGGCGGCCGCGGCCCGGAGGGAGAACCCCGCCGCGGTGGGCAGCATCCCCCTGGAGTACGTGGACGACACCATCGGCTTCAACCCCGAGTGGATAGTGGACCGGATATCGCCCAGGCCCATCCTGTTCATCACCACCGACGACGACCGCCTGGTCCCGCCCGAGGAGTCGGAGCAGCTATACGCCCATGCCAGGGAGCCCAAGAAGCTGGTGGTGCTCCGGGGGTACGGCCACTACGAGGTGTACACCGAGCCGGCCTTCGGCGAGGTGATGGCCGCCACCCTCGGCTGGCTCCGGGAGCACATGCCCGCCGCGTGAGCGGCCGGACGCCGCATCCCTGCAACGCGGTGGCTGGGGCCTGTTCACACTTGCTGGTACTCCTGCGTAAGGAGGACACGCTCCGTATGCCACCCCGATCCAGACGTCATACCGCGCCAACGGCACTCATCGGAAAACACGCTTGCAGCACTCCCCCGTCACTCCCGCGAAAGCGGGAGTCCAAGCCCCCCAATAATGGATTCCCGCTTGCGGAGGCTCTTCCGTAACTCCAGAGGTGGGCCAAATTGCGAAGGTTAACTGGATGCGCTCGTGCCTAAAGGCCCGGATTTGGATACCCGCTTTCGCGGGTATGACGGTTATGCAACGGGCTTCGTGCACGGGAATGACGATGGGCGATGCCCCCTCGTTTTCATCCCCTGGTGTGGCCCTGGCGAGGCCATAGTGATTACCATCAGAATAGGCTCGCAGCACTCCCTCCGTCGCTCCCACGGAAGCCAGCTAAGCCGCCCCGCCGCTCCGCATGTCATTCCGAGCCGCCCCGCACGTCATTCCGAGCCGTAGGCGAGGAATCTCAGGCGCCCTCCAACAGGTATGCCACGCCACAAGGCCCAGGGGCACAGTACCCGCCGGCATGGATAGATTCCTCGCTCCACTCGGAATGACAGGAGGGGAACCGCACAACCGAATGACGGGCGTCTCCCCCGCCGTTTTCATCCCCTTGCGTGGCCTGGCAAGGTCATGGTGATTCCGAATGGCGCGTAGCGGAATGAGAAATCTACGATCCACGCCCCCAGGCCAGGTCCACGCAGGACGGCAATCCCCGCGACTACGGGGATACGACAATGAACCGGGGTCGTGACTTGGCCCTGATGTAAACAGGCCCTAGGGTATGACGGCGATGGCCTCGATCTCGACCAGCAGCTCCGGCCCGGCCAGCGCCGACACCTCGACCAGGGTGCTGGCCGGATAGTCGGCCTTGAAGTACTCGGCGCGTACCTTGTGGATGGCGGCGAAGTCGTCCACGTCGGTCACGTAGACCACGACCTTCACTATGTCGTCCAGGGTCGCCCCCGCCTCGGCCAGCACCGACTTGAGGTTCTCCAGCACCTGGCGGGTCTGGGCCGCCGCGTCTCCCACACCCACGACCTCGCCCTGGGAGTTGCGGGCCACCTGGCCCGAGGTGTAGACCGTGGTCCCGCCCGTGACCTTCACCCCCTGGGACATGATCTGTCCCGGCCTGGGGCTGGCCACCTTCGGGCTCTTCAGGATCGATTTCTCCATCATCCCTCCCAGCTCCGGCCTAACCGCTCCAGGTGGGCGATCTGGGCCAGAGGCTTGCGCAGCTTCGTCTTGGCGGAGGCCTCCTCCGTCGGATAGCCGTAGGGCATCGCGGTGACGAAATCCATGGACTTGGGGATGCCCAGCAGCGCCTTGACCTTGGCGCCGTCGAAGGCGCCGACCATGCAGGTGCCCACACCCTCGTCCCAGGCGGCCAGCACCATGTTCTCGATGAGCCTCCCAGCGTCGAACTCCGCCCGGCGGGCCCTGTCCATGACCACGGCGATGGCCATGGGCGCGTCGGCTATGAACCCTCCGCTGGGGGTGAGGGACGCCAGGTCCGCCAGCGTCCCGCGGTCCCGCACCACTATCATGTGCCAGGGCTGGCTGTTCCTGCTGCTGGGGGCCCACCGGCCGGCCCTGAGGATCTTGCCGATGACACCATCGGGCACCGGGTCGGGCTTGAAGCTCCGGACCGCAAGCCGCTCCCGGATGACCTGGTAGGCGCTCATGGGGACCTCCTACTCTCCAACCCCTCTCAGGGAGAAGTAAGCCAATTGTCACGATAGGTGCCGCCATCTTGGAGATGTGGCCTCGCCCTAACCTCGACCTGCTAAGTCTCCTCCACTCGCTGCGTGCGGGGTCTCCGTTGATCGAAACCCTATGCCTCTGGTCCAAGTCGATCTGGGGCTTCTTCGTAGCCGTACGAACTAGAAGACAGAATTAGCTTGCGCAGGTCTTCTGCCTGATATCGGTTGTTCTTGTCTGCTAGGCGCTGTCTGATCAATTTGACCGGTTCGCAGGGCGTTCTCTCAGTATAGTATATGCCTACCACTGCCTCGTTTGGCACCTGAACCAAGTTTATGGGTTGGCCGCGTAGGTCAGTTTTCCCTGTGCCAGTGGTTCGATCCAACTCAACTATTAGACGCCATTCACTCTCGTAAGACCAGTGCTTACTCTTGCAGGAGAGGATTGCTGGAAGATTAGAGTCTGGTGACACTAGTACAATCGGCCCCATGATTGGGGGTGGCTGATCGCTATATGTCACGGGTCGCAAGCAACCCTTAGGGCCGGTGAGTTTGCTGAGTTCCGCGACCTTGTAGCCAATAACGAAGCCGGAACCGTCGGTAGTGTAGTGTGACCACATTAGGGGATGGCGAGGCTGAGTAGTAAACGATAGGATGCCGAACCTCGTCGAGACCTGCTCTGTAAACAATTGACGTGTAAACAGGCTGCCGTATGTTCGTCTGGCACGGTGCACATCCTTCGCAGTGACGGGTTTGCTTTCGTTGATTTCAGTCAGAACCCTCGCCAAATCGCGGTTCTCTTCGGCTTCGTCCGGAAAGACGTACATGGTCGTAACGGCACATTCGAACGGGTCGTTGAGGGCTGCCGGTTGAGTGGCGCGGAGAGTTCCGTTCCCTACCTCTGGAATGCAAGTCAGGGCTCTTTGCCAGGTGACATACTTATAAAGCACATCCAAGGCGTCCGACGATCCTGCCATATTCTTCGACTGGCCACCTGAGTCACCTGGTGGGCCGTACTGCACGCGCGGGCCGACGACATCCGCCGCCGCCACCTGAATTGTACGAAGAGCGCCTCACCCGGTCAACCGAACGGCCGCCTTCGGATTCCCCGCCAACAGGCGGGAAACATTCTGCCCTCCACACCGTCATCCCGGTGACACTCGCCACTTCCCAACCCCCCAACCTCGCCCTACCATAGTACCTATCCATTCTCATCCATTCTCCCTCTCCCTGGAGGAGAGGGCAGGGGTGAGGGCCAAATGGGAGAAAATGAGAGGAAATGAGAGGGAAACTGAAAAATTCCGGCATGGGGTGGCCCATCGTCCCACCCGATAAAACTCATCCAGGAGAACACTGACATGAATGCACTCAGAGCCCGCGTCAACGCACTCCGCAGGAAGATGGCCCGCCCCCTCGCCCTCCTGCGCCTATACCGCTTGGTCTACCAGTACTGTATCGACTACCACGCCGCCTTGGTCGAGCGCCTCGCCCCGCCCGACGGTCGCGCCTTCATAGACCGTGTGGTCTCCGCCGGCTACGGGCTACCCACCTTCATGGCGGTCCACAAATACCTGGAGAGGTGTCTCAGCCGGGGCGCCGAGCCCGACGTCGATACCCTCATCCACACCCTCCTCCCCTGGTCCCGGGGCTATCCCACTCCCGATCTCGGCTAGGTGGGGGATTCCGATGCCCAGCTCCGACAACCACGGGCGCCCGGTCGGTGGCGGACTTGGCCGGCCTTGTTTTCGTGCATAGGTCGCGCTATTCTCGTCATATGGCTACTCTGCACATAACCAACATACCGGACGCCCTTCACGAACGCCTACGCCGCCATGTGCGCAACAGCAATCGCAGCATGAGTGCGGTGGTGCTCACCGCCGTGGAGCGGGAGCTGGCAAGGTGGGAGTGGCGGGAGCATCTGGCCCAGCGCCCCAAGACCGACTTGGGCATGGAGGCCGCAGCCTTGCTTGCGGAAGAACGCTCCCTCCGCAGTGCGGAGCTCGGCTGAGCCGGTCAACCCGCTCGCCGTTGCGGCCCTTCCGGCGCGGGAGTATATTAGGAAGCGCCGCCCGGTTTCCCGTGCGCCGAGAGCCGGGACGCAGGATAAAGCCTTAGGGAGGGTTTCGCATTGACGTCGTCGCTGCCGCGGGTCCGTTTGATCGCCACCGGGGGGAGCATCGCCGGGGTGGGCCCCCACCGCCTGGACTACATCCTCTATCCCGAGCTCGGCAAGCACATCACCATCGAGGAGTCCCTGGCCCGGGTGCCCGAGGTCAACGACATCGCCCGGGTCCAGGCCGAGAACCTGATCAGCGTGGGGAGCACCGCCGTCGGCCCCCCCGAGTGGCTGGCCATGGCCAACCGCATCAACCAGATCTTCCGGGAGGACGCCGAGGCCTCGGGCGTGGCCATGACCCACGGTACCGCCACCCTGGAGGAGACGGCCTACTTCCTGCATCTCACCGTCAAGTCGGACAAGCCCATGGTGATAACCGGAGCCATGCGCCCCCCCACTGCCCTGAGCACCGACGCCGACATCAACCTGCTGGACGCCGTCCGCATCGCCGCCTCCCCCCACGCCGGTGGGATGGGCGTGCTCACGGTCCTGAACAACGAGATATGCTCGGCCAGGGACGTGGTCAAGACCAGCACCTTCCGGGTGCAGACCTTCAAGCCCAACGACCTGGGCTTCCTGGGATACTCCGACTCCGAGGGAGAGGTGCTGTTCTACCGGGCCCCCACCCGGAAGCACACCACCCGGAGCGAGTTCGACGTCAGCGGCCGCGACTCCCTTCCCCGGGTGGACATCGTCTACGCCTACGCCGGGGCTGACGGCATGCTCATCGACGCCGTGCGCAGAAACGGGTCCGACGGCCTCGTGGTGGCGGGGTTCGGAGGCGGCACCTTCCCGCCGGTGTTCATCGAGGCCGCCGCCCAGGCCGCCGGCGACGGCATCCCCGTGGTGCTGGCGTCCCGCTCCACCACGGGTCGGGTCATCATGACGCCTCAGAAGCAGGACGCGGGCTTCATCGTCTCCGACAACCTGCTGCCCCAGAAGGCCCGTATCCTGCTCATGCTCGGCCTCTCCGTCACCAGCGACCGGGAGGAGCTGCAGCGCATGTTCCGCGAGTACTGATACCCGGCCCCCTCGCCCCATCCCTGCCGGGCCGGCCCCGACCTAATGGGCCCTGTCCGATTGGAGGCACGATGCCCGATCTCGACCGCTTGATAGCCCAGGTGGACTCCTCCGCCGACGAGCTCCTGGCCCTGCACCGGGCCCTGGTCAGGATCGAGTCCGTGAACACCGGCTTCATGCCGACGGGCAACGAGACCAAGGTCTGCGAGCTCATCGGGGACTGGCTGGCCGAGGACGGCGTCCCATCCGAGGTCCTCGGAGCCCACCCGGACCGGGGGAACATCATCGCTCGCATGGAGGGAAGGACGGGGCGGGCCGGCCTCATGTTCATGTCCCACACCGACGTCGTCCCCGTGGAGGACGAGGCCAAGTGGAGCTTCCCTCCCTTCGGGGCCACCGTCGCCGACGGCCGCGTCTACGGGCGGGGCGCCTCGGACTGCAAGGGTCTCTTGGCGGCGCAGATGATGGCCATGCGCGTCCTCAAGCGGGCCGGCGTCGAGCTGGAGGACAGCCTGGTCCTCGCCTCTGGGGCCGACGAGGAGCACGGTGGCCGCTACGGGTTCGGCTGGCTCGCCGAGCACCACCCGGAGAAGATCGCGGCGCCCCTGGCAGTGAACGAGGGCGGCGGGGAGCCCATCACCGCGGGCGCGCTCACCTACGTGCTGGGGGTCGGGGAGAAGGGGCGGCTCCAGGTGGAGATCAGCATCAAGGGCGCCAGCGCTCACGCCTCGGTGCCTTGGCAGGGGACCAACGCCATGTACAGGCTGTCTCAGGTGCTCCAGCGCATAGAGCAGTACCAGCCCCGGCTGGACACCTCCACGAGCCTGTTCGACCACCTCTCCACCTTCGCCATCGAGCACAAGCCCTCTCCCGAGAACGTCGAGGAGATCATCGCCGAGGTCGAGCCCGCGAACCCCAGGTTCGCCTCCCTGTTGCGGGCCCTCTCCAGGATGACCGTGACGCCCACCATGGTCTCCGGGGGCATCAAGTCCAACAGCGTCCCCGAGGCGATATCGGTGACCTGCGACGTGAGGACCCTGCCCCACCAGGACGACGGCTACGTCCGGGATGAGCTGGCCAGGGCCCTGGAGGGAATCCCGGGGGTGGACTTCGAGATCGACTACATGGCGGTGCCCAACTCCTCGCCCTTCGAGACGGACTTCGCCCGCCGCATCCGGTCGGCCACCGCGCGGGTGCTGGGCACCGAGGACCTCCAGTGGGTCCCCAGCATCAGCACCGGGTTCACCGACTCCCGGTTCACCAGGCCCCTGGGGACCGTGACCTACGGCTTCTCCGGCTCCCATCCCGAGGATGACCCCATGCTGAACCGGGTCCACGGCACCGACGAGTCGGTGGGAATCAGCAGCCTCGTAAGCGGCGCCAAGATCATGACGGCCCTGGCCTACGACCTGCTGGCGGTTAAGTAGCGGGTCGTGACGCCCTAAACGGCCACCGCCGCCCCAACGAACTCCAGGATGGCGCTGGCCAGGCCGCCGGGGTTCTCCATCTGCAGGCCGTAGTCCCCGTCAACCTCGATGATGCGGGAGTCCCTCCACAGCGGCGCCACCCGCTCGGCCTCCACCCGGGTCAGGTGGGTGCTGGTGGCACCGCGGACTATGGCCACGGGGCACGTCACCTTCGCCGCGTAGGGCGACAGGTCCTCGGCCAGGTGCGTGAGCCCCTGGGCGACGCGGATGTTGTCGTACTTGAAGGCCACCCCGCCTCCCGGCAGCGGTCGCGTGTTGTGCCTGAGACGGTCACTCCGGGACTCCTCGGAGTCAGCAGCCCGGAACGACCGGAGGTACTCCGCCGCCGCCTCGGCGCTGGGGAACTCCGTCCGGGAGGCGCGCATGGCCTGGGCCCCGTCCAGGACCGCCGCCACCCGGTCCCTCTCCTGGAAGAAGTTGGAGTAGTGGGGGCCGCCCACCAGCACGATGGCGGCGGTTTGGTCCGGGTACGTGGCCGCGAACACCTGGGCGACCCTGCCGCCCAGCGAGTGCCCCGCCACGATGGCCCTCCCCAACCCGAGCTGCTCCATGAACAGGTGCAGGTCCACAGCGTACTCCTCCGCCGTGTAGCTGCCGTCGGGGCGGCCCGTGTCGCCGTGGCCCCGTTGGTCCAGGGCGAAGACGTGCATCCGCCCGTCCAGAACCCCGGCCATCGCATCCCACATGCGCCCGTAACCCGACGATGGATGCAGGCACACCAGGACGGGACCGTCCCCGGGCCACTCGTAGTACCGCATACCGAGTCCGTTGCCAAGGGTGATGTCTCTGCTTAGCGGCTCCGCCATCTGGACCCTCCCGGAAGGTATAGGCCGAATCTAGTCCCGGCGGCGGGGGATGTCAAGCGCGGGGCGAAGGCCGCCGTTGACACGGGTTCGCGGCATGATACACTCACCCCAAATCAGGCCTGAAGGAGCTTCCATGAAGAGCATAGAGATCGACCGCAGCAAGCGCCTGAGAGAAGAGCCAGAAAAGGGCCACAACCGGTGGCACCCGGACATCCCGCCGGTGATCGAGGCGGACCCCGGCGAGGAGGTGGTCCTGGAGTGCAGGGACGCCTCGGACCGCCAGATGAAGCCCGGCATGACGGTGGACGACATGCCCGGCCTGGACAACAAGGTGGCCCACCCCCTGACCGGCCCGGTCTACGTCAAGGGCGCCGCCCCCGGGGACCTCCTGGAGGTGGAGTACGTGGAGATCGCCCCTCAGCCCTACGGCTGGACCCGCAACCGCCCCGGCGCAGGGTTCCTGCGGGACCTGTTCCCCGATCCCTACCTGGTCCACTGGGACATCGCCGACGGCTGGGCCACCTCGGCCCAGCTCCCCGGCGTCCGCATCGTCAACGGCTCCTTCATGGGCACCGCGGGCCTGGCCCCCTCCCGGGCCCAGCTCGAAGAGTGGACCCGGCGGGAGGCGGAGTTGGCCCAGCGCGGGGGAATCGTGTCCCCCCCGGACCCCGAGGACGCCGTGCCCTCCTCGGGGCCCATCGCCAACGAGGGCCTGCGCACCGTGCCTCCCAGGGAGAACTGCGGCAACGTGGACTCCAAGCAGCTCACCACCGGCTCCAGGCTGATGATACCCGTGGGCGTCGATGGGGCCCTCTACTCCGTGGGCGACGGGCACTTCGCCCAGGGGGACGGGGAGTGCTGCATCACTGCCATCGAGATGGGGGCCACGGCCACCGTCCGCTTCACCGTGCACAAGGGAGAGGCCGCTCGAAAGAACATCCGCTGGCCCCGGTACGCCCACTCGGGCTACTTCCTGCCCCCCGAGTGGGCCGCGCCCAGGAACTTCATCGCGACCATGGGCATGCCCGTGCGGGACGACGGCGTCCAGGAGGGGGAGGACCTGACCCTGGCCGCCCGAAACGCGCTGATCAACATGATCGAGCTCCTCCAGGAGCGGGGGTGGACAAGGTACCAGGCCTACGTCATCTGCAGCGTGGCCGTGGACCTGAAGATCAGTAACGTAGTGGACCTGCCCAACGTCACGGTGTCCGCCTTCCTCCCCGAGGACATCTTCCAGGGGTAGCTGGCTGCCGGGGCCGACCGGCGGCCCTGGCCGTTGCCCGCACACCCCCATGGTGCTACACTCTGCCCAATGAGCCTTACCGGCGGGCGGCCTGGGAGGACACCATGACCGAAACGGCGGCTATACCCCCCGCTATACCCCCCGGTATACCCGACGAGTGGGTCATCTCCGACGACGAGCTGAGGAGCAAGCTCGCGGCCATGGTCGGCCCCCTGCCGGAGCTGAAGGTCACCAGGGAGAACACCGCTCTGCTGGTGATCGACATCCAGTACATGGATGCCCACCGGGACTTCGGCTTCGGCGCCAGGGCCAAGGAGCTGGGCGGCATGGAGTTCCTGGACTACTACTGGGACCGGCTGGAGACCACTGTCATCCCCAACATCCAGCGCCTCCTGGCAGCGGCCCGCGCCCAGGGCGTGGAGGCGGTCCACGTTCACGTCGCCGCGTCCAAGGCCGACGGCAGGGACAACAGCATGCGGTTCAAGTCCAAGGGACGCCCCACCCCCATCCAGTCCAAGGACGCGGAGATACTGCCGGAGGTGGCCCCCCTGGGCGACGAGCTGGTCATCAGCAAGACCACCGAGAGCGTCTTCAACTCCACCAACATCGACCGCCTCCTGCGCAACATGGGCATCGAGAACCTCATAATCGTCGGCGTCGTCACCAACGGCTGCGTCGAGGGGGCCACCCGCAGCGCCGCGGAGCTGGACTACGGGACCATCCTGGTCGAGGACGCCACCGCGGCCTTCGCGCCCCAGCTCCATGCCCACGCCATCCTGAACATGGGGCACAAGGACGCCAGGATAAGGTCCACCGACGAGGTGGTCGCCATGCTGGAGTCCCTCTAGGCCGCCGGCCCTCCGACCCATCCCCATGACGCAGACCCACTCCATAGCCGGGAGGCCGAGATGACCGAGGCAAAAGCCCAGCCCACTATCTCTAACGACGAGCTGGTCCGGAAGCTCAAGACCCTGCTGGGGACCGTGCCCGAGCCGGTGCTCACCCGGGAGAACACGGCCATCCTGGTCATCGACGTCCAGTACTTCGACGCCCATCCGGACACGGGCCTGGGCATCCGGGCCAAGGAGCTGGGCGGCATGGAGTTCCTGGGCTACTACTGGGACCGGATCGAGAGGGTCATGCTCCCCAACATCCAGCGCATTCTGGACATCGCACGCCGCAAGGGTATGGAGATAGTCCACGTCCGCGTCGCCTCCAACACCAGGGATGGGCGGGACTGCTCCTTGCGATTCAAGGCCTGGGGGGCTCAGACCCCTGTCGACTCCAAGGACGCCCAGTTCCTGCCGGAGGTGTGGCCCGAGGGTGATGAGATAGTCATCAACAAGACGACGGAGAGCGTGTTCAACTCCACCAACATCGACCGGCTTCTCAGGAACATGGGCATCTCCAACGTCATCGTCGTGGGCGTCGTCACCAACGGCTGCGTCGAGGGCGCCGTCCGCGGCGCCGCCGAGCGGGACTACGGCACCATCCTCGTCGAGGACGCCGCCGCGGCCCTGGCCCCCCAGCTCCACGAGATGGCCATCGTCAGCATGGGGCACAAGGACGCGGCCATAAAGTCCACCGACCAGGTGGTCCAGGCGCTGGAAGCCCTCTAAGGCCCTCCAGGCTCAGCTTTCTGAAGAGGGTCTCCTGCTACGGATCAGGATGGACCGCCACTCCGTATGCGGGCGTAGCCAAGTATGTCCACCGTGTCGTTGATGGTGGGCTTCCGTTTCACATCCGGGAAGCCCCAAACGATAACCACGTACTGTGGCGCTGCCGTTGATGGGTCCGTCCCCAGGCCTCGCGGGAAGGGGAACTTGACAGTGAAGATGTTCCCGTCAATTCGATATATCGAGGCCACGGTATCGCCTGGGTTGTCCAGGGACCACTCCAGCCCTCCGCCCGGCCTTGGCAGTATGCTGCCTTCGTAAGTGTGTGCGTTTGCAGGGCTCAAGGTGAAGTTCGTGTACCCGCCGCTTCGGGCCTTCTTATTTGTTGGCAGCGACAGCTGCGCCCCGTCAAGCAGCGTACCCGTGAAGAGGACGTTACGGCCTTCCACCGTTGGGTATTCCTCCCATTGAATCAGGTCGTGATAGGTACGGGCTACCCCTTCGTCGGCATCCGCGCGATTCTCCGGCGCGTTGATCCCGCCGGACCAGTGCCGGTCTACGATGTCCATCTGCCCATCGAACACCTGCCGCACGACCCCGATACCAGGAGTCCTATGAATCTCTTGCTCGTCGAGAGACACCTGGTATAGATCGCGAATTTTCGCCGCGAACTCCTCTTCATCCATGCTGTCCATCAGCTCTCGGAACAGCAGCTCCCCCAGGTAGTAGGTGCACCTGTATTCCGGCTCGCCCGGGGCCGGCGCCGACGCGGACAACATCCTCAGATCGTGCGCCTCGCAGCCCCTGCGGCGGGGCTTCAACTGTCCGGGGCTCAAACCAACGTCCACGCCATACAGGTATTCAACAGTATTTGCCAACCCCTCATCAATCCAGCCCTCGTTTCGCCGCCAGTAGTAGTGGGCGACCTCATGGATCGTGCCCCTCTGGAGGGCCCGCCACCGCCAGGCGTCCTCCGGCTGCTCATACTCCGGCAAGTAGCTGATCGCATACCCGTAGTTGACGCCGGCGCTTCCCTCCCGGACCGCCTTGTCGTGGAGCACCAGGACCACGTGGTCCGTGGGCAGAGGTAGCCCCATGACCTCCTCTGCATGCTCCACCGCACGTCTTACCACCTCCATGGTGTCCCTCGCGGCCTCGGACTGGTCCGTGCGGACGATGCTTATCCGCAAGGTGGGTGTCAACGTGGTGGAGGTAGTGTCGCTTTCTACTGACGCAATAGTTGGGTCCAGGAACTGCGAGACCGCGCTCTGGTCCTGGTTGCTTACAGTACCAGCCGCAGCTATGCGGACGGTCTGCTCGTCAGTGATGCCCGACAGGAGGGCCGGGTGCTGGAGGAACCCCCTGAGCAGGTCCAGGTCCTCGGAGGCCATGTGTGCCAGCGCACGCACTGCCAGGACGTCGCTGCTTTCCAGGGTTGCAAGGAACGGCATACGCACGACCGCTTCCAGATGGCCCACATCCAAATGGAGCAGCGCATCGATGGCGCTTCGGTCCACGTCCGTCAGGCCATCGTGGACCCAAGGCAAGGCCTGGACCTGGAAAGCAACGTCGGGATAGGACTGAGTCAACCACCTTGTGTTCCGTGTGTCGTGAAGGGTGGCAAGGGTCACCGGTACTGGAGTCGGCGTCGCTGTGGGGGCCGGAGTTGGGGTCGGTGTCGCTGTGGGGACCGGAGTTGGGGTCGGTGTCGCTGTGGGGACCGGAGTTGGGGTCGGCGTCGCTGTGGGGACCGGGGTTGGGGTCGGCGTCGCTGTAGGGTCCGGAGTTGGGGTCGGCGTCGGCGTGGGAACTGGAGTCAGGGTCGGTGTCGGCGTGGGGGCCGGAGTTGGGGTCGGGATCGGCGTGGGAACTGGAGTTGGGGCCGGTGTCGGCGTGGGGGCCGGAGTCGGCGTGGGGGCCGGAGTCGGCGTCGGTGTCGCCGTGGGCGCTGTCGTGGGGGTCGGTGTCGCCGTCGGTGCTGGAGTCGGAGGGCTGGATGTGCATCCGGTCAGGACGATGCCTATGAACACCATGGTGCTCAGCAGTATGGAGACTTCGTGGGACCCCAAGGAACATGCTCCTGGCGGAGGGGGTGGGATTCGAACCCACGAACCACCATAGGCGGTTAGCGGTTTTCAAGACCGCCGCCATCGTCCACTCGGCCACCCCTCCGCGATGTCCAGGGCTTGGGCCAGGCCCGTCGGGGCGGCCCGCCGGATGGTTCCAGCCTACCACCGCCCCACGGGGCCGGTCTACCCCGCAGGCCCGGCGGCCCGCCCGCGTGACAGCGTTTCGCCCCATGCCCGATAATGGACCCGGGTAAGGGGCGCACATATCCGCTTGGGGGGACGAGACCTGGGATGAGGCGTTTGACCGGCAGCCCCGCCGTGAGGATCGTCGGCGCGGTCCTGATTCTCGCGTCCGGCGGCATAGTCGGGTACATGTTCATCGAGGGCTGGTCCCTGCTGGACTCGGCCTACATGATGGTCCTGACCCTGACCACCGTGGGGTACGAGGAGGTCCACCCCCTGTCCACCGGCGGGCGCATCTTCTCCATATTCCTGATGATCACGGGGGTCGGGGTCGCCATGTACGCCGTCACGGCCGTTGCCCGCAGGGTGGTGGAGGAAGAGGTATTCAGAGGGTTCCTGAGGAGGCGAAGGATGCGTACCAGGATGGCCGGCATGCGCGGCCACGTCATCGTCTGCGGCTACGGCAGGGTGGGCCGCCAGGTCGTCTCCACGCTGGTCCGGGAGAAGGTCGACTGCATCGTCCTCGACCACGACTCCCAGGTGGTGGGAGAGCTGGCCGAGCAGGGCCTCCTCTACGTGCAGGGAGACGCCACCAGGGACGAGACGCTGCTGGCCGCCGGGGCTCCCAGGGCCCGGGCCGTGGTCGTCGCCCTGGGCAACGACAGCGACAACGTCCTCATCACCCTGTCCGCGCGGGCGTTGAACCCCTCCCTGAACATAGTATCCAGGACCGGACTGGGCGAAAACGAGGAGAAGCTCCGCCGGGCCGGCGCCGACCGGGTCGTATCGCCCTACTCCCTCGGCGGGAGGCGCCTGGCCCTGTCGGCCATAAGACCCGCCGCGGTGGACTACTTCGACTCCCTGGCTGACTCGGGCGGCGCCGACGAGCGCCTGGAGGAGGTGCTGGTGGCGCCGGGCTCGCCCCTGGACGGCGTCACCGTCGGGGAGTGCGCCAGGACCACCGGCGTCCACGTGCTGGCCCTCAAGAAAGGGGAGGGGGCGCTGGAGGTGAGTCCGGGACAAGCCGCGTCCATCCAGGCCGGGGACCTGCTCATCGTCTTCGGCTCCAGGGAGCAGCTCGCGCCCCTGGAGAGCTCCCGGGAGTGACCCGGAGGCTGATGCCTCCGATGTAGGAGCCCAAACTGGCATCGCCGGCTGCGTGCCGGTGTGCCAGCGTGAAGGAGGAAGGACATGCCCAACGAGTTCGTCAAAGTAGCCGGGACCGGAGAAATAGCTCCTGGCAAGAAGAAGCTCGTCCGCCTGGAGGGGGAGCAGATACTCGTCGTAAACCTGGAAGGCGTCTACTACGCCGTGGACGGCCTGTGTCCCCACGCCCTGGCATCTCTGAACATCGGCCAGGTCCAGGGCGACGAGATCCTGTGCCCGGTGCATGGGAGTACGTTCAACGTGAAGACTGGAGAGGTCCTGAGCCCGCCCGCAGGGGAGGGGCTTGCGGTCTACCCAGTGCGGGTCGATGGTGACGATATCCTGGTCGGCCCGCCCGGCGGCTGAGCCGCTTCAACGTCCGCGTCTCAGGTTGCTGCCCCCTGCTACCACAGACGCCGCAGTCCGTACCGGTCGAAAAGCGGTTCGTTGGATGTGAGGACAAGGTTGCGGGCCAGCGCTTGGGCGATGAGCATCCGGTCGAAGGGATCGCGAAGGGGGCCCGGCAGGGCCCCGGCCCGCGCCCCATCATCCACCGTGATGGGAAGCTCGGCGAAGCCCTGGCTTGCCAAGACTCCGGCCACGTCGCCAGCGATCACATCAGCGTCGGGCAGCTTGCCCAGCCGATGCTTGGTAGCGATTTCCCAGGCAGAGGCGGCGCTGACCAGCACGTCGTTCTCATCGTTCGCTATTGCCTCTCTGGCCTGCTGCGATAGCCGTCGGTCGTTTATGAGCCACCACAGGAAGGTGTGCGTATCCAACAGGAGCTGCATCAGCTAGGCGTTACCCTCCCATGCGGCCAGCTCTTCCTCCGGCAGCGGGTCGAAGAAGCTGTCGGGCACCGTAAACAGCCCTGCCATGGAGCCGGGCTTTCGCTTGCCCCGCTGCTGGATCGCCACCAGCCGTGCCACCGGCTTGCCGTTGCGGGCTATGACCACCTCCTCGCCCGCCTCCACCTGGGCCAGCAGCCGCGACAGGTTGGTCTTGGCTTCGTGTACGTTCACGGTTACCATGACAAGGCTCCTCCAGGACAGCTTAGCTAATAGTATAGCTAAGCCCGACGCTTGTCAATGGAGAAGTGGGTCCAGGAGGCTGTTGGAGGGCCGGACCTCGCTACGCCCGCTGCCGCGCCTTGCCCGAGGCCCAGGCGGGCTCCACCCACTCGGGCTTCTTGGCCATCAGGAAGCATATCCCGCTCAGCGATCCCATGGCCGCCAGTACCATGAAGGGAATCACGTAGCTCTCCGTCAGGTCGTACATCGCCCCGGCGAACAGGGGCGCCACCAGCATCAGCAGGTACATGGGCGCGCTGGAGATGCCCATGATGGAGGCGAAGGCCTTCCTCCCGAAGTAGTCTCCCCGGATCGCCGTGGTCAGCGGGATCCGGGCCCCGAACCCCGCGCCGTACACCACCCCGAAGAGGAAGACGATCTCCGGCGTGTCGGTGAGCGCGGCCAGGGCGAACCCGGCGAATCCGGCCGCCTGCACTGTGCCGCACACGAAGAGCACCAGCCGCTTGGACAGCCGGTCTCCCAGGTAGCCCCCTATCAGCTGGAACACCGCCCCCGTCGCCATTATCACCGACCACACGAAGGAGGCCATCTGCAGGGAGAGGTTCTGGTCCGTGAGCATGAGGATCAGGTGAACCGTGAGGGCGGCGTTGAGCATGGATGAGAGGGAGTGCCCGAAGGTGATGTACCAGAAGGCCGGGGCGCGAAGCGCCTGGCGCACCGTGAAGTCAGGGCCCGCCGCCGTTTCGGTCTCCCGTGCCTGCTGCGCCGGAGACTGGACCTCCGCGGGATCGTCGCCGTCGGGGTACTGGCCCGAGTCCTCGGGCCGATTGCGCACCAGCCGGGATACGGGCCACGCTGCCGCCAGGATTATGAACCCTATCCACCGGGACGTGTCCTCCCAGCCCACGTGGCCCGGAGTCACGGCCCAGGCCAGTATCGGCACGATGGCGATCCCCGAGAGGAAGTAGCCCTCTCCGGCTATGGCGATGGCCGTCCCGCGTCTCCGGAGGAACCACCGGTTCAACGCCGTCATCACCGGTAGAAACGTTCCCAACCCGGCCCCCAGCATGATGATGATGAACGCCAGGTAGAAGATGGCGATGTTGGTCGTGAGGCTGAAGACCAGGAACCCGAGCCCCATGCCGATGAGCCCTATCAGGACCATGCGCCGGGGCCCGAACCTGTCCGTCAGGAACCCCGCCAGCGGTCCCACGAAGCTGCTCTCGAGCTGCGAGAGGGAGAAGGCCCCGGCAAGCTGGGTGCGGCTCCAGGCGAAGTGCACCTCCAGCGCCTCGATCCACACGCCCACGCTGCTCCACACGGACCCGCCGGCGATCGCGTTCACCAGCAGCGCCACGCCCACCATCCACCACCCGTAGAAGGGGCGCTTGCCGAGCCGTCGTTGGTTGGCGGAAGAGACCAATTCCCCTTTTCCTCCCGCCGCCTGCTGTGCCGCACCGGGCGGGCATGGTAGTATACTCCGAAAAGGGTGCTTCCGGGCAGGCAGCCGGGCCCCGGGTGTTGGCGAGATTTCGCCGGCCCGACGCGCCGCCCGCACCAGGCACTGGTGTCAGGAGGTGGTCACGATGGCCCTGCCCCCGTACAGACTGGACTACAGCCCCGTGGTGGAGCGTCCCGCCATTCGGTGGCCCGGCGGGGCCCGGGTGGCCCTGTGGGTCGCCCCCAACGTCGAGCACTACGAGTACCTGCCCGACTTCGACGGGGAGCGCAACCCGTGGCCCCGGACCCCCTACCCCGACGCCCAGCAGTACTCCTACCGGGACTACGGCAACCGCGTCGGCTTCTGGAGGATGCTGGAGGTGCTGGACAAGCACTCCATCCGGTGCGGTGTGTCCCTGAACATCGGCGTGCTGGAGCACTACCCCGAGGTCGCCAAGGCCATGGTCGAACGCAACTGGGACTTCATGAGCCACGGCATATACAACACCCAGTACATCAACACCTGGTCCGAGCAGGAGGAGCGCGACTGGTACCAGGACTGCATCGCGACCCTCAAGCGCCACACGGGCAAGCAGCTAAAGGGCATGTTCGGACCCCACGGCTACAGCTCCGACCGGAGCCCCGACCTGATGGCCGAAGCCGGCCTCATCTACCACTCCGACTGGATGCACGACGACGAGCCCGTGCCCATCAAGGTGAAGTCGGGCCGGAAGATGGTGTCGGTCCCCTACTCCATCGAGCTCAACGACGGCGTGCTCTTCCGCAACCACTATGAGGGCGACTACTTCGTGGAGATATGCAAGGCCCAGTTCGACCAGCTCTACGAGGAGGGCGCCGAGAGCGCGAGGGTGATGTGCATCGCCATTCACCCCTACCTGCTGGGCCAGCCCCACAGGGTGAAGTTCCTGGACGAGGCACTGGGATACATCATGTCCCACGACGGAGTGTGGCAGACCACGCCCGACGAGATCGCCGAGCACTACATCGCCAACTACTACGATCAGGCGGTGGCCCACGCCCAGAGGTTCGAGGGATAGCCGGCCCGCCCAGCCCGGCTCCCATTACGCAGGAGGCTACATCATGCCCGCAGAGCGCCGCTTCGGCATGGACCACGAGCACTACGACTGGTCCCCCGTCGTCAACCGGGGAGTCCTGCGCTGGCCCGAAGAGGCCCGCGTTGCGCTGTGCGTCATCGTGAACCTGGAGCACATGGAGTGGCAGGTGCCCGAGGGCGCCTACCAGTCGGCCTCCCTGTCCGGCGGGGCGTGGAGGCTCCCCTACCCCGACTACGTCGGCTACTCCCACCGGGAGTACGGGCACCGGGTCGGCATCTTCCGGGTGCTGAAGACCCTGGAGAAGTACGGTGTTCCCGCCACCATAGCCATGGACTCCCTCACTGCCCAACACTACCCCTACCTGGTCGACTACTGCAAAGAACGGGGATGCGAGTTCATCGGCCACGGCGTCTCCGTCAGCCGCATGATCACCAGCAGGATGTCCGAGGCGGAGGAGCGGGCGTACATCCGCGAGGCTATCGACACCCTGGCGGCGGCCACAGGCTCGGCCCCCGCGGGCTGGCTGGGCCCCGAGTACGGCGAGTCCGCGAGGACGCCCGGGCTCCTGGCCGAGGCCGGGCTCCGCTACGTGTGCGACTGGACCAACGACGAGCAGCCCTACCCGCTGAAGACCCCCCAGGGCGAGTCCTACGCCCTGCCCGTCATGCTGGAGCTGGACGACGTGAACGCCCTCTGGGACCGAAAGGTGACCGTCGGCAGGTACCGGGACATGCTCCAGGAGGCCTTCGACGCCATGTACGCCGACGCGGCCAGCAGCGGACGGCTCCTGGTCCTCAACCTGCACCCGTGGCTGATAGGCCAGCCCTTCCGCATTCGATACCTGGACGCGGCCCTGGCGCACATAACCAGGCGGCAGGGCGTATGGGCCGCCACCGGCTCGGACATCGTCGACTGGTACCGGGCCCACAGGCCCGCGGGCTAGCTACTGCCCCAAGTACGGGTTGCCGGGCTATTGGCCGGGCGCCTCTCCCTGGGCGCCCCCCGTCCGCCCCGCGAGCCAGGCCGCCGACAGGGCCAGTGCCGGCACTCCCAGGGCCGCCGTGACCGCCGCCGCCCGGAAGGTGTCCTGGAAGGCCAGCACCAGGACCTCCACCTCCGCCGCCGCGCCCGCGGCCTGTCCGGCGGCCAGCGCCGCCGTGTGGTGGTCGCTCCTCAGGGCGAAGAGGAAACCCCCGAGGGCCACCGCCACGACCGACCCCATCGCCTGGGAGAGGGAAATGCTGCCCGCTCCCGTCCCCATCCGCCCAGCCGGCAGGGACTTCACCAGCAGGGAGTAGGCGGCCGCCTGGAATCCGCCGAACCCCAGGCCCACCACCCCGATCCGAACGCCCACCTCCAGGAGCGACGACTCCTGGTTGAGCTGCCCCATCCACAGCAGGCCCGCGGCAACCATCAACGCTCCCGTCCCTCCCACGTAGCGGGGGTGCACCCTGTCCGACAGCCATCCCGCCGCGGGCGCGAATAGGGACATGGAGGCCGCCATCACCGCCATCACCACCCCCAGGGCCAGGGGCCCGTGCCCAAGGCCGTCGGCCACATAGAACGGGAACACGAACCAGATGACGAAGGCCCCCATCTGCACCAGAAACATGCTGGAGCACGCTGAGAGGAATGGCAGGAGCCGCAGGAGGCCCAGGTCCAGCACGGGCCACGTGGCCCTCCGCTCGGCGTACAGGAACCCGCCCAGGAACAAAGGAAACGCCGCCAGGAACACGATGGGCAGGGGAGAGCCCCACCCCATGCGGCCGCCCAGGTGCAGGGCCAGCACGATGGACACCATGCTCCCCACCAGCGTCACGGCCCCCGCCAGGTCGAAGGAGGGGCGCTGCCCGGCCCGCTCGGCGTCCCGCAGCACCGCCCAGCCCAGGAGCAGCGCCAGCACGCAGAAGGGGGCCCTGGCCAGGAACACCGCCTGCCAGCCGAAGACGTCCACCAGGAACCCCATCCCCACGGTGCCGGAGATGCTGCCCAACGCCCAGCTTGCGATGGTGACCCCCATGGCCAGTCCCCGCCGGTCTACATCGAAAGCCTGACCCGCGATGGCCGGGGAGACTGCGTACAGGCTACCGGCCCCCACTCCCTGGAGCACCCTGAACCCGAACACCAGCCCAAGACCGGGCGAGAACGCGATGAGGACCACCGCCGCGCCGTAGAGGAGGGCCCCCGTCAGGTAGACTCGCTTCAGCCCGAACAGGTCGCCGAAGCTGCCCGCCGACACCGCCAGCCCCGCCCGGGTCGCCACGAACGACACTATGATCCACTGGATGGTCTGGATGTCCGTGTCGAAGTGGTCCGTGATGGTGGGGAGGGCCACGTTCACCGAGATGTCCAGGGCCATCAGGTACATGCCTAGGCCGGCGGTCAACACGACGAGCCATTGGCGCACGGCCGGCGGGAGGCCGCCGGGCTGGAGAGCGGAGCGGGTGTGAGGGACCTCCATGACAGGCCCTGATTGTACCAGCCAACCCCGACGGTGTAACCGCGCGGGCCCCGGCCCATCCCTTGACGCTGGCCGTGGGCCTCACTACACTGGACTCGTTACACCTCGCCCGAGGGCGGCAGGGGGGTGGCCATGGCACAGGTCTTCGAAGGCATCACCGTCCTCGATTTCAGCCGGGGCAGGCCCGGCGCCGTGGCCACGATGGTCATGTCCGATTTCGGCGCGGACGTCATCAAGGTGGAGCCCCCCGGTGGGGACCCCTTCAGGCGCTGGCCCGGCGCACTCCAGTGGGACCGGGGCAAGAAGAGCGTCATCCTGGACCTGAAGACCGGCGACGGCCGCCGGGATGCGCAACGTCTGGCAGGCCAGGCCGACGTGGTCGTGGAGAGCTACCGGCCCGGCGTCGCCCGTCGCCTGGGAGTCGACTACGAGACCCTGTCCGCCCATCGGTCCGAGCTGGTCTACTGCTCCCTGACCGGCTTCGGTCCCAGGGGGCGCTACTCCGGCTACAAGGGTTACGAGGGCGTGGTTGCCGCCAAGAGCGGCAGGATGATGATGTTCTCCGGCCTCAACCGGCGGGAGGGGCCCAACTTCGTGGCGGTCCAGGGGGCAAGCCACTCGGCGGCCATGGCCCTGGTCCGGGGCGCCGTCGCCGCCCTGTACGTCCGCAACCGGACGGGCCGCGGGCAACGGGTGGAGACCAGCCTGCTCCAGGCCGTCACGCCCTTTGACCACTGCGGCTGGATACAGGGCCAGATGGCCGTCAAGGACCCGGAGCGGTACCCCGAGGATCCCTACATTGGCCTGGGCCGCCCCAACCCCACGGGCTACCTCTCCGTCCGCACCCGGGACGGGCGCTGGATGATACTTGCCAACGTCGTGGAGCGGCTGTTCCGCTCCATGCTCCACACCCTGGACCTGGCCCACGTCTACGACGACCCCCGCTTCGCCTCGGCCCCCAACATCCCCGACGACGACCGCAAGGCCCTGGAGCGCCTGGTCCTGGAGAGGATGCAGGAGAAGACCCTGGCAGAGTGGATGGACATCTTCGTCAACCAAACGGCCGACGTGGCCGCCGAGCCCTACATGACCTCCCGGGAGGGCGTGGACCATCCCCAGATGGTCCACATGGGCCAGGTCGCCGACGTCACCGACCCCCGGGTCGGGGCCATGCGTCAGCTTGGCCCCTTGGTCAAGATGGGGGGAACCCCCGGGGGCCCCAGGTGGCCCGCCCCGGAGCCCGGCGAGCACACCGAGGAGGTGCTGGCGGGACTCAACGGGTCGCCCCAGGGCCGCTCCAACGGCGCATCCGCCCCCATGCCCACTCGCCCGCTGGAGGGCGTTACCGTGCTGGACCTTGGGACGGTCATAAACGGGCCTCTGGGGTGCTCCCTTCTCTCGGAGTTGGGGGCGCGGGTGATACGGATCGAGGCGCCGGGGGGCGACTACCTGAGGCACTCCCTGGGCGGCCTCGCCGTCCACCGCACCATGGCGGGCTCCGAGGGGATGTGCCTCAACCTCAAGACCCCAGAGGGCCAGGAGATAGTACGGAAGCTGGCCGCCAGGGCAGACATCCTCCTGCACAGCATGCGCCCCGGCGCCCCCGAGCGCACGGGCATAGGGTACTCGCAGCTGGCCGAGATCAACCCGGGCCTGGTCTACCTCTACTCCGGCGGCTACGGCGCCACCGGGCCCCACTCCCGCAGGCCGTCCATGGCCCCCATCCCCGGCGCCGTCTGTGGCGGAGCCATGGCCCAGATGGGCCGGGACAGCCTGCCGCCTCCCGAGCTGGAGCTGACCATCGAGGAGGTGGAGGAGGGGTCGCGGAAGCTGGGACGGGCCAACGACGGCAGCACCGACCACTGCTCCGCCATGGGCAACTCGGTGGGCATGCTCCTGGGCCTCTATGCCCGGGAGCACACGGGCCGGGGACAGTACATCGAGGCCAGCATGCTCGGGAGCAACGCCTACGCCAACGTCGACGACTTCTTCCGGTACGAGGGGAAGCCTCCCCGCCGCATCCCCGACGCCGACGGCTACGGACGCCACGCCCTGTACCGCCTGTACCCCGCCCGCGACGGCTGGGTCTTCCTGGCCTGCCCCTTCGAGGAGGAGTGGCGGGCCCTGTGCGAGACCGTCGGCAGGCAGGACCTGCTGGACGACCCTCGCTTCTCGACGCCCGAGGCGCGGCTGGAGCACGACGAGGCCCTGGCCGTGGAGCTGGCCGGCGTCTTCGCCGGCAGGGCGCCCCTGGAGTGGGAAAGCCTCCTCACCGCCGCCGACGTGGCCTGCGTCAAGGCCGAGGACCGGGGCATGTACTACTTCTACGACGAGGACCCTCACGTGAGGGAGAACGGCTTCATCACCCAGGTAGAGACGGCCCGGCTTGGAAGCTTCTGGCGCTACGGTCCCCTGGTCCGCTTCTCCCACACCGAGGGCAAGGCGGGCCCCGGCGTGCTCAGGGGAGAGCACACCAGGCCCATCCTCCTGGAGCTGGGGTACACGGAGGAGCAGATCGCCGGTTTCAAGGAAGCCGGGGTGATAGACTGGGAGGAGCCCTAGGGGTCCTCTCCGCCCCGGCCTGCAGGCCGGGGCCTGGTCCCGCGGCGTCGGGACAAGTCAGCACGGAGGTCTATCATGGACATCGACAATCTCGCCAGCACCGCCCAGGCCCTGGTGGCGCCGGGCAAGGGCATTCTCGCCGCCGACGAGAGCACCAGGACCATCAAGAGGCGCTTTGACTCCATTCACGTGGAGTCCACCGAGGAGAACCGCCGCGACTACCGGGAGCTGCTCTTCAGGACCGGCGGCGTCGCCGAGTACATCAGCGGCGTCATACTATACGACGAGACCATACGCCAGGACGCCGCCGACGGCACTCCGCTGGTCGACGTGCTCTCCGGCCAGGGCATCTTCCCGGGCATCAAGGTGGACAAGGGGACCAAGCCCATCCCCGGCGCTGGCGGCGAGCTGCTGACCGAGGGCCTGGACGGCTTGGGGGAGCGGCTGGCGGAGTACGCCGAGATGGGCGCCCGGTTCACCAAGTGGCGGGCCGTCATCACCATCGGGGCCGGTAGCCCCAGCGCCTACTGCATCGACGTCAACGCCCACGCACTGGCCCGGTTCGCGGCCCTCAGCCAGCAGGCGGGCCTGGTCCCCATCGTCGAGCCCGAGGTGCTCATGGACGGGGACCACGACATCGACCGCTGCTTCGACGCCACCGAGGCCACCCTGCGTGAGACCTTCTACCAGCTCGGGGGCCAGCGAGTGGCCCTGGAGGGCATGCTGCTGAAGCCCAACATGGTGTTGTCGGGCGCATCCGCAGCCGGCCGGGCGGGACCGCAGGAGGTGGCGGAGAAGACCATCGCCTGCTTCAAGAGGGCCGTGCCGGCCGCGGTGCCCGGTATCGTCTTCCTCTCCGGCGGCCAGCCCGACGAGGAGGCCACGGTGAACCTGGACGCCATCAACCGCCAGGCGCCCGCGGCCCGCGCGCCCTGGGAGCTCAGCTTCTCCTACGGCCGGGGCCTCCAGGCGGCGCCGCTGAAGGCCTGGGCTGGGGAAGGCAAGAACGGCGAGGCGGCCCAGCAGGCCTTCTACGAGCGGGCCCAGGCCACCGGCGCGGCCCGGCGTGGAGAGTACGCGCCCTAGCGCGGCGCGTATTTGCTTGCTCCGTAGTCCCGGCGTGGCCGGGACCTAGGGGCGGGACGCACCATCCGAAGCAGGTAAGGGCCTTCCCGCCGCTCCGCATGTCGTTCCGGTTGTCCCCGCATGTCATTCCGAGCGCAGCGAGGAATCTAACCTCTTCGATGGCAGAGCGGTTCAGCCCTCGAAGCGGATCTTGTCCAGGCGCGTGAAGTCGTGTTCGGAGTCGATCCTCCGGATGGTCCCCGACCGCGACCGCATCACCAGTGAGTAGGTCTTGGCGCCGTCGGCGAGGAACTTGACGCCGTCCAGTAGGTCGCCGGTGCTGGCGCCCGTGGCGGAGAAGAACACGTCCTCCCCTCCAACAAGGTCCTCCGTCGTGTAGACTCGTTCCAGGTCTACGCCCGCCACGGATGCCGCCTGCCGCTCTGCCTCGTCCCGGGGCCACGCCTTGCACTGTATGGCCCCGCCTATGCACCGGATGGCCGCCGCCGTCAGCACGCCCTCCGTGGTGCCGCCAATACCCATGAGCACGTCCACTCCGCTCTCGGGGAGGGCCGCGTGGATGCCGGCCGCTATGTCTCCGTCGGTGATGAGCTTTACCCTGGCGCCGGCGTCCCGGATGTCGCTCAGGAGTTGCTCATGGCGGGGCCGGTCCAGTACCACGACCGTTATCTCCGAAACCCTGCGTCCCATCGCTTCGGCTATCTTCGCTAGGTTGGCCTCCACCGATGCGTTGATGTCGATGGAGTCTCTGGCCTCCTTGCCCACCGCGATCTTGTTGACGTAGAAGACATCGTCGGGTACGTGCATGGTCCCCCTGGCGGATAGAGCCACCGCGGCAATTGCGCCGGGAAGTCCCTTCGAGAGCAATGTTGTACCGTCTATAGGGTCCACGGCGATGTCCACACTGGGCGGGGACCCGTCGCCTATACGCTCGCCGATGTAGAGCATCGGCGCCTCGTCCTTCTCCCCCTCCCCTATCACCACGGTCCCGTCCATGGGCACGGAGCCCAGGGTGAACCGCATGGCGTCCACCGCCGCCTGGTCAACCAGCTCCTTGTTGCCCTTGCCCATATGGCGGGCCGCAGCTAGGGCCGCCGCCTCCGTCACTCGGACCAGCTCCATGGCTATGTTCCGCTCGATGGGCTGACGGATTCGCGTCGTGGCCATGGGGCACCTCCTTCGGGGCGATGCTTGCATCCTAAATTATAGCACCCGGCGGCCCCGTTCTCCCCGGCTAGATCCGCCGCAGCCTTGGTATGACCAGCCCGATCACCAGGGCCATGGAGGCCAGGGCGATGCCGTTGATCAGCAGCGACAGCCGTGGACTGGTCGCGTCGCTTATATACCCGATCTCCACGTGCCCCAGGGGAGACGCGCCCAGCCCCACTATCCAGGAGCCCATGGCCCTGCCCCTCTCCTCGTTGGGCACGCTGAGCTGGAGCAGGGTGTGGTGCATCACGTCCGTCGCCGTTGCCATCACGTTGATGAAGGCGACCATCACCACCGCCAGCAGGAACCCGGGGACCTGGGAGAGGAGCACCTGCCCCAGCCCGAACCCCGCCAGGAACACCAGCAGGAGGATGCCCCTCCGAGGTATCCGCCACAGGGCCGTGACCACCACCACGCCCAGTGTTCCTCCCACGAACTTGAAGGCGGTGAGGACCCCCAGGCCCGCCGCCCCCACGTTGAGCACATCCTCGGTGAGCACCGGGAGGATCACCTGGTGGGAGAAGCCGAAGATCTCGGCAAGGGCCGTCGTGCCGATCAGTATCACCAGCGTCCTGTTGCTCTTCAGGGACCTGAAGTACCCGACCAGGTTCTGCCACACGGGCTCGGTGAACTGGGGGGCCGCGTCACCCCGGCTCCTCAGCCCGTAGACGGCCAGCCCGGCCACCGCGTACACGGCACCCATGGTGGCGAAGCCGGCGCCCGGTCCGAACCACTGGATGGCCGCCCCGGCCAGCAGCGCCCCAAGCACCCCGCCCACGTTCTGCGCCACCGTTATCAGGCCGATGCCGTTGATGGCGTTGGACGCCCCCACCACGTCGTACACGTACGCCTGCCTGGCGGTAATGTAGAAGGACAGGAGCGCCCCCATCATGAACGCCGTCACGACCAGGTGCCACTCGTCCAGGCTGTCCGCATACAGGAGGGCGGCGACCACCCCCGCCATGATCCCCGTCAGCCACGACGTCAGGAACAGCAGGGCCCGGCGGTCGAACCGGTCGGCGATGGACCCCGCCACGAACCCGACGACCACGTTGGGCGCAGCCCTGGCGGCGAAGACCAGCCCGACCATGCCCGCCGAGCCGGTCATGTCGAAGATCAGCCACCCCAGCAACACCTGCTGCATGCCCATGCCCACCTGGTTGGCCACGGTGGTGAGCCACAGCACCCGGAAGTCCGGGAACCGGAAGGCCGCCATCAGGCGGCCGGACCCGCCGGCCGCGCTACCCGGCAAGTTCAACGCGCACCGGGGTCAAAACGAATGTCCGTAGCAATGCCATGGAGCATAATATACAATGTCACGAGCAACACTGCCCTTGGGAGGGATGCCGTCCATGGCCAGGAAAATGGGAGTCAAGTTCGGAATCGGCATACCCCAGGTGTCCCTGGACGGGGCTTTCGACCCGGCCTACATCGCCCGCTTCGTGACACGGGCCGAAGAGCTGGGCTACGACAGCGGCTGGGTCCAGGAGCGCATGCTGGGCGGACTCCCGACCCTGGACGCGCTGCCGCTGCTGACCTACGCTGCGGCCTTCACCGGCGCCCTCAAGCTGGGCACCTCCGTGATGCTGACGGCCCTGGCCCCTCCCATACCCCTGGCCAAGAGCATAGCGGCCCTGGACCAGCTATCCGGCGGACGGGCCATCGTCGGCGTCGGCATAGGGGGAAGCACGGCCGCGTACCCCGCCTTCGGCCTGCCCGGCGGGCGAAGGGTGACTCTCTTCGAGGAGGGCATCAGCCTCATGAAGTCCCTCTGGTCCCAGGAGCGGGTCACCTTCCGGGGCCGCTTCTGGCAGGTGGAGGACCTGGTGACCAACTCGGCCACGATCCAGCGGCCCCACCCACCCCTGTGGTTCGGCGCCCACTCGGAGGCCGCCCTCAGGAGGGCCGTCCGCATGGGCGACGGCTGGATGGGCGCGGGCAACTCCACCACCGCCGAGTTCAAGGAGGAGATGGCGCTGCTGAGGCGCATCCTCGAGGAGGAGGGACGGGACCCGGCCTCCTTCACCCTGTCTAAGCGGGTGTACGTGGCGGTCACAACCGACAAGCACGGCGAGTCAGAGAGGACCAAAGACTGGTTCGCCAGGCACTACGGCACTTCCGAACGGGCCCTGGACGTGACTGTGATAGGCGCCGAGGAGGAGTGCATCGAGGCCCTCTCCCAGGTTGTCGACGAGGGCGTCGATCTGCTCATGGTCAACCCCATCTTCGACCAGATGGAGCAGATGGAGCGCCTCTCCAGGGACGTGCTGCCGAGGCTGTAGGGAGCCTCTGAACAGGCCGCTGCATGGGCCGTCTTACCTATGCGACTATACCTCAGTCACCCAGAATCCGGGCCACCCGCGGCTCGAAGATATCCTTGAACTTGGGGAGCAGGTCGAGCATCCACTCCCTGGTCTCCTCCAGCTTCTCCGGCGGGTCGTCTATAGACCCTTCTTTGCGTACGTCGATGCTGGAGAACAGGTGCTTGTCGTGCCTGAGCCAGTGCCATTCCAGGTCGTCGGAACCCAAGATGTTGCTGGATTCGATCTGCCGTTGGTCGGCCTTCAACGCGTCGAACAGCTGCTTGTTGAGGTCATTGTCTGCAGTCCCGATGTGAAGGGTTACCCAAGCGCCGTTGCTATACAGGAACGCCGCGTACCCAACGCCCCCGTTGACGCGGGAGGGAAAGAAGCGATCGCGGTAGTCGAGGAGCTGGACGTCCTTGTCGGCAAAGGCAGCCCGCATCAACTCTGCGATGAGAGGCCGGAAGAAGTCCCGGTGGCGCTGGACCTCAGGACGAGGCGGCGGCACCGGGTCCAGCGTGATGGCCTTGTTCCAACCACCGGGCCACACTACCTTGAGAAGCCGTGGCTCAAGGTCTGAGCTGCCGGCCTTCTTGATCGCCTCGACTTTCACGCCGTAGAACGAGGCGTTGGAGCCGGCCCATTTGTTCAGCTGGTGGAGGAGTTTGGCATGCTCGTGCATGAACTCCGTCGCTACCAGTATCGCGACCTTGGCCTCGCAACCCGCCGCATAGATTAGCAGCCGGCCCAGGTGGTCTACATCGGTCCACTCCAGTTGGTTTTCGATTGCCACCAGCGCCTCGCTCTCGCTCTCTTTGGCGAGGATGTCGAGCCAGAGGGACCCTATCAGCTTCTCCTGTTGTACCAGCTCCAGCTTCAAACCGATGACCTCGGCCAAGCGGTCTAAGTTGTCAGCGAGCCAGCGTGTGAAGTCGTGCGCCTCGTGGGGCCACAAGTCGCGGACGTTCGCTGTCGTTATTCCCTCATCAGGCGCTCCCATGACCCGTCACTCTTCCCTCATGCCGGAATCCCCCGGCTTAATCACGAAGTCCCGCCGGTCTCGGTAGAACAGTGCGCGGTTCAGTACACTGTCATAGGTTTCGGGGTCTATGCCCTCGACCTCATCCATTACCCAATACTTGTAGTCTCCGAGAAACAGGTACGGGCGCGTCTGGTGAAAGAAGCGGCATTCGACCCCCTCGCCTTGGAGGATGCGTTGGCAGAAGGCGGCCAGCAGCTGTTGCTGTCCGTCCTTCTGGATTACAACGTACTCGTCAGGCCACGTATCTCGGTACGTGACCGCCTCGCGCCAGGGGGCGCTGGCAATCAACTCCATTATGTCTGTGGCACGGGCGTCGGGGCTGTGCGGCTCCATTTCAGGCGCTTCCTTAGGGGAAAATATGGGAGAGTTATCTGGGGCCTCGAGGGCCTCGCCGGGCGTCCCCTAGATGGGCGGGCGCCTGAGGTGCCACTCGGTGGCCTGCTCGTAGGCGTGGGCCGCCCTCAGCACCGTCTCCTCGTCGAAGGGGCGCCCGGCTAGCTGCAGGCCGATGGGCATGTCCCCGTCGCCGGCCCCGCACGGAACGGTGATGGCCGGGAACCCGGTGAGGTTGAAGGGCCTGGTGTACAGGGTCAGGGCGGGAGAGGAGCCCATCACGGTGTCGCCCACCCTCACCTCGGTCTCGCCGATGCGGTGGGCGGTGACCGGCTCCATGGGCCCGGCCAGCAGGTCCACTTCCCGTAGCAGGTCCAGGCACTGGCGTGTGAACGCCGTGCGTGCGCGCTGGGCCAGCATATAGTCCGGCGCAGAGACGAATGTCCCGGCCTCCAGCATCCCCCGCACCGTCGGGTGTATCTCCGGTCCCCGCGCCCGCGTCAGCTCCCAGTGCAGGGACGCCGCCTCGCATCTGTGGATCGTGTTCCCGATGTCGGTGGTGTTCAGATACAGGGGCCACGACACCTCGGTGACCTCGGCCCCAAGGTCGGCGAGTTGGTCGATGGCGGCGCGCACTGTGCGCTCCACCAGGGGGTCCAGGGGCACCTGGAAATACTCCCGGGGCACTCCGACCTTCAGCCCGCGTATGTCGCCGGTCAAGGCCAGCGTGTAGTCCGGCACGGGCGCGTTCACCGAGGTCGGGTCCTTGGGATCGTGTCCGGCAAGGACGTTCATGGCCAGGCCGATATCCTCTACCGTGCGGGCCATGGGTCCGGCGTGGTCCAGCCCCCACGAGAACACGGTGATGCCCCTGCGGCTCACCCGGCCGTAGGTGGGCTTCAATCCGACGATGCCGCACAGGGACGCGGGCGCCCGGATCGATCCCCCCGTGTCCGTCCCCATGGCCAGGACACACTGCCCGGCCGCCACCGCCGACCCTGACCCGCCGCTGGAGCCCCCGGCCACCAGGTCGGTGTTCCATGGGTTGTGCATGACCCCGTAGTCCGGGCTGTGCTGTCCCGCGATGCCCGCCGCGAACTGGTCCAGGCTCAGCTTGCCCATCAGCACCGCCCCCGCAGCCTCGAACCGGGCCGCGACCTCGGAGTCGGTGTCGGGGACGAAGTCGTGGAAGATGCGGGAGCCCGCCGTGTTGGGCACTCCCCTCACGTGGTACAGGTCCTTCAGGCCCACGGGGATGCCGTGCAGCGGGCCCCGGTAGCGCCCGGCCCGGATATCCCGCTCGGCCTCCCGGGCCGACGCCATGGCCCGCTCGGGCAGCCGGGTGATGAACGAGTTCAGCCGAGGCTCCAGCGCCTCGATCCGCGCCAGGTGGGCCTCGGTGACCTCTACGGGAGAGACCTCCCCGTTCCGGATCATGCGGGAGAGCTCTCCCGCGCTCATGTAGCAAAGCTCGGTGGCGTCTACGGCTTCACTCCTTTGACGTGCTGGGCGTCGTGCCGGGCCCGGATGTCAGTACCCGGCCCCGGCCAGGCTGTCGGCGTACTCCATCGCCTCGTCGTAGCAGTTGGCGATGTAGTACTCGGCGATCTCGTCCGCCGTCGTCTGCCATACGGCGTCGTGGGACATGATGTGGCCCAGCAACTCGTCCAGGTACCTCACCCGGTGGGGCTGTCCGATCCGGAAAGGGTGCAGGGCGACGCACATGACCCGGCCGCTCTCGGCCCCCTCCTTGTAGAGCTGGTCGAACTGGGCCTTGCAGATCTTCGCGAAGTAGTCCCCCTCGTGGCTCGCCCTGAACGTGCCCCCGTCGTTGGTCTCGATGGAGTAGGGCACGGAGACGAACTTCCCCCCGCCCTTCACCTGGATGGGCACCGGCTGGTCGTCGTGCATCCAGTCGCAGTGGTAGATCAGCCCGGCCTCGGCCATCAGGTCCGGGCTGTGGAGACTGCTGGAGCCGTTGGGCCCGAACATCCCCTTGAGCTGCTTCCCCGTCTCCCTCTTCAGGGTCTCGACGCTGTCCCGGTAGAACTCCCGCTCATCCTCTTCGGAGACCGCGTGGAGGAACCGGGTGTTGTACATTCCGTGGCTCATGTAGTCCCAGTCCCGCTCCACCATGGCATCGCGGATCTCCGGGAAGTGCTCCAGCACGGCCAGGTTCAGCGACGGGCAGGCCTTGATGTTGTGCTTGTCCAGCACCTCCAGCATCCGCCAGAAGCCCACCCGGTTGCCGTAGTCGGGGTAGGAGTACTCCCGCGCGTCGGGATGGGGCGTCCGGGGCCAGGGGTTGCGCATGTTGTCGTAATCGGGCAGGTACTCGTAGTGCTCCACGTTGGGCGCGACCCACACCGCCACCCGGGCCCCGTTGGGCCACCTGATGGGCGGGCGCTCTATGATGGGGCTGTAGGATACCCTGTATGGTGGCAGGCTCATGGTCTCGTACCTCCGCTATACGGCCGCCGGCCGCATGGTGTGCCAGCCTGTGCCCTGCTGGTAGGCGTGGGCCGCGTTCAGCACCGTGGCGTCCTCCCCGGGCCGCCCGGCTATCTGGAACCCTATGGGCATGTTCCCGTCGGTGAAGCCGCAGGGCACCGACATGGCCGGGCAGCTGGCCAGGTTGAACGACGGCGTGAGGAGAGGCAGCGAGCCCAGCACCTGCTCCTTGCCGGTGATGGGCCCGTCGTCCCGGATGGGGACGGCGGGGATGGCGATGGTGGCCAGGGCCAGCACGTCGTACCTGTCCAACGCCTCCAGCACCTGCCGCCGTATCATGCTCCTCAGCTTCTGGGCCTTGTAGTAGGCCTGGGCGGGGACCAGGCTGCCCGTGGTCAGCCCTATGCGGACGGCGTGGCCGTATGCCCCGGGCTCGCTTCGGAGCCGCTTGGCGTGGTCCAGGGCCGACTCCACGCCGATGTGGGTTGTGGTGATGACCTGGGAGTGGACCGTCAGCGGCAGGGAGACCTCCTCAACGGCCGCCCCCATGCCTCCCAGCACCGACGCCGCCTCCACGACAGCGGCGGACACCTGCTCGTCCACCACCGGGCCATGGGAGAGCTCCGTTATGAGGCCGATCCGCATGCCGGAAACGTCGCCCGTCAGCGCGGCCCTGTAGTCGGGCACGGGGGCGCTCCACGTATACGGGTCCTTCGGGTCGCGGCCCGCGATGGCGGTGAGGGTCATGGCCGCGTCCTCCGCCGACCGGGACATGGGGCCGAAGGTGTCCATCGACCACGAGCCGGACATGACACCGTAGCGGCTGACTCTTCCCCACGTCGGCCTCAGCCCCGACAGGCCGCACCAGCTCGACGGCCACCGGATGGACCCGCCCGTGTCCTCCCCCAGCGAGGTGGCGCACAGGAAGGCGCCGGTGGCGGCTGCCGAGCCGCTGCTGGACCCTCCCGTGTACATGTCCAGGTCCCAGGGGTTGCGGGGCGTGCTGTACTGGTGGGCGTACCCGGTGATGGCCAGCTCGGTCATGTTGGTTTTGCCCAGGAGGACCGCCCCGGCCCTCCGCAGGTTGGCTACTATGGTGGCGTCCTCGTTGGGCACGGAGTCGGCCAGGAAGCGGCATCCTCCCGTGGACCGCACACCCTTGGTCCAGAGCTGGTCCTTGACGGCCACGGGGATGCCGTGCATGGGACCCAGGTAGTCCCCCCGGGCGATCTCCTCCTGAGCCTGCCTCGCCTCGGCCATCGCCCGGTCCCTGCACACCGTCAGGTAGGCGTTGTACCTGAAGTCCTGATCGTCGATGCGGTCCAGGTAGGCCTCCACCGCCTCCACGGGGGAGACCTCACCGGCGCGGACTAGGTCCGATAGTTGAGCCGCCGTCAGGAAGGGTATGTCTTGCTTGTCCATCTGTGCGCTCTCTTGGCAGGGGGTATGATGCGAGCTCCGGAGCGAGGTGCAAGAGTCCTTGTCTCGATGTAGGGTTGGCCATCGGGCCCGATGGTGGGGTCAGGTCAGTCGCAGGATGGCGATGGCGGCTCCTCCCACCAGCAGTATTACGCCGATGTTCCACCTGGTGGCGCTTGTGATGGCCCCCATCAGGTCTGCCCGGAGGTTGGCCAGGTCTTCCTTGTTGGCGTAGTGTCGCAACTCATCCCGGAACTCGGAGCGTGTGATCGGGCTCTCGGCAATGGCCACGGTCGACGCTTCCTTTCGCTAGCCCTCCCCCGTGATAATCCTACCACTACCTGATAACGATGTTAAGCGCCTTCCTTTACTTGCCCGTGCCCTGGGGGTAGAATTGGTGAAACACCAGCCCCGAGGAGGCACCATGGCCACCACGCAAACAACGAATCAGAACCGTTTCGCCGAGGCCTTCGGGTATCCCAAGGGCCGGGCCGTGACCAAGGTGAAGCCCTACATGACGGCCTACGTCCAGGAGTTCATCGGCCGCTCCCCCTTCCTGGTCATGGCCTCGGGAGACCGCGAGGGCCACATGGACGCCTCCCCCAAGGGCGGCAAGCCCGGGTTCGTCCGGGTGCTGGACGACACGCGCCTGCTGCTTCCCGACGTCGCCGGGAACAGGCTGTTCCAGACCTACCAGAACCTGGACAGCAACCCCCACGTGGGCTTGGTGTTCTTCATCCCCGGGGTCACCGATACCGTCAGGGTCAACGGCCGCGTCACCTTCACCGACAAAGAGGACCTGGACCGGCGGAACGTCGAGCTGTCCCTGTACGAGCCCGACGACAACGCGAAGCACCTCCAGGGCATCATCATCGAGGTGGAGGAGTCCTACGGCCACTGCCCCAGGGCCCTCAACTTCTCCCGACTGTGGGACGTGGAGGAGATCGCCGCCAACCAGGCGCAGCGGCCCATCTCCACCCGCGCCGCCGACAGCTAGCCCTCTCGCCCCACGGCGCCACCGTGGCCGAGCACGGCTGCCCGGACCGGTCGGAGCGGCCGGGGACTGCTACCGGGCCGTCCAACCCCCGTCGATGACCAGCTCCGAGCCGGTCACGAACGATGCCTCGTCCGAGGCCAGGTACAGCACCCCGTAGGCGACCTCCTCGGGCTCGGCCCAACGCCCCAGGGGTATGCGGGAGACCATGAACGCGGCCTGATCCGGGTTGGACCGGGACGCCTCCGTCATGGGCGTGGCGATGGGGCCCGGGTGCACCGAGTTGGCCCTGATGCCCTCCCCGGCGTACTGCACCGCCGTTGCCTTGGTGAACAGCCGCACCGCGCCCTTGGACGCGATGTACTGGGCGCTGCTCGTCTCCACGGCCACTATCCCAAGCTGGGACGAGATGTTGATGATGGAGCCTCCCCCCGCCGCCCGCATGGCCGGGATGGCCGCCTTCGTGCCCAGGAACACCCCCTTGGCGTTCACGTCCATCACCCGCTGCCACTCTTCCAGGGTCGTCTCCTCTATCCTGCCGCCGCCCCCGATGCCCGCGTTGTTCACCAGTATGTCCAGCTTCCCGTACCTGCCCGTCGCCAGCTCCACCGCCGCCCGCCAGTCCGCCTCCCGGGTTACGTCCAGGTGCACGTAGAGGGCGTCGCCGCCCGTCTCGTGGATCTCCGCCTCCACCCGCTTCCCCTCGTCGTCCAGGACGTCCCCGAAGACGACCTTGGCGCCCTCCTTGGCGAACAGCTTCGCCTCCGAGGCGCCCATCCCCCGGGCTCCCCCGGTGATGATGGCGACCTTGCCCTCGAGTCTTGGCATGGCCGGTACCTCCCCGTCAGATTCTCTGAAAGGTCCGTCGAATAAGTCCGTCCGTCTCCCACCGAGCGCCGGTCCACCAGCGGGTGGGAGGGTGGGCTCAATAGCCCGGGAGGGGCACTAGAAGACCGCCACCGGGTTCACGGGAGAGCCCGTGGCGTTGTGCATTCGCAACGGGTTTATGTTGATGAGGAACTCCCACCGGTTGCGCTCCCGGCAGGCCCGCGCCAGGTCTTCCAGGTTGGCGTTGTCCAGTATCCACAGGCCCATGGCCACGATGCCCACCTGGTGGATGGGGTTGGTGACCCTGGCGTAGGGGCTGGGCATGACGTCGTTGCCAGTGTCGGAGCCGATCACGGCGATGCCGCGCTGGTGGAACAGGGGCAGGCAGCTCGCCCCGCACGCCGTGGACCCGGCGGCGTTGGGGTCCGCGGGCCCCTCCACCTCCCGCCGGCGTAGCTGCCCGGTGCGCACCAGGAGAACGTCCCCCTCCTCGACCCTGAACCCGCATCGGGCCTCGGCGGCCTCGATGTCCTCCCGGGTGACCCCGTGCCCTCGCTCCACCCAGTCGGTCTGCCGGACCATGGGCACGTCTACCAGCACCCCCCGGGTCACCACGCCGTTCTTCACCAGCTCGATGGACTCGGCGGTGGCCCCCAGCCTGGTGGAGATCAGGTGCGCCGGACGCCCGTTGTACAGCTTGCCCTCCCAGAAGAAATGGGCCAGGCTGTCCATGTGGGTGACGAAGTGCCCGTGAAACGCCACGCCGATGAAGTCGCTGGAGGCCCTGGGGTTGGCCCCGTGGGACCATCCCTCCCCGCTCTCGATCATGTAGTGCAATGGGGGAACGGGAACGTCGGGGGCCGCTTCGTACCGCAGCGTCCGGGCGCAGCTCAGGGTCGCTCCCTCCTGCACCAGCCCCGCGGCCCGCCTGGTCTTCTCCGGCGTGATCAGGTTCAGGGTGCCCATCTGGTCCTCTTCGCCCCACCGGCCCCAGTTGGACAGGGACTCGAAGTAGCCAAGGACCTCGTCTTCCGACGGGATCGTTCCGGTCATGGCTCCCCCTTCTCAGCCGCGCTCTGCCCGTAGTCTATGGAGCGCCCCGTTCGGCGTCAAGTCGGTTGGGCGGTGTACAGTTCGACCCCGGAGACCCCGCTCCAGACAAGGAGAAAGGGGGCCGCCGTTCTCGTGGCGGCCCCCTTTCCGGGGTCTCTCCTGGGGCTATTCGTCCTGGCCCGGTCCTAGTTGTCGCAGGGGGTGAGCGTGTTGAACATCGGGTGGGCCGGCGTGCCGTCGATGGGCTGCCAGTCGCCGCACAGGGTGTCCGGGTTCAGGGCCCAGATCGCGTTGCGGTAGGCGATGGGTATGCCCAGGTACAGGTCGTACAGCTCCTGGCCCATGACTTGTGCGACCTTCCGCCGCTCCACGGGGTCCATTATCGCGGCGTAGTCCAGCATCTTCTGCTGCCACAGGTCGGGCTCGGGAATGTTGCACACCGAGCCGCCCTGGCTGGCGCAGAGCCCGTGGACGCGGATCTTGTCGGCGAAGTTTCGCGCTCCTAGCTGCCAGTGGGAGCCGCTGACGGGAGGCCCATCCGCGGCGCCGAACTTCTCCTCCAGCCTCCTTTGCGTTATGGGGACCGGGTCGATGGGTACGAAATCGGCGTCGATGCCCACGCCCTGCAGGTAGGTGACGATGGCGTCGGTCATGTCCCTCATCTCCGGACCCTGGGCAAAGGCGTAGCCGTAGGAGATGAACTTGAAGCCGGCGCAGCCGGACTCCTCCAGGAGCCGCCTGGCCTCATCGGGGTCGTAGCCATAGGGCTGCAACGCCGGGTTCCAGCTCTCGTCATAGGGGCTGGTGAAGGCGGTGATGGCCCGCTCCGCCGTCCCCGGGGGCCAGAGGCCGGTCATGATGTCTTCGGCGTCCACGGCCAGGTTCATCGCCTTCCGCACCTCCAGCTTGTTGGTGCAGTGGCCGGGGTCGTAGGTCTGGTAGAAGCCCTGGTAGACGATGTCCACCTTTTCGGGCCCGTCCACTATCAGGCCCGCCGCCCGTATCTCCTCCACGTACGGGCCGGACATGTTGGCTATGTCCGCGGCTCCCGTCTTCACCAGGGCCAGGCGCGGCGCGTCCTCGGCCGCCAGGAGCGTCTCCATCTCCCGGAACTTGAAGTGGAACTCCTCGTCGGCGTAGTACTCGTCGAACCGTTCGAGACGCCAGAACTGGCCGAGCCTGCGCTCGACGAGCTTGGCGAACCCGGTCATGGGAGCGCCGATCTCCTCGAACTTGGCGTCGTCGCCGCCGGCGATCTCCACGTATCCCCGCTTGGGCCAGGCGTACAGGTCCGCCCCGCCTATGGGAGGGAGGATGTTGAACACGAAGGCGTAGTTCTGCTTCAGGTGTATCCGGCAGTGGTACTTGTCCAGCGCTTCGGTGCGGTCGAAGATCACCCTCCAGCCGGGGCTGATGGCGCCGCCGGGGCTGTTGCCCTCATCGGAAGCCCAGTGGTTGGTAATCCAAACGCAGTCCTCGGCGTCTACTTCCACACCGTCGTGGTCGACGATGTAGTCCTTCATGATGATGTCCCATGTGGCGCCGTCCACCTGCTCCCAGGAGTCGGCCCAGCCCCAGGCGTTGGACAGCACGTTGTCCGGCGTGACCCCCATCAGGAAGTCGGACATGTGGATCAAGCCCCCCATCCCGCCCTCTTTGGTGGCGTTGTTAGGGTTTATGCGCTCGTTGCCGAAGTTGTTCAGGGCGAAGGTCAGCTTAGCTCCCAGCTCGGGCTGGTCGGTCATCGGTGTGGGTGTCGGCTGTGGCGCTGCCGTGGGGGCAACTCGGGTAACCCCCGGGGCGGTGGTGGCGGGAGCCGTGGTGGCGACGGGAGCCGTCGTGGGTGGAGCCGTCGTGGCTTCCGGCGGCGTCGTCGCCACGGGGGCGGTAGTCGGCGCCTCGGTGGCCTCCTCACCGCAGGCGACGCCTACCAGCAGGACCGCTATCACCGAAACGAATATCAACCATCTGACCTTGGGTAACCTGATATGAGCCATGACGATACCCCCTGAATGTCTATGCGAACCGTCCCCCGGTGTCGGGGGGTGGACATTTGGAGAAATTAGCATGGCGCAAACAGACTTGTCAATAGCTGTATTCTTTAGGAATGATTCCGCAATATTAGATAAGAAATGAGATGAACAATATGAATTCATAATAGACTGGCCCGTTTGGTTTTCCGTCGGAGCGTGTCGCTATTGTCCTGTCGATGACACGTCTCTCCTGACAGGACTGATGCCCATTCCTCAAGCTGGTATCCGTATTGACACCATGCCAACGGCCAGGACCTCCTCGATGGCAACATCCCCGGACAAGGAGAGGGGGGCCGCCGTTCTTGTGGCGGCCCCCCTCTTTCGGGGTCTCCTCTTGGGCAGTCCGTCTTGGCCCAGGTCCTAGTTGTCGCAGGGGGCCAGGGTGTTGAACATCGGGTGGGCCGGCGTGCCGTTGATGGGCTGCCAGTCGCCGCACAAAGTGTTCGGGTTCAGGGCCCAGATGGCGTTGCGATAGGCGATGGGTATGCCCAGGTACAGGTCGTACAGCTCCCGGTGCAGGGCTTGCGCCACTTTCCTGCGCTCCACCGGGTCCATTATCGCCGCGTAGTCCAGCATCTTCTGCTGCCACAGGTCCGGCTCGGGGATGTTGCAAGTCGAGCCGCCCTGAGTGGCGCAGAGCCCGTGGACGCGGATCTTGTCGGCGAAGTTGCGGGCTCCAAGCTGCCAGTGGGAGCCGCTGACGGGGGGCCCATCGGCGGCGCCGAACTTCTCTTGCAGTCTCCTTTCGTTTATGGGGACCGGGTCGATGGGGACGAACTCCGCGTCGATGCCGACGCCCTGCAGGTAGGTGACGATGGCGTCGGTCATGTCCCTCATCTCGGGGCCCACGGCGAAGGCGTAGCCGTAGGAGATGAACTTGAAACCGTCACAGCCGGACTCCTTCAGCAGCCGCCTGGCCTCCTCGGGGTCGTAGCCGTAGGGCTGCAACGTCGGGTCCCAGCTCTCGTCGTGGGGGCTGGTGAAGGCGGTGATGGCCCGCACCGCCGTCCCCGGTGGCCAGAGGCCCGTCATGATGTCGTCGGCGTCCACGGCCAGGTTCATCGCCTTGCGGACCTCCAGCTTGTTGGTGCAGTGGCCCGGGTCGTAGGTCTGGTAGAAGCCCTGGTAGACGATGTCCACCTTTTCGGGGCCGTCCACCACCAGGCCCGACGATCGTATCTCCTCGACGTAGGGGCCGGACATGTTGGCTATGTCCGCGGCTCCGGTCTTCACCAGGGCCAGGCGAGGGGCGTCCTCGGCCGCCAGGACGGTCTCCATCTCGCGGAACTTGAAGTGGAACTCCTCGTCGCCGTAGTAGTCGTCGAACTTTTCCAGACGCCAGTACTGGCCGATCTTGCGCTCCACGAACTTGGCGAACCCGGTCATTGGGGCGCCGATCTCCTCGAACTTGGCGTCGTCGCCTCCGGCGATCTCCACGTACCCCCGCTTGGGCCAGGCGTACAGGTCCGCACCGCCTATGGGCGGGAGAATGTTGAACACGAAGGCGTAGTTCTGATTCAGGTGTATGCGGCAGTGGTACTTGTCCAAAGCTTCGGTGCTCTCGTAGTACACCCTCCAGCCCGGGCTTAAGGCGCCGCCCGGCGTGTTCCCCTCCGGCGAGGCCCAGTGGCCGGTGATCCAGACGCAGTCCTCGGCGTCCACTTCGAAGCCGTCGTGGTCGACGATGTAGTCCTTCATGACGATGTCCCAGGTGTCGCCGGCGACCTGCTCCCACGAATCGGCCCAGCCCCAGGCGTTGGACAGGACGTTGTCCGGCGTGACCCCCATCAGGGAGTCGGACATGTGGATCAAGCCCCCCATACCGCCCTCTTTGGTGGCGTTGTTGGGGTTCATCCGCTCGTTGCCGAAGCTGTTCAGGGCGAAGGTCAGCTTGGCCCCTGCCTTGAGCATCGCGTCGGGTGTGGGCTCTGGCGCGGTTGTAGCCACGGCTGTGGGTACAGCCGTGGGCTCCGGGGCCATGGTGCCATCGGGAGCCATCGTGGCTTCCGGCGGCGTCGTCGCCACGGGGGCGGTAGTCGGCGCCTCGGTGGCCTCTTCACCGCAAGCGACGCCTGCCAGCAGGACCGCCAGCACCGAAGCCAATATCAACCATCTGATCTTGGGCAACCTGACGTAAGTCATGACAGCACCCCCTGAATGTCTATGAAAACCGTCTCCCTGTAGCGGGAGATGGATATTTGCAGAAACTAGCATGGTGCAAATAGACTTGTCAATAGCTGTATTCTTTAGGAATTATTTCACAATATTAAGGCTAATAATCAGTTGAATAATATGAATTCGTAGTACTATGTCCTGATGTCGTTTTTCCGCTGGACCAAATAGCCCAGCCGGATGTTCCTCCGAAGGCTGCGACTGTTAGCAATTCTCGATGCGGCGCTGTAGTATAGGCAGTCCGGGGGAGGCCTCACGGACTTGGGAGCAGGTCCCGGGGCGCTTCCTCAGTCATATCATCGAGGTAGCCATCCATGAACGTCACAGAAGACCTGGCGCGGTTCGTCGTCGAGACGCCCGCGGAAGCCATACCGGGGCCCGTGCTCCACGAGGGAAAACGGTGCCTCATCAACTTCCTGGGCGTTGCCCTGTACGCGGCCGGGGACCCGTCCCTGGACATCATGCTGGACGTGTTTCGCAGCGAGGGCGGCAGGCCCAACGCCTCGGTCCTGGGCGTGGGGATGCGCACCTCCCTCCAGAACGCGGCCCTGGCCAACGGCTACCTGGGGCACCTGGAAGACTACGACGACACCCACTTCCCCACGGTCATCCACCCCTCCTCCCCCACCCTTCCGGCGTCCCTGGCGGCGGGGGAGCACCACGGGTCCACCGGCGGCGAGCTCCTGGCCGCCTCCGTGCTGGGTATGGAGGCCTGCTGCCGCATCGGGATGGCGGTGCACCCCGCCCACTACGATGCGGGCTTCCACATCACCAGCACCTGCGGCGTGTTCGGCTCCGTGGCCGCCGCCGGCCGGCTCATGGGCCTCTCCACCGGGCAGATGGTCCACGGCATGGGGGTCGCGGGCACCCAGGCGGCGGGCGTGCGGGAGGTGATGGGCTCGATGACCAAGCCCTTCCATCCCGGCATGGCGGCCCGGGCGGGCGTGCTGGGGGCCCTCCTGGCGGGCCGGGGCTTCACGTCCGCCACCCGGATACTCGAGGGGCGCAGGGGCTTCGCCGCCGTCATGTCCCGGGAGCACGACCTGGCGGAGGTCACCCGGGGCCTGGGAGAACGGTGGGAGCTGCGGATGAACGGGCTCAAGCCCTACGCCTGCGGGGTGGTGGCCCATCCCCTCATCGACGCCATGATCGCCCTGCGGTCCCGGGTCGGGGAGCCCGCCGACCGGGTGGAGCGCGTGGATGCCAGGGTCCAGCCCCTGGTCCTAGAGCTGATGGACAGGCCCGACCCGAAGATAGGGCTGGAGGGGAAGTTCTCCTTCCAGCACTCCATGGCCGTGGGCTTCATCGACGGCGCGGCCTTCCCTGCCCAGTACACCGACGGCCGGGTCGTCGACTCCGAGGTGGCGGCCCTCCGAAGCCGTATACAGGCCGAGGTCGACGGGGACATGCCCGAGGACGCCGCCGAGGTCGCCCTTACGCTGAAGGACGGCCGCGCCTACTCTGAGAAGGTGCCCCACGCCACCGGCGCCCCCCAGAACCCCATAACCGACTCGCAGCTGGAGGCCAAGTTCCGCGCCCTGGCCGCCCGCGCCCTGCCACCCAGGCGGGTGGAGCGCCTCCTGTCCATGCTGTGGGAGGTGGACCGGCTCTCTGGCGTCGGGGAGCTCATGCGGCTGACCCGCATGCCCCGGAGGAGGGCCCGCAGCTAGGTCAGGTCCCGGCTCAGAGCCCCTCGGCGTAGGCCGAGTGGAAGGTGTCCACGCCCCCGCTCAGGGAGCCGTCATGGTTCCGCAGGATGGCCGCGGGGCTGGCGAAGCTGGCGAACCCCGTCTGCACGATGTTCTCCCCGATGACCTGGAGCTTGTGCCCCCGGGCCTCCAGATCTATCCGCACCTCCTGGGGAATCCGGGGGTCCAGGCTGGTGAAGGGCATGCTGCAGTCCACCCTGGGCGAGTCGATGGCCTCCTGGGGACCCATCCCGAAGTCCAGCATCTTGACGATGAGCTGGGTCACGCAGTTTGTGATGCGCCGTCCGCCCGACGCGCCCACGGCGGCCCTGACGCCTTCGCTGTCCAGCACCAGCGCCGGCGTCATGTTGTTCAGCGCGAACTTGCCGGGCATGATGGAGTTGATGCGCCCCGGCACGGGGTCGAACCACATCATGCCGTTGTTCATGACGATGCCGGTGCCCCTGGGCACCACGCCCGAGCCGAAGCCGGACATTATGGTGTTGGTGATGGACACCGCGTTGCCCTCGCCGTCCATCACGCACAGGTGGGTCGTGCCCCCGTCCCATGCGGGCAGGCTGGCCGCCAGCCTCTTCCCCGCGCTTCGGCCCTCTTCGGCCCACGGGTCTCCCGGCTCGTACCGGGCCGGCGTCGTGCCGTCGATGGACGCCCGGCGCCTCCGGGCGTACTCCTCCGACAGCAGGCCCTTCCACGGTACGTAGGCGAACTCCGGGTCCGCCACGTAGGCGAACCGGTCCGCGTAGGCCAGCCTCGCGCTGGAGATGTAGGCGTGCAGCATCTCCGCCGAGTTGTGCCCCATGGCGCCCAGGTCGAAGCCCTCCAGCAGCTTCAGCGTCATGGCGCTGGTGATGCCCGCGCACGCGTGGGGAGGCACCCGGACGATGTGCCCCCTGTACTGCAGCTCCAGGCCGTCTTCCCAGAGGAAGGGCTGGTACGAGGCCAGGTCCTCCCTGGACAGGATGCCGCCGTTTTCGTGGATGCCCGAGACGATGGCGCTGGCCACGTCGCCCTTGTAGTAGGCGTCGGGCCCCCCCCGGCCGATGGCCTCCAGCACCTCCGCCAGGTCCGGCTGCCGCAGCACCGGCGGGTCTGCCACGTCCCCGGTGGGCATCTCGCCGCCGGGCATGAACACCCGCCGCAGCTCATCGTATCGGAACAGCTTTCCCGCCAGCAGGCCCTGGGCGTAGAGGAAGAACCAGCTTGGCGTGAACCCCTCCCGCGCCGCCCGCGCCGCCGGGGCGACCACCTCCCTTAGGGGCAGGCGGCCCATGCGCCGGTGGGCCTCGCAGAGCCCCGCCACGGCCCCGGGCACCGCGATGGAGCGGGGCCCCTCCAGGTTCTCGTCCCCCTCCACCCCGGGCCAGCCGAAGCTCCCCACGGCGCTCTCACCCGTCAGCCGGTACATGTCGGGCCTGGCCGCCATGGGGCCCCGCATGGGGAAGCCCACAACGCCCCCCTTGCCGTCGACCTGGTAGACGAGGTAGCCCCCGCCCCCGATGCCGCTGGAGGCCGGCTCCACCACGCCCACCGTCAGGCAGGCGGCCACCGCCGCGTCCACGGCGTTGCCGCCGGACCGGAGCATCTCCAGGCCGGCGCGGGTGGCCACGATGTCCTTGGTGGCCACCATGGCCCCTCCGGCCCGGGCCTCTTCCTTGATCAGGCTGGCTCGTGTCGGTATCGACTGCAAGGCTCGTCCTCCTAGGCGTCTCTCCACCGCTCGGCGAGGCGCCGCTTCATCTCCGCCTCCAGCCCCTCCTGGGACGGCTCGTAGTACCGGCGGCCCTGCAGGGCCGCCGGCAGGTACTCCTGGGGAGTGAAGTGGCCCTCGTAGTCGTGGGAGTACTTGTACCCCTTCCCGTATCCCATCCGCGCCATCAGGCCTGTGGCGGCGTTCCTCAGGTGCAGGGGAACGGGGTCGTTGCGGCTTTTGCGCACGTCCTCCATGGCCCGGTTCAGGGCGGCGTAGGCCGAGTTGCTCTTGGGGGCCATCGCCAGGTAGACCGTGGCCTCCGCCAGCGGAATCCTGCCTTCGGGCATCCCGATGAAGTGCACGGCCTGCTGGGCCGCCACCGCCAGGGAGAGGGCCGCGGGGTCGGCCAGGCCAATGTCCTCCGAGGCCAGGATTACCAGCCGGCGCGCGATGAACATCGGGTCCTCTCCGGCCTCGACCATCCGTCCCAGCCAGTAAAGGGCGGCGTCGGGCGCCGAGCCGCGCACCGACTTGATGAACGCCGAGATGGTGTCGTAGTGCTGGTCGCCGGCCCTGTCGTACAGGACGGACCGCCGCTGCAGGGCGTCCTCTATGGTCTTCAGGTCCACGCGGCGTACCCCGTCGGCGTCGGGGACCGTGGCGTGGACGGCGGTCTCCACCCCGTTCAACGCCACCCTGGCGTCGCCGTTGGCCACGTTCACCAGCATGGCCGAGGCCTCCTCCGACAGCTGCCCGGCCATCCGGCCCAAGCCCCGCTCAGGGTCGGCCAGCGCCCTCTGGACAATGGCTGCCACGTCCTCCTCGGAGAGCTGTTCCAGGGTGAACACCCTGCACCGGGAGAGGAGGGGCGAGATGACCTCGAAAGATGGGTTCTCGGTGGTGGCCCCGATGAAGGTGAAGGTGCCGTTCTCCACGTGGGGGAGGATCACGTCCTGCTGGGCCTTGTTGAACCGGTGTATCTCGTCTACGAACAGGATGGTCCGCCGGCCGTACATCGCCAGGCGTTCCCCGGACTCGGCCACTATGCGCCGGAGGTCCGCCACGCCGGAAGTGACGGCGCTCAGAGGCTCGAAGTGGGAGTCGGTGGCGGTGGCGACCAGGTTGGCCAGGGTCGTCTTCCCGCTTCCCGGCGGCCCCCATAGGATAAAGGAGGGGGCCTGGTCCGCCTCGATGGCCCGTCGCAGCACCTTGTCGTGGCTGATGACGTGGTCCTGCCCGATGAACTCGTCGAAGGAGCTGGGCCTCATTCGGGCGGCAAGGGGGGCCTCCGCCTCCTGCCTCACCCGTCTGCCGTGCTCGAAAAGGGCCAACGCTCACCTCCGGGGTGGGTACAGTTTACACCGGGCCCCCAATCCTGCCAAATTGCGACCGCATGCCGCTCGCGCCCCGTGTTGCCGCCCAAATCGCCCCCGTGCTATCATCCTCGGTGCCGTAGCTACCATGAGCCGTCCAACGACCGGCCACTACCCGTGGCCGGTCGTGGAGTCATAGGGACGTTCACACCGGTGACAAGCCCCGGAGAAGATACCCGGTTCACGGTCCCGTGGAAGGCCGGCGACGTTGTCGTCGGCGTCTTCACGGCCTTCGCGGCGGTGGTCGTCACCTTCGTCTTCTACTCCGTCCTCGCCGGGGAGCCCGACGTGGGGGTGGGCCTGGTGGTCGTCGGGGGCATCGGCGGTGTGATCATGTTCTCGGTGGCGTGGGTCCTGGGCCCCGTCCGCTACAACGCCCCCTCCAGCGCCCTAGGACTGAGGCCGCCCGCCAAGCCGGGTCTATCCCAGTGGGCCCTGCCCGTCGCGGCCTTGGCGGCCAGCCTGGCGTTCACCGCTGCCTACACGGGAGTCGTCGGCCTGGCCGGGTGGGACGCGTTGAAGCCTCCGGCCCTTCCCGAAGACATCGCCCTGGGAGGGCCGGCGGTGTTGGTGACCTACCTGCTCGTGGTGCTGTGGATTCCCTTCACCGAGGAGGTATTCTTCCGTGGGTACGTCTTCCCGGGGCTGGCGGGCGCGTGCGGGGTGGTCCCTGCCGGCGTCATCACCGCCGCCCTGTTCGCCCTGGCGCACGGCCAGCCGGCCGTGGTCGTGCCCGTCTTCTTCACCGGCCTGGTGCTGGCGTGGCTCTACCACCGCACGCGCTCCATCTGGAGCAGCTTCGCGGCCCACGCGTTGCAGAACCTTCTGGCCCTGTCGGCCAGCCTGGCAAGCTAGGCACGGGACGCCATTGTGTTATATACTCCATAGCGGGGTCCGGCCCCTCACGGGACGAACCCCGGACTGGGCCAAGAGGCCGAACCCGGTAAAGAAGAAGGAATCAGCCGGGCGAGACAGGAAATGGCTACCGACCGCATCGCCGAACGATTCGCCCGCCTCCGGGAAGAGGGCAGGACGGGCCTGCTCCCCTACGTCACGGCCGGCTTTCCGGACGTGGATGCCACCCTGCAGGTGGTCCCGGCCCTGGCCGAGGCCGGCGCGGACATCATCGAGCTGGGGGTCCCTTTCAGCGACCCCCTGGCCGACGGCCCCACCATCCAGGAGGCCAGCTTCCACGCCCTGGGCAACGGCGTGACCCTGGAGGGATGCCTCGCCCTCGTGGAGCGGCTGAGGCAGAGGGGCGAGACCGTGCCCCTCGTCCCGTTCACCTACTACAACCCCATCCTGCACTATGGTCTGGAGGCCTTCGCCCGCCGGGCGTCGGAGTGCGGCGCGGACGGGGTCCTGGTCCCTGACCTGCCCCCCGACGAGGCCGGCCCCTTGCGCGACGCCTGCACTCCATACGGCCTGCACCTGATACCCCTGCTGGCGCCCACCAGCACCGACGCTCGGATAAGGCTGGCGTGCCAGGGGGCCTCGGGATTCGTCTACTGCGTCAGCCTTACGGGAGTCACCGGCGCCCGGGACAGCCTGCCCGAAGGCGTCTTCGACCTGCTGGCGAGGGTGAAACGGCACACGGACCTGCCCCTGGTCGTAGGCTTCGGCGTGTCCAAGCGCGACCACGTGGAGTCCATCGGAGCCGCCGCCCAGGGGGCGGCCGTGGGAAGCGCCCTCATCCGGGTCCTCCAGGAGTCTCCAAGGGACCGGCTCGTGGAAGAGGCCCGCCGGTTCGTCCTGGAGCTGAGGGGGGTGCCCGTCCCATGATAGTCTGCCGGGGCATTCGCGGCGCGACTACCTGCGAGGCTAACACCAGGGAGTCTATCTTCGCCGCCACGTCGGAGCTGTTCCAGAAGATGGTCTCGGCCAACCGTGTGGTGGAAGACCAGGTGGCCGCCGTATTCTTTACCACCACCCAGGATCTGGACGCGGCCTTCCCGGCCACGGCGGTCCGGGAGATGGGATGGGAACACACGGCCCTCATGTGCGGCCACGACATCGCCGTGCCCGGCAGCACCGGAATGTGCATCCGGGTCCTGCTGCTGGTAAACGTCGACAAGGCCTTGGACCTGGTGAACGTCTACCTGAAGGGCGCCGTCCATCTCAAAGAGGAGGCGTCCCAGGCCTAGGGTTGCACCGGCCTCCAGCAGGCGCCCCGGAAACCAGTCCTTGGGAAAGGATATCGCAAGATGATCGTCGTAATGCGAAAGGACAGCAGCAAGGAGCAGCTGGACGGGGTCCGTGAGCGCATAGAGGGGCACGGCCTCCAGGCCCAGGTCTCCGAGGGCGTGGAGCGCACCGTGGTCGGCGTGCTGGGACAGACGTTTATTGAGCTCAAGGACGAGCTGGGGCTGATGGACGGCGTCCTCGAGGTGGTGCTCATCTCCAAGCCCTACAAGCTGTCGAGCCGCGAGTTCAAGTCCGAGGACACGGTCGTGCGGGTGGGCGACGTGCCGGTGGGCAATCATGAGCTAACGGTCATGGCCGGCCCCTGCGCCGTGGAGGACGAGGAGCAGGTGATCCTCACCGCCAGGGCTGTCAAGGCGGCCGGGGCCACCATCCTGCGGGGAGGCGCGTTCAAGCCTCGATCGTCTCCCTACAGCTTCCGGGGCACTGGCGTGCACGGTCTCCAGCTCCTGGCCAAGGCGAGAGTGGACACCGGGCTTCCCATCATCACAGAGGTGATGACCCCTGAGGACGTGGGGATGGTGGCCCAGTACGCCGACGCCCTGCAGATAGGCACCCGGAACGCCCAGAATTTCAACCTCCTGGACGCGGTTGGGAAGACCAACAAGCCCGTCCTGCTGAAGCGCGGCTTCTCCTCCACCTACGAGGAGTGGCTGCTGGCCGCGGAGTACATCCTCTCGGGCGGTAACAGCCAGGTGATTCTGTGCGAGAGGGGCATCCGTACCTTCGAGTCGGGCACCAGGTTCACCATGGACCTGTCGGCCATCCCCGTCATCCAGGACCTGAGCCATCTGCCCGTCATCGCCGACCCCAGCCACAGTACCGGCAGGGCCAGCCTGGTGCCCCCCATGACCCTGGCTGCGGTGGCCGCAGGTGCCCACGGCGTCATCATCGACGTGCATCCCAATCCCGCCGTCGCCAAGTGCGATGGCGCCCAGGCCCTGACATTCGACGTCTTCGACGGCTTGATGTCCCAGGTCCATGCCGTGGCACAGGCGGTGGGCAAGGTGCCGGCCGCCGCCGCGGGATAGCTCCTTCCCTCTCGCCTCCTGGCCAGGATGGGCATAAGGCCGCCCTACAGGCCTGCCTGGGCGGCCCTCCCGTGCATCGCCTCCAGGTAGGAGCGGGCCGAGGCGTGCAGGAGCCGGTCCACGGTGCTGTGATAGTATAGGACGCCCATGTCCAGGTACTTGGCGATGGTGTCGTCGGGCCCGCTGACGCCCGCCACCTTGCCGGCGCCCATGATCACCTTCACGCCCCGTTCCATCATGCGCTGCACCTCGGGGTGAGCCTGCTCCCCCGGGTAGCCCATGGACACGGACAGGTCCCCCGACCCGATGAACAGCACGTCGACCCCTTCCACCTGGACGATCTCGGGCAGGTTCTCTATGGCCACCGCCTCTTCGATCATCAGGCACACCAGGGTCTCCCGGTTGGCCTCCTCTATGTACTCTCCCACGGAGCCCGCAGTGCCGAACATTGACGGTCGACCCATGCCGTAGATGCCCCGGTGGCCGACGGGCTCGTACTTGACCGCGTCCACCACGGCCCTGGCCTCGTCGGCCGTGTTGACGTGGGGCACCTGCACTCCCCAGGCCCCCCGGTCCAGGAAGGGCGCGATGATCTCCGGCCGGTTCCCCACGGGCCTCACTATGGGAGCGATACCGGCCAGCTCCGACGCCGCGATCATCGGCTCCGAGTTGTCCACGGTTATGCTGCCGTGCTCGTTGTCGATCAGGACCCAGTCGAAGCCCATGTACCCCAGCATCTCCACGATAGGTGGGGTGGGATAGTTCACCTGGACGCCGAAGACCGCCTTGCCCGCGGCCAGCTTCTCCTTTAGTGTGTTTTTGCGCATATCGCTTCTGCCTCCCTCGGACTCCTACGGCCCCAGTATACTACGTTACCCGCAGCGGCCTGTGCCCCATCCCGGGGCAATAGCGAGCCCTATGGTATGGCTTGGCCTGGGATCCCGTCTGGATTGACACCCCGACAGCCGTTGGCGTATGGTTGAAGCGTGCCCCGAGCCACGCCGAGCAGAGGAGGCTTGCCATGTCCCAGGCGCCATCCTACGATTCGACCTTCATCACCGACGGCGACAAGGAGCAGTTTATCGAGTCGCTGAACGTGCCCGAGGATCTCAAGACAGTCCCCGGGAACCCCACCCGGCCTGCGGACGAGCGGTACCACGCCTACGCCTATCCGGAGCAGCCCTTCTTCAGGACGCCCAACTACGAGCTGTACGACGCCTACATGGGCAGGCAGCACAGGGACATCACCACCGCCAAGAGCCACTCTCAGGTGGCCACCGAGATGCACGGCGAGGAGCTGGAGGAGCTGCGCAAGACCGTCTGGTCGTACCATCTCAAACCGGCCTCCAAGAAGAAGGACCCCTCCGAGGACCTGGCCGGCGCGCTCAAGGCCAAGGCCAAGGAGATGGGCTTCGCCGTCGTGGGAATAACCAAGTTCGAGCGAAAGTACGTTTTCAAGGACTTCAAGCGTCGGGCCAAGTTCAAGAACTTGGTCATCGTGGGCATAGAGCAGCCCTGGGAGCCCGTCCAGACGTCCCCGAGCATCGAGTCGTACATGTCCAACTTCAAGGCGACCATCCCCTCCTACAGCCTGGCGGTCAAGCTGGCGGACTGGGTGCGCTCCACCGGCTACCGGGTCCAGTTCGTGGTAGCCAGCCAGGGAGGCATCCAGCTCAGCCTGGCACCGGCGCTGCCCTATGCTGTCGCCGCGGGGCTGGGACAGATGGGGGCCAACGGCCAGCTCCTGACGCCCATGTTCGGGAGCCGGATCCGCCTGTGCGCCTTCTCCACCGACGCCCCCCTCAGCCACGACAAGCCCGTGGACTACGGCATCAACAAGCTGTGCGAGAAGTGCCAGGTCTGCGTGCGCCGCTGCCCGGGCAAGGCCCTGCCCAAGGTCAAGGTCTGGTGGCGGGGCGCCCTCAAGTACAAGACCATCGCGGACCGCTGCCTGCCCATGCTGGGCCAGTACGACGGCTGCAGCGTCTGCATAAAGGTCTGCCCTGTGCAAAGGTACGGTCTGAAGGAGGTCCTCGACCACTACAACGATACGGGCAAGATACTTGGCAAGGGGACCGACGAGCTGGAGGCCTATACCCTCCCCAACAAGGGCTACTTCCCCTCGGGAGAGATGCCCGTCTTCTCCACCGAGGAGGGAAGCAGAGGCATGCTGGCCATGGGCAAGAAGCTGAGGCTGCGCCCGGTACGCAGAAAGCGCCTGGGCCACATGCCCGGCATCGGCTCCGAGGCCAGCCAGACGAAGGTGGACATCTAGGGCCATGGCCTCGACCGCCCGGCGGGCTGGGTCGGTGGTGGTGACCGGTGCCGCTGGACGGCTGGGAAGGCTGGTGGCCCGCCTCCTCCGGGAGCGGGGCTATGAGGTCGTGGCCACGGACAGGCTGCCCTCCGATGACCCATCCACGGAGGTCGTCCAGGGCGACCTTGTGGACCCGGAGGTGGTCAGGGGTCTGCTGGACGGCGCCGACGGGGTGGTCCACATGGGGGCCATCCCCGGGCCCCTCCGGGCCGACCCCAGGGAGATCTTCGAGAACAATGTCGAGAGCACCTTCAACGTGATGACCGCGGCAGCGGAGAATGGGCTGCGGCGGGTTGTCTTCTCCTCCAGCGCCTTCGGGATGGGGTGGGCCCACGACGGGGCCGCCTTCGTTCCCCTCTATCTGCCCCTGGACGAGGAGCACCCCATGATGCCCTTCGAGCCCTACGGCCTGTCGAAGCAGGTTGGGGAGGTCATCGGGGCGATGGTCGCCAGGAGCTCATCCACCTCCGTGGTCAGCCTTCGGTTCACCAACGTGGTGTTCCCTGAGCAGCAGGCCCGGTTCCCATGGCCGGCGCCCACTCCGGAGAGCCCCTTGACCCTGGTAATGTGGGCGTACGCCGACCCCCGGGACGTGGCGGAGGCCCACGTGCGGGCGCTGGAAGCGGAGACCCAGGGCCACGAGGCGTTCCTGCTGGCCCAGCCATCCAACAGGTTCCTGGAGCCCACGATGGACCTGATCAGGGCCAACTTCGGTCATCGGGTCCAGGTCAGGGGGCGGCTGGAGTCCAACGCCAGCGTCATCAGCACCGAGAAGGCGGCCCGGCTCCTGGGGTGGAAGCCCCGGCACGACTGGACCACGGGTAGCTGATCCCCGATCCTTAGGTCCGGTCACGCCCGGGCGCTCCCGTGGGCGGGAGGGCGCGTAGGATGTCACGCCACAGGCAGCTACCGCACCGTCTGCACGTGGGGATAGGTGGCGATCTTGTCGTCGGAGGTTACAAGGGGACAGCCGTGCACTCTGGCCGTGGCGACGATGATCTGGTCGGAAGGGTCCCGATGAAAGCTTCCTGGCAGGACGGTCGATTCGATGGCGATTTCGGGTGTCAGGTCCAAGAGTGAGATGCCCGGATATTGCAGTGCCAAGTGGAACCACTCGGGCAGCCCAACGGGCAACGCCAGGCGTCCGTACTGGCAGAGTTTGGCCACCTCCCAGCAGGAGATGGCGCTGACGCCTATCCGGTCGCCTTCGTTGTTGGAGATCTCCCGACGCTGCCTTTCGCTCAGTCGATCAGGGTCGACGGTCCACCATACCCAGGCGTGGGTGTCCAGCGCGATCACTCCCGGACCTCCCACTCGTCTACCGCCACTGGGTCGTACGGGAGGTCGTACCGATAAGGCTCCCCTCTGAGGGGGTATCGGTCGTCTTTGGGCTCGATTCGCTTCACGGCCCATCTGGGTTCGGGCTCTAGGGTAAAGTGCCGGCCGTACGTCAAGACATAGATGCGCGGATTGGCTCCTCCGAGGTCGACAACTCGATACATCGACGCATCACCACTCTTCAGAACGTCGTGCGACTCCTGACTGGACACGTTCAGCTGGTGCCATGCCATGGTGGGTGATTCTGTGCCCTTCACGTCTATTCTCTCAGTCTTACCGCCTATGGATACCCTAAGGTCCGCTCCCTCCTGGTCCTCCTCGATTCTGGCCCGGCCCCCATACCTGTCCCTGAGGTGCTTGTGCACGATGTACAGGGCCCGCCGTTCCATGGTATGTCCGGCTAGGGCCTGGCGTTCCGATGAGGTTAGGGTCACCGGTATCGACGGATACGGGTCGGCAAAGCTGGGCGCGGGCTCGGTGAGCGTGGTGGGCTGATCGGGGCGGTCGAGGACCGACGGGCCAGCTTCCTTCTCACGGTAGGTTCTTGGCCTCTTCCTTGACCTGAGCTCCTCCGCCCGCTTCATCGCCCGGCTCAGCTCGGACTCCCGGGTCGACATGTCGTCCTCGGGGTCCGCGATCAACTGGAACTGCCCCCGTCCTACGCGCCACGCCTTGGGGGCCTCTCCTTTCATGACCAAGAACCCGATCCTGTGTCCCTCCAGCGAAATGCTGTAGTTGAAAGGGTCCGTTCTTACCGTTCCCGGAGCGTATGGACCATCCGGGCGCTCCAGGAACCTGGCGAGCTGCCCGGTCTTCCATACGCGGGGGATCAACCCACGCTTGCGCAGGTCGTAGACATGCTCCCAGAATGTAGCTGGCGATGGCTCCATTACGCTCGGTGCCCTGCATAGTTAGTAATTAGTGTACTTATCGTAGTATAGGTTAGTGTAGTGCCCCTGTCAATTCATGTGTCGACCATAAATCGGGATCATGCCACGGAGGCCCGCCCGTACGGACGCCAAGGATACGAACTCACAATGACGGTTGTGGGCGGTGATATGGTGCCGAGGGAGGGATTCGAACCCACACGCCCTTGCGGGCAGCGGATTTTAAGTCCGCCGCGTCTACCGTTCCGCCACCTCGGCGTCGTTTGTCAAAAAGAAAAACGCGGGAGGGTCGGTTGGCTTCCTCCCGCGTCCTGGTGCTCGTATGGAGGCGACGGGCGGATTCGAACCGCCGAATAGAGGTTTTGCAGACCTCCGCCTTAGTCCACTTGGCTACGTCGCCACGAGGGATGCCCGCCACTGTCCAGAGTTTCTAACGGCGCCTCGCCACTGGTGCCGAGGGCGGGATTCGAACCCACACAGGCTTACGCCCACCACCCCCTCAAGATGGCGTGTCTACCAGTTCCACCACCTCGGCAGGCAATCTTACCCTACCAGGGGATTATACCATTTCCCGCCTCTGAATCACAACGGGACTGTTGGGGTTCGCGTCTGGGAAAGGCCCGATCTAGGACGTCGACCAGTCGACCCCGTTCAGCACCATCCTCTGGAACTCGGGGGTCTCGAAGCTGAGCCCGTTGTGACCCAGCAATGTGACGAACACCTTGCCGTCGCCGTACCGGCGGGTCCAGCCCAATGGGAAGGTCCCGCCGGGCATGTGCATAGGCTCCCCGTCCGCCCTGTTCTTCGGCAGGGTCCCTCCCTCGAACTCCGCTGACAGGAACACGTCGTTGCCGTCCCTGTAGTCGATGTCCATGTACAGCTCGTCGTTGGTCGTGAAGTCCGTGATTCCCGCGGCGCCGGGATGGCCGGCGTCGGCTACGTTCACGGTGAACTTCCCGTAGGGCGGATGGAAGCTCCGGCCCATGACCCACCCGCCGCCCGTCACGTCGCCGTACTCGCTCCAGTCGGCCGGGACGCAACCGGATATGTGGATACAGACGAATCCCCTGCCCGAGCTTATGTACTCCTTCATGCCGGCCTTCTGCCCGGCGTCCAGGGCGAGGTCGCCCTCCCTCAGAGTGTTGAACACCAGGGCGTCGTAGGCGCTCATGCCGGGACCGTCGGAAAGGATGCCCGCATCGTCGGTGACCGTCACCTCGTGGCCCGCGGACTTAAGGAACCCCTCCAGGACGGGCGTGGACTCCTCGTAGGGGTGTCTTCCCCCGGTGATGACCAGTAGCCTCATGTCCCTCCTCTCCGTCGTCGGACCGACGTTGGCCCCCGGCGCGGTGCGGGCGTGGCACGGGGTGGCCTGGGAGTCTGGGATACTATCTCGCCAGCATGCGCCTGGGGTTCTCGACCAGCATGTTTCGGACCTGGGCCTCGGTCACCCCGCGTCTGCGGAGCTGAGGGACGATGTTCTGCAGGACGTGGGAGTAGCCGTCCCCGCCGTACGTCTTGAGACGGTCCTTCTGGCCGTTGTCCTGGGCCAGCATGATCCAGCCGTCGTAGCCGGCGCGGCAAAGCTCCACCAGGGCGTTCACCCGGTCCTTGTCCGGTATGTTGGTGCCGCCGGTGATCTGCGAGTACTTCTCGTAGCCGAAGTTGTCGAAGGAGATGCTCACTCCCCGGTCCATCAGGCTCCGGCAGTAGTCCACGTCCAGTTCGGGGTAGGTCGCGCTCATGTGACTCATCCAGAACTTGTCCAGGTCCGCCCCCTCCTCATCCAGCACGTCCACGTAGGCGTGGCAGTCCCGCCGGAATATGCACGGGTGAAGGGTGATGGCGGTGTTGGTGGCCCTCTGGGCGCGCACGCCGGCCCTGAGGACCTTCTCCTCGTCGGGGTGCATGGCGTAGTCGGCCAACGGCGCCCTCGGGTCGCCGGTGACGCCCCCGACGGCGCACTTTATGACGCCCGCTCGGATGTCCGTGCCCCGTATGCCCTCCGTCAGCTCCTCCACCATGATGGCCGCAAGCTCGTCCGCGCTCTTTTCCTTGACATAAGGGGGGTGGGAGACAGAGACGTACCAACCGGTGGCCACCACCAGGTTGATCTCCGCCTTCTCCGCTATCCTCCTCAGCGCCTCCACGTCCCGGCCCATGCCGGGTACCGTCACGTCGACGATGCAGTCCCCGCCCTGGGCCTTGAAGTCCCTGAGCTCGGACACCGCCACGTCCTCCTCGTCCAGGCGGAGGGCGTCCTTTATCAGGAACTGGTTCCTCTTGGAGATGGCCAGCTTGTCGATGGTGAGCTTGGCCTCGGCCAGGTCCGCCAAGGCGGGCTCCAGTGGATATTCGAACAGGGCGTGGTGGTAGAAGGTCAGGTCGTGGAGCACGTGCTCGTGCACCGAGGTGGGCCCCAGCTTCGAGGCGTCCAGGTCTCCCGTGACGGTGGTGATGGTTGCCAAGGTCCGCTCTCCGGGCTAGCTCCGGGCCTTCTCGTAGGCCCGACGCTCGAACTCCTGGCGCTCCTTGGCGATGTCCGACAGGAGTCTTCCGGCGGCCAGCTGGCTGCGGGCGTAGGTCTCCCACTCCTCGAACACCTGACAGTAGAGGAGGTACTCCCGGGCCTGCTCCGGCGTGGCGATGAGCACGCCGTCGTCGTCGGCCATGACCAGGTCCCCCGGGCACACGATGACGCCCCCTACCCTGATGGGCACGTTCACAGCGCCCTCGGGCTCCCTTCCGGCGGCCAATGGCTGGACCACCGTGGCGGACAGCCCGGCGGCGAAGACGGGGAACTTCATCCTCTCGATGGCCACCACGTCCGACACGAGCCCGTCGGTCACCAAGCCGATAATGCCGGCCTCGATGAGCCTTATGGAGGCGAACTCGCCCACGAACCCGTGGCGCAGGTCGCCGGCCCTGTTGATCACCAGCACGTCCCCTGGTCGGGCGATCTTCGTGGCCTCGCCCATGGCGGCGGTCACGTAGGGTGTGGTCTGGGCCGTCAGGGCCGGCCCCACCAGCTTGACCGGACGCCAGATGGGCCGTATCTCCGGGCCCATGCCCGACTCCAGCGCGTGGCCCAGGTTCGTGGGGGCGACGTGGCGGTAGGCCTCCAGCAGGGCCGCATCCAGCGTATCGGGGCTTGGGTTCACGGTTATCAAGGCGTCCTCCAGTAGCGGCGTATCTGCGTGAGCAAACGTTTGCGACCACACGATACCCGTGGCGAGGCGCCGTGTCAAATTGACCCGCCCCCACCCCTGTGCTAGCATGCGTCACGACTAACCTGGAGGACGGCGACCGTGCTGGAGAGCATCTACCGGCAATACGAGAAGCTGCTGGCGGAGGTGGACTCCGAGTTCGACCGCGTCAGCAGGATATTCAGCGACCGGATGCAGTGCCGCAAGGGGTGCGGAAGCTGCTGCAGCCAGATATTCCACATCAGCCTCATCGAGGCAGCGTACATCTCCAGGGCCGTCAAGGCCCTGGACCCCGCCGGCAGGCGGGAGATGAGGGACAAGGCCCGCGCCTACCTGGCCGAGCTGACCGGGATCGAAGTCGACGAGGATGAGGACATCGAGTCCCACAGCCGCAGGGTCCGCGCGTCGGTGGGTGCGCAGGCCGGCCGTCACCACATTCCATGCCCCGCGTTGAAGGACGAGGCGTGCACCATCTACAGCCACCGGCCCATCATCGCCCGCAAGTACGGGATACCCCTCTGGAACCCCCGGGACCCCAGGGTCCTGCAGGCGTGTGAGCTGAACTTCCGGGCGGGGGAAGAGATAGAGGCCGACGGCCTCGTCGAGCCTCAGATGGAGTTGGAGTACCGGTGGCTCTCCTTGAAGCGGGACGTGCTCGACGAGCTGGACCTCCCTGACCTGGTCGCCACCGTGGCGTCGGCCGTCCTCTTCGACTACGAGGCCGTCGTGGAGGATGGGATCGCCCGGAAGACCGCCGGCTAGGCGACGCCCCATTCGTCCCTCCGCGGGCATGTAGGCCGCTGGCGGGTCATCCCGTGTTGCCCGAACGATCTTCCGCGGCCCCCTTCCGATCGGACCCGCGCCTCTCACCGCATCCTGCTCTCCTGCCTAAACTGGCCAAACCCCGTGTCCGATGGTCTTGGGCCGCCCCCCAGGAAGCGGAGTACCATTGGCAGAGGGGTTGCGGACTCCCTCCCAACCTCGGAGGACCGGCCAGTCATGGAAGAACGGGAAGACCTGTACCGAATCCTGGAGGTGGCGCCCGACGCGGACGCCCAGAGCATCGACGAAGCCTACTGGAGGCTCGTCGTGAGGTACCAGTCCTCGGGAGAGGGGATGTTCGAGGAACGGGGCGCTTCCGAGGACGGATCCATGATGGACCGGGTCACCAGGGCCTACGAGGTTCTGTGCGACCCCCAAAAACGGGCTGAGTATGACAGGGCGGAGGAGCGTAACGCCAGGGGACGCGTCCGCCGGTTTCGAGTGCCCAGACTCCCCTCCGACACCCTGGGCTCCCTGGGGAGGAGCCTGGCCTCGGGTCCCCGGGCCGTCCTCCGGCTGCTCAAGCGGCTGCTGTCCCGCCGGCCGTCCCGTCGCATGGCCCTTGTGGCCGGCGTCGCCGCGGTGGTGGCCGGAGGACTCGTGGTGGCCTTCGTGTATCCACCGGACTTCGGCGGGGATGACGACGGTCCCGGCATGTATCCCATGGGAGGCGGCCCTGGAGTCTCGATGGCGGCGGGTCCGACCCCGGCTCCGACCAGGGAGCGGACCCCAACCCCGGCTGCCACCGCCGTTCCCACTCCCACTTCCGTTCCCACTCCCGTTCCCCAAGGGGCGGCCCCAGACCCCGCTCCGGACTTGGACGAGGTCCTGGAGGCCCTGGGCCACATCGAGGACAGGCTCCAGGTGTTGGAGGGCCGGTTGGACTCCGCGTTGGATGCCTCCGGCGGAGGCGTGCCGGTCGGCCCGCCTCCCACTGCCACGCCCATACCGGCCCCGACTCCTACGCCGGCCCCGACATACACGCCGACGCCCGAGCCCGTGGACCCCAGCAAGCTCGACTGGATCCAGCGGTACCAGCACGAAAACGGAGAGCCTCCCCCAATCCCCGGCTGGCTGGCCCCCCTGGTCGACGGCGCCGAAGAGGGCGACGGCATCGCAGACCGGCAGGTCCTCGTCCCAACCTCGGAGCAGTGGTGCCACCTTCTCCCTCCATCGGACCGGCTCAAGCTTCTGCAGTACGTGAGGTGGCTGGGATACCACTACGAGGACTGGGTCTGGCAGGTGGGCCGAGTCATCGGGGACGACTGGCTCTCCCGGTGCCCGCCAGCCGCCGGCTACTGATTCTTCAGGACCGCCGGAGGCTTCTACATCGGCGTCGATTGGGCTAAACTCTTCCCCGGATAGGATGTGACTGCCCGGATTAGGAGGTGACTGATGTACACCAGGGAAGCGTTGAGCTTGGACGAGTGTCAGGCGGCCGTCGCGGCCATGATCGCGGAGTGGAAGAAGGACGCGGACAACCCGGCGATAACCATGTCTATAGTCGACCACAACGGGCACCTGCTGGCCTTCGCCAGTACCGACGGCGCGGGGCCACTGCTCGGACGCAACTGTATCAAGAAGGCGTACACCTCGGCGATGACCGGGTCCAGCACCAAGGTGTTCGGCCAGCCCAGGCCCGGCGAGACGGACTACGCCGCCCGGCTCGAGGAGCACGGCTGGAACGTGACTGAGTATGGAGACCCGATGCTCTTCGTGATCTCCGGCGGCGTCTGCGTCCGGAACCCGGCGGACAACACCGTGCTGGGCGGCATCGGCGTGTCGGGATACCCCTTCGGCCCCGGGGACCACGACATGGCCCTGGTGGGGTTGAGGGCCATGGGCCTGTAGCGTGGCCCCGGACCGCCCTGGCAAAGAGAAGGGCCTCTCTCGTGAGAGGCCCTCGACGATTCCGATAGCCGGCGCGGTCCGTCAGTCCTTGACGTATACCTGTATCCGGTGTCGGGCCGTTTCCAGGACCAGGATATTGCCCTTGGCGTCGATCTGCACGGCCGACGGTCCCCAGAACAGGGAGATGTTGCTGCCGGACTCGTAGCTCAGGAAGTCGTTGGGGGCCGGGTCCAGCTCGGGGGCCAGGTTGGCCGCGTCCCACTCGGCCTTCAGGTCCTCGTTGGAGACGTCGAACCACTCCTGCGCCCACTTGGAGAACCCCGCCTGCCCGCGGAACTTGGCTACGAAGTTGCCGTCGGCGTCCAGCACCTGCAGGCGCTCGTTGGACTTGTCGGCCACGTACAAGTGCCCGTCGTCACCGATCGCCAGTCCGGTGGGCCGGTTGAGCTGCCCGTCTCCCGATCCCGACGAGCCGAAGGTCGCCAGGTGCTTGCCGTCGGCGTCGAACTTCTGAATGCGGTCGTTTCGCCAGTCCACCACGTACACGTTCCCCGCGCCGTCTAGGTTGATTCCCCAGGGAAAGTTGAACTCGCCGTTCCCCGTGCCGTAGCTGCCCCAGCCACCCAGGAATCTGCCGTCCTTGGTGTATCTCTGCACCCGGTGGTTGAGACCGTCCACCAGCAGTATGTTGCCGTCCTTGTCGGCCACCAACCCGGCGGGCCTGTCAAACTCGCCGTCGCCCCTCCCCTGCTTTCCCCACTTGGAGAGGAACTGTCCCTTCTTGTCGAATATCGAAATCCTCTGCAGGGCCTCATCGGAGACGTAGATATGCTCATCCGAGTCCATGGTGATGGACGAGGGCCACATCAGCTCGCCGTCTCCGGTGCCGCCAGTGCTGAACTCCCCCAGGTAGTCCCCTTCGACGTTGCAAAGGGTCACACGCTTTAGCCTGAGGTTCTCGGTGGTCTCCAGGTGACCCCGGCTCAGGACGTATATCACCCCGTCCGGCCCGATGGTCAAGCCCACCGGGTTCAGGAACCCGGGGCCTCCCAGAGCGTAGCAGCCGACGGTGTGACTGAATCGGATGGTATTCACGGCCACCATTAGGGATACCCTCCTGTCGGGATAGGAGTCAGGGCAGGGCCAGGGGCTACAACCGGCTTAGGCCAGCTGGAACTCGCGGGCCGCGACGATCAGCTGAAAGAGGCTGACGATCTTCTCGGTGGAGTCCAGCGGGCCGGGCGCGCCGGCCTGCTCGATCATCTGTCCCCTGGTGTCGGCGTTGACTACGACGGGCCCCATGTGGTCCAGGCACAGCTCCACCAGTTCCTCGGGAGACGACGGGTTGGCGGCCCTGATGCGCTCGATGATGGCACGCACTCCGGGCTTCTCCACGTCGGCGAACTGCTTGGACGCGAAGTTGATGCGGCTGACCAGGCTTCCCGTGTTGAGCCACTCCACTCCCGTGTGCCATCCCTCGACGCTGGGCGGGTCCAGCAGCTCCTGGCCCATGTCTCCCGTTGCGCCGGCCAGGGCCACGTCGTCCACCTGGGGGATGGGGTTGCTGCCCGCCATCCGGACGGTGCCTGCCACCAGCTCCGCCGGGCTCTTGACCTTCTGGAAGGCCGCGTCCTTGAAGAAGTCCGAGTTGAACAGCACTCTCAGGATACTGCGGACGTCGTAGTTGCTGCGGAAGTACTCGTCCATCAGCGTCTGGACCGCCTGGGGGTCGCGTGGGGGCACCGTCTCCCAGGCCGGGACCTGCGGCTCGTCGGCCACGAAGAAGTTGTACAGGTGCCGGGAGAGGAACCGGGCCGTAGCCTCCTGGCGGCAGACGATGTCCACGATGTCGTCGCCGTTGAAGTTGCCCGTGTGACCCAGGAAGGTCTTGTCCGTGTCGTCGTGGTCGTCCTCTACGTACTCGAACTGCCAGTCCAGGCGGGCGTAGGGCTCCACCGAGTCCTGGGCCACCCTGGCCGTGTGCAGGTTCGCGTTCCGCATGGTCCAGCCGGTGAAGGCCCGGGACGCCTCGAACACGTCCTGTTCGGTGTAGTTGCCCACCCCCATGGAGAACAGCTCCAGCAGCTCTCGCCCCCAGTTCTCGTTGGGCTCGTAGCGATGGTTGTCCTTGTTGTCCAGCCAGAAGATCATCGCCGGGTCCTTGGCGAGATCGATCAACAGGTCCCGGAAGCTGCCCAACCCGTGGCGCCGGAACATGTCGATCTGCTTCAGTATCTGCTTGGGCTGGTTGAGCTTGGTGTAGCCGGTGGCGAACACGCCGTGCCAGAAGAGGCCCAGCTTCTCCTCCAGGGGTCGGCGGGTGTGGATCATCCTATGTATATAGTAGGTCTGGGCGCTGGGCAGTAGCATCAGGCTGTATATGCCCGCGTGGTACCGGCCCAGCAGGTCCAGGTCATCCAGGGCGGGAGGGGCGTTCTCGGGATGAAGCAGCTCCTCCACCGTCGCCTCATACCCCTTCGCTGCGTAGCGCTCCAACTCGTCGCGGGTCGCTCCGAACCCCGCGCGCCGCATCAGATGTGCCATGAGGGGAATGCTTGAATCTGGCATTTGTGAAAGAACCCTCCTGTCAGTGGTAATGTGACAGTTCCCTATAGGAGAACCCCGGCGTTATAGGAGAACCCCGGCGTTGCTACGGTTGCACACGCCATTTTCACGTAGGAGAGTATAGGCGGCGCAACCTATCGTGTCAAGGGTTTGGACGGTTACGGGGCCTCTTGCGAGCAGTGGTTATCGCTATTGACAAGCCTTGTGGTAATCTGCTAGCCTGACTCCCGAAAATTCGGGGGAGCTTGACGAACGCCCCTCGTCCAGACCTGTCCCATGGCAGGGTTCACCGGGATGCCGGGAGCCCTAGCCGACTGTAGAAAGGTAGGAGGTGTGACCGTGGTCCATACCTGGGTTAGGAGACCCGCGCTCTGGGTCTTCGCTCCATTCTTGCTAGTCCTGCTGGTCGCGGCGGCCTGTGGCGAAGATGCCACCGAGGCCCCGACCGTTGCTCCCGCGACGGCGGCCCCGACGGCAATGCCCGAGGCGACGGCAGTCCCGACGGCAATGCCCGAGGCGACTGAGCCGGCGATGATGACGTCCGAGACGAAGAGGCTGCGCTTCGCCACCCAGGCGCCTTGGATCGAGATCGTCCTCCCGTGGCGCGGCGGAAGCTGGGGCTCGAACCTCGTTGTGAGGACCCACATGGAGCCCCTCATAGACGTCCACAACGAGACCACCCAGTTGGTCCCCAACCTGGCCACCGAGTGGCGGATGATCAATCCCCAGGAGTGGGAGTTTACCCTGAGGGAGGGTGTCCCGTACCACAAGACCGGGCCCAACGCGGACGATTGGGGTGACTTCGTAGCGGCGGACGTGGCTCACGTCATCGCTCGGAACTCCGAGTCGAACCTCTCCACCGACGGGCCATCGTTCAGGGCCAAGTTTGGCGCCACTGAAGGCGAGGTCATGAACAACGTCGAGATTATCGACGACCATATGATCAAGCTGACACCCGTATCGCCCGACGTGGACCTGGACCTGACGGCCAGTTCTCAGTACGGCAACTTCCTCATGCATGCCAAGGCCCAGTGGGACGCCGAGGGCATCGAGGGCAGTGAAGCCAACCCCGCGGGCACCGGGTCCTACCAGCTGGTGGATCGTCAGTTGGGCGTCTGGCTGCTCTGGGAGCGCGTAGAAGACCACTGGCGCCAGACTCCCGAGTTCGAAGAGTTTGAGATCCTGCTGGTCCCCGAGCACGCGACACGGCTGTCCATGCTCTTGGGCGGTGAAGTTGCCATGACCGAGATACCCCGGGACCTCCATCCCGAAGCCGTGTCCCAGGGGTACAAGGTGTGGAGCACCGTCAACCCGGTGACCCAGGCCTTCGGCATATTCGGTGGCGGATACGGCGAGGATACCCCGGAGTTCGACCCCGACATGCCGTCATCCAACGTCTTGGTCAGACAGGCCATCAACAAGGCCCTCGACCGGGATGCCATCCATCGCGAAGTGTTCAAGGGAGTGGGTGAGCCACTGTACGTCCAGGCCTATCACGAGCAGTTGCCTGGCTGGAGCTCGCGGTGGCAGGACGAGTTCGACGACAAGTACGGCTATGACCCCGACCAGGCTATGCAGCTGCTGGAGGACGCCGGTTACGGGGACGGCTTCGAGTTCAAGCTGTGGCTGATGCAGTTCCCCGGCTTCCCTGAGACCACGGCCATAACCGAGGCCATATTCAACTACCTCCGGGAAGTGGGTATCGACGCCACCATCGAGGAGATCGAAGTGGCCCGCCACAGGGAAGCATATGTGGCACGAGAGACGCATGGCACCCTCCACTTCCGGCGCACCAGCTTCACCACCCCGATGGTCGTGACCCGCTGGTACAACGCCAGGCCGCCCACGGGCAGCGCCACGGCTTGGGAGTTCCCTGTCGAGCAGCAGGCCATTTGGGACCAGGCATTCGTTGCCGATACCAAAGAGTCGCAGAACGATCTGTTGAGGCAGCTGGGTGACTGGAAGTTCGACAACTTCAGCGAGGTGCCCCTGTTCTGGCTGCCCGGCCAGGCGGTGGTTGACCCAGACGTGATCGCCGAATACGTCTGGCCCGGCAACGTGGACGCTGGCTTCGACCACTTCGAGTACATCAAAGCGGCAAACTAGCGGTCCCAGAGCTGGGTTTATCCCAGGCAGGAGCAGAATGTACAGGAGGATGCCCCCAAACGGGGGCATCCTCCTGGCATACCTGAAAGCCCGTCGCCTAACAGCGACGGATACTGACATCCTAACGTCTAGTAGGATCGGATGGGCTTGACCTGATGCCTCAGATAGTGAAACCGCTTTTGGTGATGCTGTCCTGCTTTGCGCTGTTCCTGGCCGCCTGTGGTGGGCAGGACGATGAGGGAGAAGGGGCGCCCGCGGGTCCACAGGAAGCCGAGATCCCCTTGATCTACACTGAGTTCCAGGCAGACCGCATCAAGGCCAATGAAAAATGGCGGGATGTGGTGGTCATCGTGGAGGGGGCTGTTCGCCGGACTGGTGAGAGCGAGGGCATCCCCCTCGTGTCGGTGCAGCACGTGGAGGGTACAGCCGCCGACTGCTACTTCATTCCGGATAAGGTCGAAGGGCTCGCCGAGCTCGAGACCGGACAGGTGGTCACGCTGCAAGGGAAGGTGCGGTGGGCTAACAGGGAGAGCCTGGAGCTGGACGAGTGCGTGATAATGAGCGTCCGGGATACATAGGTCCGTCTCATGCAACGATACATACTACTTCGCATCCTTCAGTCCATCGTCTCCATCTTCGCTGTAAGCATCATCATCTTCATGGTGGGCCGCGTAGTAGGCGACCCTGCCAGTGCCTTGCTCCCTCCAGAGGCAACCCGGGCGGAGTTCGATAGGGTTAACGCCGCTTGGGGTCTGGACAAGCCCCTGGTGGTCCAGTACGGAAGGTACATCGGCAACGCCTTCAAAGGAGACTTCGGCGAGTCGTGGAAATGGCAGGGCTACACCGCGGGCGGCTTGATTGCAGACCGGTTCCCCGCGACAGCGGAGCTGGCGGCCCTCGCCCTGGCCATGGGACTGTTCGTGGCAATTCCCTTGGGAGTGATTTCATCGGTACGCAAAGATACTCCCTTCGACTATGTCGGGAAGATCGTCGCGCTGATCGGACAATCGGTGCCTGCCTTCTGGATGGGAATAGTCCTGATATGGCTTTTCGCAGTGGAATTGGAGTGGCTTCCAACCTCTGGTCGGGGGGGTTGGAAGACATACATCCTGCCGGCCGTCGCTATGGGCTGGTTCCAGGTGGCCGCCTTTATGCGGCTGATTCGGTCCGCCATGCTGGACGTGTTGGACAGCGAGTACGTAAAGCTGGCTCGCATTAAAGGCGTGGCCGAGTGGAAGGTGGTCTGGAAGCACTGCCTGCGGAACGCCGCCATCGCGCCTCTCACCTATTTCGGCATCATTCTTGGCACTCTGATGGCCGGGTCGGTGGCTATCGAGACCGTGTTCACCTGGCCCGGTGTGGGACTGCTCGCGGTGGATGCGGTCCGCTCCAGGGACTATCAGGTCCTCCAGACCGTGGTCATCATGTTCTCAGCCATATATATCGCGGCGAACCTGACGGTAGACGTCCTGTATGCCTACCTGGACCCCCGAATACGGTACCAGTGAGAGACGCCGCAAGTCCGATGCGGGCCCACGGGTGCCGAAGGTGTCGCCATAGAGTCCATCGGGGCGTGTTCTCAGGCCTGTTCAGTTACCTTGACACCCAATCTAGCGATGTGTAAAGTAGTCGCCGTGGCGATCGCTGGGCAGAAGAGGATCATTGCAGGAGCCCGGCGGCTGGGGGACCGGTGAAATGGCGATAGCGATAGACGCCAGGGAGCCGTGGTATTCCAGAGCCCGGTTGATGCGCTATGTCAGGGAGGCCAGACGGCTTCCACTGTTCGCATTGGGCACGTTGCTCATCGTACTGGTCATACCGGCCATCTTCGCTCCCCTGGTGGCGCCCCACGATCCTAAAGACGGCGACATTCAGGACCGTCTGCTGCCTCCCTTCTGGACTGATGCCAGTACCGATGCGTTCCGGGTCTCCGAGGGCATCACCGCCGATCCGAACGAGATGTCTCTCGCCGATGCCCAGAGATTCGTGAGGATTGGCGATGCAACGGTCGTTGGGGGCGGGGAAGAGGTGAGTGTCGGCGACACCATTGAGATAGTCAACAAAGAAGGTGGCTCGACGGAGTACATCCTGGGTACCGACAAAGCAGGACGGGACATCTTCAGCCGGGTTATCTACGGGTCTCGGGTATCTATAATGGTGGCGCTCATCTCGATCGGCATCGGTGCGGCCGTCGGGACCATAATAGGCATAGCCTCGGGGTATTTCGGCGGGTGGACCGACTCATTGCTGATGCGCTTGTCCGACATCTCCATGTCGTTGCCTATCGTATTGGTGGCGCTGTTGCTTGTGGCGACAGTCGGTCCCAGCTTCAGCGTGGTCATAACGGTGCTGGTGTTGCTGATGTGGGCCCGGTTCGCCCGCATGGTGAGGGGAGAGACCCTGGCCATCGTGACCCAGGATTTCATCGCCCGGGCCAGGGTCGCGGGGGCTTCTCACTTCCGCATCATGCTCGTTCACATCTTCCCTAATCTCATCAACAGCCTGATAGTGTTGAGCACCCTGTGGGTTGCCTTCGTCATCTTGCTCGAGGCCACCCTTACCTTCCTGGGCGCGGGCATTCCCAGGCCCACTCCGGCCTGGGGCCTCATGGTGTCCGACGGCCGGGAGCTGGTGTTCACGGAGTGGTGGGTGGCCCTGTTCCCGGGCATCGCCATCCTGCTGGTGTGCATGGCCATGAACCTGCTGGGCGACTGGATGAGAGACCGGCTCGACCCCAAACAGAGGCAGGTGTAGCTCCCGTGTCGACGCAGCAGGGCGAAGTCATCCTCGACGTCAAGGACCTGCATACCTACTTCTTCAACCGGTGGGGCACGGTCAAGGCCGTCGATGGCGTCAGCTTCTCCCTCCGCCAGGGTGAGACCTTGGGAATCGTGGGAGAGTCGGGCTGCGGCAAGACCATGACGGCCCTCTCCCTGCTTCGGCTGATTCCCAGGCCCGCCGCGCGCATCGTGGAGGGACAGATCATCCTCGACGGCGAGGACCTGGTGGAGAAGACCGACCGGGAGATGAGGGACATCCGGGGACGCAAGATCTCCATGATCCTGCAGGACCCCCAGACCTCGCTGAACCCGGTCTTTACCATCGGCAACCAGCTTGTGGAGGCCCTCCGTACCCACAGGCATGGCTCCCACAAGTCCATGGTCCAGCATGCCATGGAGGCGCTGCGCAACGTCCGGGTGGCCGCCCCCGATCGCCGCCTGGAAGACTTTCCCCACCAGATGAGCGGGGGCATGAAGCAGCGCATCATCGGCGCCATCGCCATCTCCTGTGAGCCCAAGGTCATCATCGCTGACGAGCCCACCACCGCCCTGGACGTGACTATCCAGCTCCAGTACCTCCGTCTCCTCAAGGAGATCCAGGCCGAGACCGGGCTGGGCATCATCTTCATCACCCACGACTTCGGCATAGTGGCCCGCATGTGCGACAGGGTGGCCGTGATGTACGCGGGCCGCATCGTCGAAAACGCGGACGTGAGGGACCTGTTCAACAACCCAACCCACCCCTACACCCAGGCCTTGATGGCTGCCGTGCCCCAGATGGAGCGGACGGACCGCCTCTTCGCCATCGAGGGCCAGCCCCCGGCGCTGTTCGACCTGCCCGTGGGTTGCCGGTTCGCCCCCCGGTGCCTGCAGGTCCACGACCGGTGCCTCTCCAGCTATCCCGACAGCTTCCCCGTGTCCTCGGGCCACAGGGCCAGCTGCTGGCTGGCCGATACCAACGGCGGAGGGTCCGAAGTCCGGGAGAGGTCGATCGGGGAGCCTGCGTGACACAGGAGCTCCTTCGCGTAGAAGACCTGACCAAGTACTTCCCCGTCACCACGGGGCTGATCCTGATGAAGACCGTCGGCCACGTGCAGGCGGTCGACGGCATCAGCTTCGCCATCAACCAGGGCGAGACCCTGGGCCTCGTGGGCGAGTCGGGCTGCGGCAAGACCACCACCGCCAAGCTGCTCCTTCGCCTGGAGCGGCCCACCAGCGGCCAGATACTCCTCAACGGCGAGGACGTGCTCAAATTCCAGGGCCAGTCCCTCAAGGACTATCGGACCCAGGTCCAGGCCGTGTTCCAGGACCCGTGGTCCTCCCTGAGCCCTCGCATGAGGGTCAAGGACATCGTTGCCGAGGCCCTGGTGGTGAACAGGAACGTCACCAAGTCCGAAAGGGACGAGCGGGTTGCGGAGGTGCTCGCCCAGGTCGGTTTGCGGAAGGAGCAGGGGAACCTCTACCCCCACGAGTTCAGCGGTGGCCAGAGGCAGCGGATCGCCGTCGCCAGCGCCCTGGCCTCCTATCCCAAGCTCATCATTTTGGACGAGCCCGTCTCGGCGTTGGACGTGTCCATCAGGGCCCAGGTGATGAACCTGTTGGTGGACCTGCAGGACCAGACGGAGGTAGCCTTCCTGCTGGTGGCCCACAACCTGGCCACCGTGCGCTACATGGCCCATCAGACGGCCGTCATGTACCTGGGCCAGATCGTAGAGCAGGGGCCCACCGAGGCTCTCTACGAGGAGCCCCTTCATCCCTACACCAAGGCGCTGTTCTCCGCGGCCCTGCCCTCCCATCCCGACGTGCAGCGGGAAGAGATCGTGCTTACGGGAGAGGTGCCGTCACCCATCAACCCCCCCACCGGGTGCCGGTTCCATCCCCGGTGTCCCTGGGTGATGGACAGGTGCTCCGTAGAGGAGCCGGTGATGAGGGACGTGGGCGGGGGCCACAGGGTCTCGTGCCACCTGTACAGTGAGGGGGAGATCGCCTCCACCAACGGCCCCGGCGCCGGTCAGGTGCCCGATGCGGCTCCCGCCGCCCCTTCCAGCGACGCCCCCGAGGGCTGATTCCGGCCCTCTCAGCGGTCCCGTAGACCTCAGACTCCCCCGGTGTCTTCCGCCCCTACCGCCGCTCTGCGTGCGCCGGACCACAGAGCAGGCCTCCCTCTGGGACTCACGCGTTCGGGGGACGCATGGTGTGCCATTCGGTGGCCTGCTCGTAGGCGTGGGCTACCTTGAACACCGTCTCCTCGCCGAACGGCTTTCCCACCACCTGCAGCCCCACGGGCATGTTGGCCGGCGAGAGGCCGCAGGGCACGGAGATGCCCGGGACGCTGGCCAGGTTGGCCGTGTTGTTGAACATGAAGGGGATGCGGGCCGAAGCTTCCTTGCTGTCGATGGTCCGGTCGTCTTCCAGGCGCTCCGGGGCGGTCCGGCCCGAGGTGGGGAACACCAGCACGTCGTACCGTTCCAGGGTGTCGTGGACCTGCCGTCGCAGCAGCTCCCTGAGCTTCTGGGCCTTGTAGTACGCCTGGGCGGGTATGAGGCTGGCCGTGAGGAGCATGATGGTGTTGTCGTGGCCGTACTCGTCCAGGCGGTCCCGTATCGCGCTCCCCTGGTCCAGGGCGGTCTCGGCGGAAAGGGCGGTGCCGGCTATGGTATTGGCGTGGGCGACCAGGGGTATGGAGACCTCCTCCACCGTTGCGCCCAGCTCGCCCAGCACCGCGGTGGCCTTGACCACCACGTCCCGCACCTCGGACTCGAGCCAGTGGCTGGTCATTATCTCCGATACCACTCCTACCCTCAGGCCTCTGACGTCGCCGTCCAGGGCGGCGGTGTAGTCGGGCACGGGAGCGTCCCACGTGTACGGGTCCCTGGGGTCGTATCCCGCGATGGCCCCCAGGGTGATGGCGCAGTCCTCCACCGTGCGGGACATGGGTCCCACCTGGTCCATGGACCACACGCCCCGCATGACGCCGTGCCTGCTCACCCGGCCCCACGACGGCCTCAGGCCCACTATGCCGCACCAGGAAGCGGGACGGCGTATGGAGCCTCCGGTGTCCTCGCCCAGGGACGTGGCGCAGAGGTAGGCGCAGGTGCCCGCCCCCGACCCGCTGCTGGAGCCCCCCGCCAGGGTGTCCAGGTTCCACGGGTTGTGGGGCAGGCTGTATCGGTGGGTATAGGGGCTGACCGCCAGCTCGGTCATGTTGGTCTTCCCGAGGATGACGGCCCCCGCCTCCTTCAGGTTCGCCACCACCGTGGCGTCCTCCTCGGGGACGAAGTCCCGGTACAGCCGGGACCCACCCGTGGTGCGAATGCCCCGGGTCCAGATCTGGTCCTTGATCCCCACGGGGATGCCGTGCATGGGCCCCCGGTATTGGCCCCCCACGATCTCCCGCTCCGCCTCCCTGGCAGCCTCGAGAGCCTCCTGGCGGCACACCTTAAGATAGGCGTTGAACTTGAAGTCCAGGTCGTCGATGCGGTCCAGGTACGCCTCCGTCGCCTCCACCGGAGACACGTCCCTCCCCCGGATGAGACGCCCCAGATCCGCCACCGTCAGAAAGGGTATGTCGGTCCTGTCCATGCGATGCTCCTTTCCAGTCCCCGCGATGGGGCTGCCCTTTCACGCCTGCCGTTTCACGCCTGAAGGGATGGCCGGGACGGGAGTGAGGGGTCGGCCCTTCGAGACCTGCACGCGAGAGGGCGCGGCGCTCCGGGAGCCCCACCCCTGGAGCACGCCTCAGTAGGTGTCGAACATCCGCTGGATCTCGTCCCGGTCCCGGGTGACGGTCAGGGCCAGCATCAGCAGGATACGGGCCTTCTTGGGGCTGAGGTTGTCGCCGGCTATGTAGCCCCTCTCCCTGTTTCCCTCGGTCAGGATCACCCTTCCGCTTCCCACGTGGGCGGCGATGACCACAGGTATTCCCGCCTTGGCCACCGTCTCCAGGGCGTCCATCTGGTCCGGGTGGGAGGCGCCCGGGGCCAGCGCCGCCGAGATTATGCCCGAGACCCCGGCCTCGGCGAACAGCCTGACGGGAAGCCCGTCGCCCCCGGCGGTGGAGTAGGCGATCTCCACCCTGGGGAGCTCGGTGAGGCCGTCGACGCTGAACTCGCTCTCGTGGGTGTGCCTCCGGCTGGGGGACTGGTAGTAGACAACCCGGTGGTCCGAGTCGGCGTAGCCCAGGAAACCGAACTCCCCCGACTTGAAGGTCTCCACGCGGTAGGTGTTGGTCTTGGTCACGTGGCGGGCGGCCTGGATCTCGTTGTTGAGGACTGTCACGACCCCCCGTCCGACGGACTCGGGGGATGCTGCCGTCTGGATGGCGTTGAGCAGATTTACGTCCGCGTCGGTGCCCATGGCGGTGGGAGGCCGCATGGCCCCCGTCACCACGACGGGCTTCCTGCTCTTCACGGTCAGGTTCAGGAAGTAGGCCGTCTCCTCCAGGGTGGCGGTGCCGTGGGTCACCGCGACGCCGGCCACCTCTGGCCCCTGGCTGAAGATCTGGTTGATGCGCTTGGCCAGGGCCAGCCAGTGGTCCAACTCGATCCCGGTGCTGGGCACGTTGATGAACTGTTCGGCCTTGACCTGGGCGAAGTCCGCGGCCTCGGGGACCCTGTCCAGCATCTCCTGGATGGGGGCACGGATGCCTGCGGTCCCGTACTCCGTGCCGTCCATCCTGTCGGCTCCCTGGGTGGCGATGGTGCCCCCGGTCCCCAGCAGGTAGACTAGGGGCTTGGAATCGGTGCTCACTTCCGCCTCCTTACAACCGGTGCTGCTTATGGCAGGGCCCGTCGATGTGCCCGACTGGAGCGGGCCGGCTGTCTAGCTGAGGGCGGCGACCACCTCGTCGGTGGTGCGCACCCGGACCAGCAGTGGGAGCACCCTCTCCAGGATGTACTCGTGGACGTCCTTCTCGGGACCGTCGCAGCAGTCGCTCACGACGACGCATTGCATGTCCAGGTTCTTGGCCTCCCTGGCTGTGCCCTCCACGCTCCGGGGCGTGGATATGCCGCCCACCAGGATGGTGTTGATGCCCCGCTCGTTCAGTATCCCTCCCACGTTGGTCCCGTAGAAGGAGCTGAAGCGCGGCTTGGCCACGATGTAGTCTTCCGGCTCGGGCTTGAGCTCGTCGATGACCTGCGGGCCCGGATCGTTGGGCCCCAACGGTTGTCCGCCGCCGCCTCCCGGGGGCGCCGCGTCGGCGATGGTCCTGGGGGCGTCCGTGCCGTCCGGTCTCCGGTAGGTCGTGATGTAGATGATGGGGGAGCCCCCGGCGCGGCACTGGGCTATCAGCTTCTGGAAGTTCTTGACCAGGTCCACCCGGCCGGGCGGCAGCGTGTAGGGGGGTCCCTGGCCCTTGGCCGTCGAGTTGATCATATCTATGACGATGAATGCGGTCTTCTTGGGGTCCAGTTTCAGGGCGTCCGGCATCTGGTGTCTCCTCTCCGACTACGATTCGAGGGCGCGGCGTCTGGGACGATATCGAGGGCGCAGACGGCCCCAGAGGTCTCCAGGAGCGAAATTACTATATCACGCTGCCCCGGAGTGTCAAGACGACTGCCCGGCCCCCTCCGGCGCGTGAGGGAGATGGCGGCCGTGCATCCCCACCGTGTTACAATTGACGCGCACGTCCCCGCGACGAATGCGACCATCCACATGCCGAAAGGACCGCTATGTCCCTCTCTCAACTGCGGATCACGTCACGGGCACCCTTCTCGGGAGGTCGGGCTTTCGGCGACGTGGGGCCCTACGAGCGCCTGGATGGAACGCTGGAGCTCGCCGTCGACCCGGCCCATCCGGCCAACGCCGGCATCGTAGACCTGGACCTGGCGCCCAGGGACCCCCGCGGGATGGTTGCCTGCTCCGCCGACGTGAGCATTCTGGCCCCGGCCGACCCGGAACGAGGCAACGGCCGGGTGCTCCTGGACGTCCTGAACCGGGGCAAACGCCGGGCCCTCAAGTACTTCAACGCCGCGGGGGAGGACGAAGACCCGGCGGTCCACCTGGACCCGGGCAACGGGTTCCTGATGCGCCACGGCTACACCGTCGCCTGGTGCGGCTGGCAATACGACGTGCCCGACACTCCCGGCCTGCTGCGCCTGAGGGCGCCCGACGCCGTCACCGGGGAGGGCGCCCCCATATCCGGCAGGATAATGGTCAGCTATCTGCCCAATGTGCCCGCCACCGTCCAACCGCTGGCCCACGCGGGACACAGGCCCTACCCGGCCATGGACGTGGACGAGCCCGACGCCCTCCTGCTGGAGCGGGACTACGAGGACGCCGAGCCCCGCACCGTGCCCCGGGACCGGTGGTCCTTCGCCCGCGTGGAGTCCGGCGCGGTCGTGCCCGACGCCTCCCACGTCCACTTCCCCGAGGGCTTCAAGCCCGGGAAGACCTACCAGTTCGTCTACACCACCGTCGGCGCCCCCGTGGTGGGTCTGGGGTTGGTGGCCGTTCGTGACTTCGTGTCGTTCTTGAAGCACGGCGCCGCCGCGGAGGGGAACCCCTGTGCGGGGATTCTGGACTACGCCCACGGCTTCGGGGCCTCCCAGAGCGGCCGTTTCCTGCGGCTCTTCCTGTACCTGGCTCTCAACCGGGACGAGGCCGACAGGACCGTGTTCGACGGCGTCATTCCCCACATCGCCGGGGGCAGGCGCGGCGAGTTCAACCAGAGGTTTGGCCAGCCGTCCAACACCGAGAAGCGGAGCGCCGGCTGCCTGTTTCCCTTCACCGACGGGGACCAGACGGACCCCGGCACAGGCGTCACCGACGGGCTGCTCTCACGTCTGGCGGCCTCAGGTGGAATGCCCAAGGTCATGCTGACCAACTCCTCGTCCGAGTACTGGCGGGGAGACGGCTCCCTTGTCCACACCGATATGGACGCAAGCCGGGACGTTCCGACCAGGGACACGGTCCGAGTCTACCACTTCGCCGGGACCCAGCACGCCTCGGGCATCTACGCGCCCACCGACCTGACCCCGGTGGACGGGTTCCGCGCCCAGCAGCGGTTCAACTGCGTCGACTACACACCCTTGCTTCGCGCCGCCCTGCTGAACCTGGACCGGTGGGTCGCCTCGGGCGTCGAGCCGCCGGCCAGCCGTCACCCGTCCATCGCCGGGGCGACCGCGGTCAGCCCGGAGGATACGCGTACTCGCTTCACCGCCATACCCGGCGTGGAGTTTCCCGCCCATATCCCCTACCTGTCCAGGCTCGACTTCGGTCCGGGAGTGGAGAAGGGAGTCCTCTCCAGGGTGCCGGCGCTCGTTGGGGCCGCCTACCCCGGGTTGGTCTCGGCCGTCGACGAGGACGCCAACGAGATTGCCGGCGTCCGCCTTCCCGACGTTGCCGTGCCCCTGGCCACCTACGCCGGCTGGAACCTGAGGCACCCGGACATCGGCGGCTCCGACCAGGTCATGGACATACTGGGTCTCTTCGGCTCCACCATACCCTTCCCCTCCACCGAGGCGGAGCGACGGGACAGAGACGACCCCCGGAGATCCATCGAGGAGCGGTATGGTTCCAGGGCCGGATACCTGGACAGAGTGCGCCGCGCCGCCGAGGAGCTGGTGGCCGAAGGGTTCCTGTTGGAAGAGGACGTGGACGCGGTCGTCCGCCAAGCGGGAGACAGGTACGACCTGTTCACAGGCCGCGGGGCTTCCTAGGCACCGCTCCCATCCCCACCGGCCCGGAGGACCTTATCGTGCCCCTAGTGTGCCGTCTCACACGTTCGTCAAATACGTCTGTCTCCCGCCAGGTGCCGGTCTATCAGTGCCTGCCTGTTGCACGCAGGGGTGGGGGTTCCTTGCCCGCGCGGAGCGCGGGGTGGGAGGGAGGGTCCAATAACCCGGGGAGGGGCCCGTCGGTACAACGAATTTCGGAGACAGGACACTAGCTGCGGCTGACCTGGTCGAGCTGGTATAGCTCGTCCGGCGACAGGGTCAGGTCGGCGGCGGCGACGTTGGCCTCCAGCTGCTCGACGCTGCGGGCGCCCGGGATCACCGCCACCTCCGGGTCCTTTAGCAGCCACGCCAGGGCCACCTGCGCGGGAGTGGCGTCGTAATGGCCGGCCACGTCCCGGAGGGCCTCCACTATCGCCGGGGCCCTGCGCAGGCTCCGGCGGTTGAAGATGCCGTAGTGGGCCCTCACGTCCTGGGGCACGTTGCTCCGGCCGTACTTTCCTGTGAGCAGGCCCTGGGCCAGGGGGCTGTAGGCGATGATGCCCCGCCCCTCCTTCCGGGCGTGGGGCAGCACGCTCTCCCCGTAGCGCCGCTCCAGGAGGTGGTACTCCACCTGGTTGGAGATGAGGGGGCCGCCAAGGGCTGCCTCGCCCCTCCGCCACTGCATGGGCCCGAAGTTGCTGACGCCCACCTGGCGCACGCGCCCCGAGTCCATCAGCTCCTGGAGCGCTCCCATGGTCTGGTCCAAGGGCACGTTGTTGTCCGGGGCGTGGAGTTGGTAGAGCTCGATGGAGTCCAGGGAGAGGCGGCGAAGGCTCCGTTCGGCGGACCACTTGACCCGGCCGGGCTCCAGGGGCGGCGCGACCTTGGTGGAGATTACGACGCGGTGTCGCACCTCTCCCAGCACCTCGGACAGGATCTCCTCCGAGCGTCCATTGCCGTACACCGCCGCGGTGTCGAAGAAGTTGACCCCCAGCTCCAGGGCCCTCTCCACGATGCGCGAGGCGCCCTGGAGGTCCAGCTCCGTGCCCCAGCCCCAACCGGGCTCTCCGAACTGCCAGGTGCCCAGGCCGACTACCGATATCTCGCGTGGCCCCAGCTTCGTGTACCTCATCCCCGCTCCTGACCGGCTGTCGTCATGGGCGATTATACACCCTGGGGTAGTCGCCCCGTCCCGGCTTCGACGTTGACACCCGATGCCGCCCGACTTACACTCCCACCAGCAACGAAGCTGGGAAGGATGGCGGTAAAGACATGGACTTGATAGAGCGCCTGCTCAGGGGCACCGTGGACCTGGAGTACAAGGACCTCAACGACCTGGCGGTGGACGCGACGAAACGGTTTCTCCTGGACACCTTCGGCGTCTGTGCCGCCGCGTTCACGTCCCCCGAGGCGCAGGTGGTCGGCCGGACCGTCCACAAGTGGGGAGGCGAGCCGGAGAGTACCCCCTGGTTCTCCGGGGAGAAGGTCCCGGCTCCCAGTGCGGCCCTGATGAACGGCACCCTGGTCCACAGCAAGGAGTTCGACTGCATCCACCCCGCGGGCATCCATCCCATGTCCTCCATCACGGCGGCCACTCTGGCGGTGGCCGAACAGACCGGCGGCGTCTCCGGCAAGGAGTTCCTGGCCGCCATGGCCATGGGCGTGGACCTGGCCTGCCGGGTGGGCAGGGGTTGCAAGCGGGGGCTGGTGTTCTACCGGCCTGCCACCTGCGGCGCCTTCGGGGCCGTTTACGGCGGGTCCCGGCTGGCGGGGTTGGACCGGGAGGGCACCCTGGACGCCCTGGGGGTGATGTACTCGCAGATTTCAGGCACCCTCCAGTCCCACTCCGAGGGGGTGCTGGTGAATACCATGCAGCCGGCCTTCGCCGCACGCTCCGCGGTCGTCGCCACCAACCTGGCCGCGGAGGGCATGACGGGGCCCAGAGGCTTGCTGGAGGGCCTCTATGGGTACTATCGGCTGTTCGAGGGCGGCGACTACGACGCGGAGCGGCCCCTGGATGGCCTGGGAAGCACCTTCGAGATCGAGCACCTGGCCTACAAGCCCTACTGCACGGGACGCCTGGCCAACGGAGGAGTAGAGGCCGCTCTCAAGGTCCGGGCCGAGCACGGGCTGGACCCGGCGGACGTGAAGTCGGTCAAGGTAACCGTGCCGGAGCTGAGCATGCGCCTGGTGGGCCGTCCCGCCGTCAAGGGCAAGATGACGCCCCAGAGCGCGCGGCTCTGCCTGCAGTACTGCGTCGCGGTCGCCCTGCTTTACGGCGACGTCTGGATCAGCCACTTCGAGGCGGAGGCCCTGGCCAACGACGCCATCTACGACCTGGCATCCCGCGTCGAGGTGGTCAAGGACCCGGACAACGACGACCCCCAGGCCATGGTCCCCCTGTACCTGGACGTCTACACCGGCAACGGCGCCATCCACGAGGAGCTGCAGGCCCTGAAGGGCAGCCCGGAGAGCCCCCTCACCGAGGAGGAGGCCATGACCAAGTTCAGGCGCGGATGGCACCACACCGGGAAGCTGGACCCCCAGGGCGCCGACAGGCTGGTGGCCCTCATCGACCGGCTGGAGGACGTGGAGGACATCGCGGAGCTGACGTCCATCCTGACCCTGGCCTGAGCGGCCTCACCGCACTATGCCGGTAGGGGGACGGAGCCTCGCCTTGCTCCTAGCCGGCCAGGGACTTGACGCCCTCCAGCGCCAGGTAGTAGCCGTAGACCCCGAACCCCCACACCGAGCCCTTGCACACGGGCTGGATGGTCGAGACGCCGCCCCGAGACGCGGGGTTGGAGACGTGGACCTCGAAGACCGGGAAGCGCACCTGGGTGATGGCCGTGCGCAGGGGGCCGGTGGTGCCTGTGTAGCCCGCGGGGTTGATCACGGCCGCGTCCACGTCGCCGTCGTGGGCGTCGTAGAGGGCGTTGGCCACCTCCCCCTCGATATTGGAGTGGAACATCTCGAGGTCGATGCCCAGGTCCCTGGCGTAACCGCGGATCTGGTCGTTGATCTGGTCCAACGACGACGGTCCGAATATCTCCACCTGGGCCTTGCCGCGCATGTTCATGCCCGCGCCCTGGATAACCAGCACCTTGGTCATGGGTCCGCCTCCTCGCTTGTCTTTAGGGTCCCGTGAGTCCGGCTGGGGAAAGGGCGTCTACTCGAGAGCCCGCTCGAAGACGTAGCGCCCCACGTCCCGGTTGATGTCGAAGGAGAAGCACGAGAAGTCGCCATTGTACCCCAGGATGGGGATGGTCGTCTCGGGGGTGGAGGTACCCCGGGTCGAGCCCGTCTACGCAGACGACTACGGTGGGGCTGTCCATTCGCCCATGCTACCACGCCGCCGCCGTGGATGGAAACCGGAGGCGGGCCCTAAACGACACAAGCCCTTCCCCCGGAGCCGGGGGAAGGGCTTGTTGTCAATGCGCCTTGTCTACAGGGTACGGAGACCCGGGTCCAGCCGGTCCCTGAGCCAGTCTCCCAAGAGGTTGAAGGAGAGCACCGTGAGGGCGATGGCCACACCCGCCGAGACCGACACCCACCAGGCGGTCCGCACGAACTGCCGGTCACCCGCGATCATCTCACCCCAGGTGGGAATGGGCGGCGGCACGCCGGCGCCGAGGAAGCTGAGAGTCGCCTCCACGATGATGGCCGAGCCGATGTGCAGGGTGGCCAGCACCACGATGGAGTTCACCAGGTTGGGGAAGATGTGGATGCCGATGATCCTCCAGACCGGCGCTCCGGCCACCCTGGCAAGGGCCACGAAGTCCCGCTCCTTCAGCGCCAGGGTCTCACCCCGGGCCAGGCGGGCGAAGTGGGCCCAACGTATCATCACCAGGACCACCACCACCCACCACTCGTTGGGGCCGAAGGCCACGGCGAACACTAGCGCCAGAAGGATGGCTGGGAATGCCAGGGACAGGTCCACCAGCCTCATTAGGAGAGCGTCTATGTAGCGCCCGTAGTATCCCGCGATGAGCCCCAGGGTCGTGCCCAGGGCGCTGCTGATGAGAATGGATATCGCCGCGATGGTGAGGGACTTCCGCCCGCCCATTATCAGGCGGGCCATCACGTCACGTCCCAGCCGGTCGGTCCCAAGGATGTGGTGGATGCCTCCCTGGATCTCGGCGATGGCCACCCTGATCTGGCTGGCCTCCACGTTCACTTCTCCGGCGGCGGCCTGGATCTTGTAGGGCGTATTCTCGATGGTCCACTCGAATCCGGGGAAGACGGCGACGAGCTCGGCGTTGTCGGGTAGCTGGATGCCGCCCGCCTCGAACTCGTTCAGGATGTCCTGCGGTATGGTGCCGGCGCTGAGGGCCGGGTAAACGTCAGGGTAGTCCGCCAGTGCGAGGCTGAACCCGACGCTCTCTCCCTTCGCCACGTACTTCGTTCCCTCCAGCAGCCACTCCAGGTCAGGCGCCGCGGCGTTGACCGTGGTCTCTGCGGGCAGGGTGACGCCCTGGGCCTCGAACTGGGCCAGGAACTCGGGCGAAAGGATCTCGTTGTTCAGGTCGTCGCCGAACCCCTCGGTGGGGACGGTGAACAGCGTTTCGCCGGTGGCTCCCCGCACGACGCCCCTGATACCAAAGGGCGGGTAGTGCTTCTCGCCCAGGTTGCCGGCCTCGGGGTTGTAGTTGTCCGGGTTCTTCAGGCAGGCGTCGGCGGGGCAGTTGTCCACCCTCGTGGGCAGCAGGTTTACGAAGACGTTGCCGAAGATCGAGGTGATCGCCAGCATGAATACGATGGCAACGGGTATGATGGGAGCACCCCGGAACACGCCCATGAATTGACGTAGGCCCGCTTGGGACGCTCTAGCTACGGCGCCGGCTTGCAGCTGCATGACGCTCCTCGCCTATGTTACCCGGATGCGGGGGTCCAGCATCCCGTACATCAGGTCTACGATAAGGTTGATGGCGATGATCAACCCAGCCCAAACGAGGGTGGTCGCCTGGAGCAGGGGAAAGTCCCTGAAGAGCACCGCCTCGTAGGCCAGCCTGCCCATCCCCGGCCACGAGAAGACGGTCTCCGTGGCGATGGCCGCTCCCAGGATCAGGCCGTAGGTGAGCCCCAGGAACGTGACCACCGGAATCAGGGCGTTGCGCAGCGCGTGCTTGAACACCACGTACCACTCGCTGACGCCCTTTGCCCGGGCCAGCTTGACGTACTCCGAGCCCAGGACCTCCAGCATGCTGGACCTCACCAGGCGGGTCACCCCCGCGCTGATGATCCAGCCAAGGCTGATGGAGGGCATCAGGTAGCCCTTCCAGTCTCCCGTGTCGTGGGACTGGGCCGGCAGCCAGCCCAGCCATATGCTGAACAGGAGAATCAGGAGGATCCCCGCCCAGAAGGAGGGCATCGACTGCCCCAAGATGGGTATCATCATGATGGAGCGGTCCAGAACGCTGCCGCGGTTCAAGGCCGCGATCGTCCCCAGGGGAATGGCAAGGATTATGGCCACCACCAGGGAGGCGGTGCCCAGGTAGAAGGAGTTGACCAGACGCTCCCCCAGCATTCCCCTCACGGGGAGCTTGTTGCGGAAGGACGTGCCGAAGTCCAGGCTCAGCATGTCCACCATGAAGGTCCCGTACTGGACGATAAGGGGCCGGTTCAGGCCCAGGTCCTCGATCAGTATCTCCCTCTGCTCCGCCGTCGCCTCGACGGGCAGGAGGGCGTCCGCGGCGTTCCCCGTCACCCTGGGTATCAGGAAGATGACGATGGAAACCGCCCACAGGGTAAGGACAGCCTGGAGAAGCCGGGTGGCCATGAATTTGCCCACTGTTGCCTCCTGGCAGCCCTACCATATAGACACACTTCCATCTGCAATCAGCAGTAATAGAGAAGGGTCGAGGTAAGGGCTGCGGCTCGCCCGTCTGGAAGAATTAGCGAATTATAAGGTATCGTTTTTGGGGAAGTCAACCCCTCTGGACAGGCGTGGCGGAATGCGGAAAATCCCTCATGAAATGAGGCCAAATCGCGCCACGTATTTCACTGGCGCGCCTCTTGACAAACCAAGAGGCCACATGAGAAATTGACACCCGAAATTGGCTTGATTCCGCGCCATGGTACGCGGTGCCATGGCGTTGGGGGCGTTGGGAGGGTTAGATGAAGGCTCGACGGTTGTTGGTCCTGCTGGTTCCCATGGCGCTCCTGTTCGTGCTGGGAGTGGCGTGCGGAGGTGAGGAGCCGACGGCTACCCCGGCCCCTCCCCCTGCCGAGGGCGTGTCCGCCGAGGATATCAGCTCCCTGGTGGCTGCGGCGGTTGCCGCCCAGGCGCAGCCGGGCGCCAGCGCCGAGGAGATCCAGGCGATAGTGGAGGCGGCGACCGCGGCCGCCGCTGACTCGGGGGTCACCGGCGAAGAGCTTGCCATGGCGATAGACAAGGCGGTAACGGATGCGGTGTCCCAAGCCGTGGCGGCGATCCCGCCCACGGCGACCCCGGCGCCCACTCCGACGCCCTTTGTCGCGATGGAGGAGAAGCTGAAGCTGACCATCGCGCTGAACACCTTCGACAGCGAGGAGATCGCTCCCCACCTGTCGGGCAATCTGTCGGGAATTGCCCTGGTGCAAAACTACACCGATCATCTGATGGGACTGACCGTCGACAATGAATTCACCAACCAGTGGGGTCTCTCCAAGAGCTGGGAGCAGATCGACGGCAGCACCTACGAGTTCACCATCAAAGAGGGCATCAAGTTCCACGACGGGGACGACTTCACCGTCGAGGACGCCAAGGGCTCTATAGAGCTGCTGGCCTCCGAGGACGCTGTCGCATCCAGCTGTCTGTACTGCAACAACTGGGCCCAGCTCCTAGACAGCATAGTCGTGCAAGGCCCGGACAAGCTGACGATCAACCTGACCCGGGACGAGCCCTTCCTGTACGACATAATCGCGCCCAAGGCCGGTGCGGACTCCTACTTGGGGTCCAAGAGGAAGTGGGAGGCGGCCGGCGGCAACTCCCAGGGTTGGGAGGCGGCCGGCGCCCCGGGTACAGGCCCTTGGGACTTCATCGACCGGGGTATCGGCTCGTTCAGCCGTTTCGAGAGGTGGGACGGCTACTACAGTCCGGCCTTCAAGGCCAAGTTCGACGAGCTCGAGTTCATCCTCACCGCCGAAGATGCCCCCCGGGTGGCCCAGGTCAAGACCGGGGAGGTGGACCTGGCCATCAGCTCCGGAGTCTTCGTGGATGAGATACGCGCCGCCGGTCTGGATATCAGGGGTCCTCAGCAGGTGGACTCCCTATATCTGAACTTCTACCAGAGCCGCGACCCGGCCCACTGCACCAACAAGCTCGAGGTGCGAAAGGCCCTCAACTTGGCCGTGGACGTGGGGGCCATCGCGTCCGCCCTGTACGCGCCGGGGACCTACAGCCGGTCGGCCAGCCCATTCTTCACCCCCTTCGACGAAGGATGGCGGCCGGACCTCCAACCCTACGGGTACGACCCCGTAGAGGCCAAGAGGCTGATAGACGAGCACTGCCCCAACATGAAGATGACGGTCTACGCCTTTGCCTTCGGTGTAGCACCGGAGATGGTCGACGCCCAGGATGCGGCCGTAACCTACTACAAGGCCATCGGCATCGACGCGGAGCTGATACCCACGGACTGGACGGCCGTGAACCCGATAGTGAGGGGAAGCGATCAATTGATCTCCGAGCAGGGGATCCCCAATCCCTCGGGCGTACACGTCATACCCGCCGCCAGGAACTTCGGCGAGAAGATACGCACCCATGGCCTGTGGGGCGACGTGGGCGGCTCGGTCGACGGGATATGGAGCGAGAAGTACGTAGACCTCAGGCTCCAGTACGCCTCGGACACGAACCCGGTAACCCGGAGGGCCCTGGCCCAGCGGGTGGCCAAGCTGATGTACGACGAATACGTCAACATCCCCATAGCTTTCCGCAACCTCATATACGCATCCAATCCTGAGACCGTGTGCGGCTGGACGCCGATAAACGGCACCCAGGTTGGCTTGATGTTCAACACAGTGGAGCCCTGTCGCTAAGGGAGGCGCTACTTGCAGCGCCGGTCGGTCCTGGTGCTGCATATGTTCCTAAGAAAGAGGAGGGTTAAATGAAGGCTCGACGGTTGCTGATCCTGCTGGTCCCCATGGCGCTCCTGTTCGTGCTGGGAGTGGCGTGCGCCGGGGAGGACCCCACGGCTACCCCGGCCCCGCCCCCATCCGACGACATGTCCGCCGAGGAGATTAGCTCCCTGGTGGCGGCGGCAGTTGCAGCCCAGGCCCAGCCGGGCGCCAGCGCCGAGGAGATCCAGGCGATAGTGGAGGCGGCGACCGCGGCCGCTGCCGAGTCGGGAGTCACGGGCGAAGAGCTCTCCATGGCGATAGACAAGGCGGTATCTGATGCGGTGTCCCAGGCCGTGGCGGCGATCCCGCCCACGGCGACCCCGGCGCCCACGCCGACGCCCTTTGTCGCGATGGACGAGAAGCGCAAGCTGACCGTCGCGTTGAACAACTTCGCCAGCGAGGAGATCGCCCCCCACAAGGCCGGCACCCTGTCGGGCATCGCCCACGTGGCGAACTACGCGGACCACCTGATGGGGTTGACCGTCGACAACCAGTTCACCAACCAGTGGGGTCTCTCCAAGAGCTGGGAGCAGATCGACGGCAGGACCTACGAGTTCACCATCAAAGAGGGCATCAAGTTCCACGACGGGGACGACTACACGGTCGACGACGCCAAGGGGGCCATCGAGCTTCTGGCCACCGAGGAGGCGGCAGGCGCCTTCTGCCTGTACTGCGGCACCTGGATACAGATACTGGACAGCGTGGAGATCGTCAACTCGGAGACGTTGAGGATCAACCTGACCCGGGACGAGCCCTTCTTGTACGATATACTGGCCCCCAAGGCGGCGGCGGACTCCTACCTGTCCTCCAAGAGGAAGTGGGAGGAGGTCGGCGGCACCTCCCAGGCCTGGGAGGATGCCGGGGCCCCCGGCACCGGCCCGTGGGACTGGGTGGGCCGCAGCCTCGGCACGTCCAACTCATTCGAGAGGTGGGACGGCTACTACAGCCCCGCCTTCAAGGCCCGGTTCGACGAGATGGAGATCATCCTCACCGTGGAGGACGCCCCCCGGGTGGCCCAGGTCCGGACGGGTGAGGTGGACTTGGCCGTGAGCTCCGGGGCCTTCGTGGAGGAGATACGGGCCGCGGGACTGGACGTGGTTGGACCCAAGCAGGGCGACACCCTGTACCTGAACTTCTACCAGAGCCGGGACCCCGCCCACTGCACCAACAAGCTGGAGGTGCGCAAGGCCCTGAACCTGGCCGTGGACGTGGAGGCCGTCGCGTCGGCCCTTTACGCGCCGGGTACCTACAGCCTGACGGCCAGCCCCTTCTTCACCCCCTACGACGAGGGCTTTCGGCCCGACCTCCAGCCCTACGGGTTCGATCCCGAAGAGGCAAAGAGGCTCATCGACGAGCACTGCCCCAACATGGAGATGACCGTCTACGCCTTCTCCTTCGGCGTAGCCCCGGAGATGGTCGACGCCCAGGATGCGGCCGTCACCTACTACAAGGCCATAGGCATCGACGCAGAGCTGGTTCCCATCGACTGGACGGCCGTGCAATCGCTGGTGCGGTCCGACCAGCTCCTGTCGGACCAGGGAGTACAGAACCCCTCGGGAGTGCACGTCATTCCCGCCGCCAGGAACTTCGGCGAGAAGATACGGACCCACGGACTCTGGCTCGCAGTCGGCGGCTCCGTGGACGGGATATGGGACGAGAAGTACATAGACCTGAGGCTCCAGTACGCCTCGGACACGGACCCCACAACCCGAAAGGCCCTGGCCCAGCAGGTGGCCAAGCTGATGTACGATGAGTACGTCAACATCCCCATCGCCTTCCGGGACGTGATCTACGCGGGCAACCCGGAGACCGTGTGCGGCTGGACGCCCTTGAACGGCACCCAGGTCGCCCTGATGTTCAACACGGCCGAGCCCTGCGGATAGGCCGGGCCCGGGACTAGACCGGTCTGGGCCGGACAACCCCCCTGAGCCTCAGGGGGGTTGTCCCAATTCCGGCTTGTAGCCCGGTACCGAATGGTGTGGTATAATTCGCCAACGCGAAACCCGGCGGCCCCGAAACGGCCGCGCGGCACCCATCGTACACCGCTGATGACACACCCTTGGGACACGGAGAGTTAGCTATGGAACAGACAGTAGACAAGGAAGAGACCACCGGAGGCGCGGCCGAGGCCGGGACCGCCACCGCCACCAATGGGCAGGGCAACGGCAAGGTGGTCCTGAGCGTGCGGAACCTGCAGTCCTACTTCTTTGGCCAGAGGGGCGTGGGGAAGGCCGTGGATGGAGTCTCCTTCGACCTCCACGAGGGGGAGACCCTGGGCATCGTGGGCGAGTCCGGCTGCGGCAAGAGCGTGACCATGCTGTCCATCATGCAGCTCAACCCCAAGCCGGCTTCCCGAATCGTGGGAGGGCAGATACTGCTCAACGGCGAGGATCTGCTCCAGAAGAGCAGCGCGGAGATGCGGAGGGTGAGGGGCAAGAGCATATCGATGGTGCTGCAGGACCCTATGACGGCCCTCAACCCCGTGCTCACTGTTGGCAACCAGCTCTACGAGCCCCTGCGCCTCCACCAGCGGCTGGCGGGCAAGAACCTGTTCGAGAAGGCCATCGAGCTGATGAAGTCGGTGCGGATTCCCGCCCCCGAGACGCGGCTGGGCAGCTTTCCCCACCAGTTCAGCGGCGGCATGCGGCAGCGGGCTGTGGGCGCCATCGGCCTGTCCTGCGACCCGCAGGTGCTGATCGCCGACGAGCCGACCACGTCCCTAGACGTGACGGTGCAGGCGGCCTACCTGGCCCTGCTGAAGGACCTGCAGAAGGACCGCAACCTGTCCATCCTGTTCATCACCCACGACTTCGGCATAGTCGCCAGGATGTGTGACCGTGTGGCCGTCATGTACGCCGGGCGGATCGTGGAGCTTGCCAACACCCGGGACCTGTTCTCCAACCCCGCCCACCCTTATACCGAGGCCCTGGTGAACTCAGTGCCCGACGTGGATGAGCGGGTCGACCGGCTTACGTCCATCGACGGCCAGCCTCCGTCCATCTACGCCATCGGGGAGGGTTGCCCGTTCGCCGCCCGCTGCGCCTACGTGATGGACAAGTGCCGGGAGACGTACCCCGACCAGACGGTGCTCGAGGACGGGCGCACGGTCAGCTGCTGGAGGTACAATGAGTGAGCAAACGGTACTCCTCGACATAAAGGACCTCAAGAAGCACTTCCCCGTCAAGGGGTCGATGCCGTGGAGCGGGATCAAGGCCATGATCCGGGCCGTCGACGGGATCAGCTTCGACATCCGGGCCGGCGAGACATTCAGCCTCGTGGGAGAGTCCGGCTGCGGCAAGACGACCACGGCCAAGATGGTGCTGCTGCTGGAGACCCCCACCGAGGGGAGCATCGAGTTCGAAGGCAACGACATCGGTGGCTTCAGCACCTCCCAGCTCCACGACTATCGCGGGGCGGTGCAGGCCGTCTTTCAGGACCCGTGGAGCTCCCTCAGCCCTCGGATGCGGGCGCGCTTCATCATCGGGGAGCCGTTGATGGTGAACAAGGGGATCTCCTCCAGGAGCTCGGAGCTGGAGGACAGGGTGACCCAGCTCCTGAACGACGTGGGGCTGGACCCCAACTCCATCGACAACTACCCCCACGAGTTCAGCGGCGGCCAGCGTCAGCGTGTCGCCGTGGCCCGGGCCCTGTCCCTGAACCCAAGGATTATCGTGCTGGACGAGCCCGTGTCCGCCCTGGACGTGTCCATCCGCGCCCAGATCATGAACATGCTCAAGGACCTGCAGGCGGAGTACGGCGTCAGCTACCTGCTCATCGCCCACAACCTGGCCACCGTTCGATACCTCAGCCACCGGGTGGCGGTGATGTATCTGGGCCAGATAGTGGAGTTCGCCGAGTCCGAGGAGTTGTTTACCAACCCGCTGCACCCCTACACCAAGGCGCTGATCTCCGCGGCCCTCTCCACCCGCCCGGACATCGAGCGGGACGAGATCGTGCTCACGGGAGAGGTGCCCTCCCCGGCCAATCCCCCCGCCGGGTGCCGCTTCCATACCCGGTGTCCCTGGGCCTTCGACCGGTGTGTCGCCGAGGAGCCCAAGGTGAAGGAGATGGCGCCGGGGCATACCGTCTCCTGTCATCTGTTCGACTAGGACGTGCCGACGCTTGCCGTCGTCCCCGTTAAGGCGCGTCCTCGTACCCGATGCGGGCCCCCTCCCTGCCGTCGTTCCAGGCACGGGCCGGGGTTTTCGGGCGGGGACCTGGTTGGGTGATATCTCCACGTGGAAGGGGTGGCTTCTGATATGACCAAGCTGATCGCCGGTACAGGGAACTACGTCTACGAGGTGGTACGTCCCTGGGGTGAGCTCCCCGACGGCATGGACCTCGGGGGAGTGAGCCACGTGGGCGTGGACGCCCATGACAGGGTCTACGCCTTCCAGCGTAAGGACCCCCCTGTCGTCATATTCGACCGTGACGGCAAGTACCTGGGGTCGTGGGGCTCCGGCATGTTCATCGACGCCCATGGCATATACATCAGCGACGACGACCACGTGTACCTGGGCAACCGGGACGCCCATACCGTCGTCAAGTGCACCCTGGACGGGACCGTGGTGATGACCCTCGGGACTGAGGAGAAGCCGGCATTCCAGGAGCCCTTCAACCACCCCGCCGACGTTGCCGTGGCGCCCAACGGCGACATATACGTGGCCGACGGCTATGCCAACTCCCGGGTGCACAGGTTCTCGGCCGACGGAGACCTGATCCTCTCTTGGGGGTCTCCCGGAAGGGGCCCCGGACAGTTCAGTGTGCCCCACGGGATTTGGGTCGACGGCAACGAAAGAGTGTACGTCACCGACCGGGAGCATGGCCGCGTGCAGGTGTTTACCCCCGAGGGCGAGTTCATAGACCAGTGGACCGACTTCTTCAGGCCCACCGACGTCTACGTGGATGCGGACGGCGCCGTCTACGTGGGGGACCTGGTGCCCAGGCTCAGCGTCTTCGACGGGAACAGCGGCACGATGATCGCCCGCGGGAGGCCCGTCCTCAACGTTCCCCACGGCCTGTACGGCGACTCCCACGGCGACCTGTACGTGGCCGAGCCGACGGAGCAGCGCCTCACCAAGCTCATCCGCCAGTAGACCACGAGATATGGGCCCTTCCCGATTCGGCACAAACGGGCCTCGGCTGAGCGTTTAAAAGCCGTGGGGCAGGGTTTATCCTAACCGCATGAACGGCCTGGCGCTCGCACTTCTCCTGTTTGTCGCCAGCGCCACCCTCGTGATCGCCAGTGGAGCGTACCTGGCAAGGTACGGGGACGTCCTCGCCGCCCGGCTGGGCTGGGGCAGGGTCTGGGTCGGCACCATCCTGGTGTCGATGGCCACGTCCCTGCCGGAGCTCCTGACCAACATCACCGTGGCCGCCAGGGACCAGCCCGACCTTGCCGGCGGGGACATCCTGGGCTCCAACATGGTGAACATGCTGGTGCTCGCCTCGGTCGCCCTGCTCTTCGGCGGTCGCCGGTTCTTCCATGAGGTCGTGCCGGAGCAGCGGTGGCTGGTCCTCGCCGCCTCGTCCCTCACGGCCCTTGCCATCGTCCTCATCGCCTTTCCCATCGGTCTGGAGGTGGTGTCGGTAGGACTGTCTTCGGTCCTCATCCTGGGGACCTATCTGGGGGCGATGCGCCTGGTATACGTGGCCCTCCCAACGAGTCAGCCGGCCGAGGACGCCGACGACGGCCTGCCCAGTCTTCGCAGGGCGTGGACGCTGTTCGGACTGGCATCCCTGGGCGTCATCGTAGCCGCGCCGTGGCTTGCCCTCAGCGTCGAGGAGATCGCAGAGATCACCGGCCTGGCCACCAGCTTCCTGGGTGTCATCGCCATAGCCATGGTCACCAGCATGCCCGAGGTGTCCACCAGCATCGCGGCCATCCGCCTGGGAGCGTCGGACCTGGCCTTCGGCAACCTGTACGGTAGCTGCGCCTTCAACATCCTGATCCTGGCCCTGGCCGACCCCTTCTACCGCAAGGGGGTCCTGGTGGAGGCCCTGGGACGGGAGCACATCGCCGCGGGACTGATAGCCGTGCTCCTGATGGCCCTGGGTCTGGCCCAGGTGATGACCAGGGACAGAGTCCGGGCGGCCCTCTCCAACGCCGGGCTCGCGGTGATGGTCCCCGTCTACGTCGCGGGCGTCTACCTAGTCTTTATCCTGGCCTGACCGGGGCTGGCCTGACGGGGGCCGAGTTGACGCCCCGCCCAGGGCTCGCCCATAATGGCATCGTTTCGTCGTTCCTTCATCGCTGGGAGGTCTTCCATGTCCGGTTCACAGGTAGTTACTGGCAGCCATCTCATCGGCAGGGCCCTCAAGCTGGAGGGCGTGGACAACATCTTCACGCTGGCGGGAGACCACATCCTGCCACTCCTCGACGTGCTCCACGATATGGATTTCCGGTACGTGGATACCCGTCACGAGCAGGCCGCCGTCCACATGGCCGATGCCTGGGCGCGTATAACCGGGCAGCCGGGCGTGGTCAGCTATACCACGCCCGGGTTCGCCAATGCCGTCCCCGGACTGGCCAACGCCTTCCACTCCGACAGTCCCGTGGTCTCCATCTCCGGGTCCGCGGACCTGGCCCACCTGGGACAGGGGGCCATGCAGGAGATCGAGCAGGTGGACATGGCCTCGCCCGTTACCAAGGGGTCGTGGATGGTCCATGACGCCCGGCGTATACCCGAGTTCATCGCCAGGGCGATGAGGACCGCCTTCAGCGGACGACGCGGCCCCGTTCACCTCACCATCCCCATGGACGTTCAGGAGCAGCGGGTCTCCGACGAGGAGGTGAGCCTTTACCAGCCCCGGGAGTACCGGCCGGACCCCGCCTCCCAGGCGAGGCCCGAGCTGGTGCGGCAGGCCGTCGACCTGCTCCGCCAGGGCAGCCGCCCCATGATCGTCGTGGGGGGCGCGGCCGCCGACGCCGACGCCGGCGAGGTGCTCCGAAGGTTCGTGGAGACCACCAACCTCCCCCTCCTTACCGAGGACCAATCCAGGGGGCTGGTCGCCGACGACCATCCCAACTGCTTCGGCTTTTTCGAGAGGGGGCTGAACCGGGCCGCGGCCATGGTCCGGGAGGCCGATGTGGTACTGCTTCTGGGAAGGAAGCAGGACTACACCATCGGTTATGGGCTGCCCCCGGCCATCGCCGCCGACGCCCGGGTCGTCCAGGTGGACCCCAGCGCCGCCGAGATCGGGCGGAACCGTGGCGTCGACGTGGGGATCGTGGGGGACATCGCCGGAGTCGTCGAGCAGCTTGCCGACGAGGCGGCCCGTCACTCCTGGCCCCGTCTGCCCTGGCTGGACAGGCTTCAAGCCGAGAGGGAGGCCCAGGACGAGTGGCTGGACACCCTGGCCGCCGCCGAGACTCCCATGCACGCCACCTACGTGCACCGCGCCATGCAGAGGCTCCTGCGCCCCGACGATTTCCTGGTGTTCGATGGCGGGGACTTCTGCCACTTCGGCCGGGCCATCCACGCGGCGCAAACGCCCAGGAGGTGGCTGTACGTGTCCAGCCTGGGAATGCTGGGATCCTCCCTGCCCACGGCCATGGCCGCGAAGCTGGCCCATCCCGATGCCCGGGTGGTCATGTTCACGGGCGACGGCGCCTTCGGATTCAACGGCATGGAGTTCGACACCGCCGTGCGGCACGACCTGCCCTTGGTCGCTATCATGGGAAACGACGCGGCGTGGGGCATAGACCGGCAGATCCAGCTTGGCCTCTACGGCCGGCCCATCGCCACCGACCTGCTGCAGACCCGGTACGACAGGGTCGTCGAAGGTCTGGGAGGCTACGGGGAGCTGGTCGAGCGGCCCGAGGACCTGGTCCCCGCCGTGGAGCGGGCCTTCGCCTCGGGGAAGCCCGCGCTGGTGAACGTGGCGGTGCAGAGGGCCATAAGCCCCAGGGCCGAGGCCGCCATCGCCCGGCGCAAGTCCGGGAGCTAGGCGGCGCTCGAACCCGGCCTGGCGCCCGGCTAGAACCGTCCCTTCCAACGGCGGACCCTGAACTGGGAGCCGCCGGACCGCTTCCGCACCCACGACAGGTACGCCTCCATCCTTGGGTCGTTCCGCAGGGCCTCCAGCGTATTCAGCCGCTTGGCTAGAGTCCCCTCGGTGAACATGGCGTGGACCTGCCTGTGGCAGGTGGAGCAGAGCCGCGCCTGAGGCCCCTTGCTGCCTCCCTTGAGCTTCGGCACCAGATGATGGGACGTGGGGCGCTCTGTGTCCCGCTGGCAGAGCTCGCACCTGACTGGCGTAGGTCCACCCGTCGACCTCACCGTCCAAGCCTCTCCATGTAGTACATATTACCCCGGACCGGAGATATGAAGCCAGGATGGGGCAGGCATAGTTGTATCGAGCAATGGTCGTCGTTCCCATGTTGATACCTCGTCACACTCTCCGGTATACTCATACCACCCCGGGACGGGCCACCCCGGGACGGGCCACCCCGGGACGGGCCACCCCGGGACTGACCAGCCTGGGGCGGGGGCGAAGACCGTTCCGAGTCCTGTGGAACAGACGGAGGACCTTCATGAAGGTCGAGAAGGTCGCCTTTATCAGCGCCGAGCTGCCGTACTGGAACCTCGTAACCCACGCCGTTTTCCCCGAGTACGGCATGCCGCTGGTGGCCACCATCGTGAGGAACCTCGGATACGACGTGCGGGTGTTCGTCGAGCACATCGGCCCCATCAAGTGGGACCAGGTGATGGACGCCGACGTGGTCTGCTTCCACGCCTTCAGCTCCACCATGCCCAAGACAATCGACTACATCCAGCGGATCAAGGCCGAGCGCCCCGACGTGCCCATCATCGTCGGTGGGACTCACGCCTCGGTGATGGCCGAGGACACCCTTCAGTACTGCGACATCGTGGTGCGTCAGGAGGGGGACGAGACCCTGCCCGAGGTGCTGGAGCGCCTCAAGGGCGACGAGGGCCTGGACAGCGTGCTGGGAGTGTCCTACTGGGACAACGGCGAGATGAAGCAGAACCCCAACCGGCCCTTCGCCCAGCACTTCGACGTCACCCCGGACCTGGAGCTGATAAGCGGCTACATGGACTGGCCCAAGTGGAAGCTGCTATGGAACCTGAAGATGCGCTGGCAGGTGCTCCAGACCACCAGGGGGTGCCCCTACGACTGCTCCTTCTGCATCGCCCCCCGGGAGCTGGGCAGGGGCTACCGGCTCCGGAGCGTAGACAGCGTCATCGCCGACATCAAGTACCAACGCCAGCTCACCGGCGCCAAGTACTTCTTCATCGTCGACAACCACTTCACCGTCAGGCGGGACCGTACCAAGGAGCTCCTCAACCGCATCATCGAGGAGAAGGTCGACTGGTACGGCATCTGCTTCACCCGGCTGGAGGTGGCCCGGGACGAGGAGGTGCTCAGGCTGCTGAAGAAGGCCCAGGTCAACACCCTCTACATGGGCCTGGAGTCCTTCGACAACAAGGTGCTCAAGCTGCTCAACAAGCAGCAGACCCAGGAGGGAATCCGGGCCTCGCTGTCCAAGATCAAGAAGCACAAGCTCAGGGTCCTGGGCTCCTTCGTCCTGGGGTCCGACGAAGACACAGTCGACACCATCCGGAACACCATCGACGCCGCCATCGACGCGGACGTGGACTACGTGGCCCTGTTCCCCCTCAGCGGGTATCCGGAGCACAACGCGCCCACGATCCCCCTGAACCGGTTCATCCTGCCGACGTGGGACCGGCTGGACGGCACCTTCGTGATATTCCTGCCCAAGAGGATGCGGCCCAGCACCCTGCAAAGGGAGATCGGGCGGGCCTACCGCAAGTTCTATGGACCCAGGCAGGTAATGCGCAGGTTCATCAAGGGCGACTTCTGGGCGGGCCTGAAGCGCATGGCATACAACTACTGGGCCTGGGAGATCCAGCGCAGCACGGCCAAGTGGGCCGATTACCTGGAGTCCGTCGAGGGGTACTACTACGACGACAACGACCAGCTCATCGAGGAGCGGCTGGGCGAGGGTATACATCCCGCCAAGTACCCGGGCTCCACCAGGGCCGCGGGACTGGACAGGGCCACGATAATGATGGGCTCATAAGGAGTAGCCGATGAAGGGCGCCGACGCCATCGCGAACATCCTGAAGCGGGAGGGGGTCGATTTCATCGGCTGCATACCCTTCAGCACCCTCACCGAGGCCGTGGCGGTGGCGGGAGTCCGGCCCATCATCTTCCGCCAGGAGCGCGTGGGCGTCAACATGGCCGACGGCTTCAGCCGCACCACCGGCGGACGCAGGATAGGCGCCTTCACCATGCAGGCCCAGGCGGGGGCCGAGAACGCCTTCGCCGGAGTGGCCCAAGCCTACGCGGACTCCGTCCCGATCCTGCTGCTGCCCGCCGCCGCCGGCCGGTCCCGGACCGGTGTGCGGCCGAACTTCAGCCCCACGCGAAGCTACAGGGACGTGACCAAGTGGGTGGACCAGATAAACCTGGTCGAGCGTGTGCCCGAGATGATGCGCAGGGCCTTCAGCCACCTGCGCATGGGAAGGCCCAGCCCCGTAATGCTGGACCTGCCCGCCGACATCCTGTCGGCGGAGCTGGACGAACCCGACTTCCACTACGTTCCCGTCGCGCCTAGGCGGACGGCCGGGGACCCTGCGGACGTGGCGGAGGCCGCCAGGGCGTTGCTGGCTGCCAGGCGCCCGATTATCCACGCGGGCCAGGGCATCCTGTATGCCGAGGCGTGGGACGAGCTGAGGGAGCTGGCGGAGCTCCTCCAGGCGCCGGTGATGACGACCCTCTCGGGCAAGAGCGCCTTTCCCGAGGACCATGCTCTGTCCATCGGCGCCGGCGGCGCCGTGACGACGGGCCCGGTGCTGCACTTCCTGAAGGAAAGCGACCTGGTGTTCGGCATCGGATGCAGCCTGACCATCGGCAGCTTCGGCGTGGGCATACCCGGCGGCAAGACCATCATCCACTCGACCAACGACGCCGAGGACATCAACAAGGACTACCGGGCCGACCACGCGGTCATCGGCGACTCCAAACTGGTGTTGGGACAGCTCCTTCAGGAGGTCCGGTCCCAGGGAGGGTCGAGCGTTCCCCGGGAGGGAGTCGAGGTCGTCCGGGAGGTGAAGGCTGTCAAGGACGGCTGGCTGAAGGAGTGGATGCCAAAGCTCACCTCGGACGAGGTGCCCATCAACCCGTACCGGGTGGTATGGGACTTGATGCATACGCTGGACCGCAGGAACACCATCATAACCCACGACTCCGGTAGTCCCCGGGACCAGATGTCTCCCTTCTTCGAGGCGGTTGCGCCACGTACCTTCATCGGGTGGGGCAAGTCCACCCAGCTGGGATACGGGTTCGGCCTCGCCATGGGCGCCAAGCTGGCCGAGCCTGACAAGCTGGCGGTGAACGTGATGGGCGACGCCGCCTTCGGCATGGTGGGCCTGGACTTCGAAACGGCCATCAGGGAGCGCATTCCCATCCTCACCATCGTCAACAACAACTCGGGCATGGGCATCTACGGCCCCGACCGGTTCCCCGTGGCGGCCCGGGAGTACGGGACCGGGCGGCTGTCGGGCAACTACGCCGAGGTGGCCGCGGCCATGGGCGGGTACAACGAGCGGGTCGAGAGGCCCGAGGACGTGGTCCCGGCCGTCCGCCGGGCCCAGCAAGTGGTGGCCTCGGGGCAACCCGCTTTGGTGGAGATAATCACCAGCCTGGAGCCCGCCTTCTCCGTCCGCGGCTGAGGATAGCGTTGGCGATGTTGAAGTTGACCCGCGCCGGGGTTTGGACTAGAATAGCACCGTGAGCGACCTCCTATATTAGGAGGCCAGCCCGGTACAGGTGGCCGGGCCTGATTTGTAGCCGTGCCGGAAGCGGCATGTGCCCAGATCTCTTTAGAGAACCACCCGAAAGGAGCGACTATGGCTGGCAGTGAAGACATCGCGTTAATGGCCCACCTCATGAGGCGCGCAGGATTCGGAGCATCCCGCGCGGAGCTGGAGGAGCGAGCGGCCCGGGGCTATGAGGCAACCGTCGAGGAGTTGCTGGAGCCGGAGAAGCACGGCATCGCCGACAACGACGAGGACCTGCTGTTCCGCCACGCCCCCGGGGCGAAGCTCCCGGGCGGAGTGCCCTACAACGGTCAGGCCAACTACATGTGGCAGATGATCAACACCGAACGGCCCCTGCAGGAGAAGATGGCCCTCTTCTGGCACCACCTTTTCGCAACCGGCAACTCCAAGGTGGACAACTGCGACCAGATGCTCGAGCAGATAAACATGTTCCGGCAGTACGGGATGGACAACTACCGGGACCTGCTGGTCGAGCTGGCCAAGAACCCGGCCATGATCTTCTGGCTGGACAACAACGAGAACCACAAAGAGGAGCCCAACGAGAACTGGGGCCGGGAGCTGCTGGAGCTGTTCTCCATGGGTGTGGGCAACTACACCGAACAGGACGTCTTCGAGTGCTCCAGGGCCTTCACGGGCTGGACCATCGCGGCCAAGATTCCCCGCCTGCCTCTGGGCCGCTTCCCGTGGCAGTTTGAATACAAGCCCGAGGACCACGATGACGGAGAGAAGACCTTCCTCGGCCACAAGGGGAACTTCAACGGCGACGACATCATAGACATCGTCGTGCGACAGCCAGCCACGGCCCGGTTCATCGCCCGCCACCTGTACAACTTCTTCGTGGCCGACGAGGAGCAGGTGCCGGCGTGGCAGCACAACCCCCCCAGGGACCCCGCTGCCGTCAACATCATCGGGGACGCCTTCGTGAGCTCCGGCTACGACATGAGGCAGACCCTGCGGGTGCTGTTCAACTCGGACTTCTTCAAGGCCGAGTCCGTCCGCTTCGCCAAGGTGAAGAGCCCCGCCGAGGTGGTGGTGGGCACCATGAACCTGGTGGGCGACTACAAGGGCGCTCCCAAGCCCGGCCTCATGGCGCTGGGTATGGAGCCGACCAACATGGGCCAGTCCCTGCTGGACCCGCCCAGCGTCGAGGGATGGCACACCGGCGCCGAGTGGATCGACAGCGGCTCGCTGGTGAGGCGCATCAACTTCGTCGCCGACCGGGTCGGGGACATCAGCATGCCCGGAGTTCAGGACATCGTCGACAGGGTCCGGGCCCAGGGAGACCTCAGCCCCGAGGACCTGGTGGACACCTGCATAGACCTCATCGGGCCGACCCAGGTCAACGAGCTTACCCACGAGGAGCTATTGACCCAGGCCCGGGCCGGTGGGGACGTGAGCTGGGCATCTCAGGAGGACGCGGACCGGTCCACCCAGCGGGTGCTGCAGATGCTCCAGCTCATCGCCGCCTCCCGCGAGTACCAGTTCGGTTAGGCGATTCGCGACCCAGGCTCGGACCATAGTTGCAATAGCCTTTCGGGAGGCGAGAGATGCTTACTAGAACGGTGTACGGGCGCACCTACACCTACAGCCACTGCATAGGCAGGGGGACCAACGGGGGCGAGGGCTTCCGGTACCCGCTGGACCTGGCCTTGGCGTCGGACGACGTGGTGTACGTCGTCAACGGTCCCAGCGAGTTCATGGCCTCCAGCAGGATTACCAAGTGCACCCTGGGCAGCGAGCTCGGCGACGAAGAGTTCATCATGGACATCGGAGCGCCGGGGGAAGGTGACGGGGAGTTCACCGGGATTACCTCCATCGCCCTGGACAAGGATGAGAACCTCTACGTTTCCGACGAGGTGTTGAACAGGATCACCATCTTCGACAAAGAGGGCAACTTCGTCGACAAGTGGGGCGTCCACGGCTCGGGGGACGGCGAGATCGACCGGCCTTGGGGCTTGGCCTTCGACGTCGACGAGAACCTGTGGGTGGTGGACAGCGGAAACAACCGGGTCCAGACCTTTACCAAGGACGGCAAGTCCCTGGGCAAGTGGGGCAGCGGAGGATCGGGAGAGGGCCAGTTCAACATGGCCTGGGGACTAGCGTTGGACCGCAACGGCGACGTATACGTTGCCGACTGGCGGAACAGTCGGGTGCAGAAGTTCTCTCCCGACGGCACCTACCTGATGAGCTTCGGGGCCCCCGGCAGCGGGGACGGAGCCCTGCGGCGTCCCAGCGGTGTGGCGGTGGACGATGAGGGCGACGTCTACGTCGCGGACTGGGGAGAGGACGTGGTGCAGGCCTACGGGCCCGACGGCGAGCACCTGACCACCTTCCAGGGCGACGCCCAGCAGCTCCCCAAGTGGGGGCTGGCAAGCATAGTGGCCAACCCGGACATGGGCAGGGCCCGAAAAAGGGTCAAGAGCCTGGAGCGGGAGTGGCGCTTCGACGAGCCTGCCGCCGTCAAGATCGACGACAAGCGGCGGATCGTCATCTGCGAGGTGCAGCGCAGCAGGTTGCAGGTCTACGTCAAGGAGAAGGACTACGTAGACCCCCAGTTCAACCTCTAGACAGGGTCCCGACAGGGTGGAACCGATGTACCGGGCAAGGAGCCGCACGCTCCTTGCCCGGTTGTCTACGTGGAGGCGCGATGTTTGATTTCCATACCCATACGTTCCTCAGCGACGGGGTCCTCTCGCCCATCGAGCTAATACGCCGGGCCAGCGTGCGCGGCTACCAGGTCATAGGCGTCACGGACCACGTAGGCTTGGGCAACGTCGAGTACGTAGTCAAGACCCTGGTAACCGACTGCAGGGCCGCGTCGTCCCGCTGGGACATCCTGGCCCTTCCGGGGGTGGAGATCACCCACGTGCCCAAAGAGGACATAGACGAGGTGGCGCGGGCGGCCAAGGCACTGGGGGCTAAGGTTGTGGTGGTCCACGGCGAGACGCCGGTGGAGCCGGTGGAGCCGGGCACCAATCGCGCCGCCATCCTCTCGGACTCGGTGGACATAGTAGCGCACCCCGGCCTCATCGAAATGGAGGACGCCCGTCTGGCGTCGGAGCGGGGGGTGTTCCTGGAGATATCGGCCCGCAAGGGCCACAGCCTGGCCAACGGCCACGTCGTGAAGGTTGCCGCCCAAGCCGGGACCCTTACCATCTTGGACTCCGACGCCCACGCCCCCGAGGACCTGCTGACTCCGGAGATGACCCGGAAGGTGGCGTTAGGTGCCGGGCTCGATAGCGAGGGGGCCTATCTCCTGCTGAACAAGAACCCCGAGGGCCTCCTGGCGAAGCTGGGGGTGTCGTTGGTCTCTAGAACCTGATGAAGCCGTCGGATGGGAGCTGAGTGCCAAGGAGTCTCAGGCGGCCCTGCCTATGCGGAAGACCTTGGTGCCACAGATCGGGCAGGTACCCTGGGTGGCCGGGCGCCCGTTCTTTAGAGTGACTTGCTGTGGCCCCTTGATCTCTCTCTTGGACCTGCACTTGAAGCAGTACGCCTCCATGGCTCCCTCCCTCCTTGCGGCTCCTCAGCCGTAGCTACCAAATATACATGCCGTGGCTGATTTGTCAAGAACAATTGACGCCTACGGGCATGTGGAAAACGGTGGATGTCACTCCCGCCCCGGACTGGTGTGTCATCGGCATGAAGGCTACTGCCGGGCGGGGGCGCCGGCGTAGGGCGACGGGGCGTCGACGGTGAACACCTTGTTGGGCTGCCATTCGTTCTTGGACCGCTCGTAGCGGACGACGGCGAGGAACCGCCCGTCCTCGGAGTACGCCCTGTATCGCTCCATGTAGCCAGCGTAGGCCGACAGATGGGGCGGGAGCTTGACCGGATGGCCGTTGCGCAGGTAACGCTCCGCCGCCTCACCCACCGTTACGCTCTTCATGTGCAGGAGGACGAAGTCCGGGGGCTCCAGGTGGCTCGCCCAACCGCTCTCACCCGCGGCGTCCTGCAGTGTTTCCAGCCTGACCGCGTCCTCGACCAGGAAGGGCCCCGACCTGAGGCGGACGAGGCCCTCCAGGTACGCTCCGCAGCCCAGGGCTTCGCCCAAGTCGTGGGCCAGGGAGCGCATGTAGGCCCCCCGTCCACAGCTCACGTCGATGACCAGGGAGGGCAGGTCCATCTCTACGATCTCTATCCTGGAGATGGTGACGGTCCTGGGCTTCCGTTCCACCTCGATCCCGGACCGCGCCAGTTCGTAGAGCCGCTTGCCCCCCACCTTCAGGGCGCTGTACATGGGCGGGGTCTGCTGGAACTCACCCCGAAACGGCTCCAGGGCGGCTTCCACGGCCTCCCGGTCTACATGGGAGGGGTCGGCGGTGCGCACCACCTCTCCCTCCCTGTCGTAGGTGGTCGTGGCGGCCCCCAGCCGGACGTCCATCCTGTAGGCCCTGGCGCTGCAGGTGACGTACTCCATCAGGCGGGTGGCCTGGCCGAAGCAGATGGGAAGGACACCCTCGGCAATGGGGTCCAGGGTGCCGCCGTGACCCACCCTCTTCCGCTGCCCGCTGATCCTCTTCATCTGCCGGACGGCGTCCATGGACGTCGGACCCGGCTCTTTGTACAGGTTCAGGAAGCCGTTGACTGCCTTCTTCGTTTCCATCGGTCTACGGGGAGTCTGTGCCGCCTTGTCAGCCAATGTCTCTCCAGTGCTAGGACACGAGTCCTAGCCGGCCGCCTCCGGCGCCGCAGCCTCCCTCCGGTCTTCAGTGGTGGAGAGCCGATCCATCAGCCTCTGGATATGATCGGCTTCCTCCATGGACTGGTCCAAAGTGAACCGCAGGTCGGGGATGTACTTCAGGGACAAGCGGTCCCGCATCTCCCGCCGGATGAACCCCCCTGCCGAGCTGATGCCCTTAAGCACCGAGTCCTTGTCGTCGGAGCCTCCCAGGACGCTGACGTAGACACGGGAAACGCGCAGATCGGAGGACGTCTCGACCCTGGTGATGCTGACGACGCCCGACAGCCGGGGGTCGTTCAGCTCGCGGGAGAGAAGACGGCTTATCTCCTGGCGCAGCAGTCCATTGATGCGGTCGGTTCTTCTGCTCACGGGCAAGCGACTCCTCGCGGATGGGAACGCGGAGGGCTTGGGTACGGCGGGTCACCCGCGGCGTGTTTAGGCTCTGCCCTTTTCCCGGCGGTACGGCTCCAGCACGTCACCCTCCTGGAAGTCGACGAAACCACCCAGGCCCACGCCGCACTCGAAGCCGGCGGCCATCTCGGAGACCTCCTCCTTGAAGTGCCGTAGGCTGGAGACGCTGCCCTCGTGGATGACCTCCCCATTGCGGAGGACCCGCACCAAGGCATTCCGCGCGATGCGGCCGTCGGTGACCATGCAGCCGGCGATCTTGTTTCGCCTGCCGACGGAGAAGATAGCCCTTATCTCCGCGTGGCCCTGTACCACCTCGTGGAAGGTGGCATCGAGAAGCCCCTGCAGGGCCTTCTCGATGTCCTCGATGAGGTGATAGATGATCCGGTAATGGCGGATCTCCACACCTTCCCTGTCGGCCAACCGGTCGACGCCGGGTTGGGTGGTGGTGTTGAATCCGACTACGATGGCGCTCGAGGCCGAGGCCAGCAGGACGTCGCTCTCGGTGATGGTGCCGCTTCCCGCGTGCAGGATGCGGACCTTGGCCTGGTCGTCGTCCAGGCGTTCCAGCGCGGCGGACACCGCCTCGACACTTCCCTGGACGTCGGCCTTGACGACCAGGTTCACCTCCTTTACGTCCTCGGCGCTGACTCCCGTGTATATCTCCTCCAGCGTCAGGGGCACTCCGGGCCCGGCGTCCCGGCCCCGCGCCCTCTCGGACACGGTGTCCCTCATGGTCCTCTCGTCGGCCGCGACCTCGAACAGGTCGCCGGCTTCCGGTGTGGCGCTGAAGCCCATGATCTCGACGGGTACCGAAGGGGTGGCCTCATCCAACCTGGCCCCGGTGTCGCTGAGCATGGCCCTGACCCGTCCGAAGGCGGTCCCTGCTATGATGCGGTCTCCCACCCTGAGGGTACCGTTCTGGACCAAGACCGTGGCCAAGGGGCCCCTGGTCTTGTCCAGCCTCGCCTCGATGACCACGCCGGCGGCGGGCCGCTCCGGGTCGGCCTTGATCTCGCTGAGCTCGGCCACCACGAGTATGTTCTCCAGGAGGTCCTCGATGCCGTCTCCCTGGGTGGCGGACAGGGGCACGGCTATGGTGTCGCCGCCCCACTCCTCCACCACGAGGCCGTGCTCGGTGAGCTGGCGTTTCACCCTCTCCGGGTCGGCTTCCGGCCGGTCCATCTTGTTGATGGCGACCATTACCGGCACCTCGGCTGCCTTGGCGTGGTCCAGTGCCTCGACGGTCTGGGGCATGACGCCGTCGTCCGCGGCCACCACCAGCACCGCTATGTCCGTGACGCCGGCGCCCCTGGCCCGGATGGCCGTGAACGCCTCGTGGCCCGGAGTGTCGAGGAAGGTGATATCCTGGTCCTTGTATCGCACCTGGTAGGCGCCGATGTGCTGGGTTATGCTGCCGACCTCGCTCTCGGCCACGCGGGTGGTGCGGATGGTGTCCAGCAGGGTGGTCTTGCCGTGGTCAACGTGGCCCATGATGGTGACCACCGGCGGGCGACCGGCCAGAGCCGCCTCGTCTTCGTCTTCCATGGCAGAGGCGCCGACCGCCGCTGTCGCAGACGCGGTCCGCGGCCTGGCCCGCATACCGAAAGCGGAGGTGACGAGGGTGGCCACCTCGAAGTCGATGGCCTGGTTCATGGAGGCCATTATGCCGTTACGCATGAGCTGCTTTATGACGTCGATGGCGGTGATGCCCGTGATCTCGGACAGCCTCTTCACCGAGAGGGTCTCGGGAAGCACCACGGTCTTGGCTGCGGCTCTCTTCCCCTGTTTTCGTTGCCGGGGCCTGGCGTCGGAGGTCATCGCATGTCTCCAGTACGGGCCGGTTGACGTTCCTGGCGTAGATACTCCACCAGGGCTTTACGGTCCTCCTCGGCGAAGGACGACTTGAGGGCACGCTCGACCCGGCCCCGCTTTATGCCAGCGTCCCTGCAGCGCTCGTCGTCGCAGAGATAAGCGCCGCGCCCGGGTTTTCGGCCGGTGGGGTCCGGCCCTACCTTGCCGTCGGCGCCCCGGACCACCCTCGTAAGCTGGACCTTGGGCAGCTTACGAGAGCAGACCGCGCAGCTCCGCAGCGGCGTGTGCTTTACCCTGGCCAAGGGGTGGCTCCCTACGCTCCGGCGCCCGCGGCCGGCGGACGGGGGCCGCTCCGGCTCTTGGCGGATGGTCTCCGCCTGGCCCTGGCGGCTCCGGCGCCGCCGCGCCTCCTCCGTCCCTTGCGCCCGGGCCCCCGGAAGTCTTCCATGATATCTTCCGCGAACCGGATCTGGCCCGGTCCAGCGGCCGGCACCGGCACGGTGAAGACGCTGTCGTCGAAGTCGTCTCCCTCCTCTTCGTCCTCGTCCTCCTCCAGCTCGGCCACCGCCGCTGCCTCGGCCTCTTCCATGGCCAGAAGCGCCAGCTCCTCTTCGGGCGTCAGCTTGTTGCTGGGGACTTCGACCGCCTCCTCCGCGTCGACGGGCGCGTCGACGGGCGCTGCCTCGGCCACCGGGGCCTCGGCCTCCACGGCTTCGACCGTCTCGGCCACGGCCGCTGCCTCAGTCTCCACGTCGGTGGCCGCGGCTTCCACTGCCTGGGCCTGGGCCTCGGCGACCACAGCCTCGGCCTCCAGGACCGCCGCTTCGACATCCGGCTCGTCGACGGCCACCGCCGCTTCCTCGGCGGGCTTGCGCTCCTCGGGGGCCTGTCGCTGGGAGCGAATCAGCTCCCACTCGCTCATGCTCTTGATATCCAGGCGGAAGTTGGTCAGCTTGGCGGCCAGCCGGGCGTTCTGGCCCTCCCTGCCTATGGCCAGGGAGAGCTGGCGCTCGGGGACCACGGCCAGCGCGTTACCGGTCTCCTCCCTGATCTCCACGTGGACCACCTCCGAGGGGCTCAGGGCGTTGGCCAGGAACACCTTCGGGTTGGAGTCCCACCGGACGACGTCGATCTTCTCTCCCTGGAGCTCGTTGACGATACTCTGAATACGGTTGCCCCGCATGCCTATGCAGGAGCCCACGGGGTCGATTCCGTCCTGGCGGGACGTCACCGCCACCTTGCTTCTGGAGCCTGGCTCCCGGGCTATGGACTTGATCTCCACGATGCCGTTGAACACCTCGGGCACCTCTATTTCGAACAGGCGCTTGAGGAGGTTCTTGTGGCTGCGGGAGACGAGGATCTCCGGCCCCTTGGAGGTCTTACGCACGTCGTCGACGTAGACCTTCAGGCGCTGGCCCTTGCGATAGCGCTCGGTGGGCACCTGCTCCTCGGGGAACAGGGCGGCCTGGGCGCGCCCCAGCTCCAAGATTACGACCCGACCTGCCTCTATCTGGCCTACTACTCCGGAGATCACGTCACCCGTGCGCTCCTGGAACTCCTGGTAGACCAAGTCTCGCTCCACCTCCCGGAGTCGTTGCAGGACGACCTGCTTTGCCGTCTGGGCAGCGATGCGGCTGAACTCCAGCTCCAGGGTCTCGACGGGCACCTCGTCTCCCAGGGCCGCGTCCTGGCGGATGTTTCTGGCCTCGACCAGCTCGATCTCGGTCTCCGAGTCCTCGACGGTCTCCACCACCGTCTTGGTGGCGAAGACGCTTATCGGCTCACCCACACTGTTGGGGTCAAGCTTGACGGAGATGTTCTGCCCCATGGTGGGGCTGTCCTTCTTCAAGGCGGAGGCAAGGGCAGCCTCGATGGCCTGCAGCACCTGCTCCCTGGGCAGATGTCTCTCGGCCGCCAGCTGTGTCAACGCTATTAAGAAGTCGCTTTTCATACCGTCATCTCCTCCATCGAGCGTTCCCGGCAGCTACCGGAGCACGTTCGAAAGCCTCGACACCATGAAGCTCCTGAAAGCCTGTTAGCCGTCCCCTTTCCAAATGTCCCATCTGAGCAAGAAGCCCCGAAGTATCGGGGCCTCCATCAAAGGCGTTTTCCGCTCAGTCTGGGCTCTCGCAGCGGAAAATTATCAGTCGTAGTATAACATCCCATGCCGCATGATGCAACGTCCGACGGCTGCTGGAGCCCCGTCCGCGGGAGGCTCCGGCAGGCATGCAAAAGGCCCCGACGCCAGGGTGTATACTACACTTGTCCGGTGCCCCGGACGCCCGTCCCCCGGAACGCCCGTACTAAGGAGGCCGTGATGGCCCCAGCCGAGGACCTGAAGCTGCCCGCCCATCTGAAAGAGGCGCTACTGGAGCACCTCGACGACCTGAGGGCCAGGTTCAGGGCGCGGGGAGTCGGCGGCCGCATGGGGTTCGGGCCGCGTCCGGCCATCGTGGTCGTCGACCTGTTCAGGGGAGAGATGGACCCAGGCTATGCCCTGGGCAGCAACTTGGACTCGGTGGTCGAAGCGACCCGCAGGCTGCTGGACGCCGGCCGGAGCGCGTCGGTGCCCATCTTCTTCACCGTCATGGGCTACGAGCCCGACGACCCCCAGGGACCGTGGGACAGGAAGCAGCCTGGGCTGAGGGCTTTTTCGGACCCCACGTCCGGGGTCACCGACCTGGACCCGCGGCTGGGGCGGCTGCCCAACGAGAAGGTCTTCGCCAAGAAGTACACGTCCTGCTTCAAGGGCACCAGCTTCTACCAGATGCTGGTGGGGCTGGCGGTGGACACGCTCATCGTAACCGGCTGCAGCACCAGCCACTGCATCAACGACACCTGCCGGGACGCCATGTCCAGCTTCAGGGTGGTGGTGCCCGAGGAGGCGGTGGGCGACCGCTGCGAGCTGATGCACCTGGCCGAGCTGATGGACCTGGACATGTTCTGCGCCGATGTGGTGACGACCGACGAGACGGTGGAGTATCTCCGGGGGCTGGCCAACCCGGCGTGACGCGCGGAGAACGAGGGCAGATTCGCCAGACGGGAGGAGACGGGAATATGGCTATGGAACACCAGGAGGTCCTTCGGACCCTGGAGGAGCAGATACAGCCGAAGCACACGGCCCTGGTCATAGTGGACGTCCAGAACGACTTCGTCCACCCCCAGGGGTTGTACGGCACCTGGGCGGAGAAGGGGGACACCACGTCCTTCTTCCCGGGGGCCGGGCATCTCTGGGAGGCGTATCCCCTCATCCCCCGGGCCCTCAAGGGCCTGGAGTCCCTGCTGCAGGCGGCCCGGGACGCTGGGGCCCTGAGGGTGTTCGTGCGGGCCATCTACAACCCCGAGTACATCTCCCCGCCCATGCGGGTCCTGTTCGAGGAGCACGGCCTGTACGGCGTACAGTGCCAGGCGGGGACCTTTGGGGCGGACTTCTACGGCGACATACGCCCCGATGGCAGCGAACGCGAGGTCGTCGTCAGCAAGCACCGTCTGAGCGGCTTCTGGGGCACGGACCTGGACCTGGTGCTGAGGAGCAACGGCATCAAGACCGTCCTCATGACCGGCACGGCCACATCGGGCTGTGTGGAGTCCACCAGCAGGGACGCTTTCTTTGCGGACTATTACACCGTGACCGTGGAGGACTGCTGTGCCGACCGGGGCCAGGACCGGCAGGACTTCTCCATGCGGCTAATGGGCTGGGGCTTCGGGCACGTCACGTCCTCCGAGGAGGTCCGCCGCATCTGGTCATCGGGCGGGTCCTAGGAGGCGGTCCAAGGCCCGGGCCTATTCCCAGAGGAACCCCCAGGTGTCGTGACTGTGGTCGCGGGACAGGGACTCGTGGTAGTGGATGAACCGCCACCGGCCGCCGGTCCTCTTCAGTATGAAGGTGTTGCGTCCGTCGAAGGTCATCCTGCGGCCGCCCTCTTTGAACACGGCGTTGACCAGGAACTCCACGTAGGCGTATGCCATGTTGCCGATGACGTCTATCGTGGTCTCCTTGAGGGTCCAGTCGAGACTCTCGACGAGCTGGGGGATATTGGCGTAATAGGTGCCGATGGCGTCGAACCCGCGATGGGGCTCGTTGTCCTCCTCGGCGATATAGATGAGGTGGGGGTAGTCCCCGTCCCAGAGGTCCCTGAGGGCCTCCACGTTCCTGGCGGTGAACGCCGCCCGCCACTCTTCGAGGACAGCCTCGACCTGGGATATGTCCGACTGACTGGCCATGGTAGCCGCCTCCTTAACGGACGCTCCGGAAGGGATGCTCCGGCAGGGACGCTGCGGGCTAGGTCTGCCGGACGTACTTGTCCACGCTCTGGTCCACCCTCAGCCCCAGGTAGATGTCTCCTCGGGAGTCGACCCACAGGCCATGGGCGCCCCGGCACTGCCAGCGGGCCAGCACGTTCCCGTCCCCGTCCAGGACGCTGACCTGGGGGGATGACCCGTCCTCTCCCACGCGCTCGCAGGTGTAGAACATGCCCTCTTCGTCGACGCAGATGTCCTGGGGCCGGTTCATGTCCGTCCACATCGCGATGAACCGGCCATCCAGGGAGAATATCTGGACACGGCTGTTCTCGCGGTCGCACACGTAGACCCGGGAGTCGTGCACCAGGATGCTGTGGGGCAGGTGGAACTGGTTGGGCCCCGTCTTGCCCGGCTCTCCCCATGAGGCCGTCAGCCGGCCGTCTCCGGAGAACCTGTGCACCCGGCTGTTGCGGTAGCCGTCGGATACGTACAGGTCTCCCGACGGGGAGGGGACCATCTCGGTGGGATAGTTGAAGGGGCCCGCGGCCCGGGGCACCAGGTCGCCGGGCTCCTCACAGCCGGTGTCCGAGTGCACGCCGCGCTCCCCGAGGACCTGGAGGGGCTTTCCGTCCAGGGTGAACGCTACGGCCACCTGGTCCTCCCTGTCGGTGATGTACACTACGTCGTCGGCGATATGGATGCCGTGGGGGTCGGCGATGGCCCGGGCGCCCCACGAGTCCAGAAAGGCGCCGTCCCGGTCGAAGACTAGCACCGGAGGGTCCTTCCTCTGGAAGACGTAGACCCGGTCCTGGGAGTCCGTGGCTACCGCGCTGACCATGCCGAAAGCCTCGCCCTCGGGCAACGTGGCCCAGTCCCGGACCAGCCGGTAGGTGTACTTGCCGGAGCCTACTGTCGTCATGCCGGCGTCCCCTTTCCCGTCGTCATCTGCCCCTCCCGGGTCATCCGCCCCACCCCCCGGTCATCCCAAGCTCCGTCAGGAAGACGCCTGCTGCTCGGAGGGGATGTCGCTGATGAACATGTGGATTGGGCTGTGGGTGATCATGAGGTCGGGTTTGCTCTCCAGGGCCACGTCCTGGGGGGTCACGCCGCAGGCCCAGAACACGGGAACCTCGTCGGGAAGCAGCTCCACCGGGCCGGCGCCCCAGTCGGGCGTGGACAGGTCGGTTATGCCGATGGCGCCGGGGTCCCCGACGTGCACGGGGCTGCCGTGGTGGTTGGGGAACCGGGAGGTCACCACCACGGCCCGGGAGACCAGGTCCGACCGTACGCCGCGCATGCTCACCACCATGGGCCCGCGCAGGCGCCCGGCGGGGACGGTGGGTATGTTGGTTCGGTACACGCCGAAGCCCGGGTTCTCCCCGTCGATCCCCAGGCGTACCTTGATGCCGGCGTTGTCCAGAGCGCTTGCGAAGGTGCCACTGCACCCGAAGAGGAAGGTCACCAGGTCGCTGCGCCAGTACTCGCCGATGTCCGTGGGCTCGTCCACCAGCTCTCCCCGGACGAAGACGCGGTACCGGGGAAGGTCGCTGCGGATGTCGGCGCCGTCGGCCAGCACCCTCACCGTCGGGTCCCCCTCGTCCAGGACCTCCAGCACCGGGCAGGGTTTGGGGTTGCGCTGGCAGAAGAGGAGGAAGTCGTAGGCCAGGTCCTTGGGTACGATGACCAGGTTGGCGTTGGTATACCCGTTGCAGATGCCCAGGGTGTCCTGCGTCCAGCTGCCCTCGCGGAACAGCATGCGGGCCTCCGAAGGGGTGGTGGGCATCGCCTCTCGCGTCAACACCATGTCTACGTCCTCCCTGTACGTGGTCTCTCCCGGCCGGCGGGCTTGGCCGTAGTTTAGCACAGATCGGCGGGCATTACGGGCGTGTCGGCCGCGCATCCCCAGTGTCCGGGGGTCGTCGTTGGCGACCGCCCCCATGCTATACTGTGCACAACCTGTCGAAGGAGAGTCCGATGCAGGACAAGGTAGAGGTCTTCTGGTTTTCGGAGCAGCCCTACGGCTTCGTTACCGAAAAAGACTTGGAGAAGCACGATTCCGGCCGGCTGGGGTTTCCGAACAGCTACTTTGACCCCCACAAGGCCCACGTGCTGTACAACGAGTACCACGAGCAGTACGCCCTGGCCGACGATGTGGGCTTCGACGGCATCATGACCAACGAGCATCACGCCGCATACTGGTGCATGAAGCCCGCAGTCAACCTGGACGCCGCGGTCATCTCCAAGCTCACCAAGAGGGTGAAGATCGCCATCCTTGGCAACGTGATCGCGGTCAACGACCCCATCAGGATGGCCGAAGAGATCGCGATGCTGGACTGCTACTCCAACGGGCGGGTGATATCGGGCTTCGTCCGGGGCACTGCGGTGGAGAGTATCCAGGGCGGCATCGACCCGACGCAGAACCGGGAGCGGTTCGAGGAGGCCCACGACCTGATCATCAAGTGCTGGACGGAGCCCGGGCCCTTCCGGTACGAGGGCAAGCACTACCACTACAGGGCGGTGAACCCGTGGGTGCTGCCCATCCAGAAGCCCCATCCGCCGGTCTGGTTTCCCGGCCTCTCCAGTCCCGAGAGCGTGGTGTGGTCGGCCACCCACCGGCACCCGTACATGAACCTGGGCTCCTTGTTGGAGCACACGGAGCGTCTCAGGCAGATCTACTCGGACACGGCCAGGGAGGTGGGGTTTACCCCGGGGCCGGAGCATTTCGGCTACCTGCTCCGGGTGTTCGTGGCCGACACGGACGAGAAGGCCCAGGACATAGGAAGGACCTTCCTGTGGACCGAGAGCCACCGCAACAGAGGGCCTCGAGAGCACAGTGATCCTCCGGGGTACCAGTCCCGGCAGGCGGTGAAGATACAGGCGACCCTGCCGGGGGCCGGAGGCTTCGGCCGATCCATGACCTACGAGGAGCTCCAGGAGGTGAACAACATCATCGTGGGCAGCCCGGAGACGGTCACCAGGAAGTTGTCGAATATCGTCGAACGGCTGAACCCGGGCTACCTGCACATCTACGGGAACGAGGGGGACATGGCCCACGACGACGTCATGCGCTCCATCGAGCTTCTGGGCAAAGAGGTGGTCCCGGCCCTCCACGAGATCGAGCTTCAGCCCTACGACTAGCCGCCCCACCTGACACGTCGTTCCGAGTCCCCCCGCCTGTCATTCCGAGCCGTAGGCGAGAAATCTCAGGCGCCCTCTGACTAGTATGCTACGCCACAAGGCCCAGGGGCACAGTACTCGCCGGCATGGATAGATTCCCCTCTCCACTTCGCTTCGCTCGGGATGACACGAAGGGTTAAGGGACTGTCACGGGAGAAATGAAAGCGGGGAGGCGCCCACCGGGCGCCTCCCCACTTTGTCCGGCTCCTGTCCCGGGGCGGTTACGGCTGGGGCACCAGCTCGAATTCGGTGGCGTCCTCGCCCTGGGTCTTGGTGACGACGATGACGCCAGAGCGGTTCTCGCCCAGCGGGTTGTCCCTGGGGCTGTCGAAGATCACCTTGCCGCCCAGGGCGTCGATGTTGGTCGTGGCCAGTGCGTCCCTGAAGGCCTCCCGGTCCGTAGCCGTGCAGGACCTCTTGATGGCGTCCATCGCCGCCTGGAAAGCCTGGTAGCCGTAGACGGTCTGGACGTCGGGGCCCTCCTCGAACATGGCCTGGTAGTCCGTCAGGACCTTTTCCATCAGGCCGGGCTGGGCCAGGTCGAAGCCGACCATCCAGCTATAGGCCCCCTCTACGCGCCCATCGGTCAGGGTCCACCAGTCGGGCTGGTTGGTGCTGCCGAAGCCGACGAAGGTCTCCACCTCGGCCAACATGCCCAGCTCGTCCATCTGGTTGTAGATGGCGGTGCCCTCTGGGGTGGCGCCGTAGATGCCCACCCAGTCAGGGTCCTCGCCCCGGATGGTGGTGAGCTGTGAGCGGAAGTCCTTGTCGTTGGCGCGGAAGGCCTCGAAGCTGACGATCTCGTAGCCGTAGGTATCGGCGAGGTCTCTGACCAGCTCGGCCTCAGCGCGCTGGGCGTCCTGGGTGATGTCGTAGATCAAGGCGATGCGCTTGAAGTTGTCGAACCGGGCCACCATGGTCTCCATGAAGGGAGGCACGGCGGCCTGTGTGGTGACGGTGACGCGGAAGGCGTAGGGGTTCCAGTCGGAGATGGGGGCGGCGGTGCCGGTCCCGATGATGGGTAGCTTGACCTGGCCGGCGACGGGCACCATGGGTACGAAGCCTGTGGACGGGGTGGAGCCCAGGGAGACGATGACGGTGGGGTCGTCGGCGGCCTTGCGGAGGCCGGAAATGGCCTGCTCGCGGTTGTTGGCCATGTCGTGGACGGTGAGCCTGACGGTGTAGGTGTTGCCGCAGTCGTCCTGGAAGCCGCCGGCGTCGTTGACGTGCTTGGCGGCCAGCTCGATGCCGTGGACACTGCGTATGCCGTAGGAGGCGGACTGGCCGGTGAGGGCGTTGACCTCCCAGAAGTGGGCCTCCCGTTGCTCGCCATCCGCGGGCGCCATCATCTCACCCTCGGCGGTCACCAGCTCAAAGGCGGTGGCGTCCTCGCCCTGGGTCTTGGTGACGACGATGACGCCGGAGCGGTTCTCGCCCAGCGGGTTGTCCCTGGGGCTGTCGAAGATCACCTTGCCGCCCAGGGCGTCGATGTTGGTGGTGGCCAGGGCGTCGCGGAAGGCCTCCCGGTCCGTAGCCGTGCAGGACCTCTTGATGGCGTCGACGGCGGCCTGGAAGGCCTGGTAGCCGTAGACGGTCTGGACGTCAGGGCCCTCCTCGAACATGGCCTGGTAGTCGGTCAGCACCTTTTCCATCAGGCCGGGCTGGGCCAGGTCGAAGCCCACCATCCAGCTATAGGCACCCTCTACGCGCCCATCGGTCAGGGTCCACCAGTCGGGCTGGTTGGTGCTGCCGAAGCCGACGAAGGTCTCCACCTCGTCCAGCATGCCCAGCTCGTCCATCTGGTTGTAGATGGCGGTGCCCTCGGGGGTGGCGCCGTAGATGCCCACCCAGTCGGGGTCCTGTCCCTGGATGGTGGTGAGCTGCGAGCGGAAGTCCTTGTCGTTGGCGCGGAAGGCCTCGAAGCTGACGATCTCGTAGCCGTAGGTATCGGCGAGGTCTCTGACCAGCTCGGCCTCGGCGCGCTGGGCGTCCTGTGTGATGTCGTAGATCAGGGCGATGCGCTTGAAGTTGTCGAATCGCGCCACCATGGTCTCCATGAAGGGAGGCACGGCGGCCTGAGTGGTGACGGTGACGCGGAAGGCGTAAGGGTTCCACTCGGAGATGGGAGCGGCGGTGCCGGTCCCGATGATGGGTAGCTTGACCTGACCGGCGACTGGCACCATGGGCACGAAGCCGGTGGATGGAGTGGAGCCCAGGGAGACGATGACGGTTGGGTCGTCGGCGGCCTTGCGGAGTCCTGATATGGCCTGCTCGCGGTTGTTGGCCATGTCGTGGACCGTCAGCCTGACGGTGTAGGTGTTGCCGCAGTCGTCCTGGAAGCCGCCTGCGTCGTTGACGTGCTTGGCGGCCAGCTCGATGCCGTGGACGCTGCGTATGCCGTAGGAGGCGGACTGGCCGGTGAGGGCGTTGACCTCCCAGAAGTGGGCCTCCCGCATCTCTCCTCCCTCGGCGGGGGGAGCCGTGGTCGCGGGGGCGGTGGTGTCCGCCGGAGTCGTGGCCACCGGGGCCGTGGTCGCGGGGGCGGTGGTGGGGGCCGTAGTGGCCTCCTCCTCGCCATCGCAGGCCGCTGCCACGAGGACCATTACCAATGCTACCATCCCTAGGACTAGCAGGCGTCTCATGTTAGCCTCCTGTAGTTTGCGGTGGGTCCGTTGCACCCTTTCGCGATGCCAAATTCAGGATATTTTACTCTCATGGGTCCCGAACTGCAAACATTGATTCGGGATACTTAACTGACACCAAGTCCTCGGCGGGGATACCGAGGGTGAACCGGACGTTGTTGCCGCCGTCGATCACCACCTGGTCCAGCAGCAGTTTCAGGATGTCCTTGCGCTGCTCGTCGGGGACTTCGTCGAGGCGGTCTCCCACCTTGCTTGCCCATGCCAGGATGTTCTCCATGAGGATGCGCTTCTCGGCCAGCGCCGCCTGCTGCGCCCGGTAGTCGTTCAGCTCCCTGCGGAGCGTCTCCAGCCGTTCGGTGATGAACTTGCGCTGATGGTCGAGTTGGGCCTCGGTGATCTTGGCCGAGACGTACAGCCTGATGGCCCTGTCCTCCTCGGACTGGACCCTGTTGAGCTCGCGCTCGGCCCTGTCGATTTCCTTCTCCCAGCCGTCGTCCTCCTGAGAGCCCAGCGACTCGATGCCGGCGACGATGAGGCCGGGGTTCTGCAACATTCGCTTGACCTCGCCCCAGACGAACTCCTCCAGCCGTTCAGCCTTGATGAAGCCCGGTCTACGGCACTCCAGCTTGTGGGATGTCATCCCGCCGCAGCGGTAGTAGCGGTGGGGAGGGTCGAGGGTATAGGCGTAGCGCTTCCCGTTGTAGTACTGGGACTTTTTGCTCTGCGCCCTGCCGTGGAGATACAACCCGCACTCGGCGCACCTGACCATGTGCTGGAGGAGGTAGAAGGTCTTGGTGTTGCGCTTGGAGTGGCTGAACCGCTTGAACTTGCGCGCCTTCACCCGCTCCCAGGTCTTCTCATCCACGAGGGGTGGGAACGGGATGCCTATCCAGGTGTCCTTTGGATTCTTCGTTCCCTTGGTTCCGTCCTCGGTGGTCACCCAGCTGCTCTTGCCGTACCAGTAGGTTCCCCTATAGGTCTCGCTGCTCATAATGGCGTGGACTCGCTCCTTGCGCCACTTGGAGCACCTGGGCGGCAGGGGCGCGCCGTCACGCTCCAACCCCAGGACGATGGCGGGAGCGGTCATGCCTTCGTCGGCGTACTGCCGGAAGATTCGGCGGATGAACTTGGCCTCCGGCTCGTAGACGTAGGGGTTGCCGTGCTCGTCGACGCGATAGCCGTAGGGCGGCGACCCGGTGGGCAGCCTGCCCTGCTTGGCCTTGCCGCGCTTGCCCATCGAGGCCCGCTCCCTGAAGTTGTCCAGTTCGATCTTGCCGATGGCCGCCATGAGTCCGAAGGTCTTCATGTCGATGGCGTCCATGACAGCCTCGATGCCGATGCGGTACGCCTCGACGACCTCCATGAGGGCGGCTGCGGGGTACATGCCCCTGCTGAGCCGGTCGGACTTCCAGCATACGATGGTGTCGAAGCGCCCCATCCTGGCGTCGGCGAGCATCCTCTGGAACTCGGGACGCTTCTTGGACCAGCCCCGACCGACCTCCTGATAGCGTGCCACGACGGCCATGCCCCTCTCCTCGCAGTAGGCTTCCATGTCGCCCATCTGCTCGGAGATGGATGTCTTGTCCTCCTCGGCCTGGCTCTTGTCGGAGACGCGGGCGTAGATGGCCGCTCGCTTCTTGGGTGCGTTTCTATCGGTTCTTCTCGCCATGTAAACCTCCCATCAATCTCTCAGAAACTAAAAGAGACCCGCCTCCTGTCGGGAGCGGGTCTGCTGGTAGTACAATACCGACGCACTGCCTGCTGCCGCAGGTGGGGCCACGGCCCGGGGTGTTTGCAGCATCGCCGGGCCAACTTCGCTCTCATGATACCGCGACGAGTGGGGCGTCGTCAAAGAGGTTTCAGTTGACATCTCCGCCGTCTCGTGATAGGTTGATTGAACCACCCCTATCTCTTCGGCGGTAGGGTCGAGACCGTCCTTCCGGGCGGTCTCTGTCTTTGTGAGGGAGTCGGGATTGATCACCAACGTTTACATCGACGGCTTCAATCTCTACTACCGCGCCCTGAAGGACACGCCGTTCCGGTGGCTCGACCTTCGGAGGCTGGCGGAAACCCTCTTTCCTCAAGACGACATCAACAAAGTGTGCTACTTCACCGCCAGACTTGACGCTCGCCCCGGCAACCCATCCCAACGGCAGCGACAGCAGGCGTACCTCAGGGCTCTGGCGACGCTTTCGGGCTTCGATGCCTACTACGGACATTTCCGGTCCGGCGTCAAGCGCCGCCCGCTGGCGGAGCCGGTGGCGGAACTGCCGACTCACGTCCTGGTGAGGGACTCGGAGGAGAAGGGGTCCGACGTGAACCTCGCCACCCGTCTTCTGGTGGACGGGTTCAACCGGGACTACGAGCAGGCGGTCGTGGTGTCGAACGACGCGGACTTCGCCGGTGCGATGCGGTACGTGCGGGACGACCTCGGGCTTCGCGTCACGCTGGTAAACCCCGATCCCCGGAACAGAAGCCCGAAGGAGTTGGCCGACGCCGCGACCTACGTGAAGCGCCTGTGGAAGAGCCACCTGCGCCAGAGCCTGCTTCCCGACACGCTCAGGGATGACATCGGCGTCATCACCAAGCCTGCGGGATGGTGATGACGCTGCTATCGGGCCGTTCCCGTCAACCGCCATTGCCGTTCTCACACTCTTCGTCTTTAGCGGGAGGCGATGTCTGGCCTTCCCCTGCTCGGAGATGGAGGTCTTGTCCTCCTCGGCCTGGCTCTTGTCGGAGACGCGGGCGTAGATGGCCGCCCGCTGCTTCTGTGTGTTGCTACAGGCGCTTCTCGCCATGACTGCCTCCCTCTGTTGCCTATCCTTCTAGCGGAAGTTCAAAACAGACACCCGGCTTGCCAGTTCGACTCCCTCCAACGCAATGGAGCCTGCACTGAGGCTGCCGGCAGACCGAAGGCTCCCGTTGAGGAACGAAGGGTGCCTAAAGCTCGCCGGGGCCGAGTGGATGCTGCCATCGGAGTCCTGGGAATCGGCTGAAGTCGGAGTCGGTGGTCACCATGGTGCAGCCGTGCTCGACCGCGATGGCGGCGTGTTGGGCGTCGGCTACAAGCTTCCCTGCGGCTCCGGACTGCCTGCACAGCCTCTCGAATATGTCCAGATGGTCGGGTCCCGGTCCCACGATGCGCGCGGTCGGACGCTCCACGAGGGAGGTCACGAAGGCAAACGACTGGTCGAGAGTGGAAGGCGGGTCGAAGACCCTGGGGTTGGTCACGACGCGAACGAAGCCGGAAAGGACGAGGACGGAGAGCGCGAAGGGCTCAGGCCCCGTCGCAAGGCGGGTGATCCAATCCGCATACTCGGCGTGTTCGGGGATCGAGTCCTCCACGTGCGCATAGATCAGGACGTTCACGTCGGGAAGCAGCATCTCGAACTAGCGGCTCCCGCGCCCGAACCGGGCCTCGTCTTCCTGCGCGTCGAGCGCCCTGGTCCGGTCGAGATCGACTCCGGGGCGGGCGTGGACGCCGCTTACGGTGACCAGCCGGAAGGGCGGCGGCTCCGACGGCTCGCGGCGCTTGAGCGCGTCGTCGAGCGTCCTTGATATGAAGGCGCTCATGCTGATGCCGCGGGCTTCGGCCTCGCGGCGCACCTGCTTGGCAAGCCGGTCGTCAAGGGAGATGGTGGTTCTGGTTCTCATGATGCTTCAGCATAACATACTTGCATAATAAGCATCAACAGTGTGGCGGCAGACTTTCGAGACCGTTTGAGCCGGTGGGGAGAACCTCGGTGCGCTCCTCGCCGCCTTCGTCCACCTGATGCTCCGCGCCAATGGCGGGGATCTCGTCGTCTGCCAGCCTCACCAGGATGGTGAACAGGCGGCGCAATCGCTCCTCGGCGTCGGGACCGGGGTTGAAGTCGATCCCGACAACCCTCATATCCGGGGCGTAGCTCTCGCGGTCTCGCCGCTTCGTCCTGTGCTTGGTGTCTCTCAAGATCGCAACTTCTCGTGGCGTGTTCAGCATGTTCGACGCCGAAGGCGAGGCTCGTCTTCAGACAGCGAACAGGCGTGCTCCTGTCAGTGTGGGCGGTGGGGAAGACGAGCGTTATCCCTCGGAAGGGGATTTTGTCAATAATCAGGAACATTAGGCCAGCGAATCGCTAAATATTCACGAACTATAGGCCAGATAATCAGGATATTTAGGCCACTCTGAGCGCCTGACCACAGACCATCGCGACACTTCAAGTAGGAGGTGAAGCGATGGCCTACAAGGAGGTATTCAGAGTGGAAATAGCAGAAGTCATCCGGCGCTGGCAGGCGGGGGAGAGCCAGCGCCACATAGCCGAGGGGACAGGGCTTGCTCGGGACACGGTGAGCAAGTACATCGCCTCAGCTGAGAGGCTGGGGCTGTCCCGGGACGGACCCGTTCCCAGCGAGGAGCAGCTGAGCAAGCTGGCGGCCATAGGCCGTGCGGGACCGCGGCGGGCGAGGACGCCGATAGAGGACAGGCTGGGTCCCTGGACCGACCAGATTCAACGGTGGGTCGTTGAGGACCGGCTGCAACTGACCCGCATTCGGGAGTTGCTCTTGGAGCGCGGCTGCGAGGTCTCCTATCCGTCCGTTCAGCGCTTCGTGGCCCGCCGCAACTGGCGGGGCCGCAGTACCAGGACGGTGCGGATGGAGGAGAGCCCGCCGGGTGAGGTGGCGGAGATGGACTTCGGGAGGCTTGGCTTCGCCCAAGACCCGGAGACGGGCCGCCGCCGGACGGTGTGGGCGCTGATCGTTGTGCTGGCCTACTCGCGGCACAGCTTCGTCTGGCCCACCCACGGGCAGAAGCTGGAGGACGTGGTCGCCGGACTGGAAGCGGCCTGGGCCTTCTTCGACGGCATTCCCAAGTACCTGGTCATCGACAACTTCCCGGCGGCGGTGGCCGGGGCCGACGCCCTGCATCCCAGGCTGACCAGGGGCTTCCTGGAGTACTCCCAGCGCCGGGGTTTCATCACCGACCCGGCCCGGGTACGCCACCCCAGGGACAAGCCCAAGGTGGAGCGGGGAGTCCAGTACGTGAGGGAGCGCTTCTTCAAGGGAGCCGACTTCAGGGACCTGCCTCACATGCGGAAGGAAGCGCTCCACTGGTGCCGCGAGGTGGCCGGACAGCGGGTGCACGGCACCACCAGGCGCAAGCCCGTGGAGGTCTTCGACGCCGAGGAGCGCCAGACGCTGCTGCCCTGGGACGGCGAGCCCTACGAGGTGACTCACTGGCGCAACGCCAAGGTGCAGCGCGACCACCACGTGACCTGCCAGAACGCCCTCTACTCGGTGCCGTCGGCTCTGTGCCATCCGGGGCAGCAGGTGGAGATCGCGCTGGACAGCAAGCTGGTGCGCATCTACCACCAGGGCAAGCTGATCAAGGTCCATCCCCGTCAGTCCAAGGGCAGACGCTCCACCGATCCCGACGACTACCCGAAGGAGTTCATCGCCTACACGCTGCGGGCGCCCGACAAGATCACGCAGAGCGCAGCGGAGCTGGGAGAAGCGGTGGCCGCCTTCGCCGACCGGCTCTTCGAAGGCCCCACGCCCTGGGCGAAGGTGCGGCAGGGACACAAGCTGCTCCGCCTCGCCCAGCGCTACACCCCCGACAGGCTGAACGACGCCTGTCGCAAGGCCCTGGACGTGGACCTCATCGACGTGCACCGCGTCGAGCGCATCCTGATCGAAGCCCTGGAGCAGCAGGATGCGCTGCCGTATCCCGATCCGTTGCCTACGGGACGCTTCGCCCGGCCCGGCTCCGTCTTCGCCCTGGTCAACGGCCACCACCCCAACGCAACACCACAAGGAGATCTGACATGACCCGTAACGTCCGCAACCCCGACCTAGCCCCGCTGCTCAAGACCCTCAAGCTGAGCGCCATGCTGGACACCCTGCCCGAGCGCATCGCCCTGGCCCGACGGGACCAACTGGACTACACTGCCTTCCTGGAGATCATCCTGGCCGACGAGGTCAGCCGCAGGGAGAACCGGCGCATCGAGATCCGCCTGAACCGGGCCAGCTTCGAGGAGACCTGCCGACTGGAAGACTTCGACTGGACGTCCGAAATCACCCTGGACCGCCGCCTCCTCGACGCCGCCTTCTCGCTGGAGTTCCTCGACAGGCACGAGCACGTCCTGCTGATGGGACCGGCGGGCGTCGGCAAGAGCTTCCTGGCTCAAGCCCTCGGCCACGCCGCCGTCAGAGCCGGGTACACCGTCCGCTTCATCCACGCCGACGACTTCTTCAAAGCCATGGCCCAGGCCAGGGTGGACAACTCGGTGGACAAGACCTTCCGCTCCTTCCTCTCCCCCGACCTGCTCATACTCGACGACCTGGGCCTGCACAGCCTCACCGGACCTCAGTCGGTGGACCTCTACCGGCTGATCATCGCCAAGCACCGGGCCTCCAGCTTCGTCGTCACCTCCAATCGGGCCATCGAAGAGTGGCTCAGTCTCTTCGACGACCCCATCCTGGGCAACAGCGCCCTGGACCGCCTGGCCAACACCAGCTACCAGATCGTCATCGAGGGAACCAGCTACCGGGAAAGGCTCTCTCCTCACCGCGCCCTCTTGGGCAAAGTGGCCAAAATCCTCAGCAAGAAGGGAGGTGATTGACCGACCCGCAGCATCCTGTCAGAATCCAAATCACTGGCATTCAGGGTGGCCTAATGTCTCTGAATATGCTGGCCTAATGTTCCTGATTATTGACAGATTTCACGCATGAAACTCGACGGGGAGCATCGCAGGGCCTTGGAGGACGGGGCGTGGCCCTATGCCAGGGGTGGAGCGCCTTACGGGTGCTGGGAGGGCCGAAGCAGCTTGGCCGTCGGGAGCAGGTGGCCGAGACCCCTGCTGTCGGCCAGTTCCTGGAGGGCCAGCAGGTGGTGCATGTTGGGTAGGACTCCCCGATTGCGCCATCGCCAAAGGTTGAGGGTGCTGGTGCCCAGGAGCCGGGCGATCTCGGCCCACGGCAGCCCGGACGCCTCCTTGAAGTCCTCCAGTCCCTTGCCGAAGTCGCCGGTCAGGACCCGTATCGTCTTCTGTCGTCTTCCTCGCTTGCGAGACATGCGTTACTCGTTCCTGAGGGGGTCCAGGAAACCCTCTCCCATGAGGATTTCCAGGCCGCCGGGTATCCACGGCGCGAGTTTCACCAGGGAGTGGTGTGCCCCGCCGGATGGTTTGGTTCCCTGGGTCCACCTCAACACCTGCTTGAGCTCCACGCCCAGGACGTCGGCGAACTCCTCCCAGGTGAGGTCGCTGGCCAACTTGAGGCGGATGAGACGCTGGGCGAAGTCGTCGGGCAGTTCCCCGCTCAGAAAGGGCGCGAGTCTGCCGTCGATGACCGGATCGCCGGGATACGCTGGCAGGCGGGGAGAGCTAAGCGCTGTCGTCATTGGGATGCTCCAGTTCGAATAACTCATCGAAATCCTCCACTCCCAGGACCGTCCTCATCCGCCGCCTGATGCGCCCGGAGGGGGCGCGGCCTGTGTTGACCAGGTAGGACAGGTAGCCGGGGCTGATGCCGAGTTCGCGGGCCAGCCAGTTCTGGGAGCGGTCGAGCATTGCCAGCCGCTCCCAGAGGGATCTCGTCTTGAGCAGGACGACGGTGCGTTTCATGGGGAAAGATAGTCTCCTGTACTCTAAGCTACACTTATGATATAGTGTAATCATACTGCAAGTAGCTTGTCAAGAACAACTGTGCGATACTTCTAAGTGAGAGTTACTGCTGCCTATGAGCGTTGACCAAGAGAGGCCGGAACCCATGACCATAGACCCGGGCTACCGCTGGAAGAGCATCGGAGCCCGCATCAAGGAGGCGCGCCTGAAGGTCGGCCTCACCCAGAAGCAGGTGAGCGAACTGGTGGGAGTCAGCCCCCACGCCGTCTGGTCCTGGGAGTCGGGCAAGATGAAGCCCACCCCGGAGCACCTGCTGGAGTTGGCCTACCAGTGCGAGACGAGCACCGACTGGCTCTTGGGCCGGGACGTGGTGGAGGCGGAGATACTGAAGGAGGCCGACGTCTCCTTCCGCAACGCCATCGAGGGATTGCCCATGGAGGACATCGAGTCCATCATGAACTTCATCCGCTTCGTGCGTGAGCAGCGGCGGAGGACGGAGAGGGATGGGCGATGAAGCGGGCGCAGCGGAAGGCCAGAGAGCTGCGGCGAAAGCTGAAGCTCTCTGGCCGGGTGGATGCCGAGACCGTGGCCAGCATCCTGGGCTTGGAGGTGGTGACCTGGCCGTTGGATGTCCAGGAGGAGATGCAGATGGACCGGTACATCTGCGTGGCCGAGAGGCTCGATTCCCGTTGGCGACGCTGGGTGATAGCTCATGCCATAGGCCACAGGCTGCTGCACTCCGGCAACCACCTGTGGATACGGGACCACACCAGCCTGGGCAGCCTCTTCGAGCGGGAGGCCGAGGACTTCGCCCGCGCCCTGCTGATGGATGTGGACGAGGCGATGGCCGAGGGGCTGAGCGAGTTGTGGGAGGTGGCTGAGCACTTCGGGGTGCCGCAGGAGATGGCCTGGCTTCAGCCGCCCCTCCCGATGGAGTGAGAGAAAGCGGAGGAATAGGGGCGCGGGCCTTGTGACATGGCCAACGACCCGCCCCTGCCTCCACTCATCGCCTGACGATGCCCTGGGGATCGTGCCCTGACGCTCTCCGGTTGAGGGCCTTGTCGAGTATGGAGAAGGCTTCGCGGATGCCGCGGGTCTCCACTCTGGGGACGGGCTCCTCCTCCTGCTTGAGCAGGGCGTGGGCGACGAGGTCGGCCATCTGGAGCAGGTGGTCCGAGTCGGAGCTCCTGAAGGCTGGGCCTCCGATGACGTTCTCCACGGGGATGTTCCTGGTCCTCTCCCCCTCCTCCCACCGCTCATAGCGACTTGGCACGGGGTTGAATATCCTGAGCCGTCTATAGGCCCGTGTGATCATCCGCTCCTTGCCCTCGTCGAAGATGAGGAAGGCATGGCCGCCCGCCGCCTTGACCGAGGCGTTGATGCGGTTGAGCAGCCGGTCGAGGCTGACCCGCTCGTACGCCTTCACGTTGCGCTTGCGGAGGCAGACGTTGACGACCTCCACGCCGCCGATGCGGGCGGCTTCTTCGATGCGTCGCAGCCCTTCCCTGAAGACCTCGGCCCCCTGGCTGGGCGCGAGCCGCTCGTTGGAATCGCCGTTTCGGGCCAGCATCCCTCTCCCCGCCAGCAGGTCGCAGGCGTGGAGCTCCCTGTCGGTCGGGATGCCGTAGCCCTCGTGCAGTTCGCTTCTCCACTCCTGGATGTCGGCGAACAGGTCGTTCCACCGTTCGGCGTCCACGCCCAGGGCGGAGCGGACGTAGCAGGTGGGTCCCTCGGACTCGTCGATGTAGTACAGACGCATGGTTCATTACCTCTTTCTCGTATTCTTTTCTCGAATGTTTGGAAGGGCGCGGACGGCCTCCCACCCATCGGGAGTGCGCCATGCCCGTCCCAGCGGCCCCTCCCGCGCAAGCAGCCCCTCGTGGGAGACCAGCAGGGGCATCTCCACGCGGGCCTCCGTCATCCGCTCCCTCGCCACCCGCAGGAAGTTGGTGGCGGTGACGTCGTCGCGGAGGACGACGAGGACGGCGGGCTGTGCGCCGTGGTCGTCGTCGGGCCTGGGGGAGGAGTAGTAGCGCAGGTAGGGGGCCAGCCGGGCCGCCATGGTCGATGGGCGCACGGCGCGGCGCTCCCACTCCAGGAAGAAGGGCCACGTCGTGGAGTCCCTTCGCAGGCCGCCGAAGGCGTCGGGGTGGACGGAGCGCAGCTTGCCCCGGTGGCGGAAGTGCCTGGCGGCCCGCATGGGCGGGTCGAGTTGCGCCGGTTCCCAGCCCAGGGAACGCGCCTGCTTTGCCAGGGCCGCAACGAAGCGGTGGACCGCCGCCGTGTGATCGAGGTTCCTGAGCAGCTGGCGGCTTCTCCTGCCGGAGACGTTGCGCCACTCGACGGCGTCGTCTGCTGCGCCGGTGGGAGAGACGCTCCACCGCTTCCTGGCCGCGCCCACCGAGGTGCGGTCCCTCCGCGCTAGGAGCGCCAATCCCCGGTCGGAGACGGCCAGACGGCGGCCATTGATGGCGACCCGCTCGACGAGCCCGGCCTCGGCCAGGGGCGCAACGATCTCGTAGAACCGGCCCATGGATATCCCCAGCAGCCCGCGCAGGTCTTCCGGTGCTATGCCCGGCCAGTCGTAGAGCAGGTCGAGGACGCGCTTCCCGGCGGGCTTCAGCAGTGCTGGCAGCAGCCAGTCGGGCGTCCCCGGGCTTTCCAGGATGAGGCCCTCCGGGAGGGTCGCCCGCGACGGCTCCGGTTCGGTGATCAGCCGTCCGCCCGGTTCGAGATATGAAGACAGGACGTAGCGCAGGCCGAGGGCGGCGGCGACGGAGGGCAGACGCCAGACCCTTTCCGAGGGGCCTGCCCACGTTGCGTCCCGCTCCAGGGCGAGAACGGCCGGCAGGTGAGAGTCGGCCAGCGTTCTTCGGGCGTGCCTCAGCCGCACCTCGTCGGGCACGAGCATGAGCACGGCTCCGGGAAGCGGCCCTTCGCCGAGCCGCCAGAGACGCTTTGCGAACCCCGTCCTGTCCGACGTGAGCCCCTGCCTGACGATGCCGAGGGTCCTGCCGTCGGCGAGCTCGACGGCGGCGTCCAGGGGCGCGGCCCTGTACCAGCGCAGCCGGATGGGTCCGGTCTCTGCGGCGATGGACGACGCCAGCCGGTATATGACGCCCACGGCGTCGAGCCGCTCCATCAGGATGCGCCGCCACTGGGCGGAGACCGGGTACTCCCTGAGCATTTCGTCCATCGCTAGGCGGTCGGCTTCAGCCAACATCCGTAGCCCTGAGACCGTGAGATGGTATCGCCGCGTAGCCCTGAGCAGGTCGGTGGCGTGGGGGATCGAGGCCGCCAGGCCCGCCCGTTGCAGATCGTCCACGGCGTCGTATGTGGAGCGGTCGGGCGTTCCCGACGCGGCGGCCAGCTCCAGGCGGTCGAGAAACGGCATGGAGGCCAGCCGCCGCATCAAGAGCAGGGTGCGTTCGTTGGGGCTCACGAGGAGGTTCCGTCGCCGGTGTTGGGCTTCGACGGCTTGGGGTTCCGGGTACGCCCCTTGTGATTCTTGGGAGGCTGATTCGGTTTCTTGTGCTCGGTCTTGGCCTGATCGTTCTCCGCCTTCTGCTGCTCCCCCTGCTTCACGGCGTCCTGCGGCTTCTGGGACTCCTCCGCCTTCCCGTCGGCCTCCGCATTCCCTGCGGCGATGTCCCTGGCCGCCGTGACGTAGGAGGACGCGGCGGCGCGGATGCGCCCGGCCCTTTCGACGTCTCCCGGCTCCGGCTTCCTGACCGCCATGGAGAAGGCGTCCATCCGCTCGGTGCCCACGGTGGCGCGGACGTAGCACTGGTGGACCGGAAGCGACGTGATGTCGTCCTCGGTCACCCGCTCCTTGCCAAGCTCCCACACAAGCTGCCTTGCGTCGCTCCCCGCCACCTGGAAGACGGCGAGGCAGCCGACGTTTGCAAGGATGGTGTCCCGCATGGTGCGGGAGAGGTCGTCCAGCTTGGCCAGGCTCTGGGTGGCGAGGATGAAGGACGCGCCGAACTTGCCAAGTTCCGACAACATGCTCTCGTAGTCCACGCCGGGCATCGACTGCATCTCGTCCACGACGACCAGCGCGCCCCTGCGCCTGTCGGGCGGCAGGCTTCCCTGCTCCCGGATCACTGCGTCCACCAGGTTGAGGATCGACGACCCCACCAGGGCGGCCACGTCACGGCCCGCCGTGCCCTGGGCGGTGGACACCAGGAGTATCCCGCCGTCGAGGATGGTCCTGCGCAGGTCGATGGTGGAGCGGCGCTGGCCGAGGATGGCCCTGGCCCGCTTGGAGGATGCGTAGTAGTTGAGGCGGGTCTGCACCGGGGCCAGCGCCTCGGCCCGGTACTGGTGGGTCCAGTTCTTGAAATCCCTCTCCCACCAGTCCTTGAGGTAGGGGTCGCTCACCTTCGCCAGCACCCTGTCCCTGAACTTCTGGTCTTCCGACGGGGCCTCGTCCCTGGACCTCCTGTCCGCAGACAGCAGCTTGAGGCCGTCGAGGATGGTGTACTGCTCCTCGGCGTCGGTTTGCTCGTTGGCCTCGTGGAGGGTCTTGACGGTCTGCTCCAGGATGGACTGCATCCTCGGCCCCCACTGGTCCCACAGGCCCCTGGCCACGCGCACCACCGAGTCGGCGGTGCGGTCGCGGTCGGAGAAGACGCGGGTGTCCAGCAGGTTGACGCCGGGCGCGCCCCGCTCGTCGGCGAGGTCGATGAGGCGCACGCTTTCGGCTATCTCCTGCGGCGCGTGTTCGAGGATGCCCTCCACCAGGTCGGCGTGGGGGTCGATGACGACGATGGCGTCTCCGTCCCTGCCCGCAGACTTCTCCTCCATCTTGTGCCGCACGATGTGGTGCATCAGCGTGGACTTGCCCATGCGGGTGCGGGCCACGTAGAGGTGGTGGCGCCTGAGCAGGTCGTCGGGGAAGCGGATATCCCTCTTCGCTCCGGCCGTGGTCTCGCCCACCAATGCGCCGCCCTTCACGTTCCTTGCGGAGGGGATGAGCGCCCTCGACCCCGACCGACCCACCAGGGGAGTCTCATCCCTTGCCCCCGGCGGGTGCCACAGGGCCGCCGCCTCGCGCATCCCGAAGACGCTGCGCCGCCCGAACAGGCCGGGGCCTGCGGGGTGGAGCGTCTCCGGGTCGGGGACGACCGGCCTCACCCTGCCCGCCTTGAGCCTGGCCCCCGCCGGGTGGTCGTAGTGGCGGTAGGCTGCGGCGACCTGTCCCAGAAGCTCATTGGCGCGCTTGGCTCCGGCGTCGGCGGGCAGGATCGCCGTCACCTGTATCTCCCCGGCGAAGGCGACGCGGGAGACCTTCTCCTTGATGAGGTTCGGGTCGTACACCCGGTTTCGGGACTTCTTCCACTTGTGCCAGAGCCAACCGGCGGCGGCCAGTCCGGCGCTCACGCCGATGCCCAGGAGCACGGCCTTCCACGTCTGCCCCGCCTGCACCCACAGGTAGCCCTGGAGGGCGGCGACGGTTCCGACGCCCAGAACCGCCATCGTCACGCCGTCCATGCGCAGGGGCCTGGTCTGGTAGGTGTAGGACGGGTCGCGCCGCTGCTCCAGAGCGGGCTTATGGGCCTTCTCCTGGTGGTGCTGCGACCAGTCCGGTCCCAGGGAGTTCAGCAGCAGCCGCGCCACCACGCGCTCGTCCCGGCGCAGGTTGGACAGCGAGCCCAGCAGGGCGATGATGGGGTCGGAGCCGGGGTCGAGCAGGTCGTCATCCCGGAAGGTGCGGATGGGGACGTACTCCGGGCCGTCGGCCCTGATCGCCATGCCCCACGCCTGCTCGTCCTCTTCCAGCCGCAGCGGGTCTTCCTCCGGTTGCACCTTCTCGATGCGGGCCTGGGGGTAGTGGGCGGCGATCTGGCCGCGCACCACCTGGTCGTCCAGGCAGCGGGCCATCAGGGTCACGCCGTCGGCGTCCCCGGCAAGCTCCAGGGAGAAGGGCTCCGGCACGGCGATGGACTGGAGCATGTTCTCCACGCCCAGCATGGTGCGCTCGTCCTTCCTCGGAGGCGTCACCGCCAGCAGCACGGGTCTTTTGTTCCCTTTATCGTTCGCCAGCCAGTTCATCGGATTCAGTTTCATCTTTCTGCTCCTCTCTCTATCCGGGTCTTCGGTAGGTTCGTAATCGCGTCTGTATCCGTCTTTCATCGGTCTCGTTCTCCCTTCACTCAGTTAGTGTTTGCCCGGCTTCCACTCGATCACTTCCGTCTCCTCAGGCGTGGCTTCGATGCGAACGGGAAAGCGGTGTCCCTTCGCCAGCAGGAGGCCGTCGCCGCGAGGACAGGACAGCAACCACCTCTGGAGGTCCTGTGGCAGGTCGAAGGCGTCGCCTACGGTGCCTATGGCCGCCGCGTCCTGCTGAAGCAGCAGCTTGAAGGCGGCGTTCTGGAGCAGCGCCCTCCCCGAATGGCCGGTGATGGTTCTCGAAGAGTCCTCGGACAGCAGGTCCTGCACGTCCTGGGTGATGAACTGCAACCCCAGCCGGTGCTTCCTGGCGCGCTTCGCCATCGAGACCATGAAGGCCGCGCCCTCGGGGTGCTGCATGATCGACCACACCTCGTCCACCACCAGCAGCCGTGGCTTGGGGTTCTGGGCGGCAGCGGCCCACACCGTCTCGGTGCAGACCATCGCGGCGGCTGGCCGTAGCTCCGGCTCCAGCAGCCGCAGGTCGAAGACGGTCACCAACGCCTCGTTGCCGAGCAGGTCGTCCCCCTCGTCGGAGAGGAGGTTGCGCAGGCTGCCGGTGGCGAAGGGCCGCAGCAGGTGGGCGATGTCGGGCGCTTGCCCTTCGAGATACTTGTAAAAATCCCTGAAGCCGGTGCGCTCCCAGCTGTGGGCGTAGTAGCCCGCCAGGGCGTGGTCGAGGGACGCCCTTCGCTCCGCGCCCAGGCTCTCTCCCACCATCACCTCGATGAGCCTTCTCAGGCTCCCGATGCGCTGGAGCAGCTCCTCGTCGTCCCCCCGGTCGATGACGAAGGGGTTCATGCCCTGGCCCTCGACACCTGGGGAGAGAACCCTGCCTCCGGCCGCCCTCGCCATGTCGGCGTACTCCCCCTCCGGGTCGATGACGTAGGCGGTGACGCCGCGCGTCAATCCCCTGAGCACGCCCAGCTTGGTTGCGAAGGACTTGCCGCTTCCCGATCTTGCGAGGACGGCGGTGTTGGCGTTGAGGTGGGTGCCGTCCCAGGGGTCGTAGACCACCGGAGAGCAGGCCCGCATGTCGATGCCGTAGAGGGTGCCGCTGCGGGTGTCCAGGTCCGGCGGCGAGAAGGGGAAGAGCCTGGCAAGGCTGGACGTGTCCAGGGTCCGCCACTCGGCCACGGCGTTCAGGGCAAGGGGCAGCGTAGATAGCAGCCCCTCGCGCTGGCGGAAGGCCAGGTTGTCCAGCTTGCCCAGGGTGGCGGCGAAGTGGGCCTTGGCCCGCTGCGTCATCTCCTTGAGAGACGCCTCGTCCTTCGCGTGAAGGGTCACGGAGAGGGAGGAGTGGAAGAGTCGCTCCCGTCCCCGCTGCACCTCGTCGCGCAGGCGTGTCACGTCCTCCAGGGCGATCTCCGCCTCGGGGGACATGGTGCGGCCCCGCTTGAACGACAGGGACTGGGCCGACTCGAAGCGCACCTTCTGCCACTCGAGGGTGCGGGCGGCTTGTTCCGCCGGTATCGGCCCCAGGTGGATGGACAGGTCCATGGGCGCTCCCGCCGCCATCAGCCCCTGGAGGAACCCGGGGGCCAACGACCGGGGCCACTTGCCCAGGTGCAGGGAGCGAACCAGCCGGTCGCCGACGCGCATGTCACGTCGGTTGACCTGCACCTCGACTTCCTCGCTCTCGTCCACGTCGGCGGGCGTGCCGCCGAGGGCGGCCGCTACAAAAAACATCCGAAGCTGGCGTCCTTTCAGTGGATGGACGGAGAGTCCGGCACGCGCCAGCAATCCCCGCAGCTCGTCGATGCGAGCGTGCTCGCAGACGGCGTAGAAGCGCCGGTCGAGGATGCCGTCGCGGGTCTCAAGGTCGGTGAGCAGCCGGTTCAGCGACTCGGCGGCCGCTCTCGTCTGCGGTGGAAGGTTCGACGGCTGTGCATCCCTGAGCTTGTCCTTCAGCCCGCCAAGACGCGGCGGGTGCTGGCGGATGAGAAGCTGCACGGGGAAGTCGAGGGCGTTGAGCGCCCCGGCGAAGGCCCCCAGCTTCGGCTCGTCGAGCTCCAGGCCCATCACCTCGCACACGCCCAGCTGCACCCCGTCCAGCCGGACGGGACCGTCCTCATCCAGGTGCGACAGCATGAAGAAGAGCGGTAGCTCCGGTGCAGGCTTCGACGCAGGGACCTGGAGTTCGGTGGATTCGGAGACCAACACGGGGTCAGCCTCTGCAATGATCTGCGGGGCGGCTGCATCGTTGGGCAGCCCCTCCGCTCTTCGTCTCGTGATTCGTTCGATCAGTTTTCTCAACTCGGTTCTCTCCTTCGCGCTAGGGGATGGGGAACGGGACGATGCCGCTTCTCAGCAGGGCGGCGACGGCCTTGGTCAGGAGTACCAGCACCAGGCCGACGACCGCCATGACCACGGCGATCTTTGCCCGGCCGCCGCCCCGTTCCTCGGCGCCCTCGGCCATCAGGACGAAGCCCGCCCAGACGACGGCGAAGACGGCGAGTCCGGCGGCGGCGTAGGCCATCGCGGTCAAGACCGCGTCGAAGGCTTCGAGCATCGCCCGCTCCTCCGCCGGGGCCGCGCCGGTGGTCGCCAGCACAACCCCGGCCAGAAGCGTTGCCGTCAGCAAGCGTTTCACCACGGCCACTCCCATCCCAGTCTTCGGAACCAATCAGTCAGATCGCCGCCGGGCGTCTGCTCGGCCGGCGGGTCCTCGGGCTCAGGCTGGGGCAAGACCAGAATGGAGAAGGCGTCGTCGGACCCGATGTCGAATGCCAGAGCCAGCGTTTCGCTTCTCGTCTTGGCGATGGGTGCTCGATCAGTGACCTCGGCCTTCACGTGTTCGGGATGGACGATGGTGAGCGTGACCTGCTTCTGGATCGTCATGCCCGGCACGTGGGCGTGGGCATAGGCGGACACCGTGTGGTCCGTGGTCGTGCCGTCGTCGTGGGTGACGGTGATGGTCTCGCTGTCGCTGTCGGAGTCGCTCGCCCCCGGCCTGTACAGGCTCACCGTCTCGGTGCGCTCCTCCGTCCGCTCCGGGTGGTGGGTGAGCGTCGTCAGCGGAGGAATGGGGACGCTGAGGCTGGCCTCAAGGCTCACGTCCACGCTCACGGCGTGAATGGCCTGACCCATCGAAACGGCGAGCCGGAAGTTCGTTTCGCCGTCCGCGACGAACGGGACGCTCGCGGTCGACGCTCCGGTGGTTGCGACCACCGTTCCCGTAACCGCCGTCACCGCGGCGTCCATCAGCGCCGTCTCGGTGACGCTCTGATGTCCGGCCACCGTCTGAAGCTCGACCGGCTCCTTGATGTCGGACACGCACACTGACTCGATAACGCCGGTGACGGCCCCCGGCGTCCAGCCCAGGGAGGTCATGCTCAGGTCGCACAGCTCTCCCTCCACTTCGGGGAGCGGGTACGGTATCCGGTCGTGTTCTACAGTCAGCGCTCCTGCCTGCCCCAGCGTGTCCTCCCACGAGACGGTGAAGGACGGAACCGGACCGTGGAGGGGCAGGGAGTAGTCGATTGCCTCCCCCCCTGTCAGGCTGGCCGACCCCCAGAAGCGGAGCGCCGTGCCCTGGCTGCCGCCGAAGGCCCGGATGCGGATGTCAACGTCCGTTGCTGCCCTCAGGGTCACGACGGCCCGGTCGCCGGAGACGTTTAGGGACTCGACGAATATCCGCCGTCCCTCCACCGGCTCCGTGACCTCGAAGTCGATCTCATCCCGCCACGGCTCGTGCCCGTCTGCAAGGGCAACGTCTGGGATGGTGACGACCGCCGCCAGTGTGACGGCGGCCATCACCGCGAGAAAGCTCTTCTGGAACTTGCTCCGCTGCTTGGTCTTGCGGCTCCCGTTGTCGTTGTCGTTGACGCTCTCCCCCCTGTCCGCCTGGGGCCTGCGGCCCCTGCCGAACCAGCGGTGGGGACGAAACGGCATACGTCCGTTGCGGCGGTCCTTCCGCCTGTTCCGCAACTTGCGCAGTCTGCGGAGGACGCGTTTCGACCTCTTCGCCATCAGGCTCAAGGGGCCGGGGCCGCTCTTCACCGGCTGCGCCGGCGCGGGCGGCTCAGGGCGCACCAGCTGGGACACCGGGCCTACGTAGACCCGCGCCCCCAGCCGGTACTTCAGCAGGTCGGCGGCCACCAGGGGCAGCCGCCGCCCGCCGATCTTCCCGACGACGGCGGCGAGGCCAGCCAGCCCGAACAGGACGGCAATCGCCATCCTCACCTCGGACGGCCCCACCGGGGCGTAGCGGTATGCGCCGTAGGACAGGGCGCACACCGCCGTCATCGCCACGATCTGCGGGAAGGTGAACCACAGCAGCACCCTGTCCTCGGCCTGCACGTGGGTCGGTACCTCGTGTTCTCTCATGTCTTTTTCTCCCTTCTCGCGTCCGCCTAGCTGCTGGTGTCAGGCGTGGGTGCCGGGGTCGGATCGGGCACGGTGACGTCCACAGGGGAACCGACGACGGCGTTCATCACCAGCTCCACGACGCCGTAGGCCACCATCGCCAACACGATGCCCGCCAGGGCGGTCATCATGGCGCTCTTGCCTCTTTCCATCTGGTGGGGCGCGCCGCTGGCCGTCAGGTACAGGTAGGCCCCGTAGATGAAGAAGCCCACGCCCACGACTCCCACGATCCCCAGCAGGATGCCCACCAGGTTGCTAATGGTCTGTGTAAGGTCTTCCATTACTTTTCTCCTCTCGCTCTCCGTTTCGGAGTCTCTTGTTCGCCTCTATCGGTTCCGTTCGCCCATCTACCTGCACATCGCTCCCACCTCCTCGTTCTCGATTCGGCCGGGCTCCTTCGCCCGCGCCTCATGGGTTCTCGTCTTCTCTGAAAAATCACTCGTTGGCGCTCCTGGGGGCCTCGCCGCCTGCGTCCCCGCCACTCGATGGGGTGGCCATAGAAGCCGCAGAGTTGAGACCGCTTGCCGCAGCCGACAGACCAGCGCTGGCCGCAACCGCTCCCACGGCCATTCCGCCGGGACCTCCGGCGGCTCCGCCAGCAACAAGCCCGATGGTCCGGGCCGACCGCACCATCGACGCGGGTAGGTTCATGCCGAAATAGAGCATCGAAAGCCAGGAGTCGAAGGTCCCGGCGTTGCCCAGCAAAGACGGCACGCGGGTCGCCATGTAGACGAAGGCCAGGGACATCAGCAGCTTCCACACCAGGTCCTGCACCGGCTCGAAGGCGGCTATCTGAGCAACCTCGTTCAGGAACCCGAACCCCAACGCCAACGCAATGAGCTGGACGGCCTGCTGGAACACCGTCGTCATGAAGAGCCTCAGCCAGTGCCTTCCCCATCCCGCCGTGTGTGGCAGAATCCACAGCCCCAAAGCGATGGGGGCCAGGGCGAGAAGAATGTCTATGAGGGCAAGCCTCAGAATCATCTGCACGATGACGTAGAGGACGAAGAAGCCGTAGACCAGATAGAGAAGGGCCAGCAGCAACGCCATGCCCACACTCCCCGCCTGAACTGCGGTCAGCAGCGTCTTGAGGCTTGAGCGGAGCATGTCCCCGGCGGTGACGTTCAGAGATACCGCGACGAAGCCGGACACGGCGTCGGCAACGTCGATGACCAGCGCGCACCACCACAGGGAGGACGCGGCTGCAACGAGGCCCAACACCAGACGGGGGACCATCTCCCGCCATCCCGCCTGCTGTCGGCCCAAGTGCTCTGACACGATGAGCGAGAGGCCCATCCAGCCCAGGATCACCACCAGCGCGCCCGACGTGATGGCCCAGACGACCATCCACGCCTGCTGCACCAGGTCGTGGCCGTAGGTGAGGGATTCGGGAGTGCCGGTGAGGATGTCGCTCATGGAGAGGAACTCCAGCCCCGGCAGTTGGCGGCGTCCTCGCCCGAGGCCCGCTCCACCACCCCGCACAGCGTCCCGTGGACTCCCTCGATCACCCACCCCGCGAAGGCCCTGGCCCAGCGGGAAGGGTTGAGGGCCGAGAGAATCTTGTCCCAGATGCGTCCCGGCTGGTGGATAGGGATTACGGCGTAGAAGTCTCCACGGTTGCCGTCCTCGGCCACGGCCAGCATGACCAGCAGGTATGCCCGGTCGGGGTCGAGGTCTGGCTGCTCGTCCAGCTTGGGGTACTCCCAGGAGTACTCCCAGCCGTCGCTTCTCTTCTTCTCGCCGCCCCGGACGCGGTACATGGCGGATATCCAGTCGCCGGTGTCGGCGTCTCTGACGGCGTAGAAGAGGTCGGCAAGCTCGCGGTCGAAGAGGGGCCGTGCGACGAACTCGCCGCCCTTCTTGCGCTCCACGAACTCCCGGTCTGAGTTGACCAGGGTGATGTCGTTGCCGGGGGGAGATTGGGCCAGGGCGAGGCTGTTGGTGGGGATGGATACCAATGCCGCCAACACCAGCGCGGCGACCAGAGGGATCAGCCTCCTGGCTCTTCTAAGGGTCCGCCGGATGGTCGAGTACCGTTCCAAGTTGACGCCTCCTCACGGGTGGAATCGCGATGATTTGCCATCGAGTGTGGAGGGCCGAAAAGACGAGCGTTATCCCTCGGAAGGGGTATTCATCCGTGCAACCGTTTCATTCGTGATAGCCCCTTCCAGGGGATACCCCGCCAAGGGGTCGCCGTGATGTCATGGGGTAGTACAGGAAAACGCGTCCGTGTACATGTTGTACATCTGGGCGGTTTGCAAAGCTGGAACAGGGGGAAAGCAGCCCCTACAGGGCGTGAAAAGCGAACACTTTTTGTCAGGGACCGGTTGCGACAGGGTGGTACATCGTCCGTAGCTGAAGCGGTACATGTTGTACACCCTGAGAGAGTCGGCAGCCGTGTACAAAACGGGTACATGTTGTACCGGAGGAGGGACTGATGGAAGCGAGTGAGGTGGTCGGGACTGAAGGTAGAGACGCTGAAGAGGAGCACGTCCAGAGGCTCATGGCCCTGCTGCACGAGGTGGTGCGAAGAGAAGGGAGTCGCAAGGGAGCGGCGCGGGCGCTGGGAATAGACCGGCGGACCGTGGGGGCCTGCATGGATGGCGGGGGAATGACGTGGCGGCTCAGGGAAGCCCTGGAGCGGGGCCTCCGGGATGGGGTGGGGTCGTCCGCCGCCCGTCACCGGAAGCGTCACGACGCGCTGGAGCGTCGGGTGGAGAAGCTGGCGAAGGAGCTTCACGAGGGTCTGGATGTCGTCAGGGGCGAGGTCAAGACCCTGGGTGAGGAGCAGGGCCGCGCGTTGGCCAAGATCGAGGGAGAGCTGACTCGCCTGGAGACCACGAGAGAGTCCACGGCGGAACCGACGGAGGCCCAGGACGCAACCGGAGACGCGCCGGAGAAGGCCCCGGCGACGGACAAGCCGTCGGCGAGGGCCAGGTACCCGAGGCGGCTGTACCCCGAGCTGGTGACGAAGGAGCCCGCGCCCGACGACGAGGAGGTCTTCGGCGCGGCGTGGCCGCTCATCGAGGAGTGGCGCGAAATCTGGAAGGCGGGGCACGTGGGCACAGGCAAGGGCCTGGCCTGGCTGGAGACCGAGGAACGGGTCCGTAGCCTGGAGGTTGCCCTGCTCGAAGAGTACGGGATGACCCTTCCGCCGGAGACGGAGCCGCTGTACGGACTCTACCGAAGCACACAGCTCACCTGGCGCAGGGACACCCTCGTCGATGTCCGCAGGGCGCTGGCGTGGAGATACCTGCTGTGGAAGGCGCTCACGTGCGGCCTGTGGCGAAGCCGCTGGTGGCCGGGGCGGCGCGCTTAGGGTTTCGTGGAACTGAACAGAACACTTTGGGCGCTGTGACCCTGAAACCCTTCCATCCGCTCAACCGTTCGGCAATAATGGAGTCAGTTTCAGGCTTTTCCAGTTGTTTCGTGCCGAGAAACCTGGAGGGTTCCCGTCCCCCGAATCCGGGACCGGCTGCGTAGGATCGAGCACCGCGCTCTCTGAAAGCCACCCAGGGGGTCAGACCGGAGGGATTGAGCATCGCGCTCTCCCGAAGGCAAACCCCGGAGGGACACATTCGCAGCGGCAGAGGCGAGTTTCGCTTCCGCCCCTCGGACACCTAGGCCGGAGTGCGCCCGTCGCAAGTCGGCCAGGCACTCACGAATGCGCGGCTGTCCCGGAGCCCTTACGCCCCAGGACTGACCGCCTCCTCCCCCATGCTGGCCGATTCACGCTCAGCCGGGATGCGGGATGGAGCCTGCATTGGAAAGTTCACCAAGTTAGCGGATTCGAAGTTCAAGCATACGAAGGAGGCATAGAAGGCATGGAAGCATTGCGGACACACGACATCGGAGAAGGAGGTGACGGACACATGGAATCGGCAATGACGGGCATCGACGAAACGACGGGATTGGACGTGAAGGAGATTTACGTGGGGCCGAGCGCGCTGTGGGTCGCCAAACGGCTGCCGCATCGGGTCAGGTTCCACGACGGCTGGTTCTGGACGACGGCGACGTGCCACAGCCTGAGGGACGACGGCCTGGTGTTCCGGCAGAGACCCGATGGCGAGGGCATAGACGCGCGCTGCCACACCGGTGGCTGTTCTCCGGAGGTGGCTGCTTCTGCCCTCGGTGGTCAGGCAGGATGGCCGATCCGGTGGGCCTACGAGCCCCTGGACGGGAAGATTGACAGGCTCTGGTGGATCAGGTACTGGCCCCGGTGGCGGCTCGAATCGTACGCAGTTGCGGCGCTGGCTTTCGCCGTGCCGCTGCTCCTCGGCCATGGCCCGGAGTCGGCGATCCTCGCCGTCCTCGCGTTCACCGTAGGGGCGTTGCTGACGTTGATACAGCAAGCGCGGCGACTGTCGAGGAGATTCCTCCGCTGACGGTCCTGAAGATCACATAGCCCGTCCCAACCATAGGGGTCGGCTCCGGTTTGGAGTCGGCCCCTTCTTCTTTGCCCGAAACCGGGCGCGGATCGACGGCAACAAAGCAGATGCACAAGGAGGTGCGTAATGACGACGGCAACGGCAGCAGTAGGCACTTGGACGATGGAGACCACAGAGACGATGCGGCCCCGGCGCAGCCTGGAGGAGCTGGTGGACCGGGTGTTCGCGGCGATGGGATTCACGGGGGAGACGGAGACTCACCCGGTTGAGCGGAGCGCAACCCGCTCCATCCACGAGGCTCGGCGGCTCAGGCAGGCCGGGGACATCGACAACGCGCTGGCGGCGCTGGGAGACGTGAACGTGGCTGGGGCCACGCCGAGGGAGGTCCGCTGGGCCTTCTCCGAGTGGAAGCAGATGGTGAAGCGGCGGTTCGGCAGCCAGGGCGCGATGCTCTACAGCCAGGGCGTTGGGAGAGCAGCCGCCTTGGTAGCCCACGGCGACGGGACGCTGGAGGTCGCGGCGGTCCTGGGGATGCGCTGGCGGCCCGGCAAGGTCGTTTCGGGGCGCAGCCTCCGGGGCCTCCAGCCTCTCGTATCGAGTACGAGGCAGGCTCTAGCGAAGGCTTGCCCTTGACCCGGCTCTCCGCACCCTCCTCGGTCGCATCGGCGGCGCGGTTGTTCTTGCAACCCCTGCGAGGACGCGCTGCCTTCTTACACCTGCTTGCTTGGGCCGAGTGCGCCGCTAGCTAGCGCTCCCCTCGTTCCGACTCTCCACATCGTTTGCCACGCCGGAGCCTGACCGCTCCGCCCCTTGCTTGCGGGACCCGGTCCCGCACCACCCATCCACTTACCCACCCAGGAGGAACTATGCCCAATTCACGACGGGCATTGACATTGCCCGCACACGGCTTCCCCACGTAGAGCCTGCCCAGTACAGCGACACGGAGGACGCCGCAGCCGGCCATCGGCCGCAACGACAACACAAATACCCACGGAGACAGTCCCGGCATTCGGGACAACCAATTCGAGCGGGACTGTCTCCACCCCACGGGGGTGGTGGGCCGTCCCGCTTCTTCATTGAAAGGAGAAGCGACATGACGACGGCAACCACGACGAGGACCAATAGGACCAAGGACACGGAAACCACGACGGATGCGGCGGCGCCCGCCGAGCGCAGGGGCAGGCCGGAGAGCGAGCTCAGGGCCGCCGCCAGGAAGCGCGGCCTCACCTTGAAGGAGCTTGCGGCCCTGATGGGCGTCAGCGCAAGCCACCTCTCCCAGGTCGGCACGGGCAAGAAGCCCTGGACCCCCAACCTGCGGGAGAAGGCGATGGCCGTGCTGGGAGAGGTCCCTGGGCAGGGGATCGTCTACCGACAGACCCGCGAGGTAGATGCAGAAAGTACCTTCATCCGGGAGCGCGCACGCGAGATAGGAATCACCATGCTGGAACTGTCCGACCGGTCGGGAGTGAGCTACGGCTACCTGACGCAGGTGGCAAGGGGACGCCGGAACATGGGACCCAAGGTGCAGGCCAGCATCGAGTCGGTCCTGAACGCTCCGGCCAGGGTCGCCCCCGCACAGTGCGCCAACCGCCAGGGTGACGTGATCGAGAGTGAGGCCAGCAGCTTCATCAGGGAGACCGCCCGCGCCCTCGGACTAACCATGAGGGAGCTGGCCGAGAAGGTCGGTGTGTCCGCCGGGTACCTCAGCCAGGTGTCCAGAGGGCACCGTAGCATGGGGGTGAAGCTCCAGGCCAGGGTCGAGGCCGTGCTTGAGGGACGTGCGAAGGTCGCGTCCGCCCAGTGTCCCAACCTCGACCAACAGGCCGTCTGGGACCGGATGAAGGAGCTCGACGTCAGCCAGAACGAGGTGGCGCGTAGGGCGGGCATCAGCTCCGGCCACCTCTCCCAGATCATGAACGGCAGAAGCACCCCGTCAGCCGTGGTCCTCAGGAAGCTGCACGGGGCGCTGTTCCGGCGGACGAAGGCCGATGAGCGGGTGATGCCCGTGGCCTTGAAGGTGCTGGGCTGGAAGAAGGGAGAGCGCAGCGGGATGGTGGTGCACGGCGCTCGCGGCAGGGACGGCACGGCCAGGGGCGGAGCGGTGCGCGTCGGCGGGCGCGTGCCCTGGGGCGCGGAGGTGGAGTACGCCTTCCGCACCGGATACGACGGCGCAGGGAAGGTGTCCGTGGATCACGTGGTGGCCCCGGGCTACTCCGCACTGCTGACACAGCCGGGGGCGGCGACCGCTTAGGTACAGGAGAGGGAGGCTATCCGAATTGGATGGCCTCCCTCTCTACCGGCATGTATCCCGCTCTCTTTGCGTTTCACCAAGTCCGCATCAGCACCGGCGCGTTGGCGTCCAATGGTCGGCAGCCGAACTGCCGCATTCAGCCCATGGCCCCGTGGGGACGCCGGCCGGTTGCTTCTAGTCAATGATGGTGATGGTGAGCTCGGTGGGCTCCTCGACGGTGTAGTCCGGGCCGTTCAGCACCCGGAGGATAACCGTCTCGCCGCCTTCCCGCTCCTGGTCTCGTATCGGGTCGAACGTGAACCTGGCCCAACGGAGGCCCGCTTCCCTGTCGGAGTCGTGGGGGGACTCAAGGGACCGGACCGTGAAGGTGTCGCCCACCTTCTCGATCTGATCGTCTATGTTGAACAAGCGGAAGTCCTCGTCCAGGGTCGCCGTTCCGCCGACGTACTGGAAGATCACATCCCCCGCGAAGTCCCCGGTCACGTACCACGTCGGGACCCGCGTATGGCCTTCGTAGACTTCAAATTGTGTCGAGCCCTGCCCGTGGGCATGGGGATGGTCGCGACTGGCCACCGGGGTGTCCTCGTCCGCGTCGTTGTCCACGATGGTCAGCGTGTACTCCGTGGGCTTGTCCTGCGACAGGGAGTACCCCGTGCCGGGCTCCAGAGTCAGGACGACCACCTCGTCGGCCTCGTTGAGGTTGTCGTCGGTGATGGTCACCGTAATCTCGGTTTCGAGCATCCCCGCCTGAATCGTAACGCTGCCGGGAATGGCGCTGTGGTCATCGGTGTTGTCATCGGTGTTGTCAGAGCCGATATTGGGCGGGAAGCTGACGCTGACGCCCACTGTCACCGGATTGTCCGTCTGCCCGTCCAGCCTGACCCGCACCACGTGCGTGCCGGCGCCCTCGCCCGGCTCGCCCGAGGCCGCCGTGAAGGATACCTCCGGCGCGTCGTCGTCCAGGATGGTCAGCTCGTAGATGTTCGCCGACGTATCAAGGGCATAGCCGTCGCCGCCGGTCAGCGTCAGCGTCAGCGTCTCGTCGCCCTCGGCGTCCGAGTCGTTGAGGATGGTTATCGGCACGAAGGCCTGGTTCCGCCCGCGCGGGACCGTGACCGTGCCTGAATCACGGATGGTGAAGTCGTCGCCTGGGCCGTGCTGGCCGTGCACTCCCTCCGTGGCCGTGCCGCTGCTGTCAACGGTGTAGCCGATGGTGAGATCCTCGTGGGGCGCCGGGTCCAGGGTGATGACCGCCCGGTGCGTGCGGCCCGTCTCACTCACGCTGGCCTCCGCCGCCTCAAAGGCGACCATAGGCAGGTTGTTGTCCGTGATGGTCAGCCTATGCACGCTTTCTTCGCCCACGTTGTTTCCCGAGCCGACCCGCAGCGTCAGCTCCACCGTCTCGTCCGGCTCGCTTTCGCCGTTGTGGATGATCTCCACCAGAATGTCAACACTGGTAGCGCCTTCCGAAACCCGCATCGTGTTGGGGACGCGGTAGTCCCGGTTGCGCGTGGCCGTGCTTCTCACGCCATAGCTCAGGGTCAGGCCGCCCGCGGGCGCGGCAGGGCGGAGATTGACCTGCACGGGGTGCGGGGTGTCCGCCTCGACGACGGTGGATTCAGCGGAGGCAAACTCCGCCCGCGTCCGGTCGTCGTCCAGGATGGTCAGCGTGTGCGTCCGAGTCGTCCCGACGGTGTAGTCCGAGCCGCCCCCCAGCGTCAGCGCCACCGTCTCGTCGCGCTCGGAGTCGCTGTCGCTGTTGATGGTTACAGGGATGTCGACGCTGGTGATCCCGGCGGAGACCGTCACCGACCCGGAAGAGCCGGTTAAGCCTTCGATGCTGTAGTCGCCGCTCTGAGCCGTGCCGCCGCCAACGGTGTAGTTTATGGTCACGTCCTCGGTGGGCGCCGGGACCAGGTTGACGGTGACGCCCACGCTCCCGTCGGACTCGCCAACCTCGCTATCGGCCTTGGCGAACTGCGCCCCGGGGCCGTCGTTGTCGGTGATGGTCAGCGTGTAGCGGGACGGAGTTCCCACGTCGTAGTTCTCTCCCGCGCGCAGGTAGATGTCCACCCACTCATCATCCTCGCTCGTACCGTCGTCGCTCAGCCGCACCCGGATGGGAACGCTGCTTTGCCCAGGGCCGGCGGTGACCGTCCCGAAGCCGTTGCTCAGGCCGCCGATCATGAAATCCTCGCCGGCCTCGGCGACGCCCCCGATCTGGTAGTTGATGCTGGTGGCGGCATGGGGCGCCGGAACCAGGTTGACCACCACGTCGTAAGTGCCATCTCCCTCGCTCACGGTGGCCGTGGCCGGGTCGTCGGCGAAGGACACCTCGGGATTGTCGTCGTCCCTCACCTCGACACTGGCCGACCGGTCCGAAGACGCCGTATAGCCCTCGCCGTTGTTCAGGGTGACGAATATCTCCCCGTCGGCGTCGTCGGTATCGTTCCCCACGGTGGGGACGGTTATGGTGGCGCGGCCGCTGTTGCCTATGGTCGCCTCCTTCCGGCCCAGGTCGCCGGCGGCTGCGTAGCGGCCCCGCTGGATCACCGTGTAGTGGAAGGTGAGGCGTTCTCCGGCGGCGGGCGCCGGGGAGGCGCTGACCGTGAATTGGGCGGCGTTGCCCTCGTTGACCGGACCGCCGCCCTCCACCGATAGTCGCGGCTGGCCAGGGATCTCGCCGGTCGCTATCACTGGCCCAGACCAGTAGCCGGGAACCTCCAGTTCATTCACCGCCCGCACGTAGTAGCACGTGAGCTCGCCCTCCTTCGCGCGGCGGTCCACGTACGTCGTTCCCTTGAGCCGCTCTCCCTCTTGGTCCGTACTCGGCGCCTGGCAGGCTCCGCTGTTCGGTCGCTCCGTGAACACCTCGTAGCGGGACACGGGAAAGCCGTTCACCGACTCAAGCTCGGTCCACCACACTAGGGCGGTCGTGAATGGAACGGTGTAGAACTGCGCTTGCAGGTCCTGTGGCGTTCCCGGCGCTCCTTCGCCCGTGCCCGGCAGCGCCGCGATGGTGTCCGTGTTGTTCCAATCGATGTGGTCGAAGTAGGGAGTGGAGTGGACCGTGCCGTCGATGGTAACCGAGTAGATTTCGGCGCTGGCGATGGTGGCCTGGATGTCCGGAGTGGGGACGCCGTCCGGGGCGATCAGGGTCAGCGTCGGGTACGGCAACTGGCCGCCGCCGGCCCGGCCAGAGGTAACGGGCAACTCACGCAGGTCCCAGACCGCCCGGCAGAGGCCGTCTACGCAGGTGCCCTGCGTGTACGTACCATCACTGCCGCTGACCTCTTCGTCGTCCACGCGCTTGGTGCTGCCACTGACGATGGCCTCCGCGCCCTGGGGTACGCCTGTGAGGGTTACCCGCACGGCCCCAGCCGCGTCTGGTCCGTTGTTGGCCGCGAGGATGGTGTAGGCCGTCTGTCCGGCCGCCGCCAAGGCACTTTCCTCACCGCCATCCTGCACCTCCAACTCCGTGATCGGCCCCACATGGAAGATGGTGGTGCCAGTAGCAGTGTGGGTTGTCATGTCGGGGTCGTCACGGACCGCATCCACCTTGAAATCTACTACATAGCTCCCCAAGGTCGAGAACTCGAGGAACGTACCTTGTATAAAATCGGTTGGAGTACTAAGGGTAATGGAGGCCCTCGTATGTGTGGGATTCGGGTCGAAAAAGACATTCCCAGATCGGCTGTCAAAGCGAACCTTGACCCGCCCAGGAGCCGTCGCGCCGTCTAGGCCGGACACGGTCACGGTGCGGGCCAGACTTGCCCAGTCCATTATACGGCGGTTGAACCCGGACCTCGTGTATTTGACGTATACACCTTCCACCGGTAGCAAGCTGCTGGGGTGGTGTCGCCCCGTCTGCCACGAGATCGTGCTGCCGTCGGTGACGCTGCCGAAGTGGGGGTCATACTGGCGACCTACATGGTCCCGAACGTGGACGAGAATCCGTTCCGGCTTCAGGGTCTCGTAGTCGGGAGTCAGAGCAAGCATCTCTACCATGTCCGTGCTGGGGCAGCCGCGGAATCCGGGACTGACGCCGACGCAGTCGTAGGGGCGAAACAGGATGACCTCGCCCTTGGTCAACAGCAACTTAGGCTCTTCGCCCAGGCACGCGGTAGCGGTGTCGTTGGCTCGCTTCGAGGGGTTGAGTGCGAACCTTGGCACCGCCCTGATCACCTCCGCCTTCAGGCACCGCTGTTCCAGGGGCAGGGACTCCAGGCTGTCGGCGGTGAGGTTGACCGCCACCGGCAAATCCAGGTCTATTAGGCCGGTTCTCGGGTGGGGCCGCAGCGTGCCCACGTCCCAGATACCGGTATGCGGATCAAACGTCGTGCCGTCCGGCGCCTGCGGCTGAGTATTGGCGAAGGCTAAACCCTCCGAAAGACTGATTTCGACCTGTACATTATGCTGAACATGGCTTTCGAAACCACCAGGAGGAGTGCTTCCCTTGGCATTCATGGCCCGCACTGTGAAGGTCGTTGCTCCTCCCACCTGCGGAAACCGCTCGGATAGTTCTTCAACCGCAACGCCGGTGTTTCCGTTGGTCCAGGAATAGATGTTGCTGCCGCTCCAGATCCTCCAGCCCTCCGTGGCGTTGTTGAAATGGAGTCCTGGCGATTCCAATGGATACGACTCGATGATTTCGGCATATATCCTCATCGGCACTGCTGGCCTGCCACGAAGAAGTTCCACGCTGTAAATCCCTAGACTAACGCCCCCACTGTCTACGGTTTGCCCAGGTCGCACTTCCGGGATGGTCCATATTTCCGTATCGACGACTTTGACTTCACTGCCGAAGTCAAGAATATAGTCGGCCTGCACCTTCACCGAACGGGCCATATTTTCCCCGTTGTTGGTCACAAAGAATTCCCACGAGGATGGCGCTTTGTCGTGTTTGGAGGTAATAGTCAGGTCGAAAGGGAGCGTCGACTGGGCGTGGGCTGGGCTTGTGGTCGTCGCCGCGATGGCAACGACGATAATCGCCATCGCCAGGCGCAGGAAAGTGCGAACTGTTGTTGTAGCAGGCATTTGCATGAATGTGATATGAGACCCGAAGGGACTTTAGCCGGGCGGCGGTAAGTCTCCGCCGCCCGGCTAGTCGGGTCCAGCTAATTGCTTACCCAGCGGATCTCGACGCCGCTTGAGTCCACGAAGGTTGGCTTGGGGTCATCCCCCACCACCAACACCACAGACACTCGGTACGTCTTGCTCATCGAGCTCGATTGCGAAACGGACCATGTGGGTGAGCTGGGCGCCACGCCAGCGTCGATAGCATGCCACTTAACCTCTCCGCCCTCTATCGTCCGCTCCGCCCACTGGTATGTGAACGCCTGATCGCGTCGCTCCGGCGTTGGTTCATACCTGGCGATAAAGTTCACCGTTTCGCCAACCGGCAGGACTCCCCGGTCGACCTGGAGGTCCACCCCGGGCGACTGGTCTTCCAGGTCGATCCTGACAGCCAGGGTGTCGTCCACGGTGTCGTCGGGATGGTTTTCGTGGTTTACGTTGTCGGTCACGCTGAGGGTGAGGTTGTAGGAAGCCTTCGTCTCGTAGTCCAGGCTGGCGCCGTCGGCCACCACTATCTGGACGGCGTGACGGGCCGCTCCGCGGGGGTCGGTGACAGCCACCGCCTTGAAGTTGGCATGCCCGTCTCCGCCAAGACTGTACTTGAGGGTTTCGGCCTCGGATTCATAGACAGGTATCGGATCGCCGATTTTGACACCGCCTGGGGAGTTCTCGGCAACGCTGAGGTTGACGCCGAACAGCGGCGGCTCCATCTCCACGAGTTCGCTGCCGACCTGGATGGTGTACTGCTTCACTTCGCCGGTCTCGGCGACCTTGCCGCTGATGGGTCTCCAGTTCTCGACGTAATCGGGATGGTTAGGGTTTGCTGTGAGCTTCGTCTTGCGTACGAAGCCCTGAAGGTGGACCGACAACTCGTAGGTTCCGGCCTTGGTGAAGATCCACTGCAGGGCTCGGTACTCGCCGGGGTCCAACGTCATGTCATCGTCGTCAATGTCGGGCCTGATGCTGTTCCAAACAGCCATTTGCTTCGCGTTGCTCGATTCGGGGGCCTCGTAGGCCAAGAAGTGGGGCACTTCGGCCGGGTTCTCGCCCTGGTAGCGCTCCACCTCGAACTTGTAGCGCATCGGCATGGGCTGGGCGTTGCCATCTTCATCGGTGTGGGCGCTCGTGAGCCAGTATTTGTGGTCGAACAGGGCGGTGGAAAATCCCAGGCTCAGGTCCGAGGTCTCGTCATTCTCCTTTTCCTGCGTGTTCGGATCGTCCTGCGTATCTGGGTCGTCCAGTTTCAGCCACCAGACCTGGGTTCCTTCGGGTACTGGCAGAAGCTCGTCGTTTGGTCCGAGCAGGCCCAGTGCCTTGCGGACCTCAGGATATTCTTCCAGCGACAACTGGCCGTCGGTCGCCTCGGCGTTGGTGGCGACAACATCCACCTTGTGCTTGTCCAGCACGTGCATGATGGCTTCACCGATGTCGATGTTGGAGATAGAGCGGGTGAGAACCTCCGTAGCATCGTCACCATCCCCCTGGGTCATCTTTGGTGGGCAGAGGTTGGTATGGAGGACGCCGGCGTTGGGCGCATCGTCTCGCTGGTTGCGGGCCGTTACCCGCCAGTAGGAGTCGAAGAGGGCGAAGTGGCCGATGGTCACCTCGTGGGGTTCGGGTTGGTTGGCTTTGGCGGCACCCTCGCCACAGGGCTGGGGGTTAGGGTAGGTGTTGTCCAGGCTTTGCGCCGAAGTAGGGGTGACCAACAGGGCGGCCACCGCTACAAGAGCCAGCGCCAGGACGACGCCGAAGAGCTTCAGGGGCATTGATGCGTTGGTAAAGGTGTTCATTGATTCTCCTTGCTTTCGAAACTTCTATTGGTTCGGTTCGTAGTTCTTTGCCTTGCGCTCAGGGCGCGTTCGGGTATCCTGCATTGGCACATACTTCTGGCCAGAACGTTGGCCGCTACTGACACGCTTTCACCAGCGGAGGGGAACCTCCTGACGGAAAGGAACGCCGCGACAGGCATCGGCTGTCAAACGCGAAAAGCCGGCGGGCAGCAGAGAAAAGCTACCCGATGCGGGTTTGCCCGAGGATAGAGTCGGGGGGGGGGGGGGGCTTGCTGCCCGGTTCTGGAGCCCAGGCGGAATTGGACCCGACGGCACTTTACTCCGCCTGCTGGCGCGGCGCCGGTTGGCACAGGGATTGTTTCACGATTCCGGTGGTTGCCGGGACAGGACCTAGCGTCAGCCAACGCAGCGTCGTTGTTGACTTGCATACCCATGCCTGTGATGATACATAGTCTCATTATTGGCCAACAAAAAAGGCGAAGGCGGAATCTGCCTGCGGCCCCGATTCTACAGGATTTTCCCTACGCTGCCAAGGAGTCCAAATTGCCAACGATGCAGCCTCGTTACTGATACAGTATTGATACTATATATCTTTACGCGACAAGACCATAATCTATCTTCTATGCCGTTGTCAATAGGATCGTTTTCTCGGGTTCGGGGCTGCGGCCGGACTGGGTCGCAGGGTCTATTAGAGGAAGACGCGGGCGCGGGCGCGCCAAAGGGTTACGCTCCCTGGCCCCGAAGCCGCTCCTCCAACTCCTGGACACGGGCTTCGGCTGCCTCGGCGCGGGCCTGCTCTGTGTCGGCGCGGACTTGCTCTGTGTCGGCGCGGACTTGCTGCGCCTCTGCATGAGCTTCCGCCGCCGCTCGCGCCTGACGCTCGCCTTCAAGGCTGGCGATGGGACGCCCCGTCGCAGGGTCGTGGAACACCAAAGCTCCACCCTCCCACCTCAGGTACAGGTTCAGCGCAGGACTGTATCCCTGAAGAACTCCATCGGACACGGTCTCTATCGGTATGGGTTCGTATCGGCCCTCCACCAGCCGATCCCCGGCCAAGTTCGCCCCGTGATACTCCCCCGTCTCGTCGAAACGCCAGTACTCAGTGATCCCCAACCGCGCGTAGTCATCGCGCTTCTCCCCCACGTCCACCCGGCCCGTGCTCCGCGACGCCACCTCCAGCACGAAGTCCGGCACCTTCCCCTGCTCCGAGATAACGTAGGCGTTGCTCCTGCGGTACGCCTCAGGGTCCACCCCGAAGGCTACAAGGAGGTCCGGGTATCGCAGTCCGGCCATGTCCCCGGTGACTATCGGACTGACGTAGCGGTCTCCGGCCACCAGCGTCGTCTCCCGGTTCCCCAAGTGTATCGCCAGGTAGTGCGCGCTTCCCGTGATCGTCAGATGGTCAAAGCTGGTCATCTTGTCTTCCGGGTCTTCCGGCGGGTCCGGAAACACGAAAGTCTCCCGAACCTGCGGCGTCCTGGCAAATGTGTCTGGCGTCGTCATATCTCACCTGACAGTCGGCCCAGAGCCTGCGCCAACTCCGGCCAGCCGGACCGGCGTAACCACTCTTCGGCTCCTCCAACAAGGTATTCTTCCACGAGCCACATTCTACTACACCGTCCAACGCTTGAAAAGAACTCTGGAGAACTCTGGACCGGATATGCGTCAATAGCACACCGGGGCGAACAGTCCGACGACCCCATGGTTGTCTGCTCTGCGCGGCCGGCCCTGCATGCTGGTATATCCTACTCACTTGGAAGGGGGCGGCTGCAAGTCCACAGACCAAGAGTGCCGGAGCCTTTGGTGCCTATTGAGAACTGCGAATGTTTCGGTCTCGACGCGTCGTCAGTCCGGTTCTTCGCCCTTGGGGGCCGAGGCCGGGTCACGGCTGCGGTGTCCCAGGGCCCCGGTGGCCCAGGCGGGCAGCCTTCGCTCCCTGACCATGTCCACAAGCCCGAACAGGCGGAGCTGGTTTCCCAGGGGCACCCTGGTGATGACCCCCTGGGGCCGCATGATTATCATGACGGTCAGGACGAGGCCGTACATGATGTACCGCTCGTAGAGGGAGAACCGCAGGACCTCGGGGACGATGGTCAGGAACATGGCGCCGAAGAGGGGTCCCAGGAAGGTATAGGAGCCGCCGAATACCCAGAACATGACGAACGTCAGGGAGAAGAAGAAGGTCATGTCCTCGGGGTGCTGCACCAGAATGTAGTGGCCCCGGAACACGCCGCCCAGGCCCGCGATGGCGCACCCCAAAGAGAAGACCAGCACCCTGACCCAGGAGACGTTGATGCCCATGGCGGCCGCCACCGTCGGGTTGTCCCGGACAGCCCGGGCCGCATACCCCAGGCGGGATGTGTCGAAACGCCAGGTGGCGAAGCCCAGGATGGCCAGCACCAGGAACACCACGCCGAAGGATGTGTTCAGTGGCATGCCGCTGAAGCCGTTGGCCCCGCCGATATAGTCTATGTTGAAGGCGACCACAGCCATGGCCTCTCCGAAGGCGAGGGTGGTCAGGCCCGCCACCAGGTGGTTCATGCGGATTGTCGCCACGGCCAGGAAGGTGCCTGTGAGGAACCCCACCCCGGTGCCGAACAAGATGGCGGCGGGGAAGGGCCAGCCAAAGTTGGTGGTGAGCACCGCGGACATGTAGGCGCCCATTCCGGCGATGGACGCGTGGGCCACGGAGAGGGCCCCGGCCGAGGCGCAGTAGTACAACCCCACGACTATGATGGCGTTCATCCCTGCGTAGACCAGGGTCGCTTCCCAGAAACCGGACAGGTTGGTGGACAGCTCGTCCAGCGTCCCGACGATGTCGATGACTCCGGCCACGTCCAGCCCGATGACCAGCGCCGCCAGAACGGATATCGCCAGGGTCCTCCGCTGGGATGTCAGGTATTCGGACGCTATATCCTGCATCGCTTCACCACTATACGTCGTAGGACCCGAAGAGCCCGTTGGGCCGGAAGACCAGTATCCCCAGCAGCATGCTGAAGGCCACAGCGTCCCTCAGCGTCGACGTAAGGTACCCCGTCACCATCGCCTCGATGATGCCCAGCACCAGCCCGATTGCCATGATGGCTTCGATGTGGCGGTTGCCTCCCACGAGCATGCACACGAAGGCCTTCAGGCCATACAGCAGGCCCATGAAGGGCCAGGCGCTGGTGTAGAGGAGGCCGATGGTCACCCCGGCGATGCCCGCCATCATGGACGAGATGCCGACGGTCAGCTGGGAGACAAAGTTGACGTTGACTCCGCACGCTGCCGCCACGTCGGCCCGCTCGGCCACCGCCCTGGTCGCCCGGCCCCACCGGGTCTCCCTGACGTAGTACCGGAGCAGGAACATGACGATGACCCCGGCGATGAAGGTGGTGAGCTGGGCGGCGGTGATGTTCACCCCCCAGACCCAGAAGGCGTGGAAGGGGATGATGCTGGGGACGAACGCCGGGTCTGACCCCCAGACGCGCTGGGCCGCGTACTGCATGAATATGGCGATGCCGCCGGTGGCCATGAAGGGGATGAGTATGTACCTGCCCCGCACGGGCCGTATGACGAAGCGTTCGACGACCAGCCCCGTGGCGCCCGTACCCCCCATGACCAGGATCAGCACCAGGATGAGCATGCCCACCGCCCCGGCCAGCGGGGCACTGGCGGAGCTGTAGCCCAGGAAGGTGACGACCACGCCGGTGAGGTACGCGCCCAGCATGAACAACTCGGGATGGGCTAGGTTGATGACCCGCATGACGCTGAAGGTGAGTCCGAACCCCAGGGCGACCACCGCGTAGGTGCTGCCCACGCTGAGGCCGTTGGCCACCTGCTGAAAGAACTGCTCCACCGCTAGACGGCTTCCGCTCCCAGGTACACGCGCTGGACCTCTTCACTGGACTCGATCTCCGAGGCCGTGCCCTCCCCCGCGATCTGTCCAACCTCCAGGAGGTAGGCGTAGTCGGCTATCTTGAGGGCCTCCCTGGCGTTCTGCTCCACCACGAGGATGCTCAGTCCCTCGGAGCGCAGGTCACTGACAAGCTGGAAGGTGCGCTGGACGATGCGCGGGGCCAAGCCCAGGGACGGCTCGTCCAGGATGAGGAGCTTGGGGTCGGATATCAGGGCCCGGCCGAAGGCGAGCTGCTGCTGCTCCCCGCCGCTCAGGGACCCGGCTATCTGGGTAGACCGCTCCCGGAGGATGGGGAACCGCTCCAGGATCCCAGCCATGCGCTCCAGGGTCTCCGGGGTCTTCTCCCGGCCGAAGGCGCCCATCAGCAGGTTCTCATGGACCGTCAGGGTGGAGAATATCTGCCCGCCCTGGGGCAGCCAGGCGATGCCGGCCCGGTTTATCCGGTGGGGAGGCATGCCCCGTATCTCGGTGCCCTCGGGGAACTCGACGGTCCCGGCCTGCGACCGGATCAGGCCGAGGACGGCCTTGATGATGCTGGACTTTCCGGCGCCGTTGACGCCGAGGACGGCGCAGATCTCGTTCTCCCGGACCTGGAAGTCCACCCCCCTTACAGCCTGCACCAAGCCGTAGGAGACCTGCAGGCCCCGGACCTTCAGGACGGACTTCAAGCCCGTACCCCAAGATAGGCGTCCACCACGTCGGGGTTGGCCTGCACCTCGGCCGGGGAGCCTTCGGCAAGCATCTCTCCGAAGTTCATGACCACGACCTTGTCGGAGATGGACATGACGACGTTCATGTTGTGCTCTATGAGGAAGATGGTCTTGCCCATGCCCTTCAGGCGGCCTATGAGCTCCATGAGCCCTTCGACGATACTCTGGGTGAGTCCCGCCGTCGGCTCGTCCATCATCATCATGTCGGGCTCGGTGGCCAGGGCCCTGGCAACCTCCAGGCGGCGCTGCATGCCGTAGGACAGCTCGCTGGGCATGAAGTACATGCGGTCCTGCAGGCCGACCCACTCCAGCAGCTCCTCTGCCACCTGCCTGTTGTTCTTGCGCTCCCTCCAGTCCCTGGGCAGGCCAAGGAGGGACTCCAGAAAGGAGGAGCCGGTGCGGCAGAACCGCGAGGCTATTACGTTCTCCACCACGTTCAGGTTGTCGAAGTACTGCAGGCTCTGGAAGGTCCTCCCCATGCCGGCGGCGACTATGCGGTGGGCCGGCCAGCCGGTGATGTCGGTGCCCTTGAAGGCGATCCGCCCCTCGGTCTGGGGCATGAGGCCGGAGATGACGTTGAACAGGGTGGTCTTACCCGCTCCGTTGGGGCCTATCATGGAGGTGATGAGGCCCTGTGGGACGTCGAAGCTGGCCTTCTCGACGGCGTGCAGGCCGCCGAAGTGCTTGCTCACACCCTGTACCTGGAGCATGGCCGGTGGCGCCTCGGAAGTCATAACCACCGTATAAGACCACGAGAGCAAGGGGTTGTCAAGTAGGGGTTATTAGGATGATACGGAAAGGGCAGTAGCGGTGTTCATACCGGAGAGAATGGGCCCCGGAGGGGAGAGCCGGCCGAAGAGAGTGGAGGCCAGAGGGAATGGGCCCGGACAGAATGGGGGTCGCCCCGGCCGGCCCCCTGTGGTATCTTCTGACCAAGCCATGTTGGACCTGATGATCCAGGGCGGGACGGTGGTGGCGCCGTGGGGCGTGGGGACCTGGGACGTCGCCGTACAGGACGGTGTGATCGTTGCGGTGGCCCACCCAGGGACCCTCCCTGCCGAGGCGGCGCGGGTACTGGACGCCTCGGGAAAGATAGTCGTGCCCGGGGGCATCGAGCCCCACGCCCACGCCGGGTTCCGGCTGCCCTACCCGGGAGCGCGGGCTGCCGGGCTCCGCTCGGGCAGCGCCGAGGAGATCTCCCGGGCCGCGGTGTTCGGAGGCACCACCACCGTGGTGGACTTCGCCAACTGGAGGCCCGGCATAGACCTGTTCCGCTCCATGGAGGAGAAGGACGCCACCTTCAGGGGGAACAGCTACGCCGACTACACCTTTCACTGCATCCTGGTGGGCTGGGGCACCGAGGGGGCCACGCCCGAGCAGGGGGTGGACCTGCCCCATTGGGTCGTGGACCAGGTGCCGGAGTTGGTGCAGGGAGGCTTCAACACCATCAAGGTCTGGACGTCCAACACCACGGCCACCCGGCCCAAGCAGATGGTGGACTTCGGGCACATCTCCGCCATCATGGAGCGGGTGGCCTCGGCGGGAGGCGTGCTGGCGGTGCACGCCGAGGACGAGGACGTGGTGATGTACGCCAGCGAGAGGCTGCACCAGGAGAAGCGCACGGGGACCGAGTTCCTCCACGAGGCGCACTCCAACCTGTCCGAGGACCTGTCCTTCCGGCGGGTGGTGCGGCTGGCCGAGTGGACGGGCGCCGCCGTCTACATGATGCACGTGAGCGCGGGCGAGGGCGTAGACGCCATAGCCGCCGGCAGGAGCAAGGGTCTGCCCGTCTACGGCGAGACCCTCCACCACTACGCGACCTTCACGTCCCAGAAGTACAGGCGGCCCGACGGTCCCCTGTACCACACCTATCCGGGCCTGAAGTACCGGAAGGACGCGGACGCCCTTTGGCAGGGACTGATGAATGGGGCCATCTCCACCATGGCCACCGACGTGCTGTGGTGCTCCCGGGACGTGAAGCTCTCGGGCAGGACCATCGAGGACACGGTGGGCGGGAACGCGGCCGTCGAGGAGCGGATGGGCATCACCTACACCGAGGGGGTGGCCAACCGCGGAATGTCCCTGCAGCGGTTCGTCGACGTGACGTCGGCCAACGCCGCCCGCATCCTGGGGATGTACCCCCGGAAGGGGGCCATCGCGCCGGGTAGCGATGCCGACATCACCCTCATCGACCCCCGGCCAGACCGGAAGCTGCGCCTGTCCCAGCTCCACGGCACCGACTACAGCGTGTGGGACGGCTGGGAGCTGAAGGGGTGGCCCGTTACGACGGTCCTAAGGGGGATGGTCATCGTCGAGAACGGGGCCCTCGTGGACGACAGGAAGCACGGCCGGCTCATAGGCGGCCGCAAGACCCCGCCCGAGGTGCTGGCGGGGCCGGGGGTCTGAACTGTGATTCGCGCGATTGGTGTGATGGGCCATGATTCGGAGGCAGTACAAGTATTCAGAACTGACAGGTAAGATAACAGGGTGCGCCATGACGGTGCATTCCGCTTTGGGCAACGGGTTTCAGGAGGGTGATCTATCAGAGGGCGCTGCAGATAGAGATGGCGGAGCAGGGCATCTCTTTTAGCCGTGAGCATGAGATGCCCGTCTTCTACAAGGGGCAACAGGTGGGTTCGAGAAGGGTCGATTTCCTGGTGGAGGGCGCGGTCTCTGTCGAGCTGAAGGCCATCATTCAACTCGAAGACGTTCAGTTGGCGCAGGCCATCAACTATCTGGAGGCCTACGACCTGGAGGTTGGGCTGCTAATCAACTTCGGCGCGAGGAGCCTGGAGTTCAAGAGGGTAACCTGCAGAAGGGCCAGCGTAGCAGACCCTCTTCGAAATCAAGATAATCCGGTTCATCCCACGAATCAGTTCAGACCATTGGTCGGGGTGAGTGGATTCGAACCACCGACCTCCACGTCCCGAACGTGGCGCGCTTCAAGAGGGTAACGAACCGGAAGCTCAAGCAGAAGGGCCAGCGTAGCAGACCCTCTTCGAAATCAAGATAATCCGGTTCATCCCACGAATCACAGTTCAGACCATTGGTCGGGGTGAGTGGATTCGAACCACCGACCTCCACGTCCCGAACGTGGCGCGCTAGCCGCTGCGCTACACCCCGCAGGTTACATTATGCCCCACCGCCGCGGGATAGACAAGGCGTGCCCCACCGCTATTGACGGCGTTACGACCGTGGGGTAGTATCCGGCTGAAGTGAGCCGCCGGGACCCGGGCCGTCCATCGCCGGGGGATGCGGCAGGAGGTGATGACCATGGCGTCGGAGGTGAAGAAGGCCCTCACCCCCGAGGTAGAGGCCATGATCGGGGTCGAGGGCGAGGTGGTCGAGTGCTGGGGCGTGGTGGACCGGGAGTACCTCAGGCGGTTCACCCAGGCCGTCATGGACCCCGACCCCAGGTACTGGGACGACGAGTTTGCCGCGGCCACCCGCTACGGCGAGGTCATCACCCCCCCGATAATGGTGAGCTACATGCCCGGGCGGCTGTCCCCGGCGGAGGGGGACCCGGTCACGGCGGCGTTCCGGGACAACCCCGAGTCCGACGGCATCGAGGGAGTCCACAGGCAAGGCGAGCTGCCGCCCATCCCCACGGACCTGGTCCGCACGCTGAACGCGGGCAACGAGCTGGAGCTGTACAAGTACCCCAGCATAGGCGACAAGGTGTATTTCCAGAACAAGTACTCCAGCATCACCGAGCGGCAGGGGCGGGATGGGAGCGCGTTTCTGATAGTGGCCAGGGAGACCGTGTTCCGCAACCAGAAGGGCGAGGTCCTCTGCATCACCCGGGCCGCGTCCATTAGACGGTAGGGTATCCCTACCAGAAGCCAGGAGGTGGGCATGGACCTGGAAGCCCTGCTCAAGCTTCCCCCCGAGGAGATACTCCGGCACGACGAAAGGCCCTCGGCCGACGACCTGCGAGACCCCGTCCAGAGGTACTTCGACGACGTCCACGAGGGGATGGAGCTGCCCAAGTACATCTACCAGCCCACCCCGACCCACCTGTTCAGGTGGAGCGCCGGCATCGAGAACTGGCACCGGATCCACTACGACCTGGACTTCGCCACCAACCACGACAAGCTCCCCAGCATCCTGGTGCAGGGATCATGGAAGCAGAGCGTGGTGCCCCAGTACCTGAAGGACTGGACGCTGCCCAACGGCTGGCCGTGGAAGGCGTCGTTCCAGCACCGGGCGATGCTGGTCCCGGGGGACGTCCTGATAATGTGGGGAAGGGTCACCGAGAAGCGGGAGAGGGAAGGCCTCGGCCTGGTGGACCTGGAGATCGGGATGAAGACCCACCTGGGAATCGAGAGCATGCCCGGCACCGCCACCGTGGTCCTGCCCATCCGTGGCGGCCGTCCGATCCCCTACCCCTTCGTCCCTCCCCGGGACTGACCGGGAAGCAGCCGCACAGATACACGGAGCCGCGGAGAGAATGCGAAACACGGGGCATCGGCGTCTCCGTGGCCTTACTCTCCGAGGCCGTAAGGAGGGCCCATGCCCAGGTTCATGGCGATACACAGCGTGCCGGGCATCACCCAAGAGCAGTTCGAGGACGCCGTCGCCCACGTGAGCAAGTGGCGTCCCGACCGGCGCACGACCATCCTGAAGGTGTACTGCAGCCTGGATGAGGGCAAGCTGGTGTCCGAATGCGAGTGCCAGGAGCAGTCCCACTTCGAGGAGTGGATCGCCCAGGCGGGCTGGGGCTACGACGCCATATACCGGGTCGACATGGTCCAACAGGTCGGCCGCGTGTGGAGGCTCTAGCCCGGCCGGGCTCCCCTCGCCGGACGGGAAGAGGTCTCCGATGGCATCCATGACGGGAGCCCAGGCCTTGGTAAGGTCCCTGGCCAGGGAGGGCGTGGAGGTGGTCTTCGCCCTTCCGGGGGTCCAGATAATGGACGCCTTCGACGCCCTCCACGACGAACCGGGCATCAGGTTGGTCACCGTTCGCCATGAGCAGTCGACGACGTTCATGGCCGACGGCTACGCCCGCACCACGGGGAAGGTGGGCGTCGGGCTGGTGGTGCCGGGCCCCGGCGCTCTAAACGCCACGGCCGGCCTGGGCACGGCCTACGCCACCTCCTCGCCGGTCCTGCTCATCTGCGGCCAGATCGAGAGCTACAACCTCGGCAAGGAGCGGGGTGCCCTCCACGAGGTGGAGGACCTGCAGGACGTGTTCCGGCCCATAACCAAGTGGTGCAGCCGGATGATGACCGTCGAGGCCATTCCTGAGGGCGTGCACGAGGCTATGCGACGGCTGGGCACCGGCAGGCCCCGCCCCGTGGAGCTGGAGGTCCCCTGGGACGTGCTCCCCCGCCAGGGCGACGCCGAGCTGCCGGAGGCGGAGGTGTTTCCCAGGCAGACGCCGGACCCCTCGAAGGTCCAGGAGGCCGCGGACCTGCTGGCCAACGCCCGCCGTCCCCTCATCTGGGCGGGCGGGGGCGCCATACGCGGCGACGCCTCGGACGAGGTGGCGGAGCTTGCCGCTGCCCTCAACGCCCCCGTGATCACGACACACCAGGGGAAGGGGGTCATCCCGGAAACGAGCCCCCTGTCCCTGGGGACCTTCTACTACGGGCACGGGCCCGGCCAGAGGACCCTCCCCCAGTGCGACGTGATACTGGCAGTGGGGAGCCGGCTGCACCTGACGCCGAAGGTGTCCTGGTCCTTCCAGCCCCACCAGAAGCTCATACACATCGACGCGGACCCGGAGGAGCTGGGCCGCAACCACGACACCAGCGTGGGCATAGTCGCCGACTCCAAGGCCGGTCTGCGGGCCCTCCTGGAGAAGCTGGAGGGCGGCTCCAGCGAATGGTCTCCCGCCGAGCTGGCGGCCATAAAGGACGACACGTACCGGGAGATACAGGGCATGGCGCCGCTTCAGGTAGAAATCATCGAGACGCTGCGCCGGGAGCTGGAGGACGACGCCATCGTGGTGGCCGGGACCACCGACGTGGGCTACTGGAGCTACCTGGCCTTCCCGGTGCTCAGGCCGCACTCCTACCTGACCACGTCCTACTTCGCCACCCTTGGCTTCTCCTTTCCCACCGCCGTGGGAGCAAAGATAGGCAATCCGCACCGGCAGGTGGTGGCCCTCTGCGGCGACGGGGGCTTCATGTACGGCGTGCCTGACCTGACCACGGCGGTCCAAGAGGGGGCGAATCTGGTGTCCCTGGTGTTCAACAACGGCTCCTACGGCGCCTCCCTGTCCGACCAGCAGACACGGTTCGGGGGGCGGGAGCACGGCACCCGCTTTCACAACCCAGACTTCGCGCGGATGGCCGAGTCATTCGGGGCCGTCGGGGTCAAGCTGGGTGGCCCGTCGGAGCTCGGCCGTGCCCTTCGGGACGCCCTCGAGGCGGACGCCCCCGTGGTCATCGACGTTCCCATGCCCGTGCTGACCCCGCCCTTCCAGATCGCCCCACGGGGACTGGCCTGAGCGCCAGGTCGGGGGGCTGCCCGCTGGGCCGCACCAACGAAACCGCGCAAGCTTCTTGACGGGAGAAGGCCATGGCCCTGCGTTTCCTGAGGCGCTCCGGCGTCGGGGTGGTGGAGATGTCCGGGATGATAGGCGGCGCGCTGCGCGTGCCCGTCTACTCCCGCATCCTGGACGCGGTGCGGCGCGACCGGCGGTTCAAGTCGGTGGTGGTCGAGATAGACTCGCCGGGAGGCGCCGCCAGCGGGTCCGAGCTCCTCTACCGCAGCCTGGCCAGGGTCAGGGAGGCGAAGCCCGTGGTCGCCTACATCAGCGGCACCGGGGCCTCGGGCGCCTACTACATCGCCTGCGGGGCCAGCCGGGTCGTCGCCCTGCCCACCTCGCTGGTGGGGTCCATCGGCGTGATCTACCTGAGGCCGGTGCTGGAGCAGCTACTGGAGAAGCTGGGTGTGAGCTTCTCCGTGCACAAAGGTGGCAGGCTCAAGGACATGGGCGCCTTCTGGCGGGCCCCGACCCCCGAGGAGGAGGGCAAGCTGGACAGCCTCATCGCCGAGATATACGACAACTTCGTGGGCGTGGTGGCCCGTGAGCGGGGAATGGAGCCGGAACGGGCGCGGGAGCTGGCCACCGGGGAGGTGTTCACCGGCCGGGGCGCCCTGGAGCTGGGGCTGGTGGACGAGCTGGGCGACTTCGACTCGGCCCTGAATATGGCGGCGGAGATGGGAAGGACGGGCCGGCGGCCGGTTTGGGTCCGGCCGAGGCGGGCGCTTCTGGAGCGGTTGACCGGACGCATGGGCGGCCCCGGAGTCGGGGAGGGCCTGGTCGCCGAGCTGGAGCGCCTCATGGCCGGGGGGCTGTACTACGTGGCGGCGCCTCCGCTCGTGGGACCCTCCGGCGGTCCCAGGGATGCGGGCTAGGGTCTAGGCCCGGGTCAGGCGTTTTGCCTCCTGCCACAGCTCCTCTTTCGCGTCCATGGGCATGTCGTGGAAGTCGAGGCCCCGGTCCGAGGCCAGGCGCTCCATGGCGAGGTACCGTCCCCGGAAGCGGTCGTTGGCCTGCCGCAGCGCGTCCTCGGCCTGGATGTTCAGCCAACGGCCGAGGTTGACCATCACGAACAGGAGGTCGCCGTACTCTCTGGCGCGCTCCTCGTCGGTCGGAGCGGCCACCAGCTCGCCGGCCTCCTCTGCTACCTTGTCCAGCACCCCGGAAATGTCCTCCCACTCGAAGCCCGCCTTGGACACCCGGTCCTGCATGAGCTGGGAGTGGGAGAGGGCGGGGAGCGCCCTGGGGATGCCCTCCACCGGGGACCTGCGGCCCCTCTCCTTCTCCTTCAGCCGCTCCCAGTTCAGCTCCACCTCCCGGGCGTCGGAGGCCGAGGAGTCCGCGAAGACGTGGGGGTGGCGTCGGACCAGCTTGTCGGACACCTTGGAGACCACGGCCTCCACGTCGAAGTCCCGGGCTTCCCGGGCCATCTGAGCGTGAAAGACTACCTGGACGAGGAGGTCGCCCAGCTCCTCCTGAAGCCTGGACGGATCGCCGGCGTCGATGGCTTCCATCACCTCGTATGCCTCCTCCAGCAGGTGGCGTTTCAGGGACGCGTGGGTCTGCTCCCGGTCCCACGGGCAGCCTCCTGGGGACCTCAACCGTTCCACTATCCCCACCAGCTCCTGGAAATGCGACGGACCGTTGCTCATCTGACGACTCCCCGGCATGCGTTCGCCCGCATTATATGGGCACCGTGCACCTACGGCAAACGGTGCGGGCCCATGGGAAGTGTGCTAACGTATAGCCACGATGGAGGTGTATCTGCGCGCCGGGATGCGGCGCCTGCCCGTTGTCCTGTTCGCGGCCGCCGTGCCGCTGCTGCTTGTATGCGCCAGCGTGACCTGGGCGGTGAACGAGATTCGCCTGTACGAGCACGGGTTCGACACCTACGACGTGCCCCTGGTCACCGGGATCGAGCGGGAGGACCTGGTGGTGGCCGCGAAGGAGATTCGCGGCTACTTCAACTCCACCCGCGAGCCCCTGGACGTGCGCACCCGGATATTCGGGGAGGAGCGGGACCTGTTCAACCACCGGGAAGTGCTGCACATGTACGACGTGAAACGGCTGATCTGGGGGGTCTACGGAGTGGGCGCGGCGGCGGCGCTGTACCTGCTGGGGTTCCTGTGCGTGGGGCTGCGCCTCGGGGGCAGGGACATCGGGCCCCGGGCCGCCCGCGGCGCGGTGTGGGGAGCGGGGCTGACGGTGGGCGTGGTGGTGCTGGTGGGCCTGCTATCGGTGACGGGCTTCGACTCCCTGTTTCTGTTCTTCCACGAGGTCAGCTTCTCCAACGACTTCTGGATGCTGGACCCCCGGCGGGACTACCTGGTCATGATGTTTCCCCAGGGCTTCTGGTTCGACGCGACGATGTTCGTCGCATTCGTCACCGTGGGCCTTGCGGTGCTGATCCTGGCGTCGGCGGGCGCCGTGCGGCTCCTTCGTAGCTGACGGGAGCGCCGCAGGGACCGCCTCACGGCCCAACACCCGGCGTGAGGTTCTAGCCCCCGGCGCACGCGCAGGCGCCACCGCCGCACCCGCAGCCGCCCATGCCCGGCATCGGGCCCAGCGCGCCACCCTCTCCTGCCGAAAAGGCCGCGAACAGAGAGATGGCCCGCCTGGCGGGCTGACCGCAGCGGTCGCAATCGGCGCCATCTTGCCCGATGGACTGCAGCCGGTCGAACTTGAACTGGCAGGATGAGCACACGTATTCATATATGGGCATGGCGGACTCCAAGTCGGATGTACGTGTACAGAATCTAGCCCAAAGGCCGGGGCCCGTCAAGGCCGGGGTCTCGGAAACGCGGGCATGCGGCCTGCACGCCGTGCCGGGGCTGGAGAATAGCAAGGGCCCCGCCACCTGGCGGGGCCCTCTGTCCCTCGTACCGTCACGCCCGGAGAGGGCTATTCCAGCAGGCTCTCACAGGGCTTCAGGGTGTTGAACATGGTGTGCGAGGGAGTGCCGTCGATGGGCATCCAGTCGCTGCAGATCTTCTCGGGGTCTATGGCCCACACCGCGTTGCGCAGGGCGATGGGCACACCCACGTACAGATCGTACAACTCCTTGCTAAGCTCCTGGGCGCGCGCTACCCGCTCTTCCTTGTTCATTATGGCGCCGTACTCCAGGTACCGGGTCTTCCAGAGCTCGGGGTCTGGGATGTTGCATACGCTGCCGCCCTGGGGTCCGCAGAGCCCGTGGACTCGGATCTTATCGCCGAAGTTCCGTCCGCCAAGCTGCCAGTGGGCGCCGCCAGAGGCAGGCCCGTCTTCCGAGCTGAAGCCCAGGTTCCTTACCTTCAGGGAGTTGGCGGCCCAGTCGATGGGTGTGAATCTGGCGTCGATGCCTGCGGCCACCAGGTAGGTGACGATGGCGTCCACCATGTCGGCCATCTCGGGGCCTGCGGCGAAGTCATACCCGTAGGCGTCGAACCGGAACCCCTCGCAGTTCTCTTCCTTCAGGAGCCGCTTGGCCTCCTCGGGATCGTAGCCGTAGGGGGCGAGGGTCGGGTTCCAGCCCTCGTCCTGGGGGCTGCTGAAGGCGGTGATGCCAGGGAGCACGATGCCGGGAGGCCAGATGCCCGCCCGGATGGCCTCGGCGTCCACCGCCAGGTTCATGGCCTTCCGCACGTTGAGCTTGTGGGTGCAGTGACCCTCATCGAAGGTCTGGTAGATTCCCAGGTAGACCACGTCCACGGCCTTGGGACCGTCCACCGTCAGTCCGGCGGCCCTTATCTCCTCGACGTAGGGGCCGGACATGTTGGCGATGTCAACCTGGCCCGTCGCTACCTGGGCCAGGCGAGGTGCTTCCTCGGCGGACAACAGGATCTCCATCTCCCGGTAGGCGAAGTGAAACTCCTCATCGCCGTAGTAGTCGTCGAACCTGACGTGGCGCGCCCACTGTCCCAGACTGCGGTCCACCATATCGACGAACCCGGTCCCCGTGTAGCCGGCCTCCTCGAACCCCTCGGGGGTCGAGCCGTTGTCCACCCACGCGTGCTTGGGGAAGACGTACATGTCCGCGCCGCCTATGGGCGGGATGATGTTGAACACGAAGGCGTAGTCCTGGAGCAGGTTGATTCGGAACTTGTGGGAGTCCAGCGCCTCCGCGTCCTTGAAGATGTTCCTCCACCCGCCGGACACGGCGTTGTACCCGCCGGCGATCTCCTCGGAGGCCCACCGGGTGACGTTCCAGACGCCGTCCTCGGCCATGATCTCCACGCCGTCGTGGTCGAGCATGCCCTTCCGGATGTCGACGTCCCAGGTGCTGCCGTCGACCTGCTCCCAGGCGTCGGCCCAGCCCCAGGCGTTGCTGAGGGTGTTGTCCACCTCCACGCCTATCATGAAGTCATGAGCGTGGTTGAAGGAGAACATCCCCACGTTCTTACCGGCATAGTGGGGGTCCATGATCTCGTTGTCAAAGCTGTTGAGAGCCACCGTAAGCTTGGGGGCCAGCCTGGGCGCGCCCGTGTCCGGCGGCGGCTCCGGCGTGGCCTCGGGCATTGCCGTGGGTACGGCCGTGGCCTCGGGGGCCATGGTGGCCTCAGGAGCCATGGTGGCCTCGGGGGCCATGGTAGCCTCGGGGGCCATGGTGGCTTCAGGAGCCATGGTGGCCTCGGGGGCCGTCGTCGCCTCTTCCTCGCCGCAGGCCATGGCCACCAGCAGAAGCACCAGCAGCGGCACGAACAGGGCGTATTTGCCTTTCAGGATAGTCCTATATGACAAGGGGTCACCTCCGATGGAAAGAATCCGTTTCACTCGCAAGAGCTTGGCGAAATCTATCACAGGGCCGATTGGTTTGTCAAACCGGGGTCCTGGCCCCGGAGGGCGGGCAGGAATGGGCCAAAAAAGAGGAAGCCCCCGCCAACCGGCGGGGGCTTCCTGCGGTCTCCTGCCGCGTACTTGCTGTTACCCTACGAGGTCTCGCACGGCACCAGGGTGTTGAACATGGTGTGCGCGGGCGTGCCGTCGATGGGCTTCCAGTCGTCGCATATGGTCTTGGGATCGAGCGCCCAGACCGCGTTGCGCAGGGCGATGGGTACTCCCACGTACAGGTCGTACAGCTCCTTGCTCAGCTCCTGCGCGCGGGCGACCCTGACGTCCCTATCCATGATGGAGGCGTACTCCAGGTACCGGTCCTTCCAGAGCTCGGGGTCGGGGAGGTTGCAAACGCTTCCGCCCTGTGGTCCGCAGAGCCCGTGGACTCGGATCTTATCGCCGAAGTTCCGTCCGCCCAGCTGCCAGTGGGCGCCGCCGGACGCCGGGCCATTCTCGGAACTGAATTCCAGGTTCCTTACCTTCTGGGAGTTGGCGGCCCAGTCTATGGGCGTGTACCTGGCGTCTATGCCGGCGGCCACGAGGTAGGTGACGATGGCGTCCACCATGTCGGCCATCTCGGGACCGGCGGCGAAGTCATACCCGTAGGCGTCGAACTGGAAGCCCTCGCAACCCTCCTCCGCAAGAAGCCGCTTGGCCTCGTCGGGGTCGTAGCCGTAGGGGGCGAGGGTCGGGTTCCAGCTCTCGTCCTGGGGGCTGCTGAAGGCGGTGATGCCGGGAAGCACGATGCCGGGAGGCCAGATGCCCGCCCGGATGGCCTCGGCGTCCACTGCCAGGTTCATGGCCTTCCGTACGTTGAGCTTGCTGGTGCAGTGACCCTCATCGAAGGTCTGGTAGATTCCCAGGTAGACCACGTCCACGGCCTTGGGTCCGTCCACCTCCAGCCCGGCGGCCCTGATCTCCTCTACGTAGGGCCCGGACATGTTGGCGATGTCGGCTTCGCCGGTGGCCACAAGGGCCAGGCGGGGCGCCTCCTCGGCGGCGAGTACGACTTCCATCTCCCTGAACTTGAAGTGGAACTCCTCGTCGCCGTAGTAGTCGTCGTACCGCTCGTGGCGCACGAACCGGCCGAGGGCGTGCTCCTTCATGTCGGTGAACCCGGTCCCGCCGTAGCCGGCTTCCGCCCATCCTTCGGCGGTACCGCCGTTGTCCACCCAGGAGTGCTTGGGGAAGAAGTACCCGTCCGAGCCGCCGATGGGCGGAAGGACGTTCCACATGAAGGCGTAGTCCTGGTTGAGGTGGATCCGGCACTTGTGAGTGTCCAGTATCTCCGTGCTTTCGTATATGTTGGTCATGGTGCCGGAGAAGACGTTGTAGCCGCCGACGGCCGCCGGGTCGGTGGACAGCCGGTCCATGTTCCACTGGCAGTCCTCGGCGGTGATGTTAACGCCGTCGTGGTCAATGATGTCCGACTTCAAGGTGAAGTCCCAGGTGCTGCCGTCGATCTGCTCCCAGGAGTCAGCCCAGCCCCAGGCGTTGCTGAGGGTGTTGTCCACCTCGATGCCCATGAGGTAGTCCTGGGAGTGGTTGAAGACGTAGAGGCCGATGTTCTTCCCGGCCACGTGGGGGTCCATGATCTCGTTGTCAAAGGTGTTCAGCGCCACCCTGAGCGTGCCGCCCAGCTTGGGCTCCATCATCGTGTCGCCCGGCTCTGGCGTGGCCTCGGGCATGGCCGTGGGTACGGCCGTGGCCTCGGGGGCCATGGTGGCCTCAGGAGCCATGGTGGCCTCGGGGGCCATGGTAGCCTCGGGGGCCATGGTAGCCTCGGGGGCCATGGTGGCCTCGGGGGCCGCTGTCGGCTCTTCCTCGCCGCAGGCCATGGCGACCAGCAGCAGCGCCAGCAGTGGCGCGAACAGCACGTATTTGGCCTTCAGAATTGTCCGGTATGACAAAGGGTCACCTCCTGTTTCTGGCAACACTTGGAGAAATCTATCACAAGCCAGATTGGTTTGTCAATCCTGAATTTGGCCTGAATTTCGCCTGGATTCAGGCGTGAATCTCGGGGGTAGACAAAATGAAGGAGTCCCCGCCGACCGGCGGGGACTCCTTGTGTCTCCCGAGCCTGTCTACCGGCGCCCTACGAGGTCTCGCAGGGAATCAGCGTGTTGAACATCACGTGGGACGGAGTGCCGTCGATGGGGTGCCACTCGCCACAGATGGTGTCGGCGTTGATGGCCCAGATGCCGCTCCGCAGGGCGATGGGTACCCCGAAGTACCCGTCGTACAGCTCCTTGGCCTTCTCCTGGGCGAACTTGATTCGCTCCTCCTCGTTCGTCATAGCGGCGTAGGAGAGGTATACGTCCTCCCAGTACTCCTGGTCATCCAGGTTGCAGACGCCGCCGCCGTGGGAGCGGCACAGGCCGTGGACCCGGATCTTCTCTCCGAAGTTCCTGGCCGCGAGCTGCCAGTGGGCGCCGCCCGATGCGATGGTGTGCTCGGAGCTCATCAGGCCGGCGTTGACCTTGTCCACGTTGGCGGTCCAGTCCAGCGGGGTGTACCTGGCGTTGATGCCGACGCCCTGCAGGTAGGTCACCACGGCGTCGACCATGTCCGCCATCTCTGGGCCCGCCGCCCAGGAGTACCCAAATCCCTCGAAATCGAAGCCCGCGCAGCCGGCCTCCTCCAGGAGCCGTCTGGCCTCGTCGGGGTCGTAGGGATAGGGCTGGAGCAGTGGGTTGTGGCTCTCGTCGTAGAAGGTCGAGAAGGGGCTGATGGCCCTGGTGGCCGTCCCCGGCGCCCAGATGCCGTTGACGACGGCCTCCTGGTCCACCGCCAGGTTCATGGCCTTGCGCACCTCAACCTTGCTGGTGCAGTGGTTGGGGTCCCGGGTCTCGTAGAGGGCCAGGTATACCACGTCCACGTTCGCCGGACCGTCCACCTTCATGCCCTGGTCCCGGATCTCCTCCACGTAGGGGCCGGAGCTGTTGGCGATGTCCGCCTTTCCCGAGGCCACCAGGGCCAGACGCGGAGCGTCCTCGGAGGCCACTATGACCTCCATCTCCCTGAACTTGAAGTGGAACTCCTCGTCGGCGTAGTAGTCCTCGAACCTCTCGTGGCGGACGTAGTTGCCGACCTCGCGCTCTATGTAGTCGACGAACCCGGTCATGGGGGCGCCGACCTCGTCGAACCTGTCCACGTCCCCGCCGGCAAGGTCCACCCAGCCCCGCTTGGGCCAGGCGTACAGGTCCGCGCCGCCGATGGGCGGGATGATGTTCCACATGAAGGCGTAGTCCTGCTTGGTTTCTACGCGGCAGTGGTACTTGTCCACGGCCTCGGAGCTCTTGTATATCTGCCGCTGCCAGCCGGGGCTGATGGCGCCGCCGGGCTGGTTGGCCAGGTCGGTGGACCAGTGCTCGGTGATCCAGGCGCAGTCCTCCGCCGTTACCTCGACGCCGTCGTGATCCACCATGTCCTTCCGGATGAAGAAGTCCCAGGTGTCGCCGTCGACCTGCGCCCAGGACTCGGACCAGCCCCATGCGTTGGTGAGGGTGTTGTCCTCCTCGATGCCCATCATGAAGTCGGCGGCGTGGGCGCCGATGGCCAGGCCGTAGATCTTGCCGGCGTTGTTGGGGTTCATGTCCTCGTTGCCGAAGCTGTTCAACGCCACGGTCAGCTTGCCGCCCAGCTTTGCGTCCATCATCATCGCCTCGGTTGGCTCGGGCGTGGCTTGGGGCGCGGCCGTAGGTACTGCGGTGGGCTCCGCGGCCATTGTGGCCTCCGGGGCCGCCGTGGCGGGAGCCGTGGTGGCGGGAGGGGTCGTCGCGGCGGGGGTCGTGGTCGGCTCGGCATCCTCGCCGCACGCCATGGCCAGCACCAGCAGGGCCAGCAACGGCGCGAACAGCAGGTATCTTCCTTTCAGAACGGTGCGGTACGACAAGGGAGCACCTCCACGGGGAAAGTATCGGTCTTGCCTCGTCCCTCACGACGTTTTGGTGAATTTAGCATAAGTCCAATTGAATTGTCAATTAGACATATGCGAGTCCTCGCGATTGGAGAAAAAAAGTTGGGACAGCCTAGACTACGGAAGAAGCTTACGAATATCGTAAGATGAGAAAGCGGGACACATGGCCCAATGTGAGGGTCATTGGGAAGAGGCTGCGGGGTTCCTGGAGCGGCAAGCCGCGGCGGCGCCCCGACGCGGTCGCGTTGCCGGGATGTGCGGGGCGGCGGCGGGCGGCTTGCGGCGGGGGCGTCAGTCCTCGATGGGCGGCATCAGCTCCAAGAGGCGTCCGTTTCCGGCGATGGGTTGGGTGATGCCCGCCTTGCGGAAGACGCGCCAGGCCGTGGCCTGGACCGCGGTGACCACCGGCTTGCCCAGGCGCTGCTCCAGCTCCGGGGCCGCCTCGAAGGCCCGCCACCCCGTGCAGGGGCAGAACAGCACGTCGGCCTCGTCCCTGCACACCCTGGAGGCGAACTCCACGATGGTCTCAGGGTCCTGGTCGTTCATGCGCTGGGCCCCTGCCTTGGATGCCCAGGGCTCGCCCTCCACGTTGAGCACCTCGAATCCCGCGGACTCGAAGTACAGCTTCAGGCGTTCGTTGCTCCAGTCGGGGTAGGGCGTGGCGGCGGAGATCTTCCTGGCGCCGAAGGACCGCAGGGCCTGTACGACGGAGGGGCTGGTGGCGACGGCCGGCAGCCCACCGGCGCCCCGGGACATGATGCGCTCCATCTCGCCGCTCCAAGCCAGGTCGCGGTAGAAGCTGTTGGTGGTGCCCACCATGCTGACGACCTCGACCTTTCCCTGGGCGAGGTGCCGGGCGCCCTCCTCCAGCTCGTCGTTCATCCGGTCCATGGCTTCCCGGATCTCGTCGGGGCTGAAGCCGTGGGTGGTGAGCCACAGGTGCTGGCTGTGAACGGTGACGCCGGGGGGCGCCACCCGGTGAAAGTCGGGCTCCACGGTGGTGTTGGTGGTGGGCATCATGATGCCTATGCGCTTGCGAATTGCCATGGGAGACCTCCTGCCAGCATCGTTTCAAGGGTCCGGCGCACCGGGGCGGGATCCGCGCGGCGGGAAGTGGCCCGGGGACGGGCCCCTCCCGTCATTGGCCGTTAGTCATCCACCGGGGGCATCAGCTCCAGCAGGCGCCCATTTCCGGCAATGGACTGGGTGATGCCCGCCTTGCGGAAGGTCCTCCACGCGGTGGCCTGGACCGCGGTGACCACGGGCCTTCCCAGGCGCTGCTCCAGCTCGGCCGCGGCCTCCATGGAGCGCCAGGCGGTGCATGGGCAGAACAGGACGTCCGCCTCATCCATGCAGACCCGGGAGGCGAAGTCGACGATGACCTCGGCGTCCTGGTCGTTGATTCCCTGGGCCCCGGCCTTGGAGGCCCAGGGTTCGCCCTCCACGTTGAGCATGTCGAAGCCCGCGGACTCGAAGTATATCTTCAGGCGCCCGTTGTTCCAATCGGGGTAAGGGGTCGCCACGGAGATCTTCCTGGCGCCGAAGTAGTTGAGGGCGCGGACCACCGACGGGCTGGTGGCCACCGCGGGGATGCCCCCCGCCCCCCGGGACATGATGCGCTCCATCTCGTCGCTCCACGCCAGGTCCCTGTAGAAGCTGTTGGTGGTGCCCGTCATGTTCACCACCTCCACCTTGCCCTGGGCCAGGCGGCGGGCGCCCTCCTCGAGTTGGGCGTTCATCTGGTCCATGGCTTCCTTGCCGGTGCCGGCGTTGGTGAGCCACAGCCGCTGGCTGTGTATCGTGACCCCCGGAGGGGCGATGCGGTGGAAGTCGGGCTCCACGGTGGTGTTGGTCGCGGGCACCATGATCCCGATGCGCTTGCGGATCGCCATGATCACCCTCCCCGGCAGTCTGGAGGCCAGTATAACACGGCCACCGTGGGGTGAAGCGGCTATCGCGCTGCCCTCCCCAAGTTTCCTTGACGGTGATTGGGCTTTGTGCTTTACTGTGGCTACGAAATTCGACCGTTCATGGGGGCCGGGGTACCCGGAAGGGACGCCTTCGGATAGCCCGCTCCCTGCAGGTACAGGGGGGCTCTCCATGCACTTCGGCCTCGTGATGGAGTGTGACTACCGGGAGGGCGCCACCCAGGCGGAGGCGTTCCAGGAGGCCTTCGACCAGGTGGACGCCGGCGAGGCCCTGGGTCTGGACGGCGTCTGGCTGGCCGAGAGGCATTTCGCCGCCCCCAGGAGCAGCCTGGACCCCATGGGTGTGGGTGTTCCCTCCATCGTCTCCGCCCCCCTCATCATGGCCAGCGCCATCGCCGCCCGCACCAAGCGGCTACGGGTGGGCATGGCCGTAAGCGTCCTGCCGCTGAACCACCCGGTGCGCATGGCCGAAGAGGCGGCCACCGTCGACAACGTCGCCCAGGGCCGCTTCGACTTCGGCGTCGGGCGCAGCGGCTTCGCGCGGGCCTATCACGGCTACGGCATTCCCTACGAGGAGAGCCGAGCCCGGTTCCAGGAGTGCCTGGACGTCATCATCAAGGCCTGGACCAACGACAGGTTCTCCTACGAAGGCCAATACTACAAGTACGACAACGTGTGCGTGCTGCCCAAGCCCTACCAGCAGCCCCATCCGCCGATACGGGTGGCCGCCACCACGGCGGACACCTTCCCCCGGCTGGGAGCCCTGGGCCAGAACATGTTCGTCGGCCTGAGGGGCATGGACCGTCCGGAGCTGGCGGAGCACATCAGAAGGTACAGGGAGGCCTGGAGAGAGGCCGGTCATCCCGGCGAGGGAGACGTGCTGCTGCGGATGCCGGTGTACGTGGCCGAGACCGACGAGGGGGCCGTCGCAGAGTCCGAGGAGAGCACCATGGGCTCGTACCGCCGGCTGGCGGAGAACTTCGTCAGGACGGCGACCGAAGCCGGCGCATCCGAGGAGCGGGCCGAAAGGGGCCGGCGCCTCGCCAACATCACCTACGAGGATATCCTCCGGGACAGGGTGGCCTATGGGGGCCCGGAGTCGGTGGCCGACAAGATCGCGGGGATCAGCGAGGAGCTGAACCTGTCCGGTGTGATAGCCGAGATGAACGTCGGCGGGCAGGTCCCCCGGGAGCGGGTCCTCAACTCCCTCCGTCTGTTTTGCCAGCGGGTCATCCCGCGGCTGCGGTAAAGACGGGGCCGCCCCGGTGCGCGGAGCCCTGGCCCACAGCCCCAGGTACAAGTGGTGGGTCTTTGGCGCCGTCGGCCTGGGTACCTTCACCTCCGTCGTCGACCACGGCAGCCTCAACGTAGCCCTTCCCACCATCGCCAGCCACTTCGACACGGACCTTCCCACCGTGCAATGGGTGGTGGTCGGATACGCGTTGACCATCAGCGCCCTGCTGCTGCCCATGGGACGCCTGTCCGACGTCGTCGGCCGGAAGCAGGTGTACCTGTCGGGGTTCGTCCTCGTCGTCATCGGCGCCGCCGTTGCCGCCACCTCGGGCCACATCGTCACGCTGATCCTGTCCCGCGTCCTCCAGGGATGCGGCGCAGCCATGATCCAGGGCACGGGGATGGCCATAACCACGTCGACCTTCGGACCGGAGGAGCGGGGCAAGGCGCTGGGCTCCCATCTCAGTGTCGTGGGCGCCGGGTCCATAACCGGGCCGGCCCTGGGCGGGCTGCTGGTAAGCAGCCTGGGCTGGGAGTGGGTGTTCTACGCCAACGCCCTGGGGGCCATGGCGGCGTTGACCGCAGCCTTGGTCATCCTGGACAAGGGGCGCCTTCAGCAAGCCGGGGTCCGGGACCGGTTCGACTGGCCGGGGGCCGCCCTGTCCACGGGGGTCCTGGTGGCGTTCCTGTCCGCCATGACCAGCGGGCCCCGGTCGGGCTGGGACTCTCCCGTCGTGGCCCTGGGGATGGTCGCCTTCGTGCTGCTCCTGGGAGCCTTCATCTGGTGGGAGCTGAGGTCCCCCAACCCGATGCTGGAGCTCAGGCTGTTCAGGGTCAGGCTCTTCTCCATGGGCGCCGCCGCCGGGTTCATCGCCTTCATGGGCACGTCCTCGCTGATCTTCCTAATGCCCTTCTATCTTCAGACCGTGGCCGGATACAGCCCGGCCCAGGTCGGACTCATAATGATGCCCAACGCCCTCTGCTTCATCATCCTGGGGCCCATCAGTGGCCGGCTGTCCGACCGGTACGGGTTCAGGCCGTTCAACGTGGCCGGCTCACTGCTCATCACCGGCGGTCTGCTCCTGCTTTCCCGCATCGACGAAACGACTCCCCTGTGGACGGTGATGACGGGCATGGTCCTGACCAGCAGCGGCATGGGCACCTTCAACTCTCCCAACAACAGCTCGATCCTCAGCACCGTGGCGCTCAGCAGGTACGGCGTGGTGTCCGCCCTGCTGCACCTGGTGCGAAACTCGGCCAACGTGACCAGCATCGCCGTCTCCACCGCCATCGTCACGGCGACCATGGCCTCCATGGGCCAGGCGCCCAGCCTGGACGCGGTGGCCGACGCCCCCGCAGCCTTCACCTCGGGAATGCGCACGGCCTGCCTGATGCTGGCCGGATTGCTGGCGGTGGGAGTTGTGGTATCCTTCCTGAAGGGAGGGAGGCGTACGGAGCCGGTCGCGGAGCCGCGCCTCAGCAACGCCCCGGGCGCAGGCAATGGCTAGCCCGGGCGCAGTCAACGGATAGAATAAGAGAGGCGCCGTGTCACCCATAGCCTACATCCCCAGGACCCGCGAGATGTACGCCGACCTGCCCCCGTACCGGTGGGTGGTGAACGACGACGCCCCCTGGACGCCCCTGACCAAGCCGGTGGGCCGCTGCAGGGTGGCCCTGCTCAGCTCGGGCGGCGTCCATCACGTGGACCAGAAGCCCTTCCACTACAGGGACGACACGTCCATACGGAGGGTGCCGAAGCACACAAGGGTCGAGGAGCTGCGGGTCTCCCATTTCGGATACCGCACCGAGGACGCGGCCGCCGACCCTAACTGCGTGTTCCCCATCGAGCGCTTGTGGGAGCTGGAGACTGAGGGGGTCATCGGGGAGCTGGCGGACCCCGCCTACACCTGCATGGGAGGCATCTATTCCACCAGAAGGGTCCGCAACGAGCTCGTGCCCCAGGTGGTGGAGAGCGTGGCGGGGGCCGGGATCGACCTGTTCCTTCTGGTGCCCGTCTGACCCGTCTGCCACCAGTCCGTGGGGCTGGTAGCCCGGGCCGTGGAGGAGGCGGGAGTCCCTACCCTGTGCATGAGCTCGGCCCTGGACATCACCCGGTCGGTGAAGCCGCCCCGGTCGGTGTTCGTCAACTTCCCATTGGGACACCAGACGGGCAAGCCCCACGACCCGGCGCTGCAGCGGAGCATCCTTAGGGACGCGTTCGGGGCCCTGGAGACGATGACCGGGCCCGGGGCCGTCGCCACGCTGCCCTACGTGTGGGACGAAGGGGGCGACGGCTGGGAGGAGCAGGAGTACCGGCCCGGCTACCTGCCGCCCTATAGCCGGACGGCCCACGACTGACGCGACTCCGGTCCGGGGAGGCGACATCTACACCGATCGAGAGCTGGAGCTGGTCCGGGGCGCCATTTCCGGGCACGTGGAGGCCGCCCAAGGCGGCCGGGACGTCCCGGCTCCCCCCATGGCGCCGTTCCAGGGCCTGATGTCCTCCCAGCCCGGGCTGCACGAGAAGCTGCGCCGGGACCCCATCGTGGAGACTTACTCCATCTACGGGTTCTTTCCCGAGGTCTACCGGCGCATCTACGTCGAGGGCGCCCGCCCTCCCATGACCATGGCAGGCCGGGGGCGCGGCCGCGTCGCCATGCTGGAGTTCGAGGGCGGCGGGCTCGTGGTAAAGCCCCTGCAGAGCTACCGGGAAGGGGAGGTCGCCGCCATCGGAGCCGAGACCGGCGTGGGCCCCGTGCAGTACCCGTCGCTGGAGGGATACCTGACCGAGGAGCGTATCGCGGGGGCGTTCTTCACAGAGATGGCCCCCGAGGACATCGGCGACGACTCCATGTACCGCGCCGGGGCCGCCCTGGGCGGCATCCTGGCCCGGCTGCACCAGCGCCGGGTGTACTATAACGACGCCACCCTCTCGGACCCCCAGGGCAGGTCCCACCTGATCGTCGAGCCAGGGGGAGGATGCAAGCTGATAGACTTCGGAGTGTCGGTACTGCTGGACCGGCACCCGGTGCTGGAGCGCCAGGACGTGTACAACTTCGTCCGGACGCTGCCCATGTACCCGGTCCTGAAGCGCATGGGCCTTCAGGGCCATGAGATGGACCGCTTCCTGGAGGAGTACGCCGGGAAGCTGGCCCGGACGTCGCCGGAGGAGATCATGTCCCAGGACCTGCGCTTCGCCGAGGAGGGACTGAAGATGGCCGCCGGGCGCATGGGCGGCAGGATCGTCGAACCCCTGGCCCGCGGCTTCAGGGAGGCCTACGGCGCCCAGCCGGCGGGACCTCCCTAGGGCACCAGCACCAGCTTCCCCGTGGACTGGCGGCTCTCCATGTGACGGTGGGCCTCGGCGGCCTCGGCCAGGGGAAAGGTGGCCCCTATCCGGACCCTGAGTTCTCCCGACCTGGTCCAGTCCAGCACGTCCGTCGCCCTCCGCACCAGGTCCTCCCGTGTTGCCGTGTAGTCGGTGAGGCTCGGCCGTGTCAGGAACAGGGAGCCCGCGCCAAGCCTGGCCGGCTCCATGGGCGGGACGGGTCCGCTGGCCTGGCCGAAGAGCACCAGGTATCCCCTGGGCGCCAGGCACCTCATGCTCTTCTCGAAGGTGGTCTTGCCCACGGAGTCGTACACGACCTGGAGCCCCGCTCCGCCGGTGGCCTCCTTGACGGCTTCTTCGAAGTCCTCTCGGGTATAGATGATGACGTGGTCGGCGCCGGCCTCCCGGGCGATGGCCGCCTTCTCGTCGGTGGAGACGGTCGTAAAGACCCTGGCCCCCGCCCGCTTGGCCATCTGGACCAAGAGCGCCCCGGTGCCCCCGGCCCCGGCATGGACCAGGCAGGAGTCCCCCTCCTTCAATTGATAGGTGCCGTAGGCCAGATAGTGGGCCGTCATACCCTGGAGCAGCACGGCGGCCCCGGTCGTCGCGTCCAGCCCCTCGGGCATCTTGATGAGGGCGCTGGTTGGGACGGCTGCCCTCTGGGCATATGCGCCGACCACCCCACAGTAGGCAACCACGTCCCCGACCTTCATGTCCTCGACGCCCTCGCCGACGGCGGAGACGCGCCCGGCCGCCTCCCGCCCCGGGATGGACGGCATCTCCGGCGGAGGATAGGCCCCCGACCGGATGTTGAGGTCCAGGAAGTTGACGCCCGAGGCCTCGATGTCCACCACGACCTCTCCCGTCCCCGGGGCGGGGTCCGGGCACTCCTCGTACCTGAGCACGTCGGGCGGGCCTTGCTGGTGCATGCGGATAGCCTTCATGGTCATCTCCTTCCTGGTTGAACCGGGGCCTCGTTGAACCGGGGCCTAATCAGATCGGGGCCTGACCGGACCGGGCTCCACGGTCCGGGGTCCGGTCGCTACCGGGGGGCCGCTGTGGTATATTATACCCGGTTTCGGACTACTCCAGTTCGGAGGTCGCGCAAAATGGCAAGGTCAGAGGTCATTATCAAGGCACAGGGCAGCGGAGCGATCAAGCTGAGTCCTGCTCCCATACTGCCCGCCATGTCCTTCGACGTCTCGAATCAGACGGGTGCGGACATCAAGATCGTAGTCGACGGAAAGCGGATCCGGCTGGAGCCCCAGTCCAGCTAGCCCGCTCCGTTTCCAGCGTCGCCCCCGGCCGCGGTCCGTGGGATGCCGCCGAACCGCAATCTCAGCAGGCCCTTCAGGTCGGTCCACGCTGTCGACACGATCCTGACCCGGCTGTCTGGGTCGTCCTCCCACCGGACCGGCAGCTCCTCGATGCGAAAGCCGTTTCTGGCCGCGATAATCAGCATCTCGGAGTCGAAGAACCAGCCGTTGTCCTTGACCAGGGGCAGAAGAGACCTGGCCGCGTCCCGGCGGAGGGCCTTGAACCCGCACTGGGCGTCCCGAAAGGGCGTGAAGAACATCAGGCGGAAGAGGGCGCTGTAGCAGCGGGAGATGAACTCCCGCTTGAGGGACCGGGTCACCTGGGCCCCCTTGGCCAGGCGGCTGCCGGTGGCGATGTGGGCCCCGTCCTCGATGGCTCTGACGAGCTCCGGGAAGTGGGCCAGGTCGGTGGACAGGTCCACGTCCATGTAGCTGACGATGTCCGCGTTGCTCGCGGTCCACATGTACCGCAGGGCCCTGCCTCTGCCCTTCTCCGGGATGTGCACGTACTTCACCCGGTCGTACTTGTCGGAGAGCATCCGGCCCACATCCGGGGTGCCGTCGATCGACCCGTTGTCGGCGATGATGACCGTCCACGGGTTCTCCAGGTTCTCCCGCAGAAAACCGGTCAGGGTGTCGACGCTGCGGGGCAGCGTGTGCTCCTCGTTGTACACCGGGATCACTATGTCTACAGTCGCCATAACCAGCCTCAGCGATACCCCTGGTTTGTCTCGCCGGTCTCTCCGTTCACCGGGCCGCCGCAGGCCCGGGATGCCTAGTGCTTGAAGTGACGCACGCCGGTGAAGACCATCGCTATGCCGGCGTCGTCGGCCGCTTTGATGACCTCCTCGTCGCGTATGGAGCCGCCGGGCTGGGCTATGGCGGCAATGCCCGATGCGGCGGCCATCTCCACGTTGTCGGGGAAGGGGAAGAAGGCGTCGGAGGCCAGAACGCCGCCCCTGGCGGCGTCGCCGGCCAGGGCCAGGGCCAGGCGGACGCTGGTGACCCGGTTGGGCTGCCCGGCGCCCATGCCCAGCAGGGTCCGGTCCTTGGCCACGACGATGGCGTTGGACCTTATGTGCTTGACGGCGGTCCAAGCGAAGGACAGGTCCGCTAGGTGCTCCGGGGAGGGCTTCCCGGCGGTGACGCACCTCCACGCCGAAGGGTCCTCGGACAGCACGTCGGGACTTTGTACCAGAAGGCCCCCCGTGACTGGCCGCAGGTCGAACCGTCCGCCGTCTCCCGGTGATGGAGGGACCGCGAGGACCCGGAGGTTGCGTTTCTTCTTCAGCACCTCCAGGGCCTCCGGTTCGTAGTCCGGGGCCACCACCACCTCGTAGAACACGCCGCTCATCTCCCGGGCCGTCTCCTCGGTGACCGTGCTGTTGAACCCGACGATGCCGCCGAAGGCCGAAACGGTGTCTCCCGAGTAGGCCCTGCGATAGGCCTCGGCCTGATCGTCGTGGCAGGCGAGGCCGCAGGCGTTGGCGTGCTTGATGATGGCCACGGCCGTGTCGGCGTAGTCGCGGACCGCCCGCCAGGCGGCGTCGGCGTCCATCAGGTTGTTGAAGGAGAGCTCCCGGCCGTGGAGCTGCCGGGCGTGGGCGATGCCGCCGTCGTCCGAGGCCGGGACGTACAGCGCGCCCGCCTGATGGGGGTTCTCCCCGTATCTAAGTTGGCGGCGCCTCTGGTAGGAGAGCACCAGCTCCTCGGGCGGGCCGTCCGGTGTTTCGGAGCCATCCTTGCGGCTGTCCTCCGCCAGGTACCGGGCGACGGCGGTGTCGTAGCGGGACACGTGCTCGAAGGCCTTGCGGGCCAGGCGCCGGCGCTCGGCCTGGGGCAGTCCCGCCCCGGCGATGCCCTCGGCCACCCAATCGTAGTCCGAGGGGTCTACGACCACCGTCACAAAGGGGAAGTTCTTGGCGGCGGCCCTGAGGAGCGTGGGCCCGCCTATGTCTATGTTCTCCAAGGCGTCCTCCAGGGTCACCCCGGGCTTGCTCACCGTCTCGACGAAGGGGTACAGGTTCACCACCACGAGGTCGATGGCTCCCAGCCCATGGCGGGCCAGCTCCTCCACGTGGCTGGGGTCGTCGCGCCTGGCCAGGATCCCCCCGTGGATGGCCGGGTGGAGGGTCTTGACCCGCCCGTCCAGGATCTCGGGGAAGCCGGTGAGGTCCGAGACCTGTTGGACGGGGATGCCGTCCCGGGAGAGGGAGCGGTGGGTCCCTCCGGTGCTCACCAGCTCGACGCCGGCGGCGTGCAGCCTGCGGGCGAGCTCCACCAACCCCGTCTTGTCATAGACACTGAGAACGGCCTTCAATACTCCTCACTCCTCCGATTTGCCGGGCAGATTCCAGCCGCCGGACGCCTGCCCCGGCCTACTCGATGACGACCCGCTCCCCGCCCGTCTGCCCCACCACCTGGCCGACCACCCTGCCCTCGGTGGCCGCGACCACGGCCGAGGCATCCTCGGGAGCGCAGGCCGCGACCATCCCGAGGCCCATGTTGAACACCCGGAACATCTCGTCGTCGTCAATGTTGCCCTGGCGCTGGACGACCCGGAAGATGGGGGGCACCTCCCACGCCTCCGCCTCCAGGCGGGCGCACAGCCCGGCAGGCAGGACCCGGGGCAGGTTCTCCACCAGCCCGCCGCCGGTGATGTGGGCCATCGCGCTTATCATGGGCAACACGGGCTCCATGAGGGGGGAGTAGCACCGGTGGGGAGTTAGCAACGCCTCTCCCAGGGTGTGGTTCAGATCGTCGTAGCGCTTGTACAGCACGGCGGGGTCGGCATCGATGTCGAACACCTTGCGCACCAGCGAGAACCCGTTGGTGTGCAGGCCGCTGGAGGGGATGCCCACGAGCACGTCGCCCTCGGCCGTACGGGAGCCGTCGATCATGGCGTCCAGCTCCACGACGCCTACCACGAAGCCCGCCAGCCCGAAGGAGTCCTTCGTGTAGAAGCCGGGCATCTGCGCCGTCTCGCCACCGATGAGGGAGCACCGCGCTTCCCTGCACGCCCATGCCATGCCCCGCAGCAGGGAGTCGGTGCGCTGGCGGTCCAGCTCTCCCATGGACATGTAGTCCAGGAAGAAGAGGGGCCTGGCGCCCCTGGTCAGGATATCGTTCACGTTCAGGTTGACCAGGTCGATGCCCAGGGACTCGTGGTGGCCCAGGAGGGAGGCGATGCGCAGCTTGGTCCCGACCCCGTCGGTGCTGGACACCAGGACCGGCTCCCTGTAGCCCTCCAGGCGGTACAGGCCGGCGAAGCCGCCCGGCGCGCCAAGGACCTGGGGGCCGTGGGTGACTCGGGAGAGGGCGCCGATCCTCTCCTTCATCTCATCGAGGGCATCCAGGTCGACCCCCGCCGACCGATAGGTCTCGCCCAGCGGCACGTCATACCCCCCTTTCTTGAGTTCACAGAAGTATACAGGACGGCGGGGAATGGGCGTCAAGGAGCGGGACGTCCCTGCGGACCAGTACGGGGGGAGGGCTTCCTGGGGGGACCGAGGCTCAGGCCGGATCCCGGGCGTGTTCCAGCACCAGCTTGTCCATCTCCAGCTGGACGGGTATGGGGTAGTTGCCCGTGAAGCAGGCGTCGCAGAACCCGCCGTTGGTCCCCCTGACGACCTTGAGTAGCCCGTCGACGCTCAGGTATCCCAGGGAGTCGGCGCCGACGAAGTCCCGGATGGCGTCGACGCTCTTGTTGGCCGCTATGAGCTCCCGCCGGGTGGCCATGTCCACGCCCAGGTGGCAGGGATGGCGGATGGGCGGGGCGCACACGCGCATGTGGACCTCCGCCGCGCCCGCCCGCCTCAGCAGGCTCACCACGTGGGGGGTGGTGGTGCCCCGGACGATGCTGTCGTCCACGACGATGACGCGCTTGCCCTTGACCACGCCGGGCAGGGGGTTGAACTTGAGCTGCACGCCCAGGTCCCGCAGACGCTGGTCCGGCTCGATGAAGGTGCGGCCGACGTACCGGTTCTTGACCAGCCCGTCGCTGTAGGGGATGCCGGCCTGCTGGGCGTAGCCGACGGCGGCGGCGTTGGCGGAGTCGGGTATCCCGATCACCACGTCGGCCTCCACGGGGTGCTCCACGGCGAGCTGGGCCCCCATCTGCAGCCGGCTGGAGTAGACCAAAGTGTCGTCCAGCATGCTGTCGGGGCGGGCGAAGTAGATGAGCTCGAAGACGCACAGGGCCCGGCGGCCGTTGGCCCCGGGCTTCTTGTGGGAGGTCATGCCCTTGGCGTTGACTATCACGGTCTCGCCGGGCTCCACCTCCCGCAGGAGGGTGGCGCCCAGGTGGTCCAGGGCGCAGGTCTCCGAGGCGATGACCCAGCCGCTGTCGAGCCGCCCTATGCACATGGGCCGGACCCCCAGGGGGTCGCGCATCCCGATGAGGGTGTCGTGGGTGAGGACGACCACCGAGAAGGCGCCCTGCAGGGTCCGCTGGCAGTACTGGGCGCGCTCCGCCCAGGTCTCGCCGGGGGCGTTGGCCAGCAGGTAGGCGATGACCTCGGAGTCGGTGGTGGTGGTGAAGTTGCAGCCCCACTGGTCCCGTAGCTGCCGGCGCAGGTCCAAGGCGTTGACCACGTTGCCGTTGTGTCCCAGGGCCAGCTCCCCGTGGACCCCCTGGACGAGGAGAGGCTGCGCGTTGCACTCCTGGCTGGAGCCCGTGGTGGAGTACCGGGTGTGGCCTATGGCCATGTCTCCGGCGAGGGGGTAAAGCTCCTCCTCGCGGAATATCTGGGTGACCAGGCCCATGTCGGTATGGACGCTGAGGGACCGGCCGTCGGAGGTGGCTATGCCGGCGCTCTCCTGTCCCCGGTGTTGGAGGGCGAAGAGGCCGAAGAAGGTGATGCGGCTGGCGTCGCCCCCAGGGGTATACACGCCTACCACACCACACTCTTCCCGGGGGTGGTCGAGCAAAGTCCCAGGCTGGGGAGCGCCCGTCGCAGTGCTCACGAGGGCCATATTATAGCCCCGTCAATATGGGGCGGTCAATGCCGCGTGGCTGCGGCACAGGGTCTCCACCTACAGGGATAGCTCCGGCTGCATTCCCGGCAGCAGGTCCACCTGGAAGGCCGAGAGGACCATCCCCACGAGGACGTAGTGGCCGATGAGCACGGTCAGGTCGACGGTCCCCTGGACTCCGAACCGGCCTTCGACAGCCCGGTAGGTGGCGTCGGCCACGCCGTGATCCCTCACCAGCTCCTGGGCGTACCGCGCCACGAGCTGCTCGTCGCCGGCGAGGGCGTCGGGGGCCTTGCCCTGGACGATGGCCTGGATGGTCTCCTCGGAGACCCCGGCCTCCCGGGCCAGGCGGGCGTGGGCGCTGAACTCGTACTGGTTCTTGATCTCACGGCCGGTCACCAGGATGGCCACCTCTCTAAGGGCGTTGGGTATCTCGCCCTCGAAGCGCACGTAGGCCCCGGTGGCCGCCACCCTGGAGGCCAGGTCCGGGCTGTGCAGGAGGACACCGAAGGGGCCCCTGATGCCGCCCCGGGTCCCGACTATTGCATCGACGTGCTTCTGGTCTTCCGGCTTGAGGTCCTCTCGCCCCAGGTTTGGTAACCGGGCCATGCCCCCTCCTTACTATACGACCGGATACTATACGACCGGATATCTCGTGACTGCCGATTGCGTACGGCCGGCGCCCGTGTGGAAAGGTCGGCGCCTGCCCGCTTCTCTATTCTCTCCATGCCGCGCCCTCGGTGGCGGCGAGGAAGGCGTCCACCAGCGGCGGCCCGGCGGCTATCACGCTGCCGCTGTCCAGGCCCGCGGGGCTCCCGCTGCGGTCGACGGTGCGGCCCCCGGCGGCGGAGACCAGCAGCAGGCCCGAGGCGATGTCCCACGGGGACACGTGGTGGTGGAAGTACAGGTCCACCCTGCCGCAGGCGGCGTAGGCGAGCCCCAGGGCGGCGGAGCCCATCAGGCGCAGGCTCTGGAACTCGGGCCACAGGGAGGTGACCATTTGCAGCGCGTGAAGGGCCCGCTCCGAGGCGTACCCCATGTCGAAGGCCAGGACGGAGCCGGATATCCCATCCCTAGGCGAGACGGAGATGGGCGCCCCGTTCAGCAGCGCCGCGCCGCCTGCCTGGGCCGTGAAGGTCTCGTCCAGGAGGGGGTCGTGGGTGACTCCAAGGAGCACCCGGCCGCCCCGGGCCAGGGCCACGACCGCGGCGAAATGGGGTATGCCGGCAGCGTAGTTGCGGGTCCCGTCCAGAGGGTCCACGACCCAGGTGTAGCCCGACTCGCCGGACACCGGGTCCGACTCCTCGGACAGGATGCCGGAGGAGGGGAACTCGTCGCGGAGGACCTCCAGGCACGCCTTCTCGGCCATGAGGTCGGCGTCGGTGACGGGGTTGTACGGGCCCTTGTAGGTGACGGCCATGGGGCCGTGAAACCGCTCCGCGAGCACGGCGCCGGCCCGGCGGGCCGCGGTCACCGCCACGTCCAGGGCAGTGGCTCCAGAGGAGCCGTGGGGAAGGTCCATCAGAGGCCCATCTTGTCCATGACCTCGGCGATGGTCTCCCTTCCGATGGCCTTGGCCTTGCGGGCCCCCTCTTCCAGCACGTCCTCCACGTAGCCGGGGCGGGCCTCCAGCTCCCGGCGCCGCTCCCTGAGGGCCTCCAGGGATCTGTTTATGCCCTCGGCCAAGTGCAGCTTGCAGTCCACGCACCCTCGGGCGGCGGAGGTGCACTCCCCGTGGACCGTGTCGACGTCGCCCGGGTTGAATATCTTGTGCAGGGAGTACACGTTGCAGACATCGGGCCTGCCGGGAATGTCGCGCTTGGTGCGCTGCGGGTCGGTGAAGGCGGTGCGCACGCGCTTGACGGTCTCCTCGGGGGTGAAGGCGATGTCGATGTGGTTATCCAGGCTCTTGCTCATCTTCTGCTGGCCGTCCAGGCCCCGGATCATGGGCACCTCGGTGAGCTTGGCCTGGGGCTCGGGGAAGGTGGGACCGAACATGTTGTTGAACCTTCGCACGATCTCCCGGGCCAGCTCCAGGTGGGGGAGCTGGTCCTCGCCCACGGGTACGGCGTTGGCCTTGTACAGGATGATGTCGGCGGTCTGAAGCACCGGGTAGCCCACAAGCCCGTAGTTGACGCTCTCCTCGGTCTCGCTCATCTGCCGCACCTTCTCCTTGAAGGTGGGGACGCGCATCAGCCAGCCCAGGGGAGTCACCATGCTGAGCAGGGTGTGCAGGGTGAGTACCTCGGGGACCTGGGACTGGACGAATATGATGCTCCGCTGGGGGTCCAGCCCCGCCGCCAGCCAGTCCAGGACCATCTCGCGAATGTTGGGCCGTATCTCCTTGACGTCTTCGGGAGAGTCGAGGGTGGTGAGGGCGTGGACGTCGACGGCGCAGTATATGCAGTCGTAGTCGGCCTGAAGGTCCACCCAGTTGGTCAGGGCCCCCAGGTAGTTGCCAATATGGAGGCGTCCCGTGGGGCGCATGCCCGAGAATATGGTACCTCTATTCGTCATCGTCGCGCAGACTCCTCGTTCACGGCGCCACCAGGCCCCCGTAGGTCTCGGGACGCCGGTCCCGAAAGAACTGCCAAGTGGACCGGACCTCCCGGATCTCGTCCAGGTCCATGTCGGCCACGAGCACCTGGTCCCTGTCCCTGGATGCCTGGGCGATGATCTGCCCCCTAGGGTTGCAGAAGTAGCTGCTGCCGTAGAACTCGCCGATGTTCCAGGGGGCCTCCCGGCCCACCCGGTTGACGGCGCCGACGAAGTAGCCCGAGGCCACGGCGTGGGCCGGCTGCTCCAGCTCCCACAGGTATTCCGAGAGGCCCGCGACGGTGGCGGAGGGGTTGAAGACGATCTCGGCGCCGTTGAGCCCCAGGGCCCGGGCGCCCTCGGGAAAGTGGCGGTCGTAGCAGATGTACACCCCGATGTCCGCGACCTTGGTATGGAAGACGGGGTACCCCAGGTTGCCCGGACGGAAGTAGAACTTCTCCCAGAAGCCGGGCTCCAGGTGGGGGATGTGGGTCTTGCGGTACTTGCCCAGGTACGTGCCGTCGGAGTCCAGGACAGCGGCGGTGTTGTAGTAGACTCCCGGCATCTCCTCCTCGTAGACGGGGACCACCATGACCATCCCGTGGGCCCGGGCCAGGTCCCGCATGGCGCACACCGTCGGGCCGTCGGGGACGCTCTCCGCGGTGCCGTACCACCGGGCGTCCTGCTCGGCGGGGAAGTAGGGGCCGGTGAACAGCTCCTGCAGGCACAGGACCTGCACTCCCATGCCGGCGGCCTCCTCGATCAGGGCCACGTGCTTGTCCAGCATCATCTTTCGCAGGCGCTCCGGCGGCTGGCCGGCGTCCTCGCCTGCGGCGGCCTGGATGAGCCCTCCCCGGACAACTCTGGGCATATTCCCTCTCTCGCCATTACCCCCGCCTTGTGGCGGGGGCATGATGCCGCGTCGTCATGCGGCGGCGCTCCGGATCTGGTCGGCTTCCTTTCCTTACTCTGTGGGCCCTACTTGTGGGTGCCTCGCTTCAGGAAGCGGCCCTGACCGGGGCTGCCCACGTACTGCCCGTCCTGGATGACCAGATTTCCATGGGAGAGCACCACGTCGGGCATCCCCTTCATGGTCATGCCTTCGTACATATTGTAGTCGATGTTCATGTGGTGGGTCTTGACGCTTATGGTGGTCTCCTTGTCGGGGTCGATGACCACTATGTCGGCGTCGCTGCCCACGGCGATGGTGCCCTTGCGCGGGAACAGGCCGAACAGCTTGGCGGCGGTGGTGGAGAAGATCTCCACCAGGCGGTTCATGCTGATCCGGCCCGTGCACACCCCAAGGGTGTACAGCACGGCCAGGCGGTGTTCGATTCCCGGGCCGCCGTTGGGTATCTTGGAGAAGTCGTTTCTGCCCGCGGCCTTCTGGTCGGCGAACCGGAAGGCGCAGTGGTCGGTGGAGACGAGCTGAAGGTCGTCGGCTCGCAACCCCTTCCACAGCTCGTCCTGGTGCCACTGCTCCCTGAGGGGCGGGGTGAGGACGTACTTGGCGCCCTCGAACCCCTCCTGGTCGTAGCGGCTGTTGTCCAGGGCCAGGTAATGGGGACACGTCTCGGCGTACACGTACTTCTGGCTGGCCCGGGCAGCCTGGACTTCCTGGAGGGCCTCGGAGCAGCTCAGGTGGACGAAGTAGACGGGGGCGCGGGCCACCTCGGCCATGCGTATGGCCCGGTGGGTGGCCTCGGCCTCGGCCTCGGGTGGGCGGGTGATGGCGTGGTACTTGGGCGCCGTATTGCCCTCGGCCAGCGCCTGCTTGACCAGCACGTCGATCATCAGGCCGTGCTCGGCGTGGAGGCACACGAAGGCGCCGTTGTCCGAGGCCCGGGTCAGGGCCTTGAAGATGGTGGTGTCGTCCACCATCACGGCGCCGGGGTAGGCCATGAACATCTTGAAGCTGGTCACGCCCTGGCGGACCATGTCGTCCATCTCGGGGATGCGGCTGTCGGGCAGGTCCAGGATGATCATGTGGAAGCCGTAGTCGATGGCGGCCTTGCCCTCGGCCTTGGCGTGCCATATGTCCAGGGACTCGGACAGGGCGTGGCCCCGCTGCTGCACTGCGAAGTCGACGATGCTGGTGGTGCCCCCGGCGGCGGCGGCGATGGTCCCGGTCCGGAAGTCGTCGGAGCTGACGGTGCCGCCGAAGGGGAAGTCCAGGTGGGTGTGGGGGTCGATGCCCCCGGGTATCACGTACTTGCCAGAGGCGTCTATGGTCGTGTCCGCGTCGGCCGTCAGGTCGGTCCCGATGGTGCGGATCACGTCGCCGTCCACCAGGATGTCGGCCACGTAGTCGTCCACCGCCGTGATGATGCGTCCGTTCTTGATGAGGATGCTCATGGCGTTCCCTCCTTATGGTCTTGAGGGTCGAGGCCCCGGGGGCAGTCGAGAGAGTCGAGGGCCGGGGGCCCGTTGGCGTCTACGGCCGTGCCTGGCCGCCTGAGCCCGAGTATATGCGCCGCCATGAAGGGTGTCAAGAACGGCCGGGGCGGCCGGTTGGCCGGTGGCGTGTCCATTTGAATCTGCCAAACGGACGGGGCGATTCGTCATGCAGCGAAGGCCGGGTGCGGGGGACGGGGCCGGGAAGCCCGCGGCGGCCAGGACTGCCCGGACGCTGAGGGCTAGTGGCCGGCGGCCTGGGCGGGGCCCAGGAAGGACTCCCTGATGCGGTGGAGGGTCACCTCGGGTTCGATGGGCGCCACTGCCATGTAGCCGGCCTCCTGGATCTTGGCAACGATGAACCAGGGCCCGTCGGAGGTCATGGCGGAGCGCACCATCTCGTCCAGGTCCTCTTCGTTGGACACGGTGGCCGTCCTCGGTATGCCGCAGGCCTTCGCCACCTGCTCCAGGTCGGTGCCCGTGGCGGTGTGGCTTGGCTGGTGGCCGGTCTGGCCCCACTCCTCGTTGTCCCACACCACTACGACCAGGTTCCGTGGCTTCTCCCGGCCTATGGTCGCGATGGTCCCCAGGTTCATCAGCAGGGAGCCGTCGCCGTCCAGGGAGACGACCTTCTCCCGGGTGGAGAGTGCCATCCCCAGGGCGATGGAGGAGCAGAGGCCCATGGCGCCGTAGGTGTAGAAGTTGCGGCTGCGGTGGCCGGCGTGCCACAGCTCGTCGGTGGTGGGGCCCAGGTTGCTCACGATGACGCCGTCGCCGATGTGCCTGAGTACGACCTTGGTGCCCTCGAACCTATGCAAGCTTGCCCCCGTGCAGGAGAGAGTTCATGCAGATGGCGACGGGCTGCCTGCTGGAGTGGCACAGCTTGATGGCGCCCTTGACCACCCGGTCCATGCCCTCCACCTGGGTCAGGGTATAGTGGGGCAGCCCCAGGACCTCCAGTATGGGCCTGGTGCCGCGGCCCATGGCCACCTGGGCGATGTTGAACTCGCCCAGCTCCCCCCTGAGGTTGATGAAGAGGGGTATGGGCGTGCGGGTGGGGATGCACAGGCTCCCAATGGCGTTCAGGGTGTTGCCGAAGCCGCTGGACTGCATGAAGACGGCGGCATTGCGGCCCACGGCGTAGGCGCCAACGGCGATCCCCACCGCCTCCTCCTCCCTGCTGGCGGACACCACGTGGAAGAAGGGGTCGTTCTCCATCCTGCTGGTGGCCTGGTCGATGCTGATGTCGGGTACGTAGCTGATCAGGGAGGTATCAGTCTCCTTGAGGCACTGGAGGAGGATCTCCGCCCAATTCATGGCTGGGTCCTTTCGGCTGGGGCCCGGTGGAATCGACGCGCAACACTATAGCAACCGGCCCCTGGGATGTCAAAGGGACTGGCGGGCCTGAAACGCAGGCTACGCCCCCCGGCCCAGGGCGTAGAGCCTGGCGTAGAGCCCGCCGGCCTCCATCAGCTCCTGGTGGGTGCCCTTCTCGGCGATACGGCCCCGGTCCAGCACGACGATGCGGTCCGCCCCCCGGACGGTGGACAGGCGGTGGGCGATTATGATGGCGGTGCGGCCCCGGAGGACCGTCGCCAGGCCCCGCTGGACCAGGGCTTCCGTCTGGCTGTCCACGGTGGCGGTGGCCTCGTCCAGGATGACGATGCGGGGGTCCCCCACCAGGGCCCTGGCCAGGGAGATGAGCTGCCGCTGGCCCGGGCTGAGGTTGACGCCCCGCTCCTCGACGAGGGTGTCGTATCCGCGCTCCATGCCGGCGATGAGGTCGTGGGCCCCCACGGCCCGGGCGGCCTCCTCCACCTCCCGATCGGCGGCGTTGGGCCTGGAGTACCGGATGTTCTCCCGGATGTCGCCCGAGAACAGGAAGGGCTCCTGGGGCACCACACTGATCTGCCGGTTCAGCGACGAGCGCCGCACCTCCCTTACGTCGTACCCGTCCACGGCCACCCTCCCCGTGTCCACGTCGTAGAGCCTGGACAGGAGGGACGCCAGGGTCGTCTTGCCCGCTCCCGTGGGGCCCACCAACGCCACCTTCTGGCCGGGGCCCACTTCGAGGCTGACGTCGTCCAGGACCCGGACGCCCTCGACATAGCCGAAACCGACGTGGTCGAAGGATACGCGCCCCGTCAGGGGCGGCAGGTCCCGTGCCCCGGGCTTGTCGACGATCTCCGGCTCCAGGTCCAGAATCTCGAAGATGTGCTGCCCCGAGGTGGTCGCCCTCTGGAGCTGCCCGTAGTGCATGGTCAGGCTTCGGATGGGATCGAACAGGCGCTGGACGTAGAGGGCGAAGGCCACCAGCGTGCCCACGGCGAGGTCGTCGCCAAGGACCATCATGCCCCCGAGCACGATGACCAGGGCCGTGGCGACGGCCGTGAGCAGCTCCACCGAGGGGTTCAGGGCCGACGAGAGGCGGGTGGAGGTGAGGCTGGCTTCCAGGTACCTGCGGTTGACCTGGTCGAACTGCCGGAGGTTGGCGTCCTGCCGGTGGAGGCTCTGGATTACCCTGACCCCCGATATGTTCTCCTGGAGCGCCGAGTTGACGGAGGCGATGTTCCGCCGCACGGCCATGAAGTGCTTCCAGGAGATCCGCTGCCAGAAGACCATGATCAGGAACAGCACGGGGATGACGCTCATGGTCACCAGGGCCAGGTCCCACTTCATCAGGAGCATGGCGATGACAAACCCCACCAGGCGGACGACGTCTCCCATGGACAGGACGAAGATGGAGAGGAACTCCTGCAGCTGCTGCACGTCGTTCTGGACCCTGGACATGTTGCTGCCCACCTCGGTGCGCTGGAAGTAGGAGATGGACAGCCGCTGCATGTGGTCGAAGGTGGAGGTCCTCAGCCCCGTCAGCAGGTTCTGGCCTACCCTGGACAGTGTGACGAGATGCAGGTAGTTGGCAGCGTAGCCGACGGCGGCGCTCACCACCATGAGCACCACGGCGGTGGCCAGGTCCGAGGCGCTCCGGGGCGGCACGACGCTGTCCACCGCGTCCTTGATGAACCACGGTATGGCCACCTCGGAGACGGCGTACACGACCATGGCGGCCAGGCTGACGAGGGAGAGGGTCCGGTAGGGGGCCACGTAGCCCATCAGTCGCGCCACGACCCGGTAGGTGTCGGCGCGGCTGGGCCGCTCCTCGTCGGGGACCAACCCCCTGGCCAGTCTGCCCATGCGCATCGGTACCGCCCGCCTCCTCTAGCCGGGGTCCTCGTCCAGGCCCGGCGTCTCGACCAGGACGTCGCTTTCGGCCTCCAGCTGCAGCCGGTATATCTCCCTGTAGGCGCCGTCCTCCATGGCGACCAGCTCCCGATGGGTGCCGCGCTCCACGACCCGGCCGCCGTCCATCACCAGGATCTGGTCGGCCCGTCTCAGACTGCTCACTCGGTGGGCGATGATGAACGTGGTCCTGCCCTCCATCACTTGGTCGAGGGCCCGCTGGATGGCCGTTTCCGTCTCGGAGTCGACGCTGGAGGTGGAGTCGTCCAGGATGAGGACGGGGGGGTCCAGAAGGAGAGTCCGGGCGATGGCGACACGCTGCTTCTGGCCGCCGGACAGGGTCACGCCGCGCTCGCCTACCAAAGTGTCGTACTGCTGGGGAAGCCCCATGATGAACTCGTGGACCTGTGCCGTCCGGGCCGCCGCCATCACCTGCTCCAGGGACGCGTTCTCGGAGCCGTAGGCGATGTTGTCCCTGACGCTGGCCATGAAGAGGAACACGTCCTGGAAGACGATGCCGACGTTCCGTCTCAGGGAGTGCAGGGTGACGTCCCTCACGTCCACACCGTCCACGGTGACGACGCCGCCCGTGACGTCGTAGAAGCGGGGGATGAGACTGACCAGGGAGCTCTTGCCTCCCCCGGGAGGCCCCAGGATGGCGACCTTCTGCCCGGCGGCCACCTCCAGGCTTACGCCCCGCAGCACGTCGGGCGCCGGCGTGGCCCCGTTGTGCCCGGAGCCGTAGCTGAAGTCCACCGAGTCGAAGGTCACGTCTCCCGCGGCGCGGCCCAGGTCCACAGCGCCGGGCCGCTCCTCCACCGGGGACCGGGCGTCCAGCACCTGGAAGATGCGCTCTCCCGCCGAGATGGCCCGGGCGAAGTTGTTCACGATCCAACCGGACATGCGGGTGGGCATGACCAACAGGCCCAGGTATAGGACGAACTGGGTCAGCTCCCCCGCCGTCATGGCCGTCCGGCCGTCGATGATGAGCCAACCGCCGTACCAGACCACTCCCGCCGTCACCAGGGTGAACAGCAGGGTCAGCAGGGAGGAATTGGCGGCGTGTAGGCGGTTGACGGCGAAGGTCCGCTCGGCAACCACGTCGGCTGCCTGGTAGAACTTCGCCTTCTCGTGCTCCTCGGCGCCGAACGTCTTGACCACCCGCATCCCGGAGAGGCTCTCCTGGAGCACCGTGGTCATGCGGCCCGTGTCAGCCTGGACCTCAGTCCACATGACGCGGAACCTGCGGCTGACCCGCACGGCGATGGCCGTCGCCAGGGGCACGGCGCTGAGGCCCAGGAGGCCGAGCTGCCAGTTGGTGGTCAAGAGCAGCCCGGCAACGGCCCCCAGCAGCACCGGGACGTGCACCGCGTAGATGAGCCCGAAGATGACGAACCAGCGGATGCTCTCCACGTCGGCCGTGGCCCGGGACATCATGTCGCCGGTCCTCTCCCGGTCGTGGAAGCCGAAGCTGAGGGACTGGAGACGCAGGAGGAAGTCGTGTCTCAGATCGAAGGACACACCCTGGGAGACGTGCTCGGAAAAGTAGCTCTGGCCGTAGCGGAACCCGCCCCACACCAGGGTCACCACGAGAACCAGCGCCGCCCATATGACCAGGTCGCCGGTTTGGCTACCCTCCAGTGCCGAGTCGATGGCGATGCCCAGGAACCGTGGAATGGCCAGCGACAGGAGGGTGGAGCCTAACAGGCTGACGTAGGCGAGGGCCAGCGACCGCCTGTAGCGCAGTGCGTATCCCGCCAGGCGAAGGAGGATGCCCATACCAGGCCCATTATAGACCCATTACCCCGGGCCAGAAACGCCGCCGGGGGCCGCCGGCGGCGGGACGGCTTCCGGCGGGAGGGCTACCGCCCGACCACAGTCATGTCGATTACGACCATGTCGGGCCGGTAGTAGACCGTCTGCACCAGGTCCCCCCAGAGCAGGTCTTCGATGGAAGACGGGCGTCCGCTTATGGTGACGACGCCCGGCTTCGCAGGCACCAGCAGCTCGATGGCGTCGCCGCCGAACGTCGTCAGGGTAACCACGCCCCTGGCCATGTCCAGGCCGGTGATGTTGCCACTGGCCCGGAGCACGCTGGGCGGCTGGACTTGCAGATGGGGCGCCTTGCCCGACGTCGGATTAAAGGCCTCGGCCCGGACTCGATGGCCCGAGGCAAGCGCCTGGAAGGCGGTCTCGTCCTCGACCAACATGGTGATCAGGTCCAAGGTGTCGGTCGAGATCGTGACCCACCGGTTCCCTGCCGCGGTCACGATTGTGCCTCTCACCGTCCCGGTCAGCTGGGGTTCCTGGAGCACCAGTACCTGGAGCTCCTGGGTCGCGACGCTGTAGCGGGAAACAGGCCGGACGAAATCGCCCCTCCTCACGGCGCCGATGTTCATGCGCAGGCCGTTGCGCTCGACCACGGTGTTGTTGCCGATGTTGAGGACCACCGTTTCGCCCGAGGGCGTGAGCACGGCCAGGTTGCCCTCGCCGGACAGGCCCGGCATGATGATTCCCGGCCTGATCTTGGCGACGACGGCCGTGACCACGCCCGAGATGAAGCTGCGAGTGGGACGCTCGTCGAAGGTGTCTACGCTCAGGGCTAACAGGGTGCCGGGGTCGTAGCGCACCTTGATGGAGTCGCCGTCGACCAGGTCTGCCAGCGTTGCGGGCGACTCGCTTACCGTCACCCGCGTGGCCTCGGTCGCTGTGAGGGTGACGGTCCGGCCCGTGTCCAATGTCAGGACCAGCCTGCCGTTCCCGGTGCCGGCGTCGACCGTGCCCTCCAGCTCCATGGTGCGTATCTGCCTGAGAAGGTGGGCGGCCAGCCCCGGCTCCAGGGTCGGGAAGACCACGTCTATGGACAGGGCCTGGTTGGTCTGGCGGTCGTAGGTGGCCTCGACGAGCTGCCCCGCCACCAGGTTCCCGGAGTGGGACGGCTCGCCGAACTGCCTGATTTGGGTGGAGTCGGCGATGGTAACCCGTATCTCCGGCCCCTCGTCCTGGGAGATGCGTACGACTCCGTCGACGTGCTGGACCACCTCTATCACGCCCGATACCCTCAAGGACGGGTTTCCGAGCTGGAAGGCGGCGAGGCGCTCCCCATGACTGCGGGCTGCCATCTCCAGCTCGTGGGCTACCAACGGCCTCAGGTCCGGGCCCACCCGGTCGAGAATACCCTGGATGATGGTCAGATGGCCCGTCGTAGCCGCCTTCAGGCGCTGTCCAAGGTTTTGTACGTTCTGTTCGGCGTTGGCGCCGGCGGCGTCGGACAGGGCCTCCTGCAGCCGGTCTAGCTTCTCGGTGGCGAGCTCGGCTCCCTGGATCGAGACGACCCCCGTCCGGAGGTCCTGGCGGATGCCGGCGGTGACCATCCCGGATAGGTTGACATCCCCGCCCCCCAGGAACACGTCCGCGGTCATTCGGTTGCCGTTGCCGTCCATCAGCACGACCTGCTCCCCTTCGGTGCCGATGAGGGCCCCGTTGAAGTGGGCCGTGGACACCGGAGCCGCCGGCTTGACCAGGAGGCTCGAGGCCAGGGGCCTCCGCCCGGCCCTGTCCTGGGCCAGTACGGCGAGGAAGTCGCCCACCTTTATGTCCCCGGCGGAAGTGCTCACCTGGCCGGGCACCCGGATCGAGGAGCTCTCGTCGACCTCCACGACCACGGTGCCCGCGACGGATATTGCCGCAACCCCCGGGGATGGATATTCGATGTCCAAGGCCTGTCCGAAGAGTCCCAACACCCCGGCCTGGCCGGCGGGGATCGAGATGACGGTAAGGACCGTGGTCTCGACTCCGCCGGCAAGGTCGCTGGCTATGACCTCTATGGCGTTGGGTCCCTCGTGCAGGAGCACCGGCGCCGTCGTACGGAACGACCCGTCGGTGTCGACCTCCGCGATCTGCCCGTTGACGCTCACGGTGGCGTCGGGAGAGGAGCGGCCGCTCACTATGACGTCCGGGGCATCGACGATGCTGTCGTCCTGGGGCTCGGAGACCTCGAGGAAGAGGTCGGCCGGTTGGTGAGCGGGAGGCGGAGGTGGTGTGGGAGTCGGTGCGGGGGTGGACGTCGGGCGCGGCGTTGGAGTCGGCGCCGGGGGTGAAGTCGGCGGTGGACTGGCGGTAGGCGGCACCCGGGTGGGCGCCGCGGTGGGAACGGGTGCGGCGGTCGGTACAGGGCGCGAGGTCGGAGTGGGCTGCCGGGTCGCGGTCGGCGCCACCGTGGGTGTAGACACCACCGGCTCCGTGGGCCCGGGAGTGACGGTGACTTCCTCGTCTCCGTTGCAGGCGGCCAGGAGGAGGGAGAGGGCCAGGACCGCCCAGGCGACCAGCAGCGGGCCTCGGACCAACCTGCGGTGTAATGGGGGGCCCTGGCGATGCTCCGGGCCTTTGCTGGAAAGTGGACTACCTGCCGTGGACAACCGCATCAACCTACCTCCCCTTGGGGCCTGCCCATACGATGGTATAGGACGGCAAGAAACGAGTTCAAGGAGCGCCAGTGCGGTTACCGGTCAGTTCTGGACGCGACCGGCGAGATGCGCCTCATATGCCCTATCTGGCGCAAGCTGCTATCCCTCAGCCTTGCCTTGACGCTCCACCTACCGTGTGCCACAATTCCTCCCTGACCCGGGCGCCGTAGGGAGGCCTGATGGCCAAGGTCGCCGACAATGTCCTCGACGTAGTAGGAGATACACCGCTGGTCAGGCTGCGGCGCGTCGTGCCGGAGGGTCACGCCAGGGTGCTGGGCAAGATGGAGTGTCTGAACCCCGCCGGGAGCGTCAAGGACCGCATCGCCTTGGCCATGGTGGAGGCAGCGGAGCGGGAGAGGGGACTGGGCCCCGGCGGCGTCATCGTCGGGGTAACCAGCGGGAACACCGGCGTCTCCCTGGCCATGGTCGCCGCCGTCCGGGGCTATAGGCTCGTCATCTTCATGCCGGAGAACGCCCCCGCCGAGCGGCGCAGGCTCCTGGCCCGCTACGGTGCGGACATCCGCCTCACCCCGGCGTACCAGGGCATGAGCAGCGCCCAACAGGCGGCCCGGGCATATACCGCGGCCAACCCCGGTTGCACCGTGCTGGACATGTTCACCGACCCGGCGGTGGTCAGGGTCCACCGGGAGAAGACGGCGGCCGAGGTCCTCCGGGACGCCCAGGGCAGGATCGACGCCTTCGTGGCAGGCGTAGGCACCGGAGGGACCCTTACGGGCGTGGGACAGCGGTTGAAGGAGGAGAACCCATCCCTGAAGATCGTGGCCGTGGAGCCCGCATCGTCGCCGGTGCTCTCCCGGGGCGCCGCCGGCCTCCACACGATACCGGGGATCGGGGCGGACTTCCATCCTCCCCTCTTGGACCGGACCGTGCCCGACGAGATAGTGGCCGTCACTGGTGAGGACGCCAACGCCATGTCCCTGCGCCTTGCCAGGGAGGAGGGCATCCTCGTGGGGGTCTCGTCGGGGGCCAACGTCGTCGCCTCCATCAGGACGGCCGCGGAGCTCGGCCGCGGGAGCACCGTCGTCACCGTGCTGGCCGATACGGGGGAGCGCTACGTCAACTTCCCCATGTGACCTCCCAACGCCCGGGACCCCGGCGGGCTCTGGAGCCCCCGCTTTGCCCGGAGGCCCGTTCTGAAGGTCCTGGTTACCAACGACGATGGTATCGACGCCCCGGGCCTGTGGGCCGCGGCCGGGGCGTTCTCCGGCTTGGCCCAGGTCTTCGTGGTGGCGCCGGACAGGGAGCAGAGCGGGGTTGGCTCCTCGCTGACCCTCCACGCGCCCATCAGGGCCAACCGGGTGCGGCCGGCGGTGGAGCTGGACGGCGTCGCCGCTTACGCAGTGCAGGGCACCCCGGCGGATAGCTGCGTGCTGGCCCTGGAGAAGCTGGTGGGCCCGGTGGACCTGGTGGTGTCGGGTATCAACTCCGGCTCCAACCTGGGACAGGACGTGCTGATCTCCGGGACCGTGGGCGCCGCTCTCCAGGGATACTTCCGAGACCTGCCCTCGCTGGCCGTCTCCGTTGGCGCGGTGACCGAGACCCGGTTCGAGGTGGCGGCGGACCTCCTCGGTCACCTGGCCCGGCGCCTGGCCGGCGGGGCCAGGATTCCGCCGTCGCTGATCAACGTCAACCTGCCCAACGAGCCAGCGTCCCGCATCAAGGGAGTGCGGGTGACGAAGCTCGGCGGGCGCAGCTACACGGAAACGGTGCAGGACGGCGAGGAACGGGGACGCCCCTACTACCGGCTGTTCAGGAACCGGCCGGTGCAGCGCGACCAGGGAGAGGACACGGACATCTGGGCCGTCCGGCACAACCTGGTCTCGATAACCCCGCTGCACGCGTCGATGACCGACGTGGAGCGCATACCCGCAATCCGGGACCTGTTCGGGGACTGGGACGGCTGCGGGGCGGTCAATACCGGCTAGCGCCGGGCCTTGGTCAGCTTGACATGCCCGCTCCCGTTGATATAGCATTTCCTGGTAGGCCCCTGCCGTCCTGTGTCCGGTACCCACGTTCGGTAGATGAGGGGATATAGCTCAACTGGGAGAGCGCGGCGTTCGCAATGCCGAGGTTGGGGGTTCGAGCCCCCCTATCTCCACCAATTTCGTGCCCCTGTAGCTCAGTTGGATAGAGCGGCGGCGTCCTAAGTCGCGCGTCGGGGGTTCGAGTCCCTCCAGGGGTACCATCTTCTAGGAGCGTAGCTCAGTCTGGTCAGAGCGCCGGTCTCCAAAACCGGTGGTCGGGGGTTCGAATCCTCCCGCTCCTGCCAACTGCAAGCCGGAAAGAGGGCCCGACGGCCCTCTCCTCTTTTGCCCCGACCGCCGGGGGTCACGCGGCCCAGCACCCCCGGCGCCGCTCATTCGTTGACACCTCCCCCGGCCGGACCCATAATTCGGTGTGATCCAGACCCGTCGCCAGACCAGTCGATGGAGGTTGCACATGGGCCACTCATTGCCGCCGGTCACCATAGTCCACGGATCGGACATCCGGGAGGAGCCCGTGACGCCCGATGGCATCATCCAGGCGCCCTACGCCACAGGCACGGCCATCCTGGGAGACACGCCCGTCGCCATATCCACCCCGGACTCCGAGGAGGGCGCCAGGCGGGGCCTGCCCGTCCACGAGGCGGTGTTCGCCCGAAGGAAGACCATCGGGCATGGTGGCGGCGAGGCCTGGCATACCCACATGTCCTACTACGACATCTTCTTCTACATCCTCTCCGGGAGGGCCACCATGTTATGGGAGCAGGATGGAGAGCGCCGGGAGGAGGAGTTCGGCCCCGGGGACTTCGTCCACATGAGCCCGGGTTCGACACACCAGTGGATCAACACCGGCGACGAGGACCTGAAGCTGGTGGAGTTCGGCCATTTCCACAACTACGCGGAGCAGGGTTAGGGTGTTCTGACCTTCGTAGGGTCCAATGGGACCAAGCGTCGCATGTTCGGGGCGTGATAGAATACGCTCAAGCTACGCCGTTCAAGGAAACGTCGGCTACGTGAACATGACTCAATCGAAGTATGTCCACCGGCAACTGATACTGCCCGGCACGACGGTCGGAGGCGACGTGGGAACCTTCTACATCGACTTCATAGTTCGGAACCGGACCGACGTCGCCCGTATGCTCTCCCTAAACGGACTGGTGGACACCGGCGCTTCCTATACTGTGATCCCGGCGGGACTGTTGGACGGCCTGGGGGTCAGGCGCGTCGAGACCCTGACCTTCGAAATCGCCGACGGCTCGAGGCAAGACCTCGACATAGGCATAGTGGAGATGGAGCTCCAGGGTCGCATCAGGGAAGTCTACGTTGTGTTCGGCAGCGACGCCACTCCCGTCCTGCTGGGAGCGATGGCGCTGGAGGCCTTTGCCCTGGCCGCCGACGCCAAGAACCGCACCTTGGTTCCCGCCCAGCTGACCATCTGACACATCTTACTTGACACGCCCGGGACCCGTTCCTCAAACTGATACCACGGCAACGGCCAAGACCCCCTCGCCGGCCACGGTTGGAGGCTGCCTCGAATGGGACCGCCGTGGGCTTTCGCACCCGGTGGCCGAATTGTCCCTTAATTGTTCCTCCGGAGGAACAATCAAAGGGCCGATAGCCGGGAGATGGAGGACGCCCTGGCCGGCCTCAAGAAGCTGCTGTGATGCCCTGAGCATCGCCCCGTGCGGTTTGACACCACTCCGGGGGCGTAGTATGGTCGTGCCAACCACCCAGCCCCGTAGCGGAGGCGTCCATCCATGACCGCCGGCGCCCAGACATGGACCGAGGAGACGTTGACCCTGTCCGGCAGCAGGGTGCAGGTCGTCAAGGGCGGCTCCGGGGAGCCCCTGCTGCTGCTCCACGACGAGATGGGGCACCATACGTGGCTCCGTTGCCACGAAGCCCTGTCCCGGCGGCATACCCTGTTCATACCCTCCCACCCGGGGTACGGGACCTCCGAGCACCTGGAGTGGATCAGGAGCGTCCGGGACATGGCGGGCTGGTACCTGGACGCCCTGGACGACCTCGGGCTCGTAGGCGTCAACGTCGTGGGCCTGTCCCTTGGAGGCTGGCTGGCCGCCGAGATGGCGGCCATGTGCCCCCGGCAGTTCAAAAGGCTGGTGCTGGTGGGCTCGCCGGGCATCCTTCCTCCCTCGGGGGAGGTGTACGACATGTTCCTGTCCACGGCCCGGGAGTACATGACCGACGCGGTGCTGGACCCGGCCGCGACCCCGGAGTTCGCCCAGGTGTGCCCCGACGACCCTACGCCGGAGCAGGTGGAGGCGTGGGAGGTGGCCCGGCAGCAGAGCAGCCTCCTGGCTTGGAAGCCCTACATGTACGACCCCGCCCTTCCCCACTTGCTGCGAAGGGCCAGGACGGTCCCGACCATGATCGTGTGGGGCAAGCAGGACCCTATCGTCCCCCTGAGCGTGGGCGAGGCGTACCACGAGGCGATATTCGGGTCCAGGCTGGAAGTGCTGGAGTCATGCGGCCACCGCCCGGAGCTGGAGAGGCCCGAGGAGCTCGTGCGGCTGGTGGAGGGGTTCCTGTCCGGCAGCTAAGAGTCCTACCCGGAGCGGGTCCAGCCCAGAGCCGGTCGAAAATGACATCCTCGGCGGGAGGTCAGAGATGTTCATAGGATACTTCACCGAGCGTCCCTACCAGGACCCGGGCTCGGGCTACTTCGGCTCGACGGGCAAGCCCATCATGGACCTGACGGTCAGCAACGAGATATACGACGCGGAGATCGGGGCGCAGCTCTACAACCGGTACCTGGACGAGAAGGTATACGCCGAGGAGATGGGCTTCGACGGCCTGGTGCTCAACGAGCACCACGGCACCCCCTTCTGCATGGGCGGCGCCATGAACGTGGAGGCCTCCATCCTGGCGCGGGTGACCGACCGGGCCAAGATAGTGCTGCTGGGGAACATCATTCCCATCTGGGACGACCCGCTGTGGCTGGTGGAGCAGCTTGCCATGATCGACATGATCTCCCACGGGCGGCTGGTGTCCGGCTGGGTGCGGGGCACCGGCAGGGAGAGCGTGGCCCACAACACCCCGCCCCACTACAACTGGGAGCGGTTCCAGGAGGCCCACGAGTTCATCGTCAAGGCGTGGACGACGCCGGGGCCCTTCCGATGGGAGGGCAAGCACTACCAGTACCGCCACGTGAACCCGTGGGTGAAACCCTACCAGAAGCCCCATCCGCCCATATGGCTGCCTGGGGTGGTCAGCAAGGACTCCCTGGTGTGGGCGGCCAACAAGCGCATCCCCTACGTCATGCTCTCCACCCAGCTCGACCCCACCCGGGAGGCCTTCCAGCTATATCACGACACCGCCGCCGAGCAGGGGTACGAGTCGGGCCCTCAGAACCTGGGCTACCTGTGGAAGGTCCACGTGGACGAGACGGAGGAGCTGGCCGAAGAGGCCGGGCGCAAGTTCGTCCAGGGGCCCAGCAACCCGTTCCTGGCCGGCAACGAGGGCACCCTCAACCCGGCGCTGCTGCACCTGCCCGGGCTCAACTCCCGCACCCGGAGGCTGTCCACCCAGCTCGTGGCCACCAGGGCCCGGGGCGGGTCCTACGGCCTCGCCTACGAGAAGCAGATCGAGGACTACACCATCATCTCGGGCACTCCCAAGACGGTGCTCCCCAAGATCCGGCACGTGCTGGAGTACCTGCGCCCCGGCAGCATCTTCCTGTGGGACGGGGACGGCGCCATGAGCCACGACGACGCCATGCGTAGCCTGCGCCTAATGGGCCAGGAGGTCATCCCCGCCGTCCGCGAGATGGCCAAGGAGCTGGACCTGCCCGGCCCCTTCGAGGTGGACCCAGCCACGGGCAAGCCCCCCGAGGCCGTCCCTTCGGGCAACGGCGCCGGAGCGCAGCGGGGTGAGGCAGCCCCGGAAGACGGTGGAGCGGCCTAGGGGGACAGCCCAGGCCATCGCCGCCCTCTTTTGTCGCTGCCACGGGTGCCGCGGGCACGGGCTGTCCGCCCCGAGCAGGGTGCTGAGCAGGCAGTGAGCGAGACTCCGGACCTCTCCGCCGACGTCATCGTCGTTGGCGGCGGCCCGGCGGGCAGCACCGCCGCCACCATGATGGCCCGGAAGGGCCTTCGGGTCCTGCTCCTGGAGCGGGACCGGTTCCCGCGCCACCACGTCGGAGAGTCCCTGCTTCCGGCCAGCCTTCCCGTCCTGGAGGAGCTGGGCGTGCTGCCGGCGGTCCAGGCCGAGGGGTTCCTGCCCAAGTGGGGGGCCACGATGGTATGGGGCCGGGACCGGGCCCCGTGGAGCTGGTATTTCCGCGAGAGCAATCGGCGCTACCCACACTCCTACCAGGTGTGGCGCCCCCGCTTTGACCAGCTACTTCTGGAGAACGCACGGGCCAACGGCGTCGACGTGAGGGAGGGGCACAGGGTCACCGACGTGCCCTTCCGGGGCGCTCGCGCCACGGGCGTCGCCTACACGCGACCCGATGGGTGCCCGGGAGCGGCCGCCGCGTCCTTCGTGGTCGACGCCAGCGGGCAGGCCGGCCTGCTGGGCCGCCGGCTGGACCTCCGGCGTTGGGACCCGTCCTTTCAGAACCTGGCCGTGTACGCATACTTCACCGGCGCCCAATGCCTGCCCGCGCCCGACGAGAACAACATCTTCATCGAGTCGTACCCCTCGGGCTGGTTCTGGAACATCCCCCTCCACACGGGGTGGGCCAGCGTGGGTGTGGTGGTAGACAGCGCGGCGGCCCAGCGGGGCATCAGGGACAGGGGCGTGGAGGGGTTCTTTTCGGACCAGGTGTCGGCGGCTCCCCACACCAGGGAGATGCTCGCCTTCGCCGCCAGGACCCTGGGCCCCTTCGTGGCCAGGGACTGGTCCTACGCGGCCGAGAGGTTCGCGGGCGACGGGTACGTGCTGGCCGGGGACGCGGCCTGCTTCGTGGACCCCCTGTTCTCCTCGGGGGTCCACCTTGCCCTGACCTCTGGGATCCTGGCGGCCGCCTACGTGGTGACCGTTCTCAGGGACGCCGACCTGGGGAGGGCTTCCGCGTCGGTCTACCGGGAGCTGTACTACCGGGAGTACGCTCACTTCCGTGAGCTGGCGCGCCTCTTCTACCACAGCAACCGGAGCGCCGAGTCCTACTTCTGGGAGGCGAGGCGGATAGCGGGCGACGTGGAGAGCGGGTCGGACCGGGAGGCCTTCGTTCGGGCGGTGGCGGGCCAGCCGGCCCGGGGATACGAGCGCGCCGTCCTGGGGTACGGACAGCCGCCCGCGGGGTTCACGGAGGGACTTCGCCAGGTCGAGGGGGTGCGCGGCGCGCGGCGCGCCCGACTGGATGGCGAGCTGTCTGGTGAGGCCATGCGCCGGGCCATGCCCCGCATGGCCGGGGGAGCCGCCCTGCGGCGGAAGCCCGTGGTGGGAGAGGGCGAGTTCCAGTGGGGCTACGTGCTCACCACCCCGGACCGGCCCGAGGGCATTCCTTGCAGCGACTTGGTCGCGGTGGTGGTGTCCATGGTGGACGGCAAGACCACGGTGGGAGACATCCTGGGGCGCGTGGCCGCCCGCGTCGGAGGGGCCCAGGCGGAGACGGTGGAACGGAGCGCGATGGAGGCCCTGGGCATCATGTACGTCGACGGCGTGGTGGAGGAGCTTGAGTCCGGCCAAGGCGGGTGATATGGTGTACGGCATGGGAAGCCTCCCCCTGGAAGGCGTCAAGGTGCTGGAGCTGGCGCACATAGTGGCCGGCCCCACCGCCGGGCTCATCCTCGCCGACATGGGCGCCGACGTCGTCAAGATCGAGCCCCCCGACGCCCTGGAACCCCAGCGCATCGGCACTGCCAGGGTCGGGCAGTTCTTCTTCTTCAACCGGAACAAGCGCAGCCTGGTCCTCGACCTGAAGAAGGACGAGGGCCGGGAGGTTTTCTTCAAGCTGGCCGAAAAGGCGGACGTCGTGGTCGACAACATGGGCCCTGGCACCATGGAGCGCCTGGGCATAGGCTACGAGCAGGTCTCACCCCACAACCCGGGAATCATCTACTGCTCCGTGAAGGGGTTCCTCAGCGGGCCCTACAGCCGGCGTCCCTTCCTCGACGAGCTGGCCCAGATGATGTGCGGCCTGGCGTACATGACCGGCCCGCCGGGCCGGCCCCTGCGGGCCGGGGCCTCCGTGGTGGACATAGGCGCGGCCACCTACGCGGTGGTGGGGGTGCTGGGCGCCCTCGTCAAGCGTCAGGCCACGGGCCGGGGGCAGAAGATTACCGGCGGGCTGTTCGAGACGGGGCTGTTTCTCGTCGGCCAGCACATGGCCAACGCCCAGTTCAGCGGCCAGCCGCCGAGCCCCATGCCGGCCCGGGACCAGCAGCCGGGCAGGCAGACGGGATGGGGTGTCTACGACCTCTTCGACTGCGCCGACGGACGGCAGGTGTTCATCGGGGTGACCAGCGACGCCCAGTGGCGGCGGTTCTGCCAGGCGCTGGGGCTGGACGACCTGGGCGCGGACCCCGAGCTGGCCAGCAACCCGGGGCGCCGGGAAGCCCGCCCCAGGCTGGTGCCGCGCATCGCCGAGGCCGTGGGCGCCATGAGCAGCCGGGACCTGGCCGAGGTCATGGCGGACAACGGGATCCCCGTCGCGCCCCTCAACACCCCCGAGGACGTGCTGGAGGACCCCCACGTCAACTCCGGCCACAAGCTGCTGGACGTGCAGGGAGGGGACCGGGCCATGAGGCTGCCCGCGCTGCCCTACGAGAGCACCGACTACCCCTTCGCCAAGCGGTCCGACCCGCCGGTCAAGCCCGGCGCACACACGCGGGAGGTGCTGGCCGAGGCGGGATACTCCCCGGAGCGGATCGAAGCCCTGCTGGGGGGCCAGGTGGTGAAGGAGCTCTAGCCTCTTCCGATCGCCCTGAGCCGGTCCAGCTTGATCCTCCGTCGCGCCCTCTCGGGTTCCCCTGCGCGGTACGCGGAGCACGGTTGCCCTGAATACTCATGCTGTCAGCGTTGAGACGTAGCCGGAACTACAAGTACCTGGCCCTTGGTACCGTCGGGATCGGTATATTCGGGTCGGTGGTGGACCACGGGAGCGTCAACATCGCCCTGCCCACCGTCGCTGACGACTTCTCGACGGACCTCCCGACGGTCCAGTGGGTCGTCATCGCCTACACCCTCACCATCAGCGCCCTTCTGTTGCCCATGGGCAGGCTGTCCGACCTGGTGGGCCGCAAGAGGATATACATGGCCGGCATGGCGGTGTTCGTCGGCGGGGCCGTGCTGGCGGGGTGGTCCACCAGCCTGCCTCTCCTCATCCTGGCAAGGTTGCTGCAGGGGTGTGGCGCGGGCATGACCCAGGGGACGGGGATGGCCATCATCACGTCCTCCTTCCCGGCGGAGGAGCGGGGGAAGGCCATAGGGCTGCTGATGACCACGGTGGGCGTCGGGATGATAGCCGGGCCCGCCGTGGGGGGCCTCCTGGTCGACGCCCTGGGTTGGAGGGCCGTGTTCATCGCGGCGGTCCCCATCGGGCTGACGGGGCTGACCGCGGGCTGGCTGGTCCTGCAGGAGCCGGCGGGGGACCGGGAGGGGCCGGGCCGGGCCCCGGCCTTCGATTGGCCGGGAGCGGCGCTGTCCACCTCGGCCCTGGTGGCCTTCCTTCTGGGGATGACCAACGGGCACAGGTTCGGCTGGGAGTCTCCCCTGGTGCTGGCGGCCCTCCTGGCCTTCGTGGCGTTGATGGCCGCCTTCGTGCTCTGGGAGCTGAGGACGCCGTCGCCCATGCTGGACCTGAGGCTGTTCCGCCGGCGGAGCTTCTCGTTGGGGGTGTCGGCCAACTCCCTGGCCTTCCTGGGCGGCTCGGCCGTGCTGGTGCTGATGCCCTTCTACCTCCAGAAGGTGCTGGGGTTCACGGCCGGGGAGGCGGGGCTGATCACCGTGCCGGGGGCCGTGTGCATGGCCCTGGCGGGCCCCATCTCGGGCAGGCTGTCGGACCGGTACGGGACCAGGTGGTTCACCGTGGGAGGCCTGGCGCTGTCCACCACCGCCCTGTTCCTCTTCTCCCGCCTGACGGACAGTTCGCCGCTGTACTACGTCATGATCGGGATAGTGCTGCAGAACACGGGGATGGGCGTCTTCTACTCGCCCAACACCAGCTCGGTGCTGAGCACCGTGGAGCGGTCCCGGTACGGCGTCGTTTCGGCCTTCCTCAACCTGGTGAGGAACGCCTCCAACCTGACCAGCGTGGCGTTGGGCACGGCCATCGTAACGGCCACCATGGGCTCCCTTGGCTACGAGCCCAGCCTGGACGCCGTGTCCAACGGCGCCGCCGCCGGCGTGACCACCGCCTTCACCGCAGGGCTGCGCAACACCTTCCTGGTGTTGGGGGGCCTTCTGGCCCTCGGGATAGCCCTGTCGTCCCTGACCAGTGAGAGGCTGCCGGGCCGGGCCGCCGGGGTCCGCTCAGGGGCCTGAGCCGGTCAGGAGTCCAGTCGCAGGGCCTTGCGGGCGTTCTCCAGCAGGACCTTGGGCCGCACCTCGTCGCGCATCTCCAGCTCCGCGAACTCCCTGAGCCACCTCTCCGGGGTCAGGTACGGGTAGTCGGAGCCGAAGAGGACCTTGTCCCTGAGGCGGGTGTTGGCTTCCCGTATGAGCGCTTGGGGGATGAACCGCGGCGCCCAACCCGAGAGGTCGATGTAGACGTTGGGCTTGTGCAGGGCCACGGCGATCTGCTCCTCGACCCAGGGCCAGGAGGGGTGCGCCATGATGATGGTGAGGTCCGGGAAGTCCGCCGCCACGTCGTCGATGCCGGGTATGGGCGCGGCGTACTTGAGCTTGAACCCGCCGCCCCCGGGCATGCCCGCGCCTGCGGCGGCAAACCCCGTGTGGAACAAAGCCGGGACGCCCAGGTCGGAGCACATCCGGTAGAGGGGATAGAACCGGGGGTCGTTGGGCATGAAGGCCTGGTGGATGGGGTGGAGCTTCAGCCCGCGGAGGCCCAGCTCCGTGACAGACCGCTCCAGCTCAAGGACGGCGGACTTCCCCTTGTGGGGGTCCACCGTGGCGAAGCCGATGAACTGGCCGGGGTAGTCGCGGACGATCTCCGCCACGTAGTCGTTGGTGTCCGGCGGCTCCCCCGTGGAGGTCTCGGTGTCCACCGAGAAGACCACTCCCAGGACGTCCAGCGCCTTGAAGTGGGCCGCCATCTCCGCCGGGTCCTCGGGCGCGGCCTTCACCCGGAAGTAGCTGCGCAGATGGGACTCGATCTCGATCTCGGGCAGTCCCGGCTGCCTTGGCACGTGGACGTGCATGTCGATGGCTTGCATGGGTCTCTACTGGTTGGCCAGGGGGATGGTGGCCACGACGCAGGGCTCGTCGCCGTACACCGCCGTGGTGTGCCCCTTGCCCGTGGTGTCCTCCACGAGCCGGGCGTCGCCGGGGCCGAAGACGTGCTTGGAGCCGTCGCTCAGCCCGATCTCCAGCTGTCCCGAGAGGATGATGACGAACTGGCGGCGCGGCGCGGGGTGCCAGTCTATGAACCTGCCGGCGGGGTCCTCCCGGAAGGTGATGGTCGTGGTGTCCAGGCCCGCGGTCCAGTCTGGCGTCTTCGACAGGTCGATGGTCTCGAAGTGGGACTCGCCGTCGGTACCCGTGTAAAGGCGGTATGTGCCCATAGAATGCCTCCTCCGTGGTGATTACGTCAGGTCAGGTCCAGCAGGCGGGCGCTGTTGCCCCCCAGCAGCGCGTCCACGTCCCCGTCGTCGAACCGGTAGCCGTACTCCTCTCCCAGGGAGGGCAGGCGCTTGAACAGGTCGGTCCACTCCTTCAGGGACATGTAGGAGCGCAGGCCGGGGAAGTCGCTGCCCCACAGGATGCGCTCGATGCCGATGGTGTTTCGCATGCGGTCTATGGCGAACAGGAACTCGTCGGGGTACTGCCACTTGGGCTGCCACATGGACAGCTCCAGGTAGACGTTGGGCTTGGACCGGGCCACGCTCAGCGCCTCGGGCCAGTGGTCCTGGCCCGAGTGGGCCAGGACGATGTTCATGTCGGGGAAGTCGGCGGCCACGTCGTCGAACTGGAAGGGCTCGGTGAACCGGCTGTAAAGGGGCGACGGCATGGGCCCGCTGTGGAAGGTGACGGGAAGGCCCCGGGCCTGGCAGATCTCGTACAGCGGGTAGGCCACCCGGTCGTGGGGGAAGTATCCCACGGTGGGGTGCATCTTCAGCCCCCGCACGCCGCCCTCGTCCACGGCACGCTGCAGGGAGTCGGCGGCCCCCGGACGCCGGGGGTCGATGCCGAAGTAGGCGATGAGCCGTTCCGGGTAGCGGCGCATCAGCTCCACGTGGATCCGGTTCTCGCCCTCGGCGCTGAAGATGCCGTCTCCCAGCCGCAGCGCGTAGTCGGCCATGAAGATCACGGAGATGTCGACCCCCGCATCGTCCATCTCGGCGATGAGCTTCTCTCCCGTCTCATCCCAGTCGGGGACCAGGGGCAGCCGCTCGGCCTTGGCCATGGGATTGCCGGCCCTGGCCGCGATGTCGGCCACCCGCGGGAACCGCTCGAAGAGCGACCAGAGGTGCCGGTGTATGTCTATGATCATTGCTTCCTCCGCAGGGGTCCGGTCCAACCGGGGGCTGGGCCCGTTGGAGAGGTGGAGCGGGCGTCTACGCCCGCGCACCCGGCCGGACTATCTCTTGGACAGCTTGAGCAGGCGGGCCGCGTTGTCTCCCAGGATGCCGTCCACCTCGTCGGGGGTGAACTTGTGGCCGTACTTCTTACCCAGGGCGGGCAGGTCCCTCCAGACGTTCAGCCATTCCCCCAGGGGGAAGTTGGCGATGCGGGTCATGCCGGGGTGGTCGCTGCCGAACAGCAGTCTCTCCACCCCCATCACGTCGCGCATCCTGGCCACCGCATGCACCCACTCGTCCTCGAACCGGAGGGCTGGCTGCCAGTAGGAGAAGTCCACGTACATGTTGGGCTTCATGCGGGCGACGCTCACCGTCTCCTCCCACAGGTCCTCGCCGGCGTGCCCCAGGATGATGTTCAGGTCCGGGAAGTCGGCGGCCACGTCGTCGAACTCCATGGGGCGGGCGAAGCGCCCGTAGAAGGGAGCGCGCATGGGCCCGCAGTGGTAGAGGACCGGCACGTCGTACTCCACGCACAGCTCGTACAGAGGATAGGCCGACCGGTCGTGGGGGAAGAAGCCCGCCGTGGGGTGGAGCTTCAGCCCCTTGGCGTCGCCGTTCCGCAGGTAGCGTTCGAACATGTCCGCCGACTCGGGCCTGCGTGGGTCTATGCCGAAGAAGGAGAGGAGGCGGTCCGGGTGACGCCTCATGATCTCCGCCTGGATGCGGTTCTCCCCCTCTACTGAGAAGATGTTGTCGTTGAGTATGAGCCCGTACTCGGCCAGCACCAGGCACGCCACGTCAATCCCGTCCTCGTCCAGCCATCGGACCAGGTCCTGCTCCCGCTTCTCCCAGTCGGGCACCAGGCCGATGTCGAAGCCGGCGATGCGCTCTCCGCCGAGCTCCTCCGTCTTGGAGGAGGCGGCCCTGGTGCTGGGATGCTTCTCCATGGCGACCCACAGGTGCCAGTGAACGTCTACTATCACGAGAACCCTCCTTGGCCGTAACGGTGGCAACGAGGCTGGGCGCACATGCCGACTGGGCCTCACTAAGGGTACCCACGGCCCCATTCCTTGTCAATCACGGGGGTCAATCGCGGGGTCAATCGTGCGGGGTCGCGCCCAATGGTCCTGCCTAGAGGCAGCGGCCGGCCTCGGCGGATACGTACTCCCGCAGCTCGGCGGGCATGATGGGCAGGTTGCCGACCCGGGCGTTCTCGGCGACCCTCTCCGGCCGGGAGGTGGCGGGGATGGCCACGGTGACCCGGGGGTCGCCCAGCACCCACCACAGGAGGGCCTGGGCCCAGGTGTCGACCCCGTACTCCTTGAGGGGGGTGATGTCCGGCTCTTTCTTGAGGCCCCTCACCAGGCTGCCGCTCCCCAGGGGTATCATCACAATGACGCCGATGCCCAGCTCCTCGGCCAGGGGGAGGACGGCCCGCTCGCAGGTCCGCTCGGTGAGGTTGTAGGGGATCTGTATGGCCCCGATCCTGCCGGACCTCATGATGTCCATGATCTCGTCGTAGGTTGAGGTGAGGTAGTGGGTCACGCCGATGACCCCGATCTTGCCGTCCGCCTTGAGGCGCTCCAGCTGGGCAAGCTGGACCTGGGTGTCCACCAGGTTGTGTACCTGGAACACGTCTATGTAGTCGGTCCCCAGCAGCCGGAAGGAGCTGTCGATCTGGGCCTTTCCGGCCTCCTTGCCCCTGATCCAGACCTTGGTGGCCAGCTGGAACCGGTCCCTGCGGCCCGCCGTGGCCAGCCCGATCATGCGCTCGCTCTCCCCGTACATGGGCGACGAGTCGATGAAGTTGGCCCCGCTGGCCAGGCAGCTATCGACCACCCTGGTCCTCGTCTCCTGCTCCTCGTCGGACGGGGTCCGAAAGAGCTGGAAGGTGGCGGCGGTCCCCAGGCCCACGACGTTGACCGACAGGCCGCCCAGGCTTCTCTGCTGCATCTAGGGGTCCTCCTAATGACGAATGGGCTCCGGCGAATGGGGCTACGAGGACTGGGCGAAGCGGTTGCGGGCCCACCCCTCGTCGAAGGGGGTGTTGAACAGCCCCGTGGCCCGCTTGTGCTTGAACATCCACCGCCCGTCCACCCGCACGTACTCCTCGTCGTCGATGCCGGCCCTCCACATGGCCCGATCGCCCTCGCCGACGGTGCAGGGCATGAACAGGTACCAGCGGGCCTTGGCGGTGTCGCCGTCCACCTGGATCCTGGAGTTGAGGCTGTAGTGGATGGCGAAGGTGTATATCCCCGAGGCCCTTCGGAAGAACTCCCGGATCGCCTCCCGACCCTCGAACCTGCCCAGCTCGCTGCTCTCCCAAACGGCATCCTCGACGAACAGCTCGGCTATCCTGTCGGCGTCGTAGTTATCGTCGCAGTAGCCCGCGTAGGTCGCCTTCAGGTTGCGGATGGCCTCCACGTCTTCCAGGGCCCGTACCCGCTTTTCCAACGCTTCCAGGCTCATGCGCTCACCTCACAGGTCCCTTCCCCCTTGTCTTGCCATGGGGCAAGGGTGGGATGGGGGCGCCGGTCCCAGCCTGTCCCTCTCCGGGGCGGATGAGAGGGGCGCCCTTCTAGAACTGGGACATGACCTCCCGGGCGAACCGCTCCACCGTGGACAGCACCGAGTCCACCGTCTCGTCGTGGAGCTCCGGGATGCTGTAGAAGGTGTCCATCACCAGGTATCCCACGCCCATCTCCTGGAACCGGCCCACCGCTTCCACCACCCTGCCGGGGGTGTCCACCAGGGGCCAGACCTCGGGGGCGCCTACCGACGGGGTCGTGGCCTGCATGCGCCCCGGGGGACGGTCGGTTATCTTCATGGGGTGGCGGACCGCCACCTCCATGGCGGCGGGGTCCCGCCCGGCCCGGGCCGTCAGCTCCCGCAGGCGGGGTATCGACTTGGAGAGGTGGTCGAAGCCGGGCCTGCTGGGATGCCAGGCGACACCCTGCTCCGCGGCCCGGCGTATGGACCGGGCGCTGCCTCCCCCGACCCAGATTGGCGGGTGGGGCTTCTGCACCGGCTGGGGGTAGCAGTTGATGTCCGAGAAGCTCCTGAACCGTCCCTGGAAGTCGGGCCGCTCCGCGGTCCAGGCGTGCTTCAGCACCTGGATGTTCTCGTCGGTGACTGCGCCCCTCTCCTCCCAGTTGGCGCCCAGGGCCCGGAACTCGCCCTCGGTGGAGCCTACTCCCACGCCCAGGATGAGACGGCCCCCGGAGAGCTGGTCCACGGTGGCCGCCACCTGGGCCAGGTGCAGCGGCTCCCGCAGGGGCAGGACGATGATGCTGGTGCCCAGGAGCACCCGCTCGGTGACTGCCGCCGCGTATGCCAGCACGGTGAACGGGTCGTAGTAGCCCTTGCCGAACCGCTCCTCGGCGTCGTAGGGGACGGCGATGTGCTCGCTGACCCACACCGAGTGGTAGCCCATGGCCTCGGCCTCCAACGCGACGCGGCGTATGCCCTCTGTGGAGGCCACCTGGCGGTAGTGGGGAAGCATGATGCCGAACTTCATGGCGGACCTCCGGAGGGGGCTAGGCCGTCAGCATGGGCTTGATGCACCGGCGGAAGGCGTCGATCTCCCTCATGGGGAACCAGTAGCCTCCGGCGATGGTGTGGCTGGGGAAGAGGAAGACGTGCTCCAGGCCCGCCTCGTCCACCGCCCGCTCCAGGCGGCGGGCGCAGTGCTCCGGGCTGCCGTAGAGGCCCCAGGCGTCGCAGATGCGGTCCGCAGTCTCCACCGACATCTTGTCGGGGTCCACGTCCCTGGGGAGGTCTATCCCCGAGTGGCGCAGCCAGTGAAGGTTGGACGCCGGCTCGGTGATCCACGGCTTGCCCGGCCCCAGCCAAGTGCGGGGCCACCGCCTCGCCGAGCCGTCGCCGCCGTCCACGGACATGGGGGCGATGAAGATGACCGGGAAGTCCTTCAGGTCGCGGCCGGCCCTGTCAGCCCCCACCTGCAGGAGCCTGCGGGCCTCGGCGACGGCGTCGGGGTGGAGCCCGACCAGCACCATGGCGCCGTCGCCCACCTCCCCCGCCAGCTCCATCATGCGGGGCCCCGAGGCCAGGACGTAGACGGGCGTCGGATCCAGGGCCACCCGGCGCATGCGGGAGTGGGTGTAGCCGAAGGGCAGGGTCTCCCCGGCCAGCAGGCGTTTGATGGTGAGGACGGCCTCCCGCATCTCGGCCACGCGGGCCATGCGGTGGCCGATGTTGCCCACCGACAGAAAGCCGGGGGCCAAAGTGAGGTGGGACCGGCCGGGGGCGACCTCCCCCAGGGTGGCGGCCAGGGCGGCCAGGACCATGGGGTGCCTGGTCACCGGGTTGGAGGTGGCCGGGTACAGCCTGATCCGGGAGGTGCGCTCGGCGGCCAGGGCCAGGGTGACGAACACGTCCCGGGCGCTGTGCTGGTGGTCGTGGACGCCCACCCCGTGCAGGCCCGCCTCCTCGCACTCGGCGATGAAGTCGGCGGTGTCCTGGACGGGCATGCCCACGGGGATCCTGATGTCGACTTTCAGCTTCAACGTGGCCTCCGCGCGCTCCTTGGGGAGTGTACTGGGGCGCCGGAGGGGTGTCAACAAGACACACTCGTCCCCAATCCCCGTCCAGAGATGCTCTGAACAACCCCAGGCCCCTCCCGGGTTATTTGGTCCACCCTCCCACCCCGCGCTCCGCGCGGGCAAGGAAGCCCCCCGGGGGGATCTACCCGTCCTGCGGGTGCGTGGCCGGGCTCCGCGCGGGCAAGGAAGCCCCCCGGGGGGATCTGCCCGTCCTGCGGGTGGGTGGCCGGGCTCCGCGCGGGCAAGGAAGCCCCCCGAAGGCATCTACCCGTCCTGCGGGTGCGTGGCCGGGCTCCGCGCGGGCAAGGAAGCCCCCCGGGGGGATCTGCCCGTCCTGCGGGTGGGTGGCCGCGCTCCGTGCGGGCAAGGAAGACCCACCCATCGGTGGACGGCCTGCCGACTTGTTCAGGCCATTCCTAGTGTCCTGTCTCCGAAGTTCGTTGTACCCTCCGGCCCCTCCCCGGGTTATTTGGCCCACCCACGCCTGACCAGAGGGGCCGGGGCCCCGCGCTCCGCGCGGGCAGGGAAGCCCCACCCACCGGTGGACGGCCAGCAGATTTGTTCAGACCATTCCTAGCCGAGATCGGGAGTGGGATAGCCCCGGGACCAGGGGAGGAGGGCGTGGAGGAGGGTATCGACGTCGGGCTCGGCACCCCGGCTGAGACATCTCTCCAGGTATTTGTGGACCGCCATGAAGGTGGGTAGCCCGTAGCCGGCGGAGACCACACGGTCTATGAAGGCACGACTGTTGGGCGGGGCGAGGCGCTCGACCAAGGCGGCGTGGTACTGGATACAGTACTTGTAGACCAAGCGGTATAGGCGCAGGAAGGCGAGGGGACGGGCCATCTTCCTGCGAAGTGCGTTGACGCTGGCTCTGATTGAATTCATATCAGTGTTCTCCTGGATGGGTTTATCGTTGCCGGAATTTTGAGTTTTCCTCTCATTTCCTCTCATTTTCTCCCACTGGAGCGGGTCGGAGGAGGCCCCATCCCTGCCCTCTTCCCAGGGCCCTCCAATTGTCACCCCGAACGGAGTGAGGGGTCTAAGCTCTGCGCGATTCGCGACGCCTGCTGCCGACGATTCTCAGATTCCTCGCTGCGCTCGGAATCACTATGGCCTTTCCAGGGCCACACAAGGGGATGAAAACGGGGGCGCCGCCCGTCATTCTGTTGCGCGGTCCCCCGCCCGTCATTCCGAGTGGACCGAAGCGGAGGGAGGAATCTATCCATGCCGGTGAGTACTGTGCCCCTGGGCCTTGTGGCGTAGCATGTTTGTTGGAGGGCACCTGAGATTCCTCGCCTACGGCTCGGAATGACATGCGGAGCGGCGAGCGGCAGGGGCGGAGCCGGCTTCCGTGGGAGCGACGGAGGGAGTGCTGCGATCCTGTTTTCATGGTAATGACATGCGAGAGGAACTAAGGGACCCTGCCCCCTTCCCTCGGGGTGGAGGAGAATGGATAGGTATTATGGTAGGGCGAAGTTGGAGGGTTGGGAAGGGGCGGGTGTCACCGGGGTGACGGTGTGGAGGGCAAAGGGGTCTGCTCCTGTTGAATTCGGGCCTGTTGGCGGGGCATTGGGGACCGGGGGCGTGGGGACGGCGCGATGGCGGACGCCGGTTCGGGCCGCGCCTACAGGCCCAGCCTGGGCCTGATGGTCCTGCTGAAGGCCTCCACCTCGCGCACGGGCATGTCGTAGCCGCCCCTGACGGTGTGGGAGGGGAAGAGGAACACGTGCTCCACGCCCGACTCCTCCACGGCCCGTTCCAGTCGTGCGGCGCACTGCTCCGCGGTGCCGAACAGGCCGAAGGCGTCGCATATCCTGGAAGCCATGTCGTCGGACACCTGCTCCGGCTGCACGTCGTCGGGGATGTCGATGCCCGCGTGGCGGAGCCAGTGGAAGTTGGACTTGCTGGGGTAGGCGAGCCAGGGCCTGTCGGGCGAGAGCCAGCCCTGGGGCCAACGCCGGGCCGAGCCGTCGCCCTCGTCCACGGCCATGGGCGTTATGAACACGATGGGGAAGTCCGTCAGGTCGCGGCCCGCGCGGGCGGCGCCGGCTTTCAGCAGCCGCCTGGCCTCGGCCGCCGCCCGGGGGTCGAGGCCGGCCATCAGCAGCACGCCGTCGGCGACCTCGCCCGCAAGCTCCACCATCCTGGGACCGGCCGCGGTCATGTACACCGGGGTCGGGGTGCGGCTGACGTTTCCCAGCCTGGTGCGGGTGTTGCCGAAGGGGAGGGCCTCTCCCGCCAGCAGGCCCCTGACCGTGGACACCGCCTCGCGCATCTCCTGCACCCGGGCCCGCCGGCGTCCGATGTTCCCCACGGACAGGAAGCCGGGGGCGATGGTCGAGACCACCCGCCCGGGGGCGATCTCCTCCAGGCTGTGGGCCAGGGAGGCCAGCACCATGGGGTGTCTGGTTACCGGGTTGGAGGTCGCCGGGTAGAGGGTCAGCGTCGTCGTCCGCTCGGCGGCCAGCGCCAGGGTGACGTATACGTCCCTGCCGCTGTGCTGGTGGTCGTGGACGCCGACGCCGTGGAACCCGGCCTGCTCGCAGCCGGCGATGAAGTCGGCCGTCTCCGGGATCGGGAGCCCCACGGGGACCCTGATGTCTACTTTCAACCGGGGCGAACCGGGCAACCGGGGCAATTCCAGCCTCCTTCAACCCTGGGCGGGCAACCGGGGCGAACCGGGCAACCGGGGCACTTCCAGCCTCCTGCAGGCAGGGCGGGTCGGCGCCGGGCCTCGCCACACGCCGGAGTCTAATGACGGCGCCCGCCGGGTGTCAACCACTGGGAACGGGCGGGCACGGCCCCGTCGGCGCGGGTTTGTGTTATGCTCTCCGGTATCGGGTCCCGATGCCGGGCCGCCGCTGCTATGTTGAGCTGGATCAGGGTACTCCTGTGGATCGTTCCCCGCCGGATGCGGTCCAACTGGGCGCTGCCGGCGATCACGTCCTTCGGGATACTGGCGGCGGTGACCCTCATGGCCATGGCGCCCATCTACTCCCGGGCGCTGGCCGAGGGGGGCCTGCGGCACTCCATCGCCTCGGTCCCCTCCACGGCCCTCAACGCCCACGTCACCGTCCGGAACCGGCCCCTGGGGCCCCAGGACTACCAGAGCCTGAGGGCGACGGTCTCGGAGATCAACGAGCGTCGGCTGGGAGACATCACCAGGGACGTCCAGCGTTGGGGCCAGGCGCCGCCCTATCCCGCGTACGGCAGGCCGCCGGGCCCGGGGGTCGGGACCATTCCCGGCAATCCCAAGGTCCGGCTCTTCTTCCTGACGGAGTTCCGGGAGCACTCCAGCCTCGTTGCCGGAGACTGGCCCCGCCGGGAGCCGGTCCTGGATGCCGGGGGCGTGACCCTGGACGTGGTGATGGGCAACGGCCTGGCCAGGAGCATGGGGCTGAGTCTGGGAACCGAGGTCTTCCTCCCGCCCTTCCCAACGGACTTCTCCGAGGTCATCAAGCTGCGGCTCGTGGGCTTCGCGGACCCAGTGGACTCGCGGGACGAGTACTGGATGGGCGCGTCAGCCAGCTACTTCAACCTGGACCGGCGGGGAGACGACGTCATCATCCCCTTGTACGTAGAAGAGGAGCACTTCTTCCATGGCCTGGGGGCCCGCTACCCGTCGCTGGTGGGAGACTACGGCTGGTTTCTCTTCCTGGAGACCGACCTGGTAACCGGCGCGACCGTGGACGAGACCCAGGAGGACCTGGACGGCCTGGAAACGGACGTGGGCAAGCGCTTCCCCCAGTCGCTGGTGTTCAGCGGGCTGGCCAACACCCTGGAGGACTACAAACGGGACCTGGCGATGGCGCGGGCTTCCCTGTTCCTCTTCCTGTTCCTGATCGTCGCCGTGATGCTGTACTTCCTGGCGCTGGTGATGGGCCTGCTGACCCGCAGCCGCAGCGACGAGGCGGGCCTGTTCAGGAGCAGGGGGGCCAGCATGCCCCAGATGACCGGGCTCCTGGCCCTTGGGGAGGGAGTCATCGTCCTGCTGTCGGTCGTCATCGGGCCCTTCGTGGCGCTGGCCATTGTCAAGTACCTTCTGGCGGACACCATCAAGCCCCTGGGCGGCGCCATGTCCCTGCCCATAGGGCTGTCGGCGGACATGTTCGTCATGGGCGCCATCGGGGGAGTGTTGAGCCTGGCGGTCCTGCTGGCCTCGGGGCTTGCCCTTTCGCGGATGGGCATGGTGGAGTCGTTGACCAGCCGCGCCCGTCCTCCCTCGGTCCCCCTGCTGCAGAGGTACTACGTGGACCTGGCGGTGCTGGTCGGGGTAGGGCTCATCTGGTGGCAGCTCCAGACCCGCGGCGGGTTCATCGAGCGGGACATCCTGGGCAGGTCGCTGAGCATGGACCCCAGCATGCTCATCGGGCCGGTGCTGGCCCTGCTGGCCGTGGCCCTGCTGATGTTCCGGGTCCTGCCCCTGGTGTTGAGGCTCATCGGCTGGGCGGCGGGCCGCCTCTCGTCGGCCGGGGTGGCCTTCGGCCTGGTACGGGCGGCCCGGGACCCGTTGCCCCATTGCTCCCTGGCGGTGATCCTGATGATGGGCACGGCGTTGGGGGTGTTCGGAGCAGCGTTCCAGCCCTCCCTATCCCGGAGCGAGGAGCACCAGGCGCTGTTCGCCCTCGGGGCCGACGTGGCCATCCAGGGGCCCACCCTCTCCACGAGCCAGACGAACCAGCTCGCCGCCATCGACGGCGTCGTGGCGGTGGGACCCTTCGGGCAGCAACCGGTGGACCTGGTGGACCGGCCCCCCGTGGGCGGGGGCACCCTCTTCACCGTCGACCCCGAGACCGTGGGGCTGACGGCCTGGTTCAGGGAAGACTTCTCGGAGCTGGGAATCACCGACCTGGTCCGGCCTCTGCGAAGCGTGCCCGGGGGCGTGCAGCGGATACCCCTCCCCGAGGGCACCGAGGGCATAGGGCTCTGGGTGAACTCGGAGGGCCTTGCCGCCGAGGCCTTTCCCCGCTCCCTGAACATCTGGGTCAAGGTGTCCGACGAGGCGGGGCAATACTACAACGTGCTCCTGGGCCCCCTGTCCGCCCCGGTGCGGGGGGCGAGCCCGACGCCCCGGGGATGGACCTACCTGGAGGAGTCGCTCAGGCCCTCGATACCCTCCAGGGCCCGGCCTCCCTTCAGCGCCGTCTCGGTATTCGTCAGCGGGGCCTCCATGACCAACATACCCGCCGGGAGCATCAGCATCGACGACCTGACCGCCAGGGGGCCCTTCCAAGGCAACGACGCCATCGTGGTGGAGACCTTCGACACCCCGGGCACGTGGGCGGCCCTCCCCAACGGCAGACTCAGCCCCCACACCGCCACCCTCTCGCCCTCGGCATCCCGGACCGACGGCGGCCTGGGCCTCCGGTTCGGCTGGAAGGACGCGCTGCCCAACATCAACATGGGCGTGTTCATCCCGCCCGGACCCTTTCCCCTGCCCGCCATCGGGGACGCGGCCTTCCTGGAGGGTGAGGAGCTGATGGTGAGGTCATCCCAGCAGATGATCCCCCTCAGGATCAGCGGGACCATCGAGATGTTCCCCACGGTTACCAGGACCCTGAGACCCTTCCTGCTGGTGTCCCTGGACGACTACCGGGAGTACCTGGGGCGCGTGGGACACGGCATCTTCCTCGAGCCCCAGACCCACTGGCTGGCCCTGGACCCGGCGGCGGACCGTGACCAGACCATGGGGGAGGTAAGGGAAGTGCTGCCCCCGTTTTCGTGGGTGGGCGACAGCGCCGTCATAGGGGGGATCGCCCGGCAGAACCCCCTGGCCGGAGGGGGCTGGAACGGCCTGACGGCCCTGGGGACCGCCGCCATAACCATCGCCGTCACGCTGGCCCTGGGGACCTACGCGGTAATCTCGGTCCGGTCGGGGCGCGTGGACCTGGCCGTCGTCAGGTCGCTGGGGTTCTCGCGCCGCCAGCTCCAGCTCTCCATGGCCCTGGAGAAGGTGATGGTGGCGCTGCTGGGCATCGGCGCCGGCGCTGCCCTGGGGATATGGCTGAGCAGATGGGTCCTGGGGTTTCTGGACGTGACGGTCACGGGCCAGGACGTGGTGCCACCGATGATAATCACCAGCCACGCGGGCCTCATCGGGCTGGTCCTGGCGGCCCTGGGCGCGGCCGTCGCCGCCGCCATCCTCCTGTCGGTGGCTTACGCCCGCAGGCTCGACGCGCCGGAAATACTCAGGACGGGGATGTAGCCGGCCGTGTCGGTGCTGCAGCTGGCATACGTCATCGCCCTCAGGCGCATCGTCACCGGTTGGCGTCTGGAGGTCGTCCTGTTCCTGGGGATACTCCTTGCCGTCGCCCTGATGTCCAGCGGGATCATCTTCTCGGAGCTGCTGGCCGACGCCTCCCTCCGCAGGGCGCTGGAGCTGGCCGACCCCGACGAGGCCAACTTCTCGGTCAGCTCCTACAGCGACCTCCAGGACCCCGCGCTGCTGCCCCCCGAGGGGAGCATCTACCGCAGGAGCCTGGACACCGTGGACGGCCGCGTGGCCTCCAGGCTGGAGCCGTATCTGCGGGAGCGGTCCCGCGTCTTCGAGACGTCGAGCTTCTTCTTCACCGGCCACGACCGTTTCAACCTGGACGACAACCGGCAGCCCCGGGGCCGTCTCCTGTACATAGACCGGCTCTATCCCGAGCACGCCCGGCTCGTGGAGGGCCGCTGGCCCTCGGACACGCTGAGGGGGCCGCCGACCCGGGATGCCCCCCTGGAGGTGGCCATCGACTCCTACGGGGCCGAGCTGCTGCAGTTCGGGGCCGGCGCCGAGATGGACGTCTTCTCCACCAGCGGCACGGGCCCCACTCCCACGATGCCCGTGCGCGTGGTGGGAGTGTTCGAGCGCACCGACCCGGGCGGGGAGTTCTGGTTCCGCGCCGGCGACACCTTCTCCTCCACCGAGTACCCCTTCGCCTGGGTGCCCCTGGTGACCACAGAGGAGACGATCCTGGAGCGGGTGGCCCGCGTATATCCCGGCAGCCACTCGAACACCATGTGGCTGTTCTACGTCGACCGTCACGGCGTCCGGGCCAAACAGGTGGATGACCTGCGGACGGCCCTGTGGATAGGCGAGAACGAGGCCCTGACCCGCCTGGAGGAGGGGAGCGCGATAGTCAGGCTGGACCGGGTGCTGGACGCCTACGAGGAGCAGCTGGTGTTGGCCCGGATTCCCCTCTTCCTGATGATATTCTTGGTGGTCGGTATCCTCATCTACTACCTGTCCCTGGTGGCGGGGCTGATAGTCAAGTCCCGCACCGGCGAGATAGCGATGCTCAAGAGCCGCGGCTCGACCACCCTGCAGATCGGGGTCCTGTCCCTGGTGGAGGGCCTCATGCTGTCGGCGCCGGCGATATTCCTGGGGCCGCTGCTGGCCCTGGGGGTCTCCAGGCTGCTGGGCAACCTCTTCTTCGACTTCTCGCCACCCGCGGGGGACCTGATATCCGCCGCCCTTTCGCCGCAGGCGTTCCTCCTGGGGGTGGGCGGAGCCGTCCTGGCGGTGTCCATCCTGACGGTGTCCACGCTGTTCGCGGCGCGGCAGGGAATCGTGGAGTTCCGTCAGGCGGGGGCCAGGCCTCCGAGGCTGCCCTTCATGCAGCGCTACTACCTGGACATCCTGGCCCTGGCCATCGTCGCCCTCCTGTGGTGGCAGATCGAGAGCCGGGGCTCCGTCCTGGTGCGCTCCGTGGGAGCGGGGGGCCAGGAGATCGACTACTCCCTTCTGCTGGGGCCCGTGCTGCTCCTGCTGGGATTCGGCCTTCTGGTGATGCGCCTCTTCCCCCTGGCGGCGGGGCTCATGGCCCGGCTCGCGGAGGTCTCGGGGCCGGCCTGGCTGGTCCAGGCGCTGCGCAGGGTCTCCCGGGACCCGGCCATACCGGGAGCCCTGGTGGTGCTCCTCATGCTCACCACGGCGTTGGCGGTGTTCGGCTCCGCCTTCTCCGCGACCCTGGAGGGAAGTCAGAGGGACCGGGCCCTGTACGCGGCGGGGGCGGACGTGCGGGTGAGCCACTACGGGGACCGGACTCCCATGTCCATCCTGGGGGTCTCGGAGCGGGCGGAATCCCTGGGGGACGTGGCCGTAGCCGAGGTGGAGAGGACCAGCGGGCACGTGCTGGCCAGCGTCTTCCGCTCGGAGAGGGTGAACATCCTGGCGGTAGACGCCGACAACATCGAAGACGTGGCCTGGTACAGGTCCCACTTCGCCGGAGGCGCGGAGCTGGGGGACCTGGCCGCGGCCATCAGCTCGGACAAGTCGCCCATCCTGCTGGAAGGCATAACCCTGCCCGAAGACGCCACCGGTCTGTCGCTGTGGGTGCAGCCGGGAAGGCGGTTCCCGGGCTCCTACCTGGAAGCCCGCCTGAGGGACGCCAAGGGGCTGTACTTCGACGTGGCCTTTGGACGGCTGAACTACCGGGGATGGCGCCGTCTGGACTCCTTCCTGACGCCGGAGGAGCGGCCCGGCAGCAGGGGCTTCCGGGGCGCTTCTCCCAGCCTGGGTGTAACCCACCCGGCGACCCTGATATCCCTGAAGGTGGCCCACAGGTTCGGCGAGGCCTCGGAGCCCGGGGTCGCCTTCATCCAGGACCTCACGGCACACACCCCCGGGGGGGAGGTGTTGCTGGCGGACCTGAGCACGACCGACGGCTGGCAGGTGGTGGAAAACTACGCCAGCCCCGGCCTCTTTTCCATCGAGACCAGCGCGTCGGCTCCCCGGGAAGGGGGATCGCCCACCTCCACGGCCCTGACCTGGACGCCGGGGGGCTCCCGGGGGCTGGTGGGTCTCCGGCCGGGGCAGCCGGAGAAGCCCATGCCCGCCATAGTCAGCAACTCCCTGCTGGAGGCGGCAGACGCCCGGCTGGGCGACAACCTGGCCATCGGGATGCTGTCGGTCACCCTTCCCATCCGCGCCGTGGAGTCCGCCGACTTCTTCCCAACGCTGCACCCCAAGGAAGGGCACTTCGTGGTCGTGGACTTGAAGACCTTCAACCACTACTATAACGTCCACGGCCAGGACCCGGCCGGGGGGAGCAACGAGCTGTGGGCCGATACCAATGGAAGCCGGCTGCCCGACCAGCTCACGGCCGGCGGCATGGACGGACTGGGTCTGAACACGTCCGATACGGTGCTGGCCTCGGACCTGGTCTCGCAGCGAGTGACCGAGCCGCTGGTCAACGCCGGTTGGGGAGGGCTCCTGGTCATCATGTTCCTGGCCCTGGTGCTGGCCAGCGCGTCAGGGGTGATGCTCTTTTCGTACATGGACGTGCGGGAGCGGCAAACGGAGTTCGCCCTGCTGCGGACGGTGGGCTTCTCCACCCGGCAGCTCAACGGGGTGGTGTGGTTCAACCTGGTGCTGGTGGTCGTGTTCGGCGTCGGGCTGGGCACCCTTGCCGGACACCTCATCGGGGTTCGGCTGCTTCCCATTCTGGAGTGGGCCGAGGAGGGGGTCAGGGTGGCCCCGCCGATGCTGTTCCGCACCGACTGGCTGACCCTCCTCATCTCGTACCTGGTGCTGGGGGTGGTCGCCGCCTGCACCGTTGGGTGGCTGGCCTGGCTCACGTCCAAGCTGGAGGTCCAGCGGGTACTTCGTATAGGAGAAGGCTGATGCGTCTTTCGGAAACGGGTAGATGGAAGACGCCGAGGAGAGAGCAGTGAGGGTTTTCGAGGGCGCTCCGGAGACGTTCCCCGGCGACGGCCTGGGCCAGGACGGCAGCGCCGCACCCTACATCGAGTGCAGGGACCTGTTCAAGATCTACAAGAGGGCCGACCTGGAGGTGGTGGCGCTGAGGGGGGTGGACCTGGAGGTGGAGAAGGCCGAGATGATCGCCATCGTCGGGGCCAGCGGCAGCGGCAAGACCACGCTGCTGAACATCCTATCCGGGCTGGACCGGCCGTCGGCCGGGGCCGTGCGCGTCGGCGGCCGGGACCTGCTCAACATCTCCGACCGGGAGCTCGTCATCTACCGGCGCATGGAGTCGGGGTTCGTGTGGCAGGCCACCGGGAGGAACCTGGTGCCGTACCTCTCGGTGGCGGACAACGTGGAGCTCCCGATGGCCATAGCCCGGGTGGATGCGGGCGAGAGGCGCCGGCGGCGAGGGGAGCTGCTGGAGGCCCTGGGCATGGGGGACAAGGCGGAGCGGCTGCCCCACGAGCTGTCCGGCGGGGAGCAGCAGCGGGTGGCCATCGGGGTGGCCATGGCGAACCGTCCGCCGCTGCTCCTGGCCGACGAGCCCACCGGGGAGCTGGACACCCAGACGGCGGTGCAGGTGTTCCAGCTCCTGCGGGACATGAACCGCCAATACCAGGTGACGGTGGTGGTGGTGACCCACTACCCCGGCGTGGCCGAGCACGTGGACCGGGCGGTGCACATCACCGACGGGCGCATAAGCTCCGAGAGCACCCTGCGCCCCACCTTCCAGCGGCCCGGGGACTCGGTCCACGAGGAGTACCTGGTGGTCGACCGCGTGGGGCGCCTGCAGCTTCCCCCGGAGTACCTGGAGAAGCTGTCGATCCAGGGCCTGGCCAAGGCGGACATCAGCGGGGACCAGCTCACCCTGCGGCCGGCGGACAAGGGAGCCAGGTCCGAGTCCGGTGAGGCGGGCGCCCCGTGAGGCTGTACGGCCGCGGCCGCAGGATGAGGCCGCCGATGGAGCCGGCGGCGCCGGAGGCTCCCCAGGAGCCTGTTATCTCGGTGCGCGGCCTGACTCGGGTCTTCGGCTCCGACCAGCGGGCCGTCACGGCCCTCAACGCCGTCCACGTGGACGTGATGCCCGGGGAGTTCATGGCGGTCACCGGCCGCTCGGGGTCGGGGAAGACCACCCTGCTGAACCTGATGGCGGGGCTGGACCGCCCCACCTCGGGGACGGTCCTGTTCGACGGCAGCGACCTGGCCTCCCTCTCCGACGCCGAGCTGGTGGACCTCCGCCGCACCAAGATCGGCTTCGTCTTCCAGTCCTTCGGGTTGATGCACCTTCTATCGGCCTACGAGAACGTGGAGCTGCCCCTGCACATCAATGGGGTGCCCTGGAGGGAGCGCAGGCGGAGGTCCCTGGAGGTGCTGGAGCTGGTCGGCCTGGGGCCCAGGGTCCGCCATCGCCCCTACGAGCTATCCGGCGGAGAGCAGCAACGGGTGGCCATCGCCCGGGCGCTGGTGACGGGGCCCGACGTGCTCTTCGCAGACGAGCCCACGGGGGAGCTGGACACGGCCACCGGCAGGTCCATCTCCAATATCCTGAGAGACGTGGCCTCCTACAGGGGCGTGACCGTGATAGTTGCCACCCACGACCTGGCCCTGGCGAGTATGACCAGCCGGAGGGTGGAGATGGTGGACGGGACCCTCAGCGAGGCCCCCAAGGAGGCCCGGGACGCGCCGGCCTAGGGCGCGACGCGGTAGGCGATGACCGAAACGATCTCGATGGCGAGAGGCGGCTGGGCCAGCCCCGTGGTGCCTATGACCGCCCGACAGGGTGTGTTGGACACGAACTCCCTGTACACCTCGTTCAGGCGGGCCCAGTTGTCCATGTTGGTCAGGTTGATGACCATGGTGACCACCCGGCCGTAGCTGGTGCCCGCCGCATCCAGGGTCGTCTGCAGGTGCAGGAAGGCGGCCCGGTACTGCTCCACCTCCGTATCGCCCACCATCACGCCGTCGAAGCCCGAGGAGGTGTGCCCCCTGCACCAGACCCTAATGGCGCGCAGCTTCAGGAGGCGTGTCAGGTCCTCGTCGAAGTAGTCGCAATACAGCCCGGTGCGAAAGGACTCCATTTGGGTGGAGTCCTTCCGCCCGTCGGCGATGACCAGGTCCAGGAGCCGGTCCCTCTCAGCAAAGGGGAGCGCCTGGGCCTCGTCCAGGCTCATGGAATCCAGGTCTGCAAGGGTGTAGGCCAACGGGACACCTCCCCAGAGAGATTCAGTGGCCTAAGATTGTAGCATACCGTGTGGACCGGGCGGACGGCGGATCCGGCAAGGCCATTTGACCGGCAGCGGCGAGGGTAACTACAATTGCCGGGCTACCAACCGTGCTCGGAGGGTATCGCATGACCTCTATGACCTTCAGGGACAGGATCGGTTTCGACGCTGGGAGCACGCCGCTGGAGGAGGCGCTGGAGTTCGCGTCGGCCAACGGCTTCCACTACATGGACTTCAACGCCGACAGGGGCGCGAACCGGCTGGACGGCTGGACCGACCAGCGGGTGCGGGCCGTGCGCGACGCCTGCGAGCGGCATGCTGTAACCCTGACCATACACACGACCTCGGGGGTCAACGTCGCCGAGATGGCGCCCTTCGTCGGCGACGGGGTGGACCGGTACCTGGCGGCCAACGTCGACCTGGCCGAGAGGCTGGGCTGCCGGCGGCTGGTGGTCCACGGCGGGTTCCACTTCAGCTCCAGCGTCGACGCCAGGAAGTCGGCCTCCCTGGAGAGGTTGCAGAAAGCCGTGGCATACGCCGAGAGGTCGGGGCGGGTGCTCCTGCTGGAGAACTTGAACTTCGAGCCGGACGACGCCGAGGTCCACTACCTGGCCCACACGGTGGAGGAGTGCAGGACGTACTTCGACGCCATCCCGTCGGAGAGCTTCGGATGGGCTTTCACGGTGAACCACTCCCACCTGGTGCCCGAGGACATCGGCGGGTTCCTGGACGCCTTTGGAGTCGACCGCATCGGGGAGGTGCGCCTGGCCGACAACGTGGGCCACAGGGAGGTGCACATGCTGCCCGGCCAGGGAAACATCGACTTCGGCGCCGTATTTCGCAGGCTGGAGTCGTCGGGCTACGGGGGCTTCTACTCCATGTCCTTCGGCTCCCTGCAGGAGAAGCTGGAGGCGAGGGACTGGCTGGCGGCCCGGGGTCCCCAAGAGGCCTAGTCCACGAGATGGAGCAGGCCGTCCTCGGTGCGCAGGTACAGCACTCCCCCGGCGAACACCGGCTGGGCGGACAGGGGCGAGCGCAGGGACATCCTCCAGGCCTCTTCCCCGGTGGAGCGGTCCAGGGCGTAGAAGGCCCCGTCGGCCGCGCCGAAGTACAGGCGCTCTCCCACCGCCAGCGGCCGGGCCGCCGCCTGGACCGCGGCGCGAAAGGCCCACAGCCTGTCGCCGTCGATGGCATCGAAGGCGTAGACCAACCCGGCGGTGTCGGCCAGGTAGATGGCCTCGGGGGTCACGACGGGAGCGAACAGGAACCCGTCCGAGGGGTCGTCGGGGGAGGCCCGCCACCTGACCCCCGGCTGGCCCGGCGGGTCCGGCACCGGAAAACCCCACTTGGAGAGCTGGGCCCACAGCAGGCTCGTCTGGTACTGTAGCGGCAGGCCCCGCGCCCCGGCGTCGACGGCCAGGACGTCGGCCCCCGCTTCGAAGTAGACCATGCCGTTGCCCGCCGCCGGGGGCCTTATGGCGAGCTTGCCCGTGCGAACCTGGAGCCTCTTGTCCCCCGTCCTGGGGTGCCGCCCGTACAGGTCTCCCTCGGAGGAGGTCGTGAACAGCCTGCCGGAGTAGACGGCCGGCGGCGAGGCGGGGAACCCCCGGGTGCCGAGCTTCCATATCTCCTTACCCGTGGCGGCGTCCAGGGCATAGAGGGAGCCGTCCCTGGACCCCATGTACACTATGCCCCCGTCCACCGCGGCGGAGCCGGGAACGGGGTCGCGGGTCTGGTAGCTCCAGGCCAGGCTGCCGGCATGCCGGTCCAGGGCCAGGATGCGGCGGTCCAGCAGCCCCACGTACAGCAGGTCGCCGGCCACCGCCGGAGAGGAGTGGACGGGCCCGCCCACCGGGTACCGCCACAGGGGAGCGTGCGTCTCGGCATCGATGGCCGCCACCTGGAGGTGGCCTCCGGCGTAGACCACGCCGTCGACCACCGCGGGCGACGACCGTGTGGACGGCCCCAGGTCGATGGAGGCGGTGACATTGCCCCGGAGGGGGTCCCCGGAGTAGGGGACGAAGCTGCTCTGCCGGAGGTCGCCCCCCTCCATGGTCCACGCTCCCGCCGGGGGCTCGGAGGTGGCGTCGGACCCCGGCCGGCTGAAGGCCAGGGTTACGGGATTGGGCATGAAGGGGTAGTAGACCCACACCACCGCAAGCACGACCACCAGGGACAGGGCCGCCAGGACTATCCTCTGTCCCTTCAGGATCCGCCGGGGCCCGGCCCCGGACTGGGCCCACCGGGGCAGGGATATGATGGTCCGGCCGCAGCTCTCGCAGGCAGCCCCGGCCTCCTGGCCCTGGGCCCCGCAGTGGGGGCAGGCGCCCGGCTGGAGGCCCGCGGCCTGACGGCTGTCTCGCTCGGCAGCCTCGTCGGTGGTGGGGACGGTCACAGCGGGTCCGGTCCTGTCCGCGGAACCGGCAGGCGGCTGGGGCGTGGAGCCGGTGAGCCTCATCGCGACCACCCAGGCGACGCCGAGGAGCAGGCCAGCAGCCCCGCATCCAAGGCAGCCGGCGAGGATGGCGGCGAACATGAAGGACACAAGCTCGCTTCCGGCCACGGTCAGGCCCAGGTCCCCAGCGACGATGAAGACGAGGATGAGCCCGGCCACCAGTCCCAGCAGGGCTCCGACGACGGCCCCCGCCACCAGGGTGATCTTCAGCACCCTGCGGGACCGGGGGTCCAGCTCCCGATCGACTCGCGCAAGCACGGCCCATATCTTGCACCCCCGCCCAATGGGTTGTCCAGCGTCCGCGGGACGGCGTTGCTCCCGCAGGGGCCGGTCGCTCCCATGGGGCCAATGGAGATTGGCCCGGAGGCGGTCCGTGGGTATACTCAGCATGGTGGTGACCGCTTTTCCGGAAGGGGGTCTGGAAGAGGGGCCCGGAGGTGCGATGGATGCCTTGCAATGGGCCGGGGGGCTCGCCGGCAGTGTGTCCCTGCTGGTCTGGGTGTGGCTGGTGGTCGCCCGAGGCCGGTTCTGGACTACGGGCCAGCGGTTGGACCCGGATGAGGGTCCGGCCTGGGGCCAGCCCTTCGACTATCCTCCGGTGGCCGTCGTCGTGCCCGCCCGCAACGAGGCCGACACCCTGCCTGCCACGCTGCCCGCTCTGCTGCTGCAGGAGTACCCGGGTCCCTTTTCAGTATTCCTGGTGGACGACTCCAGCGAGGACGGCACGGCCCGGGTCGCTCGGGCCGTCGCCGAGGAGGAGGGCGCCGCGGACCGGCTGACGGTCGTCTCAGCCGGGCCCCTGCCCGAGGGCTGGGCCGGGAAGGTGTGGGCCATGCAAAAGGGCCTGGAGGCCAGCGCGTCCACGGGCGCGCCCCTGGTCATGTTCACCGACGCGGACGTCCTGCACCCGCCCTCCAGCATGAGGCTGCTGGGTTCCGTTTGCCTCTAGCGTAAGCCCACCCGACGCATCCCCTGGGCGCGCCCAGGGGATGCGTCTACAAGGTGCCAGCTACAGAGACCTTTCATGCTCCTGCAACTGAAGGGCCATAGAGTCAAGAACCTTGGCGAGTATGGCGGTGGCGACCGGGCCTAGTTCTACCTCTGCGGGCTGTGTGCCGCTCGGCCCCGTGGCTCTCATAACCAAGGATGGCCGTCCCTCCCGGCTGACTTGTTTCGCCACCGTCACCGCACGGTTCCCGTCCTTGCCCAAGCCTTCCATCGTGAATGACATTCCGATTTTGGTGTGGTCTTCCATGTGTGGTAGCCCTCCTCTCCATTCTGTGCCGCAGGTTGTACGACTGGTTAGCTTCTCGCTCCCGCCCGTCGTCTGCTTTCCCGTCTAATCGCATCGCGCAGCTTCTTTGCCGGATGCGTCTTGCTGGCGTACTTGCGAAGCGCCGGGCGGCTCTTGGGGCTTGGCTTGGGTTTTGGCACCCTTACGCGGGCGGCTGCCGGCGGTGGCGACTTCGGTGGCTTCGGTGATCGCCGCGCTCCCTGCTTCAGCTCCGCCTTGAGGACTGGCCGCACTTCCTTCAGCTCCTTGCGAGTTGGCAGGAGTGCGGCCCCGCCTTTTACCACGTCCGCCCATTCCTTGAACGGCGGGTTCACCTTGGCCCGGAGTCCAGGAGGCTTGTTTCCGAGGCTCTCGTGATTCCTGAACAGGTTGTAGGTCAGCGTCCACCCGTCCAGGTAGCGGTTGCCGCTCTGGATGCCCTCCAGTCCCCTCAACGTCTTGATGCGGTCCCTGAACGTCCCCTGTAACCTCTCCGACAGGTTGTTGTTGATGCTGGCCCTCATGCCCTCCGATTGGATGTGCCGGGCTTCGGGCAGTATCTCCCGCACGGGCTTGATGTAGGACTTCAGCTTGTCCGTGGTGATGCTCTTGGGCGGCTTGTCAGCGGCCTCTGCCGCCCGTCGGAGTACGACCGTTGCCGCCTTCGCGTCCCTCCTGGGAGTCAGGTACGACGCGAGGATGTAGCGTGTCTCCGAGTCCATGACGTTCCATAGCCAAGCCTTCTTGCCGCCTACCTTCACCTCCATCTCGTCGGCCACCCAATGCCCACCGGTCTTGGCCTTGTGGCCCTTCATCTCCTTGGCGGCTTCCTTCGAGTACTCCGTCACCCACTCGTAGATGGTGGCCTTGCTGGGCTCCTTCGGGAGGTCGTACTCCTCCTTCAAGCCCTCGGCAATCTGCTTGTAGCTCTTGCCCGTGAAGTAGTCCCGGATTGCCGACCCCATCAACTCCGCGTCCATGCGTCGGCCCTGGGCCTTGCCGTTGGCCCGGAAGTTCTTCTTGCACTCCTTGCACCGGTAGCGTTGCTGGTCGTTCTGCTTGCCTATCTTCCATACATGGTCACTCTGGCACACAGGGCAGTTGACCGTGTAGGTCGTGGTCGTGGTGAACTTCGCCATTAAGCGCCGCCTCGAAGAAACTCACCCCGTCCGCGAACACGTCGAGCAAGTACACTCCCAAGAAGAACAAGATTATCTGGGCTACCGCAAGCGTTAGGAAGCTCGCGCACAAGACCGTGCCAACCGCCCATCCCCACAACGTGACTGCAACCCGCGTCTGCTCTGTCCATCCCGCCTGCCACGATTTCGCCTTGTCCTTGGCCCAGAACCCCGCCACCGTGAGCTCCGCCGCGTTCGCCCATGTCCCTAACTCCATCCTCCCCCTTCTCTTTCCGCCGGAGAAAGGGGCCTTGACAAACTTTCACTAGGGAGAGTAAAGTCACTCTTGCTTTCTAGGCAAAGAGTTGGGCCTTTCCCCGACTCGCGTGAAGCCCCCCTTTGGAGTTGGTACCTCCTGGGGGGTCTTCCGCTTTTTGGATGGCCCTAGGATAACATAGCCAGCCCGCCATTAGGGAGCGTAGAAAACGCTGTACTCGGACACCTCGACTTCCTCGCCGTCCGCCAGCGCCCACACGGACACGTCATAAACCCCGGGGCCATACTCATCAAGCACGGCCGTGATGTCGGCCTCTACCTCGAAGCTGTCCCCGTCAACCACCCATCGTTGCGCGGTGATGCGGTAGCGGGTGCTCTCCTCCACAATCTTCGGCTCTTGTTGGGCGAAAGCCCACCACATGTGTGCTTCGTAGGGGGAAGCGGCTGTGGGGGCATCCGCTGGGAAGTCATAGGGGCCTGGAGGTCGCTCGTTGGTCACTGTGCCTGTCGTGGACGTGTAGGAACGGCCCTCCGGCAAGGGCCGTCGAATCTTCGCGACGTACAGGCCGGGAGCCACGCCGTAGACCCGCTGAATCTGTCCCAATGTGACCGGCGTAGGATGCTGGTCGAAATACAACTGGATGGCCAGGTCGGCATCCTCACTGAAATGGGCACCGTTCTTGACGGTGCCAGCCAACCGCAACCGCCCTGCGCCGATGGTCGGGAGCGTGGAGTACTCGATGTAGTCTGTCTCGAACTGCTGGACGGCATGGAAGCTATAGCCCTGGAAGTTGTCGTCCCAGGCCAGTCCGACGTTCAGAAATCGGAAGTGCGGGTCTAGTATGTTCTTACGGTGGCCCGGACTGTCCATCCATGACGCCACGGTCTCCTCGATGTCCTCTTTCAGACTCAGGGTACAATCGCCCTCACACCACGTTCGGGACACATTCTCCTGGTTGCGTTGATAGCCTCCGGCCAGAGAATAGCGCATGACCGGCTTGAAGCCGTCCAGGTCCCAATGGCTGCGGAAGCCCCCGGCCAGTGACGCTTCCGCATGGCGCTGTGCCGCCGGGTTGGTGCCCAAGGAGACCGGCGCCAGCCCCTCCTCGGCCCGTATCTCGTTTACCAAGTCGAGCATGAACCACGCCAGCGCATCGGGCGCAGGTGTGTCGGTGTGGGTGTGCGTGGGTGTGGGTGTGGGTGTGGACACCGGGGTTGGTGTGGAAACTGGCGTGGTGATTGAGGATGGAGCATTGCAGGCAATACCAAGGAGCAACAAGACAAGGAATAGGAGCCGGATGAGCATGGGGAGCCCCCTTGTGCGTCAGGATTGGGCACTTGCTACGGCTACCCTCTCCCATGTCGAGCAACAAGGGGGCACAACAAATGTGCCGTTCATCCCTCGGCAGAACTTACTCGACTTGGGGAAAGTTGAAAGGTAGCCGTAGCGAGTGCTATCCTAGCACAGGGTTACTCTATAAGCAAACGGAACCGTATCTAGAGTACCACTACGAAAGCGACCGGGACGGAGACCGTTTCACCGGGTATGGACTCAGGGACTATGTACCCACACCCACGCCTCCACCCACTGCAACGCCTGTTGCAACCCCGACCCCAAGGCCCACGCCTGCCACGCCCGCCGAGCTGGTGGAGCGGGTAAAGGACGGCGTGGTAAGGGTGGAGGCGGGCTTCTCCTCCGGCTCCGGCTTCATCTTCGACGTGGAGGGCACCACGGGCTTCGTGGCCACCAACCATCACGTCATCGAGGACGCCGACGCCGTGGACGTGGTGGTGCGCAACACCCGGACCTACGAGGCCCTGGTCCTTGGGTGGGACGCAGACAGGGACGTGGCCGTCCTCGCCATCTGCTGCTCCGACGACTTCCACGTACTCCCCTGGGAGCAGGCGTCACCGGTCGTCGGTGGCAAGGTGGTCGCGGTGGGCTACCCCAGGGGCGGCGCAAGGAACGAGGTCACCGCCACCACGGGAGAGGTGGCTCAGGACGACGACCTGAGCGAGCGTTACGACTTCATCCCCCACACCGCGCCCCTGAACCCCGGCAACAGCGGCGGCCCCCTGTTCTCCATGCCCGAGGCGAAGGTCCTGGGCATCAACACGGCCAGGGGCACCGAGGTCCTGAGCTTCTACGCCGTGCCATTCCAGGCGGTCGCGTCGCAGATGACCGAGTGGCGCCGCCAGCTAATCGTGGGTAACTCTCCCTGACTGCGGGCTGGCTTATGTTATTCTTAGGGTCATAAAACGGCGAAACCCCCAAGGAGGTCACAACTCCAAGGGGGGTTCGACGGCCGGGGAAAGGGCAACACTCGACGAACGAGTGTGACTTTACTCTCCCTAGTGGGAGTTTGTCAAGAGGCCCCTTTCTCCGGCGGAAAGAGAAGGGGGAGGATGGAGATAGGGACATGGAACCACGTCGTAGGGTCAACGGAATCCTGGCTAGGGGTGCTGACCTTTGGCGCGGCGGTGTGGCTCTCCGCCAAGGCCAAGGTGCAGGCGGTGCAGGCGGGATGGACAAAGCAGACGCGCTGTACAGTCACGTTGTGGGGATGGGCAGTTGGCTGGACCGCGTTCGTGGGCTTCGCGGTGCTTGGGGTGGCCCAGCTAGTCCTGGCCTTCTGGGGAGTGTCCTTGTTCGACGTGTTCGTAGACGGGGTGAGTTTCTTCGAGGCGGCGTTTAATGGCGAAGTTCACCACAACGACGACCTACACGGTCAACTGCCCTGTGTGCCAGAGTGACCGCGTGTGGAAGATAGGCAAGCAGAGGGGCCAGCAACGCTATCGGTGCCGTGACTGCAAGAAGGACTTCCGGGCCAACGGCAAGGCCAAGGGCCGCCGGATGGACGCGGAGCTGATGGGTTCGGCCATCCGGGACTACTTCACGGGCAAGAGCTACAAGCAGATTGCCGAGGGGCTGAAGGAGGAGTACGACCTCCCGAAGGAGCCCAGCAAGGCCACCATCTACGAGTGGGTGACGGAGTACACCAAGGAAGCCGCCAAGGAGATGAAGGGCCACAAGGCCAAGACCGGCGGGCATTGGGTTGCCGACGAGATGGAAGTGAAGGTAGGCGGCAAGAAGGCTTGGCTATGGAACGTCATGGACTCGGAGACCCGCTACATCCTCGCGTCGTACCTGACGTCCAGGAGGGACGCGCAGGCGGCCAAGGTCGTGCTCCGAAGGGCGGCCGAGGCCGCCGACAAGCCGCCGAAGAGCATCACCACGGACAAGCTGAGGTCCTACATCAAGCCCATCAAGGAGATACTGCCTGAAGCCCGCCACGTCCAGTCTGAGGGCATACGGGCCAACATCAACAACAACCTGTCGGAGCGGGTGCAGGGGACGTTCAGGGACCGTATCAAGACTCTCAGGGGCCTTGAGAACATCAAGAGCGGCAACCGCTACCTGGATGGATGGACGCTCACCTACAACCTGTTCAGGAATCACGAGAGCCTCGGAAACAAGCCTCCTGGACTCCGGGCCAAGGTCAACCCGCCGTTCAAGGAATGGGCGGACGTGGTAAAAGGCGGGGCCGCACTCCTGCCAGTTCGCAAGGAGCTGAAGGAAGTGCGGCCGGTTCTCAAGGCGGAGCTGAAGGAAGTGCGGCCATCACGGAAGCCACCGAAGTCGCCACCGCCAGCAGCCGCCCGCGTAAGGGTGCCAAAGCCCAAGCCAAGCCCGAAGAGCCGCCCGGCGCTTCGCAAGTACGCCAGCAAGCCGCATCCGGCAAAGAAGCTCCGGGACGCGATTAGACGGGAAAGCAGACGGCGGGCCGGAGCGAGAAGCTAACCAGCCGTACAACCTGCGGCACAGAATGGAGAGGAGGGCTACCACACATGGAAGACCACACCAAAGTCGGAATGTCATTCACGATGGAAGGCTTGGGCAAGGACGGGAACCGTGCGGTGACGGTGGCGAAACAAGTCAGCCGGGAGGGACGGCCATCCTTGGTTATGAGAGCCACGGGGCCGAGCGGCACACAGCCCGCAGAGGTAGAACTAGGCCCGGTCGCCACCGCCATACTCGCCAAGGTTCTTGACTCTATGGCCCTTCAGTTGCAGGAGCATGAAAGGTCTCTGTAGCTGGTACCTGTAGACACATCCCCTGGGCGCGCCCAGGGGATGTGTCTGGATGGGCTTACGCTAGAGGCAAACGGAACCGGCTGCTGTCCCGGAAGGTCCTGGACGGCGGCCTGGAGATGGCGTCGCTGATGGTCCTGCTGCGGGCCCACACGCCATGGGAGCGGCTGCTGGTCCCGGCGTACGTCTACTTCTTCGCCAAGCTCTACCCCTTCCGGCACGTCAACGACGCCCGGAGGTCCACCGCGGCGGCGGCGGGCGGCTGCATGTTGCTGCGGCGGGACGCCCTGGACCCGGACCTGGGGCTGCGCCCCATAGCCTCGGAGACCATCGACGACTGTGCCCTGGCCCGGCTGGTCAAGGGGCGCCCCGGGGCGCGGATCTGGCTGGGGTTGAGCCGGGAGGCCCGCAGCATCCGACCCTACGGGGGCCTCTCGGGCGTGTGGCGGCTGGTGGCCCGCACCGCCTTCACTCAACTCGGGTACTCCCCCTGGCTGCTGCTGGGCACCGTGCTGGGGATGCTCCTGGCCTACTGCGCGCCTCCGGCGGCCGCCGCAGGGGGGTTGGCCGCCCTGGCGGCTGGGCCGTCGTGGTCCGGGGCGTGGCTGGCGGGCACGGGGCTGGCGGGGTGGATGCTCATGTCCGGCAGCTACCTGCCCATGGTCAGGTGGCACGGGGCCGGCGCGGCCTGGGCCCTGATGCTCCCCGTGACCGCCGCCCTGTACACGCTCATGACCGTGGACTCGGCGCTGAGGTGGCGGCGGGGAGCCGGGGGAGGCTGGAAGGGCAGGACGCGGCCGTCGGTGGATACGCCCTGAGCAGGGCCGGCGGCCGTCTACTCGGGCGGAGGTCTCAGCTCCCGCCGTGCCCGGGCGGGTCGGCGTCCAAGCCGAACACCGACCGGGCCCTGGCTTCGGATATGAGGCCGTCCCGCAGGTCCTCCTTCACCTGGGCGGGGTCCCTCTCCGCTGGCGGGCCGTAGCCGCCTCCCCCGGCGAAGGAGAGTTCGATGACGTCGCCGGGCAGGAGCTGGGTGCGGCCCTTGCGGGGCAGGGGGCCCTCGCCCATGACCTTCTCGGCGCGGTTGGCCCTGGCCGCCATGCCGCCGGCCCGGCCCAGGGGAGGAAAGTCCCACTTCTCGGAGATGACCGAGAGGGTCACCGGCTTGTCGGAGACCACCTCCATGGTCATGTCCTGGCCCAGGCCGCCCATGTAGCGCCCGGGGCCTCCCGAGTCCGGGGCCAGCTCCTTCTTCCACACCAGCAGGGGCGCCACCGACTCCATCACCTCCATGGAGGCGCACTGGATGTTGGTGGGGTAGGGGGTGCAGTGGAGGCCGTCGGCGGTGGGCCGGGCGCCCATGCCGCCGTTGGCGAAGAGGTGGAAGGTGAAGGGCGTGTCGTCCCGGGCGATGCCCGAGACGAAGATGCGCAGGGGTGGAGTGGTGCCCGACTCGGCGATGACCCGGTGGGGCAGGACGTCGGCCAGTCCCATGAACACCACGTTGCATATGGTGTCTCCGGTCAGGGTCCGGGCGTTGACGGCCGCCGGGTAGCGGCAGTTGAGAATGCACCCCTCGGGGGCGCGCACGGTGATGGGCCGGAAGGAGCCCGAGGTCCGGGTGGTGTGGGGGTCCAGGAGGCACTTGAGCGGGTAGGTGGTGTAGGCCTGGGTGTAGTTGTAGGGGACGTTGATGCCGCCGCCGTCCACCTGGTCGGACGTTCCGGTGAAGTCCACGTCTATCTCGTCGCCCCGGACGGTGATGGTTGCCTGGATTTTCAGGGGCTGGTCGTAGCCGTCCAGGTACGTGACTCCCTCGTAGGAGCCGTCGGGCAGCTCGGCGATGGCCCGGCGCATGGCCCCCTCTCCCAGGTCCTGGATGGGCGCTCCCACGTCCCGCAGGTCCTCCATGCCCGTCTCCGACATGAAGTCCACCAGCCGGGCGCCGGATATCTCCAGGGCCGCCACCTGGGCGAACAGGTCGCCCACCACCATGTCGGGGACGCGGACGTTGTACCGGATGGTGCTCAGGATGTCCTCGTTCAGCTCTCCCGCCTTGTACAGCTTCAGGGGAGGGATGCCGATCCCTTCTTCGTGTACCGTGTGGCAGTCTGCGGCCCAGACGACGCCGCCTATGTCCGCCGCGTGGGCCACGTTGCCGCTGAAGGCGACGATCCTCCCGTCGTGGAACACCGGGGCCACCATGACGATGTCCGGCCGGTGTCCGGTGCCCATCCACGGGTCGTTGGTCATGACTATGTCCCCGGGCTGCCAGGTCTCTAGGGGGAAGTAGCGCAGCAGGTCCTTCATGCATGGAGAGAGGCAGCCGACGAAGGCGGGGACGCTGCCCCGGTTCTCGGCGATCAGGTCTCCGTCCACGTCCAGGACCACGGACACGCAGTCCCGGCTCTCCCGGACGATGGTGGAGAAGGCGGTGCGGATCAGGCCGGTGACGGCCTCGTCGCAGATGGCCAGCAGCCGGTTCCAGTATATCTCCAGGCTGATTGCGTCCAGGTGTGCTCCTCGCGGCGCGGTCATGCCTCTCCCAGCTCCATGATGAGATTCAGGTGGGAGTCCACGGAGACCCGGGCGTCGGGGCCCACCACCACTGTCGACTCCCGCTCCTCAACCACCGCCGGGCCCGGGAAGGAGGTCCCGGGACGCAGGCTGTAGCGGTCGTACACGGGCACGTCGGCGTAGCCGCCCTCCTCGTGGATGAATATGGGGCGTGTTCCCTTGAGTCCGGTGGGGTATTGGGCGTATTGGGACGTGGGCGGAGGGCCGAACCGCATCTCCGGGCGCGGCGGCGGCTCGGACGCGGTGAAGCGCCAGGTGATGGCCTCCACGGGCACGTGGTTCAGCCGTCGATGGAAGATCCGCTCGTAGTTGGAGTTGAACACCTCTTCCAGGCGTCGGTGGTCCCGGGAGTCGATGTCCTCCCTGGCGAGGGGGACGTTCACCTCGAAGCCCTGGCCGACGTAGCGCATGTCGGCCGTGTGCTGCGTAACGATGGTCGCGGGGTCGGCGCCCGCGGCGGTGAGTATCTCCAGGGCATGGGACTCCATCCCCCGGTGTACCTGGTCCAGGTAGTCCCAGTCCAGGGAGTCCAGGCGGGTGATGTAGCTGTGGACGAAGTCGAAGGACCGGGGGGCCACCAGTAGCCCCACCGAGGAGAAGACGCCGGCGCCCAGGGGGCAGATGACCCTGGAGATGCCCAGGCGCCTGGCCACCCGGTAGGCGTGGACTGGGCCCGCGCCACCGAAGGCGATCATGGCGAACCGGCGCAGGTCCACGCCCTGCTCCGAGGCGTAGACCCTGGCGGCGGTTGCCATGTTCTCGTTGACCACATCGTGGATGCCGGCGGCGGCCCTGGTCAGGTCGACGCCCAGGGGCCTGCCCAGCCGCTCCATGATGGTCTCCCGGGCCGGACCGGCCGCAAGGGACATCTCCCCGCCCAGGAAGTGGCCGGGGTCCAGGTATCCCAGGAGCAGGTCGGCGTCGGTGACCGTGGGGTCCGCACCCCCGCGGCCGTAGCAGACGGGGCCCGGGTCGGCCCCGGCGCTCTCGGGGCCAACCTTCAGCAGGCCCATGGAGTCGATATGGGCTATGCTTCCCCCTCCGGCGCCGATCTCCACCATCTCTATGGCGGGCACCCGGAGGGTGATGCCGCTGCCCTTGCGGAAGCGGTGCTCCCTGGCCACCTCCAGCTCGTTGGTCCGGGAGGGTGTACCGGCGCGGTTCAGGCAGACCTTGGCGGTGGTGCCACCCATGTCGAAGGACACCACGTCCCGCTCTCCCAGCACCTGTCCGTAGTAGGCGGCGGCGACCGCTCCCGCGGCCGGCCCCGACTCGACCATGCGCACCGGGAACTCCAGCGCCACGTCCAGGGTGGTCAGTCCGCCGCCCGACACCATCGGGTAGACGGTGCCGCCGAAACCCTTGCCCCGGAAGCGTACCACCATGTCCTCGGCGTAGCGGTCCATGGCCGGCTGGACGTAGGCGTTGGCGACGGTGGTGGAGGTCCTCTCGAACTCCCGGACCTCGGGGGCCACCTCCGACGAGACGGAGACGTAGAACTCGGGGTACCGCTCCCTCAGCCGGTTGCGGATGCGCTGCTCGTGGGTGGCGTCCCGGTAGGCGTGGAGCAGGGCCACGGCGATGGACTCGACGCCCTCGGCCCGGAAGAAAGAGACGATGCCGTCCAGCTCATCCAGGTCCAGGGGGCGGACCACGTTCCCGTCCCGGTCGATGCGCTCAGAGACGGTCCTCCTGAGGTACCGGCGGACCAGGGGCTCGGCCCTGGTGATCAGCAGGTCGAAGATGTCGTAGCGCAGCTCGCGGCCCATCTCCAGGGAGTCCCTGAACCCCCGGGTGGCGACCAGGCCGACCTTGGCGCCCTTGCGCTCCACGATGAGGTTGCCGGCCAGGGTGGTGCAGTGGTTGATCTGGCCCACGTCGGAGAGGGACGCCCCCAGGCGCCTCAGCACCTCTTCGGCGCCGTCGGTGACGCCCACGGCCGGGTTATGGGGAGTGGTCAGCGTCTTGCCCACGGAGAAGGAGCCCGACTCCCGGTCCATCACCACGAAGTCGGTGAAGGTGCCGCCCACGTCGCTGCCCAAATGTAGCTCGGCCATAGGCTCGGCCCCGCTCCTGGCGCCGGTGCCTCGAGGGCGTCGGGCGCCGCATCACGTGCCCGTGCCGGGCACCGATGCAATTCTAGTCGCGGCGCCCTCCAGGGTCAAACGACTGCCGGCTCACCCAGGGCCTCTTACTCCCCTGAGCGGCGGGTGAAGGGCGAGGCTGCGTTGACGTTGGGGGGCGTCCGACAGATGCTCCTGACCGCTAATGTGAGTGTGTCTCACCTTCCTCATGGGTGTGTCCCTCCGCCTCTTCTTCCTCTCTATCCGGGAAAGCCTCCGGGTAGGAGAAAACGGCCAACTCCTCGACGGCCTTCATGAAACGAGGGTTGTCGAAGCTGAAGGAGAGGCCTTCGGTCAATACGAAGATGTGATGTGGGATATGGTCGGGGTCCTGGACCATGTGCAGGCCCGACAAATCGGGGTTCTCGACTATGCTTTCTATCGAGTCCGCAACGATGATGTCGGGTTCGAGGGCGACGATCATCTCCGGGCTGATTTCCTGGTACCCATCGTGGGTGGCGATGTTCTCCAGCTTAATGAGCTCGAACACGTCGTTGATGAGGGTGTTTCTTCCAGGGGTACGCCAGTCTTCGCTATGGAAATAGACCGTCCAGACCGGTTCGACCGACTCCATCCTTTCCCTGATGTCTTTCAGGCGAGGGTCGCCGAGGTCTCGGAGCCGATCGGCCTCCTCCGACGGTGGCAGCGGCGTGGCGGTGGGAGTCGGCGTTGCCGTCGGCTCTGGCGTGGGCTTGGGGGTTGCGGTCGGCTCCACCGTAGGAGTGGGAGTAGGCGTTGCCGTCGGCTCCGGAGTGGGCGTGGCCGGGCCACTGCACGCAACCGCCAGCAGAAGGGCTGCCACTAGGACTGTGAGCTTAGTCATGCTCCATCCTCTCAAACGCGGTAGTCCATCGCGAACAGCTCCTGTGATTGCGGGTTAGTGAGCGACCGTGGATTATCGGGTATGGGCAGCATCGGCGTCAACCAGCAGGTCTCCTGCTTTCGGGGGCGACACACCGGCACCCGCAAGGCAACGGGGCAGGACCAAGCGGCGCGCCACACCTGCCCCTTCGATTGAGGCTCCAAGGGTGCGGGGTTGACAGGTGGGGTGTAGCCTCGGAGAATGACCGCAAAGCCCGTTCACGCGGTCATTGTACCTTCAGGACTCTAAAGAAGACGTTGAGGTACATTCGGTCGCCAGAGTCCGGAAATCCGGACGATTTCGTTTTCGAAGAGTGCCTATATAGAGCCACCTCACGAGGAGCAGGACCGTGACTACGCAGCAGAGCGACGTACTCATCAAGGGGGGAATCCTGGTTTCGGGCGAGGGGATGACCCGGTCCGACGTGCTCATCGCAGACGGCGTCGTGCAGGAGACGGGCGCGAACCTGTCGGGCCGGAGCGCGCGGCGGGTCATCGACGCAACGGGGAGGTACGTCCTTCCCGGAGGCATAGACTGCCACTCCCACCCGGTGTACGGGGACAAGATCGACACCTACTCCCTGTGCGCCGCCTACGGGGGCGTCACCACCTGCGTGGCGTTCATCGGCTCCGAGACCCACCGGCACGAGCGTTTCGGCAACTCGTGGGGAGTGCGAAAGTACAACCCGGACATCGTGAAGGGGTTCATCGAGTACGCCGAGCAGGCCTCCTACACCGACTTCGCCGTCCACGGCCTCATCAGTGTCCGGGACCAGGACGACATCGGGAAGGTCATCCCCGAGCTCATCAGGATGGGGGCCATCTCCTTCAAGATGTTCATGACCTGGAACCCCTGGAACGTGGACTCGCCCACCAACCTGCTGGCGGTGCCCGACGAGCTGCTGATGCGGGTGATGGACCTGGCCGCCCGGGACGGCGGCATGGCCATGGTCCACGCCGAGAACGGCTGCTGCAAAGCGTACCTGGAGGATACCTTCAGGGCCCAGGGCAAGACCGGCGCGAACCACTACCTGGACTCGGCGCCCAACATCCTGGAGGCCGAGGCCGTCAACCGGGCCGCCACCATGGCGATGCTCACGGGCTCGCCGCTGTACCCGGTGCACCTCAGCACCCAGGAGGTCGTGCCCATCCTGGAGCACTACAAGGACAAGGGGCTGCCCCTCTACGCCGAGACCTGCCCCCACTACCTGACCCTCACCAACGAGGACATGCTCCGCAGGGGCTACCGGCTCAAGGTCGCGCCTCCCCTGCGGCAGGCCGAGGACCAGGACGCGATGTGGGCCGCCCTGGCCTCGGGCACCGTCAACACCATCGGCAGCGACTTCACAGGCTACACCCGCAACCTGAAGCTGACGGGGAACACCTCGGGAGAGATCTTTGGAGACGCCCCGGAGCCCGAGCCCGGCCAGGAGAACATCTTCGACATAGCCGCGGGCCTGAGCACCCTGGAGTTCATGATGCCGGTGGTGTGGAGCTACGGGGTGAACACCGGGAAGATCACGCTGCCCAGGTTCGTGCAGCTATTCTGCGAGAACCCGGCGAAGATCTTCGGCATCTTCCCCCGAAAGGGCATCCTCCAGGCCGGCTCCGACGCGGACCTGGCCATCTGGGACCACACCCTGCTCCACACCGTGGACGAGGAGCACAGCGTCAGCGACCTGGGCACCTTCAAGGGCATGGAGCTGCTGGGCATGCCCGTGCTGACCATGTCCCGGGGGCGGGTGGTCATCGAGGCGGGCAGGCTGGTCGGGAAGCAGGGCGGGGCCCGGTTCATCCCCGGCAACCCCAACGCCACCTCCTACGCGCCACACGGGCCCGGCGCGGAGTAGGTACGCCGGCCCGCGGCCGCTGGAGGCCGCACTAAGCCAGGGTGACGAGCCCCTCCCGCTCCAGGCCCTGGTACAGCTTCAGGACGTGGCGGGGCTCCAGGTCGAAGTCGAACTCGGCGCCGATGGCGTCGGCGATCTGGTTGACGGTGCGGGTGCCGTCGGCGAAGTTCCACACCTCGTCGCCGATAATCCGCAGGGAGTCGTAGTTCATCTTCGGGTCCCTGGCGTGCATCTCCTCGGCCATCTGGTACAGGTCCCAGTAGCCGGTGCCGGCCAGGGTGGCCGGGTCTCTCTCGATGGTGCGCTTGGGCGTGACTTTCCCGGGGGCGAACTCCTGGGAGCCGCCGCCGTTCCCCAGCCAAGCCGTTGCCTCGGCCAGGCGCTCTGTAATGGCCTGTTGCAGGGCCGCCTTGGTGGAGTCCAGCTCCGGCTGGGCGGCGCGCTCCCCGGCGTCGACCAGGGCCAGTGTGGACTCCACCGCGCGCCGGTCCCGCTCCGCCAGGGTGGACATCCTGCGCCTGATGCGCCCGGCGTCGCCGGTGCGCCGGGCCTCCAGCCCCATTTGGGCCAGCCGCGCCTCGCTCCTGGCGCCCACCTCGCGCATGATGTCCAGGGCCTCTCCGGGGCCGGCGCCGGCCAGCTCCAATGCAGCCAGCACCGTGGGGATGCCGCAGCGGCGGAACACCGCCGGGTCCAGGTTGTCGGCGGTCAGGAGCTGGGTGTGGAAGTAGAGGTCGGGCCAGGACATCAGCAGGGGCGACGGCACCCCGAACACCGGGTAGTACTTGTTGTCGCTCCAGGGGGTGTAGGGGTGGTCCAGGAAGTTGACGAAGGGGACGGTGTCGGCGGTGTGGAACACCCACCGGGTCTCCCGGGGCGTATCGTCGATCACGCCGACGAAGTAGTCGTTGATGAAGGTGGGCAGCGAGTCGGGCGAGTGGTAGTACAGGAGGGCCGACTTGCACTTCTGCTGGTCGTGGGCCACGCTGTCCAGGGCTATGCAGGCGATGGTGTTGTCGATCTCGTCCCGGTGATTCTGGATGTAGTGCTTGCTGCCGTGGCCCTCGACGTTGACCAGGAAGCGGATGGTGCGCCTGGGCCTGGGCACCCGGCCGCTGGAGATGAGGCCGCACATGACCCGGGCCATGGCCGCCAGCATGGCCGGGCCCGAGGCGCAGTTGGCCCCGGGGCGGGTGCCCGCCGTGGCGTGACACACGAACATCAGGTACTCGTCGGCCTTGTCGGTGCCGGATATGTCGGCCAGCAGGTTCTGGGCCTCCCCCTTGAAGTTGCGGCACCGGATGTCGACGTACACCCTCGGGTCGTCGCCGGCGGCCACCGCGGCCAGCTTCTCCCCCGCGTGGTAGTCCACGGCCAGGGACCACGCGGAGTTGTACTGCTGGGAGGGCATGCGGAGCAGCTGAACGGCGTCGGGCAGGGACTCGCGGGTGCGGAAGGGCGCGGTCTCGTAGAGCAGATAGTCGGTGATGACCCCGGCCGCGCCGGCCTCCATGGCCAGGGTGGCGGCGTGGGCAAAGCCGCCGGGCCGGGGGTTAGACCGGACCAGCACCGCCTTGCCCTTCACGTCCTTTCTCTGGTAGTCCTCAGGGCGCTCTCCCGTCCCCACGTCCACCAGCTCTACCGTGACGCCGCCTTCGGGGGTGGGCTGGGACCACCAGGGCAGACACGAGTAGGCGTCCTCGTAGGAGACCATGAGCTCGCCCTCGGGGGAGCTCAGCCGAAGCTCGGCGCTGATGGGCTCCCAGGCCATGGGCATGAGCTGCCCCAGGTAGCGGGTCTCGCCGTCCAGGGGGAACCGCTCCACCCACACGCGGTCCATGCCCGCGTCGCGCAGAAGGCCCGCGGTGTAGTCCGAGGCCCGGTGATAGCCCGACGCGCCGGGGGAACGGTAGAAGCGGGTCAGGCGGGTCGCCTCTTCGATGCCCCGGTCCTCGTCGAATTCGGCCTCGATCAAGCGCACCAGCTCGCGACGGTTCATCTGTCCATCCCCCTAGCGTAGGACTTGAGCATCTGGACGTGGGACAGCTCGCACTCCACCAGGCCGCCGACGGTGTCGGTGCCCTCGATGACCATGAACTCGTTGGCGCCGCCGGTGCCGCCCCCGCCGCCCACTCCCACGCTGCGTATCACCGGCATGCCCAGCTCCGTGTTGCACATGGACCAGGGCCCGCCGCCGCCGCTGCAGGGCGCCATGACCAGGGGGACCTCCATCTCCCGGAAGGCGCGCTCCAGGGAGCGTACCAGCTCCGACTCCCGGTCGGCGGTGGATGGGTCGAAGGCCCCCATCACCCTCATCTCCACGTCGCCGTATCCCCTGGAGTCCAGGTGGTCGCGGATGAGCCGCACGGTCCTGTCGGCCCCGTATCCCCTGGGGACCCGGATGTCGAAGCGGGCCGACGCCTGGTGAGGCAGGCTGAAGGGGAGGGTGCCGGGGCCGGTGAACCCTCCCACGAGGCCGTTGATGTTCAGGCTGGGGCCGTAGAAGTAGTTGGCTATGGTCTCCTCGTCGGGCAGGTTGCCGGCGGCAGCGGGCACGGCGCCCACTCCCGGGAGGACCCTCTTCCAGCCGTCCGCGCCCAAGGAGGCCTTGTACTCCTCTATCCACCGGCGCTCCTGTTCCGTGGGAGGCGTCAGGTCGTCGTAGAACCCCTGGACGGCCACCCGGTTGCCGTCGGGCTCGGTGAGGCTCGCCAGGGCGTGCACCAGCCTCCACACGGGGCTGTCCACCACCGACTTGGTCATGCCGTGGAGGGGCCCGCCCTGGGGCCCTCGCCCCCAGGAGGCGCCGCTGGCGACCAGGTCCACGTAGATCATGCCCTTGTAGCCCAGGCTCATGGTCACCTTGCCCGAGGCGTCCTGGGACGCCCCGGGGCTGAGGCTGGCGTCGGCCAGGGCCAGCCGGTCCCTGTAGCGGTCGAACATCTCACGGTAGTTGGGGCTGCCCAGGATCTCGTCCCCTTCGAGGAGGACCATCACGTTCACCGGCAGGCCGCCTTCGACGGCCAGGAGGGCCTCCAGGGCGTTGAGCCAGGCCACGTAGGGCCCCTTGTACGAGTAGGCCCCGCGGCCCACCAGCACGCTTGAGTAGCCGCCCATGGAGGTGACGTCACCGCCGTAGGGAGGGCGCTCCCACACCTCGTTGGGCAGCACCGGGCGCGTGTCGAAGTTGCCGTAGACGGCGATGGTCTTGGGAGCGCCGGAGTCGTGGTAGGCCCAGAGGCCGGGCAGCCCGTCGGTAGGGACCACCTCCACCTCCTGCAGGCCCGCCTCCCGGTGCAGCTCCGCCAGCAGGTCGGCGCACTCCACCACTCCCAGGTCCTCGGTGGAGACGCTGGGCTGGCGTATGGCCCGCTGGATACGCTGGACGTGGCGGGACTTGTTGTCCTCCAGATATTTTCGGACGGCCTCCAGGCCCGCTCCTACTCGCACGCTGCCTCCCTCGCGTCCCGTTTTGACGACGTGTCCGTTTTCGACGAGGGCAGTATATTAGCCGCCGGAAGGCGGGGTCAACACGCGCGTCGCCCCTCAGGGTTGCCGCGGCGCGGGGAGGCGGCTAGGATTGTACGGGCCGAGCTTCAAGAGGAAACCGCGGCCAAGAGGAGGCCGGGGGGCCGGGAGGAGACCGTGGCAGCTCAGGGACGCACGGGCGGAGAACGAGGCGTGGTCGTGGTGGGCGCCGGCATCGTGGGGGCATCCATTGCCTACCACCTGGCGGAGAGGGGTGTGCCCGTTACCATGGTGGACGGGGCCGCTCCCGGCTCCGGGGCCTCCAGCCACTCCTTCGCCTGGATCAACGCAGGCGCCAAGGGGCCGTCGTACTACCACGACTTCAACCGGCGCTCCATGGAGATGTGGGACAGGTTCGCCCTGGGGCTGGGTGTGGACGTGGGCCTTCGTTGGGGCGGAAAGGTGAGCTGGGAGGCCACCACCGAGAGGGCCCAACTGCTGGAGGAGTGGGTCCGGAGGGCCCAACGCTGGGGCTACCCGACCAGGCTGGTGGGGCCCCGAGAGCTGGCGGACCTGGAGCCGTCCCTGTCCACGGGGCCCGTCGCCGCGGCGGAGCTCAGCCCCATCGACGGGCAGTTGGAGCCCCAGAGGGTCGTGGACGCGTGCATGCGGCGGCTACGGGAAATGGGCGCGTCCCTCCGCTTCGGCACCCGCGTCTCGGCGCTGTCGTTGGGCCCGGGAGGGAAGGGGGGCAGGCGGGTGGAGTCCCTGGTGACTTCCCAGGGCGAGATACCCTGCGACGCGGTCGTGCTGGCGGCGGGCACCGGCACGACGGACCTGGCTTCCACCGCCGGGGTGGCCGTCCCGCAGCAGGTGAGTCCGGGCGTGGTGGTCCGCACCTCTCCCGTGCCGAGGCTGATGCACAAGCTTCAGGTGGTCTACGCGCCTCCGCTGGACTCCAGCCAGGACGAGGTCCACTTCCGACAGACGTCCGACGGGTCCGTCCAGATCGGGGAAGGCACCCAGGAGAGCCTGAGGCGGGACGATTCGCAGATTCACGCCGACGACCTGCTGGCCCGGGTCGTGCGCTACCTGCCCGGGCTGTCCGGCGCCACGGTCACGCCGGTGCCCGTGGGATACCGGCCCATGCCCCTGGACGGTTACCCCGTCCTGGGCTTCGCTGCATCGATGCCCAACCTGTACGTGGCCGTGACACACAGCGGCGTCACCCTGGCGCCCGTGATCGGGGAGCTAGTGGCTATCGAGATCGTGGACGGCGCGCGGGTCGAGATCCTGGACCACTACAGGCCCGAGCGGTTCGCCTAATCCGGCGGCCCGCACCCTCCGTTGACAGCCACCTGGAGGCCCAATACACTCGCCGTTGCCGGGGGAGAGCGCCGAGGGATGGCAGCCGGCCGGCACGGTCGATTCACGCAGGAGGTCGTAATTCATGGCAGTGAAGATGGGCCTGGCCATCGTCAGCACCGACGTGGCCGGTTACACCCGGCAGGTGCGCATGCTGGACGAGGCGGGAGTCGCCATGATCGGCTGCGGGGACTCCCAGGCGCTGTACCACGAGCAGTTCATCCGTTGCGCCCTTGCCGCCGAGCACTCCAGCAACGCCCAGATCGGCACCTGGATAACGAACCCCATCACCCGCCACCCGGCGGTCACGGCCGCGGCCATAGCCACGGTGGACGACGTCGGGCCGGGCCGCGCCTTCCTGGGCGTCGGCACCGGGGACTCGACGGTCTACAATGCCGGGCTGCGTCCCGCCACGCTGGCGGGCCTGGAGCGGTTCATCCACACCGTCCGGGAGCTCCATGAGGAGGGGTCTTCCACGTGGCAGGGCAAGGAGTGCTACCTGACGTGGGTCAAACGGCGCATTCCCATCGGCATGGCCGTCTCCGGGCCCAGGGCCATGCGAATGGCCGGGCGGCTGGCCGACATCGTGTGGGTGTGCTTCGGGCTGCAGGAGGAGGAGGTCGCGATCGCCAGGGGCTACCTGGAGGAGGGAGCGCGGGAGGCCGGACGGAGCCTGGACGACATAGACGTGTGGTGGATGGTCCAGTTCAACGTGGACGACAACCGGGAAACGGCCATAGACGCCATCAAGGCGAACCTGGCCAGCTCGGGGCACATCATCTTTCGGTACGGCCTCGAGGGCAAGGCGGTGCCGGCCGAGTACGCCGAGCAGGCGGGGGAGCTGGCCCGCCGGTACAAGCCCATCCAGCACTTCGGCAACGTGGGCCTGACCGACGAGCTGGGCATCACCGACTACCTGGCCAGGCGCCTGGCCATAGCCGGGACGCCCGAGGAGTGCGTGGCGGACATCAAGAGACTGGAGGGGCTGGGAGTGGACAGGCTGTTCTTCTACACGTCCCTGCCGGACAAGGACCGTCTCTTCGACCGGCTGGTAAATCACGTAATGCCACAGATAGCGTGACACTTGAATGCCAGGAACGCAATATAATATACTGGCTAGTATCAAGCTGGCATTCTGGAGGAGAGTGGTGTCATGGGAATCCTGAAGATGAAATGGATAATCCCCGTGGTGTTGATGGGGGTCCTGGCCCTGGCGGCGGCCTGTGACGGCGAAGATGCGACGGTGGCGCCCACCGTAGCGCCGCCCACCCAAGCCCCCACTGCAACGCCGGAACCCACGGAGGAGCCGGCGGGGCCCTTCAGAATCGGCGTGATGGAATCGCTCACGGGCCCCGGAGAGACCTACGGCAACGTTGCGGTCCAGGCCAAGGAGATGGCCGTGGCCGAGATCAACGAGGCGGGGGGCATCGACGGGCGCATGCTGGAGCTGGTGATCGAGGACTCCAAGTGCAACGCCCAGGACTCGATCACGGCGTACAGGAAGCTCACCGACGTGGACGGGGTCAAGATCATCCTCGGCACCTCCTGCAGCGGCGCGATGCTCGGCGCGGCGCCCCTGGCCGAGGAGGATGGGGTGATCCTGTTCTCCGGGCTGGCCACCAACCCGGACATCGCCAACGCCGGGGACTACATCTTCCGGACCTCGATGAGCGACGCCCAGCTAGGCGTCGACACGGGCAACGTCATGTGGGCCGACGGCGTCCGCACGCTGGCCACCATCACCGAGGCCACCGACTACGCCGAGGGCGTGCGCCGGACCACGGCGGAGCAGTTCCAGAAGCTCGGCGGCAGCCTGGTGAGCGAGGAGCGGTACGCCTCGGACGTCACCGACTTCAGGAGCCAGCTGACGAAGCTGCTGAGCGAGAACCCCGACGCGGTGCACATCGCCGCCCAGTCGGAGTTCGCGGGCGGCACCATCGTCAAGCAGATCCGCGAGCTGGGATACGAGGGGCCCCTCTACTCGGAGGTCGTGCCCGTCGGGGCCACGGCCCTGGAGGTGGCCGGGGAGGCCGCCACCGGGCTGAAGGCCATCACCGCGGACCTGGACCCGGCCAACGACAAGGCCCAGCAGGTCCTCGCCAACTTCAGGGACCGCTACGACTACGTCACGCTGCCCTGGTACCTGGGCTCGGCCTACGACGACGTTTACATCGCCGCGGAGTGCCTGAGGCAGACCGGAGACGACCAGGATGCGGACGGCTTCAAGGACTGCATGTACGACATAACCTGGAGCGGCAGCATCGGGGTGGACTACAGCTTCGACGAGATGGGCGAGGTGGTGGGGCTTTCCAACGTGATCGTGGAGGTCCTGCCCCTGGACGAGAGGACCGAGGACAACCAGGGTTACAAGGTCTTGGGCGGGGCTCCGACGGAGTAGGCTCCAACCGGCTGAAGTCCCGGACTCGGGGGTCATTTGCTCGGATACCGTGATAGCCACGGCCTGGCGTCGGGGATCTTTCGGGCCTCCGGCACGCGGGTCCTGGCAGCGGTACTGACCGCGGTACTCCTGGGCTACATTGCCTGGAAGATCGGCCAGTCCGGCGACCAGGCGCTGCAGTTCGCCTTCAACGGCCTGTCCGTGGGAGCGGTGTACGCCCTGGTGGCCATGGGGTTCACCCTGGTGTACAGCACCGTCTGGTTCTTCGACCTGTACTACGGTGCGGCCGCCGCCCTGGGGGCCTACGGGGTGTTCTACCTGAGGTCTTCGGACGACCTCTACACCCGCTTCGACGTCAACAACATCTTCGTAAACATCGTCTTTGCAGCGGTGGTTGCCGGGGTCGCCGCCTGGGCCCTGCACGTGGGCGTCCATCCCCGGCTCCGGGGCAGGATCAATTCCAGTGCAATGCTGGCGGCGGGCGCCCTGCTGGCCGGGGGCGCCGGCGTGTACACGGGGTTCGTCCTCTCCTATCCCGACAAGCTAAACGTCATGCTCAGCCCCGCCGTCGGCGTGCTGGCGGCGGCCGTCGCAGGCTGGGCCCTCTACCAAGGCTGCCGGCGGGTGTTGCCGGGCGCCGGCCCCGGGCCGTTCCTTGTCGCCGCCGCCATCGCGGCGGCCGTCCCGGGGGTCATTTGTGGCTACCTGGTGTCCAACGCCCCCGGCTCCAGCCTCTACCTGAGCTGGGGTGTATCGTGCCTGCTGGCGGGGTGCGTGGGCCTGGCCCTGTACCGGGGGCTATACGTCTACATGCGCCAACGGTCGAGGTCGCCGCTGATAATGCTCGTGGCCTCCCTGGGCATCCTCCTGGGGCTGACCGCCTTCATCTCCATAGTCTTCGAAAGCGCGCCCCGTCCCCTGCCGGCGCCCTTCGGCAGCGACTCCTGGTCGGTGGCGGGGGCGTTCATCAAGGGGTTCAACGTATTCACCATAGGGGTCGCCCTCACCGCCTTCGTGGGGCTGCTGCTCTTCCTCAGGAAGACCGCCTTCGGCAAGGCGGTGCGGGCCATCGGCGACGACGAGGAGGTGTCCAAGGTGGTGGGGATAAACACCACCGTCATCATCTCCGCCGTGTTCTTCATAGGAGCGGTCTTTGCCGCCCTGGCGGGGCTGTTGAGCGGGCACGATACGGCCATCCAGCCCAGGATGGGCCTGCTGCTGCTGCTGAAGGGCTGGATCGCGTCGGTGATGGGCGGCATCGGGAACCTCTACGGCGCCATAGTCGGCGGCTTTGCGCTGGGCATGATAGAGCAGTTCGGCATCTGGGACCTGGCGGGGGAGTGGAAGGACGCCATATCCTTCATCCTCCTGATCCTCTTCCTGTCGTTCTGGCCGAAGGGCCTGTTGCCGAGGAGGTAGCGCACACGGGATGAGCTCCCGGGTCGATAGGGACGTGAACGGGATGGCTGGCCCAAGGGCCTGTTGCCGAGAAAGTAGCCCATACCAATGAACTCCCGGGTCTATACGGACGTGAACAGGCTGGCGCGCGGCCTCCGGGATGTCCTGCCCCTGGGGCGGGGCAACGTGGAGCTGTGGGCGAACCTGTTCGTGATCGCCTGGGCGGTGGCGTTCATGCTGTGGCAGGGGGTGGGCTTTGCCGTAACCGTGGGCACCGTGTTCGCCATCTGGGCGATACTGGCGGTGAGCCTGAACCTGATAGTCGGCTTCACCGGACTCCTGTCGGTGGGGCACGTCGGGTTCTTCGGCATCGGCGCCTACGCCATGGCCATTCTCACCTCCAACCCCGCATACGAGCAGCTCCGTACGGAGGCCATCCCGACCTTCGGCCTGCCCTTCTTCGCAGCGCTGCCCGTCAGCATAGTCCTGGCGGGCCTTGTGGCAGTGGTGGTGGGCGTCGTCTTCAACCGGTTCCGGGACGACATCTTCGTCCTCGTCTCCTTTGGCTTCGCCATCATCTCCTTCAACGTCTTCCTGAACTGGCGGAGCCTCACCCGGGGCGCCTTCGGCATCCACGAGATACCCAGGCCCCAGATAGGCGGGTGGGTGTTCGACGGCGAGCTGGAGTTCATGCTCCTGGCGCTGGTGTTCCTGGCCATCGTGATGCTGGTCGCCTGGTTCATAGTGACCTCGTCTTTTGGGCGGGTGCTCACCGCCATCCGGGAGGACGAGCAGGCCATCGAGGTGTTCGGGTACCGGTCGACCCACTACAAGCTGGCCGTGTGGGTCGTGTCGGCCATGATGGCGGGGCTGGCGGGGGGCCTGTTCAGCAGCTGGACCAGCTTCATCGACCCCAACTCGTTCATCCTCCTGGAGTCGATCCTGCTGGTGGCCATCGTGATCCTCGGGGGGCTGGCCACGATCTGGGGCTCCCTGCTTGGCGCGATGGTCTTCGTGCTGCTGGAGGAGGGGATGCGCTTTCTGCCCTTCGTGCCCTCCGAGTACACCGGCCACGCCCGGCAGGTCGTCCTGGGGATACTATTGGTGCTGCTGATGCTATTCAGGCCCCAGGGCCTGGTCGGGAGGTACAAGCTGTGAGTACAACCGGCAATGGCCCCGGCGAGGAAGTCGCCCTGGAGACCCACGAGATCTCCAAACATTTCGGAGCGGTCAAGGCGGTGGACTGCCTTTCCATCGCCATCAAGCGGAAGGGGATGACCAGCATAGTCGGCCCCAACGGCTCCGGGAAGTCGACCCTGATGAACCTGCTGAGCGGCACCCTGCCCCTGGACGGGGGCATGGTGATCATAGACGGCGTGGGGCTAAAGGTGGTGAACCCCTACGACACCCCCGCCCACGGCCTGACGAGGACCTTCCAGGAGGTGCGGCTGTTCGACCAGATAAGCGTGTGGGACAACATCATGGTGGTCCTGACGCAACGCCGCCTCCTGCCTGCCCTGATGGAGCGGGCGAAACCCAGGCATAAGCAGAAGGCCAGGAGCATCCTGGAGAGCGTCGGGATGTGGGAGAAGCGGGACTCCCTGACCATGGACCTGTCCTACGGCCAGCGGAAGCTGCTGGAGATCGGGCGGGCCATGGCGCTGGACGTGAAGATATACCTGTTCGACGAGCCCTTCGCGGGCCTCTTTCCCCAGATGCTGGAGCAGGTGAAGGGGATACTGAAGCGCATGCGGGACCAGGGCCTCACCATCGTGTTCGTCTCCCACAACATGGAAATAGTCAGGGAGCTTTCGGACCACATATTCGTCCTGGACAGCGGGACCCTTCTCGCCGAGGGAGAGGTCGAGGAGGTCCTGGGGAGGCCGGACGTGATAGAGGCCTACCTGGGTGTCTAGATTCAGGTGCGAGGAGACCGTCGGGCGATGAGACTCTCGGGGGATGAACGTGGGGGGCCGAGGCTCCTCGAGCTGGACGGCGTGTCCGTGCGCTACGGGGCCGTGGTGGCCCTGGAGGACGTGCACCTTGGAGTCGGAGAGGGAGAGGTCGTGGCGGTGATGGGCCCCAACGGGGCCGGGAAGTCCACCGTGCTCAAGGCCATCATGGGGTTGGCGCCGGTGATGGGCGGGACGGTCTACTGGCGACAGGAGCCCCTGGAGGCGGCAACTCACGAGATCGTGAAGGAGGGCATCGCCTTCGTGCCCCAGGGGCGCCGGGTGTTCACCCACCTCACCGTCGAAGAGAACCTGGAGATGGGCTGCCTGTACCTGGGCGACTTGTCGGAGAAGCGGCGGCGGATGGACTCGGTGATGGAGCTCTTCCCCATCCTGCACCAGAAGCGGCGCGACCTGGCCAGCCAGATGTCCGGGGGGCAGCAGCAGATGCTGGCCCTGGGCCGCGGGCTCATGGCGTCCCCCGGGATGCTGCTGTTGGACGAGCCCACACTGGGCCTGGCGCCCATAGTGGTGAAAGAGGTGTTCCAGAAGGTCGCCGACATCAGCCGCGTGCTCCAGACCACCATCCTGGTGGTGGAGCACAACATCAAGGGCGTCCTGAACATCGTGGACCGGGCCTACGTCCTGGACAAGGGCCGGGTTGTGCACGACGGGACCCCACAATCGGTCCGGGACACCGACATACTCACCGAGGTGTTCCTGGGGAGCTGACGCGGCCTGCTACGGGTCTCAGGGCACCACCTTCAACAGTATCTCCACCCGCACCTCGTCCTCGATGCTGGCCACGGACCGCGCGGTGGGCCGCGGGATGTCCAGCTGGTCCCACGTGAAGGTGGTGCGTCCCAGGACGAAAACGGCGTCTCCGTCGTCCCGGGCCTCGACCTCGAACGTGAGGGGAAAGGCGTTCCCCCGGATGTCCAGGGAGCCGCTCACCTGGGTCATGACCTCCTCGCCCGAGGCCAGGCCGCCGGGCAGGGGAAGCAGGTCGGGCACGGTGAAGGTCGCCACGGGGTGCTGGCCGAACATCCTTTCGCTGACGTACCTGTCCCTGAAGGGCTGGTCGCTGGTGAGCTTCTGAAGGTCGATCTGCACCACCGACGGCCTGCCGTCGAGGTGAACCTCTCCCGAGAGGGCCTCGGTCCTCATTACCGCGTCGTTGGGCAGGGGCAGCCTCACAAGCTGCTCCTCCACGGTGAACGTGGCCTCGGAACCGGCGGATACGACGAAGGAGACCCCGTCGTACTCTCCGGCGCTCCGTCCTGCGGCGGCCGTGGTGGCCACAGGTTCGGCGGTGGGTGCAGGTGCGACGGTAGCCGCGGGCGCGGTGGTAGGTACGGGCGCGACGGTGGCCGCGGGCGCGGTGGTGGGTACGGGTGCGACGGTGGCTGCGGGCGCGGTGGTGCGCACGGGTGCAACGGTGGGCACGGGCGCCGTGGTGGGCGCGGCCCCTCCGGGTCCCTGGCTCGAGCCTCCGCAGCCTGCCAGGATGACCAGGACGGCAAGAGCCGCCATTGCCGCAATGGGTAGCCTGGGCCGGAACGTAGGTCCAGTCATAATCACCTGCTTCACATAAGTGTCCAGAATGAATACAGCGGGGTAGGGAACCCCAGGGAGGCCCTAGGCGGCAGCTCCAGCCGGCCGCTCTCCTGGTCCCCGTGGCCGGCCAGCCCGATTCCCAGGCCGACCGCGACGATGACCGCCAGGATGCACGGCCTCCAGGACACCGTCCATCCGGTCCTCAGTAGGAGGACGGTCAGGACGCCCGTCAGTCCCAACACTATGGCGGCCAACGGCACGATGTAGGAGACGGAGCGTGCGAGCTGGGACTCGCCGGCCACGGCGGCGGCGGAGACCAGCCCGAGCACGGCAGCCAGGGAGGCGGCAAAGAGGAGCGGGCGGCGGGGGGAACCGCGCAGGACGTGCCACAGGAGGCCCGAGCCGAGGCCAGCCAGCAGGGAGCCCGCCATCACCGGTGCGCTGTTGAAGAACGTGTCGCTTGGCGACTCCAGGGGGAGGTTGACCAGGACTCCCGCCACCGCCCCGATGGACCCCGCGGTGAGGCCGGCCCGCAGCGGGGGGGCGCCCGGCCAGCCGCCGGGGTTAGGGCGGTCCGCTTCCATCACGCTGCCTCCGCCCCCCTACCGGGCGGTGTAGCCGCCGTCGATGGTCAGCTCGGAGCCCGTAACGAAAGAAGACTCGTCGGAGGCCAGGTAGAGCACTCCGTAGGCGATGTCCAGGGGCGTGCCTATCCTGCCCAGGGGGGTGCTGTCGATGCGCCTCTGGCGTCCCCCCGGCTGGCGGAGCTGCGCCTCGGTCATGGCAGTCTCCACGAAGCCCGGGTGTACCGAGTTGGCCCGTATCCCGTCCCCGGCGTACTGGACCGCGGTGGCCTTGGTCAGCAGGCGGACGGCCCCCTTGGAGGCGTGGTAGGGTGTCGAGCCCGGGCTGCCCACAAGGCCGAAGATGGAGGAGATGTTGATGATGGAGCCGCCGCCGGCCCTGCGCATCTCCGGTATGGCGCATTTGGTGCCCAGGAAGACCCCCGTGGAGTTGACGTCCATGACCTCGTCCCAGCGCTCGCCGCCGGTGTCCTCCACCGTGCTGGGAGCCGGGCCCGAGCCTATGCCGGCGTTGTTCACCAGCACGTCCAGCCTGCCGTAGCGGGACACCGTCGCGGCGATGGCGTCCCTCCAGGAGTCTTCGCTGGTCACGTCCAGCTTCATGAACAGGGCCTCGCCGCCCGCCGCCCGGACCCGGGCCTCGACGGCCCTCCCCTGCTCCTCCAGGAGGTCCCCCAGGGCAACCCTGGCGCCCTCGGCGGCGAACAGCTCCGCCTCGCAGGCGCCCATGCCCCTGGCGCCCCCGCTGATGAACGCCACCTTGCCCTCCAGCCTGCGACGTCTCTCTTGCATGCCACACCTCTTACGGAACCGGTGATACCCTCCAGGCTATTCTAACAGTTGGGGACTGCCGTGAGAATGCGCCGCGCTTTCCGGGCCAGGCGGGCGCGGCTTGTCACCCCATACGGCGGGACATAGAATACCGCCAGAGGCGTCTGTGCGGGCGCCGCTCCGGAGGTGGGCGATGAAGTACGACGTGATCATAGTGGGCGGGGGGAACGCTGGCTGCGCCCTGGCGGCCCGGCTCTCCGAGGACCCGGGGAGGTCGGTGCTGCTGCTGGAGGCTGGGCCACACTATGCCGACATGGAGCACCTGCCCGACGACCTGAAGTACAGCTACGGCCAGGCGGCCCAGGCGGTGGGCGCGCCCCACAACTGGTCGTTCCAGGGCCGGCCGACCAGCGGGCAAACGGGCCTGACGCCCGTGGCCCGGGGGAAGGTGATGGGAGGCGGCAGCTCCATCAACGGGGCGGCGTTCATCCGGGGGGCTCCCCAGGACTTCGACGACTGGGCCGCCCGGGGCAACGACCAGTGGTCCTTTCTCAAGGTGCTCCCCTACTGGAGGAGGATGGAGACGGACCTGGACTTCCGCAACGACTTCCACGGGTCCGACGGCCCGGTGCCCGTGCGGCGGCACAGGCGGGAGGACTTCCTGCCCTTCCAGGAGGCGTTCTACCGGTCATGCCTTGACGCGGGGTTCCCCGAGCACCCGGACCTGAACGACCCGGAGTCCACGGGGCTCAGCCCCGTGCCCCTGAACAACGTCGACGGCGTGCGCATGAGCACCGCCCTGACCTACATCAATCCCAACCAGCACCGGCTGAACCTGACCATCCGGGCCAACGTCCTGGCGACCCGGGTCCTGTTCGAGGGCAACCGGGCCACCGGGGTCCGGGTGGAGAGCGGCGGGGAGGAGTACGTGGTGGAAGGGCGGGAGGTGGTCCTCAGCGCCGGGGCCATCAAGTCGGCCCACCTGCTGCTGCTGTCGGGCGTGGGTCCCAGGGAGCAGCTCGAAGCCTTCGGAATACCCGTGGTCCGCGATTTGCCCGGGGTCGGCAAGAACATGAAGGACCACCCCCAGGCGCTGGTGCTCGTCCGCCTCAAGGAGGGGGTCGTCATGGACCCGGACGCGCCCAGGCGGGAGTGCGTCCTCCACTACACTGCCACGGGGTCCTCGACTTGGAACGACATGCTGCTAATGCCCTTCTCCTTTGCCTACCAGCTTGGCGACGACCCCAGGCGGCCCGTGGGGGCGCGGCTGGTGCCGGGCCTGTACAAGCCCGAGGGGTCGGGAGAGGTGCGGCTGGCTTCGGCGGACCCCCACGACCAGCCCGACCTGGACTACCGCTACCTGGAGCATCCCTGGGACCGGCAGAGGCTGCGGGAGGGCGTGCGCCTGTGCATACGGCTGCTGGAGCACGAGGCCTACCGGGAGCTGGTCGCCGAAAGGCTCTCCCCCACCGACGAAGAGCTGGCCACCGACGACGCCCTGGACCGCTGGATATACGACGGGCTGAAGAACAGCAACACGCAGCACATGTCGGGCACGTGCAAGATGGGGCCCGGCACCGACCCCATGGCCGTGGTGGACCAGTACTGCCGTGTGCACGGAGTGGATGGCCTCAGGGTGGTGGACACGTCCATCATGCCCGACATCGTGTGCACCGGCACCAGCGCCACGGCCATGATGATGGGAGAAAGGGCCGCGGACCTGATCGCGGAGACGCCTCCGCAGGGAGGAGAGTAAGCCCCCTGCGGTCGGTATCGAATATACACTATACGCAAGGAATATATTACGAATAGCCTCTATTGACAGGCCGACTGAATCGTACATAGAATGGACTTGCCTCAAGCAATTCAGTACCGTTGGGTGGATAAGAGAGGAGACGAGCCATGGCTGAGTACGATCTGGTAATTCGCGGCGGCACCGTCGTCGACGGCACGGGCATCCCCAGGTACAAGTCGGACGTAGCCATCAAGGACGGGAGGATCGCCAACATCAGCGGGAACATCCGGGCCGGGGGGGCCAAGGAGATCGACGCCAGCGGGTGCATCGTCGCCCCCGGCGCGGTTGACATGCACACCCACTACGACGGCCAGCTCAACTGGGACCCCTACGCCACGCCCTCGAGCTGGTTCGGCGTGACGTCCCTCACCATCGGCCAGTGCGGATTCGGGTTTGCCCCGTGCAGGCCCGAGGACCGGGACCTGAGCATGCGGATGATGAACCGCGTGGAGGCCATACCCCTGGAGGCCATGAGGCACGGCATCCGGTGGGACTGGGAGACGTTCCCCGAGTACCTGGACAGCCTGGACCGGCAGGGACTGGGCATGAACGTGGGCGCCCTGCTGCCCTTCTCCCCCCTCAGAGGGTACGTCCTGGGGATGATCCCCGCCAGGCAGAGGACGTCGGTCACCGAGGCCGAGCTGAACAAGATGAAGCAGCTCGTCCACGAGGCGATGGCGGCCGGCGCCTTCGGCATCGCGGGGAACCGCAGCTCCGAGGACCACCCCGAGGACGGCGGGTACCTGCCCAGCCACGTGGCCTCGGACGAGGAGTGGCTGGCCATAGCCGAGGTGATCGGCGAGTTCGGGGTCGGGCAGATCGGGTGGGACATCGGCAACGTCCCCCAGTTCGACGACCGGGACGAGCAGCACGTGCTGCTGGAGAAGATGGCGAAGATCAGCGGCCGCCCCATGCAGATGATCCTGGGCGGCATCGAGAGCTACGAGTGGATGCTGAAGATGCGGGAGCAGGGCCTGCCCATCTACGAGCAGGTGTCCATCACCAAGACCCGCAGCACCTTCGACCTGGCCAGCTACAACCTGTACGACATCTTCCCCAACTGGGTCCAGCCCCTGGTGGGGACGCCGGAAGAGCGGATGATCAAGCTGATGGACCCGGCCAACCGCGCCCTGATGAGGGAGGACGTGGAGAAGGCGAGGCGGGAACGCCGGATCGACACCATAAGCCCCGAGCTGTACAGGGTGGACTGGGACCGGCTGAGGGTGCGGGAGGTGGCCGACGAGCGCAACGGCCGGTTCGAGGGCATGACCATCAACCAGCTGGCCGCGGCCACGGGCAAGGACCCGCTGGACGCCTACCTTGACCTGGCCATCGACGAACAGCTTGAGACCAGGTTCACCTACCCGCAGGACCCGCCGGAGAGCCAGATGCAGCAGCTCGTCGAGCGGATCACGGGGCCGTACGGGCACGTCTCCGTCTCCGACGGCGGGGCCCACGTCCGGTTCCAGGTCTCCGCCGAGTGGCCCGTGTTCATGCTGACCCGCTTCATCCGGGAGAAGGAGATCATGAGCCTGGAGGAGGCCCACTACAAGATGAGCAACCTGCCCGCCTGGCTGGCCAGCTTCAAGGACCGGGGGGTGCTGAAGATCGGCTCGTGGGCTAACATCATGGTCTACGACTTCGACAACCTGGGGCTGATGTACGACGACCCGGTGGTGGAGGCCGACCTCCCCGGCGGGGAGAGCCGCTTCATCCAGAAGGCCAAGGGGATCCGCTACACGCTGGTCAACGGGGTCGTGACCTTCGAGGACAACGTGTGCACCGGGGCCCTTCCCGGCAAGCTCCTGCGGAGCTACGAGATGGTGAGCTAGGCCGGCGGCCGGGGCCCGGCCGGGACCACGCCCAGGATGAGAGGCGCCGCGGTGCGATTTACGTCGCCCGCGGCGCCTTTGCGCGCGAGAGGATCGCCGCTCCCGGAGGGTCTTGTGCGCCTCCCCAGGCAACATGCCGCCGAGCCCCGACATGCCATTGCCACGAGAATAGGCCTGGAGCACCGTCGCCGTCATTCCCACGAGAGTGGGAGTCCAGGCCACCCCACCCCTGGGTTCCGGCCTGCGCCGGAACGACGGGTTGGGCGCGCGGTCCCCCGGCCGTCATTCCGAACGGAGCGGAGGGAGGAATCTATCCCTGCAGGCGGTTACCGTGCCCCTGGGCCTTGTGGCATGGCATACTTGTTGGAGGGCGCCTGAGATTCCTCGCCTACGGCTCGGAATGACATGCGGGGCGGCTCGGAATTGGCCAGGGCCTTGTGAAGGCCAAGCAAAAGGACGAAAATGGGGGTGCCGCCCGTCATTCTGTTGCGCGGTCCCCCCGCCTGTCATTCCGAGCGGAGCGAAGCGGAGAGAGGAATCTATCCATGCCCGCGAGTACTGTGCCCCAGGGCCTTGTGGCGTAGCACACTTGTCGGAGGGCGCCTGAGATTCCTCGCCTACGGCTCGGAATGACATGCGGAGCGGCTCGGAATGACAGGCGGAGGGGAGCGGCGGGGCGGCTTAGCCGGCTTCCGTGGGAGTGACGGAGGGAGTGCTGCGAGCCTATTCTCATGGTAATGACGGAAAGAGACGGTCGGGGGAAAGTCATGGCCGGCGAAAACGGTCCGGACCCGCTCTGGGACGCGGTCCGGGGGACCATCGAGGGGTACGCGCCCCAGGTCCGGGAGTGGATGGATGAGCGGCCGGGCGCCTGGGGGTTCCTGGCCGGCAAGGCGGTGATCGCCTACAGGCAGGGCCTGGGCCGGAGCCTGACGGACCTGGAACGCCGGCGGGTGTGGCACCTGTTGTGGGGGACCCTGTCGGCGCTGAAGGGCCGTCGACGGGCCGGCGGGGGAGGCGTGCTACTCGCCGATGACCGCCTCCATGACTCGTAGCACGTTCTCGCCCAGCACCTTACGGATATCGTCGTCGGAGTAGCCCCTGCGCACCAGCTCCTCGGTGATCCAGGGGACCCGAGAGCAGTCCTCCATGCCCACGGGCGCGGCCAGGAGGACGCCGAAGTCCGAGCCCAGTCCCACGTGGTCTATGCCCGCGACGTTTATCATGTGCTCCACGTGGTCCACTATCTCGGTGTAGGGGGGCAGGACAAGCTCGCCGGACACCCGCCTGAAGACGTCCTCACCCTCCGTGCCCGTCACTTCCAGCTCCTCGAGCTGGAGCCTGAGCGCCTCGGACACGAACTGGGGGACGAAGGTGACGCAGGCCACCCCGCCGGTCTGGGCGATGGCCCTGAGCTGGTCGTCGTCGAGGTTGCGGGGGTGGGCGCATATCCGGGTGCACGAGGAGTGGGAGGCCATGACGGGCTTGGAGGCGGTCTCCAGCGCGTCCCAGAAGGTCTCGACCGAGGCGTGGGACACGTCGACGATGACGCCCAGGCGGTCCATCTCCCGGACGACGGCCCGGCCCAGGTCGTTCAGGCCGCCGTGGCGAGCTTGGTCGAGGATGCCGTCGGCCCAGTTGTTGGTGTTGTTCCACGTCAGGGTCATGTAGCGCACGCCCAGCCGGTGGTACATGCGGAGCACGGCGAGGTCGTCGTCGATGGAGTGGCCGCCCTCGATGCAGAGGATGGCGGCCAGCTTGCCGGCGGCCTTGAGCCGGCGCACGTCGGTAGCGGTGCGGGCCAGCTCGACCTGGTCGGGGTGGGCGGCGCAGGTGCGGTGCATGGCGTCGATGAAGTCCAGGGTGCGGCGGACGTAGGTCTCGGGGCCGAACTTCCCCGGGTCGATCCAGGCGGCCAGGAACTGGGCGGTGACGCCGCCGGCCCGCATCCTGGGGAGGGTGAGCTGCCGGTGTGCCAGGTCGTCGGCCAAGTCCTCGCCCTCGTCCAGGGTCCAGACGAGGCTGTCCGAGTGGGTGTCGACCACGATGGACGAGAAGTGGAGCTCGCGGGCCCTCTGGCTGAGCATGAACGGCCTCCCTGCGGCAACGGGGCTCGGGGCTGCTATAATACCACGTCCGGCTTTGGGAGACGGCTCCCGGGGCCATGCTCCCAGGAGCAGACATGAGATACGACGTGGTGATAGTAGGGGGCGGCTCGGCGGGGTGCGTGCTGGCGTTGCGCCTCTCCGAGGACCCGGCCCGCACCGTGCTGCTGGTGGAGGCGGGCCCCGACTATCCCGACCCCGAGAGAATGCCCCCGGAGCTGCGGTACGGCAACAACCTTGCCGCCCAGGTCCCCTTTTCGGCGCACCTGTGGCCCTACGTGGGGACCCTGGTGCCGAGGCAGAGGGAGCCGGCGCCGGTGACCAGGGCCCGGGTCATGGGCGGGGGCAGCGCGGTCAATGGCCAGGTCTTCCTGCGGGGATTCGCATCCGACTTCGAAGACTGGGCGGCCATGGGCAACGACGAGTGGAGCTACGACAGGGTCCTGCCCTACTTCGTCAGGTGCGAGACCGACCGCGACGTGCGGGACGCCAACCACGGCTCCCGGGGACCGGTGCCCGTGCGACGCCACGAGAGGCGGGACTGGCTGCCCTTCCAGGAGGCGTTCTACCGGGCCTGCGTCGGCCAGGGGTTCGGTGAGTGCTCGGACCTGAACGGGCCGGAGGCCACCGGAGTGGGGCCGGTCCCGATGAACAACCTGGCGGGAGAGCGGCTGAGCATGGCCCGGGTCTACCTGGACCCAGCCCGCTCCAGGGCCAACCTGACGCTGATGCCCAACACGACGGCGACACGCGTGATGCTCCAGGAGGACAGGGCCGTGGGCGTGGAGGTCCTGCGGGAGGGCCGCCGGGAGACGGTGGAGGCCGGCGAGGTGGTCCTGAGCGCGGGGGCCATCGCCTCGGCCCACCTGCTGATGCTGTCGGGGATCGGACCCGAGGAGCGTCTGGCGGAGGTGGGCATATCCGTGACCCATGACCTGCCGGGTGTGGGCCGGAACATGCGGGAGCACCCCATATTCCGCGTGTATGCCCGGGTGAGGGAGGGCGTGGCCATGGAGCCCGACGCGCCTTGGTTCCAGGTGATGCTGCTGTACACGGCCCGGGGTTCGGGGGCGGAGAACGACATGCAGATCATGCCCACGTCGTTTTCCACCGTGGCGGGGGGCGATCCCAGGGTATCCCGGGGCGTCCACCTGAACTGCATCCTGGCCCTTCCCGAGGGCGCGGGGGAGCTGTGGCCCGTGTCCGCCGACCCGCAGGTGCAGCCCCACCTGGAGTTCCGGTTCTTCCAGGAGGCCGAGGACCGGCGGCGGCTCCGGGACGCGGCGCGGCTGTGCGCCCGGCTGCTGGCGGACCCGGCGTGCCGGGACGTGGTGGCCCAACGCACGGACCCCTCGGAGGACGACCTGGCCACCGACGCCGCGTTGGACGCCTGGCTGCTAGAGGCGCTGGCCAGGAGCACCACGCCGCACATGTCGGGGACGTGCAAGATCGGGCCATCGACCGACGCCATGGCGGTGGTGGACCAGCACTGCCGGGTGCGGGGTCTGCGGGGGCTCCGGGTCGCCGACGCATCGGTGATGCCGCAGGTGGTGCGTGCCAACACCAACGCCACGGTGGTCATGATCGCGGAGCGGGTGGCGGACTGGGTGAAGGCGGGGTCCTAGGGGTCGCCCCGGACGACCTGACCTCCCTGGAAGACGGCGCGGACGTTGTGGAGGGCCTTGATGTCGGCGCCGGCGTTCCCCTCCACCACGAGGATGTCCGCCTCCTTGCCCTGCTCCAGGGTGCCGACGATGTCGGATACGTCGATGGCCTCGGAGGCGTCCCTGGTGGCGGCGTTGATGGCCTGCACCGGGTTCATGCCCCCCAGGGTCAGGCACTCCAGCTCGTAGGCGAAGCCGCCGAAGGGGAACCAGCCGAACCCCGAGTCGGTGCCCGGGATGAGCTTGACGCCGATGTCGATGAGCCGGCGCACCTGGCCCATGCGTGTCTCGAAGTCCCGCTCCTCCTTCTCCAGCTCGAACCGCTCCTCCCCGTAGGTGAAGGAGGGGCTCTCCCCCGTGCGCTCGGCCATCTCCTGGAGCATGAGGACCCGGGCGCGGCCTATGTGCAGGGTGGTGTTTATGCTCATGCCCTGCCTGGCCGCCCGCTCGGCCACGTCGGGGCGGAACACCCACGACTGGTCGCGCTCCTGGAAGCCGCCGTGGATGACCATGTCGACCCCGGCGTCCAGGCACATGACGATGGTCTCGGTGAGGCGGCTGTGGGCGCCCACCCGGAGCCCCAGCTTGTGGGCCTCGTCGGTCAGGGCGTCCAGCTCCTCCTGGGTAAAGGAGGGCCGGTAGGGGACGCTGGAGCGGGTGCTGCCGCCGGTGACGGGGACCTTGATCCAGTCGGCGCCGCGCTTCTTCATATTGCGCACGGCGGCGCGCACGCCGGTGGGGCCGTCGGCCTCGCCGCCCATCTGCCACATGTGGCCGCCGCTGATGGTCACCGGGTTGCCGCACAGCACCAGCCGGGGGCCCTGGGCCACGCCCAGTGCGATCCCCTGCCGCAGGGCGAAGGATGTGTCGTGCTTGGCCCCGGTCTCCCGGGCGGTGGTGACCCCGGCCTCCAGGTGGATGCGGGCCGTCATGACGGACCGGATGAGGAGCAGGTCGTCGGACATGGCCATCACGTCGTCGGTGTGGGTGCCGTCGCCCAGGTAGTTGAAGTGGCAGTGGACGTCTATGAGGCCGGGCATCAGGGTGCCGGTGGGGTAGTCGAACACCTCCACGGGCGCGCCCTCGGGGGCTGCCAGGTCCTGGGCCCTGCCCACGGCGGCTATGCGCGAGCCCTCGACGAGGACGGCGCCGTGGTCCATGGGCGTGTCGGCCCGGCCGTCGATCATGTAGCGTGCCTTGATGAGCTTGTAATCGCCTTGAGCAGTCACGGCTCCTCCTTGTTGGGGGGGTGAAAGGGGGGCTGAAACGACCCCTGGGATGGAGGTCTATTTTAGGCGACGAGGGGTCAGGGGGCAAGGTGGGCTGCGCCCTCGCCCCGGCCCTCTCCCCCTCACCCTGACCCTCTCCCGGGGGGAGAGGGGACTCTGTGGCAGTCGATCGATCCGCAAGAGAGGAATCACAGGCCCCTCACCTCTGGGTCCCGGCCTTCGCCGGGACGACGGGTTGGGGTGTGGCCGGCCCTTCGTTGACCCGCGCCTTCTCCCTTGCTATGCTTCTCGTAGGATTCGGGAGGGGGCTGCAAGGGGATTCGGAAGGGAGGAGCCGGTCTTGGAAGAGGCTACCCTCAAGATCGAAGGCGCCAGGTTCGTCCTGACCGTCGACCCCCGGCGCAGGATCATCCGCGACGGCACGGTGGTGGTCCGGGGAAGCAGGATCGCCGAGGTCGGCAAGGCGTCGGCTCTGGCGGAGGTCCCCGCGGACCGGGTCATCGACGGCCGGGAGATGGTGGTGACCCCGGGGCTCATCAACTGCCACATGCACATCAGCTACGCCCACGCGGTGCGGGGCGTCTTCCCCGACGACCTGGGCGGCGAGTACCTGCCCAACGTGTTCAGGCTCCAGGCAGAGATGACCCCCGAGGAGGAGTACCACACATCCCTCCTGGCCATCACCGAGCTGCTGAAGTACGGAACCACCTGCTTCCTGGACCCGGGGAGCACCAAGCACCTGGACGCGTGCCTGAGGGCCTACGAGGAGTCGGGCTGCCGCATCGTCGTGGGCACCCACGTGGTGGACCTGCCCAACGCGGTGAACGTGCCCGTGTCCACCACCGCCGACGCCGTCGCGGCCATGGAGAGGACCGTCCGGGAGTACGACGGCGCCCTGGAGGGCCGGGTACGGGCCTGGACCATGCCCCTCTCCGCCGACGAGGCCAGCACGGAGCTGATGAAGGCGGCCAAGGGCATCGCCGACTCCCTCGACACGGGGATGACCCTCCATCTGACCAACGCCCCAGCGTCGGTGAAGGCCCACCTGGACCGGTACGGGAAGCGCCCGGTGCAGCGGCTGGAGGAGATCGGGGTCCTGGGGCCCAACCTGCTGCTCGCCCACGCCGTGGGGCTGGACGACGCCGAGGTGGACTGCCTGGCCCGCACGGGGACCAAGGTGGTCATGTGCCCGACGGCGGCGGTGAAGAACGGCATGGGCACCACCGCCAAGGGGAAGCTGCCGGAGATGCTGGAGAGGGGCGTGTGCGTGGGGCTGGGGGTGGACGCGCCCAACGCCTCCAACGTGGTGGAGGTGATGCGGTCCATGTACCTGGCCGCGGTCCTGTACAAGGACGCCCGCCAGGACGTGTCCCAGGTCCCGGCAGAGAAGGCGCTGGAGATGGCCACCATCGACGGGGCCGAGGCCCTGGGCCTGCGGGACGAGATCGGGTCGGTGGAGGAGGGCAAGAAGGCGGACCTGGTCCTCTTCGACACCCGGCGCCCCGAGTGGAGGTCCATCTTCAACCCGGTGAACAACCTGGTGTACAACGCCGACGGCAGGAGCGTTCACACCGTGGTGGTGGACGGCACGGTGGTGGTGGAGGGGGGCCGCCCGACCTTCGTGGACGAGTGGGAGCTGATCCAGAGGGTCCAGGGAGTGGGTGAAGACCTGCTTGCCCGGACGGGGACGTCGTTTCCCCAGAGGTGGCCCATCGAGTGACGGGCCAGGGGTCCCCAGAGGTGGCCCATTGAGCAACGGACCGGGCCCATTGACAGACGGGCCGGCGGTGGTAGTGTTAGCCTAGACCAGAGCCTCAGTAAGAAAAGGAACCAGACCGAGGAGGGAGAGATGAAGTACGACTACATAGTGGTGGGGGCCGGGTCCGCCGGCTCCATCGTGGCCACGCGGCTGACTGAGGACCCGGGCACGTCGGTGCTGCTGCTGGAGGCCGGGCCCGACTACCCGGACTTCGAGCGGCTGCCGGACGAGGTGAAGTTCGGCTACGCCACGGCGACGGACGTGATGGTGAGCGACCACAACTGGCAGTTCATGGGCAAGGCGACGGACACGGCGGTGCCCATGATGGTGCCCAGGGGCAAGGTGACGGGGGGCTCCAGCGCCATCAACGGCCAGGTGTTCCTGCGGGGCGTGCCCGAGGACTACGACTCCTGGGCGGCCATGGGCAACGACAAGTGGAAGTTCCAGGACCTGCTGCACTACTTCCGCAAGGTGGAGACGGACACGGACTTCCAGGACGACTTCCACTCCTCCGACGGCCCCATAGTCGCCCGGAGGTTCAAGCGGGAGGAGTGGCGGCCCGACCAGGTGGCCTTCTACAACGCCTGCCGGGCCGCCGGGTTCGCCGACAGCCCGGACCACAACAACCCCGACGCCTCGGGGGTGGGGCCCATACCCTTCAACAACCCCAACGGCATTCGCATGAGCACGGCCCTGGGTTACCTGGACCCGGCCAGGCACCGGCTGAACCTGACGCTACGGCCCGACTGCACCGTGCACCGCATACTGTTCGACGGCAACCGGGCCACCGGCCTGGAGGTGGAGAGCGGCGGGGAGAAGTTCGTCGTGGAGGCCAATGAGATCATCCTGAGCTCCGGGGCTATCGGGTCACCCCAGCTTCTCATGCTCTCCGGGGTCGGCCCCGCCGCCCACCTGAAGGAGCTGGGCATCCCCCTGGTGCTGGACAAGCCCGGCGTGGGCCAGAACCTCAGGGACCATCCCTCGGTGTGGGTGGACTGGAAGGTCAGGGAGGGGTACCCCCTGGACGGATTGGCCCCCCGGGTCCAGGTGGCCCTCAGGTACACGGCCAGCGGGTCGGACCTGCGCAACGACATGATGGTGTTCATGAGCTCCTTCGCCACCGAGCGGGTCAACACGGGCGGGGCCCGCATGGACGCCCTGGGAGTCCGCATGGTGTGCATCCTGGACCTGGCCGTGGGGTCGGGGGAGCTGCGCCTCACCTCGGCGGACCCCAACGTGCAGCCCTTCCTGGACTACAACTACCTGCAGGAGGAGTTCGACCGACGTAGAATGCGCGAGATGGTGCGCCTGTGCATCAAGCTGGGGGAGCACGAGGACTACAAGGACATACTGACCGAACTCACCGCGCCCACCGACGCAGACCTGGAGTCCGACGACGCCCTGGACGCGTGGCTGCGGCGGGAGGCCACCACGGGGCAGCACATCTCCTGCACTTGCAAGATGGGCCCGGCCTCGGACCCCATGGCGGTGGTGGACCAGCATGGCAGGGTCCACGGCCTCCAGGGGCTGAGGGTGGTGGACGCCTCCATCATGCCCAACTGCGTCCGCGCCAACACCAACGTCACCACCATGACCATAGGCGAACGGGTGTCGGACTTCATCAAGGAGGGGCTCTAGTGGCCTTCGACTACGATCTGGTCCTCAAGGGCGGGGAGGTGGTGGACCCCGCCGAGGGCCTCCGGGCCGCGCGGGACGTGGGCTTCAAGGACGGCCTGGTCGCCTCCGTGGAGGCGGACATCCCCCCGGCGGCGGCCGCCGAGGTGGTGGACGTGGGCGGGAAGCTGGTGGCGCCCGGGCTCATCGACCTCCACGGCCACTTCGCCCACCGCATCTACCCCTACAGGGCGGACCCCGACTCGTACTGCCTCGCCGTAGGCGTCACCACCGCCGTGGACGCGGGCTCGGTGGGGTGGGCCAACTTCCAGGCCTTCCGCGACTACGTCATCGGGCGGGTGGACACGCGGATGTACGCCTTCGTGCACCTGTCCACCCTGGGCCTGACCACCCTGACGACCATGGGCATCCCGGACCTTGAGGACTTCCGGTGGGCCAGGGCCGAGGAGGCGATCCGGTGCATCCAGGAGAACCGGGACGTGGCGCTGGGGGTGAAGGTGCGCCTGTCGCCCACGGGGACCACCGCCGCCAACGCTGTGCCGGCCATGGAGATGGCGCGGCGGGTGGCCGACGAGACGGACAGCAAGATGATGGTCCACGTGATGGAGTCGCCCCTGCCCCTGGACCAGGTGTTCGGGTACCTGAAGGCCGGGGACATCGCCACGCACATCTTCCACGGGGACGTGCACAACGTCCTGGACGAGGCGGGGCAGGTGCGGCAGCACGTGAGAGAGGCCCAGGAGCGGGGCGTCGTGTTCGACACCGCCGGGGCCATGCGCCACTGCTCCATCCCCGTGTCCCGAGCAGCGGTGGAGCAGGGAGTCCCGCCGGACACCATCAGCACCGACCGGAACCAGCCCAGGCCGGGAATGGTGAACTACGACCTGCTGGAGCACATGAGCATCTTCCTGGAGCTGGGGGTGCCACTGGACGACGTGATCAGGATGGTCACCTCCAACGCCTCGGACGCCATCGGGCGGGAGGAGCTGGGGACCCTGCGGCCCGGGAGCATCGGCGACGCGGCGGTGCTGGAGCTGGAGGAGGGGGAGTTCGGCTTCGAGGACGGTCTGGGCAACAGCCTGCGGGCATCCCGGCGGTTCGCGCCCGTGCTGACGGTAAAGGACGGGGCCCGGTGGCGGCCGCGGTGGAGCTAGTATGCCCCATCTGAAGGGCGCCTACGTGGTCCGGGAGTCGGAGGCGCTCCAGTCCGGCCTCCCCGGGGGCCTGGGCACGGGTCGGGAGACCATCAACCGCGCCATCGGCTGCCGGAACCTCGTGCAGCGGGTCCTCCGCTACCTGCCGGGGACCCGGGGCGAGTCGCTGAACCCCCGCGAAGAGGAGGTGCTCTTCGTCCTGGAGGGCCGGGGCGAAGCGGTCATCGGTGGGGTAGAGTGCGCCCTCCGGCCGGAGATGGGGGTGCTGGTGCCGCCGGGGGTGCGGTGCCGCATCGCCAGCCACGGGCCGGGGGAGCTGGTGCTGGTCTCGGCCGTCTCTCCCCAGCCCGGCGAGCCACCGGGCCAACAGGCGGAGGCCAGCCTCCGGGAGGACGGCAAGCTGTGGGTGTCGGTGGACGAGGAGGAGGATATCCCGGCGGGGGATGAGCGGCGCTTCAAGCTGCTGATCGACCCCAGGTACGGCTGCCGCAACCTGACCCAGTTCGTGGGGTACATAGAGCGGAGCAGGGCGCCCTTCCACACCCACACGTACGAAGAGGTCATATACATCGTGAGCGGCGACGGGGTCGTCCACGTCGACGACGAGAGCCACCCCATCGGTCGGGGCACGTGCATATACCTGCCGCCGGGGCTGGCCCACTGCCTGGAGAACACGGGCGACGCGCCGCTGACCCTGGTGGGGACCTTCTGCCCCGCCGGAGACCCGGGCTCCAAGAAGGAGGGCTAGGGGGAGACCCCGACCGCTGCGCCGTTGGGCGCCGCTAGGCCGGGCCTGTCAGCGCCTCCAGCAGGCGGGAGGCCACCAGCTCCACGTCGGCGTCGCTCAGGTTGATGGTCTTGACGAACAGGGTGCCCGGGGTGGGGGCCTGGCCAATGAAGATGGGCGGGTCGCCCTCCTTCAGCCGCGCCGCTATCGCCGCCTTGCTTGGGCCCTTCCAGTCCCGGCCGAGCTGGACCACGGCGGTGGGCACCACCCACTCCACGCCGTCGTTCTCCACGGAGGCGGTCAGCCCCGGCAGCTCGGCCAGTACGTCGGCGATGTACCTGCTCTGGCGGGACCAGCCGGCGAACTCGGCCTCCTCGTCCTGGGCCAGGAAGACCTCCACGGCGGTGAGGAGGCCCAGCATCTCCTCCTTGGCGACCTTGCCCGAGCGGCCCACGCCGTGGTTGGGGGAGGTGTTGGCGATGGCGGCCTCGATGAGGTCCGGCCGGCCCAGAAGGAGTCCGGCGCCCTGGGGGCCGCGCAGCCCCTTGCCGCCGCTGAAGGCGACCATGTCGGCCCCCTGGTCCAGGTATTTGCGCAGGTTGGCCCTGGGCGGGAGCATGGCGGCAGCGTCGACGATGACGGGGAGGCCGTGGGCGCGGGCCGTCTCGCACACCGTCTCCAGGGGCAGGGCCGAGTAGGGGAGGGTGGGGCCGACCATGTACGCGAGGGCGGCCGTCTCTGGGCCTATGGCCTGCTCCAGCTCCCACCGGGAGCAGTCCCTCATGTCGCCGTACTCCACCAGGGTGGCGCCGGCCTTGCGCCACGCCTGGTCGTACCGGATGCGGTGTCCCTTGTAGATGGGTATCTCAGCCCTCATGCCCGTGGTGTCGGGGAGGCGGTGTATCCTGGCCGGGTCCGTGCCGGCGATGCACGCCGCCGCCTGGAGGGTCATGGCCCCCGATGCGCCGGAGGTAATGACGGCGGCCTCGGCACCGCACAGCTCGGCCAGCCGCTGTCCCGCCTTGCGGGTCAGCTCGTGCATGTCCACGTCCAGCTCGATGACGGCGTCCATGGTCTCCTTGACCTGGGGCCAGATGCGGGCGCCGCCGAACCGGGTGTTGGTCCCGGAGCAGTTGAGCCCCGGGCGTATTCCGAGGCGCCGCAGGGCCTCGGGAGCGGTGTCTGCGGGCATGGGTCTCCTCCTGTTTCGACTGATACTAGTGCTCGGCGCCGGGTATGCGCAGAATGAGGTCACTCAGCATGGGTCCCAGGTCATTGGTGGGGGCGGGGCCGATTGTACCGGACCCGGCCGTGCCGGGCGAAGAATACGCCAAGTTGTTCCGATGATCATCTTTCGACGAAGACTATACCCTCGCGGCCAACGTAGCGGTCGCGCATTTCCTCGAACGCCTGGAGCTTTTCCGGCTGGAACTCGGTGGGTTTCTCATTCTCGTCCAGGCGCGGATTGGGGAAGTAACAGCGGACGAGGGTTTCCTCCCAGTTGCGGGAGAAGCGGACGTAGTAGGACTTCATGTCGCCGTGGCTGTTGGCCACGACAAACTGAATGCCGTCCACGTTTTCCATCTTGAGGTGGAAGTGCCAGTTGTCGGCTTCGATGGTGGCCCAACCGTTGTGGACTTCGGGCTGCTTGATGCCGTGGGCATGGTTCTCGCTGACCACGTCACCACCGCCGACGACCCACATCATCTTCTCGTTGGCGGTCAACTCGTTGAGCAACTCCAGGGTTATTTCCACGTTCGGCCTCCTTGCCAGGGAGCGCTCCGAGGTTCATTCCACCGGCAGTATCCGGTCGCCTGGCTGCGGTTGTCAAGGTCTGCCGTTGCTGGGGCGGCGGGGCTACAGTATACTCGGAGGCGTTTCGCGCCTGGGACCGGGCGCGAGTATGCAGGAGGCAGGCAAGTGAAGTCTGGAGTCACCTTCGGCATCGCGCCGCAGCAGCTACACGCCGGCTACGAGGAGATACTGGCCCTCTGGAAGCTGGCCGACGACCTGGGCTACGACTGCGGTTGGATGCCCGACCACTTCCTGCCCCTGGCGGGGGACGAGGAGGGGCCCTACCTGGAGGAGTGGACGACCATCACGGCGCTGGCCATGCAGGCCCGGCGGATGAGAGTGGGGCCGCTGGTGCTGGGCAACACCTTCCGCAACCCGGGCATCGTCGCCAAGATGGGGGCGGCGCTGGACATCGTCACCGGCGGCCGGCTGGAGATGGGCCTGGGCGCGGCCTGGTTCCAGCGGGAGCACCGGATGTACGGCATCCCCTTCCCCCCGGTGTCCCAGCGGATAAACATGCTGGGAGAGGCGCTGCAGGTGATAAGGCGGCTGTGGACGGAGCCGAGGGTCGACTTCCAGGGCGAGCACTACACCATGACCGACGCGGTGTGCCATCCGAGGCCGGTGCAGCAGCCCCATCCCACGATATGGGTCGGGGGCGCGGGAGAGAGGCGCACCCTGCGGGTCATCGCCCGGTACGCCGACGGCTGGAACTGCTCCGTCGACCCCGATGAGTACGCCCACAAGCTGGAGGTGCTGAAGCGCCACTGCGACGACGCGGGCACCGACGTGGACGCCATCCAGAAGTCCATCTACTTCGTCCTGGGGGTCCACGAGGACGGGGACCGGGCGAGGGAGATAGCCCGGGAGACTTCGGGGCGCTTCGGAGTCCGGGTCCAGAAGGCCCTCATCGCCGGGACGCCCGGGGAGTGCGTGGAGCAGATAGGCCGCTTCGTGGAGCTGGGCGTCTCCCACTTCATCGTCGAGCTGCAGCCGCCCTACGACCACGCCGGGCTGGAGGTCCTGGCCGAGAAGGTCATGCCCGAGCTCCGGTAGAGGCCCGGCAGGCCCCCGTCCCGTCATGACCCTCATCCGTCTGCCGTCATCCGTCCCCTATCCATGGGTGGTGATGGCCCTGTCCGTGGCCACCCTGACGGCCCTGGCCTCCACCTTCGTGGGCTTCGGCGCGCTATTCCCCTTCATCCAGGACGACCTGGAGATCGACCGGGCCGAGATAGGCCTGATCTCCTCGGGACGGGTGCTGGGCGGCATCGGTACGTCCCTGGTGGCCGGACTGCTGGCCGACGTGATGGGAGTCCGGTGGCTCCAGTCACTGACCCTGCTCAGCATAGTGGTGTGCCTCGTGCTCTTCTCCCTGATGGACAGCCTGCTGCAGGGCGTGCTGCTGGCGGTCCTGCTGGGGGTCTCCTCGGCGGGATCATTCCCCTGCTTCGTGAAGGCGATCATGGACTGGATGAGCCCCCGGCACCGGGGGGCCGCCATGGGGACCGCCGAGGCCAGCTTCCCTGTGGGGGGCATCCTCTCCGCGCTGATACTGACGCTGATAGCCGAGGCCTATAGCTGGAGGGTCTCGGTCATGGTCATAGCGGCGGGAGTGGCCGTCTGCACCGTGGCCTTCTTCTTCTTCTACAGGGACCCGGAGAAGGGTACCGCCTCGGCGGCCGCCGTCGCCGGCGGTCCCGCGAAGGAGAAGCTGAAGCAGGTCGTGCGCAGCCGGGGGGTCTGGCTGGGCGCGGCGGTGGCGGCGGCCATGGGCATCATCATGACGGTGGTGGTCACCTTCCTGATCCTGTTCCTGAAGGAGACCATGGGCATGTCGTCGGTGCTGGCCGGCGCATGCATGTCGGTCTCCCTGGCGGGTGGCGCCATCTCCAGGATCGTGTGGGGGCTGATCAGCGACCACTACCTGGGCGGAAGGAGGAGCGGCCTCCTGGCGGTGGTGGCGGCCCTGGCGGGCGTATTCATAGCGTTCCTGGCGCTCCTCCCGCCCACCGCCGGGCTGTGGCTGGTGATGCTCGTCGTCTTCTTAATCGGGGCCACGGGCATGGGATGGTCGGGGCTGACGGGGAACCTGGTGGCGGAGTCGGTGGACCCGGAGCTGACGGGGACCGCCATCGGTTTGGCGGCCACGGTGATACGGCTGGGGCCCATGTGCGCCACGCCCATATTCGGGCTGATCGTCGACCGCACGGGCTCCTACGACTGGGCGTGGTGGATGATGGTCGCGGTGGCGGGGCTGGCGACGGTGATATCCCTGAGCCTGAGGAGAGTTGACGCCGCCAGGCCCCGGGGGTAACCTGCCCCCATCCCGCACCGGGAGCGCCCCCGGACCGGCAACCCCGGAAGCGCCGGCCCCGGAAGAGCCGGGTAAACGAGGAGGCGGCCATGACCGAGCCCAGGAACGGACAGGACGAGGGCCTGCAGATCGAGGGGCTGGAGCTGCGCCGGGGCACCCGGGAGCGTACCCGCATCCGGACCCTGGAGCTGCCCGACGGGAGCTGGGTGGAGGTGCCCCTGATGGTGGTGCGGGGGTCCCGGCCGGGCCCGGTGTTCTACATGGGGGCGGCCATCCACGGCGACGAGATAAACGGGGTCGAGATCCTGTCCACCGTGGCCTCGGGGGTCGACCTGGGAGAGCTGCGGGGCACGTTGCTGGTGGTCCCGGTGCAGAACCCGCTGGCCTTCCGCATCCAGCACCGCTACTTCCTGGGGCAGATGATCAAGTCACCCATGGACCAGGGGGCGGCGGACCCGTGGAGCTCCTTCCCCGGGGACCCCGGGGGGAACATGGCCGGCCTCATCGCCCACGCCCTGTACCGCCGCCTCATGGAGCCGGCCGGCTACGTGATGGACGTACACACGCCGACCACGGGGGGCCGGTACGCTCCCTTCGCCTTCCTCCCGCCGCCCAGGTGCGGGGCCGTCGTCCAGGAGTCGGAGCGTATGGCAAAGGCCTTCGGGGTGGACTACATCCTGGCCGCCGACTCGGGTATGTACGTGTACGGGACGTCGCCCCACGTGGTCGCCGCCGAGAACGGCAAGGTGGCGCTGGGGATCGAGCTGGGAGAGGGGGGCCAGCTCGACCCAGAGGAGGTCCGCTGGGGAGTGAGGGGCGTGACCAACGTGCTGCGGCACGTGGGCATGCTGCCGGGAGACCCGGAGTCCCAGGGCCGGGGCATGGTCATCACCGCCATGCGCGAGGCCCGCGCCAGCCGGGGCGGCCTGCTCCACCCGCGGGTCCGCCTCAACCAGGAGGTGGCCGAAGGGGAGGTGCTCGCCAACATCACCAACGTCTTCGGGGACGTGGTGGAGGAGGTGCCGGCCCCGCTGGCCGGGCCCATCGTGCGCACGGTCACGTTCCCGATAGTTGCCACGGGGGAGCGGGTGGCGCAGATAGGTGTGCCGCGGTAGCCGGTTGACACGTACGGGCGCCGTGGTATCATGCCTAGTATCGCAGAAAGGAGACTCCTCGATGCAACAGACTACCGATCCCGTAACCCGTGAGATTATCAAGAACGCTCTGATGAGCACGGCGGACACCATGGCGCTTACGGTGGTGCGTACGGCGCGGTCCGCGGTCATCAAGCACGCGATGGACTTCTCCACGGCCCTGTTCAACGCCGAGGGTCTCCAGGTGGCCCAGGGGCTGACCATCGCGGCGCACCTGGGCTCCATGGCGCCGGCCCTGCAGGGTGTGATGAACGCCTTCGGGGACGACGTGAAGCCCGGGGACATCTTCGCCAACAACGACCCGTACGAGGGCGGCAGCCACCTGCCGGACATCTTCCTGTTCAAGCCCATCTTCGCCTTCGACACCCTGGTGGGCTGGAGCTGCTGCATCGGCCACCAGACCGACATCGGCGGCAGGATCCCCGGCGGCAACGCCTCGGACAACACCGAGCTGTACCAGGAGGGCCTGCTGCTGCCCCCCCTGAAGCTGTACGAGGAGGGTGTGCTGAACCAGGCTGTGTGGCGCATCCTGGAGAAGAACGTGCGGGTGCCCGAGAAGGTCATCGGGGACGTGCAAGCGCTCCTGGCCGCGGTCCGGTTCGGCGAGCGGGACATGCTGCGGCTGGTGGAGGACTACGGCCTGGAGGACATGAAGAGCTACATGACGGACATCGTGGACACCACCGAGGCTCTGGCCAGGGCCGAGATAAGGGGCCTGCCCCAGGGCGAGTGGGAGTTCACCGACTACATCGACAACGACGGCATCGACATGCGGCCCATCGCCATCAAGGCCAAGGTGAAGATCGACGGCGACACGGTGCACGTGGACTTCGACGGCACGTCGCCCCAGGCCAAGGGCTCCATCAACCCGAACATCTGGTACACCAAGTCCTGCGTGTACGCCGCGATGAAGTGCCTGATCGACCCGTCGATCCAGGCCAACAGCGGCTTCTTCAGGGCCTTCGACATCCAGGCGCCCGAGGGGTGCTTCGTGAACCCGCAGCACCCGGCCCCCGTGGCGGCGCGGGGCCTGTCGGGGTTCCGCATCTGCCAGGCAATCCTGGGGGCCATGGCCCAGGCGATGCCGGGACAGGTCCCGGGGATGTGGGGCGGCGGCGAGGTGGGGCTCAGCTTCGGCGGATACGATGAGAACCGCAAGGGCTGGGTGTACCTGGAGTTCCAGAACGACGGCCCCCGGGGCGGCGGCCCGTGGATGGACGGGGCCGACGGCGCCGCGTGCGCAGTCAACAACCTGGCCAACACGCCCATAGAGAGCATCGAGGCCGACCAGCCCCTGCTCATCGAGCGGTTCTCCTTCGTTCCCGACACCGGCGGGGCGGGCCAGTACCGGGGCGGCCTGGCCATGACCCGGGACTTCCGCATCCTGGCCGAGGAGTCCCTGTTCCAGCTCCGCACCGACCGGCACGACTTCCTGCCCTGGGGCGTCGAGGGCGGAAAGCCCGGCACCCCGACCCGCAACTACATCAACCCCGGGACGGAGGACGAGGTCGTGCTTCCGGGCAAGCACCTCACGTCCCTGAAGAAGGGCGACTTGTACCGCCTCATCCAGGCCGGCGCCGGGGGATACGGCGACCCGCTGGAGAGGAGCGTCGACGCCATCGTCGATGACGTGCTGGAGGACAAGCTGACCGTGGACCACGTCCGTGAAGAGTACGGCGTGGTCATCGACCCGGACACCCTGGAGCTGGACATGACGGCCACCAGCGAGCTCCAGACCAAGATGAGGCGAGAGCGGGAGAACGGCGGGTAGGGCCCACAACCCGGCCCGGCGGCCCGGCCCGGATGTAAGGAAGCGAAGGTCGGCCGTAAGCGGCGTCCTTCGCTTCTTCTCTAAGATGGGGGTGAACAAGCGATGCTGGACCTGCTGATTCGAGGCGGCCTGGTCATAGACGGCTCGGGGAACCCGGGCTACCACGGCGCCGTCGGGGTGGAGGGCGAGGAGCTGCGCATCTTCCGCGGCGACGCCGGGTCGGTGGAGGCGAAGAGGTACATCGACGCCACCGGGCACGTGGTCTGCCCCGGGTTCATCGACATGCACTCCCACGGAGGGCTCACGATACTCAAGGAGCCCCGCCACGAGCCCAAGGTCCGGCAGGGCATCACTACCGAGCTGGTGGGCATTGACGGGAACTCGGTGGCCCCCTTCAAGACCCGGGAGGAGCTGCAGCGGTTCATCGAGCTGGACTCGGGCCTGAACGACACCGCGCCCGAAGGGGTCGGCTGGTCCAGCGTGGCCGAGTACCTGTCCCACTACGACGGCACGGTGGCGGTGAACATCGCCTACATCCTGGGCAACTCGCCGGTGCGGATATGGTCCGTGGGGTGGAACGACCGCCCGGCCACCGGCGAGGAGCTGGAGGACATGAAGGCCGTGGTCCGGGAGGCCATGGAGGAGGGGGCCTTCGGGCTCTCCACGGGTCTCGACTACCCCCCCGGGGCCTACGCCGACACCGACGAGCTGGTGGAGCTCTCCAGCGTGGTGGGGGCGATGGGAGGCTTCTACCACACCCACACCCGGGCCAGCCTGCGAGCACAGGGCCTGCTGGCCCCGTGGGAGGAGGCCCTGGACATCGGCCGCAGGGGCGGCATCCCCGTGCACCTGACCCACTACCGGCAGAACTCCCAGGGCGACGGCAGCCACCTGGACTACATAGGCCTGGTGGAGGACGCCCGCGCCGAGGGGATGGACGTCACCTTCGACTGCTACCCGTACATCTACTCCAGCACCCGGGCCATCATATCCATCCCCAACTGGACCAAGGACGGGGGACCGGAGCGCCTCAAGGAGGTGCTCACATCCCCGGACGAGCGGGCGCGGCTCAAGGAGGACATGCTGTCGGGAGGCGGCCGGCGCAACCCGGCCGAGGGCTGGCTGACCAACTTCAAGAAGCCCCATAACAAGCAGTACGAGGGCCACTCCCTGACGGAGATCGGCCGGATGCGGGACCAGCACTACCTGGACGCCTTCTTCGACCTGCTGGTGGACGACGGCCTGGGCATCTGCAGCGTCCGCCCGGGGGTGAACGGCCAGACGCTGCCGGCCTTCGTGGCCCACCCCTTCGGCATGGTGGGCAGCGACGCGGTGCTGCTGGGGGACTATCCCAGCCCGCGCAGCTACGGCTGCTTCCCCGTGATCCTGGCCGAGTTCGTCCGGGCCGAGAAGCACCTGCGTCTCCCCGAGGCGATACGGAAGATGACCTCCTTCCCGGCCCAGCGCCTGGGGCTGAAGAGCCGCGGCCTGCTGCGGGACGGGATGAAGGCGGACGTGGTGGTGTTCAACCCCGATACCGTCAAGGCCCCGGCCACGGCGGCCAACCCCAAGCAGTTCCCCCTGGGGATACCCTACGTCATCGTCAACGGCGAGCCCGTCATCGACGGCGGCGACCACACGGGCGCGACCCCGGGGCGGGCGCTGAGGTTCGGAAGGGACTAGGGCGGCCGCGTGGGGACAGACGCGGGACAGGGCGCCCCGGTCCGCCTGACCTACTACGGCCACTGCGCCTTCATGTGGGAGTCTCCCCAGGGAGCCAGGGTCCTCATCGACCCCTACCAGAACCGGCACGACCACTACTGGTTCCTGCACAGGTTCCCCCCGGTGGAGTGCGACCTGGCGCTGGTGTCCCACTCTCATTTCGACCACAGCGGGGTGGGAGAGCTCCCCGGCGGCACGTCGGTCCTGAGGATGCCGGGGCGGTTCGAGTACCGGGACGTGTCCGTCACTGGAGTCGGGGACCTGCACGCAGGCAGGGCGGGAGCGCGGGGCATGCGCAACGTCCTGCACCTGGTGGAGACCGCGGGAGTGCGGTTCCTGCACACGGGGGACAACCGGGCCCAGGTGCCCGCCGACGTGCGCCAGCAGGTGGGGGCGGTGGACGTGCTGATGGTCACCGCCGACGACTCGAGCCATATCCTCAGCTACGACGAGGTGGACTGGATGGTGGCCCTGATGGACCCCCGGGTGGTGATTCCCACCCACTACCTGGCGCCTGGGCTGACCACCGAGGAGTCGAGCCTGCTGCCCCCCGACGGATGGCTGGCCACGCAGGGGGCGGTGAAGAAGACCGGGGCGCATACCGTGAGCATCGCGGCGGGTGAGCTGCCGTCTTCGCGGGAGGTGTGGGTGATGGAGGTGGCCCCCGAGTCCCTTGCGGCCCCGGCCACCGGGCGGTGACACAGGCGGGAGTCGACGGCCAAGGGCGGGTATATCCTGAGCAAAGAGGCCAGAGCAAATAGAAGGGCACAGCTAAACCAGGGCAGAGCAAACAGGGAGGTGACAGCATGCCGGTAACCCCAGACGTGGTCGGAAACAAGGCGGACGCCGTCTTCTACGCCAGCGGGGCAGAGGCCCCGGTGGTCAGCATCAACTACCTGGACGGGACGAGGCTGCCCTCGCCCCTGGAGACGAAGATCCTGGTGCCGGGGCCCAAGGGGTCGCTGCTGGAGCACCGGATGCCCAAGGGCCAGGTCATCCCCGCCCACCGGTTCGCCCACGACTTCATCAACACCGTGGTGAGGGGCCGGGTGGCCGTCACCATGGCCGGTCGCCAGTACGAGGGCACCGACAGGGACGGCTGGAGCGGGGCCGCTGGGGTCGAGGTCTCCATGGAGGCCCTGCAGGACACGGTCATGCTGGAGTGGATGAGCCCGCCGCACCTGGTGTCCGGAGACCGGCTGATAACCTGGGGCGCGGTGGCGCCCAACGACTCCCACATCTTCAACAAGTGGGCCGACGTGGAGACCTTCGTGATGTGGCGGGTGGAGGGGGAAACGGAGTTCGGCCCGCCGGGGCTGGACATCGAGCACAACATGCGGGTGCTGGTCCCCGGCCCCAACGGCTCGGTGTTCTGGAACTCTCACAAGAAGGGCAAGTGGGCCCTGCACACCCACCAGCACCACTGGATCTGCTACCTGATCAAGGGGAAGATGAAGGAGAAGTTCGGCGGCACCCAGGAGCACATGTGCATGCCGGGCGACGTGTGGGCGGCCCAGGGAGGCGCCCTCCACTGCACCGAGGCGATGGAAGACAACGAGATCTTCGAGTTCAAGTGGCCGGCCCCCATGCTGTGGAGGGGCATCATCCACTCCTGGGAGCCGAAGGCGTAGGGCGTAGGCGCCCTCCGAGGGCGGAGGAGACGCCGCCCTCGGACGTGAAGGGCAACAGCAAGGGAGAGGTCGGGACGGAAGCATGAGACTGGCAGGCAAGGTAGCCATCGTCACGGGCGGCAGCCGGGGCATAGGGCGGGCCATCTGCATGGGCTTGGCCGCCGAGGGGGCCGCCGTCGTGGCGGCGGCCCGCACTGAAGAGGACGCCTCGGCCGGCTCGGAGTACGCCCGCTACGCCTCGGGCACGGTGCACGACACCGCCCGGGCCATCTCCGAGGGGGGCGGCGCCGCGCTGGGGGTCCGGTGCGACGTGACCCGGGCCGAGGACATCGCGGGCCTGGTGGACGCCACGCTGCGGCGGTTCGGGCGCATCGACGTGGTGGTGTCCAACGCCGGCGTGGACTGCGAGTCGCCGGTGGTGGACTTGGACGTGGGGCTGCTGGACCGGTGCCTGGCAGTCAACGTGCGGGCGCCGATGCTGCTCTTCAAGTACGCCCTGCCCAGCATGATAGCCCGTGGGTCGGGCTCGGTATTCGGCATCACATCGGGCTCGGCCCGGGGGTACCGGAGGGGCCGGGTGGGCTACTCCATGTCCAAGGCGGCCCTGGACCGGATGCTGCTGAGCCTGGCCGAGGAGATGCGGCCCCACAACATCGCCGTCAACTCCCTGAGCCCGGGCCGGGTGGACACGTGGATGAACCGCCGGGGCGACTGGCCGGGCACTGCCCACATCCCCATGGTCGCCGCCGAGGAGATCGCCGCACCGGCCGTGTGGCTGGCGGAGCAGACGGCCGAGACCTTCTCCGGACACCTGGTGGAGCGGGCCGAGTTCGGGGTCACATGGGGCCCGGGATGCTCGGAACAGCCCTAGGCCCATCGCCGGCGCCCCTTGGTCTTCAGGCCAGGCCCATGGCCTTCTCCGCGAAGTCGGTGCGGATGATGTGTTGGTACGGCTGGCGGGCCTTGGCCAGGCCCGCGCCGACGAGCACGTCCTGCAGCGCCTCGTAGCCGTCCTCCCTGAGCAGCGGGTCCGTGGCCCAGGTGTCCTGGGCCTTGTACCGGGCGATGGCCTTGACCACCACCTCGGGCTCGATCTCCGGGAAGAAGGACGACACCGACGCCCCTACCGTCCCTGCGTCGTTTTCCGCCAGCCACCTCTGGGCGTTGTAGAAGCCCCTGGTGAAGCCGTGGACCGCCTCGGGGTTGGACGCGATGAACCGGTTGGTGGTGGCGAAGGAGCTGTAGGAGATGTGGCCGTTGACTGGCCCCAGGGCCGCGGCAAGATGGCCGGAGCCCTCCTCCAGGAGCCGCTCCACGGCGGGCTGGGGCAGGTGTATGTAGTCCCCCTCTCCCGCCTTGAACCGGTCGGTGGCTTCCGCCATGGAGAGGCCCGGGGTCTGATGTATTGACGCCCAGTCGAGGCCCTGGTTTTCGACGGCGTACCGCAGGGAAGCCACGGGCATGGGAGAGAAGCCCACGGGGATGATGGACGCTCCCTCCAGGTCCTTCCAGAGGAACTCACCCTCGGGCCTGCGTCCAACCAGGAAGAAACCGTCGCGGCTGTTTATCTCGATGAAGTGGGGCGGCACGACCTCGGCGCCCCAGTCGGCGGCGATGATGCTGCGCATGGGTCCCGCCTGGACGATGTCGGCCAGGTCCGCGTTCATGGCGCTGAGGCCGTGATAGCCGGCCGGGCAGGTGGAGAACTGGACGTCCAGCCCCTCCTGTTCCAGGAAGCCCCCGGAGAGGGCTACGTAGATGGGGGTGTAGAAGAGGGACCGGAACGTCTCCATTAGCCTCAGGGGTCTCTGGTGGCTGGCGCTGCTCATGTTTGGTCTCCCTTCCTGGATATGATGGGTAAGTTCGCCTCGGCTGGGCCTGTCAAGCTCAGGGATGCTGAGAACGACCGTGGCCCCTCCCCCGTTGTTGAGCCCACCCTCCCACCCCGCGCTGCGCGCGGGGTGGGAATTGCCATCCGCCCCACACTGCGCGCGGGCAAGGAATTCCCATCGCCCCACGCTGCGCGGGGGGCAACGGGGTCTCCACCCACCCTGCGCTGGGCGCGGGCAAGGAGTCCCAACCCACCCTGCGATGCACCCACTCCGCTCGGGGGCAGGGGATTCCCATCCGCCCCACGCTGGGCGGGGGCAAGGAATTCCCATCCGCCCCACGCTGCGCGGGGGCAAGAATCCCCATCCGCCCCGCGCGGGGCGGGCGAGGAATTCCCGCCGGTGGCGGCTCGCGGACTCATTCGGACAAATCTTAGCACGGATGGGCGGGGCAGGGGCAGGGGGAGGGGAGTCCTGGTGCTATAATGGCACGGCCAGCCGGGCCGGGAGCGGCCGGAGGGCCGTATCTACGATCGGGCTGCGGGAGTTGGTCGACGCCGTCGTGAGGCGCCTGAGCGCACTGAAACGAGTCCCCTATCCCTGGGTCGTCGTCGGCGTCTGCACCGTTACCGCCATGTCGGCCCAGTTCTCCCTGACGGGCATCGGAGTGATGTTCCCGTTCATCCAGGAGGACCTGGGCACCAGCCTGTCCCAACTCGGCCTCATAATGTCGATGATACTGATCGGCGCCACGGTCCCCGGCCTCCTGGCCGGGTGGATGGCCGACGTGATCGGCGTGCGCCGCCTGCAGACCATAACCCGCATCGGAGTGGCCGCCTCGACCATGGCCTTCTCCCGCATCACCTCCCTGCCCCAGGGGCTGGCGCTGGGAGTCGTAGTGGGTGCGGCCAACGGCCCCTCCTACGCCAACGTGACCAAGGCCATCTCCGAGTGGGTGCCGCCGCGGACGAGGGGTCTGGCCATGGGCATCGAGCAGTCCAGCATCCCCCTGAGCGGCATTGTGGTAGCCGTGCTCCTCACCAGACTGGCGCTGGACTACGACTGGCGCACGTCCCTCCTCGTCGCGGGCGCAGTCGTGGCCGTCGCCACCGTGTTCTTCTTCGCCTTCTACAGGGACAAGCCCGCCTCCGAGGACTCCCGGGAGGCGCAGCCGCGGTCGGGCGGAAGGATCGGCCTGGTGATCAGGGACCGGGGCATCTGGTTCGCCTGCCTGTTCGCCGCGGCCTTCCAGGGCTTCCAGCCGGTGGTCACCAGCTTCCTGATCATCTTCTTGCGAGACGACCTGGGCATGTCGCCGGAGGCCAGCAGCGCCGTGCTGGGGGTCTCCATGGCCGGGGGCACGGTCGGACGGATAGCCTGGGGCCTGGCCAGCGACGTCATGCGGGGAGGGCGGGTGGTAACCCTGCTCATGGTCAGCGTGACGTCGGGGCTGGCCATGCTTGTGCTGATCTGGATGCCGCCGGACACGCCCCTGGGCCTGGTGCTGGTGATCGTGTTCCTGATGGGCGCGACCTGCCTGGCGAGCCCCGGGCTGTTCGCGGTGTTGGTGGCCGAGCAGGCGGGGCCGGGCCTCACGGGCACGGCCATGGGGTTCGCCATTACCATCACCAACCTTGGCGGGTTCGCAGTGGCGCCCGTTTTCGGCCACATCGTGGACGAGACGGGCTCCTATGACAACGGGTGGCTGATGATGGTCGGGCTGGCGGTGGTGGCCACGGCCTTTCTGCTCCCGCTGCTGCCGGGAGCCCTGTCCAAGAGGGGAGGCAGTCCCCTTGGGGCAGGGGGGCAGGGGGACTCGGGGACCGTGGCGCGGCGTTGACACGCCGGGTGTCGCGGGGTACGATGCGGGCCCAAGGCGCCATGCCGGCGCGGTCTACTCCTGATGGACGGGAGGGGGCCGGATGCCCGGGCGAGAGCCGGATGGACGGGCGCGAGAAGGAGGGGTATCGTGAGGCCCAGGGAGTTCAAGGACGCGTTGCGCAGCGGCAGAGTCCTGGTGGGGTTCCAGCAGTTCATGCCCTCCGCAACCCTCACCGAGATGGCGGGCATCGCCGGGTTCGACTGGGTGTTCCTGTGCACCGAGCACGGCTCCATCACCATAGGCTCGGAGCTGGAGCACATCACCCGCGCGGCGGACGCCGCGGGCATGACCTCGGTGGTCCGAGTGACGTACAACGACTATCCCATCATCCTCCGCTGCCTGGAGCTGGGCGCCAAGGGGGTGATGGTGCCAAGGGTGAAGAGCCGGGCGGAGGTGGAGCAGACGGTGTCGTGGGTCAAGTACCCGCCCGTGGGGACCAGGGGCATCTGCGGCTACACCCGGGGCTACAGCTACGGAGAGGAGCCGGTGGCCTCGGACCGGGTCAACGAGGAGTCTCTGGTCATGCTGCTTATCGAGGAGCTGGAGGCCTTTGACCACCTGGACGAGATCCTATCGGTCCCCGGGGTGGACTGCGCCGTCTTTGGGGCAGGAGACCTGTCGATGCAGCTTGGAATCCGGCAGGAGATGGGCACCCTCGACGCCGGGGCGCTGGAGACCCTGAGGACCTACCGGCGGCAGTTCGGGGACGCCTGCCGCCGGCACAACGTGCCGGTGGGGGACATCATCCGCGACCTGTCGGGGATGCCGGTGCTGCTGGAGGAGGGCGTAACGGTCTTCGCCAGCATACCGGACACGGGGCTGATCCAGGGCGCGATGACCTCCGTGGTCAGGGGCGCTCGCCAGGCCGCGAGCCGAGCCGAGGGCGGCGTTGCCGTCTCGTAAGCCGGACTCGTCCCTGGTGCCGGGGCCGCGGGTAGAGTGGGACCTGCCGAGGCGCGGGGTGTAAGGGGGAAGCTTGGCCTTCGAGGCGATAGTCTACGAGAAGCGGGAGTCGGTGGCGTACCTTACGCTCAACCGTCCCGAGAAGATGAACGCCCTCAACGCCCAGCTCCTGTCGGAGCTCCGCGAGTGCCTGGACGCCATAGACGCGGACTGGGAGGTGCGGGTGGTGGTGCTGACCGGCGCCGGGCGGGCCTTCTCAGCGGGGTTCGACCTGGACCGTTCGCCCGGCGACCCCGAGCCCCACGGCTCGGCCCCGGACCTGTGGCGGGAGCACCTCAAGGGCCACATCGACACGTTCATGAAGGTATGGAACCTGAGGGCGCCGGTGATCGCCGCCGTCAACGGGTTCGCCCTGGCGGGGGCCTGCGAGCTGGTGCAGGTCTGTGACATCAAGATCGCCTCGGACCGGGCCGTGATGGGCGAGCCGGAGATCCGTGCGGGGGTGGGCCCGCCCCTGCTCATCACCCCCTTCAGCGTGGGACTGGCCCGGGCGAAGGAGCTGCTGCTGACCGGCGACACCGTCGACGCCCACGAGGCGGCCCGGATAGGCCTGGTGAGCAGGGTGGTGCCCCACGACGAGCTCATGGCCGAGTGTGAGCGGGTGGCCCGGAAGATAAGCCTGATCTCGCCGGTGGGCGTCCAGATGAGCAAGGCGGCCGTCAACCGGGCCCTGGAGGGCATGGGTCTGCTGTCGGCCATCCAGCACAATCTGGAGCTGATGGTCCACTTCGACACCAGCACGACACCGGAGCAGACGGCGTTCAACGACATCCGCCGGGAGAAGGGGCTCAGGGCGGCGCTGCAGTGGCGCGACGCCCGGTTCGAGGGGCTGTGACGGCAGCAGCATTCGGAAGGAGGCCGGTCCGCAATGAGCGCCGCTGAGGAGAGACTGGCCGAGCTGGGGCACACGCTGCCCCCGCCGGCGCCGCCCGTTGCCAACTATCTGCCCGCGACCCGCAGCGGCAACGTGATGTGGATGGCCGGGGTGGGGCCCCAGCTTCCCGACGGCTCCCACATCACCGGAAAGCTGGGCGACGGCATGACCACCGAGCAGGGATACGAGGCGGCCCGTTGGTGCGCCCTGAACCTGCTGGCCAGGATGAAGGCCGAGCTTGGAGACCTGGACCGGGTCAGCCGGGTGCTCAAGGTGGTGGGCATGGTCAACAGCGCGCCGGACTTCGACGGGCAGGCCGAGGTGGTGGACGGGGCGTCGGACCTCTTCGTGGCCGTCTTCGGCGAGGGCGGCCGGCATAGCCGGTCGGCTCCGGGCATGGGGGCCCTGCCCCGCCGGTGCGCCGTAATAGTCGAGTGTGTGGTAGAGGTTGCCGATTGACCCGGCGTGAGGGTAGAAATCCGCGCCTGCACCACCTACAATATAGCCACTCTTTTTGAGGGAGGTGTGCCCATGGAGGCCTACTGCGTGAAGTGTCGAGCCAAAGTCGAGATCCAGGGCGCCCAGGCCATTACCATGAAGAACGGCAGGCCGGCGACCCAGGGAAGCTGCCCCGTCTGCGGGACCAAGGTCTTCAGAATCGGGAAGGCCTAAACCACTCCCCTTTCGGGCGCATTGGTCCTTGGATATTCTCCAGGCGCCATCGTCCATTGTTCTTCCCGCCTGGCTTACGGCTCTCGGGCATCGGGACGGAGGGTTGGGTGTTATAGTACGATCCATATAGGGTCTGGAACGGCTGCTTTCACGGATGGAACCCACGAAAGCAGCCGAGTTACGTCTTGTTCCCTCCGACGGGCGAGTCGGCCCGTCCATCGGGCACCCGCGAGCCTCTCCCGACGATCGGGATCGGTTGTTTCCCTGGTTATTCCATTGATACGACATGGGCCCGGAGGTGACTGGTCATGGTGAAGCTCCACGTGCTGGGTGCCGGGACCCCAACGCCGACTCCCACCCGGTTCGGCTCGGCCTACGCCGTCGAGGTGGGGGGCCAGTACCTGATGTTCGATTGCGGTCCGGCCGCCACGCACAAGCTGGTGCAGGCAGGCCTGTTCCCCACCATGGTGGACTATCTCTTTTTCACCCATCACCACTTCGACCACGACGTGGACTACCCGTGCTTCCTGCTGTGCCGCTGGGACCAGAGCGTGGGCAGGGAGGAGGAGCTGCAGGTGTTCGGGCCGACCCTCACCGAGCGCATCACCGAGGGGATTCTGGGCGAAGACGGGGTATTCGCCCACGACTGGAAGGCGAGGGTCAACCACCCCCTGAGCCAGCGCATCCACGTCAACCGCGGGGGTAGCCTGCCCCGGAAGCCGCCTTCGGTGCGGGCCACGGACGTGGGCCCCGGCCCGGTGCACAGCGCCGGGGACTGGCAGGTGACGGCGGCGCCGGCGGAGCACGTCCAACCGTGGCTGGACTCGCTGGCCTACCGGCTGGACACCCCCGACGGCAGCATAGTGATAACCGGCGACACCCAGCCGTGCCGGAGCGTGGTGGACCTCGCCCGGGACGCCGACATGATGCTTTGCATGTGCTGGGACAACCAGGAGGTGATGGTCGCCGACGGAGAGTCCACGGGGCAGTGCGGGACGGTGGGCGCGGCGGAGATGGCCCGGGACGCCGGGGTGAAGCGCCTGGTGCTGGTACACATAGGCCCCCACCTCTCGTCCCCCGGCCCGATGGAGAAGGGCATCGGCGACGTGCGGGCCGTGTTCGACGGGGAGCTGATCTTCGCCAGGGAGCTGATGCCCCTGGAGCTGTAGTGGGCAGTCCGTCGTCCCGGCGACGTGGTGCCGGTCTCAACCGGCATGGGGGATTCCTTCGATAATGGCCTCGCAGCACCCTCTCCGTCATGCCCGCGACCGCGGGCATCCACGTACCCCACCCCTGGCTTCCGGCCTGCGCCGGAACGACGGGTTGGGGGGGAACCGCCTTTCGTCCTCTTACTTGGCCTTAGCAAGGCCATGGTGATTTCGAGTGGAGCAAAGCGGAGGGAGGAATCTGTCCATGCCGGCGAAGACCGGGCCGTGGGCTTGTGGCGTGGGGTGCTCGTTGAGGGTACCTGAGATTCCTCGCCGGCGGCTCGGAATGACGTTTGGGGTGGCGAATCTCTGGGGCGGCAAGTCTACGGAGGAGCCTGCTCAAGCGGGAGTAGAGGCCCTCCACCCCTGGATTCCCCGTCCGGCGCCAGTCAGGCGGCTCGGGGGCCGGAATGACGGTGGGGAGGGGTGGCCTGGGGGTCGACCGCTCCCGGATTCCGGGACGGGTAGCCCTTGACAACGCCGGAGTCGTGGTCTTAGAATCCGAGTCAGGCTGCTTGCGCGGTACTTTATGAAGGCTAAGGCGCTTACGCGACCCGTGCCGGGAGGTGATAGATGAGCGATTATTTAAGTAGTAGGGGGCGGTGGTAGGCACCTGTCTGGACCTGAAAAGTAACTAGTCCCCATAAAGCAGTTCGGTTGGTCGGGCCCAGGCGAGTGCCTACCATCGCCCGATGGCGGGAGTGACCTGGATACCCAGGGTCTCCAAATGGGCCCGGCCCAACCGGGACTCTCAACGATGTCCGGCTGAGGTTATCTCGCCGGGCTTTTCGTTTTTGTGGCTGTGTCGGGGGAGGGCGGTTCCCCGGCCTAGGCCGACGCCACAGCCACGCTGATGACGTTGGACGCGCCCTCGGGCAGCGGGTGCTCCCTCCAGGAGGAGCCGCCGTCGTGGGTGCCGAACACCTGGCCTTGCCGGGTGCAGAAGTACACCTGCTCCGGGTGCTGGGAGTTGACGCCGATGCCGAAGGTCGTGCTCCTGGCCTCCACGCCGTGGTCGAACCGCTCCCAGGTATCTCCCAGGTCCGTGCTGCGGAGCATTCCCCCCTCGGCGCTGCCGAAGTCCTTGCCGACGCAGGCGTAGACCACGTTGGGGTCGTTGGGGGCCACCTGAACGCCCCGGGAATACTTGATGGGTGAGAACCGCTCCAGGGCGAGGTTCTCCCAGCTTCCGCCCCTGTCCCTGCTGCGCCATACGCCCACGCGGTTGGAGACGAAGACGGCGTCGGACTGGGCCGAGCCCACCGCCACGCCGTGCATGTCCAGCAGGTCCACGTCGCCACCGAACTGGCCGTTGACCACCTCCCAGGACCTGCCGCCGTCGTCGCTTCGAGCGGCGCCTCCCACCTCCATGGCGGCGTACATGCGCTGGGGATTGTCCGTCTCCATGGCCAGGCCCAGGATGCGGGTGGCGAAGGACATCTGGTACGCGTTGCTGACGTCGATGCTCCCCTGGAGCTGCCAGGACTCTCCCGCATCGTCGCTGCGGTAGACCTCGCTCCCCTCGGTGCCCAGGTACATCGTACCGGGGTCGCCGGGATGGAACCGTATGGACCACACGATGCGGCCTTCGGGCATGTCCATCCGCTCCCAGTGGTCGCCCCGGTCGCGGCTGCGGTAGACGCCCCGCTGGGTGCCTATGAACACGGTCTCCGGGTCGTTGGGATGGACCGCGATGGCGCGCGCCTCGGGGCTCGGCGGGAGGCCGTTGGACACCATGTCCTCCCAGTTGGTGTGGCCCGCTTCCTTCCGGTAAAGGTGGCCCGCCTCGGCTCCCACGTAGATCAAGGTCTTGTCCGCCATGGTTAATCACCTCCGCGTCGATGGCCCAAGGGGCCCCTAGTGTTTCATCCGCGATGACGGCGGATTACAGGGCAATTCCATCAGAAAAGCGGCACGTTGTCAACGGGGCCCGTCGCGAAACCGGGCAGCTACGGATGCTCTTGACAATATATGGGCCCGATAGTAGTATCGCGTCATTCTGAACGGGCCCCGTTCCCTCCCATTTTGTGCGTGCCGCAGGAGAATCCGCCAGCCTTGGCTCAACGTATGAACGGACGGCACCGAGGACGTAACTGTGAGTGACAACCAGCTCTCCAAAGCCCTGGACATCGGCTCCCGCATCGTCGACAACGTCAAAAAGGTCATCGTGGGCAAGGACGACGTGGTCACCCTGGGAGTGGCGGCGTTGTTCTCCCGAGGCCACGTCCTCATCGAAGGCGTGCCGGGCGTCGGCAAGACCATGTACGCCCGCAGCGTGGCCAAGTCCATCGGCGTCTCTTTCAAGCGCATCCAGTGCACCGCCGACCTCCTTCCCAGCGACATCACCGGCGTGTACGTCTTCGACCAGCGGGACCGGGAGTTCACTTTCAGGCCCGGTCCCGTCATCTCCAACATCGTGCTCGTGGACGAGGTGAACCGCTCCTCCCCCAAGACCCAGTCGGCGCTCTTGGAGTGCATGGAGGAGCACCAGACAACCATCGACGGCGTGACCCACCCAATGCCGGTGCCCTTCCTGGTCCTCGCCACCCGGAACCCCACGGAGCACGGCGGGACCTTTCCCCTGCCGGAGACCGAGCTGGACCGGTTCCTCCTCAGGCTGAAGCTGGACTATCCCAGCAACGAGGAGGAGGTGTCCATTCTGGAGCGCCAGGTGCCGGCCCACCCCATCGACGACCTGGACCAGATCGCGGATAGCGAGGACGTGCTCCTGGCACAGAGCGCCGTGGCCGACGTGTACGTCGACCGGCTGGTCAAGGAGTACATCGTCGCCATCGTCAGCGCCACGCGAAACCATCAGACCATCTACCTGGGCGCCTCTCCCCGGGCCTCCCTGGGCCTGCTGACCCTGTCGCAGGCCGTGACCCTGCTGGACGGGCGGGACTACGTGGTGCCCGACGACGTGAAGGCCGTGGCTCCCGCAGTGCTGGGACACCGTCTGGTGATGGCCGGAGACGGGCGCACGGGCCTCAGCGAGGACGAGGCCATCGCCCAGATCATCGAGACGGTGCCCGTGCCCGGAGGCGCGCCGGTCGATGGTGTGCCCCTGCCCTCCCTCGGACGGCGAGATGGATAGCCCTTCCAGGCCGCCCCGGCGGCCTGCGGGGATACCCAGGGGCAGGGCTATCCGGCTCGGCCTCGGCGTCCTGGGCATCCTCATCCTGGCCATGATCACGGGCTTCCAGCCCCTCTACTGGATCGTCTATCTCATGGTGGCGGGGGCGGTCATCGTCTACGGATGGTCCTGGGTACAGAGCCGGGGCCTGGAGCCCCACGTCCAGGAGCTCAGCCGCCATCCGCAGGTGGGCGACCCGGTCCGGCTTAGGGTCACCGTCCGGGAGAAGGTCGGCCTCCCACGGGTGGGCTTGAGGGCGCGGCTGGTCAGCGATTTCGCCACCATGGAGGAGGACGATTTCGGGCTGGTGCCCCGGGGCACCACAAGCTGGACCGTTTCGGGCCAGTGCCAGAGGCGGGGCCTGAACTCGGTGGGCTCCCTGGCGATCTTCTCCAGCGACCCCACGGGCCTGCTGGGCATGGAGTGCCGGATAGGGGAGCCGCAGAACGTGCTCGTTTACCCGCGCACCGTGGAGCTGGACCGGGTGACGGTCGAGGGCCAGGTGGCCGGCGGCGAGGCCGGGGAGGTCGGGCTTCTGACGGGGCACAGTCCCGTGGCGTCGATGGTGCGGGAGTACACGCCGGGGGACGGCCTTGCCCGCATCCACTGGCCGACGACGGCGCGCCTGGACACCCTGATGACCAAGGAGTTCGAGGGCGCGGGCATAAACGAGATATGGCTCTGGGTGGACATGCAGGGCTCGGCCCACACGGGGGAAGGGGAGGAGGGGACCGAGGAGTACTGCATCACCATAGCCGCGTCGCTGGCCAGGAGCCTCATAGGAGACGGCCACGCGGTGGGCATGGTGGTCCACGGCGACGAGTACTTCAGGTTCCTGCCCAGGCGAGACCAGGACCACATGTGGTCCATGATGGGCGCCCTGGCAACGGTGCGGGCCCGTGGGACCACTCCCATCTCCACCGTCATGTCCCAGGAGGGGGCCAGGCTGGGGCCCGAGACGGTGGCCATCGTCATCGCGCCGTGGTCGGGGCAGAGCATGACCCACCTGTTCCGGTTCCTCATCAACCGGGGGGTGCTGGGCGTGCCGATACTGCTGGATACCCCCAGCTTTGCCAGGATCGCGTCGGACCGCCCCGGCCCCCGGGGGCTGCAGCAGGAGCAGTACGCCGTGGTCGTACGCAAGGGCGACGACCTCTCCCGGATATTGGGCAACGTTCTGGACCGCATCGCCACCTACTGACGAGCAGCCGATGAGAGAAAGAGCAACCGCAACCGGTCGCGGGAGGCTCCTGTCCAGGCGGGAGCTGTTCGTCCTGGGCCTGGTCGGGCTGCCCCTGGTGGTGCCCGGCGCGCTGATACAGGCGGCCAACTGGGTGGAGGGTCTCCCCTCCCTCATTGCCCTATTCCTGGTGCCCCTGGTTCTGTGGGCATACATCGCACGGAGCGGCTTGCGTTGGTGGACCGCCCACGCGGCCGCGCTGGTCCTTGGCCTGATCGTTGCCCTCATAGTCGGCGGCCTCTCCTTCTCCGAGACCACGGGACTGTCGGACCTGGTCACCACCGTCGGCGAGTGGTTCGGCGCCATCGGCACGGCGGAAGGGCACAAGGGCGAGACGATTACGGGGATCCTGCTCATCTGCGTGGCCCTGTGGACGGGATACGCGTCGGTATGGCTCACCTACCGGCGGGAGCTCTCGTTGCTGGCGGCCCTTCCGGGCCTGGGCGTGCTGCTGGTGGTGCTCACCTTCCTGCCGCCGGAGGAGTACTGGTACTTCTTCGCCTACCTGCTGGCCGCGGCCCCGGGGGTCGCCTACCGGAACAAGGGAGTGTGGAGCATCAGGGGCCGGAAGGCCCCGCTGATCGGGACGCTGGTGGCCGGCGTCGTGCTGATGGCCATCACGCTGGTCCCCGTGTCCAGGACGCCCGCCCCCCAGGGAACGGTGATCCCGCTGTCGTCGGTGCTGGAGGACCCGTGGCTGGACTTCCAGCAGAGCTGGTCGAGCCTGTTCTCCGGGGTGCCGAACCGGCGGAACTGGCCCTCGATCACGCTGCCGGCAAACCTCCCCATAGACGGTCCGTTGCCTGCCAGCGAGGAGCTGATGTTCTCGGTGGACTCCTTCGAGCCGCACCGGTGGCGCATGCAGGTGTACGAGACGTACACGGGCGAGGGCTGGGAGCGGCCCAAGGTGGCCGTCTACGCCGGCCCGGAGGAAGCGGAGCTGGTCTCCAACGCGGCGAGATACGGGCCGACCCGCCGGCCGGTGGAGGCGTCCGTCAGGCTGTACTCCAAGACCAGGAACATCGTTACCGTGGGGGAGCCCCTGGACGCGGGCACGCCCTACCGGGTGCAGCTATCGCCGCCTCCCAGCTTCAGGATGGACCTGGCGGACTCCCAGGAGAGCTATCTGCCGGCCAACCTGAGCTACTACCGGGAGGTGCTGGTGCCCTTCCTGGACTCCACGCCAGGAGCCGACCTCTCCAACGTACACGTCCTGAACCGCACCACGGCCAGGGCACTGGACATTCAGCCCGGCGCCCTGCTGGGAGTGTGGGGGTTCCAGGTGACCGCCGCCACCGAGCCCGTGGCAGGGGTGGACCTGGAGCCGGTGAAGGACGACGACCTCAGGTACGTGGACGTGGTGCGCACCGAGAACGGGCTGGGCCCACCCCTGGCCCTCATCGGGAAGCACACCCTCCTGCCCCCCTGGCGCTATCCCGTGGCGGGGTCGGTGTCCATGGCCAGGGCGGACCACCTCCGCAGGTCCGTCAGCAACTACCCCAAGTGGGTCACCGACAGGTATCTCCAGCTTCCCCCCGATTTCTCACCGCGGGTGAGGCGGCTGGCCAGGGACCTTACCCGTTTCGAGGTGACGGCCTACGATGCCGCCGAAGCGATCCGCCAGTACCTCGTTACGTTGCCCTACAGCGACCAGTCGTTGAGGCCCCCCGAGGGAGCGGACTGGGTGGACTTCTTCCTGTTCGAGCACCAGCGCGGCTTTTGCCAGAACTTCGCCACGGCCATGATCACCATGCTCCGCTCGCTGGGCATACCCGCCCGGCTCGCCGTGGGGTTCGCCCCGGGGGACTGGAACCAGGAGAAGGGGGTGTGGGATGTGCGGGCCCAGCACTACCACGCCTGGCCCGAGGTGTACTTTCCGGGGTTCGGCTGGATCGAGTTCGAGCCCACTCCCGCCGACGTCCAGCCCTCGCTCCAGGAGCTGGGCTTCCAGCTCGTAGGGCGGGTGGAGGGCGAGGGCGCGGCCACGGACCCGTGCGTCTTCGCACAGGACGACCCCACGGCGGCCGACCCCGAGCTGTGTCCCGAGATCCTGGACCCCGATGCGCCGCGGCTGCGGGGGGCCTTCTCCGAGTTCGAGGACGATCAGGAGGTCCCCTTGGTTGGGACGGGCTCCGCCTGGGGACCCCTGGACCCGACCTGGACCCTGCTGGGGATAGGGCTGGCCGTGGGCCTGGCGGTGCCCGTCGGCACGGCGTCGTACATGAGATGGAGTGTGAGGCGCTTCGGATACCCGACGGTGGTCTATGCCCTGACGTGGTTCCTCGGCCGCCTGAACGGGGTGGGCGCCCGTCCCCATGACACTCCCTGGGAGTACTACTCGAGGCTGAGGGTCGCTTTCCCGGACCACCAGGAGCCTCTGGAGGACATTACCAGGGCCTTCGTGGACTGCCGCTACGGGCCCAACGGCCACCTCTCCGACGGCCACAACGGGAGTGTCCGCACGGCGTGGCGCAGGGTCCGTTGGGCGATGCTGCGAAGGATGGTGCGACGGCTGTTTCCCCGGTAGGGCGGGCCTGAGGAGACTCCCGATAACCCGGGAATCACTAGGGTCAGCATCCGCTGTCCGCCGTATCCGCTGCAGGTGCCGCGTCTATCGCGCACAGCAACTGCTCCAGCGCGTGGCATAGCCGACGGAAGGAGCGGGAGTTCCGGTAGACCAGGTCCAAGTCCATGACTCGGCTAAGGGATGCTTGGTGGGTCGTTTCCTTGTAAGCCTGGCCGCTGGGCATTTGGTCAGTGAGCCATTGTTTGGGATTTGAAACTCCCTCGGGATCACCCGATAGGACTGCACTGCCCGGTATCCCGTGCCGACCACTGATGGTGTCCAAGCTGGCAAGGAGCCAAGACTCGTAGGACGTACATGCACATACTATCTGCACTGGGCATGTTGTCTGGACCGAATCACAGTGTTGAGAAAGCTCCTGAGCTAGAGTCACCGGGCAGTCAACGTCAGCGTCCACGAGGACCAGGATAGCTCGGCACCTCGGTTTCCTGTGCGCGTATTCGAGGAACTTGTCCAACCTCTTTTCCAGGTTCCGCCTGCCGTTGGCCTTCACCACGTTGTTTCTTCCCTGCGCGACAGATACATCGTACCGGTTGTACCGCTCGTGGAGAATCCTCGTCAACAACTGTGGCACGGCGGCGGCATCTCCGTCCCCTTCGACCACCGGCACAATAGTGGGCATGTCTACCGCTGATCGGCGCCTGCAGGTTGGAGGCCTTCCATGCTGTGCAGCTCTCCAGCCGAAAAGAGGTCCTCTTTCACCGAGGTTAGTTGATGTTCGCTGACTCGGCCCACCTTCGTGGAGCCGTCTTCAGCGGTTACGGCGCGGATGCTCTCGATCGGGAGTCGATCGATTAGGTCGGGGCTGTGGGTAGCCACCAGCACTTGCCCCCGCAGGCCGGCCTCCTTCATGTTGTCCGACAACACGGCCATAGCGCCAGGGTGGATGGCTAGCTCGGGTTCCTCCAAACCAACCAGCGACGGCGCGGGGTCTTGGAACAACGCCGTCAGCAGAGCCAGCAGGCGGATCGTGCCATCGGACTCGTGGGACAGGTCGAACCAAGAGCCCTGTTCATTCCCGCTATTTCTCTCGTGGTTGAGCTCCACCACATAGTAACTGCCCGCGTGGCTAACCCGGATGTCTTGGACTCCAGGGACCGCGAAGGCTAGAGCGTCTTTCAAATCCGGGAGGAAGCGACTCTTCTTCTGGATCATGTCCCTAAGAGCGGATGCCAGATTTTCTCCGCCTGTGGTCAATGGATGGCTGTCTGCTACCTTTTGAGGGTCTCGCAATGAGTTAGGGAAGATGTGGTACAGCCCTGTTCTGCTCAAATAGTCTCTCGCATCACTCAGGGACTGCTGTAGACGGAAGTAGTTGGGCTTTGTAGCTCTCAATCCTAGCAGCACCGCTAGCAGCGAAGTAAGTCGCGTAGACTCTGCAGACATTAGTTGCATTTCCCGGTGGCCTGATGCTGTGATGAGATCATCGATGGTTTTCGCCAAGCTTGAAGACTGTCGCTTCTTGCTTGCTGCGGAATCAAGTTCTTTGAGTATTCTTCTGAAACTCTGGGGTTTCGTGAGTAGTCCCTTGGTGAGTGTGAACTCCAGTGGTCGATTGTCCGACGCCGTAGGATGTAGCCTGGCAGTCTCTCGCTTGACGCTATACTCGCCGCTGCCCCTCCTCATCAATGCCACGGCGTAGTCAAGCGTTTCCCCTGCAGCCTCGTATCGGAAGCCGGTCTCTGGCGCCAACACTCTCCCCGCTGGCGACTTGCGGCCGATCGAGTCGATTCCGCCGCGCCGGGTTATGGCCGTTTCCAGCCCAAGGCGAGTGGCATCGCTGAGGAATCCCAGGATGTCCATCAGGTTGCTCTTGCCTGAAGCGTTGGGCCCCACCAGCACTGTCAGGGGGTCCAGCTCCAGCTCAGCAAACTCGATGCTGCGGAAGTTGCGGGCCCATACCCTGGTTATGGACGGCCGGTATGCCGGCTCTTCGGCCATCGATCCCTACCTCGGATGGAACATATCCGTTGCGAACAGTTTAGCATAGCCTTGCTGGAGTCAAGTCGGAGTCTCATGGGATGACCTGCCGGGGCCATGGGGCTAAGGCTGCCAAAGGACGTCTGAGGGTGGGTCTAGCCGTACCGCTCCCTCAGCTCTCGTTTGAGGACCTTGCCCAGGGGGTTCCTGGGCAGCTCGTCCACGAAGACGACGGACTCGGGCCGCTTGAAGCCCGCCAGGCGCTCGCGGCAGTGCTCGATGATCTGCTCCTCGCGCACCGCCTCTTCCTGCCGCACCACCACCGCCCGCACGCGCTCTCCCCAGTCCAGGTCCGGGACGCCGATGACCGCGGCGTCGTCCACGCCCGGATAGGACATCAGGACGCGCTCCACCTCCTCGGGGGACACCATCTCGCCTCCGCGCTTGATGAAGTCCTTGGCCCGGCCCGCCAGGTATATGTACCCGTCCGGGTCCTGGTAGCCCAAGTCTCCCGTGTACAGCCAGCCCCCACGAATGGCCTCCCGGGTGGCGGTCTCCTCGTGCCAGTACCCCGTCATGATCCGGGCCCCCGTGGCCACGATCTCCCCCACCTCGCCGGAGGGCACCGCGGCGCCGTCCTCGTCGACGATGGCGACCTCCACGTCGTCCAGGGGCTTGCCTATGGAGGTGAGGCGTTTCAGCTTGCGCTCCACCTCCTCCTGGGAGCCCTCCAGGACGTGGTCGTCGGGGGGCAGCATGGTTATCGTCGACGCCGTCTCCGTCTGGCCGAAGGCGTTGATGAACCTCGTGCCCGGGAACTCGGCTATGGCCCGGCGGACCACCTCCAGGGGCATGGGGGCGGCCCCGTAGGTCAGCACGTCCAGGCTGGACAGGTCGTAGGCGTGGAACCGGGGATGGTCCATGAGCTGCTTCAGCATCGTGGGTACCATCATCGCCCTGTTGACCCGCTCCCTCTGTACCAGCTCCATCCACCCCTCGGGCTCGAACTGGCGCATAATTATCAGGGTCCGGCCCCCGTAGACCGACGCCAAGACGGCCTGCAGCCCGGCGACGTGGTAGATGGGGACGGACAGCAGGTTGCGCTCCTCCACGTCGGGGTCGGGGGGCGACGCGTTGGCGAGGAGGAAGGAGGTGAAGCTCTGATGGCTAAGGACGACGCCCTTGGCCTCTCCGGTGGTGCCCGCGGTGAACATCAACACCGTCGTGTCCTCGTCATCGTCGCCGGGAAAGTGTGACTCCTCGGGGGACGACGACCGGAGCAGGTCGTCGTAGAACAGCCACTCTCCGCTCTTCCGGTCATCCAGGGAGACGGTGTAGTTGGATGGGACTACCAGGTTCTTGATGTCCTCCAGCAGGTCGACGTACCTGCCTCCCGCCAGCAGGACGGCGGGTTCCGCGGCGTTGAGCATGTGGGTCAGCTCGGGGCCCCGCGCGCGGAAGTTGAGGGGTACGAAGATGGCGTCCAGCCGGGCGGCGGCGAAGTATATCTCCGCCATCTGGTGGCAGTTCACCTGGACGGTGGCCACCCGGTCTCCCTTGCCGACGCCCAAGTCGGCCAGGGCGTTGGACAAGCGCACCACCCTCTCCTGTAGCTGGAGGTAGGTGAGGCGCTGGTCCTCGAAGACCACGGCCGTCCTGTCGGGGACGATGGCCGTGGCGATGGTGAGCAGGTCGGTAGTGTTCACAGGGAGTATTTTACCAGAGAGGGTAAAACCCCGGGCAGAGGGGCTAGAACTTGGACAGAGGGCCGCAGCCGGTGCCGGGGCTTACGCCACCGAGGCTGCCATCGTTCGGGCGGCCAGTCGCGCCTCAAGTGCCAGGGCCTCGGCCAGGGGCAGGTCGGAGCCGCGCCGCACCGCGTCCTTCACCGCGACGACGGCGTGGCGCGGCGCGGACGCCAGCCTCTCCGCCAGGGTCCGGGCCTCATGGTCCAGGCGTCCCGCCGGAACGACCCGGCCCACCAGGCCAAGCTCCAGGGCCTCGGGGGCGGCTACCCTGCGGCGGGTCAGCAGGAGGTCCATCGCCCGGGCGGGGCCGGCGTGCCGGGGGATGGTCTGCGTGCCCCCGGCCGCGGGAATCATTCCCAGACCGGCCTCGGGCATGGCGAAGACGGCGTCCTCGGAGGCGACGCGCAGGTCGCAGAGCAGGGCCATCTCCAGGCCGGACCCAATGCAGTACCCGTGGACCGCCGCGATCATGGGCACCGGGACGTCCAGGAACGCCTGCCACACGTCCCGCTCCCGGCGCACCTGCCTGGCGACCGCCGGGGACGGCGCCGTCCCGAACTCCGTCAGGTCGGCGCCGGCGCAAAAGGCCCGCCCCTGGCCGCGCAGAACCACGGCGCCCACGTCGGGGTCGTCGGTTATGGCCAGGAGCACCTGGTAGAGCTCGTCCCGCATCTGCAGGTTGTAGGCGTTAAGAGACCGGGGCCGGTTGAGGGACACGAAGGCCATGGCTCCCGCCTTCTCGTATTCGATGGTGGCGAACCCGGCCAAGGTACGGTCACTCTCCCCTGAACTCGGGCTCTCTCTTTTCCTCGAAGGAGCTCAGGCCCTCCGCACGGTCCCGCGTGGTCTGCAGCACCACGCTCAGGTCCGCCTCCAGCCCCAGCCCTTGCTCCAGGGTCATGTCCATGCTCTTGAGCACCGTCTCCTTGGCGTATCGGAGTGCAATGGGAGCACCCGAGGCGATGGCGCCGGCCACCTCCAGCGCCCGGTCCATGAGCCGGGAGGGGTCCACGACCTCGTTGACCAGACCCCTGCGGCAAGCCTCTTCGGCGTCGACGAGCCTGGAGGTCAGGAGCATCTCCAGTGCCAGGCCCTTCCCCACGAGCCTGGGGAGAAGCTGGGTGCCGCCGTCCCACGGGATGGTCCCCCTCTGCACGTCGGTGAATCCCAGGGAGGCGCCCTCGGCCGCCAGGCGCAGGTCGCAGGCCAGGGCCAGCTCCAGCCCCTGGTCGATGGCGTCTCCGTTGACGGCGGCGACCAGGGGGACCTCGACCCCGGCCAGGGCGACGGCGGCGCGCCGCCGTCGCAGCCACTCCGCCGCGGGCTCCCCCGGGGAGGGCGTGCAGGTCTCCCGCCCCGAGGAGAAGGAGGCGCCCGAGCCTGTCACGATGGCCGCGTGGACGCCGTCTTCCCGGAGGCGCTGACACGCATGGCGCAGCTCGGCCGCCATGGCGTCGTTCACCCGGTTGCCGGCCGCGGGGCGATGCAGGATGATGGTAGCGATGGGCGGCGAGAGCTCGTATATGAGGGTGGTGTATTGCGTCTTCCGCATGCCTGCAAACCGCCCATCCTGCCCCCTGGATGGGTAGACATCCGACCTCTTGACAAGGTTTGGGGCCGGGTTTACTATATTACCAGTTTTGGCACTCAAGGGTCGAGAGTGCCAAAATTGACGCTGAAAACAGCAAAATCACGGGTCAAGGAGGTCAAGGTGACAAAGTTTACTCCCCTCGGGGAAAGGGTCGTAGTAAGGCCCTCGGACAAGGATGAGGTCACGACGTCGTCCGGGCTCATTCTTCCCGATACAGCCAAGGAGAAGCCCCAGGAGGGCGAGGTGGTCGAGGTGGGCCCCGGGCGGTCGACGGAAGACGGCAAGGGGCGCATCCCCATGGAGATCAAGAAGGGCGACCGGGTCATCTACTCCAAGTTCGCCGGGACCGAGTACAAGGACGGCGACGAGGAGTACCTGATCCTCAGGGAAAGCGACATTCTGGCGAAGATTTCCTAGTCTAGAGAGGAGAGCAACAGGAATGGCGGGTAAGCAGCTAACCTATTCTGAGGACGCACGCAAGTCCCTCAAGACCGGCATCGACACCCTGGCTGACGTGGTCAAGATCACCCTGGGCCCCAAGGGCCGGAACGTGATCCTGGACAAGAAGTTCGGCCCTCCGCAGGTGTGCAGTGACGGCGTCACCATCGCCAAGGAGATCGAGCTTCCGGAGCCCTTCGAGAACATGGGCGCCCAGCTCCTGAAAGAGGCGGCCAGCAAGACCAACGACGCCGCCGGAGACGGCACGACCACCTCGGTGGTCCTGGCGCAGTTCATCATCACCGACGGCTTCAGGAACGTGGCCGCCGGCGCCAACCCCATGGCCATCAAGCGGGGCATCGACCAGGCCGTGGACGCGGTGGTGGACGAGCTGAAGAGCATGTCCACCTCGGTGGAGAGCAGGGAGCAGATAGCCCAGGTGGCGGCCCTCTCGGCCCACGAAGACGCCATCGGCCAGACCATCGCCGACGCGATGGAGAACGTCGGCAAGGACGGCGTCATCACCGTCGAGGAGTCCAAGAGCCTCAGCGACGAGACGGAGTACGTGGAGGGGATGCAGATAGACAGGGGCTACATCTCTCCTTACTTCATCACCAACCCCGACCGGATGGAGACGGTGATCGAGGACCCGACCCTCATCATCACCGACAAGAAGGTCTCGGCGGTCGCCGACATACTGCCCCTGCTGGAGAAGCTGCTCCAGATTGGCAAGAAGAACGTGGTGCTCATCGCGGAGGACGTGGAGGGCGAGGCGCTGGCCACGCTGGTCGTGAACAAGCTGCGCGGCACCCTCAACGTGCTCACCGTCAAGGCGCCGGGCTTCGGCGACAGGCGCAAGGCCATGCTGGAAGACATCGCCATCCTCACCGGCGGCGCGGTCATCAGCGAAGAGAAGGGCATGAAGCTGGACTCAGCGGCCATCACCGACATGGGCCAGGCCCGCAGGGTCTCGGCGACCAAGGACGAGTGCACCATCGTCGAGGGCAGGGGCTCCGAGGACGACATCAAGGCCCGGATCAACCAGATCAAGACCCAGATCGAGGAGACCACCTCGGAGTTCGACCGCGAGAAGCTCCAGGAGCGGATGGCCAAGCTGTCCGGCGGCGTGGCCGTCGTCAAGGTCGGCGCGGCTACCGAGATCGAGCTGAAAGAGCGCAAGGCCCGGGTGGAGGACGCGCTCTCGGCGACCAGGGCGGCAGTCGAGGAGGGGATCGTCCCCGGCGGCGGAGTTGCCCTGGTGCGGGCCCAGCGGGCCCTGGACGGTCTGAAGATGGGCGGCGACGAGGCCGTCGGAGCCCAGATCGTGCGCAGGTCCCTGGAGATCCCCCTCAGGCTCATCGTGCAGAACGCGGGGCAGGAGGGAGCGGTGGTCCTGGACGCCGTCAGGCAGCACCAGGACGACTACGGCTACGACGCCGAGGTGGGCGAGTACTCCCACATGCTCAACCAGGGAATCGTCGACCCGGTCAAGGTGACCCGCTCGGCGCTGCAGAACGCGTCCAGCGTCGCCGCCATGGTCCTGACCACCGAGTCGATGATCACCGAGATACCCGAGAAGGCCCCCGCCATGCCTCCGGCTCCCCCGATGGAGTACTAGAAGGCGGGAACAGGCGGAGAACGAGGGCCGCGGCGCAAGCCGCGGCCCTTCTCTTTGCCCGCCGCGCCGGGCCGGACCCGTGGGCCGCGCCGCCGGTGAGCGGGTCGGGCCCCTGTACTTGTAGTAGAATGGCCGGTGGAGCCGGGCTGCATCCTGGGGTGGGGAGGGTAGGTTGATTCCCCTCAAGCTTACGCTGAAGAATTTCCTTTGCTACGGGGACGCTGCGCCGACCCTGGACCTGGAAGGGCTTCACGTGGCGTGCCTGTGCGGCCCCAACGGCCACGGCAAGTCAGCCCTCCTGGACGCCGTGACCTGGGCCCTGTGGGGCAAGGCCCGGGGCCGCACCCAGGACGAGCTGGTCCACTTCGGCCGCGACGAGATGCTGGTGGACCTGGAGTTCTCGGCCCGGGACGACCGGTACCGGGTCGTGCGGAGGCGGGCAGTGGCCGGGGGGAGGAGAAGGGCCGGCGCATCGGACCTGCAGCTCCAGGTGTGGGGCGGGGACGGGTTCCGTCCCATCACCGGCAACGTCATCCGGGGCACCCAGGCCGAGATCGACCGCGTCACCGGCATGGACTACGATACCTTCGTCAACAGCGCCTTTCTGCTCCAGGGCAGGGCCGACGAGTTCACCAACAAGACCCCCGCCGACCGCAAGGAGGTGCTGGCCAAGATACTGGACCTGGGGTACTACGACCGTCTGGAGGAGAGGGCCAAGGAACGCAGGGACGAGAGAGCGGGCAGGGCCAGGGGCGTTCAGGACGAGCTGGACCGCGCTGGCCAGGAGCTGGCCAGGTCCGGAAGGTTCCGGTCGGAGCTGGCGACCGTGGAGATTGACCTCCGAGGGGTGGCCGCCGAGATGAAGTCCCTGAGGGACTCCCGGGACGAGCTCAAGGCCAGGGTTTTGGGCCTGCAGGACCTGAGCACGGAGTTGGAAGGGTTGCGGCGGAAGATCCCCGAGATGGAGCGGGACATCGACGGTCTGGAGCGAGAGTCCCGGCAACGCCGGGAGCGCATAGACGGCTACCGGGAGACCATCGCCCGTCGCAGCGAGGTCGAGCAAGGACTCGCCGCCCTGGAGAGGGTCCGTGTCCGCTACGAGGAGATGAGCCGTGCCCGGGACCGTAGGGACAGCCTCTCCAACCGCAGCTCGGACCTGGAGCGGCTCATCGACCGGGAACGCACCAACCTGGAGGCGGATGTCAGGCGGCTGGAGGGCGATGTCGGCGACCTGCGCCCGAAGGCCGAGTCCGCACCCGAGGCCGAGGCCAGGCTGAGGGTCCAGCGGGAGCGCCTGGAAGGCCTTGGCGAGCAGGAGCGGGAGGTGGAGCGGGGGCGCGGGAGGCTCCAGGCCCTGGCCGCCTCGAAGGGCCAGCTACAGGCGGCGTCCGAGGCCCTCAAGAAGGAGGGGTTGGAGCTCAGGGACAAGCTGGCGATGGTGCAGCGCTCCCCCCTGGATGCGGTCTGCCCCCTGTGCGGCACCGAGCTGGGGTTGGACGGCTGCGAGCGTCTGTCCCACAACTACGACCAGCAGATACTGCTCAAACGGGACGAGTACCGCCGGAACGACGCGTCCCTCAAGTCGTCGGAGGAGGACCGGGCCCGGCTGGAGGCGGAGGTGGGCCGGCTGGAGGGGTGGCTCAGGAGCGAGCAGAAGGAGGTCCAGCTAGCCATCGCCGCCCGCGAGCGGGAGATCCGCGACGCCCGGGAGGCGTCGGTGAAGCTGGAGCAGACCTCGCAGGCGTTGACGGAGCGGCGCGGCCAGCTCCGGGAGGGGCGGTTCGCGGTGGAGGCGCAGGCAGAGCTCGAGGCCCTGAGGCAGGAGATCGGCAACCTGGGCTACGATGCCGAAACCCACGCGAAACTAAACCGGGAGAGAGAGCGCCTGGACCCTGTCCGCGAGGCCTACGCGCTCCTGGGGGAGGCGCTGAAGTCCCTGCCCGCGGAAGAGGAGTCGGCCCAGCGCGGCCGGGAGCTGCTCTGCAGGCTTCGCCAGGAGCTTCGGGCCTCCAGGGAACGGCTGGGGGCGAGGAGCGCGGAGCTGGAGGAGCTGCCCGGGCTGGAGGCGGCGCTGTCGGCCCGGGAGGCCGAGGTCCGCCGCCTGGAGGGGCGGCACAGCGAGCTGTCCCGTCTTCAGGGCGAGCTCCAGGCCCAGGTCAGGCGCGTGGCCGATCTGGAGCGGCAGATGAGCGACAGAGAGGTCCTGCTCAAGTCCCTGAGGGAAGAGGAGGGCGTCTACAGGGAGCTGGCGGAGGCCTTCGGCAAACGGGGCATTCAGGCCATGCTCATCGAGACGGCCCTGCCGCAGGTGGAGGAGGAGGCCAACGCCCTGCTGGGACGAATGACCGACAACCGGATGCACGTGAAGCTGGAGACCCAGCGGCAACGCCGCACCGGCCGAGGCGAGCCCATCGAGACCCTGGAGATCAGGATCAGCGACGAGCTGGGGCCCAGGAGCTACGAGCTGTTCAGCGGCGGAGAGGCCTTCCGGATCAACCTGGCCCTGAGGATCGCCCTATCCAAGGTGCTTGCCCACCGCAAGGGGGCCCCCCTGCCCACGCTGTTCATCGACGAGGGCTTCGGGACCCAGGATGCCCCGGGCCGGGAGCGTATCCTGGACGTCATCAACGCCATCCAGCGGGACTTCGAGAAGATCATCGTCATCACGCACCTGGAGGACCTGAAGGACGCCTTTCAGGCCCGCATCGAGGTCCAGAAGAACGGGGACGGCTCCACCTTCTGGATTAGCTACTAGTGTCCTGTCTCCGAATTGCGTTGCATTCTCAGGCCCCCTCCCCGGGCTCTTGAGCCCACCCTCCCACCCCGCGCTCCGCGCGGGCAAGGAACCCCCCAGCCCTGCCTGCGACAGGCAGGCACTGGTGGACCGGCACTTGGCGGGAGACAGAAGGCTTATTCGACGAACCTGTGAGACGGCACATTAGTCCCGGCGGGCGACTACCGACCCGTGGCGCCAGAGGGCGATGCAGGCCTTCTCCATGGGCAGGGGCGGCCTGGGCACCACGAAGTCGGTCTGGTCCACCAGCGCGACCCCGTACTGTTCCTCGGCCGCCGAGACGGCCTGGCTCCACGCCTCGTCTCCCATGGAGCACGGATAGGCGATGGTGACCAGGGCGGCCCGTTCCTTGAGGTCGTTCATCCACCGGAAGAGGGACGGGAGCTCGGCGGCGAAGTAGTGGGAGTGGTCCAGCTCTCCGGCGATGGGCATGGACTTGATGGCCAGCTGGTGCGACTGGTCCCCGATGCGTACCTGGAGGTCGGGATCGAAGCCGCCCTCGCCCTGGGAGCGTCCCCTCACCTCCTCTACCTGCAGGACGTGGGAGGCGGTGGAGTTGGTCAGGTAGTGGAGTGCCTCCATGGCAAACCACCCCTCGGCCCGCAGGCCCCGGGCGATGAACTTGGCGATGTGGCCCGCCTTCTGGCCGTAGGACACGGCCAGGCGCGACAGGATGTAGTCGAATGCCTGGTCTACCTGGGGGTCCGGGGAGCCGTCTGCCGACGCCATCGTTATCCTCCTAGAGCTCCATGTCTTTCAGGTCGGGGGAGAGTATGAGTGCGGGTTCCGTGAGCGCCTGAACGTCCTCGGCGGACCATCCCGGCGCCACCTCCAGGAGCACCATGCCCCGAGGCGTGACCTCTATGACGGCGATGTCCGTCACCACCAGGCTGACGCAGCCGCGGCCGGTGGGCGGGTAGGTGCACTGGCGCACGATCTTGGGGTTGTCGCAGCGGTCGGTGTGCTCCATGGCCACGATGATACGCTTGGCGCCGGCGGCCAGGTCCATTGCTCCGCCGATGTTGCCGACGCCCCTCTGGGGCAGCATCCAGTTGGCCAGGTCCCCTTTCTCGGACACCTGCAGGGCGCCCAGGACCGTCACGTCGATGTGCCCTCCCCGGATCATGGCGAAGGCCTCGGAGGAGCTGAAGAAGGACATGCCGGGGACGATCTCCAGGAACTGGCCCCCCGCGTTGATCAGGTCCACGTCCTCCATCCCCTCCTCGGCCAGGGGCCCGCAGTTGAGCACACCGCTCTCGCTGTGGTACAGGACGGTGCGGCCCTCGGGCACGTAGTTGGAGACCAAAGTGGGGATGCCGATGCCCAGGTTCACGTAGGCCCCGGCGGGCAGCTCCTTGGCCACCCGCATGGCGATCACCTCACGGTCCAGCCGCTCTCTTGTCACTATGACCTCGGTCCGGCCAGTCTGCCGGGAGTGTGCCTACGCCCGCATATACTATCTTGTACCGGCGAGCCGGGCAACGGGCCGACTGGCGCCCGGCTACAGCTCCGGGGAGAGGTAGGCGTTGGGGATGATGACGCTTCCCGTGCCGGCGCCCGCCACGTTCCCATCCTGGTTGGTGACCTGGACCTCCACGGATACCCTGCTGCCGCTGGCCTCCCGCTCGACGGCGGTGACGGCGCCCGTGAGGGTCAGGGTGTGGCCGGGGCGGACGGGCCTCAGGAACCGGAGGTCCACGACCCCCGTGTGATTGAACACATCCGCCCCGAAGTGTCTCCTGAGGAGCTCGATGGCGAAGGTCAGGGACATCCTCCCCGAGGCCACGGTGCCCTCGGTGCCCAGGGTCTCCCGGGCAGTCTCGTCGTCGGTGAACTGGGAGGGGCCCGTCTGACCCGCGCTCCCCTCGAACAGGTTGATGGCCTCCTGGGTGATCTGCTTCACCAGAGGGCCCACCTCGACCCCCACTTCACACCTGTCCGTCAGCTTCCCCACTTCTTGCCCACCTCCGCCGGCTGTTTCAGCTCGTGGGTTATCACCCTGTCTATCAGGCGGCCGTCCTCGTCCACCGACACGGCCTCGGTGACGATGTAGCTCTTGCCCCGCCTGAGGTACTTGTCCGCGATGCGGGCCGTGACCGTTATCCGCTTGCCCGGGACGGGAGGATTGTAGCAGTGGAAGGCACAGCGGGCGTTGACTGACCCGTTGTCCCGGTACTTCTTCTGGTACTGCCGGACGTCCACCTTGTGGGAGATGGTGGGGAAGGCCGCCTCCGGATCCATCACCCCCCTACGGTACATGTCGATCATCTCAGACGTGAGGACGTAGTCGTATCTCTCGAAGGTCTCCCCCACCTCCAGGGCCTCCCAGTCCAGCAGCTCCCGTTGGTCTTCGGCCATCGCCTCGCGCCTCCCCGATTCTTCCAGTCTACCGGCCCATTCTACACCCGGGGCGCGTCCCTGGTGTAGGGAACGAAGCCGGGCGGCCGGGTGACGATGCGCTGGACGAAGGGGCATGGGGTGACCACCGCCTGGGGGTCCAGGTCGCCCGGTTGTACGACCTCGTCCACCTCGACGATGGTCACGTCGGCCGCCGGCGCCATGGTGGCGTTGAAGTTGCGGGAGGTTCCCCGGTACACCAGGTTGCCCAGGGTGTCGGCCTTGTGGGCGCGCAGCAGCGCGTAGTCCGCCCGCAGGGCCCGCTCCAGGATGTACTCCCTGCCGTCGAAGACGTGTGTCTCCTTGCCCTCGGCTATGGGCGTTCCCGCTCCCGTGGGCGTGTAGAAGCCGGCCACGCCCAGGCCGCCCGCCCGGATGCGCTCGGCCAGGGTCCCCTGGGGCACCAGCTCCAGCTCGGCTTTGCCGGCCCTGTAGGCCTCCTCGAAGGGGCTGGGCCTCGACGGCGAGGGGGAGACGGGGAAGGAGGCCACGGCCTTGCGTATCTGCCCGTTTTCCACCAGGACGCTGTGGTCGATGGCCGTGAACCCCGAGGGGGTGCCGAAGTTGGCGACCCGGGCGATGCCGGCGGTGTTGCTTATCACGGTGAGGCCACCAGCCCCCTGGTCTCTCAGGGCCAGGACCAGGTTGTGGGCCATGCCGCCGGGCCCCCCGAAGCCGCCCAGCATGACCACCGCGCCACGGGAGATGTCGGCGACGGCATCGGCGGCGCTCCGGAACAGCTTGGACGGAGCCTCGGCGGCGGTGGGCGAAAGGTCCATCTCCCCCAGGCCGGCCGCGGGGGTGAGCGGGGCGTCGGTGACGGCGCGCAACCGGTCGACGGTCCAGCCGGGGGCCAGCTCTTTCAGGACCAGGCCTCTGCCGTCCACCTCCAGCACCGCCAGGTCGGTGACGATCACGTGGGCCCTGCCGGACGGGGCGAGGGTGGGCGACTTCACGATGCGGGGGGAGCCGTCGGGGCCGGTGTGGTCCATCATGACCACGACCCGGTGAGCCCGGGCCATGGTCTCCGCCGTGGCCGTCGCCCCCGGGCCCGCGCTCCGGACCGCGACGCCTCCGTCACCGGATACCTGGACGCCCTCGACGACGACGGTGTCCAGGTAGCCTCCCCTGACCAGGCCCCTGGCGTCGGCCTGGTCCAGGTCCGCTATCACGGTCCCCGGCGCCACGCTGAGGAGACCGTCTTCGGAGAGCAGGACAACGCCGCCTGCGGGAGACAGGTGTCAATAATCAGGAACATTAGGCCAGCGAATCGCTAAATATTCACGAACTATAGGCCAGATAATCAGGATATTTAGGCCACTCTGAGCGCCTGACCACAGACCATCGCGACACTTCAAGTAGGAGGTGAAGCGATGGCCTACAAGGAGGTATTCAGAGTGGAAATAGCAGAAGTCATCCGGCGCTGGCAGGCGGGGGAGAGCCAGCGCCACATAGCCGAGGGGACAGGGCTTGCTCGGGACACGGTGAGCAAGTACATCGCCTCAGCTGAGAGGCTGGGGCTGTCCCGGGACGGACCCGTTCCCAGCGAGGAGCAGCTGAGCAAGCTGGCGGCCATAGGCCGTGCGGGACCGCGGCGGGCGAGGACGCCGATAGAGGACAGGCTGGGTCCCTGGACCGACCAGATTCAACGGTGGGTCGTTGAGGACCGGCTGCAACTGACCCGCATTCGGGAGTTGCTCTTGGAGCGCGGCTGCGAGGTCTCCTATCCGTCCGTTCAGCGCTTCGTGGCCCGCCGCAACTGGCGGGGCCGCAGTACCAGGACGGTGCGGATGGAGGAGAGCCCGCCGGGTGAGGTGGCGGAGATGGACTTCGGGAGGCTTGGCTTCGCCCAAGACCCGGAGACGGGCCGCCGCCGGACGGTGTGGGCGCTGATCGTTGTGCTGGCCTACTCGCGGCACAGCTTCGTCTGGCCCACCCACGGGCAGAAGCTGGAGGACGTGGTCGCCGGACTGGAAGCGGCCTGGGCCTTCTTCGACGGCATTCCCAAGTACCTGGTCATCGACAACTTCCCGGCGGCGGTGGCCGGGGCCGACGCCCTGCATCCCAGGCTGACCAGGGGCTTCCTGGAGTACTCCCAGCGCCGGGGTTTCATCACCGACCCGGCCCGGGTACGCCACCCCAGGGACAAGCCCAAGGTGGAGCGGGGAGTCCAGTACGTGAGGGAGCGCTTCTTCAAGGGAGCCGACTTCAGGGACCTGCCTCACATGCGGAAGGAAGCGCTCCACTGGTGCCGCGAGGTGGCCGGACAGCGGGTGCACGGCACCACCAGGCGCAAGCCCGTGGAGGTCTTCGACGCCGAGGAGCGCCAGACGCTGCTGCCCTGGGACGGCGAGCCCTACGAGGTGACTCACTGGCGCAACGCCAAGGTGCAGCGCGACCACCACGTGACCTGCCAGAACGCCCTCTACTCGGTGCCGTCGGCTCTGTGCCATCCGGGGCAGCAGGTGGAGATCGCGCTGGACAGCAAGCTGGTGCGCATCTACCACCAGGGCAAGCTGATCAAGGTCCATCCCCGTCAGTCCAAGGGCAGACGCTCCACCGATCCCGACGACTACCCGAAGGAGTTCATCGCCTACACGCTGCGGGCGCCCGACAAGATCACGCAGAGCGCAGCGGAGCTGGGAGAAGCGGTGGCCGCCTTCGCCGACCGGCTCTTCGAAGGCCCCACGCCCTGGGCGAAGGTGCGGCAGGGACACAAGCTGCTCCGCCTCGCCCAGCGCTACACCCCCGACAGGCTGAACGACGCCTGTCGCAAGGCCCTGGACGTGGACCTCATCGACGTGCACCGCGTCGAGCGCATCCTGATCGAAGCCCTGGAGCAGCAGGATGCGCTGCCGTATCCCGATCCGTTGCCTACGGGACGCTTCGCCCGGCCCGGCTCCGTCTTCGCCCTGGTCAACGGCCACCACCCCAACGCAACACCACAAGGAGATCTGACATGACCCGTAACGTCCGCAACCCCGACCTAGCCCCGCTGCTCAAGACCCTCAAGCTGAGCGCCATGCTGGACACCCTGCCCGAGCGCATCGCCCTGGCCCGACGGGACCAACTGGACTACACTGCCTTCCTGGAGATCATCCTGGCCGACGAGGTCAGCCGCAGGGAGAACCGGCGCATCGAGATCCGCCTGAACCGGGCCAGCTTCGAGGAGACCTGCCGACTGGAAGACTTCGACTGGACGTCCGAAATCACCCTGGACCGCCGCCTCCTCGACGCCGCCTTCTCGCTGGAGTTCCTCGACAGGCACGAGCACGTCCTGCTGATGGGACCGGCGGGCGTCGGCAAGAGCTTCCTGGCTCAAGCCCTCGGCCACGCCGCCGTCAGAGCCGGGTACACCGTCCGCTTCATCCACGCCGACGACTTCTTCAAAGCCATGGCCCAGGCCAGGGTGGACAACTCGGTGGACAAGACCTTCCGCTCCTTCCTCTCCCCCGACCTGCTCATACTCGACGACCTGGGCCTGCACAGCCTCACCGGACCTCAGTCGGTGGACCTCTACCGGCTGATCATCGCCAAGCACCGGGCCTCCAGCTTCGTCGTCACCTCCAATCGGGCCATCGAAGAGTGGCTCAGTCTCTTCGACGACCCCATCCTGGGCAACAGCGCCCTGGACCGCCTGGCCAACACCAGCTACCAGATCGTCATCGAGGGAACCAGCTACCGGGAAAGGCTCTCTCCTCACCGCGCCCTCTTGGGCAAAGTGGCCAAAATCCTCAGCAAGAAGGGAGGTGATTGACCGACCCGCAGCATCCTGTCAGAATCCAAATCACTGGCATTCAGGGTGGCCTAATGTCTCTGAATATGCTGGCCTAATGTTCCTGATTATTGACAACAGGTGGTCGGCGACGCGCTGGGGCAGGCCGGTGGCCAGGGTCGCCACCCGGCCCGCCGGGAGCTCGGCGGCGACCCTGGCCGCCATGCGCTCCGGGCCAATCCCCGCGGTCATCCGGCAGGCACCCCAACGGGCACGACCCTGTTCACGTACACCCCCGGAGTTATGACCAGCTCCGGGTCCAGCTCCCCGGGCCGGACCACCTCCTCCACCTCGACTATGGTGGTCCGGGCGGCGGCGGCCATGACCGGGTTCCAGTTGCGTTGGGACGGACGGTAGACCAGGTTGCCCAGGGTGTCCGCTGTGCGGGCGCGGAGCAGCGCGAAGTCCGCGGCCAGGGGGGCCTCCAGGGCGTACACGGCGCCTTCGATGGTGCGGGTCTCCAGGCCGTCCCCCACCGTCTCGGCGTCCTCCAGGGGCAGCAGGATGCCCCCCAACCCGGCGCCGGCGGCCCGGACCCGCTCGGCCAGCGCGCCCGGGGACACGGCCTGTACCTCGATGCCTTCTGAGCGCCAGAGGCCGCCGGAGGGTCCTCCGCCCTCCGCGTTCGCCGGCGGGACGGCTATCAGCCTGGTGACGCGGCCTCGGGCCACCAGCGCGGAGGCGTCGTGGACGTCAGCCCCGCCACCCTCCCAGGGGCCGCAGATGCACGTCAGGCCCGTGACGTTCCTCTCCAGCAGCGCCCGGACCAGGCCCTCGGGCGCCCCGGCGCCCAGGTGTCCAGCCACCATCAGGGTGGACCCGCTGGGGATGTCGGCGACGGCATCCGCCGCCGTTGGGTAGACCTTGTTGGGGGACAACGGCGCCTCCCGAGCTCCTTCCCGGATTCTAGCAGGTGCGCCGCCCTCCGTGAACCACGCCGGCGATGCCGTGCTTCCGCTTTCCTTGACCCCCACGGGGGGCTACCGTAGAATCGAGCCAGGAGGCTGGCCATGTTCGAGGCTCTGACCGACAAGCTGAACGGGGTGTTCCAGAAGCTCACCGGCAGGGGAAGGCTGACGGAGAAGGACGTCGACGACGCCCTCCGCCAGGTCCGCCTGGCACTGCTGGAAGCCGACGTGAACTTCCGGGTCGCCAGGGAGCTGGTGAACCGGGTCAAGGACAGGGCCGTGGGAGGGGAGGTGCTGGAGAGCCTCAGCCCCGGCCAGCAAGTGGTAAAGATCGTCCACGAGGAGCTGACCGGCGTGTTGACGGGCCATGACCACAAGCTGGCGCAAGGGGACGCCCAGCCCTCGGTCGTCATGCTGGTGGGACTCCAGGGATCGGGCAAGACGACGACGGCAGCCAAGCTGGCCCGGCACCTGGCCCAGTCGGGGCAACGCCCGCTGCTGGTGGCGGCGGACCTGCGCAGGCCGGCGGCCATCCAGCAGCTTACCGTCCTGGGGAACGAGCTGGGCATCCCGGTGTACCAGGAGGGGACGTCGTCGACCCCCGTGAAGGTGGCCAAGGCGGGCCTGAAACAGGCCCGGGAGTCCGGGGCCACCTGGGCCATCGTGGACACCGGCGGGCGGCTGCACATCGACGACGATCTGATGGAGGAGCTGGAGGAGGTGCGCCGGGCCCTGTCTCCCCAGGAGGTCCTCCTGGTGGCCGACGCCATGACGGGCCAGGACGCGGTGCAGTCGGCAGAGCAGTTCCACGAGCGGGTCAAGCTGACGGGTCTGGTGCTGACCAAGCTGGACGGCGACGCCCGGGGCGGCGCGGCGATATCGATCACCCACGTGACGGGGGTGCCAATCAAGTTCACGGGCGTGGGAGAGCGCTCAGACGCCCTTGAGCCCTTCTACCCCGAGAGGATGGCCTCGCGCATCCTGGGCATGGGGGACATCGTGTCCCTGGTGGAGAAGGCCCAACAGGCCGTCGACGAGAAGAAGGCCAAGGAGCTGGAGCGGAAGATACGCCACGCCACCTTCGACCTGGAGGACTTCCTGGAGCAGTTCCAGAGCGTTCGCAAGATGGGGTTCGCCCAGGTCCTGGAGATGATACCGGGGTTCTCGCAGATGCGAGACCGGCTGCCCCAGGACTTCGACGAGAAGCAGATCGTAAGGTTCGAGGCCATCATCCGATCAATGACGCCCCAGGAGCGCCGCGACCCGGACATACTCAACGGGCGCCGGCGCCGGCGCATCGCCCTGGGCAGCGGCACCACTCCCAGGGACGTCAACCAGCTACTTAACCAGTTCCGCCAGGCGCAGAAGCTGATGCGGCACTTGTCCAAGGCCCGCACTCCCAGGGACCTGCAGAGCCTGTTCCGCTAGGGCTTTCTCTTCACGAACTTGTCGACACAACGCAGCTCCATCTGGGCCACGTAAAGGTCCCCGCGGGAGTCGGCGCAGACAGCGTGGCCCTCCCCCTCCACACGCCCCCGGGCCAACAGGTTGCCCATCTTGTCGAACACGTGGAACCGGTCGGTGAACCGCTCGGTCATGTAGCAGACGTCGTTTCGGTCTATGAAGATGTCCGTGGGGACGAACACGTCGCCCCACTCCCGGATGTACTCCCCCTCGGGGGTGAAGACCTGTACCCGGTTGTTCTCCCGGTCGGCCACGTACACCAGGCCTTCGCTGTCCAGGGCGATGGCGTGGGGCACCCAGAACTGGCCCGGGCCGGTGCCGGGGGAGCCCCAGGTGAACATCAGCTCGCCGTCGGGGGCGAACTTGTGCACCACCGAGTTGGCGTAGCCGTCGGAGACGTATATCTCCCCCGTGGGCGCCACGGCCACGCACGTGGGGTGGTTGAATGGGGCCTGGAGGGAGGGATAGTGCTTCCGGCCCAGGGACATGACCAGCTCCCCGTCCAAGGTGAACTTGTACACCTGGTGCCCGTCCCGGTCGGCGAGATAGGCGTGGTCGTCGGGGCCGATCTTGATGTGATGGGCGTCGTCGGTGATGCGGTCCCCCCAGGACGAGATGAAGCTCCCGTCGCGGTCGAACACCACCACCGGGTGCTCTCCGCGCTGGTAGACGTACAGGCGGTCCTGGGAGTCTACGCCCACGCCCGAGACGTCCCGGAACTCCCAGCCCACGGGCAGGTTGCCCCAGTTCCTCTTTACGTCGAACATGTAGTCGCCGGTGCCCACCACCACGGTAGCCATGGATGCCCTCCCCGTTGCCCGGATGCCCGCTATGATACGTCAGGAGATGGCGGGGTTCAACACGGCCGCGCTACATGATGAACGGCCGCATCTCGATTCGAATTGTGACGCGGGCTCTGATAGACTTTAGAGCCAAGGATGGACATCCAGGATATCGCTAGGGCTATACGGGACAATCAGGTGCTCATCACGGACCATGCCGATGAAGAAGCCCAAACGGACCAACTAGCCTTCGGTGAGATATTTGCGAGCGTCCTATACGGTGAGATAATCGAGGACTATCCTGATGACAGTCCGTATCCCAGCTGCCTGGTCTATGGGAACACCTCAAGCAATGAGCCGGTGCACAGCGTTTGGGCATACAACCGTGAGACCGGATGGGCTGCGCTGATTACCGCCTATCGGCCTGAGCCCGGGCGCTGGACCGGATGGCGCATAAGGAGGCCGCCTGATGAAACCTTTTAGCAAATGCCCGGTGTGCGGTGGTGAAACGAGCGAGAAGGAGGTCGAAAAGCTGCTGCGTGGAGGGGTCAATCTGGCGGCGGTCAGAGTCCGTGCGGAGGTCTGCCTACGCTGCGGGGAGCGACTGTACTCCAGATCGACTGTCGCCAGCTTCGAGCAAATCCGCGAGAAGCTTGCCAACCACGAGGTGGACGAGTTCGGTCCCATGGGTAGGTCATTCGAAGTCTCTGCCTAACGGATCCTCTACGATCCCGCTTGGTTCTCATCCCAGCAGGAGATTGTGAATCGCTTTGAGAGGAAGATTCGGGATGGGGTCGGGTGTGGGGGAGACTCCGTCAGGGAATAGCACCCCGTTCTGAGGGGAAAGATGCAGGGCCGACGGTTTGGGCTGACCCCGGGATAATCCTGGCCTCTCCCGCCTCGGGCTATTGACTCCCGCCGTGCGGTGCCCCTATAATTGTTGCCAGCAGCGGTGATGACTATGAGGAATGTCTGAGTAGACAAATAGCTGGGTGAACCCTGAGCGGCGGCTTCGGGATGACCCAGCCGCCGCTCCGCACGTTAAAAAGAGAATACGGAACGTTTGGAGTTCCTAGCGTGGGTCAAGCTAATAAGGGCCTACGGTGGATGCCTAGGGGCCAAGGGCCGAAGAAGGGCGCGGCAAGGCTGCGAAAAGCCTCGATGAGCCGTCTAGCAGGCATAGTCGGGGATGCCCGAATGGGGAAACCCTCCTCGGTGTTGAGCCGGGGAATTCCGCCATAAAGGCGGAAGGGTAAGCGAGGGAACTGAAACATCTAAGTACCTCGAGGAGAGTAAATCAACCGAGATTCCCTGAGTAGTGGCGAACGAAAGGGGATGAGCCCAAACCACTGCGACTTAGTGGCCCGGGGGCCTATGTCGCAGCGGGGTTACAGGGGTCGCCAGCCCAAGTCCCGGCGCGGGCGAGGAGTTACAAACCCTATCTCTAGTCGAAGGCACCTGGAAAGGACCGTCATAGAGGGTGAAAGCCCCGTAGACGAAAGGGATAGGGCTCCTGGATGACTACCTGAGTACCACGGGACACGAGAAATCCTGTGGGAAGTCGGGGGGACCACCCTCCAAGGCTAAATACCCTTGGCCACCGATAGTGTACCAGTACCGTGAGGGAAAGGTGAAAAGCACCCCGGGAGGGGAGTGAAATAGATCTGAAACCGTGGGCCTACAGAAGGTCGGAGTCCGCCGAAACGGCGGATGACGGCGTGCCTATTGAAGAATGATCCGGGGACTTACTATGTGGGGCAAAGGTTAAGGAACTGGAGTTCCGGAGCCGAAGCGAAAGCGAGTCCGAATAGGGCGACTAGTCCCATGGAGTAGACCCGAAACCGGGTGAGCTACCCATGGCCAGGGTGAAGGTTCGATAACACGGACTGGAGGCCCGAACCGGTTGCTGGTACAAAAGCTTCGGATGAGCTGTGGGTAGAGGTGAAATGCCAATCGAACTCGGAAATAGCTGGTTCTCCCCGAAATGCATTTAGGTGCAGCCTCGGGTAATAGGTGGACGGAGGTAGGGCACTGGATGGGCTAGGGGGCGTGAGCTTACCAAACTCAACCAAACCACCAATGCCGTTCTACCGTTCCCCGGGAGTGAGACTGCCGGAGATAAGTTTGGTAGTCGAGAGGGAAACAGTCCAGACCACCGGCTAAGGTCCCCAAGAGCGGGCTAAGTGGGAAAGGAAGTAGGGTTCCCCAGACAGCCAGGAGGTTGGCTCAGAAGCAGCCATCCTTTAAAGAGTGCGTAACAGCTCACTGGTCGAGGGGTTCTGCGCCGAAAATTTAACGGGGCTCAAGCCCGTCACCGAAGCCGTGGATGCCGGACGCTGTTTCGACAGCTCCGGCATGGTAGGGGAGCGTTCCCCGGGCGAAGAAGGTTGGTCGCGAGGCTGGCTGGAGCGCGGGGAAGTGAGAATCCCGGAATGAGTAGCGTTAATCAGGGTGAAAATCCCTGACGCCGAAAGCCCAAGGTTTCCTACGCAACGTTTATCGGCGTAGGGTTAGTCGGTCCTAAGCCGTAGGCGAAAGCCGAAGGCGATGGACAGCAGGTTAATATTCCTGCACCGCCGCTATCACGTTTAAAGCCGCGGGAGGGTGCGGAAGGGTAGGCAGAGCGCGCGGTTGGAAGTGCGCGTCCTCCTCCGTAGGCCATGCCGGGGTAGGCAAATCCGCCTCCGGCGCTACGAGCTGAGGGTTGAGGGGAACTGGACCTTAGGGTCCGGGAAGCTGTCGAGCCCATGCCGACGAGAAAAGCCTCGCGAGCTATGTGGTAAGGGCGTCCGTACCGCAAACCGCCACCGGTGGGCTGGGATAAACGTCCCAAGGCGTTCGGGCGAACCTCCGCTAAGGAACTAGACAAAAGGGCCCCGTAACTTCGGGATATGGGGCACCCTGGGGGGTGAAGCTCCTAGCGAGCGGAGCTCCCTGGGGTCGCAGAAAAGAAGGCCGGGCGACTGTTTAACAAAAACATAGGTCTCTGCTAAGGAGAAATCCTAAGTATAGGGGCTGACGCCTGCCCAGTGCCGGAAGGTTAAGGGGAGCGGTTATTCCGAAAGGAAGAAGCTGCGAACTGAAGCCCCGGTGAACGGCGGCCGTAACTCTAACGGTCCTAAGGTAGCGAAGTCCCTTGTCGGGTAAATTCCGACCTGCATGAATGGCGTAACGACCTGGCCGTTGTCTCGGCGGAGGGCCCGGTGAAATTGCGGTGCCCGTGAAGACGCGGGCGACCCGCGGCAGGACAAAAAGACCCCGTGGAGCTTTACTGCAACCTGGTATTGGTCTGGGAGCCGGGATGTGTAGGATAGGTGGGAGGCTTGGAGATCCTCACGCCAGTGAGGAAGGAGCCGCCGTTGAAATACCACCCTTCTCTGTTTTTGGTTCTAACCCGTCACAAAACGGGGACAGTGCCTGGCGGGCAGTTTAACTGGGGCGGTTGCCTCCCAAAAGGTAACGGAGGCGCCCAAAGGTCCCCTCAGGGCGGATGGAAATCGCCCACAGAACGTATTGGCATAAGGGGGCTTGACTGCGAGGCCAACAAGCCGAGCAGGGACGAAAGTCGGGCAAAGTGATCCTACGGCTCTTTGTGGAAAGGCCGTGGCTTAACGGATAAAAGCTACCCCGGGGATAACAGGCTTATCTCGCCCAAGAGTTCATATCGACGGCGAGGTTTGGCACCTCGATGTCGGCTCGTCCCATCCTGGGGCTGAAAGCGGTCCCAAGGGTCCGGCTGTTCGCCGGTTAAAGGGGCACGTGAGTTGGGTTCAGAACGTCGTGAGACAGTTCGGTCTCTATCCGCCGCGGGCGTAGGAGGTTTGAGGGTGTCTCTCCCTAGTACGAGAGGACCGGGAGGGAAGGACCTAGGGTGTGCCAGTTGTTCCGCCAGGAGCATTGCTGGGTAGCCAAGTCCAGTGTCGATAAGCGCTGAAGGCATCTAAGCGCGAAGCGCTCCCCAAGATAAGACCTCCCATCCGGCGCAAGCCGGAAGTAAGGCTGCAGAGAGACTATCTGCTTGATAGGCCGGAGGTGTAAGCGAGGCAACTCGTTCAGCCTACCGGTACTAATCGGCCGAGAGGCTTGATCCACGCTAAGAACTCCAAACTTCAGCACCCGGACGCCCCCCAGGGGCGCTGGGAGGCCGCTGCGAATCGGCCCCCAGCCTCCGCCGTCGGGAATGACGGGGGCGCCCGGCAGGGCTTATACTCTTTCGTGGAGGATAAAGTGGCTGGAGGAAAGTGCAACCATTGCCGGGGTTCAGGTACCTGTAGGATCTTCAACTGCCCAAGCTGCGGCGGCACGGGCGCACCTCGGGTGTGCAAGAGCTGCGCCGGCAGGGGGTCGTTGGAGGCCTAGCTCCCGGACGTTTAGGGTCCCTCATCGCGGGGTGGAGCAGTGGCAGCTCGTCGGGCTCATAACCCGAAGGTCGTTGGTTCGAGTCCAACCCCCGCTACCAATGCCTGAGGTCGAAGGCCCCCCGATGTAAGTTGGGGGGCCTTTGCAGTTGCAGGAGTCAATTCATTGTCCCTAGCACAGCGAAGCCGAATAACCATTGCGGAGTTCCTAGAGCGGATGCCCAGCTTCGAAGCCCGGCAGGCCGCCAAGCGGCTGATGGATGTTGCCAGCTGTAACGGAGGGATCATCTACCGGGGGGATGTCGGCATTAGCATCCGATATCCCCCAGGCTTGGCTTGGCAATACCCCATCTCCGTGGCCTGGTTGTACCCCGGTGAACGGGGATGGATGACAACACGGGAGTTTTCCTTTGGCAAGCAAGCTCGGGGAAAGGGTCCGGAGAACCTGCCCGATGAGGTCCGTCAGGTGCTGAAGTGCTGGGCCGACTCCTTTGCCAAGGACTCCTACGCCGTCGACGTATCCTCCTCTGCCGTCGACGCCTGGGCCATAAGCCACGAAGTCGCCGTCAAGCACATCGACGAACTGGCGGAGCGGCTGAGGGCAGTCCTCGTAGCGTTGAAGACCATCCACCTAGAGGATGTGGCGGACTACGATATGGCCAACGCGGTGATGGAGCGGATCCTCAGGGGCGAAGAGCGGGTGTATTCTACCGCAGAGGTGATGGCCAATCTTGGCCTGGACGGTTGATTATACCGAAGCAGCACAGAGCCAGCTCAGAAGGCTGGACCCGCGAACGACCCGGCGTATTGTCGCCTTCATGAACGAGCGCATAGCCCCCTCGGATGACCCCAGGCAGCACGGCCATGCCTTACACGGCCGCCTCAGGGGGTATTGGCGCTATAGGGTGGGGAACTATCGGGTTATCTGCGACATTCAAGATGAAGTCCTACGGGTGTTGGTGGTGAGAGTCGGGCGGCGGGACCAAGTTTACTGTTGAGACGAGGGTCAATAGGGATGACGATGGGTCGATGCCCGCGAAGATAACACCAAGGCGGCTCCACCGGGGGCTCCGGGGCGCGTTGATGGTGGCCAGGGCCCTGGTCTCGACTCGTCATACGGTCCTGGTGCACTTGGTGGCGACGCGGCGGTGCAACCTCTCCTGCGCCTACTGCAACGAATACGACCAAGTCTCCAAGCCGGTGCCCCTGGAGCTGCTGCTGCTGCGCGTCGACGACCTGGCTTCCCGGGGCACGTCCATCATCACCATCAGCGGCGGCGAGCCGCTGCTGCACCCCGAGCTGGAGCAGGTGGTAGCCCACATACGCCGGCGGGGAATCATCGCCACGGTGATCACCAACGGGTACCTGCTTACCGAGCAGCGCATCAAGAGCCTCAACACGGCCAGGCTGGATTACCTGCAGATCTCCATCGACAACGTAACTCCGGACGAGACCTCCATGAAGAGCCTGAAGGTGCTGGACAGCAAGCTGGTCCTCCTGTCCAGGCACGCGGAGTTCGGGGTCAACGTCAACGCCGTCCTCGGGTCGGAGATCAACAACCCCGAAGATGCCCGGGTGGTGGTGAATCGGGCCCGGGATCTGGGATTTCCCACGTCATTGGGCATCATTCACTCGGGCAACGGGCAGGTGAAGCCACTGAGCGGGCTTCAGCAGAGCATCTACCGGGAGATCGTTGGAGGGAAGGGGCCCGGGGTCTTCGCCTGGCTGGACCGCTTCGGGGAGAACCTGGTCCAGGGACGCCCCAACCGCTGGAGGTGCCGGGCCGGGGCCCGTTACCTCTACGTGGACGAGGACGGCCTGGTGCACTGGTGCTCCCAGCAGCGGGGCTACCCCGGGGTGCCCCTGGAGGGCTACTCCAGGGAGGAGATGCGCCGGCAGTACTTCATGGAGAAGCCCTGCGCCGCCTACTGCACCGTTCAGTGCGTGCACCGGGCCTCGATGATGGACGGCTGGCGTCATCCCCAGGTCCCGGCAAGGGCTTCCCGCGACGGGAGACAGGCCCAATGACAGGCGCCTGCCTGGTCTTGTTCGTGTCACCAGAAGAGAGCGTCCCGACGGATGAGTAGACCCATCGCCGACCGCCGGAGGCTCCGGGCCTGGCGGAGACCGGCTCCAGATTGGGGAGAGGTCTACTCCAAAATGGCAGTCCTGCTCCATCGGGCCAAGCGCAGCCCCAAGGTGTGGGTCCTGGCGGGCACCCTGGTCCCCGCCCTGGTATGCACCCTCCTGGCCTGGGTCTACTACCCTCCTCTGTGGCAGCTCGTGCTGTACTTCTGGTACTCCATACCGTCCAACAGCTTCGTGTACCTGCCCAACGAGCCGGGGGTGCTCTTTGCCGCGGCCATCTACGAGCCGTGGGTGGTGGCCGTGGTCGGGGGCGTCGCGACGATGATAGCCTGCATCATAGACTACGTCGTCATCAAGAAGGTCTTCGAGCTCCGTCCTGTGGCCCCGGTGAAGCAAACGGCCCTCTACAAGAGGGCAGTGCGCTACTTCTACTGGCGGCCCTGGCCGACGATCGCGATTCTGGCCGTCAGCCCTTTCCCCTTCTATCCGGTGAGGGTGCTGGCTCCCAGCTCCAACTATCCCCTCTGGAAGTACACCTCGGCCAGCGTCATCGGCCGCATGGGCCGCTACTATCTCCTGGCCATAGGCGGCTCGTGGATGCACGTTCCTCACGAGTACCTGATACTGATGGTCGTGGGCCTGCTGTGTACGCCCCTGCTGGCGGTCCTATGGGCAAGGTGGAAGCTCCGGGCCCAGCACGGACGGGCGGAAGTCGCACCGCCGCCCGCGCGCCCTCACGTCTGAAATCCCAACGTCAGCGCCACCGCCTGCTGCCGCACGTCCAAGGTGATGAAGGCAAGTCCGCCCGGGTCGGGCGCTACGTATAGGGCCGTCGCCACGTGCCAGAGGTCGGCTCCCCGGAGATAGCCGGCCGCCGAGGCGATTTCCAGCTCTTGGCTCAACGGCCGATCGGGTGTTACCCACTCGATGCCGCCCAGGGTCCCGGCGTCGAAGGCCAGACCCTCGCGCGCAAAGGCCGCCCGTGCTTCGGCTTCCAAGAGATTGGAAGACAATAGGGTGGAATACGCTCCCAGGCGGGCGACAACCTGACCGTGGCGGGAATCACCCAGAGCAGCAGCTAGGAACGCCGAAGTATCGACGTACGCGCCGCTCACTATTCGCGCTCAGCCAGGAACCGCTCAACCGCGCCGGGTACGTGGGCCACGGGCTTGAATTCGCGACGGGGCCCGCAGGCCGGGTGCAAGATGCCCAAGCGTCTCAGCTCATCGAGGCGTTCCTCGATGGTTTGCGGCGCCTTCTCGATGGCGCGGACCTCCGCCACGGGTTCTCCGCGGTAGGAGATTGTTACCGTCCTGCCCTCTCGGACGTGTCTCAAGACCTCCGAAAAACGCGCCTTGGCTTCGTATGTCGAGTAGACCAAATTCATGGCCGTACTATACTAGTCAGACTGGTTAGAATCAACCCTGCCTTTGTTTGGTATGTTGCCCAAGACCCATTCTCCTTCGTGAAGCCCCCGTCCATCGGCCGGGAGTGCGTCGCTGGACTCGTTTGCGGCGGGATGTTAGTCTAGCGGCAGACGCGGGCATGGCGGGCGGCGACGCCCGCCGAAGGCATGCCGCAGGGCATGGCGCCAAGGGGTCTCCAGCGACGCCCGAGGAGGGGAACCGCCGGTGAGATACGACGTGATCGTGGTCGGCGCGGGCTCCGCGGGGTGCGCGCTGGCCAGCCGCCTCAGCGAGAACCCGGGACGGTCGGTGCTCCTGCTGGAGGCCGGTCCCGACTACGCGGACCTGAACGCCCTTCCGGGGCCGGTGCGGGACGGCAACGACCAGAGTCCCGGGGACGAGGACAGTCCCCACAACTGGTCCTTCGTGGGCAAGGCCACCGGCCGGCGGGACAGGGTCATGCCCGTCCCCCGGGGCAAGCTCATCGGCGGCTCCTCCTCCGTCAACGGGCAGGTGTTCCTCCGGGGCATCCCCGAGGACTTCGACTCCTGGGAGTCCCGGGGCAATGACGAGTGGGGGTACCTGAAGGTCCTTCCATACTTTCGCAAGATGGAGCGGGACCTGGACGTCCGCGACGACTTCCACGGCACCGACGGTGCCATCCCCATACGCAGGCACAGGATGGACTCCCTGGTGCCCGTCCAGCGCGCCTTCCTGGAGGCCTGCGTCGGCGCCGGCTTCCCCCAGGTCGCGGACATGAACAGCCCCCAGTGCACCGGCGTTGGCCTGATCCCCATGAACCAGGCCAACGGCGTGCGGATGAGCACCTTTCTCACCCACCTGGAGCCCTCACGTCACAGGCTGAACCTGACGGTGCGTGGAGACGTGCTGGCGCGGAGGGTCCTCTTCGACGGCGAGCGGGCCGTGGGGATGGAGGTGGAGAGCGGCGGGGAAACCTTCACCGTGGAGGCCTCCGAGACCGTCCTGAGCGCCGGGGCCATCGGCTCGCCGCACCTGTTGATGCTGTCGGGCGTGGGGCCGGCCGCCGACCTGGCCGCCGCCGGAGTGCCCCTGGTCCACGACCTGCCAGGCGTCGGCGAAAACATGCGGGACCACCCGGCGGTGGACGTACGGGCCAGGGTGAAGGACGAAGTCATCCTGGAGGCGGCCACTCCCAGGGTGCAGCTCATACTCAGGTTTACGTCGCGGGGGTCCGGCACACGGAACGACATCCACCTGCTGCCCCACTCCTTCCATGGCCCTCGCATAGGCGCTGACGCTGGCTCCGGGGGGTTCATGATCGACTGCCAGGTCCAGCTGGAGCTGGCGGCGGGCGCCGGCCGGATGAGGCTGGTGTCCGGCGACCCGAGGGTTCAGCCAGAGCTGGACTACCACTTCCTGGAGGATCCCTGGGACCTGCAGCGGATGAGGGAGGCGGTCCGGCTGGCCGTGGGCATGCTGGAGCACCCTGCCTACAGGGACATCGTCCAGGACCGGGTGTGGCCCGGGGACCAGCACCTGCAGTCCGACGACAGCCTGGACTCCTGGCTCCTGGAGCACGTGACCACCTGCCAGCACATCTCCCGTACGTGCAAGATGGGGCCGCCGTCGGATCCAATGGCGGTGGTGGACCAGTACGGTCGCGTCATGGGCCTGGATGGCATCCGGGTGGCCGACGCCTCGATCATGCCCGACGTGGTGCGGGCCAACACCAACGCCACCAGCATAATGATCGGCGAGCGGGTCTCGGACTGGATGCGCTCTGCCTAGGAACGGCAGGGAAGGGCCGCCGTTTTCATTTTCATACGTGGCCCTATGGCGTGGCATGCTCGTTGGAGGGAGCCTGAGATTCCTCACCTACGGCTCGGAATGACATGTGGGCGGCTCGGAATGACATGTGGGCGGCTCGGAATGACATGTGGGCGGCTGGGAGACGGCATGTGGGGGGCTTGGAGACGGCGTGTGGGGTGGGTAGCTACGCGAAGAGCCTCCGGGCCCGGGAATGACGGAGAAGGGTGCTCAGAGCTATGGCAAGACCTGCAATAGGACGAATGAGAGCGGTCGGGAGGATGCTGGTGTCCCTGCTCCCGACGATGTTGGCGGCTGCGTCTGGCGGCTGCGGCAGGCCGGCTGAGGGGGCCGGAGACGCCGTGGAGTGGGGCTACGAGGGGCCGGGCGCGCCGGAGAACTGGGCCTTCCTGTCCGCCGAGTTCGCCCTCTGCGGAGACGGCCAACAGCAATCGCCCGTCGACATAACCGGATACGAGAAGGGCGACGTCGGGCCCATCGCGTTCTCGTACGGGGGTGACGCGACGGCGGTGCGCAACGACGGCAAGTTCGTCCACGTCGACTACGGCCCGGGCAACACGTTCAACGTGGGCCGGCGGGCCTTCGAGCTGAGGTCGGCGCACCTCCACTCGCCCTCGGAGCACTTGATAGACGGCGCGAGCTACGTTGCGGAGATGCACCTGGTACATGAGGGAGCGGACGGCGACCTGGCGGTGGTGGGGCTGTTGTTTCGACTGGGGGAGCCCAGCCCGATAGTGCAGGGGGTACTGGACGCCGCTCCGGCTGCCGGAGCCGCCGCGGCCGGGCGCGTTGGGCTCGACGCCGGTCTGTACGCGCCAGGGGGCGGCTGTTACCGGTACGACGGCTCCAAGACCACGCCGCCGTGCGACGAGCCGGTGGACTGGTACGTGATGCGCGAGCCCAAGACCATTTCCGCGGAACAGGTCGACGGTCTGCTGGCGCTGAGCGGCGGCCCCAACAATCGACCCGTGCAGCCCAAGGGGGGCCGGAGGATCATAGCCTGCGAGGGGGCGACGACCTAGCCCGCCGACAACTCCCGGGCGGTGGCCTCCACCGCCTCCAGGGCATCTTCGACGTCCTCCCCGGAGATGCCGTAGTGGGTGAAGAACCGCAGCTTTCTGCCCTCCTGGTGGTCCAGGAAGACGCCCCGGCGCTCCAGTCCCTGGATGAACGCCCCCACGTCGTAGTCCATCACCTCGAAGACGGCCACGTTGGTCTGGACCGCGCCGGGGTCGACCGACAGGCCGGGTATGCCCGCCATCCCCTGGGCCAGGCGCACGGCGTGGGCCTGGTCATCGGCCATGCGGTCCACCATGGTGTCCAGGGCCACGATTCCGGCGGCGGCCAGGAAGCCGATCTGCCGCATGCCTCCCCCCAGGTTCTTCTTGTGGACCCTGGCGCGGGCCACGGTGTCCTGGTCGGCGCATAGCATGGAACCGGCGGGGCAGCCCAGCCCTTTGGACAGGCAGAAGGCGACGGAGTCCGCGCTCCTGCACAGGTCCGACACCGGCACGTCCAGGGCCACGGCGGCGTTGAACACCCTGGCCCCATCCAGGAACAGGGGCACGCCCCGGCGGTGGGCCACCTCGGCCGCCGCCGCGATGTCCTCCTGGTCCAGCACGAGGCCGCCCTTCAGGTTGTGGGTGTTCTCCACCGATAGCAGCGTCACCTCCCTGCCGTCCCTCTCGCATTGGAGGAAGGCCGCTTCCACGTCGTCGGGGGCCAGCACGCCGTCGTCCTGGGTGGGCACGCCGACAATCTCCATCCGCCCAAGGGCCTCCATCACGCCCCGGCCCTTGTGATAGATGTGGGAGTCGTCTCCCACCAGCACCGCGGTCTCCGGGCGGCTGTGGGCCAGCACCACGCCGATGTTGGACAGGGTGCCGCTGGGCATGAAGACGGCCGCCTCCTTGCCCAGCATGGCCGCGGCCTTGGCCTCCAGCCGGTTCACGGTGGGGTCCTCGCCGTAGATGTCGTCGCCCAGCTCGGCCTCGTTCATCGCGGCCCACATCTCGGGTGTGGGATGGCTCTTGGCGTCGCCCTTCATGTCTATCTTGCGCATCACGCCTCCTGGGGTGCGCTTCGAGCGCCCTTGTCGTGAGTATAGGGCCGGTGCCGTGAGTATAGGTTCGTGCTCAAATCCGTGTCAAACGGGGCGGGGCGCCGCGGTTGACAAGCCGGACACGTTCTGATGGAATTGTCGTATCCACCGAGGCGCCGGACGGGCTTCGTTATCGGTCCGGGGGTCCGGCGATGAGAGGAGCACAGCATGAGCAGCAGCAAGTCCTACGTGTACGTCGGTCAGGCGGGCGAGACGGCGCCGGGCCGCCCCATCAGCTCGGGACTCTACCGGATGGCCGAAGACAACGGCGGCTGGGAGTCCCTTACCAACGGCCTCCCCGAGTCGCCGGCCATCAGGGCCATCACCGTGCATCCCAACAGGCCCGGGGTCGTCTTCGTGGGCACGCAGGACGGGCCCTACCGCAGCGAGGACCATGGAGACCACTGGGAGAAGGTGTCGGTGCCCGACCACGGCCTGCCCGTGTGGTCCGTCATGTTCCACCCCAGGGACCCCCAGGTGATGTACGCGGGCTACGAGAACTGCGAGATCTTCCGCAGCGACGACGGCGGAGAGCGCTGGACTCAGCTTCCCGTGAGCGTCCGGTTCCCCGAGGTGACCGTGGGCCCCGGAGCCAACCTGGCCAAGCGTGTCCTGATGATGTCGGGCAGCGCCTCCAACCCCGACGAGATCTACGGCGCCATCGAGGTGGGAGGGATCATCCGCTCCCTGGACGGCGGGGATCACTGGGAGAACCTGAGCCACGGCCAGTACATCAACGACGACTACGTGGACATGCACGGCATCCTTGCCAGCACCTTCCACCCCGAGACGGTGCTCAGCATCGGCCGGGCGGGCATGTTCCGCAGCACCGACCGGGGCGACCACTGGCAGGCCGTGCGGATCGAGGCCCTGAACGCCAAGGGTCAGACCTACTGCCGCTGCATCCGGGAGGTGCCCGGCGACCCCAAGAGCATCTGGGTATCGGGCGGGGGCAACTTCCGGAGCGACGTGGGTGCCCTCTTCCGCAGCGGAGACGGCGGAACGAGCTGGGAGCGAGTGGACATGGGCTTCCAACCCACCAGCACCATGTTCGGCATAACCTTCGACCAGCGGAGCCCCAGCCGGGTGTACTGCGCCACCAGCTCGGGCCAGGTGTACGGCAGCCGGGACGGCGGCGAGACCTGGACGGAGCATGCCATGCCCGAAGGCGTGGACCAGGTCTACGCCCTGGCCTGCGGGTAGGGCGGCTGGTCCCGGCGCGGCCGTGAGTGCCCGGTCCTGTAGTAAGGTCTGGGAGGGTGTCTCGTGACCCTAGAGTCTGCGGAGCCCTGGGGGAGAGGGCTCTTGCACTCTGGGAACGGCATCCCCTTGACACTCTAAGTGTCTATGCTATCTTGGTGTAGACCATACCCCTCACGCCTCTCATAAGAACGGCGCACCAGAGGGGTTTATTTATTGCGAATTGGCAAATGACCACTCAACAGGAGCAGCCAGGGACGCCGGGTCCGCCGATCTCAATCTGCCATCAAATCGGCCTGCTCCGCCAGCGTGGCACGGGTCGACACCAGCACGTCCCTCGAGGCGAAATGGGGTTCGTGCCCGATTGGCAGGGCCTCGCGATATGGCAATGACGGAGGGTTGTAGGCCGGAGGAGCGGTCCTTCCGAGACACTCTCTTATGAAGGCCACCTGTTGCCTATAGCCAGGCTTGCCCATACAATGGGCCTTGGCCCGCGTGGCTGACGCGCGAGGCCCCGGGAGGCGCCGTTGGTCGAGCAGAAGGAGTTCCCCAGGATTACCGAAGAGGCCCTGGAACCGTTGCGCCAACGTCTCGGCGTACCCCTCCCGATAACCGACGCCTTCAACCGGAACGCCACCTCGGACACGATACGCCACTTCGCCCACGGCATCGGCGACACCAACCCCCTGTTCACCGACGAGGAGCACGGCAAGGGGACCCGCTGGGGCGCGATGGTGGCCCCGCCCACCTTCCTCTTCACCTGCTTCGGACGGGGCGCGCCCATGGGGCTCCCCGGAGTCCACGGGATGTGGGCCGGGGCCTCTTTCGAGATGAAGGAGCCCATCCGCGAGGGCACGGCCATCCGCGGCACGGTCACCCCCAGCGGCCTTACTCCCAAGGAGACGCGGTTCGCGGGCCGCGCCATACTCCAGGAGCAGACCTACGACTACACGACTCCCGATGGGCTGGGCCTGGGAAAGGTCAAGGAGTGGAACCTGCGCACCGAGCGGGACGCGGGGCGAAGCAAGGGCAAGTACAACTACCTGGAGCCCGCCAGCTACACGCCTCAGGAGATCGAGGACATCTTCGCCGACTACGGCAGGGAGGTCGTAAGGGGCGCCGTCCCCCGTTACTGGGAGGACGTCGCCGTCGGAGACGAGCTGCCCTTCGTGGTCAAGGGGCCTCTCCGGGTTACCGACAACGTCGCCTGGAAGGTCGGCTGGGGGTTCCGGCCCTTCGCCTACGCCCACAAGGTTGCGGTCGACTTCTACAAGAAGGCCCCCAACGCCTTCATCGTCAACGAGCAGGGCATCCCGGATGTGCCGGAGCGGGTCCACTGGGACCCCGACTTCGCCCGCCGCGTGGGCGTTCCCGGCGCCTACGACTACGGTCCCCAGCGGGTGGCGTGGCTGGGGCAGGTGGTCACCAACTGGATGGGCGACGACGGCTTCATCCGGGAGTACTGGGCCGAGGTGCGGCGGTTCAACCTCAACGGCGACACCCACTGGCTCAAGGGAAGGGTGACGGAGAAGCGGCGAGACGGGGATGGCCCGGTCGTCGAGCTGGAGCTCTGGGGAGGCGACCAGCGGGGCGAGACGACCATCAGGGGCGGGGCCGTGGTCGTCCTGCCCTCCCAGGGCAGCCCCTGAACTAACGGCTGCTTCGGCAAGCGCGTGCCGGCCTCCCCTTCATCCCCCCCTTGGTGGACGCAAGGGGAGGTCCGGCGGTGAGGAGACGTCCATGGTAAAGGCCCTCGACGGCTGCCGGGTGGTGGACCTGACCAGGGTCCTCAGCGGCCCCTGGTGCACCCTGATGCTCAGCGACCTGGGGGCCGAGGTGGTGAAGGTGGAGGAGCCGGGCAGAGGAGACATCACCCGCCAGTACGGCCCTCCTTTCGTGGGCGACGAGAGCTCCTATTTCATGACCTACAACCGGGGGAAGAAGAGCATCACCCTCAACCTGAAGGAGGCTCGGGGGAAGGAGCTGCTGCAGGGCCTGGTGGCCAAGGCCGACGTCCTGGTCCACAACTACAGGAGGGACTGGGTGTACAGGGCCGGTCTTGACTACGACTCGCTGGAACCCCTCAACCCCCGCCTGGTCTACTGCTGGCTCAGCGGCTACGGCGAGGACGGGCCCTACGCCGACCGGGGGGCCCTGGACCAGATGATCATGAGCCTCAGCGGCTCCATGAGCGTCACCGGAGAGCCCGACGGGCCGCCCATCAAGTCGTCCATCTCCTACTCGGACTTCTTCACGGGGTACAACGCCGCCCTGGGCATCGTGTCGGCCCTCCGCGTAAGGGACCGCACGGGGGCCGGCCAGCGGGTCAGCGTGAACCTCATGGACTCGGCGATAGCCTCCCTGGGCTCCCTGGCGGGCATCTACTTCGCCACCGGGGAGCCGCCCCCGAGGGTGGCTCCGGACTCCCACCCGTCCCTGGGGGCCTCGGGCGCCTACAAGACGGCCGACGGGTACATCAGCATAACCGCCGTGACCGACAGGGAGTTTCCCAACCTGTGCAGCGCGCTGGGCCTGGAGCATCTGACCGAGGACCCCGAGTTCGCCACGAACCCCGACCGGGCCAGTCACAGGAAGCGCCTGCGGCAGACGCTGGAGCCGGTGCTGGCCACCAGGACGACCTCGGAGTGGACCCGGGTCTTCGGAGACCACGGCGTCCTCTCCGAGCCCATCAACGACATCGGCCAGGCCTTCGACCATCCCCAGGTCGTGCACAGCGAGATGCGACAGACGGTGGAGCACCCGTCGGTCGGGACGGTCAGCGTGATGCGGACGCCCATCAGGCTGTCGGCGTCCCCACTGGAGATCCAGGGCCCTCCCCCCCGCCTGGGAGAGCACACCCGGGAGGTGCTGGAGAGCTACCTGGGCATCTCAGGCGAGGAGTTCGACCGGCTGCGGGAAGAGGGGGTCGTTTAGCTACAGGAGGGACTTCAGCAGGTCTTTGGCCTCCTGCCTCGACAGGTCGGTGGGCATGGTGGCCAGGCGCTCCCAGGCAACCACGTCCAGGAACCGGTCCAGGTCACCCTCGGAAACGCCCAGCTCGCCCAGGCGCGTCTCCAGCCCGCAGCTCCGCATGATCTCCGTGACCCGGGCCAGGGCCTCGTCCAGGCCGCCGACTCCCAAGGCCTCCCACAGGGGCGGGAGCTTGTGGGCGATGGCCGGAGCGTTCCTCTCCAGGAAGGCGGGTAGGGTGACGCCCACCGCCTGGCCGTGGGCCACGCGCCAGAATATGGTCAGGGGCCGGGAGAAGGCGTGGCACACGTTGGGCGGGCAGTTGCTGTACCCCACGCCGGACATGGTGGCCGCCAGGGCGCAGGCGGCGCGGGCCTCCCGGCCGCCGTCCCTGCACGATGCCTCCAGGTTTTCCGCGAACACGCGCACGACTCCCAGGGCCAGCGCGTCCGTCATGGGTTGGGCCCCTGTTGCCCAGTAGGACTCGAAGGCACTGCTGAAGGCGTCGACACCTGAGGCGGCGGCCAGGTCCCGGGGCATGGACATGGTCAGGTCCGGGTCCACCAGGGCCACAGTGGGGAACATGTAGGTGTGGCGCACGTTGTACGACGTGTTCTCGTCCCACTGCCACATGGCCATGCCCGGTGTCACCTCGCTGCTGCTGCCCGACGTGGTGGGGACGGCGATGAAGGGCAGGCCGGGCTGCTCTATGGCGCGCAGGCGCTTGCCGTACTCGATGGAGGGCCCCGGGTTGGCCATCAGCACCGCCGTCAGCTTTCCCAGGTCCATGGCGCTGCCGCCGCCGATGGCTACGACCACGTCGGGGTCCGCCCGGCGGCAGGCCTCCAGGGCCCTGTCCACGTCCTGGGAGGCGGGGAACGGGACGGCGCCGTCGAAGTGGGTGACGTGGAGGCGGCCAAGGGAGCCCAGCACCCTGTCCAGGATGCCCTGGGCCTTGAGGCTGTGCTTTCCCGTGACCAGGAAGACAGAGGCGCCAGTGCCCCCGCACACCTCGTCGATGACCTCGGGCAGCCGGGCCAGGGAGCCCTCGCCGAACACTATCCTGGTGGGCACGTGGAATCCGAATTCCGCGGGAAAGTTGGTGGCCATTACTACCTCCGGCGTCGGGGCGCGGGTTGAGTCCCGCTGCCCCGGCCTGTGGTCCGTGTCTCATTGTACACCACGGGGCGGCTCAATTTGCTCCCCTCCTCTGCCATTGCCTGAGGCCAGCGGAAGCAGTACCATGTTGCGCGTGACCAACGAGGGGGCGAGATAGCATGCCTGGAGCCATCGCTGGAGCCATCGACGGAGTCCGGGTCCTCGACCTGACCGACCGGCGGGGGCACATGTGCGGGCGCCTCCTGGCCGACCTGGGGGCGGACGTCGTCAAGGTGGAGGCCCCCAGCGGCGACCCATCCCGGCATATGCCCCCCTACGCCGGCAGCCTGCCGGGCCCCGAGCGCAGCCTCGACTTTCTCAACCTCAACGCCAACAAGAGGAGCGTCGTTCTGGACCTGGAGTCCCCCGGGGGCAGGGAGGCCTTCCTGGCGCTGGTCCGCGCCGCCGACGCCGTGCTGGAGACGTTCCCTCCCGGCGTCATGGAGGAGATGGGCCTGGGCCGGGATGTCCTGGAGAGGACCAACCCCGGGCTGGTGGTGGCGTCCATCACCGGGTTCGGCCTCGTCGGGCCGTACAGCGGGTTCCAAGCGCCGCCCATAGTCTGCAGCGCCATGGGCGGGGTGATGGCCCTCTGCGGCTCCCCCGACCGGGAGCCCCTGTCCGAGCCCGGAGACGTCCCCTACGACCTGGCCGCGTCCTTCGCCGCCTACGGCGTCCTGCTGGCGCTGAGACAGCGAGACCGCAGCGGCCGAGGCCAGCGGGTCGAGGTCTCCTGCCAGGAGGTGCTGGCGGCCCAACAGCACGTGATCGTCAACTACAGCTCCAACTCCACCTACCTGGAGCGGGCGGGCAGCCGCACGCCCCTGGGGGGAGGGATGCCCTACGGCATCTACCCCGCCAGCGACGGCTACTGCCACCTGGTGGTCATCTCCACGCCCCACTGGAGGAGCTTCGTCGAGTGGATGGGGAGCCCCGACGCGCTGGTGGACCCCCTCTGGGACAACCGGCACATCCGCATCGGCAGCCAGGAGCTCATAGAGTCCCTGGCCATGGACTTCACCCGGCAGGTGCCCAAGGACCGGCTGTTCAGCGAGGGGCAGGCCCACCACATCACCGTGGGCCCGGTGAACCGGCCCGACGAGTTCACCCGGGACGCCCACTTCCTGGAGCGGGAGATGCTGGAGGACCTCGGGCACCCCGTGGCGGGAGACCACAGGCTGGTGCGGCCTCCTTTCAGGCTCAGCGAGACCCCGGCCCGGCTCGTCACGGCGGCGCCGGAGCTGGGCCGGCACACCGAGGAGGTCGAGCGCACGTGGGTCCCCCGGCCGTCCCCCGGCGCCGGGGGGGAGCCCGGCGCCGCGTCCCTCCCCCTGGACGGCGTCCGCGTCCTGGACTTCACCCAGGCCATCGCCGGCCCCTACCTGGCCCGCCTCCTGGCCGAGAACGGCGCCGAGGTGATCAAGGTGGAGTCCCGGTCCCACCAACAGCGGGGACGGGCCAGCCCCAACCTGGACCCCCGGGTGGTGCTGCAGCAGCGCGTGACGTTCAACGAGATGAACCGCAACAAGCGCTGCGTCACCGTCGACATGGGCACCGAGGAGGGCCGCCGCATCGTGAAGGAGCTGGTCCCCCACTGCGACCTGGTGCTGGAGAACTTCAGCCCCCGGGTCATGGACCGGTGGGGCATGGGCTACGAGGACCTCAAGCAGCTGCGCGAGGACGTGATCATGGTGCGGCTGCCGGGGTTCGGCATCACCGGTCCTTACCGAGACTACGTGGGCCTCGCCGCGGTGGCCATGGGCATCACGGGCATGTACCACCTGTGGTCGTACCCCGACAGGGACGAGCCAGAGGGCCCGCCGGTGTGGACGCCCGACTACCTCAGCGCCGCCTTCGGGGGCGTGGCCATCATGGCCGCGCTCCACCACAGGGATCGCACCGGGCGGGGACAGCTCGTGGAGATGAGCCAGGTGGACGCCACCGCGTTCGCCCTGGGCGCCGTGTACCTGGACTACATGACCAACGGACACGTGCCGGAGCCCATGGGCAACGGACACAGGTTCTTCGCGCCCCACGGGGCCTTTCGCTGCAGGGGCGAGGACGCCTGGTGTGTCATCGCCGTCCGGGATGAGGGGGAGTGGCAGGCCTTATGCCGGGCCCTTGGTTCTCCCGCATGGTCCGCCGACGAACGGTTCGCCACGATGGACGGCCGCCTCGAAAACCGGGAGGAGCTGGCCGGGCATATCCGGGAGTGGACCCTGGACCACACGCCCCACCAGGCCATGCGCATCCTGCAGAAGGCGGGCGTGCCCGCGGGGGCCGTCCAGAACGGGGAGCACCTGTTCCACGACCCGCACCTGCGGGAGCGGGGCTTCATCGTGGGTGTCGAGGAGAGCGACGTGGGGGTCGTGGAGTATCCCGGCCTCTTCGTGCGCCTCTCGGACGCCCCGGGGCGCATCGACCGTTGTCACGGCCTGGGCGAGGACAACGCCCACGTCTTCGGTACCCTGCTAGGGATGCCCGAGGAGGAGATCAGGAGGCTGGAGGAGTCGGGTATACTGGCCTGACGCCGCCTCAGGGTACGACCTGTATCCCCTGCTCGCCGCCGTCCAACACCTCGCCGATGACCCGGGGGCCGGCCACTCCCCTGGTCTCCATCTCTCGCAGAAGCCGGTCCACGCGGTCTCCCGCCACCGATATCAGCAGACCTCCCGACGTCTGGGCGTCGCACAGTAAGAGCCTGGACTCCTGGGATATCTCGTCGTGCCAGTGTACGTGGCTGCCCACCCCCTCCAGGTTGCGGTGGGTGCCGCCGGGGGCTATGCCCTGGTCCAGCAGCTCCTGGGCTCCGGGGAGCACCGGCATGGCGGACATGCGCAGCCGGCAGCCCGCGCCGCTCTCTCGCATCATGGAGCTCAGGTGGCCGACGAGCCCGAAGCCCGTCACGTCGGTGCAGGCGTTGACCCCCACCTCCACCATCGCCTCCGAGGCGGCCCGGTTCAGGGTGCTCATCACGTCCACGGCCCCGTCCAGGACCTCCGTGGGCACCGTACCCTGCTTGCCGGCGGTGGTTATGATGCCCGTGCCCAGGGGCTTGGTCAGCACCAGCGAGTCCCCGGCCTTGGCCCCGGCGTTGGTAATCTGCTTGCCCGGCTCGACGAGCCCCACCGCCGCGAGGCCGTACTTGGGCTCCCGGTCGTCCACGGTGTGTCCGCCGATTATCAGGCATCCGGCTTCCTGGGCCTTGGACTGGCCGCCCTGGAGGATCTTGCCCAGGATGTCCTTGGGCAGCTCCACCGGGAAGCCCACGATGTTCAGGCCAAGCAGGGGCTTGCCCCCCATGGCGTAGATGTCGCTGACGGAGTTGGCCACCGCGATGGCCCCGAAGCTGACGGGGTCGTCGACGATGGGCGGGAAGAAGTCCACCGTCAGCACCAGGGCGGTGTCATCCCCCAGGCGGTAGACGCCGGCGTCGTCTCCGGTCGCCGTGCCTACCAGCACGTTCGGGTCCGATACGACGGGCAGGTGACTCAGGACCTGGACCAGGTCCTCGGGACTGAACTTGGCGGCTCACCCCGCGCAGTGGGCAAGGCTGGTCAGCCGGACGGGCTCCGTTACCATAACTCCCCTTCATGCCGTGGCTGTGTAGTCCACGGCAATTATAGCATGGCGCTACGGCCCTCACGCTCTGCTTCTCCGCCCGCCGCCCGGCACGCGGGGTGGGGCCTCCGGTATAATGGGTCCCGAAGGCGGCCCCGTGTTGGGGCCCGCGTTGGAGCCCGCTTCGGAGATGGAGGGCAGCATGAAAGTCAAGGGCCTGGACCACATCGTCATCAAGACCGAGGACGTGGACCGGTTGCTGGAGTTCTACCGGGACGTCATGGGCCTGGAGGTGCTGCGGGAGGAGGAGTTCCGCCAGGGGAAGGTGGGGTTCGTGTCGGTGCGCGTGTCCCCGGAGATCATCCTGGACCTGAGCCCGGCGTCGGAGGTGGACAGGGCCACCCCGAACATGGACCACTTCTGCCTGGTGCTGGAGCCCACGGACATGGAGGAGGTCCGCCGGAGGCTGAAGTCCCTGGGTGTCGAGGTGGAGGCCGACGTGCGCCCCGCCTTCGGCGCCCAGGGCATGGGGCAGCAGTTCAAGATCGTGGACCCGCTGGGGAACAAGATCGAGCTGCGCAGCTACATGGCTGCGGGCTAGCCCTCCGACGGCCGGCGAGACGCCCACGCGGGAAGGCGCCGGCCTATGGGCGGACGACCCCAGTCCCGTCCCGGACGTCGATGCGGGTCCCGTAGGGCTCCGAGAGGCGGGCCACCCTGGACAGGGTCTCGGCCGCTACCTCGGCGCCGGCGAGAACGGGGCGGCCGTTGCGGGAGCGGGGCTGGCGGTAGCCCAGGTCCGCCACGTGGAGCCTCAGCTCCTTCAGCTCCCAGCCCCGGAACACCGGCTGGGCCACCAGCCCCCTCTGTCAATAACCAGGAACTTTAGGACAGCAAAGGGCCGAAATAATCAGAGTCTTTAGGACAGATACCCAGAGTCTTTAGGACACTCTGAACGCCTGACCACAGGAGCATCGCGACACACTTCAGGTAGGAGGTGAAGCGATGGCCTACAAGGAGGTGTTCAGAGTGGAGATAGCAGAAGTCATACGGCGCTGGCAGGCAGGCGAGAGCCAGCGTCACATAGCCACGGGCACGGGACTGTCCAAGGACACCGTGGGCAAGTACATATCCTCGGCTGAAGGGTTGGGGATGTGCCGTGACGGACCCGTTCCCAGCGAGGAGCAGCTGAGCAAGCTGGCTGTCATCGGCCGCCCGGGTCCGCGGCAGGTGAAGACGCCTATCGAGGAACTGCTGGCTCCCTGGGCCGACCAGATTCAGCAGTGGCTCATCGGAGACCGGCTGCAACTGACCCGCATCCGGGAGTTGCTGTCGGAGCGGGGCTGCCAGGTGTCCTATTCGTCGTTACAGCGCTTCGTGGCTCGCCGCAACTGGCGGGGCCGCAGTCTCCGGACAGTGCGGATGGAGGAGAGTCCGCCGGGCGAGGTGGCGGAGCTGGACTTCGGTCGGCTGGGGTCGCTTGAGGACCCGGAGACGGGACGCCGCCGGTCGGTGTGGGCGTTGATCGTGGTGCTGGCCTACTCCCGTCACAGCTTCGTCTGGCCCACCCACCGGCAGAAACTGGAGGACGTGGTCGCCGGGCTGGAAGCGGCCTGGGCCTTCTTCGGCGGCGTTCCCAAGTACCTGGTCATCGACAACTTCCCGGCGGCGGTGGCCGGGGCCGACGCCCTGCACCCCAGGCTGACCCGGGGCTTCCTGGAGTACTCCCAGCGCCGGGGCTTCATCACCGACCCGGCCCGAGTGCGCCACCCCAGGGACAAGCCCAAGGTGGAGCGGGGCGTCCAGTACGTGAGGCAGCGCTTCTTCAAGGGAGCCGACTTCAGAGACCTGCCTCATATGCGGAAGGAAGCGGCCCACTGGTGCCGTGAGGTGGCCGGACAGAGGGTGCACGGCACCACCAGGCGCAAGCCGTTGGAGGTCTTCGACGAGGAGGAGCGCCAGGCGCTGCTCCCCTGGGACGGCGAGCCCTACGAGATCACCCACTGGCGCAGCGCTAAGGTGCACCACGACCACCACGTGAACTGCCAGTACGCCCTCTACTCGGTGCCGTCGGCCCTGTGCCCTCCGGGGCAGCAGGTGGAGATCGCGCTGGACAGCAAGCTGGTGCGCATCTACCACCAGGGTAAGCTGATCAAGCTCCATCCCCGTCAGTCCAAGGGCGGTCGCTCCACCGATCCCGACGACTACCCGAAGGAGCTCACCGCCTACACCCTGCGGGCGCCCGACAAGATCACGCAGAGCGCGGCGGAACTGGGAGAGGCGGTGGCCGCCTTCGCCGACCGGCTCTTCGAAGGCCCCACGCCCTGGGCCAAAGTGAGGCAGGGCCACAAGCTGCTCCGCCTCGCCCAGCGCTACACCCCCGACAGGCTGGACGTCGCCTGCCACAAGGCCCTGGACGTGGACCTCATCGACGTGCACCGCGTCGAGCGCATCCTGATCGAAGCCTTGGAGCAGCAGGATGCGTCGCCCTATCCCGATCCGTTGCCTGCGGGACGCTTTGCCAGGCCCGGCTCCGTCTTCGCCCTCGTCAACGGCCATCACCCAACCGAAGGAGGTCAGCCATGACCCGCAACGTCGATCTGGCCCCGCTGCTCAAGACCCTCAAGCTGAGCGCCATGCTGGACACCCTGCCAGAGCGCATCGCCCTGGCCCGAAGGGACCAGTTGGACTACGCCGCCTTCCTAGAGATCATCCTGGCCGACGAGGTCAGCCGAAGGGAGAACCGGCGCATCGAGATCCGTCTGAACCGGGCCGGCTTCGAGGAGACCTGCCGACTGGAAGACTTCGACTGGACGTCCGAAATCACCCTGGACCGCCGCCTCCTCGACGCCGCCTTCTCCCTGGAGTTCATCTCCAGGCACGAGCACGTCTTGCTCATGGGACCGGCGGGCGTCGGCAAGAGCTTCCTGGCCCAGGCCCTGGGCTACGCTGCCGTCAGAGCCGGGTACACCGTCCGCTTCATCCACGCCGACGACTTCTTCAAGGCCATGAACCAGGCCAGGGTGGATAACTCGGTGGACAAGACCTTCCGCTCCTTCCTCTCCCCAGACCTGCTCATCCTCGACGACTTGGGCCTGCACAGCCTGACCGGACCACAGTCGGTGGACCTCTACCAGCTCATCGTCGGCAAGCACCGAGCCTCCAGCTTCATCATCACATCCAACCGGGCCATCGAAGAGTGGCTCAGCCTCTTCAACGATCCCATCCTGGGCAACAGCGCCCTGGACCGCCTGGCCAACACCAGCTACCAGATCGTCATCGAGGGCACCAGCTACCGGGAGAGGCTCTCTCCTCACCGCGCCCTTCTGGGCAAGGTGGCCAAAATCCTCAGCAAGAAGGGAGGTGTTTGACCCGCCAACAGCTTCCTGTCAAAATCCAAATCAGCGGCGTTCAGAGTGTCCTAATGTTCGTGAATACGCTGTCCTAAAGACCCTGGTTATTGACACCTCCAGTACTTGGGGTCCGAGTAGAAGCTGACGGTGCCCCCCAGGGTGCGGGCGTCCCACGCATCAGCGGTGGTGTTGTCGTAGCCCAGGCCGTGGGCCTCGTAGGTCTCCTGGGGCGCCCACCGGTAGGTCTCGTTCTGGAAGACGAAGTTCCCCAGGCCGTAGAGGATGGGCTTCCCCCTATATATCTCCACTCCCCGGGCGAAGTGGGGGCCGTGGCCTATGAACACGTCCACGCCCTCGTCGACGCACCTTCTGGCGAAGGTCTCCAGGAAGGCGGGGGCCGCCTCCGGGTCCACGTCGTGCTCGTGGCAGTGGATGCTCAGGAGCACCCAGTCGGCCTGCCGCCGGGCTTCCCTCACCCACCTCAGTATGTCCTCCGTGTCGGCGGCGTCGGGCTCCGACGAGACCGCGAACTCCTCGCCGCGGCGGAAGAGGCGCCGGTAGGCGGGGCGGCCCCTGTCGATGAAGTAGAACTCGTCGCCGGTGTCCTGGGGGACGTCGCCGTAGGAGACGAACCGCCTGAGCGCGTCCTTGTTGGCCTCGAGGCCCAGCCCATGGCTGATCCGCCGGAGCTGCTCGAAGGCCTGGGGGTCCACGGTGTAGATGGGGTGGTGGTGGAGCCCGCTGATGCCCGCGCGGCCCTTGTGGTCGGGCCTCTGCCCGGTGGCCAGACCCGCCTCCACGAAGGTGCTGGCGCAGGCCAGCAGGGCGATGCGTCCCTTGGGGGTCTCCAGGTAGGCGGGCGCCCGGGCCTCCGCCAGGTTCCGTCCCGCCCCGGCGTGGACCAGCCCCGCCTCCTCCACGTGGCGCTGGCTGGTCAGAAGGCCGTCGATGCCGTAGTCGTTGTGGTGGTTGTGGGCCATGGTCGCCAGCCGGAAGCCCATCCACTTGTACTCCTCCAGGTGGGCCGGGGTCGTGGCCGAGAAGGCCACGCTGGTGGACAGGCCGGGGGCTGGCTCCCAGTCGTGGAAGGTCATCTCCAGGTTGGCGAAGGCCGCGTCGGCGCCCCGGATAAGGTCCATCAGCTCCAGGTACCGGGGCTCGCGGTAGACGGAAAGCTTCTGGGTGACCATGGCGTCGCCCACGGCGACCAGGTCCAGGTCTCCCGCCTCGGCTTCGTAGATCAAGACGCCCTCCCGAAGAAGTCCCTTCTAGGCTGCGATTCGTCCGAACGCGGTGGGGCAAACTTGGGTTGGGGTGAGGCCCCGTGCCGTGACCGCCGGGGGGTCATGCCGCGGGCCGGGCCAGCACCTCCGAGGATATCTTGCGTTTCAGGAACCGGCCGCGCTGCGGGCTTCCCAGCAGCTTGCCGTCCTCCACCACCACGGAGCCCCGGAGGATGGTAGTGACCGGCCATCCCTGCACCTGCCAGCCCTCCCAGATGCTGTAGTCGGAGTCGGCATGGAGGTCCGAGAGGGCGATGGTCTTCCGCATCTCCGGGTCCACCAGCACGATGTCGGCGTCGCTGCCCGCGGCCAGGGCGCCCTTCTGCGGGTACATGCCCAGCAGCCGCGCCGCGTTGGCGGAGGTCAGCTCCACGAACCGTTGCAGGGAGATGCGCCCCTTGGACACCCCCTCGGAGTAGGTGATGATGAACCGGGTCTCGATGCCGTTGTGGCCTCCCTGGATGGTGTCGATGGTCGTCCCCTGGAGCTTGCTGGCCTTGCAGGTGGTGTACTCGTCGGTGGCCACGGTGGCGATGCCCCCCCGGATGGTCTCCCGCCACAGGGCGTCCCTGTCTTCGGCGAACTTCAGGCCGGGGTTGGTGTGGTACAGGTTGCCCTCGGGCTTGAGGTAGTCCTCGGAGGTGAAGCAGAGGAAGTGGTGCAGCACCTCTCCGTAGATGGGGAGGCCGTCGGCGCGCCCGTGCATGATGGCCTCGACCCCCTCCTTGGCCGTGACGTGGACGAAGTAGACTCCGGCCCCCGTGCTCCGGGCCATGCGCACCGTCTTGTTGAAGGTGACCTCCTCGGAGAGGTTGTTGTGGGCCAGGTGTATATTGTGGGCCTGGTCCCTGCCCTCGCGCCTCAGCTTCTCGGTCATGTAGTCGGTGATTGCCTGGTCCTCCCCGTGGACGGCGACGATGCCCCCGTGGCGCGCCACCTGGTCCATCACGGCCCACAGGTGCCCGTCGTCGGTGGCGGGGTTGGGAGGGTCTCCCGGGCGGGTGATGGTCCACACCTTCATGGATGCCACGCCTGAGGAGATGAGCTCCCGGATCTGGGCGATGTGGTCCGGCGGGCTCACGCCGTTGAACACGCAGTGGAAGGCGAAGTCGATGTAGGAGTGGCCCGAGAAACGCTGGACCCGCTGCTCCACGGCCTCCAGGGGCATGGCGCCGTGGAGGGGCCGGGCGAAGTCGATCATGGTGGTGGTGCCGCCGAAGGCGGCGGCTCGGCTGGCGGCCTCGGGCGACTGGGTCTCCACCCCCGGCCTGCCCGTCCATAGCTGGGGCACCGGCGTGGCCACGTGGGCGTGGGGCTCGATGCCCCCGGGCACGACGATCTTCCCAGAGGCGTCGATGACCCGGGCGGCCTCCGCCCCCAGCACCCCCGGTTCCGTGACGGCCACGATCTTCTCTCCCTGCACCGCCACGTCCATCACGGCCACCCTCTGGCCCGTTACCACTTGACCGCCCCGGATAATCATGTCCAGCATGGCGACTCCTTGTCGAGACTTATCTGTATACCCGCCGTGAGGCCCGCAGGCGGGGGTACGTGTTTCAGGACGCTTTCATACGCTCGAGCAGGACGCTGATGGTCCGGGCTAGGAGGCGGGGGCGCTCGGCGTAGTCCGGCGTGGGCCACCACTCGTAGTCGAAGCTCCGCAGGACCGTACCGTCGATGCTGCAGTTGAGCTCCGAGACCACCACGGAAAACCCCAGGGCCTCCGACGCCTCCCTGGCCAGCCGCTGTAGGACCGAGTCGTCCTCGTCGTAGACGACCAGGAAGCCGCCCTGCCGCCCCGATTGGTCCTGGACCCGGGCGCGGACCACCTGTCCAAAGTCGTCCACGTCGACGACCTCGTAGGATATCGGCGGCCGCCCGAAGTCGGGCCAGCCGATGTCGACCCGCTCCCCTATCTCCCACATGGCGCCTCTCCGACCGGGGGCTCAGGAGGATTCTAACCAGCCGCCGGGTGCGGGGTCAACCTGGGGCCCCGGGGCCGGAGATGCCGTTTGATGCGAGTCATCCCGGCTGCTATGCTATCAGCGGGCGTGGCGAAACCAGACTTGCGAGGAGGCCGGGATGGCGGGTATCGATCGGAAGACCGTGAAGCCCACGGATGTGGCGGACCCCCTGGGGCTGTACAGCCACGTGATGACCGTTCGGCCGGGGCGGCTGGCGTTCGTAGCCGGGCAGGTGGCCGTGGACGAGGAGGGGAACACCGTGGGGGCCGGTGACCTTCCGGCCCAGACCCGGCAGGTGTTCCGGAACGTGGAGCGGGTGCTGGCCAGCGTGGACGCCACCTTCGACAACGTGGTGAAGTTCACCACCTACATCGTGGCGGGTCAGAGCGTGGAGGAGTTCATCGCCGGCAGGACCGAGGTGTTCGCCCGCATCTTCCCCAACGGCGACTACCCGCCCAACACCCTGCTGTTCATCGACCGGCTGGTGCACGATGACCTGCTCATCGAGATCGAGGCCATCGCCGCCCTGCCGTGATGGCCACCTGTGACGCCCGTGTAAGCGGGGAATCCACACAAGACGGCGGATTCCTCGCCTGCGGCTCGGAATGACATGTTGGGTGGGGCTCGGAATCACTATGGCCTTGCCACGGCCACACAAGGGGATGACAACAGCGGTGCCGCCGCCTGCCATTCGGTTGTGCGGTTCCCCTCCTGTCATTCCGAGTGGAGCGAAGCGGAGGGAGGAATCTATCCATGCCGGCGAGTACTGTGCCCCTGGGCCTTGTGGCGTGGCGTGCTTGTTGGAGGGCGCCTGAGATTCCTCGCCTACGGCTCGGAATGACATGCGGAGCGGCGGGGCGGCCCCCTGAGTGGCATGTCGGGGCGGTCGCCGCGTGGCATGTCGGGGCGGTCGCTGAGTGGCATGTCGGGGCGGTCGCTGAGTGGCATGTCGAGGCGGCCCCCGCGTGGCATAGCGGGGCGGGCCACATTCCTTGCCAAGCCACGGTGATTCTTGGAAGGGCAGGGACTGAAGGCCTGACGCCATGACCATACCCGCCGACGTCCGGACCCTGGTGCAGGGCATCCACGATTCCCCTGGGCTGGCCGTGATGGCCCTGGCCGGCGCGGGTACCCAGGCCCTGGCGTGGGTGCTGGGGGTCTCGGGGGCGTCCCGCACGCTGCTGGAGGCCGTCGTACCCTACGCCGAACGGTCCATGATCGACCTGGTGGGCCGGGACCCCGGCCAGTTCGTGTCGGACGACACCGCCAGGGAGATGGCCCGCCGTTGCTACGAGAGGGCCCTGGTGCTGGGAGATGGCGCCCAGCCCGTGCTGGGGCTCGCCTGCACCGCCACCATTGCCACGGACCGGCCCAAGCGGGGCGAGCACCGGTGCCACGTGGCCACCTGGGACGAGGCCGGCGTGGAGCGCCTGTCCCTGGTGCTGGCCAAGGGCCGCCGGGACCGGGCGGGCGAGGAGGAGGTGGTCAGCAAGCTGGTGCTGTCGGCCCTGGCCGGGGCCTCGGGCATCGACGGTGCGCCGGAGCAGGACGCCTTCCTGGGTCTGCTGGACTCGGAGCAGGTACGCGGGGACTATCGCGACCATCCCGGTCCCGTCGCTTCCCTGCTGAACCCCGCAGGAGGGGTCAGCCTCCTGGTCGTGGAGCCGGACGGTGGCATCCGCGAGGGCGGCCCGGTGCGCGGCGCAGTCCTGGCGGGCTCGTTCAGGCCCTTGCACGACGGCCACAGGGAGCTCGCAGCGGCGGCGGCGAAGACCCTGGGGATGCCGGTGACCTTCGAGCTGTCGGTGACCAACGTGGACAAGCCTCCGCTGCGGGGCAGGGAGGTGTTCCGGCGCGTCCGCCAGTTTGAGGACGTGGGCCCGGTGGTGCTGACCAGGGCTCCCACCTTTCGGGAGAAGGCCGAGCTGCTCCCGGGATGTACCTTCGTCATAGGATGGGACACTGCGGTCCGGCTGGTCCACCCTCGCTACTACGGGGACGACCCCCACGCCATGGGCCGGGCTCTCTCCCGCATCCGCGACCTGGGGTGCCGTTTCCTGGTGGCGGGACGCAGCGACGGGGGCACCTTCCACACCGTGGATGACGTGGCGGTGCCGCCGGAGCTCTCCGGCCTGATGGATGGCCTGCCCGAGTCCAGCTTCAGAAAGGACGTCTCGTCGACGGAGCTGCGTTCGGCCTAGCTTCCCCAGTCCAGACCCTGCCCGAGGCGTACTAGGCGGCGTCTGCTCAGCGGGCAACGGGGCCTGACGCCCGTGGCCCGGGGGCGGGCGGCGGCCGGAACCGCCGCGCCAGCCGGCGGACCCGCTGGGGGTCCACCGGGTTGGATACGATGCCGTCGACCTTGAGGCTGGTGCCCACGATTGCGCCGTCGGCGTACTCCAGCAGCGCCTCTGAGTTGTCCTCGTCCACGCCGCTGCCGACCAGCACCGGGACACCCGGCGCCGCCTGCCTGACGGTCTTCAGCTCTTCCACCGACGCCGAGACGCCCGTGGCGGACCCGGTGACGATGAGGGCGTCGGCCAGGCCCCTCAGCACCGTCTCCCTGGCCACGTGGGCCGCGTCGTCGGAGCCCAGGGGAACGGCGTGCTTCACAAGCACGTCGGCGAACAGCTTCACCCGCTCCTGGACGCCCAGGACGCGCCGGAAGCGGATAGTCTCGTGGGCCGCGCCCTGGACCACGCCCTCGTCGGCCACCATGGCGCCGTAGTGGACGTTGGCCCGGACGAAATGGGCCCCGGTGGCCGCCGCGATGGCGATGGCCGAGCCCGGGTCGTTGCGTAGCACGTTGATGCCCACGGACACGTCGACGGTGTCCATCACCGCGCCCACGGCCAGGGTCATGGCCGCCACCGTCTCCGGGCCGACGGAGCCGGGGTGAAAGGGGGCATCGCCGAAGTTCTCCACGATGATCCCGGCGGCGCCCTCGGAGGCGAGGATGCCGGCCTCCCGGCGTGCGCGCTCCAGCACCGGCCGCATGTCTCCGCCCCACCTGGGGGAGCCGGGCAGGGGCAGGAGGTGGACGACCCCGATCAGGGCCTTGCCGCCGCCGAAGAGGGGCGGGCTCACTGGGTCTTGGGAGTGATCACCACTTTGCGGCTGTCTCCCATTCCCGTGCTCTCGGTGCTCACCCTGGGGTGCTCCGCCAGGGCCATGTGCACCACCCGTCTCTCGGCGGCGGACATGGGCTCCAAGGAAACGGCCCGTCCCGTGCCGGCCACCTTGTCTGCCACCCGCAGGGCCATGTCCATCAGCGAGTTGTTCCGCCGCTCCTTGTACCGCTCGATGTCCAGGACGACCCTGACGGCGTCTTCCTTCAGGCTGTTCCTGACTATCAGGTTGACCAGGAACTGGAGGGCGCGGAGGGTCTCTCCCCGGCGGCCTATGAGGAGGCCCGAGTCCTCGCCGGTGATGTCTATGGACGGCCCGCCGGCGTCGGGGTCGTGGGCGCTCTTCAGGGTTGTCACGGTGTGGGCGCCCGTGGCGGCGAGGATCTTGTTGACCACCGACATGGCCAGGCCCGCCGCCCCCTGGGCCTCGGAGATCTTGCGGACGCGGACCCTGGCAGGCTCCGACCGGATGCCCAGGAAGCCGGGCTTACCTGGGCTTAGTGTTTCTATTTCTACCTCGGTTCGGTCGGCGTCTAGCTCTTTCAGCGCCACCTCGATGGCTTCGTCGACGGTTTTTGCGGACATTTCCTTCCACTGTGGCTGTTCCATCGCTCTCCAACTCCTTTGGCTCAGCCTCCCGCTCTTCGGGGGCGGGAGGGGCCGGTTCTGGCGCGGGCTTCGGCTTGATGAAACTGGGGATTATGGGGCTCCAGTCCTTGGTGATGAGACCCTGCATTGCCACGCCGATGGCGGCGGAGATCACCCAGTAGAGGGCCAGGCCGCTGGGGAAGGTGAAGGCAAAGAAGGCCAGCATCAGGGGCATCATCCACAGCATCATGTTGTTGGTGGACTGCTGCCTGGGGTCCGCCGTCGGCATGGTGGTCATCTTCTGTTGGGCCCAGGTGGAGAGCCCCACCAGGAGGGGGAGGATCGGCGTGGGGTCGGGGTTGGCCAGGTCCATTCCGAAGAAGACCGAGTTCAGGGGTACGGCGGTGTCCGCCACGGGGTTCCACGAGTAGAGACGCTGGGAGAGGCCGACCAGGTCGTCGGGGTTTGTGCCCAGGCTCTTCAGCAGGGCCTGGTACAGCCCGATCCATATGGGTAGCTGTATCACCATGGGGCCCAGGCATCCCAGGGGGTTGACCCCGGCCTCGCGGTAGACGTTCATCATCTCCTGGGAACGCTTCCGCGGGTCGTTGGCGTAGCGGGTCTGTATCTCCTTCATCCGGGGCTGAAGCCCGGTCATCGCCCGCATCTGTTTCGTCTGCTTCAGGGTCAGCGGAGTCGTCAGCAGCCGGACCAAGACGGTGAACAGGATGAGGGAAAGGCCGAAGTTGTCGAACACGATGGTGTAGAGCCACACCAGGATGTTCAACATCGGGTTGACCAGTATGTTGTCGAAGAAGAAGATCAGGGGTCCCATGGTCTACTGCTTTGTAGAAAACTCCCACGCCCACGCTCCCCAGCGTGTCACGTTGATACCTCTCACGGTGCTGTCGTCGGCGCCCACGAAAACGGCGGCCCCGTCGACGCTCAGGGGCGCCTTCACCCGGGAGCCCAGGTCCATCAGCACGGCCAAGCCCTCTCCGCTGCGAGTCCCCACCAGGTGCAGCTTTCCCGAGTCCGCCGCCACCACCAGGACCTTGCGCTCCAGCGCCTCTTCCACCACCGCAGGTGTGGCAACTATCGGCGAGTCGGTCTTGAAGGGGCTGCTCCAAACGGGACGGCCGCCCCGGTCCAGGGCGTACACCGTCCCCTCCATGGACGCGGCGATGATCCGCTCCCCGTCGAAGACCGCCCCGGCCCAGAACCAGTCGTCCCCCTCGAAGGACCACACGACCTGGCCGGTGGCGGCGTTGAGCCCGTACAGCTTCTTGTCGAAGGAGCCGACTATGACGAGGTCGTCCAGCAGGAGGGGAGTCGACACGACGGCCCCGCCGGTCTCGTACCGCCACAGCATCTTTCCCGTCTCCGCCGACAGGGCGTAGACGTGGCGGTCCATGGACCCGAAGTACAGGGTCCCGTCCCGGGCGACGGGGGTCGACCACACCTGGCCGTCGGTCTCGAAACGCCACCTGGCCCCCAGGTCGTCGCCCGTGGTGGCGTAGGCGTACATGCTCCCGTCGTCGGAGCCGACGAACACCATGTCCTCGGACTCGGACAGGGCCGGGGCCCCAACGATGGCGCCCTCCAGCTGCTTGACCCACTCCCCGAGGTCCAGGCGCAGGTTGGCGCTGTGGCCCCGGTCCCTGTCGCGGAGGAGCGCGTACAGCCTGCCCTGCTCGCCGTCGCGGTTGCCCTTGTCGGCCACGTAGACGTACTTCTCGCCCACCGCCATTCCGCCGAAGACGCCTCCCAGTTCCTGGTCCTCCGGCGGGGAGAACCGCCACAGGAGCTGCTCGCTGGGGGTCAGCCTGCCGTTCTTGTTGGCGTCCAGGGCTATCACCTCTCCCTGCCTGGTGCCGACGTAGACGGTCACGTCGTCGCCCGTGGAACCCACGGCGGTGGCCGACCAGCCGGAGCTCCAGCTTATCAGGTTGCCCGGCCTGCAGCCGGCGAGAACGAGGGCCAGGGCCATCGCCAGGAGGGCGTACGACCAAGGCGCCGACAGTCGTTTCGGCAACAGGACCCACGGCGCCCTGCTCTTCCTGCTGGTCCGGGCCCGCGAGTCAACGCCGCGCCGTTCGTCGGGACGGGGAGAAGGCCGGTGCGGCCCGTCTCCCCGCCGGGGAATCATGTTAAGGTACAGGGTCGTAACCTCTCTGACCCAGTGGGCGGCAACGGGCCAAACGCTTCAGGGTGAGGTGTAGGCCCCGTATCGCGCCGTACTGGGTGATGGCCTGGTGGGAGTAGTGGGAGCACGTGGGCAGATACCGGCAACTCGAGGACAGGTAGGGCGAGACCGCCTGCTGGTAGAAGGTGATGGACGCCAGCAGGAAACGTTTCAACTCCCGGTCTCCCGTTCCGGGTCGGCCGCTGCCTGCTGCGAGTCCGGGGGCTTGGACAGGACCCTCGACCTTCTGAGCAGGTCTTCGGTTGCCCGGCACAGGGCGCTGTAGGGGCTCACGGGCGCGTCTCTTCTGGCGATGAGGACAATATCCCACCCGGACTCCACCGGGGTGAGGCGGACGGCCTCCCTGAGCCGCCTCTTGACCCGGTTCCTTACTACTGCGCCACCGACCCTCTTACCCACGACAAAGCCAAACCGGCTCGTGTCGAGGCCGTTGGGCACTTTCTTGAGGACCAACAATCGGTTGGACCACGCACGTCTCTCCTGGCGTAACCTGGAGAACCGCTTGTCCCCGGTCAGGCGCTGCTCTCTCCGCATCCTGCGCCGAGACGGTTAGACCGCCGCTTGGTGACGGCCCTTGAACCTGCGGCGTCTAAGCACAGCCCGGCCCCCGGGAGTGCGAGACCGGGCCCTGAACCCATGGACGCGCTGACGGCGGCGTTTCTTCGGCTGATAAGTACGTTTCGGCATAATGATCTCCCGGCAGATGGATTATAATTCAACCACGAGAAGGGTGTCAATTTGATTCGACACCATCGATGGGCCGAAGGGAAGGCCCCACGGCGGGGAGACAAGACACGCCGGAGCAGGGGATGACGAAGCGAAGGAGCCGGATAAGGGCCGACGTGCTGGTGGTGCAGCGCGGTCTGGCCGAGACCCGGGAGCGGGCCCAGGCCCTGATCATCGGCGGCGTGGTCCACGTGCCCGGGGGCAGGGTGCTGAAACCGGGAAGCCTCCTTTCGCCGGACACCGCCCTGGAGACCAAGGGGGGCCTGCCCTACGTGGGCCGGGGCGGCGTGAAGCTGGCCCACGCCCTGGACGCCTTCTCCATCCCGGTGGACGGGCAGACGGCCCTGGACGTGGGGGCTTCCACCGGGGGGTTCACCGACTGCCTGCTCCAGCGCGGCGCCCGTAGAGTTTTCGCCCTGGACGTGGGACACGGCCAGATGGACTACCGGCTCAGAAGGGACTCCAGGGTCGTAGTGATGGAGAAGGTCAACGCCCGCCACCCGTTTTCTCTGATGGACGACGACCCGTTAACCGAAAAAGGGTCCGGCGGGGACGTGAAGGTGGACCTGGCCACGGTGGACGTGGCCTTCATATCCCTGACCAAGGTCCTGCCCCAGGTCGCCCTGCACGTGAAGCCGGGGAGCCCGCTGATCGCGCTGGTGAAGCCCCAGTTCGAGGCGGAGAGGGGAGAGGTCGGCCGGGGGGGCGTAGTCAAGGACCCCAAGGTCCACGCCCGGGTGCTGGGTAGGATGGTGCTCTGGGCCGTCGAGGAGGGCTTCAGGCTGGGCGGCATCGTCCGATCCCCCATACTGGGGGACGCCGGCAACCGGGAGTTCTTCGTGCTCATGCGCAGATAGGCCGGTTGTCACCGGCCGGGTGTCGCGGGTATCATTGACTGGCGGGTCAGGCTGCAGCAGTGGACAAGCTATTCGATCTGAAGGGCAAGGTTGCAATCGTCACCGGCGGTAACGGCGGCCTGGGGTTCGGCATGGCGGCCGGCCTGGCCGAAGCGGGAGCCGACGTGGCGGTGGTGGCCCGCAACAGCGAGAAGACATGCCGGGCGGTCTCCCAGGTCCGGTCCATGGGCGTGAGGGCCGTCGGCGTGTCGGCTGACCTGCGCCTCGACTCGGACGTGAAGCGGGCGGTGGACGAGACCGTCCAGGCCCTGGGAAGGGTCGACATCCTGGTGAACAACGCCGGCACCGTCGTCCGCAAGGAGGTGCACGAGATCACCTCCGAAGAGTGGGACCTGGTGTTCGACATCAACCTCCGGGCCGCCTTTCTCATGGCAAAAGCGGTCTATCCCCACATGAAGGGGCGCGGTGGCGGCAAGGTGGTCAACGTCGGCTCCATGACGTCCATCTTCGGTGGCGGGGGCAGCGGGGCGGCCTACTCTGCCAGCAAGGGCGGGGTGGTCCAGCTATCCAAGAGCCTGGCCGTGGGGTGGGCCCGGGACAACATCCAGTCCAACGCCATATTGCCCGGCTGGTTCATGACGGACCTCACCTCCGACATCCCCGTGGACCAGCCCGAGCGGTTCGACCTGATCAGCCGGCGGATACCAGCCGGGCGCTGGGGCGAGGCCCGGGAGCTCCAGGGCGCCGTCGTGTTTCTGTCCAGCAGCGCCTCGGACTACGTTACCGGGGCCGTCATCACGGTGGACGGCGGATACTCCGTGCTGTAAACCGCCGCGCCCCAAGGCGCGTCGGGCGCCGCCGGTGAAACAAGAGACCAGGGGAGGTACCGTGTTCCAACCGGTATCCAGCAGGGTCAGCTTTCCGGAGATCGACAAGAAGGTCCTCCAGCTCTGGAAGGACAGGGACGTGTTCCGCCGCACGGAAACGGAGCGGGAGGACGGCCCTCTCTTCATGCTCTACGAGGGTCCGCCGACGGCCAACGGCAGCCCCGGGATCCACCACGTGCTGGCCCGGGTCTTCAAGGACATAATCTGCCGCTACAAGACGATGAAGGGGTACCGCTGCGTGCGTAAGGGCGGCTGGGACACCCATGGGCTGCCCGTAGAGCTGGAGGTGGAGAAGGAGCTGGGCCTCGGGTCCAAGCGGGACATCGAGGAGTACGGCATCGAAGAGTTCAACAAGAAGTGCAGGGAGAGCGTCTTCCGCTACGTCAAGGAGTGGGAGAGCATGACCGACCGCATCGGCTTCTGGGTGGACATGGACGACCCGTACGTGACCCTGGACAACTCCTACATCGAGACGGGCTGGTGGATACTGCGCCAGCTATGGGACCGGGGCCTCCTGTACCAGGACATCAAGGGCACGCCCCACTGCCCCCGCTGCGTCACCAGCCTCAGCTCCCACGAGGTGGCCCTAGGCTACCGGGAGAACACCCCGGACCCGTCGGTATACGTGAAGTTCAGGGTCTCCCCTTCGACGGAGGCATCACGGGACTGGGGGGAGACCCCCACCTATCTCCTGGCCTGGACCACCACTCCCTGGACGCTGCCGGGCAACACTGCCCTGGCGGTAGCCGAGGATGCCGAATACTCGGTGGTGGAGATGGAGGGCCCCCTGGGCGCTGAGCGCCTTGTCATGGCGGCGGCCCTGCTGGAAACGGTCCTCCAGGGGCCCTACGACGTGGTGACGACCCTGCGGGGCCGCGAGCTGGTCGGGCTGGGCTACCAGCCCCTGTATGACCCCCAGCTCGCCGGCGTAGAGGTCCGCAGGTTCCAGAGACGGCCGGCCAACGGCCCCGGGCCGGTAGGCGCGCCGGAGCCGACCACCGAGGTGGGCCACAGGGTCGTGAGCACCGGCTTCGTGTCCCTGGACGACGGGACGGGCATCGTACACATCGCCCCGGCCTTCGGCGACGAGGACCTGTCGGCCGGCAGGGAGCACGGCCTGGGGTTCGTCCAGTCGGTGGACCTCCAGGGCGTGGTCACCGGCGGCTACCCCTTCTCCGGCAAGTTCGTCAAGGACGCCGACGAGGAGATCATGGCCGACCTGGAGGCCCGGGGCCTGCTTCACCACCGCGACGTCTACCGTCACACCTACCCCTTCTGCTGGCGGTGCGACGCGCCCCTGCTGTACTACGCCAAGACGTCCTGGTACATCCGCACGACGGCGAAGAAGGAGGGCTTGGTAGACGGCAACCGGAGGATAAACTGGTACCCCGGATACATCCGGGACGGGCGCTTCGGCGAGTGGCTGGCCAATAACGTGGACTGGGCCATCTCCCGCGAGCGGTATTGGGGCACCCCGATACCCCTGTGGCAGTGCGCGTCCTGCGGGCACCGCCATTGCATAGGCAGCGTGGCGGAGCTGAAGGACATGGCAGTCCCCGAGCACAGGGACATGGTGGACGGCCTGGACCTGCACCGCCCCTACGTGGACTCCGTGAGCATACGGTGCCCCCAGTGCGGCGGCCGGATGGCCCGCATACCCGAGGTGATGGACGCCTGGTTCGACTCGGGCGCCATGCCCTTCGCCCAGTACGCCACGGGCAGCGACGGCGACGTAAGCCGCCTGCAGCAGCAGGGACGGCTTCCCGCCGACTACATCTGCGAGGCCGTGGACCAGACCCGTGGCTGGTTCTACAGCCTGCACGCCCTCTCGGTCCTGCTGACGGGCCAACCCAGCTACAGGAACGTCATATGCCTGGGCCACATCCAGGACGGCAAGGGCCGGAAGATGAGCAAGAGCGTGGGCAACGTGGTCGACCCCTGGACGGTGCTGGACGCCCAGGGCGCCGACGCGGTGCGCTGGTACCTGTTCACGGCGTCGCACCCTGGAGAGTCCCGCCGCTTCTCCGAGAAGCTGGTCAACGAGGTCGTGCGCAGGCACCTGCTGACTCTCTGGAACGTCTACTCCTTCTTCACAACCTACGCCTCAGTGGACCGGTTCCATCCCGACCAGGTACCCGACGGCTGGAGGCCCTCGTCGGAGCTGGACCGGTGGCTCCTGTCCGAGCTCAACACCCTGGTGCCCCAGGTGGACGAGCTTCTCGCCGGCTACGAGCCCACCGACGCCGGCCGGCGCATCCAGGAGTTCGTCGACCGCCTGTCCAACTGGTACGTGCGCAGGAGCCGCCGCCGGTTCTGGAAGAGCGAGAACGACGAGGACAAGCTGTCGGCGTACGCCACCCTGTACACCTGCCTGACCGCGCTGTGCAAGCTGATCGCCCCCTTCACTCCCTTCATGGCCGAGGAGATGTACCAGAACCTGGTGGCCTCGGTGGACCCGGGGGCCGCCGGGAGCGTCCACCTGGCCCCATTCCCCACCGCCGACTCGACGCTGGTCGACCAGACGTTGATGGATGCCACCAGGCTGGCCATGAGGGTCTCCAGCATGGGCCGAGGCGCCCGCTCCCGGGCCGGGCTGAAGGTGCGGCAGCCCCTCAGCCGGGTGGTCGTAATCCCCAGGAACGAGGGCGAGGAGCGGCACATCGCCGAGGTGCGCACCCAGATCCTGGAGGAGCTGAACATCAAGGAGCTGGAGGTCGCCCCCGGCTCCTCGGACGGCGACGGCGGGAACGGGCTGTACCGGCGGGCCCTGGAGGCCGCCGGGGTCGGCGAGGGCCGGGCCGACGGGGGGGCGCTCCAGGCCGCGTCCATCGTGAACGTAGACCCCTATTGGGTGTCCATCGAAGGCGGGTACATGGTGGCCATAGACTCCACCATCACCCCCGAGCTGGCGGACGAAGGCCTGGCCCGCGAGCTGGTCCATCGGGTCCAGAGCCTGAGGCGCGGGGCCGGCTTCGACATCACCGACAGGATAGTCATCTACTGCCAGGGCCCCGAGCCGGTCCGGGACGTGGGCGACAGGTTCGCTGACTATATCCAGCAGGAGACCCTCTCGGAGGGCATGGTCTACACCGAGCCCGCCGACGGCGCCCACGCGGAGACCCAGGTGCTGGAGGGGATGGAGGTGGTGCTGGGAGTGAAACGGGTCTAGGAAGCCGCGCCGCGCCGCGCCGCGCACGACGGGGCTTAGAGACCGACCTTACTGGCCCCGGATGCCGATAATCGATTGCAGATGAATGTCGCCCAAGAATCAGAGAATCCGCTCACCATCCAGAGGGTTTGATGATTTCTCCATTTCGGTCCGATAACCGCTCAGGGAATTGACTTTCGGCCAAGTGGCGCTTGCGAATTCTCTTTATGTAAGTGGCAGCCCTCTGTAGGTCCTGGGGAATGTGCCTATTTTTCAGATCCGGATCAATCAGAGTCACTTTGCGGTTCAGTTCATCTCTGACGCATTGCATCGCACCGGCAAAGTCAGCGTCATTAGATACTATTACCGCCTGCTCGTAATTCCCGGTGATCGCGTCCATCAAGAGCCGAGTAGCCAAGTTGACATCTGACCCCTTCTCCTCTGAATCCAAGACATCAACATACTTGGACGGACACTTCGCCAATGGGCGAGTCTTGGTACGCGTTCTGAAGCTTCCTAGATGAACCGTTAAGTGCGGTATGGTGTTTAAGGCCCTCAGATACACAAACTGCCGGAGCCGCGCACCTTCGTTGCCTTGTTGCTTCGCTAAGTGGGCCGTAAAGTATTCGATGGCTTGTATGTCATCATTGGGTAACAGGTTCTGTATTAGCCTACCAAGGTCTAGCCACTTAAACTCGGTTGACCTCACCGCACGATAGTATAGGTTAAAGCCATCGATGTAGGCATAGGTGCGCATGGGCGTAGTAAAGACAGAGACCGCCCAGCGGGCGGCCTCGACCCTAGCGCCGAAGAGCTAGGGGGGGTACATGGAAAACGCTAACATAAGCAACTGGTTGTGTCAACCTCATCGCCTCTCCTTCGGGCATCTGAACACCTACGGCCGCTCAAGCAAGTCACCGACCGGGACGCTCCCCCAGGACCACCTCGAGGGTCAGCTCCTTCTTCTCGCGGAAGACCATGACCTCCACCTCCTGGCCCGGGTGGACGTCCAGACGCAGCAGGCGGATGAAGTCCCTGACCGTGGAGACCCCCCGGCCGTCCACGGACGTGACCACGTCGCCGGCCCGGACGCCCCCGTTCCACGCGGGTCCGCTTGGGAGGATGTCGGCAATGAGCACCCCCTCCCGCAGGGGGACCCCCACGGCGGCGGCCCTCTCCGGGTCCAGGTCATCCAGGAACACCCCCATCCAGGCCCACTCCACCTGCCCCTTGTCGATCAGCTCTTCCGCCACGGGGACGGCCGTGTCCATGCCCACGGCAAAGCCGATGCCCTCGATATCCCGCCCGGCCGAGTCCCCACGGGCCACCACGGTGCTGATGCCCACGACCTCCCCCCGGAGGTTCACCAGCGGCCCCCCGCTGTTGCCCGGGTTTATGGAGGCGTCGGTCTGGATCAGGCCGTATAGCTGGAGGCTGCTGCTCACCTGGAAGGGCCGGTCCAGGCCGCTGACGACGCCGACGGTGACCGTGGGCCCTCCCGGCAGGGCCAGGGCGTTGCCTATGGCTATGACCCAGTCCCCGACACGTACCGTCGCCGGGTCGGCCAGCGGCGCCCACGGGAACTCCCTGCCCTCGATCTTGAGCACCGCCAGGTCGGTGAGGGTGTCCGAGCCCACCAGATCGGCGTCGAATTGGCTGCCGTCGTCCAAGGTGACCGTCACGCTGCTGCCGCTGGCCACCACATGATTGTTGGTCAGCAGGTAGCCTTCGGGGTCGAAGAGCACCCCCGACCCGCTGTGGGGGTCGCTGAACACCCTTCCGAACAGGTCCCGGGTCGGCACCTCGGACACCACGGACACGACCGCGGGCCGGACCCGCTCCACGACGTCGCCGACATTGGGTAGCAGAAGGCCCGGGCCGGGTTGGGAGGCGGGGCCGAGAGGACCCGTGGGCGCCGTCGGCGAGGCCGTGGGGGCGGGGTCCGAGGAGGGCCTCAGGGCGCCGCAGGCGGGCCAGACCGCCAGGACTACGGCCGTCGCCGCCAGCAACGCGGCCAAACGGCCGGGGTGTCGCCTAGTCATTGTCGCCGGCGCCGCCGGTGTCGGGCGAGATGGGGCGCTGGACTTCCGGGGCCCACGGGGAGACCAGCCACCGCCCGAAGTGGACTACGCGGCGGGACATGTAGGCCGAATACCGGGAGGTGACCAAGGCGCCTACGAGGAGGATGTTGGCCGAGATGTATATCCACGTCAGCAGCGCCACCAGGGCGCCTATCGGTCCGTAGACGGTGTCGTATATCGGGTAGCTGTTGTTGTACCACAGGAACACCGTCTTCCACCCCCAGAAGCACAGGGCCGTGAGCAGCGCCCCCGGCCAGATGTCGCGGAAGCGTACCGGGGTGTTGGGAAGGAACCGGTATATCAACAACAACACCAGCAGGCTGATGACCGGCGACAGCACGGTCAGGAAGAGCCCGGTGAGCCGGTCGCCCTCGACGTCCCCCGTGCGCAGGGCCGACGTGAAGTCGCCCAGGACGCCGACCCCGGCCGTGAGGGCGATGGGGACGACCATCAGCAGGCCGGCGCCGGCGGTGAAGGCGAAGTCGATGAGACGCTCGTGGAAAAACCGCCTGGGCTGGCTGATGCCCCAGACCGCGTTGACCCCTTTCCGGATGGCGCCGAAGACGGTGGTGGATACCCACAGCAGCCCCGGGATGCCCACCAGACCGGTGATGGCGCGGCTGTGGGCCATGTCGTCCAGGATGTCGGCCACCGTCTCCCGGGACACGGGCATCAGCGTGTTCACCGCCAGGGACAGCCGGGCCTCCACCACCTCCGAGCCGTGGTAGAAAGTCCCGACGATGAACATGATGGCCAGGGTCAGGGGTATCAGGGAGAAGAGGGAGTAGTAGGTGATGGCCGCGGACAGGAAGGGCCCGTTCATGGCCAGGTACGAGTTGGTGATGTCCGCGCAGATGAGGATGAAGCGCCAGAAGGACCTGGCGATGTTCCGGCCGGGGACCGCTACTCGGGGCAGGGGCGCCATTTCTTTGCCGTCCTACGCGCTGTCCCGCATGGAGTCGATGGCCTTGCGCTGGGCGGCGAAGAGGTGCTGCATCCCGTCGCCGGCAAGCTCGATGAACCGGGACACCGTGTCCGGCGAAAAGGGCCCGGCCTCGGTGCCTCCCTGGACCTCCACCACCTCGCCGCCGTCGGTCATAGCCAGGTTGAAGTCCAGCTCCGCCCTCACGTCCTCCTCGTAGCACAGGTCCACCAGGGGGCTCCCGTCCACCATGCCCACGCTCAGGGCCGCCACGGCGCCCTTCAGGGGGACCCGGGGGAGCACGCCCGCCCTCACCAGCACCAGCAGCGCCTGGTGGAGGGCTACGTAGGCCCCCGTGATGGCGGCGGTCCTGGTGCCCCCGTCGGCCTGCAGGACGTCGCAGTCCAGGGTTACCGTGCGCTCGCCCAGGGCCCTGCGGTCCGTGACCGCCCTCATGCACCTGCCGATGAGCCGCTGTATCTCCTGGGAGCGCCCCCGCGCCCGCTCCTCCCTGGGGGTCCGGGTGTTGGTGGACCTGGGCAGCATCGAGTACTCGGCGGTGACCCAGCCCTCCCCGACGCCCTTCAGGAAGGATGGCACGCGCTCTTCCAGGGAGGCGGCGCACAGCACCTTCGTCTGTCCCATCTCTATCAGTGCGGAGCCCTCGGCGAAGGCCTGGTACCCCGCCTGTATCACCGTCGCCCTGGGCTGGTCCCAGGCGCGGCCGTCGGCCCTGCGGGCCCCTGGCGCCGTTCCCATCTGCCGGACCCATCCCCTTCTGCAGGTACGAAATACGCGCTGTTCCTGCAGGGCTAGTATATCAGATTGGGAGGTCCACCAGAGGCGGCTCACCCTGCGGGGAACACCCCCGACGCCTTGAAATCGACGGCCCCGGGGAGTAATGTTGCCTGTACCCGGCGATCCAGCAGGAGGTGATATGGTTACGACCCTGACCAGTGGTACCTACGCCTACCAGGTGGCCGAAGGGTGGGGCAAGCTACCCGATGGCTGGGGCTACAAGGAAGCGGCGGCCGTGGGCGTCGACGCCAAGGACAACGTGTACGTGTTCAACCGGGGGGAGCACCCGGTGATCGTCTTCGACCGGGAGGGGAACTTCCTCCGCTCCTGGGGCGAAGGGGTATACCCCCGGGCCCACGGGGTCACCATGGGCCCCGACGACACCATCTACCTCACCGACGACGAGGACCACACGGTACGCAAATGTACCCTGGAGGGCAAGGTCCTGATGACCCTGGGCGCCAGCGGCAAGCCGTCGCCCTTCTTCAGCGGCCACCCCTTCAACCGCTGCACCCACGTGGCCATCTCCCCCGTGACCAACGAGCTGTACGTGTCCGACGGCTACGGGAACTCTCGCGTCCACAAGTACTCCCCCGACGGCAAGCTGCTCTTCTCGTGGGGCGGGCCGGGGACCGAGCCGGGCCAGTTCAACATCGTGCACAACATAGGCTGCGACAAGGACGGGTACGTGTACGTGGCCGACCGGGAGAACCACCGGGTGCAGGTGTTCGACGCCGACGGCAAGTACGAGACCCAGTGGGTGAACATGGCCAAGCCCTGCGGGCTGTACATCGAGCCCGACTCGCAGCTCTGCTACATCGGAGAGCTGGGGGCGGCCATCGTGCCCAACATGGGGGCCCCCGGCATAGGCCCCAGGGTGAGCATCTACAACCTGCAAGGGGAGGTGCTGGCCCGCCTGGGGGACACGGGCCCCGGCGAGGAGCCCGGCCGCTTCATCGCCCCCCACGGCATCGCTCTGGACTCCAGGGGCGACATCTACGTCGGCGAGGTCTCGTGGACCAACACCGGCCAGTACGAGGACCCTCCCCGGGAGCTGCGGAGCCTGCAGAAGCTGGTGAAGGCCGACTAGACGCAGACGGGCGGGCTAGCTCCAGGTAGGCCGCGAATTGGCGACCCCGGAATAGAGTCCGGGCTGGTTCATTCAGTAGACGTAACCTAGAACCTTAGAGGCGCACGAGTTAGTTAGGTTCCCTTGAAGGCTTTTGCTACTGACATCCGATTCTCGAGGAGTAGTCCCTAGCTTCTCTCGGAAGCTAGCAGTCCGGCAGGTTGAGGGAGGAGAGGTCATTGCTCGCCACACTCCGCAGCGAATTGGAGATGCACCCCTCCAGAGTGTTGCCTGAGAGCTTGATCTCTTGGAGGTCCGACAACCCTGCGAACTCTCCCCTAGATATCCTCCCGCTTAAGGCGTTGTGGCTCAGATCCAAGTGGGTGAGAGCGGTGAGATGCCGCAGCAACGGGATACTGCCCTCTAAGCCCTTGTTGGGCAACTGGAGCCTTGTGACCCTCTGCGGCGTCCCCTCTACCGTCACGCCGTCCCAGCGTGCGATGGGCGTGTCAAGGCCCCAGTTGAGGACCGCCGTGCCCCCCAGGGTGTCCTTCATGTTCAACAGCAGTACGCAGTCGCGCATGAGTCCGGGGTTGTCTGCCTGATCCGGCGCTGCGCTGGCGCACGGCGCTACGATGGTGTTGGGCTCGCCGAAGCCAGTGTAGGTGAACTCCATGGCGCCAGTCTCATTGTCGGAATCATCGAAGAAAGTTCTGCGGGCTCGAACTGGCCACCCTGTGAAATCGGCGGCCCAGTACTCTTCCTGCACGCGCCCCTCTCCCTCCGAAAGGAACCTTCCGTATGTATAGAACGGGACATCAAGCGGCACGGAGCCGCCCTCTTCGAGGTCCGGACATGGCGGTCGGGTGAACAACTGATCGACTTCGAGATGAACGCGCCATTCGCTGTAGACCTCGGGGCTGTCCGGTGCGCTTTCGCGGGCATAGAACACATTGTCCTTGAATATCATTTCACCCTTGCCCAGAAAGACGCCTTCAGGATCGCGTTGTGTCATTACCAAATGCTCGTCGCTCCCTGAGTATCGAACCTCTACCTCCAATCCCGTCAATAACCCAACTCCCGTCATCAGGGCGTCAAACGGCGTTTCCATGACATTGCAGGCCTCCGCCGCACTCACCGGAGTGGGGGCCAACGTGTTAGCCGGGGCTGCCGTAGACCCCAAGGGTGGGGCTGCCATCGGCGTGGGCGTAGGGACTATAGTCGGCGTGGGGGCAGGTGTAGGGCTAGCTGCCGGTGTGCGCTGAGGCTCCGTCTCGCCGGCACTACAGCCCACGGCCAGCATTGCCAATCCAATGGAAATGGCACCAGCGATGAGACGTGCAGGTCTGGTCACTGGATGATACCTAGGCTTCTTGTATCGAGTGATTATCGTGGAACGGCAGACACTCCGCAATGACATCCCCCGAGCGCCTCTTTAGGGAGTGTTAGGATACACCTTACTTGACACTATTGGTACACGAACTTGACACTGTTGTACACGACACGAAGCGGGTCCTGATAAAGGTATCCGAGTGTGTTGCGACGTCCTCGGAATTCTTGACCACGAGACTGTCCAAGGCTGCGACCCACCTGGATTCGTCACTGACCAGGTGCACCGCCGCTCAGGCTACGTCTCGGGCGGTGCCCAGTGTGCCTAGCAACGTGGACTGAACGGTCCGCGGTGCTTCACCCGTGTTCCAGGAGCAGCCGGTTGCGGGCCTCCACCGAGGCCGGATGGACCAGGCTGCCCTGCCCGATCAGGTCCACCAGCTCGCGGCCCAGGAACTCGGCGACGGCCCGGTCCAAGCTCGTGCCTGCCAGCTTCTCGACGTCCCCGATGAACGGGTACCGGGCTTTCTTGTGGGGGTCCAGCTTGTCGGCAAGGAACACGATCTTGCCCAGCACGCCCAGGTCCTTGTGGGCGGTGCTGTGCCAGTACACCGCCTCGTAGACCTCCTCGTCCTCCAGGCCGTCGCGTCGCCGCAGTAGCTCGGCCCCTACCGGGCCGTGGAGAAGCACCGGGACCGCCGCCTCTACGGGGTGGACGGGGATGCCCATGTCCCGGGCATGTGCCAGCAGCTCGTCGCCGCTCATGGCCCGGGCCACGTCGTGGGCGATGGCTCCCAGCCGAACGCGCTCCCCGTCGGCGTCGTGCACCCTGGCCAGCTCGGCCGCCACTTCCTGGACCCGCTGGATGTGCCGCTGCAGCCCCTGGGGTAGACTCCTGACCCTTCGCTCGATGGCCTCGGCGGTCCCGTAAGACATCCCTCAGGCGATTTCCGGCAGCGTCTTCCCGCCCAGCAGATGGACGTGAGGGTGCTCGATGACCTGGCCCGAGTCCGGGCCCTGGTTCAGCACCAGCCGGTATCCCGAGATGGTCACTCCCTCCCTGCGGGCCATCTCCTCAGCCACGACGAATATCTGGCCCATCATCGGCACCTGGCCCGGGCCCACGTACGCCAGAGAGGCCATGTGCATCAGGGGGATGATGAGCAGGTGCACCGGCGCCTGGGGGTTGATGTCCCTGATGGCGTACACCCTGTCGTCCCGGTACACCACCTGCTTGTCGTTGGGGTCCCGGGGGATCTTGCAGAAGATGCAGTCAGGGGTGGTCATCGGTCGCTCCTCTTCGAAGCCTTCAGAGTCCCAACGAGCGGGCCACCAGCTCCTTGTGGTGGCGCGTGCTGCCGAAGGTGACTTCCTGGGCCCTGGCCCGCCTCGTGTAGAGCTGCAGGTTGTGGTCCTGGGTGAAGCCGATGGCCCCGTGGGCCTGCTGGGCGGTGGCGCACACCTGGCGGTAGGCCCGGCTGACCCAGGCCTTGGCCATGGAGACCTCGGCGGAGGCGGGCAGCCCCTCGGCCAGCCTCCACATGGCAAGGTAGGCCATGTGCCTGCAGGAGTCCACCTGGATAGCCATGTTGGCGCAGTGGTACTGGACCGCCTGGAAGCTGCCTATGGGGCGGCCGAACTGCACCCGCTGCTTGGCGTACTCCACGGTCATCTCCAGCACGGCGTTTGCTGCGCCCAGCATCTCCATGCACCGGGCCGCCGCCGCCCTGTCCAACGCCCGCTGGACGACGGGCCAGCCTTCGCCCTCGGTCCCCAGGACCGACTCCGCCGGCACCCTCACTCCGTCGAACACCACCTCGTACTGCTTGTCCGCGCCCAGGGTTCGGTGTGGGGTCATGCCGATGCCCTGGCTGCCGGTGGGCACCAGGAACGTGGTGATGCCCCCCTCCCCCTCGCCCTGGGAGGTGCGGGCCGCCACCACCATGACGTTGGACACGTGGGCGTCGGGCACGAACAGCTTCGTGCCGTTCAGGATGTAGCCGTCCCCGTCCCTCCGGGCTTCCAGCCGGACACCCTCGGGCCCGTAGCTGGCGTCGCTCTCGGTCAGGGCCAGGGTCATGAGGGTCGTCCCCTGGCAGACGCCGGGCAGGATGTCCCGTTTCTGCGAGCTCGTGCCGTCGCCCAGTACGGTCAGCCCCCCCAGCACGACCGTCGAGAAGAATGGGCCCGGCAAGAGCGCCCGTCCCATCTCCTCCAGGAGTACGGCCAGGTCCATGATCTCGCCCCCGGCCCCTCCGTGCTCCTCGGGGAACGCCAGCCCCGTCCACCCCAGCCGCACCATCTGGCCCCAGAGGTCGGGGGGGTATCCGGCGTCGTCCTGCTCCATCTCCCGTACGAGGGAGTAGGGGCACTCGCTGCGCAGGAAGTCGGCCGCGCTGGCCTTGAGCATCTGCTGGGTCTCGTTGAGGCTCAGATCCATTGGCGTCTCCTGGGCCGGGTCCTCTTGGGGAATGTCCCGCGCGGGTCTTCAGCTCCCGGCGGCGGTCGCCAGCTCGTCTACCAGACGGGTTACCTGGCCGCCAAGCTCCCGCACCTGCTCCTCGGTGAACCAGTCCTCGTAGAAGTTGGTATGGAGGGCGGAGGCCATGCCGAAAAGGCCGATGACCTCTCTCCGTCCAGTCTCCTGGGAGAGCCTGCTGACGGCCCTGTGCAGGTCCCGATGCGAGCTGTGAGCCCAACCCCGGCTGTGCGCTACGGCCTTGACCATGATGGCCGCCGCGCCCCAGAACTTCTCCGAAGCCTCGTGGCAGTCTCCCTTGGACAGGAGGTGCTGGGCGTCGGTCAGGGTGTTCCGGCTCAGCTGGATGTACTGATTGTCTTCCACTGCGCGCTCAGCCCCGGGGCAGTCCCAGGCCCCTGGTGGCGATGATGTTCCGCTGGATCTCCGAGGTGCCGGCGGCGATGGTGTGGGAGAAGCTGAACATCCAGTTCTCGGGCACCCGGCCCATGAGGGGGGCCCGCCGGTCGCCGGGACGGAGCTGCCCGTACAGGCCCAGCACCTCCATGGCGGTGGAGGTAACCCGCTGCAGCGTCTCGGAGCCGAACACCTTGCTTATGGACGCCTCCTTGTTGGGCACAAGGCCCTGTCCCTGCATCCACGCGACGTTGTAGGCGAGAAGGCGGGCCGCTTCGGCCTCCATGTGGCGCTCGACCAGCTCGTCCCTCACCTGGGGGTCCTCGGAGACAGGCCGGCCGTTCACACGAGTGGTCTTGGCCCACTCGGTAAGCTCGTCCAGGAGCCGCCGGGCGGTGGCCGAATAGTCGATGCCCGACCGCTCGAAGTCCAGCAGGGTGACCCCCACGTACCAACCGCGGTTCTCGTCGCCGACCAGGTTGGCCTTGGGCACCCGGACGTTGTCGAAAAACACCTGGTTGAAGTCGTGGCCGCCGGTCATGTTGTACACCGGCTGGACCGACACGCCCGGGGACTTCATGTCCACCAGAAGGAAGCTGATGCCCCGGTGCTTGGGAGCGTCGGGATCGGTCCGAGCCAGGAGCATCATCCAGTCAGCCTGGTGGGCCATGGTGGTCCATATCTTGCTGCCGTTGACGACGTAGTCGTCGCCGTCGGACACGGCCCGGGTCTGCAGCGACGCGAGGTCCGAGCCCGAGCCCGGCTCGCTGTATCCCTGGCACCACTGGACCTCGCCACGGGCCACGGGGCGCAGGAAGCGCTCCTTCTGCTCCTCGCTCCCGTAGATCATCAGGGTGGGCGCCAGCATGCGGACCCCGAAGATGTCCCGGCCCGGCGCCCGGTGGTACGACATCTCCTCGTTGAGGATGGCGGACCGGATGGGGGAGACCTCCTGGCCGCCGTACTCCTTGGGCCAGTGCATGGTGAGCCAGCCGCGAGCGGCCAGCTTCTTGCGCATGGTGCGGGTGAAGTCCCAGTCGGCCTCCTCGGCCCACCGGCTGAGCCCTTCCCAGTCGTCGGGCAGCTCCGCGCGCAGGAAGTCCAGCAGCTCGGTGCGGAAGGCCTCGTCTTCGGGGGAGAACCTGAAGTCCATGACGCAACTGGGGCGCGCCCCTAGCCCGGCGGCGTCCGGGGCGCCCGGGGGCCGGCTAGCCGCCGACCGCCACGCAGGTGACCGTGCGGACCACGCCCGAGATGGTGTGGATCTTCTCGGTGACCAGCCCGCCCATGGTGTTGATGTCGGGAGCGTCGATGACGGCGATTATGTCGTAGGGCCCGGTCACCACGTCGACGGACTTCATGCCGCCCAGCTCGCTCAGGACGTTGGCAACCTCCCGGGTCTTGCCTACGGCGGTCTCGATGAGTATGAATGCCTTGGTCGCCATGCCCTACCCCCTCGCTGAAGCTTGTCCAGGGCCCAGGGCGGCCCATTGCAACGGACGCCTGTGGCTAAGCCACCTAATTCTAAGGCTGAGGGTATTACGTGTCAAATGACGAGACTCACGGCTGACGAGGGGTGCGGTGCTATAATACGGCAGCCCCATGGAGTTGCTCGTGAAAGGCGCCGCCGAGCTCGGCCTCTGCCTCACACCGGGGCAGGTGGAGAGCTTCCGCGTCTACCACCGCGAGATGGTGGCGTGGAACCAGCGCATGAACCTGACCGCCATCGTCGACTCCGAGGAAGCCCAGGTCAGGCACTTCGTCGACTCGCTCACCGTCGCCCGTGTCCTGACCGGCCCCGTCAGGGACCACGGCCGCATGCTGGACGTGGGGGCCGGGGCCGGCTTTCCCGGGCTTCCCCTCAAGCTCATGTTCCCGGGAATGCACCTGTCGATGCTGGACTCGGTGGGCAAGAAGACGTCGTTCCTGGAGCATATGGTGGAGACCCTGGATTTGGAGGACGTGGACATCTACAATGGGCGGGCCGAGGACCTCGCCATGCGCCCGGAGTTGAGGGAGTCCTTCGACGTGGTGGTATCCCGGGGCGTGGCGAGGATGAGGGTGCTTATGGAGTACACGCTCCCCTACTGCCGTGTCGGCGGCATAGTGGTGACCCTGAAGAAGGGGGGCATCGAGCCCGAGGTGTCCGACGCACAGCACGCCATGGAAGTGCTCGCCGGCAGGATACGGGAGATGCGCTGCGTTACCGTGGACGGCCTGGACGACGGCCGGGCCCTGGTCGTGGTGGACAAGGTGAAGCCTACGCCGGCCAAGTTCCCCAGGCGGCCGGGAATGCCCGCAAAGCGCCCTCTCTAGCTTCCACCCCAGCGGTTCCACGAGGTCACCTGGGACGCGGGCTTCCGGTCGGTGGGCCCGAACCGGCCCCGGGGGTAGCCCAGCGGAGTGAGGGCCACGGTCTCGACGTAGTCGGGAAGCCCCAATATGTCCTTGATCTCCTGCTCGCACTGGGTATGGGTGGTGGTGAGCCGGGTGCCGAGCCCCAGCCCGCGGGCGGCCAGGAACATGTTCTGGGCAGCCAGCCAGATGGAGGAGCCGAGCCTCTCCCGCAACGGTAGCTCGCCCGGTGCGCCGGGACGGTAAGTCTTGGTGTGGTCCACCACGCAGACCAGGACCAGGGCCGGCGCCTCGGGCATGTGATGGGCCAGGTATCGCGCGGCCCTGTACGCGGGAGGCTCGTCGGGGGGAGCCTCGTCGCCCCGGCGCTCCAGCCACTTGTCCCGATAGATGCCGCCGATGCGGGCCACCAGGTCCCTGTCGGTGATCACGACGAAGTGCCACGGCTGGGTGTTGCCGCCGCTGGGGGCCTTGGTAGCCGCCTCTATGACCTTCTCGATGGCCTCCCTGGGGACGGGGTCGGGCCTGTACCGGGTGATGGCCCTCTGGCTATAGATGGCGTCGAACAGGCCTATGTCTGGCATTCTCCCCTCCTCGTGACCGCCCGGCCCGCAGGCTACCGGCCCTTCTCGTATGCGTCCGCCGCCCGCAGCACGGTGGCGTCCTCCCCGGTGCGGCCCACCAGCATCATCCCTATGGGCAGCCCTTCGGAGAAGCCGCAGGGCACCGTGATGGCCGGGTGGCCCGTGACGTCGAAGGGCGACGTGTTCGGCACCATCTCCAGGGCCCTGTCCACGTACTCCTGCCGGCTGGCGTCGGGCCCCGGGATGACGGTGGCCTTCATGGGCAGGGTGGGCATGACCAGCAGGTCGCAGCCGGCGAGGGCTTCGTCGTAGGCCTGCTTCAGGCGCCTCGCCAGGTTCTGGGCCTTGGCGTAGTAGCGGCCGTGGTACTTCTCCTGCATGTACTGTCCCAGGAGCATGACCATCTTCGTGGTCTCGGACAGGTCGTCGGGGCGGCTGAGGCGGCCCCGGGCGAAGACGTCCAGGAGGCCGGTGGTGTAGTGCCCCTTCCAGTTGGTGCCCATGCTGTTGCCGCCTAGCATGAGCATGGTGGCCCCCTCCACGGCGATGGGCGTCCATATCTGCCGGCCGTGCCGGTGCCACGGTATGGATATGGTATCGACCTCGGCGCCCAGCTTCTCGAAGGATCGGGCCGCCTCCATTACCCCTTCGTCCACGTCCTTCTCGGACATGTCCTCCCAGCCGAACCCCTCGGTTACGATGCCCAGGCGCAGTCCGCGGACGTCGCCCGTCAGCGCGCGGCTGTAGGCCTCTCCCTGCAGTCCCGCCGACTGCCTGGGGTCCAGGCCGTCGGGTCCGGCCACGGCCTCCAGCATCAGGGCCACGTCGGCAACGGTGCGGGCCATGGGCCCGGTGTGGTCGATGGTAAGCTCGATGGGGAAGACGCCGGTGTAGGGCACCAGGCCGTAGGTGGGCTTGTGGCCGACGATGCCGCACCAGGAGCCGGGTATGCGGATGGAGCCGCCCTGGTCGCCGCCTATGGCCATGTCCACCTCGCCCGACGCCACCAGGGCCGCGCTTCCGCTGGAGGAGCCTCCAGCAGTGCGCCGGTGGTCGTGGGGGTTGAGCACGGGCCCGGTGTCCGAGGTGTGACTCCCGCCCGAGAAGCAGAGGCTCTCGCAGACCGCCTTCCCCACGACGGTCCCGCCGGCGTCCAGGATGCGGGTCACGATGGTCGCGTCCACGTCGGGCACGTAGCCCTCCAGCACGCTGGTGCCGTTCATCATGGGCACGCCGGCGACGCACACGTTGTCCTTGGCCACTATGGTCTTCCCGGCCAGAAGCCCTTCGGAGGCGCCCCTTATCTCGCTGCGCCAGTACCAGGCGTTCAGCGGGTTGTTCTCGGGGTCGGGCCGGTAGCCGGGGCCCCGTGGATACTTGACCGGTAGGGTGGGCTCCGCCAGGGCCTCCAGGTGCTCGTAGGCCTCCAGGCTGGGCTCCATCAGTTCCCGGAAGGACTCCAGGTCATCGGGAGTCAGGCTCAGCCCGTTGGCGTCGGCCAGGTCGGCGACCTCATCCAGGGTGGGGCGTTTGATGGGCACGGCGGCCTCCTTTGACGGGGAGAGTGGCGGGGGAGGGGGACGGGAGGGAGTCTAGCACCATCCCAAATAGGCGTCAATCGGCCCTAAAGAGGGTCCAGCGCCCTCTGGCTGTCACCGTTGGTTAGGAGGAGGGGGCGTCAGTTCTTGATGAGCGTTCCCGGCTGGCAGCGGCGGCAGTAGCTGGTTATGACCTGGTTGGCTGTGAGCTGGGTTATACTGCCCCCGCAGCGGGGACAGGGCTGGCCGCCCTTGTTGTGGACCTGGAGGAAGTCCCGGACCTTCACGTGGATGCGGCCGTCCATGCGCTCCCGGAGGACGGCCACGGCTTCCTCCACCACACTCCGGCACTGCCGGTGGAGGGCCGCCACCTCGTCGGCCGTCAGCGACCGTGACTTGCGGAAGGGGGCGATACCGGCGGCGAACAGCACCTCGTCGGCGTAGGCGTTGCCGATGCCCGACACCAGGGACCCCCGGGTGAGGACCCCCTTTATCTCACCGTAGAAGCGCTTCAGCCGCGCCCTGAACTCCTCCAATGGGGTGTCATCCAGGACGTCGGGGCCCTGCTCGTCCAGACGGGGGACCTGACCGAGCTGGTCGCCCGCGGCGTAGTACACCTTGCCCATCTGGCGGTCGTCCACGTAGCGCAGGTCCATCTCGTCGGGGAGGCCGAAGACCACCGACGTACGCTTGGCTACGCGCTCGGCCGAGGGGCAGTGCTGCAGCCGGCCCGTCAGCATCGGGTCGATCACCAGGTGCCGGTCCCCGGACAGCTCGGCCAGGAGGAACTTGCCCCGTCGCCGGAACTCCCGGAAGGTGCGCCCCGGCATATCCCGGGACATCTCGCCGGCCAGGGACCGGAGCACCGTTGGCCGAAGCACCGAGGCGCTGGAGACGGTCAGGCCCCGGACCCGCTCGTCGAGGAGCTCCTTTATCACCTCCAGGTCCGGCGCTTCAGGCATCGGTCCCCACGCTCACCTGACCGCGCCCTTCCGGCGCAGCCCGTCGATCTCGTCGTCGGAGTAGCCGGCCTCCAACAGCACCCGGCGGGTATCCTCGCCGAGGATTGGCGGGTACTTGGCCGGCCGCTCCGGCGTGTCTGAGAAGCCCAACGGCCCCCCGAAGGTGCGCACGGTCCCCGCCAGCGGGTGCTCCATCTCCGCGACCAACCCGTTGTCCCAGGCATCGGTGTCCGAGAAGATATCCTCGTAGTCGCGCACCGGCACCACCCACTGGTCCTGGGCCCGGAGCAGGCGTATCCACTCGTCCCGGCCGCGGCGCGAGAAGGCTTCCTGGACAATCTCGACCAGCTCTGCCCGGTTGGCCTGGCGGCCCTCGTAGGTGTCGAACCGGGGGTCGTCGGCCAGGTCCGGCATCCCGATGCACCTGCAGAACCTGGGCCAGTCCCGGTAGGAGGAGACCGCCATCTCCTTGACGTCTCCGGCGGTCCAGATGCCGTAGGGCACGGGCAGCGTCGGAGACCCGCTGGAACCCATCTTCGGCTGCACCTGGCCGCTGGCCAAGTAGTAGCTCAAGGCGGCCGGCTGGATGGCCATGAGGCTGGCCAGCAGCGAGTTGGTCACCTCCTGCCCCTGGCCCGTGCGGTCCCGGGCGTAGAGGGCGCTGACCACTCCCAGGGCGCTGACGATGCCCGTGGTCGCGTCGCCGAGCTGGGTGCCCACGGGAGTGGAGCTCTGGTCCGGGTATCCGATGATGCTCAGGATGCCGCTCATGGCCTGGGCCTGCATGTCCTCCCCGGGGAGGTCCCTGTGGGGACCCTTCTCGCCGAAGCCCGAGATGGAGGCGTAGACCAGGCGGGGGTTGATATCCTTCAGGTCGGAGTACGCCAGCTTGAGGGAGGCCATGGTCGTGCGCCGGAGGTTGTGGACCAGGACGTCGGCGTCCCGCACTAGTCGGTACATCACCTCCCGGCCCTCTTCGCTGGCCAGGTCGACGCAGATGCTCCGCTTGTTCCGGTTGCGCGAGAGGAAGCCGTAGGAGACCCCGCCCGGATCGCTGAAGGGGTGGAGGCCCCGGGTCCGGTCACCGGCGCCCGTGGACTCGACCTTAATCACCTCCGCCCCCAGGTCACCCAGGATCTGGCAGCAGTAGGGGCCCGACAGCATGTGGGCGCACTCTATGACCTTCACGCCGTGAAGGGGTCCGCAGGCCATGTCCAAGCTCCTTGTCAAGAGCTATTACCGTGGGGTCGAGAGCTATGACCGTGGGCTTCTCACCGGCCGGTCCACCGGGGCGGGCGCTTTTCGGCGAACGCCCTGACCGACTCCGCGTGGTCCTCGGTCTCCGTCAGCGTCTGGAAGGCGAGACGGACCTGTCTCGCGGTGTCCTCGTAGGAGGAGAACTGGGCCTCGCCGGCCAGCCGCTTGAACATCTGCTGGGCCAGGGGAGGTCCGGCGTCGGCGATGCGCGCGGCCAGCTCCAGGCAGGTGGGCAGCAGCTCTTCGGCGGGGACCACCTGGTCCAGGAGGCCGATGTCCAGGGCATCCCGGGCGGGGATGATCTCTCCCAGGATGCCCAGCTTGTAGGTCTTGTTGTAGCCCAGGAGCTTCACCAGCAGTCCCAGGCTTCCATCGTCGGGAGGGAGCCCCCTGCGCAGGAATATCCAGCCGATGCGGGCCTGGTCCGAGGCGATGCGGAAGTCGCACGCCGCCGCCAACCCCACGCCCGTGGTGATGCACGGCCCGTTGATGGCTGCGATGGTGGGTTTGCTCAGCTTCCAGAGCCGGTAGATGACGCCCCGCGTGTAGGTGAGGTGCGGGGTGAGATCGTCCACGGAGGGGGGCTCGGCCTCGATCTCTCTCGCGCCCCCCGCCTCCGCCATGTGCTTTATGTTGGCGCCCGAGCAGAAGCCCCGTCCCTCCCCGGTCAGCACCAGCACCCGGGTCTCCGCGTCCGCCTCCACCCGGGAAAGCTCCGCGGCCATCTCATCCATCATCTCGTGGTTGACAGCGTTCAGTGTCGCCGGGTCGTTCAGACTCAGCACCTCGGCGGGGCCCCGGCGCTCTACCTTGATGTACGTGTATTCCACGGCGCTACTCCTGGCAGCAGTGTATTGGCGGCCCCACGGCCGGTCAAGCCGCCCCTAGACGGGGGGTCGCTTGGTGTGCCAGTCGGTGGCCTGCTCGTAGGCGTGGCCGATGCGGCAGAGCAATGCCTCTCCCAGGTGCTTGCCCACGATCTGGAGGCTGAGGGGTAGCCCGTCGGAGCTGAGCCCGCAGGGAACGGACAGGGTCGGGGCGCCGTTGAAGTCGTAGGGGACGGTGAAACGCTGGAAGTTCGTCCCCCGGTTCTCGTCCAGGGGGCCGTACAGGGCCTCGGGCGTCACCGGATGCGCGGGCCCCACGGTGGAGGGGCAGGCCAGCACGTCCACGTCCTGCAGCGCCCGGCGGATGAGGCCGTTGCACTCCGCACGCATGTTGTTTGCCTGGGCGTAGTCTGCTCCGCTGACCTTCGCGCCCTTGTCCAGCCAGTCCCGGAAGAAGGGCCCGTAGTCGTCCCGCCGGGAGGGGTAGTGTTGTCTGTGGGCGTCCGCGGCCTCGGCGGGGCAGAGCACGTGCCAGAAGGGCAGGTACCTGTCCACGTCGGGCATGCTCACCTCGACGATCTCGGCGCCCAGGCCCTGCAGCACCTTCACACCCTCCAGCACCGCGCGGGTTACCTCCGGTTCGACTCCCTCGGTGACGTACGCCTCGTCCAGGCCGATGCGGACCCCCTCCACGCCGTCCCCGATACGGGCCAGCATGTCTGGGACGGGGTCCAGGAGGGTCGTCGGGTCGTTGTCGTCCCGTCCGGCCATGGTCTGAAGGATGATGCCCGCGTCGGCGGAGGTCCGGGTCATGGGGCCTACGTGATCGAGGGACTGGGCCAGGTCCAGTACCCCGTAGCGGCTCACCCGGCCCCAAGTGGGCTTCAGCCCCACTGTCCCGCAGGCCGATGCGGGGAACCGGATGGAGCCCCCGGTGTCACTGCCCAGGGAGCCGTAGCACAGGCCCAGGGCGGTGGCCACGCCGGAGCCGCTGGAGGAGGCGCCCGCCCACCGGTGGACGTTCCACGGGTTCAGAGGTATGTCGAACTCGGGATTGTAGCCGCCCATGGCCCCCTCGGTCAGGTTGAGCTTCCCCAGAAGCACCGCGCCCGCCGATTCCAACCTCACCACCACAGTGGAGTCGAAGTCGGGGACGTTGTCGGCCAGCACCTTGCAGCCTCCCATGGTCCGGACCCCCGTGGTGAAGCACAGGTCCTTGACGGCGATGGGCACGCCGTGGAGGGGCCCGCGGTATCGGCCGGCGGCGATCTCCTCCTCGGCCCTGCCGGCGGAGGCCATGGCGTGGTCCGCCATCACGGTGGCGTAGCCCTTGTACCGGGAGTCGAGCTCCTCGATGCGTTGGAGTATCTCCCTGGTGACTTCGACGGGCGACACCGCCTTGGACCGGATCAGCCCGGACAGCTCGGTGATGGACTTGTAGTGCAGGGGAACGTCGGTCATCGTGTACTCCTTAGTGTTTCTCGCCGGCTGCCCCGCAGGCCACCCCGCGCTCCGCGCGGGCAAGGAATCCCCACCCACTGGTGGGCGGCCAGCGGGCTTACTCAGAACATTCCTAGCCCAGGTGGGCCAGGATGGCCTCGGTGGCGGCCTGGGTCCCGCCCCTGGGCTGGCCGTTGGCCTGGATGACCAGGTCCCGGGAGGCCAGGGCCCCCCACACGCCGGCGTCGACCATCCGGGCCGCGGCGGCCTCGTTCAGGTGCTCCAGCATCATGGCGGCGCTGAGGACCTGGGCGATGGGGTTGGAGACGGCCCTGCCCGCGATGTCCGGCGCGGAGCCGTGGATCGGCTCGAAGTAGCTGGCGCCGGCCCCGATGTTCCCACTGGGGCACATGCCCAGGCCGCCTATTGTGCCCCCTCCCAGGTGCTGAGCAGGTCGCCCAGGAAGTTCTCCATCACCAGCACGTCGAACCGGGAGGGCTGCTGCACCAACGCCTGGGCCGCCGCGTCTGAGTAGAGGAAGTCCTTCTCCACGTCCGCGTACTCCTCGCCCACCTCCTGGAAGATGCTGCGGAAGAACCACATGCTGCGCAGGACGTTGCTCTTGTCCACGCAGGTGACCCGCTTCTTGCCGTCTCCGGGGGCGCCGCCGCGCTTGCGGGCCAGGTTGAAGGCGAAGCGGCAGACGCGCTCGACGCCCTGCCGGGTCATGAGCAGGGTGTCCGCCACGGCCTGGTCGTTGCCGACCCCCAGGCCGCGGGCCAGATACAGGCCCTCGGTGTTCTCCCGCACGATCACGTAGTCGATCTCGCCGGGATCTGCCTTCAGCGGCGCGTCCACGCCGGGCCACAGCTTGACGGGACGGACGTTGGCGTAGGTGTCCAGCCCGCCCCGCAGCACACCCCCCAGCAGGCCCGCCTCGGTGCCGTCGGGTCGGCGCACCTGGGGCAGCCCAACGGGGGCCTTCAGCACGCTGTCTGCCGAGCGGCAGGCCTCCAGGGACTCGGGCTTCAGGTTGACGCCGTGGGTCACGTAGCAGGCGGCCCCGCCCTCGTGCTCCTGGTATTCCAGGGTGAAGTCGCCGCACTTCTCCTGCACCCTGGCCAGGACCCGGAACGCCGAGTCCAGTATCTCCGGGCCGATGCCGTCTCCGGCGATGGTGACGATCCTATGGGTGCGCATTACGTCTCCTGGAGAGCGTGACCGTGGGGCGAAGCCAATGATACCACGACGGAGGAGGGGGCCGCAGCCGTACCTGCCCGCCGCCGCCTGGGACGGGGACCCAGGTGTAACGGCTCACCGCGTCTCCTGGGCGGCCGCGTCCGGCCCGGATGGGCTCCGGTCCCTGGCTACGGCCCTGCGGGGCAGCATCTCCCGCATGAGAGGGTGCTCTTCGCCTTTCATCAAGAAGCCGGTGAGGATATCCGCCAGCGCCGGGGCCAGCAGGAAGCCGTTGGTGCTGGGAGCTGCCACGTAGATGCCCTGGTACCCGTCCACGGGACCCAGCACGGGGAGCGCCTCGGGCGTGGACACCGCGCACCCTGCCCACGCCTCGGCGACCCTGGCCTCCAGGCCGGGGAACACGGTGGCGGCGTGCTCCAGCAGCCACCGCCTGCCCTCCTCGGTAGGGTGGGCATCGAAGCCGAACCCGTCGCGCTTGCTCCCGATGTGGGTCAGCCCGTCCCGCCGGGACACCATGTTGACGCCGTCCCACCGGACGGCGCATTCCAGGGGCCGGTCGCCGGTGAGGAGGTGTATCTTCTGGAGGCTCTGGGGCCGGATGGGCAGGGACACCCCAAGCCAGCCGGATAGGGCCGGACCGGTCCATGCCCCCATGGCCGCCACGACCATGTCCGCGTGGAGCACGGTCCCGTCCTTGCGTCGGACCCCGGTAACCCGGTCCCCGTCCACCGCCAGGCCGGTGACCTCGGAGCCCGCCACGTAGGCGCCCCGCCCCTGGGCCGCCCGGCCCAGGGCGTTCACCAGCCTCGTGCCGTCCATCTGGATGTTGTCCGAATGGAGCAGTCCACCCAGGAGGCGGGGAGAGAGTCTGGGCTCCAGCTCCCTGGCCTGCTGACCGTCGATCCATTGGACCTTCATGCTGTCCTCGACAAGCCGGGGCTCCTCGGCCTGGACCGCGGTGGCCTGCTCCTCGTCCATCGCAGCGTAGAGGTAACGGACCTCGTGGTCCAGAGGGTCTATGCCGGACTCGTGCTTGATGGACGGCAGGAGCCGCCTGTAGAGGCCGAGGCTCTCCTGCCCAAGCTTCCTATGGAATGCCTGGAACCCGTTGGAGAGGGTCTGGACGTTGCCGGCGGAGGCCCCGGATGCGCCGGCCCCGAGCCTGCTTCTCTCCAGGAGGCTCACCTCGACGCCCTGACGGGCCAGCAGGTAGGCGACGAAGCCGCCCACGACGCCACCGCCCACCACGCATACGCTCCCGGGTCTGGCTCCAACTTGCATTCCCCCACCTCTCGGCGCCGGCCAGCGTACCGGTCTCAGGGTGTTTGCCCGGGTACATTATACCGCCCCTTCCCCGGACGGTGACGGGGGCGCTTCACCCCGGCTTGATCGTGGACAGCGGTTTCAGAGGCCAGCGGTCTGATTTGATGCGGGCCTTGGCAGGCGCCTATAATCTGTTTGGAGCGTCGGGAATCCCGGAGTTCAAAGGAGCATGGGTATGAAGATACGGCACGTTGCGATGTTCAGCTCGGACCACGACAGGCTGGCGAAGTTCTATACCCAGGTGATGGGGTTGGAGGAGGTCTCCCGGGGCGGCAACCCGCCCGGGAACACCATCTACCTGACCGACGGCTACATAAACGTCGCCATAATCGGAAGCAAGGGAGCCGAGTCCCAGCCGCCTGGTGTGAACCACATCGGCTTCAGAGTCGACGACCTGGAGGAAGCCAAGCAGATGCTCCGTTCCCAGGAGGGAGACCTGAAGGTGGACGAGCAGCCTGGCCTGGCCCTCCACGGGCAGTACTTCGAGGCCAAATTCAAGGACCCGGAGGGCTTCGTCTTCGACGTGTCCCAGAGCGGATGGCCCGGCCAGGAGTGAGCTCCGTGGCCGGGCCAACAGCCCCTCCCTAAGGCGTCTCCTGAACGTCAGGCTGGTCGTAGTAGTAGCGCGACGTGAAGAGCAGCCCGTCGTGGCGGATGGCCCACACGTGAGCGTACAGGGTCTCCGAAGACCTGGTGTTGGGGAAGACGAAGCTGACCCAGAGGCCCTCCTCCGTGGCCGCTGCCATCTCCGCGCCAATCTTCCGGACGCGGCCGAGCTCCTTCAAGTCGGTGCCAATCAGGTGTGGGGCGAGGACAGCTACGCGCACAATGTCGTTCTCATCGGCCATGGTCAGGTTCCACTGGCCGTCAACGCTCTCCGCGCTGGTGTAATGGGCGATGGTGGCGTCCAGTCCGTTGGCCTGGTAGTACTCGATGGCCTGTTGCACATACGCCTTGGTATAGCCCGCCGGGTCTTCGATGCGCACGTAGTAGCCGGAGGCGAAGAGCATTCCGTCGTGGCGCACAGCGTAGCCCACCTTGGGGACTTCCTTCAGGGTCACCGGATGAGGCCACAAGTACTCCACCCAGACTCCTTCGCCTCCGTCGGTGGCCTTGGCCAGCTCCTCACCCAGCCTGTAGCCGTCGGAACCTATGACGTTGTTGATATCCGTTCCTATGAGCTGCGGCAACAGAGGGTGGACATGGTATATGTCGTTTTCGTCGGTGGCGAAGAGATACCACTCGCCCTCGAAGCTGGCGACGCTGTTGTAGTAGTTGAGCATGGATTCCAGGCCGTCGCGTTGGTAACGCTCGATGGCCTGCTGCACGTACTGCACGGTGTATTCCCGGGGGTCGGCGTCCCGCCAAGCCGGGGGGCCTGTCTCGGGCTCGCCCGCGTAGTAGCCGGAGGCGAATATCAGCCCGTCGTGGCGGATAGCCCAGGTGACCTTTTGCTGTTCCTTTCTGGAAACGGGATGGGGCCACAGGTATTCCACCCACACGCCTTCCTCGGTGGCCTGGGCTATCTCCTTACCCAGCTCCTGCCCGTCGGAACCGACCACATCCTTGATGTCGGTGCCAATCAGGTGGGGAAAGATGGGATGAGCCAGGTAGATGTCATCCTCGCCTATGAGGAACAGGTAGAACTGTCCGTCCAGGCTGTCGTGGCTATTGTAGTGGGTGATGACAGCGTCCAGGCCGTCGTTGTCGTATTTGGCAATAGCCCTATTCACGTATTCTCTTACGGAGTCCGCCACGTCCTCCACCAAGGCGGAATGGCTGGAGGAGAACACCAGGCCGTCGTGAAGGACGACGAGTACTCGCCGGGGCTCTTCCTGCTTGGTGTCCGGGTTGATGTCCTGAGTCGTAATCCAGAACCCCTCCTCGGTGGCAGCTTCTACGAGCTGCGTGAGGCCGGCAAATGTCGAGCCCGGGCCAACGTATTGGCCTTCCAGTGCGGGAATGTTCCGGAATACCAGCAACCTGCTTTCTGCTTTGTCGATGAGGACCAGCGACCGCCCATCTTCCATGGCCGACTCAGACCTGTAGAACGCGACGGTGGCGTCCCGGCCGTTGGCGTCGTAGTAGGCGATTGCCTTGTCCACATAGGCGCGCGTCAGCGCATCGTCGGAATCGGCGGGCGGCGGCGCGTCCGCGTCACCCTCGACGTAGTAGGCAGAGGCGAAGACGTATCCGTCGTGGCGGATTATCCAGAGGTACACCGTCAATTGCCCCGCCGTCCTGGGGTTGGGCCACAGGTACTTGAACCAGTGGCCTTCCTCGGTGGCGCTGAGAAGGGATTCGCCGATCGGCTCCCCGGCCACGATCCCCCGGAACTGGCCGGCATCCAGTCCAACCAGCGCCTGCTCCGCGCCCGATACGACTATGGAGCCCTGGGGGTCAACCATCATCAGCCAGTAGGAGCCGTCTATGCTCTCCGGGCTGTTGTAATGGGTGACGGTGGCCTCCAGGCCCTGGCTGTCATAATAGTCCATAGCCCCCTGGACGTAGGCCTGGGTGTAGGCCGCCGGGTCCGTAACGCCCGGATAGTAGCCCGATGCGAAGATCATCCCGTCCCGGCGCACCGCGTACCCGACCTTTGGCACTTCCTTGAGCGTTACCGGGTGGGGCCACAGGTACTCCACCCACACGCCTTCTCCCTCACCGGCCTTGGCCAGCTCCCGGCCCAACTCGTAGCCGTCGGAACCGACCACGTCCTTGATGTCCGTGCCTACCAGGTGGGGCAGCAGAGGGTGTACGTGATAGATGTCGTTCTCGTCGGTGGCAAAGAGATACCACTCGCCCTCGAAGCTGGCGACGCTGTTGTAGTAGTTGAGCATGGATTCCAGGCCGTCCCGCTCGTAACGCGCTATCGCCTGCTCCACGTACTCCACGGTGTACTCGCGCGGGTCCGCGCCCTGCCAGGCGGGCGGCTCCGGCGCTTGGCCGACGGCGTAGTAGCCGGAGGCGAAGATGAGGCCGTCGTGGCGGATGGCCCAGGTGGTCTTGGGCTCCTCCACCCGCGTGATGGGGTCGGGCCACAGGTACTCCACCCAGATGCCTTCCTCGGTTGCAAGGGCTATCTCCTTGCCCAGCTCCTGCCCGTCGGAACCAATCACGCCCTTGATGTCGGTCCCTATCAGGTGCGGGAAAATGGGATGGGCCAGGTAGTTGTCATCCGCGCCGATCAGGAACAGGTAGAAGCGTCCCTCCAGGCTGTCGGGGTCGTTATAGTGGGCGATCGTCGCTTCGAGCCCTTCACTCTCGTACAGGGCGATTGCGCGGCTCACGTAATCCCTGGTGGCCTCCGCCACGTTCTCCTCGAGGGTGGAGTGGCCGGACATGAAGATGAGGCCGTCCCGCAGGACAAGGTAGCTCCGCACTGGTCCCTGTCTGGTTGAGACGCCGTCGGCAGTCTCCACTACATAGATCCCGTGTCCTTCATGCCAAGCGCCATCCTCTGTAGCGATTCCAAGCAACATCTCGGCAGATTCGAGCTTGCTTCCCAGGAAATGATGATAGAACGGCATTGCCAGCAGGATGCCTTCATCCTGGCTGATGATGTACAGATACCGGCCTCCCTCGATGCTCTCCTCACTCTTGTAATGTTCAATCGTCGCGTCCCGGCCGTTGGCGTCGTAGTAGGCAATCGCCTTCTCTACGTGGGCTTGCGTCAGCGCGTCGTCTTCGTTTACGGGCTCGGGGGCCGGGGTTGGAGCCGGCGTGGCCGTGGGCGCGGGTGTCGGCATGGGAGTCGCCGTGGGCGCAGGGGTCGCCGTGGGCGCGGGGGTCGCCGTGGGCGCAGGGGTCGCCGTGGGCGCGGGTGTAGGCGCGGGGGTTGCAGTCGGCACGGCGGTGGGCGCCGCTGTAGGCACGGGTGTTGCCGTGGGCGCGGGGGTCGGCATGGGGGTTGCCGTGGGCGCGGCGGTGGCAACGGGCTCCGGCGTTGGGGAAGGGTCGTCTGCACAGGCAGCTGCGAAGGCTGCTATGGAAGCCATGATCAGGATCAGGAACAGTGCTCCCACTCCGGCGGATGCTCGTCGGTGCTTCAATCCCGTCCAATTCACCCGCGTTTTGGTCTCTCGCTCGTACTGCAAAATCAACCCTCTCTAGAATGTAGTACTAATACATCGTATCATAGCTGTCGACTGCCGGGCGTGGGCAACGTCGCAGTATATCGGATAGCATTGCAAATGAGTATCAGCTAATGTTCCGAAAATCTCAAGGGCGACCCGGAGTCCAGTACGAACCGGATGAGAGGTGTCCGCCGCTACTGGCGATATCCTCAGCCTTTCAGATATTCATACCCAACACGATCGGCCTCGTCATGTTGGCGGCGCTGGTGGTGCGGGCATCCGGCGAGTCTGAAGATTATCTATCGTGGGTGACATTTACCGCGCTGGCAGTCACCGGAGCCAGCATGATCCTGCAGACCCTCAGGCTGCGGCACTTGGGCTCTGGCCGCCTCATAGTGGCAAATTTCAACGTTCCCTTTTTGGCGGTTTGCGCTTTGGCGCTCCATGTGGGCGGCCCCGGTTTGCTGGCCAGCTTGGTGGTGGTTTCTACCCTGGTCCAGTCTGTCTTGACCCTGCGTCTTGCCTCTCTCCGCCGCATTTTTACACAGACGGTGAGCGGAGTAGTGGTCATGCTGGTGGCGATTTCGGCCATGCCCTTCATCATCAGCAAGGCGGTCATTGTACCGGAAAACGAATCGACGGCGCTTTTCTTGACGCCCGGCATGGCCGCCTTGGCCGCTGGGGTCCTTATCTCTCTGCAAGACAGGCCGATGTGGCGCATGTGGATTCTGCCGGCCACCGTAGCAGTCGGTCTGAGCGTGGCCGTGCCCTTGGGGTTTTTTGACACTGCCACTATAGCTGACACTCCATGGGTGAGCCTGCCGCAGTTCTCGTTCGCGGTACTGGACCTGACCTTCGGCGCGGATTTCTGGGCGTTGCTTCCGGCATTCGTGCTGGTGAACCTCACCGCGTTCATGAAAGTGGTAGGGGACCTTTCGGTGATCTATCGAGCTTCCTACCGGAGACACTCGGCCATCGATTTCCGGTCCGTGCAGGGGGGATTGAACGTGTACTGGCTGGGCACGTTTCTCTCCGGCATCCTGGGGACCTTACCGGTCGCCGCTCCGTGGTCGGCCACCGCTGTGTATATTGGCTTTACGGGCGTCGCAGCCACCAGTGTCGGGATATACCTGGGACTGGTCACCATCGTTGTCGCATTCTTTTCCAAGTTGCTTGCCATATTGGTCTCCATTCCCAGCCCGGTGGTTAGCGCGGTGTACGTCATCATCTTCGGCATGCTCTTTGTCGAGGGTGCAAAAACGGTCTTTACGGGCCAGGTCGATCATAGGAAGGCTGCCATCACCGGCGTATCTATGGTCTTGGGCCTGTCCGCGGGGGCTCTCAGCGGATTATTCGAAGGGATAGCCATTCATCTGGTGGGCAACCCCATTGTCGTCGGCGGTATGGCGGCCATAGCCATGACCGTATTCACCGAACTATCGGGGTTTCGCGCCAAGAAACTGAGGATTGACTTGTCCCGGTCCTCCCTGCCTGCCGTGGACGAGTTTCTCTGCGAATTCGCCGACGGACACAGGTGGACAAGGGAAGGGAAAGGCCGGCTTCGTCTAGTGGGCGAAGAGGTCATGTTGAGCCTGTTCAACGAGGAGAACGACGGCCCGGTCGACCAGAAGCGCAGGTTGGTCGCCACCATTCGTCCCAACAGCGGATCGGCCGAGCTGGAGATCGTGGTCGCGTCGGACGATGCCATCCAGGGAAACATAGAGAACCGTATGGCCTATCTGGGCCAGGACCAAGGGCTGGAAGACGAAGAGCAGCTGTCCCTCCGAATCCTGCGCCACTACGCCTCGTCGGTACACCACCGCAAATACCACGGCATAGACATCATCAGCTGCCGCGTGGACAAGTAGCGGGGCAAGGTATTTCCCGAGAGCCAGCCGACCCGCTGCGGCATGGGTAGACCAGCATCGTGAACGAACAGCACATGGCCAACGTTTGGGTGATATTAGGCTTTGCAGGGTATTTTGGAATGCTAATCGGCATTGCGCTAGTGGGCGCTCGCCGGATACGGAACATGTCGGACTACACGCTCGGCGGCCGGCGGCTCAGCAGTTTCACGGCGGCGCTGAGTACCGGCTCGTCGACGACGAGCGCGTGGACGATGCTGGCGCTGCCGGCACTGGCCTTCACGGGAGGGCTAGTGGAGTTGTGGGTGCCAGTCTGCGCAGCCGTCGGTGTCTGGCTAAGCTGGACGCTGTTGGCCAAGCGGTTGCGACGATTGACCATCGCGGCGGACAACGCGGTGACCATTCCGGAGTTTCTGGAGCGTCGGTTTGGAGATGCAACTGGAACGCTGCGGTCGATATCCGGGCTGATCACCATTCTGTTTGTCATCTTCTACGTGAGCTCCGGGCTGGTCGGCGGGTCAAAGCTGCTGGAGGAGATATTTGGACTCGACCTCACCGCGGGCGTCTTCTTGACGCTCTGTGCGGTTGCGACATACACGTTGATCGGTGGATTCACGGCGGTCTCGAGGACGGATGTGTCACAGGCGCTGTTGATGCTGGTAAGCCTGGCGGTGCTGGTGGTCACGATGCTCGTCGTGACGGCTCATCCGCTGTCGCACACCGGGCCTGAGGCCACCGGGTTCTTTGATCCATTCACCCTCACGGACGGCTCGTTCATAACGCTGAGCTTCGCACTCTCGGCATCAGGCTGGGCGGTCGGCGGGCTGGGGGCGCACAGGATATTGCAGCGGTTCATGGCGATCGAGCGCGAGGACAAGATCGTTCAGGGGCGCAACATTGCCGCCGTATGGCTGGTGGCTGTGTACCTGTTGGCCTTTGTCGTTGGTGTCATCGCACGCCCCGCCCTGTCTGAAGCTGGCATGCTGGGAGCGGTCGTAGATTCGGAGCGGGTCTACTTTGTGGTCTCCGAGACCTTCTTTCACCCCGTGGTGTTAGGAGCACTGCTCACGGCGGTCATCGCTGCGGTAATGAGTACGGCGGACTCGCAGCTTCTCCTGGCATCGGCGATTGGGACGGAGGACATGCCCGTGCTCAGGAGGGTGGGTACGGGGCTGGCGGCGAACGCCCGGGTGTGGATGGGCCGAGGGATGCTGCTGGTCATAGGCATTATCTCGGCGATACTCTCGGTCTGGTTCCCAGATTCCATCTTCGACTTGGTGAGCTATGCTTGGGGCGGCATGGGGGCCGCGTTCGGGCCAGTGATGGTCCTTGGCTTGTACTGGCGCAGATTCAACGCTTGGGGCGCAGGAACGGCAGTGGTGACCGGGACCCTGGCGGCGACGTTGTGGCAGTTCCTGAGCGGCGGTCCCGGCGGCATGTGGGACATCCAGCCGGCGACACCCGCCTTCGTCATCTCGATGGCGTCGGCCATAGCGACGACGCTGCTGACTCCACCTCCAGCGCAGCCGGTAGTGGAGCTGTTCGACAGCGTGAAGGCTACGTAAGGGTATTCGACGGCTCCCCTTGGTCTATGACTTGGGGAGGAAAGGCGCAGACCGGGGACCTGCGGCAGGTTCACTTCATGGCATATCTGCCTTCGGCATGCTGTAGCCGACACGAAGCTTGGTGAAGATGTAGGTCGGGTTGTCGGCGTCGTCGCCCAGCTTGCGGCGTATGGCGCTGATGGCGGTGCGCATGGGACGTACGTCGGCGTCGCCATCCGCGCCCCATACCCGATTCAGCAGGTGCTCGTAGGTGAGCACCCGCCCCGCGTTGGCCGATAGCTCGGCCAGCAACCGGTACTGTATCGCCGTCAGGTCTATCGGTCTCCCTCCAAGGGTCACGAGACGCTCCACGTAGTCTATGGTCAGGTCTCCCACCACGTAGGGGACTGACGGCTCAGATGTGGTCCGCCTGCGCAGGGCTGCCCTGATCCTGGCTACAAGCTCCGTGGGCGAAAATGGTTTGACCACGTAGTCGTCGGCGCCCATCTCGAAGGCCTTGGCAATGAGCTGGTCCTGGCCGTAGGCGGACACGAAGATTACCGGCACGTCAGCGGCGCTCACGATCTCTCTCATCAGATCGATCCCGTCGACTCCTGGCAACATCAGGTCAAGCAGCACCACATGGGGCTTCTCCTCCTCGACGAGGCGGAGCACTTCCCCCGGGTCTCCGGTGGCGAACACCGTATAGCCCGACTTGACCAGGGCGTCGCGGATGTACCTGAGCGCCTGGTCGTCATCGTCCACAGCCAGGATCCGCAGCTGCTCAGCCGTCGACCTGCGAGCCGATGGCGTGGAGAGCTGGTGGGACGGCGCCGGAGAGACGAACCCAGCCTCTTCGACCGTCGGCAGGGTGAAGGTGAACCGTGCGCCCAGCCCGGGCCCGTCACTCTCCGCCCAGATCCGGCCACCGTGGGCCTCCACTATCCCCTTGCAGACCGCCAATCCCAGGCCGGTATCCCCTGCCTGCCCCTCGGTCTCGATCTTGGAGAACTTCCTGAACAGGTGCGGCAAGCTCTCGGCGGGTATGCCCCTGCCTTCATCGGAGACCGATACCGAGACCTGGAGATCGCCCGGTGTCGCGCTCACCGCGATGGTCGACGAATCCGGCGAGTGCCGTGCCGCGTTGGCCAGCAGGTTGCCGAGCACCTGGATGATGCGAGACTTGTCCCCCATCACCCAGGGCAGGTCCGGCGGGATGTCGATGCTGAGGCTGTGCCTGTTGCCGCCGATGCGGAAGGCGTTGCCGGCCTCGCCTATGAGGACCGACAGGTCCGTCGGCTGCGGTGAGACGGGCAAGGTGCCTGTCTCGATCCGTGCCACGTCGAGGAGGTCTGCGATCAGCGCGCGCATGCGGTCGGTCTGCTCGAGGATGATCCTGTGGAACTGCCGCATCTCGGCGGGGTGCATGTCGGAGAACTCGTCCAGCAGCGCGGAGACCGAACCCCTCACCGTGGCCAGCGGGGTGCGCAGCTCATGGCTCACCATCGCCAGGAACTCGGCCCGAAGCCGCTCGACCTCCTTGAGAGGGGTCATGTCCTGCATCGTCACGATGAGGCTCTCCACCTCACCGTCCTTCGAACGGATTGGGTTGCCGTTCAGCATCACGGTGACACTCCGCCCGCTGGGCACACTGAAGACCATCTCCTCCGCCCGCACAGCCTCCCCGGCCGTCAGCAGCTGGTCCATAGCCACGTCGGCCAGGCATATCTCCCGACCATCGGCACGCCGGATCGTCAGATTCTCCCGGAGACTCTCCGGTGGCTCGTCCGGGGCCAGCAACGCATCGATGATCCTCATCCACTCCCGGTTGGTGGAAACGGGAGCTCCCGTTCTGGCGTCGAAGACCCCAACCCCCACCGGGGTTGTGCTTATCAGGGTCTCCAGGTCGGCCCTGGAGCGAATTTCGTCCCGGTACCGGCGGGCGTTGGAGATGACCATCGCCGCCTGTGAGGCGAACATGACAAGGGTCTCGACATCCTCCTCGCTGAACTCCTTACCCTCCCGGCCATGGCCCAGCCATATGATCCCCACGGGTTCGCCTCGATGTCTTATGGGGGCAGCCATGCCGGCAAATACAGTCATCGGCAGCCGTCCATCCAGTCCAACCGATTCCGCATACTCGAAGTAGTTGTCCACGACGAGCGGCCCGGGAATCTTGATGAAGTGATCGAAGATCCTCGTTCCACCGGGCATCTCTACGAGCTGGCGGTCCTCGTCCTCCGTCGTTCCGGTGGTCAAGACTGAGTCCAGGCCGCCGACTTCATTCATGCTTGCAATTACCCCGTAGCGGGCATTGGTAAGGTAGCGCGCGTTGTCGATGACCTCCTGAAGGACGACATTGAAGTCCAGGCTCTCGTTGATGTGTACGCTGGCCTCGCTCAGCCTGGATAGCCGTTCCCGCAGGGCCCGGTTCTCTCGTAACAGGTCGTCTTCTCGGTCCATTCTCCAGCCTCGATTGGGATCTGTGGTTCCACGTGGGCCCTATGCCTGACGCCAGGCCAGGGGATTGGGAATGATCGGCGCCATGCTATCATCTTTACATTAAACTCACAACAATCGTCTTGGAGGTGGCCGGAGACTTAACGGAGAGCTTACACAGCCCCTCTATAATGGAGTGACCGTTTGCCCCGCTCGTTGAGCGGCGTTCGCGTCGCAAGTGCGGTCATCGCGTGGAGCCTGCCAAACGGCAGCCGGAAGCGGATGTAAGTGATGAAGGCAGGATACAGCCCAGAATTGAGCGAAGAGGAGCCGGCTGACCGGCTCTCCTCACCGGCAGAGCCGTCGTCGACTTCGCGTCAAAACGGGGTGATGTCAGTCGAACGCAGCCACCTGCTGCAGAATATCGAGTCACTCCGGACCCGGCTTTCGAAGCTCAGCGAGGCCAGCCTTCGAGTCAGCGAGACCCTGGACGTCAACACCGTCCTCAAGGAAGTCATCGACAATGCCCGCGACCTGACTGGGGCGCGCTACGGGGCTCTTCTCACCTACGATCAGTCCGGGGGCATACAGGACTTCATAACCTCGGGACTCTCCGCGGAGGAGGCCGAGCGCCTGAAGGTCTTGCCCAAGGGTCTGGGCCTTCTCGGTTACATGAACGAGATACGGGAGCCTCTGAGGCTCGCGGATATCTCCAGCCATCCCAGCTCGGTCGGGTTTCCCGAAGGCCACCCGCCGATGAAGACCTTTCTCGGGATGCCGATCCGCCATCGCGGCGAGCACGTCGGCAACATCTACCTCACGGAGAAGGAGGGCGGCAGAGACTTCGCCAGTGAAGACCAGGACGTGCTGGTGATGTTCGCCTCTCAGGCGGGGGCGGCAATCTTCAACGCACGAAGATACCGGGAGGAGCAGCAGGCAAAGGCGGACCTGGAGGCCCTGGTCAACATCTCCCCAGTAGGAGTCCTGGTATTCGACGCGGAGACCGGAGACCTCGTCTCGGCGAACGACGAGACCAGGCGGATTGTCGGCAAGGTACATGCCCCGGGCCGCTCTCTCAGCGAACTGCTGGAAGTAATGTCACTACGCAGGCCGGACGGAAGCGACATCCCGGTGGACCAGCTCCCCACCACGAAGGCGTTGAGACGAGGCGAGAGCGTAGTAGCCGAGGAGGTGGTGATACACCTTCAGGACGGGCGGACGATCACCACTCTCGTCAATGCCAGGCCGATACGCCGGGATGGTGGCATCGTGTCCGTGGTCGCTACGATCCAGGACATCACGCCGCTGGAAGAGATGAAGAGGCAGCGAGCGGAGTTCATGAACAACGTAAGCCACCAGCTGCGGACTCCCCTTACGTCGATCAAAGGATCGGCGTCTACCTTGCTCAACTCCCCTTACCCTGTCGATCCCGTCGAGAGTCGCCAGTTCTTGAGGGTAATCGACGAGCAGACCGATCGCATGCGGGACCTGATCAATGACCTGATCGACATCACGCATATCGAGGCCGGAACACTGTCCGTCAGCCCCGAGCCCATGGAGGTGGCGGACCTGCTGGACCAAGTGAGAGAGGCGCATAGCCATGCAGGAGCGTCGAACGGTAGGGTGGAGTTCGAGCTGCCACCGGCTCTTCCAAGAGTGATGGCCGACAATCGCCGGATTCTGCAGGTACTCGGCAACCTCGTTGCCAGCATATCCAGGTACTCTTCCGAAACTTCCCTCGTCAGGATCAGGGTGTTTCCCAGGGACTCGCATGTTGCCTTCACAGTGGGCGGCGAAACTACGGGCGCAGCCGCAGTGCATTTGGCCACCGGACCAGGGGAGAGCTCGAGAGACGTCCACCAGGTTCTGGGAACGCGATCTGGAAGAGGAGACCTGGGAATTGCGATCTGCAGGGGGATCATAGAAGCCCACGGGGGCCGCCTGATCGTCGAGGAGGGAGACGTGGGTGAGCGGGGGGGCTTCATGTTCACGATACCCGTCGTCGCCCGGCAGAGCAGAGCACAACAGGGGCCGGACCGATCACAGCCTGCCGCCGACCCTGATGAGGGGCGCGCACGAGTGTTGGCGATGGTCGAGGACCCCGAGACGAGCAGGTATGTCCGCAACATCCTCTCAGGAGAGAGATATACCACGCTCGCGGTCAACGGTCCGATGGGGGCTGAGCGGCTCATAGAAGAGCAGGACCCTGACGTCATTCTGATCGAGCCCATGCTACCATGGACCGATGGATTCGAGGTGTTGGTGCGCATCGGCAGGGTCTCAGACGCGCCGGTCATCCTGGTGGCGGGGCACGAATGGCACCAGCAGATCCGCCGGGCCTTCGAGCTTGGCGCCTTCGACTACATTGCCAAGCCGTTCACAACGACGGAGTTGCTGGCGAGAGTCGACCTGGCCCTTCGGCGGCGCGGGTCCGCAGACTGGAGAGAGTCGTATGCGACCTATTTGCACGACGGCCTCAGCATCGACTATGCTGAGCGCAGGGTGACAGTCGCCGGCCGTCCGGTCCACTTTACCGCGACCGAGTACAAATTGCTCGCCGAGCTTTCGACGGCCGCGGGCCGGCTGTTGACCCACGAACAGATACTGCGACGGGTCTGGGGGCCGCTCTATGCCAGTGACGCACGGATCGTGCGCCAATACGTCAAGGAGGTGCGGCATAAGCTGGGGGACGACGCCGCACGCCCCAGGTACATCTTCACGGAGCCAGGGGTCGGCTATCGCATGGCGAAGCCATCCATGGTCTAGCGCCCCCGAAAGGTCGTCATGACAGTCAGAATCGTTACCGACAGCACCTCCGACATCGATCGCGAAACTGCCAGGGATTTGGGTATCACCGTCGTTCCTCAGAACGTCCACTTCGGGACGCGCACATTCGAGGACAACGTCACCATCACGCCTGACGGGTTCTACGGGATGCTGTCCACCTCCCCCGAGCTGCCCACGACGTCGCAGGCGTCGCCGGGCCGTTTCAAGCAGGCCTACGATGAGCTGGGCCGGGACGCCGACGGCATCGTGTCGATACACGTCTCGTCCAAGCTCAGCGGGACGTGCAACTCGGCGCGCCAGGGAGCGTCGGCAACGTCGGCTGACTGTCCAATCGAGGTGATCGACTCGGGCCAGGCGTCCATGGGGCTGGGGCTGGTGGTAATGGCGGCCGCGGAGCTGGCGATGCAGGGAGCCAGCCAGTCGGAGGTGGTTGCCGCGGCCCTGGAGACGGTCGGACGCGCCCAATGCCTGTGCCTGTTCGAGACCCTGGAGTACCTTCAAAAGGGCGGGCGGATCGGCAAGGCCCAGGCCCTGGTGGGCTCGGTCCTGAAGATCAAGCCAATGATCATCGTGAGGGACGGTGAGGTGCATCCGCTGGGCCGGGCCCGGACGTTTCCCAAGGCGCTGGCCCAGATGAAGGAGCGCGTACGGGGGTTCGCTCCAATAGAATCCCTCGCCGTGATGCACAGCACCACCCCGGAACTCGCCTCCGAGGTTGCGGAGGACCTGAAGGACATGCTCCCCCGGGGCTCCGAGCCTCGCATCGCCCGGTTCGGCCCAGCCCTGGGGGTGCATGCCGGCCCCGGGGCCCTTGGGGTCGCGCTGGTCCAGGCAGGCCGGTAAGACCCGCACCGGGAAGCCGTCAGCGCAACCGGCGCTCCAGTCCCCTCGCCCGACCCTCTCCGCGCACGTGCCCCGAGGCGCGGTCCTGGACCGGGCCTTCGCCGTTAGACCCCGCCCCACCACCTGAGACGTAGTCCCCTTCCCCTCCCTGGGTTATGGAAAGCCCGTTTCTCACCGGACCATTACACGGTCTCGCCGAAATCCTTGCGGCATCCTTACAGCGGGACGCTACATTAGTTCCAGTTGGAATTGTTCCGCTCGGTACACAAGACTGGAATGGATGCTGGTCCCACGCTGAAGGCGTCATTCAAGACGGGGGGCGAAACGCAGGGCGAGACACGGGGCGAAACGCGGGGTCGGACACCTCCCGCCGACTTGGGCGCCTGCGTGACCGGCCTGGTGAACGCGGTGGCCCGGGGGATGGCGCAGATAGTCGCCGCCCACGGTCTGACCCATATCGATTTTGCCCTGCTCCGGCTCTTCCTGGGGGCGGAGGAGTGGACCACCACCCAGCTGGCCGAGATGCTGCCCCTCGCGCCCTCGGGCATAAGCCGGTCGGTAACCAAGCTGGTGGACAAGGGCCTGGTCCAGAGGCGGCGCCTTCTCAGCGACAGGAGAGTCGTAATCCTCACGCTGACCGAGGAGGGGTTGGAGCTGACCCGGGACCTGCACGTCCGCGTCCAGGCGTTCGACTCCAGCCTCTGCGAGGGTGTGAGTGAGGAGGATATGGCGGCCTTCGTCTCAGTGACCTCGAGAGTCGTGGCCAACTACGCGGCGCTCGGGCAGCCGCCAACCCGGTAGGGGACACGGGCTCCAGCGAGCGTGCGCCACTCGATGAACATGTCAATCGCCGACTTCGAATGGGTGCTGAAGGGCGCCTGCTTCTGTAGGAGCTCACAGCCGTGACCCGACGCCCCAGGGCGGCCGCATTTCTGCTCCTCCACGCTGCGTTGGCCCTGGGGTTGACAGCCCTGGTCCTCGTTGCCTCTCCGCCCCCGGCCCAGGCACAGACCCAGACCCCGACCTTCAAGATCGACGGCTTCTACTCCGGGCTCCCCGAAGTCTACGAGGGCGCCAGGGCTCGGTTCAAGCTGACCCCGCTCTCCCGCGTGATGTCCGAGTCAGACGTGACGGTGGAGGTCGAGACCTGGGAACCCAACCTGGACGACGGCAACGGCAACAACCCCAGCCTTCAGACGCATCGGTTCACGTTCCCTCCCAACGACGTTGTTTCCAAGTACTTCCGGGTTACCGCCTACGTCGATGGAGTCGACGAGTCCGCTGAAGCCGGCCACGTCCTGAAGGCCAGGCTGGTGGCGAGCAGCAATGGCTCCTACGCCCTCGACGCCCAGGATGAAGCCGAATTCACCATACTGGACCCGCCGGCCGACGTGCCGCGCATCGGCATCGCCAGCGACTCGACCAGCATCGCGGAGGGCGGCGCGGCGACGTTCACCCTGACTCGTACGGGAGACACTGCCTCCCCCCTGACCGTGCACATCAGCGTCGAAGACCCCGAGGGCTTCACCCGCGGCGACTTCTGGGACCCGCCCCCCGCGCTGCCGGCCAGCGTGGAGTTCGGCGCGGGCTCGTCCACTGCCACGGTCAGCCTGCAGACCCTGGACGACTACCGGGACGTCCCGAACGCCTCGCTCGAAGTGGAGGTCGAGCCTCCGAGGATGCAGGCCTCGGTCCCGTACCTGCTTGGGCACACCGGACTGAAGACCGGGGCCGGTACGACCGTCACCGACAACGACACCGCCCAGGAGCTGGAGCTGAACTTCGGCAAGCAGGGGGTGAACGACGCCGATGTGAGTGAGGGCGACAAACTGGCGTTCGTCGTCAAGCGAAGGCAGCAGGACGCGGACACGGGCGTGCCCGCGCGCTTCACGGTCCGCGTAGAGACCGACCGCAGCGGCGCCGACTGGAGGCTGGAGGGCTGGACTCAAGATACTGGCACAGGTCGTCTGTACAGAGACTACCCGCTGCAGATCACGGGAAGCGACCTCCAGGTCAAAGAGGAATTCACGGTCACGTTCAACGGAGAGTCCGAGTCCAGCTGGGATTACTGGGCATCCATAAGGCCCATCGAAGACCACGCAGGAAACCAGGTTTCCGCCAGCGAGGAGGGCCAGTACTGGACAGTGAAGTCGGGTTTCCGGGAGACGACTATCGATGCGACCGACAGCGGGGCCAGCAACGGCTCAGTTTCGATCGACAGCGACGTGCTCACCGTGACGGAGGGGCAAGCCGTCGTCTACACCCTGTACCGGATAGACGGGCCAATGAGCAAACCCGTAACCGTCCGGGTCCAGACAAGCGAGCCAAACCGCCAGGTCGGCTTAGGGGACAACCCCAGCACTGAGGACCACAGCGTGACGATCCCGCCCTGGAAGGGCCACGCCGAATTCACCGTCTATCCCTATGTGGACGGGGTCACCGAGGCCGGCGTTGACCAGCTGATAGCGGATATCCTCAGCATCAGCCAGGTCGACGGCGCCAACCGCTACCGGGAGGGGAGCCCCAACACGCCATATATCGAGATCGACGACCCGCCCGGCGGCAGCACGTTGGTCACAGTAGCCGCCAACCCCGACTCCGTAGTCGAGGGCGGAAGCTCCACCATCACCCTCACCCGTGCCGGAGGGGACACGGCCCAGCCCCTGACCGTGAACATCCTCGTCGACGACCCCGAGAACCGGCTGCGGGGCAACCACTGGGACCCGGCGCCCGCCATCCCTACCGAGGTGACCATCCCGGCCAATTCCACCACCCAGACGCTGACCCTGGCGTTCCCCGACGACCAGCGGGACCTGGAGCCCGCCGGACTGGTCAATGTCCGTGTCCTGCCAGGAACGGGTTACTACCTGGGACAGACGGGGAATAGCGGGACCTTCACCACCCTGTCGGTTACCGATAACGATACGGCCCAGGTGCTGTCCTTCAAGTGGGGGCAGATCAGCGCCGACAGTGAGCACTGGGAAGAGGGAGAGTCCTACCTGACCTGCGACGAGCAGGACGCCTGTACCCCCGGTCCGGCCGAGGGGACTTTCCACTATGACGACGACCGCGGTTTCGTAGTCAGGCATGAGCTGGCGGAGCCCTATCCCGCCCATTTCCTGGTCAGCCGCCGCGCCGAGGACACCGGCAAGACGGCAACCTTCGTCGTTCGGGTGGAGCACAACCGCGGCTGGGAGAGTCCTCTTCACTCCAGCTGGCCTACCGATCCCGAAACAGGAAATCGTTTCCGGGAGTTCCCCCTGACCCTGACAGGAGACCAGAGACAGGTGGTCGGGCGGATCGAGGTGCTCGACAACGGACTCCTTGACCACAACTTGTGGCAATACTCCGCCGAGATCAAGCAGGTAGAGGACGCCGCCGTCGGGACCGCCCTCAGCGCCACCGACGAGGCCCAGTACTGGACGGTGACCGGCGACAGGAAGAAGACCATCTGGCCTGAGCTCAGGTTAGGGGTGCATGTCAAAATCAAGTCGGTCGCGCCCAAGGAGGTAGCCGAGGGGCAGGACGTCACCATCACCCTCGAGCGCAATTGGGGGAACCCCCTGGAGTCCTATACGTACCAGGTGCGCACCTGGGAGCCCAACCAGCGCATGGCCGACGGCACCAACCCGACGGACAAGGTCCACGATGTGGTATTCCCCGCAGTCCCGATGACGGACCTGTTTGTGGAATATGTTACCCAGACCGAGACGCTGACGGTCGCCACCCTGGATGACTCCGTGTACGAGCCTAAGGATACCTTTATGGCCGGTCTCCTCGTTCCCTCTGCGTTGTCGGACAGAATACTGCTCATCTCAGAGAAGAAGGTGAGAATACTGGACGACGACAGGCCCACCATCGCCCTCTCGGTGGACGACACCAGCATCACCGAGGGGGACACCGCCACCTTCACCCTGACAAGGGGCAACAACACCATGGACGAGCTGATCGTGGGCGTGTCGGTAGACGACCCCGGCGGGTTCCTGGAGGGCAACTATGCCTCGGAGACGGTCGAGGTCCCTTCGAGCATCATGTTTGCGGCGGGGGAAACGACCAAGGAAATTGCCATCACGCCGCCCGACGACTGGCGGGACATTCTCGATAACGCCATTACGTTCACGGTGGCTGACGAGCCGCACTATGACATCGTGGGCTCCTCCTCGCTGACTGTGCAGGTGGCGGACAACGACGTGGCCCCGCAGGTGTCCATCAGCTTCAACCGCGCGGAGGTGGACGAGGGCACCGACCTCGTCCTGGAAATCAGGCGTATTGGAGAGGACAAGAACCCCCTGGAGATTCCCATCACCGCCGGGCTGGTGGGAGACGAGGAGCGCCACGTGTTCGGCATGGACGCGGGCATGTCCATGTTGACCTTCAGGTACAGCCAGGCCGACGACAGCTACAAGGGACCGGACCACCGCTACAGCGCAACTCTCCACCCTCTGCGAGCCGAGTTCTGGACGCCTGCGAGCACCGCCACCGTCACCGGGGCCATACTGGACAACGACCCCTACATCGTGGGCGTGGAAGCCTACAGGAACAGCATCAACGAGGGGAACCTTCTCGACTACCGGATCTTCCACAACGGGCATACCGGGGAGCCCCTCCAGGTGAGGGTGGACCACTCGGAGGACGGCAACGCCGTGTACGATTCGATCCTGGGAAACCAGGTCCATACCATTCCCGCGGGGACTTCGTACATCACCCCAGGCTACATTACCCACCGCAACGACGGCTACGACGGGGATGCGGAGTTCACGGTGGAGCTGCTGGCGGACGATGCCTACGAGATCAACGGCTCGTACCCATCCGGGACCATCATCGTCCGGAACAGGGACCCCCTGCCGGTGCTGGGGTTCCGAGACGCGAGCACCACCGTGAGCGAAGGCGACGGCACCGTCGACATCTGGGTGGACATGCTTACAGCCTTGCCCTCTCTCATGACCACAACCGTCGATTACAGCGTCAACGACTACTTCATCGGCGACGGCCTCAGTGTCACCCAGAGTACGGGAACACTCACCTTCGACCCCGGTGAGACCAGCGCCGCCATCCCGGTGGAGGTCCTGCAGAACTCCATCGCTGGATACAAGGAACGCTTCCACGTCGTCCTGTCAAACCCCGTCAATGCCGCCCTCCAGGACGGCGCAACGAACCTCATCCACGACGGGGTCATCGAAGACGACGAATCGGTGGTCACGCTGGAAGCCCAGGGGGAGGCGGTCGACGAGGGTAGCGACGTCATCCTGACTCTAACCCGCGACGGCGACACGACCAACGAGCTGACAGTGTGGCTGCAGGTGGTGAAGACCGCTCCCCATGCCGACAACCGCCAGGACACCGTCGTGTTCCCGGCGGGGGACGCCACCGTGGAGCACACCATAACCACGACGGACGATGGAGTCAGGGACGGCTCTCACACCGTCACCGCCACGCTCCTGGACCCGCCGGCCATCGGCGAGCCCAGGACCTACTGGCGAGATAGGCCGTCCAGCGTTACGGTGACGGTGCGGGAGACCAAATTGGAGAACGTCATCCTGCTCACCCCCGACCTGCGGGTGGTCGAGGGAGAATCGATAAGCCTGGAGCTGTCCAGGTCGGGCAGGAGCCCCCTTACGGTGACCCTGGAAGTGATCGAGACCGGTGACTACACCACCGGAGCCCTGCCCGAGACCGTAACCTTCGGGTTGCAACAGGCGACTGCCACGGTCACCATCCAGACCCAGGACGACACCACCACCGAAGACATCGGCAAGCTGACCGTGACACTGGAGGACGGCACGGACTACCGCGCCGGCTGGCCCAATTCGCACACCTTCACCATCTACGACAACGACGGCGCGAAGCCCTCGGTTTCGGTGACCAAAGACCAGGCCTGGGTGAACGAGGGCCAGCCGGTGTCATTCACGGTCACCCGCAGCACTCCCACAACCGACGCTCTGCAGGCCCGGCTCGAGCTGAACCGGGTGAGGTACCGGGTGACCCAGGCGGACCTGGACGACCCCACCCGCGGCATCACCACGCCTGAAAACCACATTCACTTCGACACCGAGGAGATCACCGTAGACTTCCCGGCCGGGACACGGACGGTAACCGTCACGCGGCAGACTACCGACGACAGCCTGAACTACGGCAACAGCACCTACCACGCCACGGTCCTCAACGACGCGGACGACGACTACGTCGCCCTGTACAACGCGTCGGCGAAGATTTGGGTACAGGACGACGACATACCCACGGTGACCGGGTCTTCGACGACCAGCGAATCCTACGCGGGATACCACGAAACGATTCTGCCCTTCAGCCGCACCGGCGCCGTTTCCGGAAGGCTCTTGCTGGATGCCGAGATCACCCATGTCACACACTGGCCGGCTCCACTTCAGGATTACACAAGCGCCAGAGAGGGAGTCAAGGGATGGGTATTCGACCCGGGGGACGCCAGCGGCGTCAGCATCGGGGATTTGAGTATTCCCGATGCCCTGGGCCGTAGCGGGACCCTCGAACTGCGGCCCCACTACTGCCCAAACAACCCCGCAAACTGCGGCTACTATCCCCAGTACCAGGTGGGGACTCCATCGAGTATTGACTTCCGTTACTACAGCAACTTTATGGGCGTTCGCATCAAGCGGGACAACGCTTCCGTGAGCGAAGGCGATGCCGCAACATTCACTCTGTACCGCCACGGGGGCAAGCCTGACTCCATCACCCGCCCCCTCCAGGTGAACGTCCTGGTGACCCAGGAGGGGGAATTCATGTCCGGCCCCGCCCCACAGACGGTCACCTTCGCCGCCAACCAGGCAACAGTCATCCTTAGCGTACCGACAACCGACGACAGCGTGGACGAACTCGACGGCAGAATCACCGTGGAACTGCTGTACACAGGGGTATTGCAGAAATCCTGCCCCTCCCAGGACGATCGTTACTGCTACCGGGTAAAGGAGTACGCCGGCACCACGTGGTACGTGCGCTCAGTGACCACCGCGGTCACCGACGACGACTACGTCCCGCCGGATGTATCGGTCTCCGACGCCTCGGCCGGCGAGACGGACGGGACCATCGAGTTCACCGTGTCGTTGGACCGGGCCAACTATGAGCGGGCGGCCTCGGTGGACTGGACCACGGCGGAGGACGGGTCCACAACGGCCGCGACCGGCGGCGTGGACTTCACCGCGGCAAGCGGGACGCTGAACTTCGCCATCGGGGAGACCGAGAAGACGGTCACCGTATCCCTGCTGGACGACCAGTCGGACGAGGCCGACGAGACCTTCAACGTCGTGCTCAGCAACCCCTCGGAGCTGACGCTGGCGGACGACACCGGCACGGGCACCATCCTGGACGATGACATCGACCACGGGATCGCCTTCAGCCACACCACGTTCCACACCGAAGAGGGTGACGACGTGATGGTCCTGCTCGAACGCCTTGTCCCCCAGGGTGAGGGCATCTGCTACGTCACCATCAATGGCGAGTGCTTCAGTGTGGCGACCGAGGGAGACCCAGCGAACGTGCCTCTGGCGGTCAACCTGGACATCACCCAGCAGGGAGACTTCCTCGCGGGCGCGCCGCCGCAGACCGTCGAGTTCGCCCAGGGCGTGGCATCGGTCGAGCTCTCCCTGCCCACGGTGGATGACAGCACGGTGGAGGCCGACGGCAGCCTGACCTTCAATATTCTCCAGGGTGCGGGGTACACCCCCGTGTATGTCGACTGGCCGGACTCACAGGATCACCAGGGGGCCCCTTACAGGACTCTGTACCTCCACGACAACGACCTGGCCTTCTCGATAGATGATGTCCAGGCGGACGAGTCCGCCGGTCGGTTGGACTTCACCGTGAGCCTGAATGCGCCCGCCCCGCAACAGGTGACCGTCGACGTCGCCACCGTGGACGGCGACGCCACCTCCCACGCCAACGTGACCGCCACCAGCCTGGGCCAGGACTTCGAGGCCCGGACCGCGACCCTCACCTTCGCGACCGGGGAGCAGACCGTGGCCTTCTCGGTGGTCACGTTGGACGACACGATTCATGAGCGGAACGAGACGTTCACAGTCCAGCTTAGCACACCTGCGCAGGTCCTCAGCAGGTATAGCCCCTCCCGACGCTGGTCGACGCTTACCAGCCTGTCCGACGACACTGCCGTCGGCACCATCGACGACGACGAACAACCCTTGGTCGCGTCCGTCAGTCGCGCCTACTCGACCGTGGACGAGGGCCGGCTCGACCCCGTGAGATTCACCGTCGAGCTCTCCCATCCGGACACCACGGCCAGCGAGAGGAACCCGGCCATCGGCTGGCGTACGGTTCCTGGCACGGCAGCCCTCGGAGCGGACTACCAGGGCGCAAACGGAAAAGTCACCTTCATGCCCGGAGTAAACACCGGGTTCATCGAAGTGGACATCGTCGATGACAATCTCTTCGAGAGGTCCCTGGAGACCTTCAGCGTCGAGCTGGTGGCCAGCGAAACGCGGCTCGCTGCCATCTCCCCCACCGAGGGGTCCTTCGAGGTCTCCATCAGGGACAACGAGACCCTGACCGCCTCCATTGCGGCCGATGCCGAACACGTGGCCGAGGGCAACGACACCACCTTCACCGTGACACTTACCGGCGGGGTTCCCGCCGCCGACGTCAGTGTTCCCTTCGAGACTGCCGGCTCCGCCACGGTCACGGACGACTATGCCGCGCCCAAGGGGGCCATCACGTTCCCGCCCGGAGACAGCACCGGCAAGGCCGGAGTCCTGGAGATATCCGCAGGCCAGTCCAAGGGTACAATTACCTTCCCGGTGCTGGCGGACGGCATCAACGAAAGCCAGGAAACCCTGAAGGTAGAGATCTTCAGCGTCGGCACCGACCAACGGGCAGGCTCGGTTTCGGCCACCGACAACGTCGCCACGACAAGTATCCTGGACCAGGACAACCTGACAATATCCATCGGGGACGCCCCGAGCGTGACCGAAGGGGCCAACGCCACCTTCACCATCACCCTGTCCACGGTGGCCGACCAGGTCGTGTCGGCGGGTTGGTCCACGAAACAGGACGGCGACGCCCTGGACGCGGGCGAAACTGCCCTCCCGGACAAGGACTACGCGTCCGCCAGCGGCACGGTGGCCATCCCCGCGGGCGACAGGTCGGCTACCTTCACCGTGACGACCACCCAAGACACCCTGGTGGAGGGCGCTGAGACTTTCCTGGTAGTGCTGGAAGAGGCCACCATCGGCAACTCCACACCGCCCGAGATGGTCCCCCTGGGAGTTACCAAAGCCGAAGGGACCATCGACGACGACGACACCGCCCCCACGGGACTGACCATCTCTTCCGTCTCACACAACGAGGTGGACGAGGACGCGGGGGCGACGGACATCACGGTAACGGTGGCCCTGGACGGGACGACTCAATTCACAGTCGCCACCCCGGTGACCGTGGAGATGATCGACCGTCCCGGCGTCCGGAACAACGCGACCCTGGGCGTGGACTACACGGCCATGACCTCCAACGTGACGATCCCTGCCGGCGAGTCCAGCGTGACCACCACCATCACCCTTACCCCCGTGGACGACAGCCTCTCGGAGGGCGACGAGGTCGCTCGCCTGTCGGTCAAGTCCACGGTTTTTGCAAACTCGACCGGTAAGGGTGTGAAGATCATAGACAACGACGTCGAGCCGGGGGAGGTCATGCTGACCGTGGCCCCGGACACCGTCAGCGAATCGGCGTCCTCCCTGCAGCTGACCGTGACCGGCACGCTGGCCGGGGTGTCATCCCGGGTGATAGATACCGTCGTGAGCCTGGAGCTGGCGGACGACACCGCCACGGCGGGAGAGGACTTCCAGTCCGCCACGGCCACCCTGACCATACCTGCCGGAGGGATGTCGGCCACCGCGACCATGACCCTGGAGGTGCTGGACGACGATATCGCGGAGGGCAACGAGACGCTGGAAGTCGCCGGCACCGTCCCCGGGACCATAACGGTCACTCCCGCCGACGTGGTCATCGAGGACGATGACCAGGAGCCCACCAGCATCTCCCTCTTGGCGACAACCGGACCCATCAGTGAGGGCGGCGGCGCGGTTACAATCCCGGTGAAAGCGACCCTCTTGGGAGGCGGGACCCGAAGTATGGACACCGAGGTGGCCCTGTCCGTCCTGGACGTGTCCGCCACGGTAAGCGACGACTATACGGCGGCGTGGGACTCCTCGACCCTGACCATCCCCGCCGGCGAGTACTCCGCCACCGCCACCCTGACGTTGACCCCGGTCGAAGACACCGTCTACGAGGGCGACGAACAGGTTGCGGTCCGCGGGGTTAACACCGACCCGGGCCTTCCGGTCAACGGAGTCCGGCTCACCATACTGGACAACGACCCGCAGCCGACCACCGTCATCCTGACCTTGGGGGCCGATACGGTGTCGGAGGGAGACAACATTCACTTCGAGACCATCACTGCGACCCTGCAAGGGGCCAGCACGTTGACGTCCGACGTGAACTTCACCGTCTCCCTCAAGGGCACCACGCAAAGGTCCCATTCCTACATCGCCACCCTGCTCTCCCCCCTGCGCATCGAGGCGGGCCAGTCCTCGGGGACGGCGCAGCTATACCTGTCGGGAACGGATGACGACGTGGAGGACGAAGACGAGACCGTAACCATCGAAGGTTCGTCAGACCACCCCGATCTAATGGTGGTCGCGACCCGGCTGACGATAGCCAACGACGACACCTCGGAAGTGCGGGTCACCCCCACGTCCCTCACCATTCGGGAAGGACAGCGGGAACACTACAGGGTCGCCCTGGCCACGGAGCCCACCGCCGACGTCGTGGTGACCATCGACGTGCCCGCCAACGCCGGTTTCACGGTGAACCCGGGGTCGCTCACCTTCACCCCTCATAGCTGGGGGCGGAAGTACGTATTCGTCCAAGGCATCCACGACGACGACGGTGACGACGAGCCCGCGGCGCAGATCACCCATTCCATCAGCTCGGCCGACACAGTCTACCGAGACCTGTCGGCGCCCGGCGTGGCGGTGACGATCAGGGACGACGACGATCCCCTGGTGGAGGTCAGCTTCGGGGATGCGACCTACGACGTGGACGAGGGTGGGACCGTGGACGTCACCTTGACCCTGAGCCTGGACCCGGAGCGGCCGGTGACCATCCCGGTAACCGCCGCCGACCAGGGCGGGGCCACCGCCGCCGATTACTCCGGCGTGCCCACGAACGTCACCTTCGCCAGCGGGGAGACGGAAAAGACCGTGACGTTCTCCGCAACCCAGGACACCGACAACGACGATGGGGAGTCGGTCAAGCTGGGATTCGGCAACCTGCCCGACCGGGTTACGGCCGGAACGACCTCCGAGGCCACGGTGAGCATCACCGACGACGACGTGCCGGACGTAAAGGTCAGCTTCGCCGCTGCCACCTACAACGCCGCCGAGGGCGGGACCGCCGACGTCACCATAACCCTGGACGCCGATCCGGAGCGGCCGGTGATCATACCCATCGTGGTGACATTGCAGGGTGGAGCGTCCACTGCGGACTACTCCAACGTGCCCCAGGAAATCACCATCAACTCCGGAGACACGGAAGAGAGCTTCACGTTCTCCGCTACCCAGGACGACATCGACGACGACGGGGAGTCCGTTAGGGTGAAGTTCGGCAGCACGCTGCCGGCGGGCGTGAGTGAAGGCGGCACGGTCCAGACGGTCGTGACCATTGCGGACGACGACACCGCCGGGGTCACGGTCTCGGAGACCTCACTGGGCATAGAAGAAGGGGACTCGGACACCTACACCGTGGTGCTGGACACGCAGCCGGTCGGTGACGTGTCGGTCGCCATCGGGGGGGTCACCAACGCTGAACTAACGCTTGACCAAACCACCCTTACCTTCACCACCGGCGACTGGGACACGGCGCAGGAGGTGACCGTTACGGCCAAGCAGGACGACGACGCGGTGGACGAGGCGGTCGTGAACGTCACGCACGCGGTCAGCTCGAGCAACGACACCAAGTACGACGGTTTGTCTGCCGGCAGTGTGGCAGTCACCGTGACCGACGACGACACTGCCGGGGTGACGATATCGGAGCCCTCGCTGGAGATCGAGGAGGGAGACTCGGACACCTACACCGTCGAGCTGGACACCGAGCCTGCCGGCAGCGTCACGGTGACCATGGGCGGCTTCGCCGGCACGGACCTGACCCTCGACAAGACCACGCTCACCTTCACCACGACGAACTGGAACACGGCGCAGACGGTGAGGGTGACGGCGGATCAGGACGATGACGCGATCGATGAAGAGGTGGTCAACATCACCCACGCTGTGACCTCCGCCGGTGACAGCGACTACGACGGAGTGGCCGCCGGCAGCGTTCCCGTGACCGTGACCGACGACGACACTGCGGGAATCACGGTCTCCGAGACCTCGCTGGAGATCGAGGAGGGAGACTCGGACACCTACACCGTGGTGCTGGACACCGAGCCCGCAGGCAACGTCACGGTGACCATCGGAGGTGTCGCCAACACCGATGTAACACTCGACAAGACCACGCTTACCTTCACCACGACTAGCTGGGACACGGCCCAGACGGTGAGGGTCACGGCGGAGCAGGACGCCGACGCCGTGGACGAGGACGAGGTCACGATCACCCACACCGTCAGCTCGACCGCCGACACCGACTACAACGGACTGCCCGCCGGCAGCGTGGCTGTCACGGTGACCGACGACGAGGTCGCATCCCCTGACTTCACCCTCACGATGGAGCCCCCGACTCACGGGGACACCGACGGCGACGGCAAGGTAAACCTGGGCGACACCCTGAGGTATACGGCGGTTGCAGCCAATACCGGGAACGTGCCGCTGGAGGACGTCAATGTAAAGGACGCCCTCATAAACACCAGCGGCACGGACTGCGCTTCCCTGCCCATCGGCGCAACCTGCACCTCCTCGGTCACCTACACGATTGTCCAGGCGGACGTGCAGAGGGGCTCGGTCATCAACACAGCCACGGCCACGGCGACCGGAGTGGCGGCCAAGACCGTGACCCGGCAGACCGCGGTGGACCAGGTTGAGAACCTGGAGCTGGAGAAGTCGACCACGGCCGACGGGTTCGATGGGACCGGTGATAGCATCCCCTACAGCTACAAGGTCACCAACACAGGCACCGTTGCGCTGTCGGGGACCGTGGAGATCGACGACGACAGGATAGCGTCGGGCGACATCGCGTGCCCGGCAGTCCCCGGGGCCGGGCTCGCACCCGGAGCGTTCCTGACGTGCACGGGCTCATACACCACGACCCAGGCCGACGTGGACGCCGGGAAGGTCACCAACGAGGCCACCGCCTCCCTGGGCGGCGTGACTTCAAGCTCGGACAGCGTTACCGTCAGTTGGCAGGCCCCCCAGGGCAGCCAGCCCAGTCTCACGGTCGGCTCCGGCGAGGATGCCGAGAGCGCGGGGAGCTTCACCTTCATGGTGACTCTCAACCCCACGAGCCTGCAGACCGTGAGGGTGGACTATGCAACTTCGGGCGGGACCGCTACATCGGGCGTCGACTATACCCCGGCCAGCGGGACTCTCACGTTCTCACCCGGGAACACCACCGAGAACGTAACCGTCACAATTACCGACGACGACCTGGACGAGGAAGACGAGACGTTCGACCTAACCCTGTCCGACGCCGTGAACGCCAGTATTCCGCTCCCAACCGGCACCTTCACCATACAAGACGACGACACTGCTGGAGTGACGGTCTCCGACACGTCTCTCGAGATTGCGGAGGGAGACTTCGACACCTACACCGTAGTTCTGGACAGCCAACCCACTCACACCGTCACCATAACGGTCAACGACCCATCCAACACCGACGTGACGGCCGACCCCGCGCACCTGACCTTCACGACGGTCAACTGGGACACGGCCCAGACGGTCACGGTAACGGCGTCCCAGGACACCGGCCACGACGATGAGGACGGCACGGTCACGCACACTGCCGCGAGCGCCGACACGAAGTACGACGGAATATCCGTCGGCGACGTATTGGTGAGCGTGACCGACGATGATGACGTGCCGGTGACGGTCAGCTTCGAGGAGTCTTCCTACACCGTCGGCGAGGGCAGCAGCGAAACAGTGAAGGTGAAGCTAAGCGCCGACCCGGAGCGGACGGTGCAGATCTCGATCATCGCAACAAGCATGGACGGCGCGTCTTCGGGTGACTATTCGATTGTCCCGCAGACCGTCGTCTTCCACAGCGGCGATACCGAAAAGGCCTTCTCCTTCTCCGCAACGGACGATACGGAGGACGACGATGGGGAGAGAGTGAGGCTCAATTTCGGCACGCTTCCTCCGAGGGTATCTTCCACGAGCCCGTCCCAGGCGGTTGTTTCGATAGCGGACGACGATGTGCCCAGCGTCACCGTCAGCTTCGAGGAGTCTTCCTACGCCGTTCCGGAGGGCAACAGCGTCGCGGTCAAGGTCATCCTGTCGGCCAAGCCCGAGAGGCCGGTGGACGTCCCGGTGAGAGCGACATACCTGGGCGGAGTGGGCTCCTTGGACTTCTTGGGAGCGCCGACGACGCTGAACTTCGGCGCGAGCGATACCGAGAAGACGATCAACTTCTCGGCCACCGACGACTCGTTGGACGACGACGGAGAGAAAGTCAGGCTGGGTTTCGGCAACCTGCCGGCCCAGGTGACCCCCGGCAGCATCTCCCAGGCCACGGTGAGTATCGACGACAACGATCACCCGGCGGTGACGGTCAGCTTCGGCTCGGCGTCCTACACGGTCGCCGAGAGTGACGACTCTGGCACCCCCAACATCACGGAGAACGAGGTGTCGGTGACCATCAAGCTCAGCGCCGACCCGGAGCGGATCGTGACCATCCCCGTCACCGCCATCGGCCAGGGCGGCGCTACCGCCTCCGACTACAGCGTCCCGACCACCGTCGTGTTCAACAGCGGCGACACCGAGAAGGAGATCACCTTCCGGGCTTCCCCGGACGACGTCGACGACGACGGCGAGAGCGTGAAGCTGGGCTTCGCGTCAAACCTTCCCGCCCGCATCACAGAAGGGACTCCGGCGGAGACGACCGTTTCGATTACGGACGACGACGTGCCTACGGTCACAGCAAGCTTCGAACAGCCTTCCTACACCGTCGCCGAGGGCAGCAGCCAAACGGTGAGGGTGACCCTCTCAGCCGACCCGGAGCGGACGGTGACCATTCCGTTGCTCAAGGTCAATCAGGGTGGCGCAAGTTCCTCCGACTACTCGGGCGTGCCCCAAAGCGTTGTCTTCAACAGCGGCGAAACGGAGCAGACGTTTGGCTTCGATGCCGCCTCCGACTCTGACAACGACGACGGCGAGAGCGTGAGAGTCAGCTTTGGGACCCTGCCGGACCAGGTTTCGGCAGGGTCCTACAGCGGGATCACCGTCTCCATCACGGACGACGACGTGCCGTCGGTGACGGTGAGCTTCGAGGAGGACTCCTACACAGTTGCCGAGGGCAACAGCGTCACAGTCAAGGTGGTGCTGAGCGCCGACCCGGAGCGCACTGTGACCATTCCCATCACTGCCACCGGACAAGGAGGCGCTTCCTCTCACGACTACAGTGTGCCGACCAGCGTGGTGTTCAACGCCGGGGATACCGAGAAGGAGATTACCTTCTCCGCAACCCAGGATACGGTGAACGACGATGGCGAAAGCGTGAAGCTGGGATTCGGCTCATCCCTCCCCGCAAGCGTCACGGCCGGAACTCCGGCGGAAGCCACAGTCGCCATCACCGACGACGACGTTCCGTCGGTCACGGTCAGTTTCGAGCAGGACTCTTACGCGGTTGGCGAGGGCAGCAGCGAAACGGTGAAGGTCAAGCTGAGCGCGGACCCCGAGCGCACTGTCATCATCCCTATCACCAAGACCAACCAGGGCGGCGCTAGCGCCGCCGACTACTCCAATGTGCCCGGCAGTGTCGTCTTCAACAGCGGCGATACGGAGAAGACATTCAGCTTCTCGGCAACTCAGGACACGGTGGACGACGACGGGGAGAGCGTGAGGCTAGGCTTCCAAAACCTGCCGACGAGGGTGACAGCAGGGACAACTGACGAGACCACCGTCTCCATCACGGACGACGACGTGCCGTCGGTGACGGTGAGCTTCGAGCAGTCGTCCTACACAGTCGCCGAGGGCAGCAGCGAAATGGTCAAGGTGGTCCTCTCCGCCGATCCGGAGCGGACGGTGGAGGTGCCGATTTCCTTGACGGACATGGACGGGGCTTCCTCGAGCGACTACTCGGTTGTCCCGCAGACCGTCGTGTTCAACAGCGGCGACACCGAGAAGACCCTCTCCTTCTCCGCAACGGACGATACGGATGACGACGATGGGGAGAGAGTGAGGCTCAATTTCGGGGCCCTTCCTCCGAGGGTGTCCTCCGCCAGCCCGTCGCAGGCGGTTGTTTCGATAACGGACGACGATGTGCCCAGCGTCACCGTCAACTTCGAAAAAGCCTCCTACAGTGTCATCGAGGGCAACACCGTCATCGTCAAGGTCATCCTGTCGGCCCAGCCCCAGAGGGCGGTGGAAGTCCCGGTGAGCGCGACATACCTGGGCGGAGTCGGCTCCTTGGACTTCTTGGGAGCGCCGACGACCCTGAACTTCGGCGCGAACGATACCGAGAAGACGATCAACTTCTCGGCCACCGACGACTCGTTGGACGACGACGGGGAGAAAGTCAGGCTGGGTTTCGGCAACCTGCCGGCCCAAGTGAACCCCGGCAGCATCTCCCAGGCCACGGTGAGCATCGACGACAACGACGACCCGGCGGTGACGGTCAGCTTCGGCTCCGCGTCCTACACGGTCGCCGAGAGCGACGATTCAGGCACCCCGAACACCACGGAGAACGAGGTGTCGGTGACCATCAGGCTTAGTGCTGATCCGGAGCGCACCGTGTCCATCCCCATCACTGCCACCAACCAAGGCGGCGCCAGCGCCTCCGACTACAGCGTCCCGACCAGTGTCGTCTTCGACGCCGGGGACACCGAGAAGGAGATCACCTTCCGGGCTTCGCCGGACGGCGTTGACGATGACGGCGAGAGTGTGGAGCTTGGCTTCGGTTCAAACCTCCCCGCCCGCATCACAGAAGGGACTCCGGCGGAGACGACCGTATCCATCACGGATGACTATGTGCCTGTGGTCACGGTCAGCTTCGAGCAGTCTTCCTACACGGTCGCCGAGGGCAGCAGCGAAACGGTGAAGGTGAAGCTGAGCGCGGAACCCGAGCGGACGGTGGAGGTCCCGATCTCCATAACAAACATGGACGGCGCGTCTTCGAGCGACTACTCGGTCGCCCCGCAGACCGTCGTGTTCAACAGCGGCGACACCGAGAAGACCCTCTCCTTCTCCGCAACGGACGATGCGGAGGACGACGATGGGGAGAGAGTGAGGCTCAATTTCGGGGCCCTTCCTCCGAGGGTGTCTTCCACCAGCCCGTCGCAGGCCGTTGTGTCGATCACGGACGACGACCTGCCCAGCATCACCGTCAGCTTCGAGGAGGACTCCTACACAGTCGCAGAGGGCAGCAACGAAACGGTGAAGGTGCTCCTGAGTGCCAACCCCGAGCGAACGGTGACCATTCCCATCACCGCCACGGGGCAGGGCGGCGCCCGCGCCTCTGACTACAGCGTCCCCAACAGCGTCGTCTTCAACGCCGGCGATACGGAGAAGACGTTGAGCTTCTCCGCAACCCAGGATACGGTTGACGACGATGGCGAGAGCGTGAAGCTGGGCTTCCAAAACCTGCCAACGGGGGTATCCGCTGGAAGCACCGACGAGGCGACCGTATCCATCACGGACGACGACGTGCCTTCGGTCACGGTGAGCTTCGAGAAGTCTTCCTACACGGTCGCCGAGGGCAGCAGCGAAACGGTGAAGGTCAAGCTGAGCGCCGATCCTGAGCGGACGGTGACGATTCCGCTGACCAAGACCAACCAGGGCGGCGCTTCGAACTCTGACTACTCCAACGTGCCCGGAAACGTGGTGTTCAACAGCGGCGACACGGAGAAGACGTTCACGTTCTCGGCAATCCAGGATGCGGTGGACGACGACGGCGAGTCGGTGACACTCGGCTTCGGCTCATCCCTCCCCGCAAGCGTCACGGCGGGAACCCCGGCGGAAGCCACCGTATCCATCACCGACGACGACGTGCCATCGGTCACCGCCAGCTTCGAGCAGGACTCCTACACGGTTGCCGAGGGTGACAGCGTCGCTGTTAAGGTGGTCCTGAGCGCCGACCCCGAGCGTACCGTGACCATTCCGTTGCTCAAGGTCAACCAGGGAGGTGCCACTGCCGCGGACTACTCCAATGTGCCCGGTAACGTGGTGTTCAACAGCGGGGAGACGGAGAAGACTTTCACCTTCATGGCGGCTTCCGACTCTGACAACGACGATGGGGAGAGCGTGAGAGTCAGCTTCGGGAACTTGCCGCCTCAGGTCTCGGCGGGGACCTACAGCGGGACCACCGTTACCATCACCGACGACGACGTGCCATCGGTCACGGTCAGCTTCGAGGAGGACTCCTACACGGTGGCGGAGGGCCACACCGTCATGGTGAAGGTGAAGCTGGACATCGACCCGGAGCGCACCGTCACCATCCCTCTGACCAAGGCCAACCAGGGCGGCGCTTCCTCTGCCGACTACAGCGTGCCGACCAGCGTGGTGTTCGACGCCGGAGACACCGAGAAGGAGATTACCTTCTCCGCAACCCAGGATACGGCGGACGATGATGGGGAGAGTGTGAAGCTGGGCTTCCAGAACCTGCCAACGGGCGTATCCGCCGGAAGCACCGACGAGGCGACCGTCTCCATCACGGACGACGACGTGCCTTCGGTAACGGTGAGCTTCGAGCAAGCGTCCTACACCGTCGCCGAGGGCAGCAGCGAAACGGTGAAGGTGAAGCTGAGCGCCGACCCCGAGCGCACTGTCACCATCCCTCTGACCAAGACCAACCAGGGCGGCGCCAGCGCCTCCGACTACTCCAATGTGCCCGGAAACGTCGTGTTCAACAGCGGCGATACGGAGAAGACATTCTCGTTCGCGGCAACCCAGGACACGGTGGACGATGACGGGGAGAGCGTGAGGCTTGGTTTCCATAACCTGCCGACGAGGGTGTCAGCAGGGAGCACCGACGAGACGACCGTATCCATTACGGACGACGACGTGCCGTCGGTCACGGTCAGCTTCGAGGAGTCTTCCTACACTGTTGCCGAGGGCAACACTGTCACTGTCACGGTGGTCCTGAGTGCCGATCCCGAGCGGAGGGTGACGATTCCGCTGACCACGACCAACGAGGGGGGCGCTTCGAACTCCGACTACTCCAATGTGCCCGGGAGCGTCGTGTTCAACAGCGGTGACACGGAGAGGACGTTCGGCGTCTCGGCAACTCAGGACGCGTTGGCCGACGACGGCGAGAGCGTTAAGCTCGGTTTCGGAAACCTGCCAACAGGAGTATCGGCCGGGAGCAAGAACGAGTCGACTGTATCGATCACAGACGATGACACCGCCGGGGTGACGGTCTCCGACACGTCGCTCGACATAGATGAAGGGGACTCCGACACCTACACGGTGGTCCTGGACAGCAAACCTACCCACAACGTCACCATCACGGTGAACGACCCGTCCAACAGCGACGTGACCGCCGATCCCGCAGATCTGACGTTCACCCCGACCAACTGGAACACGGCCCAGACCATCACGGTAACAGCGTCGCAGGACAGCGGCCACGACGACGAGGACGGCACGGTCACCCACACCGCCTCGAGCACCGACACGAAGTATGACGGGATTTCCGTTGGCAGTGTATTGGTAAACGTGACCGACGACGATGATGTGGCGGTAACGGTCAGCTTCGAGCAGGACTCCTACAGTGTCATCGAGGGTGAGGGCGTCACTGTCACGGTGCTCCTGGACGCCGACCCTGAAAGGGCTGTGGAGGTGCCCATAACGGTCACCAACCAGGACGGCGCTTCCTCTGCCGACTACAGCGTACCCAACAGCGTCGTGTTCAATAGTGGCGAAACGGAGAAGACGTTTGACTTCGAGGCCACCGACGACGACGACGACGACGATGACGAGTCGGTCAAACTCACCTTCGGCGGACTGCCCACCGATGTAAGCGAAGGGACCACGAATCAGGCAGTGGTGAGCATTATCGACACCGATGGCGGACGGGTAGGTGGGAACAGGGAGGTCCTAGTCGGTGACGGCACCGAGATAACCATCAGCTTCGAGCAGGCCTCTTACGCCGTCCGTGAGGGAAGCACTGGACTCTTAAAGGTGACCCTGAGCGCCGACGCTCCAAGAGACTTCAGCATCCCACTAATCGCTACCAGTGGGACCGGGCTGACATCCGGCGATTACCTGGGCGTACCGGCCAGCCTGGACTTCGTCTCCGGCGATGCGGAGACCTCCTTCACGCTTGCCGCTGTCCAGGACCAGGAAGATGAAACCGATGAGACCCTGACCCTGGGGTTCGGCACCCTATTGGTCGGCTTGACCAGCGGGGACAACCCCCAGGCCGACGTCACCATAGTCGACTCCGTCCACGTCTCCTTCGGCGCCTCCCGGTACGAAGCCTACGAGGGCGGCGTGGGTGCCGAGGTCGTCGTCAAGCTGGACAGCCCGGCCCCGCTTGAGATCGTCATTCCCATGACGGCAACGGGGATGGACGGCGCCACCAGCGCCGACTGGACCGGCGTTCCCTCCAACGTGACCTTCGCCTCCGGCGATATCCAGAAGACGTTCATTGTCATGGCATACGACGACCAGGAAGAGGATGGCGGAGAGAGCGTGGAGCTTGACTTCGGCACCCTTCCGGCCGGAGTGGCCCGGGGGACCCCGTCCGTCGCCACGGTGGAGCTGATGAACACAGAGGTGCCGACCTGCGAGACCGCCGTATGGTGCGCCACCGTAGAGTTCGCCGACACGAGCTCGAGAGACTGGGAGCGGATGGGCCTGGGCCTGGGGTTCCACACCAGGCAGGAACCCTACCTCCGCTACTCGAGCCTCAGCGATAACCGGTTCACCTTCCGGGGCAAGGAATACCAGGTCTGGAGCATGCTCACGACACCTGGCATGCATCCCGACATCGTTCCCGGTTCTCCCGGCCGCATCGCGGAGTATTCGACGTTCTCGATACGTCTGATGGAGGTGGTGGGAGGCGAGCTGAAGCTGAGAGTCGACCAGGACCATCAGCGGGACTGGACCCTGTACATCGACGGCATCGCCCTGCCTTTCACCGATGCCATGGCCGGCAACCAATCTGGGAACAGCTTCATCTGGCACCACCCGGAGCTGCAGGACCTCTACGCCGACTGGACCGACGGAGACAACTACGAAGTCATGATCGCCGAGGACCCGGTGGGCGAACGCCCCGAGCCGCCGGTGACTATAGCCACGGCGCCCAGGTACCTGAGGGTCATTCCTGGCGATGGCAGCCTGGTCGCCAATTGGAAGCAACCCCTTAAGGACGGCAACTTGGACGTCACACACTACAGGCTCCAGTGGAAGCTCGCGACGGAGGGCTGGAGCGACCCGAATGCCGTCTACGAGGTTACCGTACAGCCTCCTGGCGGGGGATACACTGAGGTCTTCCATATGATCACCGGCCTCAGCAACTACACCCTCTACACCCTGCGCGTCATCGCGGTGAACGGGGTGGGGGACAGCGAGCCATCCGCCGAACACTTCGGCATGCCCCAGGAAAAGTCCCTCGATATCACGGACACCGTGGTGAACGGTGACCAGCTCACCATCACCTACGAGCGAACGCTGGACGGCAGCTCGATCCCGAGCCAGGAGTCATTCCGGGTGCTGGTAAACGGCGGCCCCAGAAACGTCACCGGCGTGTCCATATCCGGCAGGTCGGTGGTGCTCACCCTGGAGGAGCCGGCCAAGCGGGCCATCAGGGCCACCGATGAGGTGGAATTCCTCTACGTGACGCCACCCTCTGGAGCGCCCGCAATCAAGGACACCGCAGGGAACTACGCCAACTCGTGTGAGTTTGGCGAGCCTCCCTCCGAGGCCAGGAACGAGACGGACCCGGCACTGCTGGAGCCGGTCAGCGCGGAGTTCACGATGGTTCCGGCGTCCCACGACGGCCCTGGGACAGAGGTCGTCTTCCAAATCGAGTTCAGCGAGCCGGTCCGGGTCGACATCGGACCCAATCACGCCTACCTCCTCGACGTGGAAGGAGGAAAGGTAACCAGTGCCTGGTGGCTCGACGGGGATACCACTGTCTGGGAGATAGTGTTGGAGCCAACCTCCGATGACGACATCAGCATTACACTACCCTCAGGTCGGGCGTGCGACGCACGGGGCGCTCCCTGCGGCAGCGGAGGACGGAGCCTCAGCAACCAGCCGGAACACACCATCCCGGGTCCGGGAGAATAGGAGCGGACCTCCAACAGCCCGGCCTAGGGCGGACCGGCAATAGAAAGCCCTCAGCCAAACAGCCCCAGCCACTTGTGTGCAAGCAAGCCCGAATACGTAGCGAGCATGGCGATGCCGACAACGACCGATAGCCACAGGTCAGCCATGCGTCGTTCCGTGTCCGGAAAACGCACCACGTAGTCGCCGTACTCCGCCCGCTCTCTGACCTGCCTGACAGCCCGCTCGTGATAGAGGTCCCAAACGTTGACAGTTAGGAAGATGACGACGGCGGAGATGAGCATGGCAAAGACGTCCACGAAGAACCGGGCATACGTCAGGTTCTCGTCTGGTCGGAGGAGTAGGGCCACGATGATAGTCATTCCAGCGAAGATCACTAGCGCAAACAACTCACCCAGAATCACTCCCAGCTGTTTGGACCGTACCAGCGTGTCCAATTGGGATTCAGCCTCGCTCAACATCTGGCGTGCCTCCCAGTTCTTGGGGCGGGCTTGGGCTATATAGCCTCGCAGCTCGGTATATGCCTCCTTGAGGTCGGTCTGATTCTGAGGCGCGTCAACGCGCGCGGCGTACTCGCGCACGTTGGTGTCTATGACTCCTTCCTGGGCCAGTCGGTCCAGCTTTCGGAAAACACTGAAGGGCTCCGTTTGCTTATGGCGTATGGCCCCGTAGGGGGGTGGAGTACCGGCGCGACGCCCAACGGATTCAGCGCCTTTGCATCCGGCTGGGGCTCGACCAATGGCCTGCTCACAGCGGTCAGGCAATATTGCGCCTCCTTCTTCGGGCGGCACAGTCGGCGCAGCGGCTAGCTCCGGGTTGGGCCAGGCGGTTGCAAGACGCACACAACCCCGCGGCCCGCCGCTCCTGCGCCAACCTCCGCAACATCGCCGCCCGTTGCGCCCGGTCCTTGTAGGGCACTATCCATCCATCGCCTGTGTAGCCATAGCCTCTCCCTCCTTGTAGCACTGTTTATGTGATGGCCTCGATGGCCACGACGATCATCACGGTGCCCCCGATGTAGCAGATGACATAGATGAGAGTGCGGAGAAAGTCGTACCAATGGTTATCAACCAGCTTCGCCCCGCAGGGACCACAGTAGCTGCCCGTCACCCGGGCACCACAACCCTCACAGCACACCGGGGGAGAAAGTAGTACCTTCCGAAGGGTCCTCGAGCGGGGCTTTGCCTTGCAGTACCAGCAGGCACAGTTCAGGCCGTGGAAGTGCTCAGCCCACCAAGAAACCGTCCAATTCAGATCGCCGACGAACCACCGTATTGGGTTCACTGCCATATTCACAAGCCCTCCTCCGAGGCAACTACTACCCCCCTACGGGGCCATACGCCATAAGCAAACGGAGCCCACTGAAGGCGTGGGCCTCTTCGGAGTTGGTGCGGGAGACCAGGGATGCCACACGGAAGGCCAGCAACAAGGTGAAGATAGTTGCGGAAAGCGCGACCCATGTGAAGTACGCCCCAACGATCCACTCCGAGTCACCCATGCCCAGGAATGCATAGATATCATCCCGAAAATACACGAAAGTGCCACAGCCCCATAGGGCCAGGATCAGGGACTTGAACCCCCAACGGATCTCGGCTTCGAAGCCGATAAGCAGGTTCGCAGTTATGAGGGCTGCGGTGCCAATGATCAGATAGTCGCCCTGGACCACGACAAAAGAGAAAGGCAAGAGCCATAGCAGGCTCAGGATGGGCCGGATGTGGTCGATGGCGTTGATGCTCAGGTCGTGGGTTGTCAGGAGCGCCTTTCTCCACGCAACCCCGGCGATCGGGTGGCTGAAGGCAGCTCCTGCCATTATCAGCAGGAACACGTTGGGGGACATGGTCTCCCCGATACTGAGGCCGGTGGACAGTTGAATGGGAATGACGGCTGTTGCAGCGATGAGCCCGCCCATCGTCGCACTAAACAGGTTGATGGACTCTCGCGAGTACCCAGCGGACGCTCCCGGCTGTTCGGACAAGCTGGTAGTCAACCCGGAGCCCCATTTCAGGCTGAATCCGTTCAACGTGGTTATGAAGGCGGAGGCGCAGGCCAGCAGCAGCCCCACATAGAGCAGCGAACTGGCCGAACCGGTCAGAAACCCCTTGGAGCCTTCCTGGCTCAGGATGACGAAGGTGATACCGGTCAGGCCTATCAGCATGAAGAAGACCGTGGCAGGTCTGATGCGTGCTACCGATTGGTTCCCCGTCGGGTCCCGATGGGAGAACCACAGGACCAGTATGTAGAGAATAGGGGAAAGCTCCATCATCATGGTCGCTACGGCAACATCCAAGTGCCTGATGGACATGGCGAAGAGGACCACGTCGAAATACGCGAACGTCACCAGCAGGATATCGAGGCTGAATAGCCTGCGGCCCACAAGCTTCCATACAGCCAGGTTGAAGAACAGCCCAGGGAAGCGGGCAGCCAGGAAAGCCGTGTAAGCGATCGCTATGCCGCCGCGCCAGCCGGCGCCGAACAGGAACGGAGTCTCGCTACTCTCGGACAGCATGACGGCTAGCGGAATAAACGAGTAGCCGACGGCCGCAAGGAGCATGAGCCATGCGCTCTGTGCGTTGTGTCTTACGGGAGCGGGACCGGAGGAGTCGCTTGCCATGACGCTCCAATTCTAGCGCAGCGTGCAAGGCTCTACCGGCTAGGGACCTGGATTCGGCCGCATTGTAGCCTTTCCTCTTTTAGAGATATACAATGGGCCCGTCAAAGGGGGGCCCGTCAGAGCGTTGCCAGATCGACCAAGGAGGTGGTCCCGCATGCCTTACACGGCCGATATCAGCCGAAACAACCCTGGTTGCTTCCTATTCCTGATTGACCAATCAGGCTCCATGGGAGGCGCACTCGGCGGACAGCCTGATCTGCGAAAAATGGACGGTGCCGCCGATGCCGTGAACCGCATTCTCGACGCCATATCCCAACGATGCTCCCAGGGCATGGACATTCGCGACTACTTCGACATCGGCGTCATCACGTACGGCACCGACGGCTCGGGGCGCACCAAACTGGATACCCCCCTTCCCGGGACATCCCCTGGACAACCCTTTCTATCTGTCAGTCAGGTGGTGGACGCCGCCGAGGTGGAGGAAAGGCAGGTCAAGGAGTCCGATGGCGCTGGCGGCATAGTGGAAGTCACCAGAAAGGTCCCTGTGTGGCTCCGTCCCACGGCTGGTTTCGGAACCCCAATGTGTGAGGCATTGTCCGAGGCTTCCAACGCACTCCAAGACTGGACGTCCCAGCACCCGGACTCCTACCCCCCCATGGTGATCAACGTCACCGATGGCGACGCCACCGATGGGAATCCGGAGTCCGTCGCCCAGGAGATCATGGCCTTGGGAACGAACGACGGCAACGTGCTGATCTACAACGCACACCTTTCCGAGATGTCCGCTATGCCGGTACAGTACCCGTCGGAAGAAAGTGAGGTGCCTCCGGACGAGTACGCGGCGAGAATGTTCCGGATGTCGTCGGTCTTTCCCGACCCTGTCGTGGAGCTGGCCGGTAGCATGGGCCTGTCGGTCACCCAGGGTTCCAGGGGATACGTATACAACGCCGACATGGTGGCCCTTGTGCAGTTCCTGGACATTGGGACTCGCGCCGCTTCGGACTTGCGTTGAACCGTTAGGAGGTGAAGGTGGCCGTTCGACCTGCCAGAGGCTTCTGGCTGCCCAAGGCGGGCAACTGCCCTGAGGAGTATGAAGACGCCTGGCGGGTGGTTTACCCAGATCGGATAGGCGCATCCGGGAGTCCTACCGCCAGAGCGGCCCTATCCGACGGCGCCAGCGAGTCGGCCTTCGCACGGGAGTGGGCGAACGTCCTTACGGACGCCTTCGTATCCAGGCCGCCCGACATGTGCGGACTCACCAATGACTCCATGTGCGACTGGCTGACCTCGGCGCAGGAAGAGTGGCGCGCCGGCATTCCATGGGACCGAATTCCCTGGCACGGAGAGGCGAAGGCCCGGGCCGGTTCCTTCGCGACCCTGTTGGGCCTGACAGTCACGACCAAGACGGGCAACTCTCAGCGGCTTTCGTGGCGGGCGATCGCCGTGGGAGACAGCTGTCTCTTCGTGATACGTGATGACCGTCTGCGGCTGTCCTTCCCTTTGGAAAACGCCGCGCAGTTCGACAACAGCCCCACCCTGGTCTGCAGTAACCCGGAAAACATGGGGGCCCTCTGGGAAAACGTACACCGGAGCGATGGTGAATGCGTGCCTGGGGACTCGTTCATTCTGGCTTCAGATGCCCTGGCGTGCTGGTTCCTTGGGAGGAATGCCGAGGGAGAGAAGCCCTGGAAGACACTCCTCGAGTTGAACGCGTCGGGGTGGGCGGCCTGGGTGGAGGAGCAGCGCCATGCGGGGTTGATGGGCAATGACGATACGACATTGGTGGTCATAGGCGTCTGCTAGGAGAGTGTGAGGTGAAGCTAGAGCGATGCCGTGGCCGAGGATAACGGATTACAGCGAGGCGGTCCAGAACCCGCGACTGTGCTTCAGGGGGACCGATCTCGAAGCGGGGGAGGTATCGCTCAACCAGCGCGGCATGCCCCTGGTCTTCTCCGGGGCCTTCGCCTGCGTCTATGCCGTGTCCGTAGGCAACCGAACGTTCGCGGTGCGATGCTTCACCCGGGAGGTGAGCGACCAGCAGTCGCGCTACGGCGAGCTGAGCAGCTATCTACTCAACGTCCTCCCACCGTCCTTCGTGCACTTCGAGTACGTGGAGCATGGAATCAGCATTCGTGGAGACCGGTACCCGATAGTAAGGATGGAATGGGTGGATGGAGAGCTGCTGAGCAGGTTCGTCGGGTCCAGGCTGGACCAGCCGGAGACTTTGCGGCGGGTGGCCGCCCAGTGGCGTGGGGGCCCGACGGCAAGCCTGAGGGGGCTGCGGATCGCCCACAACGACCTGCAGCACGGCAACGTCATGGTGCAGAGAGACGGGAGCATCCGGCTCGTAGACTACGACGGGATGTTTCTGCCCAAGTTTCGGGGAGAGCGAAGCCCGGAGCTGGGACACAAGAACTACCAGCACCCGAAGAGATCGTCGGAGCACTATGACGAAAACGTGGACAACTTCCCCTCCCTGGTCATCTACCTGAGCCTGCTCGCGATCGCTTCCGACCCCGGCCTATGGGACTTTCACGACGAGGACAATCTGATATTCACCAGGAGGGACTACGCCGATCCCCGGGGATCGGAGGTCTTCGGCCGGCTGAAGGGCTCTGACGACCAAGGCGTGGCCAGGCTGGCGGAGCGTCTGGAGGAGTACTGCGCACTGCCGGTGGAGAGGGTGCCCGACCTGGAGACCGTCCTGCAGGACATTCCGCCCAGTGCAGTGGCGCCACCGCCGGCAATGATGTCAACAGCTGGTGCACCAGCGTCGGCGCGATCGAGGGTCTCAGGCACCACTGGCAGCTCATACCGTCAGACGCTTGGAGCGAGCCAACCAACACCGGCGTCGACTGGGCCATTGCCGGCCAGACGGATACCTGCCCCACCGCAAGCTGGTCGGTCCGCCCGGACGGTCGGGCCCGCCGGAGCACCGACGAAGCCGTCCCCGCCTTCACATGGCGCTGCCACAAAGGACATTCTCGACCGATTCGAAGAAGCAGCCGGCATCTGTGTTGCCGCGCTGAAGCGCAGTGCAGCGTCAGGGGAGCTCACAAGAGTGGTGGTGGGAGTTGTGGCCACCGTTCTCGCCGTAATCGTGGTCATGGTGGCGGTTGTGGCCTGGGTAGTTGTACAGCGCGGGTGGTGACCGCTCAGTCGTGGTTGTGCCCTATGCTCCGGCGGTGGCGGCTCGGAAAGGACCGGCTCCCTTTACGGCCGCCCTCCGGCAAGGATATGTGGAACGATACCAACTATGAGGACGCCAATCCCGGCTGCGGCGATTATGGCGGTCGGATTCTCGAACCCTAGAGTCGCGCCGGCCAACGCAAGTGCAATCAACCCGAGTCCCAGCTTGTTGATCCAGCCGCGGCCCAGCTTGCCCCATCCCACCCTGTCGGTCCAACCGAGCAGCGCTCGTCGGCGGTTCGGTCCGCCGAGAATGAGGACGGCAAGTCCAGCAAACAAGGCCACAACCCCCACGGATGCAGCAGTCTGCAGTGTGGACATCGCTGCGCCGCTGCCATAGTCGTAGAGGAAGACTTCATAGAGTACGACCTGGGGAAGTCCGGTTGACGCGACCACGAGAACCCCGATCGCCGCCATCCCCGATCCCAGCTTCTCGGCTCCCTTCAGCCTGGAGGTCAATTCTGAATTGCCAGTCAGTCCGAGCAGTTCGACTACGAGGCGGAAACTGACGATGCAACTCCCACACAAGAAGAGGATGCCCCCGAAGAGCTGAAGGAGCTGCATTCCGGCTTCGGGCTCGTACGGGGGCAGGAACTGTCGGTCGTCCGGAGCGCCCAATAGCCTCAGGAGGGCCGTGGCCGCCGCAAAGGCGATTCCGCCAAGAAGCCAACTCGACGCAAAGATGGCGACGCCTGTCACGATAACGCCAAGCCCCACCTTGTAGGCCAGGCCCGCGCCAGTACCCTGTGCCTTCATGACTGCTTTCCGCGGGCTTTCGCTGTACGCACCAGCAACACCAGTAGCATTCGGGGCTATAGGCGTCCTCGGTTACGTCTCCCTCTGGGTGACGGTGACGAGGACCGGTCCCGTGTCCGGACCTCGTCGCGACCGTGAAATCTACCGTAGACTAGAAGGAATAGCCCGCCCCAGAAGAGCAGGACGGCCGGCAGGGCGACTATCACGCCGTTTCGGAAGATGATCTGCAGGACCAGGGCGGGGACGATCAATGCGACGCCGATGGCGACTCCCGCCAGCCCCACTCTGTCAGGCCAGCCCCAGCTCGCGGTCCTTGACATGTATCTCGCGACGACGCGCTTGGACATGCCAATCGCAACCGCACGGCGTCGCGAGTCGCCAACGATGACGGTCGCAAGCCCAGCCAGGAAGGCTATGCCGCCCAGAGTCCTGATCACACCACCCATGCCAAAGGACTCTTCCTCCAGGATCCAGCCAAGCGCAACCAGCACGATCCCAATTGCCACCGCAACGGGCCCAAGCACGTCGGCCCATCGCGACTCTCGGAGCGACGCGAGCATCTTAGCCACAATGATCTTTAGTGCATCCATGTCTGCTCTTCGATGGCGTTCGTCGGTCCGACGACGCCATTCGACTCTGAAGATACAAGATTGCCCAAGAGACTTCAACGGCGCGGGCGGGGACGGCCTTTGAGTCATGAATGCGGCGCCATTTGGCTGGAACGAAGGGTTCGGGGTGAGACCTGAGACAGGCTGCAAGGACTGTCTGGGCGTTCGGGATTCGCGTTTGTGGTATCTTTGATTCCAGAAGTAGCCTTATGGCGCGGCCCGATATTCTGCCGTTTCCAAGCTGGATTCCCCTCTCAAGAGAACTGGCTCGGCCAAGCTGGAGTCGTGCATGGTTTCCGGCGTGAACCGTACCAAGGTTGCCGGTAAGTCTGCGACCTCCAAGAGCGGGCGGCGTCTGCTAGGAGAGTGTGAGGTGAAGCTAGAGCGATGCCGTGGCCGAGGATAACGGATTACAGCGAGGCGGTCCAGAACCCGCGACTGTGCTTCAGGGGGACCGATCTCGAAGCGGGGGAGGTATCGCTCAACCAGCGCGGCATGCCCCTGGTCTTCTCCGGGGCCTTCGCCTGCGTCTATGCCGTGTCCGTAGGCAACCGAACGTTCGCAGTGCGATGCTTCACCCGCGAGGTGAGCGACCAGCAGTCGCGCTACGGCGAGCTGAGCAGCTACCTACTCAACGTTCTGCCGCCGTCCTTCGTGCAGTTCGAGTACGTGGAGCATGGAATCAGCATTCGTGGAGACCGGTACCCGATAGTAAGGATGGAATGGGTGGATGGGGAGCTGCTGAGCAGGTTCGTCGGGTCCAGGCTGGACCAGCCGGAGACTTTGCGGCGGGTGGCCGCCCAGTGGCGTGGGGGCCCGACGGCAAGCCTGAGGGGGCTGCGGATCGCGCACAACGACCTGCAGCACGGCAACGTCATGGTCCAGCGAGACGGGAGCATCCGACTCGTAGACTACGACGGCATGTTTCTGCCCAAGTTTCGGGGAGAGCGAAGCCCGGAGCTGGGACACAAGAACTACCAGCACCCGAAGAGATCGTCGGAGCACTATGACGAAAACGTGGACAACTTCCCGTCCCTGGTCATCTACCTGAGCCTGCTCGCCATCGCTTCCGACCCCGGCCTATGGGACTTTCACGACGAGGACAATCTGATATTCACCAGGAGGGACTACGCCGATCCGCGGGGCTCGGAAGTCTTCGCCCGGCTGAAGAGCTCTGACGACCAGGCCGTGGCCAGGCTGGCGGAGCGTCTGGAGGAGTACTGCGCTCTGCCGGTGGAGAAAGTTCCCGACCTGGAGACCGTCCTGCAGGACATTCCGCCCAGTGCGGTGGCGCCGCCGCCGGCAATGATGTCAACAGCTGGTGCACCAACGCCGGCGCGATCGAGGGTCTCAGACACCACTGGCAGCTCATACCGTCAGACGCTTGGAGCGGGCCAACCAACACCGACGTCGCCTGGGCCACGGCCGGCCAGACGGATACCCGCCACGCCGCAAGCTACAGGGCCCGCCCGCACGGTCCCGCCCTCCGGAGCACCGGCGACCACCCTCCTTGAATCGTGGTCGCGTTCATTCTCGGCCCTTACATCGAGGGTCGCCACGTCCTGGCTCAAGTTTCTGCTGGGCGGACTAGGCACGATGTTCGCTGGATGGATGATACATACGGAAACGTTCTTGAGCGTAGTGAACTGGCTGCTGCTTATCACGGGCATCGTCGCGGTCCTCATCTTCATTGGGACGAAGCATCCAATATCCCTCGTGGTTGCCGTCATCACCCTAGTAGTCCGATTCTTGCATTTGCTCGACTGGGCGGTGAACGCGGTGTGGACGTGGTTCATCATCGCCGGACTTGCCGCAGTCATAGTCGGAGGTGCCGCCCGCATCTTGGTACACAAGGGGCTATTCGGCAGGATCGCTGTCGCCACGCTACTTCTCATGGCGGGTCTCTGGTCGTTTGTCGTGGTGACCGGCTACGACCTGTCGTAGAGCCTGGGCAATCAGCTGCGCGGAGGGAGCCATGACCCTATTGCGGATCTTTGGCGGACTGGTCCTGGGACTGCTGGTGTTTGCCGGCCTCTTGTATCTCCTCGTGGTGGTCAATATTGTCCAGCGCCTTGAGGACCCGGACCTGTACCGTGCAGCCTTCACCGAGACGGACGCCTACAACCGCATTTACGACGAGGTGCTCGTCGACACGGCGGTCCAGGATGAGACCCTGGACCTGCTTGGAGGAGTGGGCCTGGAGACGCAAGAGGCCGTCGAAGTGCTCAGGGACGTGATGCCTCCTGCCTACCTTCAGGAGCAGACGGAAGCAAACATAGATAGGTTTACCGGATTCCTGTCCCATGACCTGGAGAAGCTGGACCTCTACCTGGAACTAAGAGGGCCCTTGGACCGTGTCGAGGCGGTGGTCCTCGACAAGACAGAGCAGGTCATCACTGAAGTCCAAATCGAGGAGCCTCGCACTGCAACTACGGATTGCACCGCGGACAGCTTGCAGAGTCTGGCTGACGACTTGGCCGACGAGTTCGCCGGCTTGTCTGCCGGCCAACTACCGGAATCCATACCATCGCTTGAGACCCTGGACGAGGACTGCCGCAGGCAGGAGTTCGACAGCTGGATTGACCAGGTGGCAGGTAACCCTCAGTTGGACTCCGGGACCGCGAGAATAGTTGAAGACCAAAGAGATGACCTTCGGGAGTCTTTCATAGAGGGTGACACGCGGGCCTTCCTGGAGAAGGCCGTCGCCCCTCTGGTTAGTCCAGTGATCGACGACTCCCTGGAAGAGATACGCCAGGACTTGCAGACGAACGACCGGTTGGACCTGTTGGAGAAGCTGTCCGAGAGCTCCGACGACCTTAGCCGGGAGGACATAGACGAATCGGCCGAGCTGCTTCGCGATGCAGTGGGCGACGCCAGCGGAACGGGGGGGATGGTAGCCCTCCTTGTGGTAATCGCGGGCAGCTTGCTGCTGGCGGCATTACATATCCCGAATCCCAAGAACATGCTCCGGTGGCCAGGTCTGTCTCTGCTGCTTGGGGGCGGCGGGTGCCTGGTGGTCGGCTTTGTGCTGAATTCTGCACTTCCCAGCTGGATAGGGGACGCCGCGGCCGCTTCTTCATCGGACACTTCCACGGCACTCATCGGCCTGGCAGGCGATCTCATGGAATCGTTCGCTCGGCAATTCACCGCCGGGTTCATTCCAGGGGCTGTGACTGTTCTGGTGATCGGAGCGGTGCTGTTCGGAGCGTCGTTCTTCGCCAACCGGCTTTGGTCCACTGTGCGCGGTGCGCCGTCCGCCTCTGGAGCAGACGACCCGTACGCATTGCCCCCCGAGGGGAGACGCCCATGGTGAGAGGCATCACGCGGTGCTGGTTACTTGCCGGGCTTGCCGATGGGGTAGAATGAAGCGGGAACTCGAGAGCGCCGGCTCGGGCTCGTGGGGTTGAGTGCCTGACCGTCGTAACAGGATGAGTGCAGGAAACCGATAGTTAGGAGGTCGGGAATGGTGGAGTTGACTGCGTACTCGGTAAAGCTGAGGAAGATGGTTGCCATCAAGGACCCGGAGCTGGTAACCCTGAAGAACGGGCGGAGGGCTGTCCGAGGCGTCGCGGCGGAAGACCCGTCAAGCAAGGTTATCAGAATTGTGAGCATGGAGCAGGCGGAAGAGATTCGAAGGATGCTCGGAGCCTGAGCGTTCTGCCACTGAGGACGGGGCAGGCGACCAAATCATGGGAACGCGGGACAAGGAGGGCTGACGATGGCTGACAAGAAAGGGACGGGGGCTGACAAGAAAGGGACGGGACTCTACATGGTGTGGTGCGATGTGCCGGCGGACATGGAGGACGATCTCAACCGCTGGTACAACGAGGAGCACCTGGATGAGCTGCTGGCTATCCCGGGAGTGCTCAACGCTGCCCGCTATACAGCGCTGGTCGGCAGCCCCAAGTACCTGGCCTGTTACGAGCTGTCGAGCCCCGAGGTACTCTCCACCCCGGAGTTCCAGGTGCACCGAGACCACCCCACGGAGTGGTCCAAGAGGATTGACATACGGAGCAGGGCCACCCGGTTCATCAACAACAACTACCGGCAGATCTTTCCGCGGGATGTGTCTGCGGAGGTGGCACAGAGCGACATGGCGCCGGTGCTCCAGATGGGCCGTCAGAGTATCCCGGAGGACCAGGAAGACGAGTGGAATAACTTCTACAATACCATCTATGCGCCAAACTACGAACAGGTGCCGGGGTGCATAAGGTTCAGGAGGTACTGCCTGCATGAGGGACCCGGTCCCAAATACTCGGTGGTGTACGAGTTCGAGCATGAAAGGGTCCCGCAAACGGACGAGTGGTTCGCTGCCAGGAGAAAATCCGGAGGCGCCCTTCCCGACCAGTACCCCAGGATGGTACACGACGAGGGCTCGGCAGGGGTCTACAAGAAGATATTCCCTTTGTAGGGAAGCTCCTCCCTCGTGACTAAGCCTACTCCCGGGGGGCGTCTCCCTTGGGCATACGGTAGCCGATGCGGGGCTCGGTGAAGATGTACGTCGGGTTGTTCGAGTCGTCCTTCAGCTTGCGCCGGAGGCTGCTTATGACGGTGCGCATCGGCCGCACGTCGGCGTCTTTGTCGGCTCCCCAGACCCGTCGTAGCAGAATCTCGTAGGTCAGCACCCTTCCGCCGCTTGCCGAGAGCTCGGCAAGAGTCCGATACTCGATGGCGGTCAGCTGGACGGGAAGTCCTGCGAGGGCCACCCGGCGCTGGGAGTAATCGACGGACAGGTCTCCCAGCGCGTAGGGCTCCGTCGGCTCCTGCGCCGCCTGCTTGCGGAGCGACGCCCTGATCCTCGCAGCCAGCTCCGTTGGCGAAAAGGGCTTGACGACGTAGTCCGAGGCTCCCAGGTCGAAGGCCTTGGCGACGGTCTCGTCCTGGCCGTAGGCCGATACGAAGATCACCGGCACGTCGCTCTGCACCTGGATCTCCTTCATCATCTCGATTCCGTCCGCTCCCGGGAGCATCAGGTCGAGCAGGACCAGATGTGGCTTCGCCTCCTCCATCAAACGGGGCACATCCTCCGGGTCCCCGGTAACGATTGGTGAGTAGCCGGCCTTGGACAGGGCGTCGCGAATGTACCTGAGCGCCTGGGGGTCGTCGTCCACCGCGAGTATGGGAGTCCGCTCGCCGGCCGCCCGCGGCGAGGAGGCGGCGGAGAGCGGAGCGAGCAAGGCGGCCGCGGCCGTCCCCGTCTCCTCCACCATGGGAATGGTGAAAGTGAACCGCGCACCAAGGCCGGGACCGTCGCTCTCGGCCCAGATGCGGCCCCCGTGCGCCTCCACTATCCCCTTGCAGATGGCGAGACCCAGGCCGGTGTCCGTCCCCTGCTCCTCGGAGTCGATGCGGGAGAACCTTCTAAACAGGTTCGGCAGGCTCTCCGCCGGAATTCCCCTGCCCTGGTCCGATACCGACACGGCGACGTGGACTCCCTGCCCCACGGCGGTCAGCCGGATGGTGGACGATTCGGGAGAGTGTCTGGCGGCATTGGTGAGCAGGTTGCTCAGCACCTGCACCAGGCGCAGCCTGTCGGCCATGACCAGCGGCAGGTCCGACGCGATCTCGATGCGGAGGTTGTTCCTGTTCCCGCCGTTCAGGAAGGCGTTCCTGGCCTCGTCCACCAGGACGGCCAGGTCCTCGGGTCCGGGGGAGACCGAGAGCGTGCCGGTCTCTATATGCACCACGTCGATGAGGTCGCTTATCAGCTCGCGCATCCGGTCTGTCTGCGCGTCGATGATCCGGAAGAACTGGGTCATCTCCGCGGGGTTCAGGGCGGCGGAGGGGTCCAGCAGGGTCGTGATGGAGCCCTTGACGGCGGCCAGGGGAGTCCTCAGGTCGTGGCTCACCATGCCCAGGAACTCGGCCCGCAGCCGCTCCTGCTCCTGGACCGTCGCCATGTCCTGCATGGTAACCACCATCGACTCGACCGCGCCCTGGTCGGAGAGGCCCTCGTCGGAGAAGCCCTCGTCGGAGAGGCCCTCGTCGGAGAAGCCCTCGTCGGAGAAGCCCTCGTCGGAGAAGATCGGAGTGGAGTTGAGCAGCACCGTGACGCTCCGTCCGTCGGGGGACCGCAGGACGATCTCCTCCGCCCGCAGCGTTTCCCCTATGCTCAGGAGCTCCGCCAGCGGGTACTCCCGCAGGGAGATCTCACGCCCGTCGGCCCGCTTGAAGGTCAGCACGTCGAGCAGGTCTTCCAGCGTCTGGTCGGGGTCTCGCAGGCTGTCGACGATCCTCCCGGCCTCCCGGTTGAAGGACTTCGGCTCCCCCGTCCTGGCGTCGAACACCACGACGCCCACGGGGGATGTGTCCACAAGGGTCTCCAGGTCGGCCCTGGCCCGCCGCTCCTCCCGGTGTCTGAGGGCGTTGGCGATGACCAGCGCCGCCTGGGAGGCGAACATCACGAGGGTCTCCTCGTCCTCCTGGGTGAACTCCCCGCCTCCCGGCTGATGGGCCAGGTAGATGGTGCCGACCCCGCCCCCCTGGTGACGGATCGGGGCCACCAGCATGGAGCCCAACGGCACCCGGGGGCAGGAAATCGGGCATGTTCATCGCCTTCATGTGGCCGGCTATGTCCGAGGTCCGCAGGGGCTCCTCCAGCCCGGCTAGGTACTCGAAGAACCCCAGTCCCTCGGGCATGTCCCACAGACCCTGGTGCTCCTCCCTGGTGAGACCGGACGCGATGAACGTGGGCCGCCGGAAGACCTCGCCGGGGATGGTGATGGCGCCGTAGCGGGAGGCCGTCAGCGCGCGGGCGCTGTCCACCACCTCCTGGAGCACCGTGTCGAAGTCCAGGCTCTCGTTGATGCGGAGGCCTGCCTCGCTCAGGCGTGACAGGCGCCGGCGCAGCTCCGCTATCTCGCGGTCTCGCTCGTCTGGTTGGTCCAAACTCGTCACCTCGCCCCCCCAAGAAACGCACGGGCCTGGCGTCACCGGGAGCAATTATGCCACCCCCAACGGATCATCACAAGAACTAATAGATGAAGGGGCGGAAACTTACGAGTATCTCATATTACGTGTGTAGACTGGCCGCATGAGAATGGCCGTCATAGAGGACAGCGAGCTCCTGCGCGCGGGGCTGCGGGTTGCCCTGGAGGCCGATGGGTCCATACAGGTGGTGGGCGAGTTCGGCCTGAGCGAGGCCGCGGTGTCCGACCTGGAGCGGCTGCGCCCCGACGTGGTCCTGCTGGGCATGAGGCCCCCCGACCTGCACCGGAGCGCCGAGATCTGCCGGCTGATACGCAGCACGTGCTCGCCGGCCAGGGTGCTGATGCTGTCGCCGGGGTCGTGGGACGAGGAGGTCCTGACGTCCATCCTGTCGGGGGCGTCGGGACACGTCTCGATGGACGTTCCCAGGGAGGAGCTGGTCCACGCGGTCCGTTCGGCGGTCAACGGGGGGGCCCACTTCCAGCGGGACGTCGCCGAGCGGGTGATCGACCGGCTGGGGCAGGACCGTACGCCCCCCCGGCGGGACAGCCCCGACCTGGAGCGGCTGTCCGCCCGGGAGCGCGTCATCCTCTCGATGCTGGCGGACGGGCTGAGCAACGGCGAGATCGCGGAGGGGCTGGGGATCGCCACCGCCACGGTGCGCAACAACCTGACGAACATCCGGGCCAAGCTGGGCCTGGACTCGCGGACCAAGCTGGTGCGGTTCGCCTACGAGCGGGGGCTGACCGGCTTCGTCCCCGACGGTGTCCCCCGACGCGAGGATGGAGACGACGCCTGGTCCCCCCCGCCGTTCTAGACGGCCTCCGGCCCCTCGCCCCGCCTGTCGCCCCCGCCCTCGATTCCGCCCTCGCCCCCGGTTCTCAGGACTTATGTCCTACCCCGGCGGGACATGAGTCTCTACCGATGCCCAAGGTTCTGTGTTTCCATCTATAGCGAATATAGGAGACACGCCCGTTCATGCCCGTGATGCACCAAGCGCAGTAGGGCCATGGCGGGTAGACCTGTGCAGAACCAAGTCGGTTGTCGAAAAGGGAATATTCCGCGCACCGAGATGGATAAGGAGGAACTAGGTTGAGAACGATCCATAGGATCCCAGTAGCCCGATGGAGCATCCTGGCACTGCTGGCGGCAACGCTGGGGATGCTCCTGGTCATCCAGCCCCTCGGGGCGCAAAATTCCCCGCCAGGCGCGCCCACGAACCTAATGGCTAGGGCGATAGCGGTGGCTGCGACAACGGGTGCGGTTGAACTCACTTGGACCGCGCCATCCGCTGGCAGGGACTCAATCACGCACTACGAGATTGAGACATCGAGCGACAGTGGGAATACGTGGTCACCGTCGGTAGCCAACACCGAGACCGTCAACACTGCCAAAGGCGTACAGACTTACCACGCCGTTGACGCTGCTACGGCAGTAGAGCACCTCTACCGGGTGGCGGCGGTCAACAGTGTCGGCACTGGCCCGGTTTCGAACCGCGCCAGCGTGACCCCTCCGGCTGACGGCGCACAGCCGGACGCACCGGCGAACTTGACGGCGACCGCGAATGGTCCGGCGGAGATCAACCTGTCCTGGACCAGGCTCACGGGCTCAGATATGGGTGCAACTAGTGTCACGAGCTACAGGATTGAACACTCCAAAGGCGGCAGTCTGCCGTGGATGGAGCTTGCGACCGTCCAAGCGCCAACAACCGGTACCACAGTTAGTTACAGCAACACCGGATTGGCCCCACAGACCACGAGGCACTACCGTGTGTCGGCGGTCAACTCCGCTGGCCGGGGTCCAGTCTCGACCAGTGCCAGCGCGATGACCACGCTGGTCGGGGTGCCAGCCGCGCCGAGCGGCTTGAAGGCGGTGGCGGTGTTAGCGACTGGAACCGATGCGGTTGAACTTACCTGGACCGCACCGAACCAGGGCAGAGCGCCGATCACGGGCTACACGATTGAGAGCTTTGCCGACCACGACAGCGATAACGCTACTCCTAACACCTGGGGGGTAGTGGTGGACAACACCGAGAGTCTTGGTAACGATGGTGCAATTGGTGGCGGTGATGACGCTGACAATGCAGGACCAGGTGTTCAGACCTACTACGCCGTCGACGCTGTGGCAGGAGAGAACCAATACCGGGTGTCGGCGATCAACATCCTCGGCACAGGCCCGGTCTCTGCTGTCACCAAGGTGACCCCTCCAGTCAGTGGCGCGCAGCCCGGCCAACCTACTGGAGTGACGGCGACTCCGGACGGCCATAGCGAGATTAACCTGGTCTGGGTCGCGCCCACCAACGCTGGCTCATCCGCGATCACTGGATACAAGATTGAATACTCGAAAGACGGCAACCTGCCGTGGATGGACCTTGCGACCGTCGGTAACGTACTTAGATACAACAATACCGGACTGGCCCCGGAGACCACAAGGCACTACAGGGTGTCGGCGGTCAACAGCGTTGGCAGGGGTCCGGTTTCCAGCACCACTGAGAGCGGAACCCCCCACGTGGCGACTACAGAGAGTCGCCCAACGTCGTCCGTTCCCGGAAAACCCACGAACCTAATGGCTAGGGCGATAGCGGTGGCTGCGACAACGGGTGCGGTTGAACTCACTTGGACCGCGCCCTCCGCTGGCAGAGACTCAATCACGCACTACGAGATTGAGGCATCGAGTGACGGTGGCAATACGTGGTCACCGTCGGTAGCCAACACCGAGACCGTCAATACTGCCAAAGGCGTACAGACTTACCACGCCGTTGACGCTGCTACGGCAGTAGAGCACCTCTACCGGGTGGCGGCGGTCAACAGTGTCGGCACTGGCCCGGTTTCGACCGACGCCAGCGTGACCCCTCCAGCTGACGGCGCACAGCCGGACGCACCGGCGAACTTGACGGCGACCGCGAATGGTCCGGCGGAGATCAACCTGTCCTGGACCAGGCTCACGGACTCAGATATGGGTGCAACTAGTGTCACGAGCTACAGGATTGAACACTCCAAAGGCGGCAGTCTGCCGTGGATGGAGCTTGCGACCGTCCAAGCGCCAACAACCGGTACCACAGTTAGTTACAGAAACGCCGGATTGGCCCCGCAGACCACGAGGCACTACCGTGTGTCGGCGGTCAACTCCGCTGGCCGGGGTCCAGTCTCGACCAGTGCCAGCGCGATGACCACGCTGGTCGGGGTGCCAGCCGCGCCGAGCGGCTTGAAGGCGGTGGCGGTGTTAGCGACTGGAACCGATGCGGTTGAACTTACCTGGACCGCGCCGAACCAGGGCAGCGCACCGATCACGGGCTACAGGATTGAGAGCTTTGCCGACCACGACAGCGATAACGCTACTCCTAACACCTGGGGGGTAGTGGTGGACAACACCGAGAGTCTTGGTAACGATGGTGCAATTGGTGGCGGTGATGACGCTGACAACGCAGGACCAGGTGTTCAGACCTACTACGCCGTCGACGCTGTGGCAGGAGAGAACCAATACCGGGTGTCGGCGATCAACATCCTCGGCACAGGCCCGGTCTCTGCTGTCACCAAGATGACCCCTCCAGTCAGTGGCGCGCAGCCCGACCAACCTACTGGAGTGACGGCGACTCCGGATGGCCATAGCGAGATTGACCTCGTCTGGGTCGCGCCCACCAACGCTGGCTCATCCGCGATCACTGGATACAAGATTGAATACTCGAAAGACGGCAACCTGCCGTGGATGGACGTTGCGACCGTCGGCAACGTACTCAGATACAACAACACCGGGTTGGCCCCCGAGACGACGCGGTTCTACAGGGTGTCGGCGGTCAACAGCGTTGGCAGCGGTCCGTTCTCTGCGACCCCTGCCGTATCTATCTCCGGTACTGATACTTATAACACGGTTCTTACCGACCACGTCGCAACGACCGAAAGGGGCCCCGCGTTTTCCGTCGCAGGACAGAGCGAGGAGAGATACGCCGAGAACGGCACGGGTGACGTGGGCACCTACACGGCGTCCGGCCAGAATGCGTCCACGGCCACGTGGATGCTGGAGGGCGCCGACGCCGGGGACTTCACCCTCAGCAGCGGGTCCGGCGCGACCACCATGCTGAGGTTCAAGAGCTCACCCGACTACGAGAGACCGGCGGACGCCAACACCGACAACGTCTACATGGTCACGGTGAAGGCCACGGCAAACGGTGTCATGGACACCCTGGCCGTCACCGTCACGGTGACCGACGACCCGCAAGAAGAAGAGACCCTGATGGGGCGGTACGACACCAACAAAAATGGAGAGATCGACAAGTCCGAGTTGGCGACGGCCGTAACAGACTACGAATACAACGAAACACTCACCAAGCAGCAGCTTGCCGACCTTGTCGAGCTATATGAGTACGGTAGCTAGAACCGAGGAAGGCTACGCTGATGAGAATCGTGGAAGCAGCCGTTTTGCACAGAAGAACACTGGCACTGGTCACAGCGATGGCGGGCGCAGCCCTGGTTGTGCTGGTGAGCTTCGGCTCTCTAGCGGCGCAGAATGGGCCTGAAGCCACCAGGTCCATCGAGCCGACCACAGTGGCGCCGGGTGGGCAGGTAACGGTGACGATCACCGTATCCGGGGCCACACGAGGTGGCGTAACGGAGACACTTCCCACCGGGTTCACCTACGGGAGCAGCAGTCTGCCCGCCGGGCAGGTCACAGAGCTCGGCGGAGGGGAGGTCAGGTTCATCCTGGCCGCGGGCAGTGATAATCCGTTCACGTACACGGCAACTGCCCCGCAGAGCCCGGGCACCTATAGGTTCGAAGGGGACCTGCGCGTGGACCGCGTCGACTACCCCATCGCGGGAAGTCCCGTTACGGTGGAAGCCACCACTTCGGAAACTCCAGAGGATGGGCCTGGAGCCACCAGGTCCATCGACATGAGCACAATGGCGCCGGGTGGGCAGGTAACGGTGACGATCACTGTATCCGGGGCCACACGAGGTGGAGTGACGGAGACACTTCCCACCGGGTTCGCCTACGTGAGCAGCAGTCTGCCCGCCGGGCAGGTCACAGAGCTCGGTGGCGGGGAGGTCAGGTTCATCCTGGCCGCGGGTAGTGACAACCCGTTCACGTACACGGCAACTGCCCCCCAGAGCCCGGGCACCTATAGGTTCGAAGGGGACCTGCGTGTGGACCGGGTCGACTATCCCATCGCGGAAAGTACCGTTACGGTGCAAGGAGCAACGATTAGCGCACGGAGGACTCTATCTCCCTCGTCGGTGGCGCCGGGCGGACCAGTAACGGTAACCATCACTGTATCCGGGGCCACACGAGGTGGCGTAACCGAGACACTTCCCACCGGGTTCACCTACGTGCGCAGCAGTCTCCCCGCCGGGCAGGTCACAGAGCTCGGTGGCGGGGAGGTCAGGTTCATCCTGGCCGCGGGCAGTGACAACCCGTTCACGTACACGGTAACTGCCCCGCAGAGCACGGGCAGCTATACGATCGAAGGGGACCTGCGTGTGGACCGGGTCGACTACCCCATCACGGACAGTCGCGTCACCGTCCGCACGCGCTCGACGGGCGGCGGTGGCGGCGGCGGGACCACCCCAAGGGCCACGTCGACGCCCATCCCAACCGTGACCCCCACGCCGCAGCCGACGGCCACGCCGACTCCGGCGCCCACGGCCACGCCCATGCCGACGCCCGAGCCGGGGCCCCCGGGCGAGCAGGGCGAGCGTGGCGAGCAGGGCCCCCAGGGCGAGCAGGGCATCCAGGGCGAACGGGGCGAGACGGGCCTCCAGGGCATCCAGGGCCGGCCGGGCGACCACGGTCCGCAGGGACTCCCGGGCGATCAGGGAGCCCAGGGCGCGCAGGGAGAGCGCGGCGCCCAGGGTGAGCGCGGACCCCAGGGAGAGCAGGGGTCCCAGGGCATCCAGGGAGAGCCCGGCGAGAAGGGCTCCCAGGGCAATCCCGGCGCCACGGGCCCAGAGGGACCCCAGGGCGACAAGGGCCCCGCGGGCGGCGCACTGGCCGTCGTTGCCCTGATCATCGCCATCATCGTCGCGGTGCTGCTGGGCCTGGGCGGGCTCCTGATCTACTCGCGACGGTAGCGAGCAACCCGCACTGCAGGCGCGGGCCCGGGGGCGGCCCGGAGGTGGATAAGACCCACCTCTCCTCCCCAGGGTCCGCGCCAACCAATCTAGAGGACGTTCCAATGGGCAAAATGAACGCCAGGCTCCTGCAAAGCGTGGAACGGGCCTTCGATGAGTATGTATTCGACCTCGAGTCCTCGTCCCTGAGCCGTTCCAGCAAGGAGAGCTACGCCTTCCACGGCCGCGCCTTCGTGCGCTGGCTGAGGGGCGATTACGAGCCCGGCACCGCGGGCCTGAAGGGGTACTGGCCCGACACCATCGCCAACGCCCTGCGGGAGCTGGGGGGCGAGGCGTACCTCCGGGACATAGAGCACTGGGTCGAGCGCAACGTCTCCCTCACCGCCCACGAGCTCGGCGCCAGCCGCCACGGGGGGCGGGCGCGCTACGTGCACACCATCAGGTCCACCGCCAACCGCATGGCCCGGGCGGGCGACCTGGAGAACGTGGGCGGGTCGCAGAGGCCCAAGTACAGGCTGCGGCCCCGCCCGGCGAACCTCCTGGACCGCCTGAAGCAGCTCCGCCCAGGGGCGGCCGGATGACCACGGTGAGGCGGCGCCCCGTCTCGCGACGGTAGGCCCGTCGTAGGGGCGTCCCTGGTGGGCGCCCACAAGAGGCGCCCCTACAGGTTGGCATGGGGTGGGACCCCCCCCGTCGTCCCGGCCCGGTGTCGCCGCCGCAGGGCTCGTCTTCGACCCCACCGAGGTCGTGCCGGAGTTCACCAACGACCGCAGCGACGCCACTGTCCAGAGCGTCCTTGCCAGGGACACCACCGGGGTCTAACTGGAGCGGTAGGCATGGGCCTCTCCCTCGGCAACATCGTGTACGTCGGCTCCATCGAGACCGCCGAGCGCGTCGCCGCCCTTGAGGAGGCGATCCGGGAGGCGCGGCGGCGGGCCGGAGAGATGCATGGCTGAAGCAAGGAGAGTTGCACAGGGGCGTGAGGGCTGGACCATCCAGCGCATCCGAAAGCTGGTGGGCGACGGTACGCTGAAGCAGCCGTTTAGAGCCAGACACGTCAACGACGCCTTGGGCATCACCTACGCTGGCACGTTCCTGCCAAAGCATTGCGTCGGCAACCCAGGGGGCTACACGGAGCTGTTCGTCCGAGTCTCCGCGGGCGTCTACCGGCTGAGGACGCCCTCGGCGTGATGGGCGACTCCGCTTCGACTATAACCCGCCGTTGACGTTAGGGGGGCTAGGTATCTGGGCCTTGATCGACGCCGTGAGGATTACCACCATGGCGGATGGCGCCTTCGACGACGTGTACAACGGCAGACGGCACGCGGTAGACTGGAGGTAACCACATCCGCAAGACGGTGGAATCCATCCTGACCGCCGTGGCGCTCTTGGCCCTGGTCGGGGTCTCCGTCGCCTTGGTCACCTCGTGGAGGCTCGAGAAGCTATAGCATGGCCCGAGGTTTCAGCCGCAAGGAGCTTGCCGTCCTGATGGGCGGGTTCGTGGGCATGGTGCTCGGCGTGGGCGTCGTCATATACGAGACCGAGCCCTTCTGCGAGTACCGGGGACCCCCTCGGGAGCTGCTGGTCGAGCGACGCATGGCCGAGCTGGAAGCCAGGGCCAGGGGGTACCTGCCCCCGCGAGCCATCTACGGCTACCCCCTGAACAACATGCCCCGGTGCGCACACGAGGACAGTCAGGCGGAGTGAGCAGCAACGCCCATGGCTAGAGGCTACATACGCAAGCGCGGCGCCCGAAGCTGGCAGCTCATCTACGACGTCCCACGCGGCGCCGACGGCAAGCGCCGCCAGCGCTCTCGGCAACAAAAAAGCCGCCCGGCCCGGCGGCTCTCTGCGCCCTGGACTCACCCCTTTCAGGCGTGAATCCCGGCTGTTCCGTAGCTGTTGTGGCGTCCCAGGCAGGATTCGAACCCGCGACCCGCTGCTTAGAAGGCAGCCGCTCTGTCCGCTGAGCTACTGGGACGTCCGGTGGACTTGGGAGCCTAGTGTTACCCCACAATGATATTGAGGGGAGGGCAGGCGTGTCAACGCTGCCGGGGCGGCGGGTCCCCCATTGATTCTTCGGTCATCGGGATGTACCGTGGTTGGCGGAGGCCCTGCCCGTGCAGCCACGTCACCTGTTCCTGACGACAGCGGTCCTGGGAGCCCTGCTGTTCCTGGTGGCCCTCATAACCTGCCGTGTTTCCGCTCCCTTCTAGCAGGAAGTGGCGCCATGGTGGGCCCTGGTGCGCGGCATCCCACACACGCGGACCAAAGATTCCTCGCCGGCGGCTCGGAATGACAGGAGGGGGCGGCTCGGAATGACAGGCGGGGGCGGCTCGGAATGACAGGTGGGACCCTTCGCGTACCCCGCCCTAGCTCTTCACCGTGGAGAGGGACGCGAGCCGGTCTTCGATCACGTCGACGATGCGCTCTCCGGTCCGCCCGTCCCACAGGGGCGGGCGGTCTCCCCGGGGCCATCTCCCGGCGAGCACGTCTTCCACTCCCCGAAGGACCTGGCCGGGGTCGTTTCCGACTAGGCGGTTGGTGCCCCTGGCCACGGTGACGGGCCGCTCGGTGTTGTGCCGCAGGGTAAGGCACGGGATGCCCAGCACCGTGGTCTCCTCCTGGATGCCTCCCGAGTCCGTGAGGACGCAGCCGGCCCCCGCCATCAGCCCCAGGAACTCCACGTACGGCAGGGGGTCGCAGAGGGTCACCCGCCCGCCCGGCCCGTTTCCAAGCTCGTCGAGCCGCGCCCTGGTGCGGGGGTGTACGGGGAACAGCACGGGGAGGTAGTCCGACACCCGCGCCACGCATGCCATGACCGCCGCCAGGGTCCCCGGGTCGTCCACGTTCGACGGCCGGTGCAGGGTCAGCAGGGCGTATGCGCCCCGTTCCAGGCCGAACCCGCGCCAGGGCTGCCGGGCCTCGGCCTCCCGTCTATGTCCGAGCAGCGTGTCCACCATGCAGTTGCCCACGAAATGGACCCTGTCCTCGGGGAGTCCTTCGCGGCGCAGGTTGTCGTTCCCGCTCTCCTCGGTGGTGAACAGCAGCTCCGACAGGTGGTCCGTGAGGCGCCTGTTGGTCTCCTCGGGCATGGTCCGGTCGAAGGAGCGAAGGCCCGCCTCCACGTGGGCCACGGGGATGTTCTCCTTGACCGCCGCCAGGGCTGCGGCCAGGGTGGAGTTGACGTCGCCCGCCACGACCACCAGGTCGGGCGCGCGGGCCTTGCACACATCCTCGAAAGCCACCATGATGCGGGCGGTCTGGCGTGAGTGTGTATCGGAGCCGACGTCCAGGTGAACGTCGGGCTCTGGGAGCCCCAGCTCCCGGATGAAGACGCCGGACAGGTTGGCGTCGTAGTGCTGTCCCGTGTGCACCAGCATGTGCGGGATGCCCCGGGACCGGAGCCGGGCGACCACCGGCGCCATCTTCATGAAGTTGGGCCGGGCGCCCACCACGCAGCACACCAGCATCAGGGACGCCCCTCAGCCCCGGCGGGCGTGGTCCGCCACCATCCGGATGATGTCGTCCAGGTCCCTGGTGGTCTTGTATCCGACGGCCCTGCGGACCTTCGTCAGGTCCGGGACCCTGCGGCGCATGTCCTCGAACCCCTCTCCGTAGACCTGGTCGTAGGGCAGGTGGGTCACCCGGGACCCGCTGCCGGTGGTCCGGATGATACGTTGGGCCAGGTCGTTGATGGTCACCTCCCGGTCGTTCCCGACGTTGAATATCTGGCCCGCGGCCCCGGGGCAGAGGGCCAGGTCCGCCAGGCCTCGGGCCACGTCCCCGACGTAGGCGAAGCAGCGGGACTGGCCGCCGTCGCCGTATACGGTCAGCGGCTCGCCCGCCAGCGCCTGCCGCACCAGCCGGGGGATGACCATGCCGTAACGTCCCGTCTGCCGGGGGCCCACGGTGTTGAAGAGGCGGGCGACGATGACCGGCAGGCCCCGCTGGGTCCAGTGGGCCATGGCCAGCGACTCGTCGATGGCCTTGGACCAGGCGTAGCTCCACCGGCTCTTCACTGTGGGGTAGAGCAGCACGGGGCCGTCCTCCCGGAGGGGCTGGTCGGGCCCGTCCCCGTAGACCTCCGAGGTGGAGGCGATGAGCACCCTCTTGTTTCCCCTGGCGGCCAGCTTCAGGAGCAGGCCCGTGCCGTTGAGATTGGTCTCCAGGGTCTCCACCGGCCTCTCCACGGCCAGCTTGACGCCCACGACGGCGGCCAGGTGGAAGATGACGTCGGCCCCGTCCACCAGGCCCGTCATCAGGGGAACGTCGGTCACCGACCCGACGTTGTAGTGGAACTCCCGGTGCTCCTCGAGGGGGGCGATGTTGTCGATGCTTCCCGTCGACAGGTCGTCCACCACGTGTACCCGGTGTCCGTCCGCCAGAAGGACCTCGGCCAGGTGAGACCCCACGAAGCCGGCCCCTCCCGTGATCAACGCCCTCATCGGTGCTCCCTGCCTAGTGTCTCAATGACGACGCAACCCATCGGAGACGGGACCTCACGGACTGCGCTGGGCAGATCAGGCCCGGCCGTAGTCGTCTTCCAGCCGCACCACGTCGCCAGTCTCGGGCGTGCTCGCCTCCAGGTACATGGCGTCCTCCTGGGCGGAGATGCGGTGGACGGTGCCCGGAGCCAGCTCGCACGTGTCCCCGCGTCCCATGTGCCGGGTCTGGACCGACCCGTCCTCGCCGTGGACCTCCAGCGTACCCTCGCCCGACAGGAGGTACATCGTTTCGTGCTTCAACCGGTGGTACTGGAGGCTGGTCCTGTGGCCGGCCTTCACGAAGAGCAGCTTGAAGCAGTACCTGTCGTTGAGGGTGATCAGCTCCTCGTAGCCCCAGGGCTTTTCCGTTCGCCGGTCCATCAGCCTTCCCGTCCGCCGCCGGCCGGGGGGCGCGGCGGGCGTACTCCAGGCCCGATGACGCACGGTGGCGGCCGGCCGGCCACTACAGCTTGACGACCCTTGCCGCGGGCCCGGCAAGTCCTCCCGTGGCGTTGCGAGTGTCGACCACCAGGGAGCTGTTGTCCACGACCCACCGCCAGTCGTAACCCTGGTGCGGGGTAACGATGACCACGCAGTCGGAGCGCCGTAGCTCCTCCTCCGTGAGGGTTACGCCGTCCATGGCGATGTCGTCGTGGCGAAGGACGGGTATGTAGGGGTCGTTGTAGGCCACGTCGGCGCCCTGCTCCCGGAGCAGGCGGACCAGGTCCAGGGCCGGGGACTCCCTCAGGTCCGCCACGTCCTCCTTGTAGGCGACCCCCAGGACCAGGATGCGGGAGCCCCTCATCGGCTTGGACTCTTCGTTCAGGGCGTGGGCGATCTTGCCGGCGACATAGGATGGCATCCCGAAGTTTATCTCCGCCGCAAGCTGGATGAAACGGGCGTTGTAGTTCACGGTCTTCAGCTTCCACGCCAGGTACTGGGGGTCGATGGGGATGCAGTGCCCGCCCAGCCCGGGCCCCGGGTAGAAGGGCATGAACCCGAAGGGCTTGGTCTTGGCGGCCTCGATGACGTGCCATATGTCGATCCCCAGGCGGCCGCACATGATGGCGAACTCGTTGACCAGGGCGATGTTGGTGGCGCGAAAGGTGTTCTCCAGGAGCTTCACCATCTCCGCCACCTTGGGGGAGTCCACCGGCACCACCCGGTCCACGACGCACTGGTAGAGCCTGGCGGCGACTTCGACGCACGCGGGAGTGACCCCCCCTATCACCTTGGGCGTGTTGCTGAGGGTCCAGTCCTTCCGTCCGGGGTCCAGCCGTTCCGGCGAGTACGCCAGGAAGAAGTCCGTCCCGACCTGGTACTTCCGCCCGTCCGGGTCTTGAAGATTCGGCAGGACGATCTCCTCGGTGGTCCCAGGGTACGTCGTGCTCTCCAGGACGACCAGCGCGCCCCGGCGCATCCTCCGCCCTATCTCCTCGGCGGTGGAGACTATGAAGGACAGGTCCGGGTCCTTGGTCTTGCCCAGGGGCGTGGGAACGCAGACGATGATGACGTCGGACTCTTCCAGGCCGTCGTAGCCGGCGGCCGCGCTGAGGCTCCCCCCGGGCCGGCCGCCGTCGCTCCCGGCTCCGCGGCCAAGCGCCAGCCGGCGGAGGGCCTCCGAGGATACGTCCGAGACGTAGGACTCGCCGCGGTCGATGGCCTCGACCTTGGCCCGGTCGGTGTCGATGCCGTGGACCGCAAAACCGGCCTCGGCGAAACCCGCGGCCAGGGGAAGGCCGACGTGGCCCAGTCCGATGACGGAGACCAGGGCTGCCCGCTGCTCGATCTTGGCGAGAAGGCCCGACGCTGCCCCCGACGCTGGCCCCGACGATCCCAATGAAGTGGCCGTCCCCGTCACATACCCCCTTCGGACCGCGTTTCAGACCCGCAGACCGGACAGTGCAGATTATATGAAGCTACGTCCCCGGGGTCAATTCTCAAGCGTATCATGATGTTCTCTAACCGGAGCCTCCGCAGCCCTTTCCGTGGCCACGGCGTTACCCCAGCTCCTCGGCCAGCGCCTCCAGGGCCTGGGTGAAGCACTCCATGGGAGCGCGGACTATCCCCGCGCCCACCTGCCCCACCCCCGGCTCCCTGTGGGCTATGCCCGTGTTGATCACCGGGGCGATGCCCGTCTCCACCACCTTGCGCACGTCGATGCCCGTCGGGGTCCCCTGAAAGTCCAGGGTCGGCAGGGAGAAGTGGGTGTTGCGGCTCAGGGTGATCTCCGCCATCTCCCGGGTGTAGTTCACCGCGTCCTGGAACGTTCCCGCTCCCACGAACCCCACCACCGACGGGGAAGCTGCCATGGCGAACCCGCCCAGCCCCACCGTCTCCATGATGGCGCTGTCGCCCAGGTCCGGGTTGGCGTCCTCCTGCGTGAACCCCGGGAAGTATAGCCCCCGGGGCATCAGCGCCGGGGCGGTGAACCACCGCTTGCCCGTGGCCCCCACCCGTATGCCGAAGTCCCGGCCGTTGCGGCACATGGCCCACACCGCCGTGGACCCCGGGATGTCTCCCACGGGGTCCATGATGGCCTTCCCGGCGGCCATACCCAGGTTCAGGAAGAACTGGTCGTTGCCGGCCAGGAACTCCAGCACGCTCCCCTGATCGCCCCCGGCCGCCGCGCGTACCAGGCTGGGCGCCACCTCCCGGATGAACAGGGAGGTGGCCCCCACGTTCCGCTGGTGCATCTCGTCGCCCATGGTCAGAGCCCGGGACATCAGCGGCCCCAGGGGCACGCCGCCAGCGCGGTCCACCGCCTCGCGGAGGGAGGGGGCGAGGGTATCGCGGACCCAGCGCAGCCTCTCGATCACCTGGGCGTCGTTGGCCCCGAAGCGGAGGACCCGGCCGGTCCCCTCGTTTATGGTGCAGAAGGCCCGGTTTCCGAAGGTGCGGTTCTCCACCACGAACACGGGCATGGAGGCGCTGGTAATCCCCGTCATGGGGCCCACGGCGCCCACGTCGTGGCAGGGCTGGAAGCGTATCTCTCCCCGCGCCGCCAGGGCCTCGGCCCCGCCTTCGTCCCCGGCCCACTCCTCGTACTGGACGGCGCCCACCACCGCGGCGCGCATGGGTCCGCACATCTGGTTCCAGGCTATGGGAGGGCCCGCGTGCAGGAGCACGCCCTCGGACAGGCCCGGTATCGCGTCCGATGCCCGGGCCACGTCCACCAGCACCGGCTCTCCACCCAGCAGCCGCTCCATGGCCGACCGGTTGGCCTCGTCGATGTCCACGCGCTCAGCCACTCTGGCCTCCCCTGGGAGATGATGGGTCCGCGCCGCCCTTCAGTCTGTCCAGCAGGCTGGACAGGCGGGGGTCGCCGCCTGCGGGCGGCCGCCAGTCCATGTGGACGGTGGTGACTCCCTGGTCCTCAAGGACCTCCGCGAACAGGTCGAGTCCGATGTTGACCACCCGGAGCTCGGCGCCGATGAGTTGCTTGCCGCCGTCGGTCATGGCCCCGCCTGCGGGAGCAGGTCCAGCTTCCCCGTGGAGAGGGCTGCCGCGATGGTCGCGGCCTGCAGGTTGCTCTCCACCACCACCGCTCCGGCCGCCTCCAGGGACGCCCTCTGCCCGTCCAGGCCCTGGGGGTCGCCCTGCGTCCCGCACAGGACGGCTACGCAGGTCAGCGTGCGCCCGGCCTCGGCCGCCGCGCGGACGGCCCCCTGGATGGCCGGCGCAAGCTCCGAAGCCGGGTCCGGGTGGGACCCGTATCCCAACACTACGTCCAGGAGGAGCACGCCCGTCTCGGGGTTGGCGGCCTCTTCCTCGAGCATGGCGCAACGCTGCCGCAGGTCGATCATGGGGTGGGGTCTGCCCACCGTGAACCGGTCGTCTCCCAGGTCCATCAGCACGTGGCCCCTCGCGTCCCCGGGCGACTCGACGGCTTGGACCCCCTCCAGCTTGAGGTTGGACGAGACGGGTCCCGTCGTCAGCTCCCGGACCGCCAAGAGCGCCTCGTAGCAGAGGGTGCCCCCCGAGTAGAGGCCCCTGATGGACCGGCCGCCCCCGGGGCCGAGGCTGTCGGCCAAGTCCCCGAGGCGTTCCCGGACGTGGCTCTCCAGGGCCCTGGACGGCGGCCGGACTCCCAGCCTGTCCAGCGCCAGGTCCGCGGCGGAGGTCAGGTCCGAAGCCGTCGACACCGGCCCCGGACCGGCCTCCCGCAAGTCGGCTCCCAGGAAGCACACGACGCAGGGCTTGGCCGCCTTCTCCAGCCGCGCCAGCAGCCGCTCCTCCGTCGCCGGCCCGGGCGGCTTGGATATGAGCACGATGGCCTCGGTTTGGGGGTCGGCCTCCAGGGCCGACAGCCCCTGCAGCATCATGGCGCCGCCAACCCTGTCGTCCAGGTCCCGGCCTCCCACGCCCAGGGCCTGGGAGACCCCCTCGCCGGCTGCCGCCAGGAGACAGGTTACCTGCTGGAGGCCCGTGCCAGACGCCGCGACGAGGCCGACGCGCCCGGATGGCACGGCGTTGGCGAACCCCAGGGGCATGTTGTTGATGATGGCGGTGCCGCAGTCCGGCCCCAGCATGAAGAGGCCCGACCCGGCCGCCCGGCCCTTCAGCGAGGCCTCGTCGTCGATGGAGACGTTGTCGCTGAACAGCAGCACGTGCAGTCCCAGGTCCAGGGCCTTTCGCGCCTCCCGGGCCGCGTGCTCTCCGGGTATGGATATCAGGGCCAGGTTGGCGCCGGGCAGCGCCTCCACGGCCCCCTCCAGGCTCCGCGGGCGGTAGCCCGAGCCGGCCTGAGGGGAGGCCCGGGCCTCCAGGAGACGCAGGGCCTTCTCGCGGATAGCCGGGTCCGGGCAGGGGGAGGAGACCTCCAGGGCCAGCACCAGGTCGTTGGGCGTGGCCGCCTCGCCGTCGGCGGCCAGCAGTCCCGCCTCCTCCAGCAGCCGCTTGTTGTTCTCCGTCCCCATGAGGGCGGTGGCCTTCAGCGTCCCCTCCAAGAGCTCCAGCTCCCGGGAGATGCGCATCAGCACCACCGAGTCGCGGTAGGTGTTCTTGAGGACCAGGTTCGTCGCCGTCAACGGGCCCCTCTGACCAGGCCGGTCCGATGCTCCGGTTGCCGGTCGCTTGCGGCTTCTCCTAAGCGGAGGACCAGATGGATGCCCAGGAGCAGCCCGGCCAGTGTGTCCCAGCCGGAGGTGTGTCCCCGGCCGGCCAGTCTCAGGGCGGCTGCCTCGGCGTCGTGCTCGCTGCCTGCCCCCCCGAGGATGGCCGCCAGCAGGAGGTGGGCGTCCTCGGAGCCGGCGCCCGCCGCCGCGTGGGACAGCAAGGTCGCGGCCAGGGCCGTCGTCCGGTCGGGGGCCAGAGCGGTCACCGCGTCCGCCAGCAGCGGTGCGGCGTCACCGGCGTCGCCGCACGTCATCGCGACCAGCAGGCCGGCGAGGTAGTCGTCCCCCGAGGGGGTGAGTCCCGGCCCCAGGCCGATCAGTCCGGCGGTCGACTCGCGGACCAGGGGGGCGTCCAGGGAGAGCAGACCGTCCACGAGGCCGCGCACCCTGGGCAGCGCCGCCGCCGTCACCGGCGTCGCCGGTCCCGGCCCCACGGGCCGGTCCCATGCCAACCCCTCGGCCAGGACCGCCAACGGCGCCAGGCCCTCGCCGGGCGCCCGGGGCGCCAGCGCCGCGCCCAGGTCCCTCACCCGGCGGAGCACCTCGGCGGCGGTGGCCCGGGACCCCACGGGTGGCGGGGTCCATCGTTCCGCGCCGGGGAGGTCCAGCACCAACCCGTCCCCCAGGCGTAGGTGCCCCCCGACTCGCGTCAGGGGAGCGCCGGGGGCGACGTCCAACTCATCCATGGACAGCCCCTCGGGGAGGTCGACGCAGACGTTGACGGGGCCGTTTCCGAGCCCGCGGTCGACGATGCAGGCCACTCTCCCGCCGGAGTCCAGGACGTGGAAGGAGCTGTGGAACACGACGGCAACACGGCCCCACTCAGCCCGTGAGTCGTGGAGCCCCGGCAGCCCCACGCCCAGCGCCGTAACCTTGAAGCTACGTGGCCCGTTCATCGGGGGCATTATATGGGAAACCTCCGCGCGGTGTCACGGCAGGGGGATGGCTTGGGTGGCGTGGGTGGGGAGGCGCTTGAGCAGCGCTACGCTCGGAATGGTGTCGGTCCCCGCCCGTTGTCTCTTCACCTGGAAGACTCGACGCCCTCAGCCAGTGCCCTCATCAAGGCCTCGTGTGTTCGTGGCCATGCGACTACAAGACCGTTTGGAGCACTCTCTGGGTCCCATATGACCTCGGCACCGGCCTCGTCCGTTACACGCACCCCGAGCTCTCTTGCGATAACCACCCCGGCAGCCGTGTGGACGCTCAGCCCCTCGAACCCGGCGGCTCCGTGAAGCCTGCCCAGCAACACTTGCCCTATCGGGTAGGCCGCCGATTGAAACGAGTATGTCCGTCCTGGTGCACTCTGGAGAATCCGCTGCGACTCGGTGAATCTTGTACTATTCCACTCTATCGCTACGCCTATGTCCTGTAACTCGCCTGGAGGCTCCTGGGCGTGGAGAGGCTTGCCGTTGAGGAAGGCGCCCCGTCCCCTGGCGGCACTCAGTACCTCGCCCGTGGGTGGCAACGCCACCACCCCGATCAACAAATCAATTCCCGATCTGAGAGCGACGCACACTCCCCAGTGGGGCAGGCCCGTGCTGAACGGGAGCGTTCCGCACAGCGGGTCGATCAGCCAAGTCAAATGGCCATCGCCTTTGCCTGTGTTGCTCTCTTCGGAGAGGATATCAGCGGGCACACCTGACCGGGTCAGCACGTCGGCAATGGCTCTGTCGGACGCGATGTCCGCATCGGTTACGACATCACTGGGCCCCTTGTAGCTGAGCTCCAAGGGAGTCTCCATCGGAGGACGAAAACGGCTGAGGAGGGCCCGAGACGCTGCCCGCGAAGCGTCGATGGCGATGCTCAGCCACTCTTCTCTCAGGACTCTCGGACTAACGCGCATCTTCTCTTCCCCCCGGCTTGCCGACCTACGTATCGCGCACACGGTGTAACTGGTGCAGCTCCCCCGTGCGCAGGCCGGGGGATCAGGGACCACTCCCTCCTTATAGTCTACTCAGCAGACTTGAAGAGCGATATGTGGTTGCCGGCGATGTCAGAGAATACGGCGAACGAGCCGAACCCGCCGGGAATCTCCGTGGGAGGCGTCAGGGCGGTCCCGCCCAGGCTTACGGCCTTGTCGAGATACCCCTGCAGGTCGTCCACCATAACGGCGAGGGAAGGATAGTTGGGCGGCATGTCCTCCGTGTGCTCGAATATGCCTCCGCCGATCCCTCCCGGTTCCTGTTGGACGAGGCGGTAGTTGGCCTCCCCGTGGAGGCGGACCTGCCACTCGAACATTCCGGTGTAGAACTCGGCGAGCGCCGCCGCGTCGCTGCCTCCAACCTCGAAGTGCACCACCGGCGGGGCGTTCCCCTTGGGCGGCATCTGTCCGTCCCACTCCTGAGGCAGCGAGTACAGGCCGATGGTGTTGCCGACGGGGTCTCCGAACATGGCGATGGAGCCCATGCCGGGCGCTATCTCCGTCGGCGGCACGATGGCGTGCCCACCCATACCGGCCACCCTGTCCAGCGCCCCCTGGAGGTCGTCGACCTGCACGTAGAAGGTGACGTAGCTGCGCGCCGGCATATCCTCCGTCGTGGGAAACACGCCGCCGCCGATGCCGCCCTCGTTCGCGGACACCAGACCGTAGTTGCCCATCTCTTCTCCCTGGGCGTCGATCTGCCATCCGAACAGGTCACGATAGAACTGCTGCAGGGCGGGCCCGTCCGGGCCGGCGATCTCGAAGTGCACTACCGGGTTTCCCATTGTCTACCCTCCCATCGAAGTCAAGAAGTCTTCGGGGCTCCCAATTGTCTATCCGGCAGACTTGAAGAGCGATATGCGGTTGCCGGCGATGTCGGAGAATATGGCAAACGAGCCGAACCCGCCGGGCATCTCCGTGGGAGGCATCAGGGCGGTCCCGCCCAGGCTTACCGCCTTGTCGAGATACCCTTGCAGGTCGTCCACCACGACGGCGAGGGAAGGATGGTTCGGCGGCATGTCCTCCGTGTGCTGGAATATGCCCCCACCGATCCCTCCCGGTTCCTGTTGGACGAGGCGGTAGTTGGCCTCCTCGTGGAGGTCGACCTGCCAGTCGAACATTCCCGTGTAGAACTCGGTGAGCGCCGCCGCGTCGCTGCCTCCAACTTTGAAGTGCGCCACCGGCGGGGCGTTCCCCTTGGGCGGCATCTGTCCGTCCCATTCCTGCGGCAGCGAGTACAGGCCGATGGTGTTGCCGGCAGGGTCCCCGAACATGGCGATGGAGCCCATGCCCGGCGCTATCTTCATCGGCGGCATGATGGTGCTCCCGCCCATGCCGGCCACCTTGTCCAGCGCCCCGTGCAGGTCGACGACCTGCACGTAGAAGGTGACGTAGCTGCGCGCCGGCATATCATCCGTCGTGGGAAACAGACCGCCGCCGATGCCGCCCTCGTTCGCGTACACCAGGCCGTAGTTGCGCATCTCCTCACCCAGCGCGTCGATCTTCCATCCGAACAAGTCGTGATAGAACTGCTGCAGGGCAGGCCCGTCCGGGCCGGCGATCTCGAAGTGCACTACCGGGTTTCCCATTGTCTACCCTCCCTTTGAAGTCAAGAATCTCACAATGAACAACCCTAAGCCCCACCCGGGTTCTTGAGCTCACCCTCGCCTGACCAGAGGGGCCGGGGCCCCGCGCTCCGCGCGGGCAAGGAAGACCCACCCACCGGTGGACGGCCAGCAGACTCTATTCAGGCCAGGACTAGTACAGCTCCCCCGCGCGGGGGTCGCGGACCAGGCACCGGTCCGCCTCCTTCAGCCCCAGGGCGTCCCTGGCGCTTATCATGGCCTGCAGGGCCTGGTCAGGCGTCACGAACCCCTCCGCCCTCATTATCTCCGCCAGCTCCCTGCCCTTGGCCGCGATGTCCGGGCACCGCCCCTCGAACACCACCTCCAGGCGGAGCCACTGTCGCTCGGGGAGCAGGAGCTGGAGCTCGCAGCACCGGCAGGCCCAGGTGGTCCACCACGGGGAGTCCGGCTCGGGGATGGGGCTGCTCTCCAGCCCCCGCCGCGCCCCCTCGAACAGGTGCTGCTGAATGTGGCTCTTGTCGAAGGGGAAGGGCCTCAGCACTTGCTCCAGCGCCGGGTGGCTGACCATCTCCTCCAGGTCGCCCCCCACGCGGGCCTCCGGCGACTCGGGGCCGTACTCACGGCCCCGGAAGGTCGTGGGGAAGCCCCGGTTTCGCAGCAGCACGTGGGTCAGCTCGTGGGCCACGTGATAGCTGAGAGCGTCGTCTGGTATCTCCATCCAACGGGGGAGGCGGCCGGAGCCCTCCCGGTAACCCTCGGGGCCGAACACCTGCACTGCCCCCCGCTCTATCAGGTCGATGGGGACGCCGGTCTCCTCCCCCAGCGTCTCCCAGAACTGGTCGAAGGGAGGGGGCAGCTCTCTCCCGAGCACCTTCATGCCGCACCTGCCTCGGATCGTAGAGGGAAGTGCAAGACCGCCCGCTGGGCCCCAGCCCGTCTACCGTCATTCCCGCGCACGTGGGAATCCACACCTGGGCCTATTGGACTCCCGTTTCGCGGGAGAGACGGATTCAGGCAGATCGGGCTCCCGCCCTCGGTTGCGGGCCGGTGGTTGACACCCCCGCGCCGCCATAATTATACTGCCCAAGTCGGCGCCCGGCCACGGATCGCCGGCATCCCCGTTCCAGATACCCCCGCGGAGGTCCCGTCCCATGGCCCTTGAGCCCCGGAGAGTCGACTACAGCCCCATCACCGAGAGGCCGGCCGTCAGGTGGCCCAACGGCGCGCGCGTCGCCTTCTGGGTCGCCCCCAACGTGGAGCACTACGAGTACACCCCCGAGTTCGACGGCCTGCGCGACCCCTATCCCCGCACCCCCTATCCCGACGTCCGCGAGTACGCCTACATGGACTACGGCAACCGGGTGGGCTTCTGGCGCATGACCGAGGTGCTGGACAAGCACGGCATCAAGGCCTGCGTCTCCCTCAACGTGGCCGTGCTGGAGCACTTTCCCGAGGTGGCCGAGGCCATGGTCCAGCGGGGCTGGGACTTCATGAGCCACGGCATATACAACACGCGATACCTGAACACCTACACCGAGGAGCAGGAGCGGGAGTTCTACCGGGACACCATCGAGACCCTGAAGAAGCACACAGGCAAGCAGCTGAAGGGGATGCTGGGCCCGGCCATATCCCACACGGAGCGCACCCCCGACCTGATGGCAGAAGCGGGCCTCATATACAGCACCGACTGGTACCACGACGACCAGCCCGTGCCCATCAAGGTCAAGTCGGGAAAGCTGGTCTCCGTCCCCTACTCCATCGAGCTGAACGACGGCCTCCTGTTCCACGGCTACGGCATCCACTACGAGGGCGACTACTTCGCCCGCATCTGCAAGGCCCAGTTCGACCAGCTCTACAGGGAGGGGGCCGAGAGCGGCCGGGTCATGTGCATTGCCCTGCACCCCTTCCTTGTGGGCCAGCCCCACAGGGTCCGCTACCTGGACGAGGTGCTGGGTTACATAATGTCCCACGATGGCGTGTGGCAGACCACCGCCGACGAGATCGCCGAGTACTACATCGCCAACCACTACGACCAGGCCGCGGCCTACGCCGCGGGCGTCCCCGGCGCCTCCTCGACGTAGACCTCGGTTGACACCCCCAGGGGGCGAAAGTATACTACTTTCGTTCCTGAGCCGCTCCTCACGCGCTGTGCCGGGTCCGTCTTTCCGGGCTCTCCCATGACCACAGGCATCCAGCGGCCCCGGTACCCTGCGGAAGGAGGCGACTTCGCGATGTCACTGGCTCCCCACCGGATAGACTACAGCCCCATCATAGACCGTCCCCCGATAAGGTGGCCCAACGGCGCCCGGGTGGCCCTTTGGGTCGCTCCCAACGTGGAGCACTACGAGTACATGCCCGACTACGACGGCCAGCGGGACCCCTGGCCCCGCATGCCCTATCCCGACGCCCGTGAGTTCGCCTACCGCGACTACGGCAACCGGGTGGGCTTCTGGCGCATGGCAGAGGTGCTGGACAAGCACGGCATCAAGGCCTGCGTATCCCTGAACATGGCCGTGCTGGAGCACTACCCCGAGGTGGGAGAGGCCATGGTCAAGCGGGGCTGGGACTTCATGAGCCACGGCATCTACAACACCCGCTACCTGAACACCTACACCGAGGAGCAGGAGCGGGAGTTCTACCGGGACACCATCGAGACCCTGAAGAAGCACACCGGCAAGCAGCTGAAGGGCATGCTGGGACCGGCCATATCCGGCAGCCCCGCCACGCCGGACCTGATGGCCGAGGCCGGGCTCATCTACCACACCGACTGGATGCACGACGACCAGCCCGTGCCCATCAGGGTCAAGTCGGGCAAGCTCATCTCCGTCCCCTACTCCATCGAGCTCAACGACGCCCCCCTCTTCCGCCTGAACTACGAGGGCGACTACTTCCTCCAGATCTGCAAGGCCCAGTTCGACCAGCTATACAAAGAGGGGGCCGAGAGCGGGCGCGTCATGTGCATGGCCCTGCACCCCTTCCTCCTGGGCCAGCCCCACCGGGCCAGGTACCTGGACGAGGCCCTGGGTTACATAATGTCCCACGACGGCGTGTGGCAGACGACGGCCGACGAGATCGCCGACTACTACATCGCCAACTACTACGACGATGCCGTGGCCCACGCGGCCCGTTTCAACAAGTAGCCAAAGGGCTATCAGCCCTATCAGAGGAGGCGGCGCCATGCCGGCAGAGCGACGATTCGGAATGGACCATGAGCACTACGACTGGTCTCCCCTGGTCAACAGGGGAGTCCTCAGGTGGCCCGACGGGGCGCGGATGGCCCTGTGCGTCATCGTAAACCTGGAGCACCTGGAGTGGCAGTCCCCCGAGGGCAGCTTCCGGGTGGCCAACATGGCCGGCGGCCTGGCCCCCAGGCCCTTCCCCGACTACGCCCAGTTCACCCACCGGGACTACGGCCACCGGGTGGGGATCTTCCGGGTCTTGGACGTGCTGGAGAAGCACGGGATCAAGCCGACCATAGCCATGGACGCCCTGACCGCGGAGCACTACCCGTACCTGGTCGACCACGTCAAGCAGCGCGGCTGCGAGATCATCGGCCACGGCGTGGCCGTGTCCCAGATGATCACCAGCAACATGTCCGAGCAGCAGGAGCGGGACTACATCCAGAAGTCCATCGACGCCATGACCAAGTTCACCGGCTCGGCTCCCGCGGGCTGGCTGGGGCCCGAGTACGGTGAGTCCACAAGGACTCCCCAGCTCCTGGCCGAGGCCGGCGTCCGGTACGTGTGCGACTGGGCCAACGACGAGCAGCCCTATGCCCTCAAGAGCCCCAAGGGAGAGATCCACGCCCTGCCCATCATGCTGGAGCTGGACGACGTCAACGCCCTGTGGGACCGGCGGGTCCCGGTGGACCGGTACGGCCAGATGGTCAGCGAGGCGGGGGAGGTCATCTACGCCGACTCCGCCAACACTGGCCGGCTCATGGTGCTCAACCTGCACCCGTGGCTCATCGGCCAGCCCTTCCGCATCGGGTTCCTGGACGAGGCCCTGGGCTCCATCATGCGCCGACAGGGCATCTGGGCCGCCACCGGCTCCGAGATCATCGACTGGTACCGCACCCACCCGCCCACGGCCTGACGGGGCCGACCCTTTCCACCGGAGAGGCCTGCCCACCTCACCCGTCATTCCGGCCCCCGAGCCGGAATCCGGGGGGAGAACATGGATGCCCGCCGCCCCGGGCATGACGCGGGCCGTCGCGGGCCATTCGACTGGAGGTGGGCCACCATGCCCGAGCTTCTAGGCAACCTGGACGCCGTCAAGAGAGGAATGGCCGATGAGGGTCTCGACGCCTTGGTGGCTATCTCCCCGGAGAACGTGCCCTACACCGCGGGCGTCATCGTCACGACCCAGAAGTCCCTGCGTGACCGGCTGGCCATCGTGGTGATGCCGTCGGAAGGTGACGCCACCTTCCTGGTCGCCGGCCAGGAGGTGGGGTACGTCACCGGCAGGACCTGGATCGAGGACGTGCGCAGCTACCTGGCCCTGGACGGCCCCGTGGACGGCCCTCCGGTCCAGGGCGCCTCTCCCATACACGCCCTGGTGGACGTATTGAAGGAGAAGGGGTTGACCGCCGGCAGGGTGGGTATCGAGGTCAACTACCTGACGGTGCCCTTCCATCGCGAGCTGGTGGAGGCCCTTCCCGAGCTGGACCTGGTGCCCTGCGAGGGGCTGCTGGAGAGGGCCCGCATGATCAAGACCCCCGCCGAGCTGGAGCTGATGACCCGGGCCGCCGTGGCTACCGAGCGGGCGCTGATGGCCACCTACATGACCATCCAGCCCGGGGACCGGGAGCGCGGCATCGTGGGCCACCTGGCGGGAAACCTGCTCCAGGCCGGGGCCGACATGCCCGGGGGCCTGTTCCTCAGGGTGGGCCCCAACACTGGCTACGCCCATCCCCTGGCCGAGGACTACGTGGCCCAGCCGGGAGACCTGGCCACCTCGGACGTGGGGGCGTCCTTCTCCGGTTACGTGTCGGACGTCGCCCGTACGGCGGTGATAGGCAGGGCCACGGACCACCAGCGGTCCATCTACGACAGGCTGGTCGAGGTGCACCGGCGCACCATCGAGGCCATGACGCCCGGTGTCCCTGCCAGCGAGGTGTTCAACACCGCGGTCAGGGAGTACGAGAGGGTGAAGATACCCTTCCCAATGGCCTTCGCCGGGCACGGCATCGGCCTCCACGTCCACGAGAAGCCCCTGCTCTCCGCCCACGAGAAGACCCCTCTCCAGCCCGGAATGGTGTTCGCCGTCGAGACGCGGGTCAGGTGGCCGGAGAAGGAGGGGTACCACATAGAGGACTTCGTGGTCATCACCGAAGAGGGCCCCGAGCTGGTCACCAACCTGATGGACACGTCCCGCCTGATGGAGATATGAGCGCGGCCGTCACGCCAGGCTCGCAAGGGCCTCCCGCTGGTCCTCCACCGTCGCCAGGTCCGGCAGCAGCTTCAAGACCACGCCTTCTTTGTCGATGATGGCCGCCGGCCGTTTGCCTCCGGAGGGGTCGGCCAGATACCGTTCATCCCCCGCCCGCGACATGCCGTATGCCAGGGCTATGGAGCGGTCCGGATCGAGGAGGATGGGGAACGGGAGGCCCTCTCGCTCGACCCAGGCCCGGGCCGATTCCTGGTCACGGTCGTTGACCCCGAAGACTGCGACGTTCTTGGCCAGGAAGTCGGCGTAGTGGTCACGGTACCCGTGACTGTGTCGAGTTCAGTTGCCGCCGCCCGAGGATGAGTAGAACCAGAGCCAGACCACCTTGCCCCTCAGGCCCTCCAGCGTGACCTGCCTGCCGGTGTGGTCCACCGTAGCGAAGTTCGGCGCCCTGTCGCCGTCTCTCAGGGCCATAGCCTTCATCCCCCTCCGATAAGGGAGGCTTGCTAGCCCAGCAGCTCCTCCCGGAACCGGCGGATTAGCACCTCCAGCTCGTCCTCCTGCAGGTTCAGGGGGTCCACTGCCAGGTCTTCCGGCGGGCCCAGGGCGTTCAGGTGGATGGGGGGATCTCCGGCCTCCAGGGCCGCGGCTATCTCGTCGGGAGAGCGGCCCCGCCAGTCCCGCTGGAAGTGGACGACGGCGTGGGGCGTCAGGTAGTCGTAGTCGTCGAACTTGACCGTCACCTCCAAGCCCGGCACCTCCGCCAGGGCGTCCACCACCTTCCGGCACATCTCGTTGTAGCGCCGGTTCTCCGCCTCCTCGTCCTCATCCACGAAGATCTCCAGGGCCGTGATGAGGCCGATGATCTCCTCCTTGGCCACCTTCATGGGGCGGCCCAGGAACTGGTTGGGATTGGCGTGGGCCGCGGCGGCGTCTATCAGGTCCTTCCTGCCGCACAGGATGCCCGTGCCCTGGGGTCCCCGGACCCCCTTGCCGCCGCTGAAGATGACCATGTCCGGCCCCTGCTCCACGAACCGCGTCAGGTTGACCCTCGGGGGCAGGGTCGACGCCGCGTCCACGATCACCGGCACGTCGTGGGCGTGGGCGATCTCGCACACCTGCCTCAGCGACAGGGCCCTCCGGTTGGTGAAGGGCGAGATCAGGTACGCCACCGCCGCCGTCCGCTCGTTGATGGCGCCCTCCAGCTCCCAGGGATGGGTGCGCTTGCTGTCCCCGATCTCCACCAGCTTGGCCCCCGCCGTCCGGTACGCCTGGTCGTAGGGGAACCGGTGGGTGTTCTGGATGATTATCTCGTTCTTCATCCCCTCGGTGTCGGGCAGCCGCTTCATCTTCACCGGGTCGTTGCCAGCGATGCACGCCGCGGCCTGGAGCACCAGGCCCCCGGCGGAGCCGCTGGACACGAACCCCGCCTCGGCGCCGGTGATCCGGGCCACCACCTCGCCGGCCTTCTCGTTTAGCTCAGTCATGTCCACCAGCACCCCGGCCGCGGCGGTCATGGCTTCCAGGGCCTCGGGGCGGGTCCTGGTCCCTCCCAGGCGTGTCGTCGACCCCGCGCCGTGGATGATGGGGCGCACCCCTATGCGCCTGTAGAGGTCGCCCGGGTCCCTGCCGGCTGCGGCCATGGTTCGCCTCCCTCGATTCAGCGGATAATCGCCCCGGGCCATCCCCGGCGCGACGGGCAACATTATATCAGCTTAGCCCCGCGCCAACCACGGACTCCCGGCTGGTGCGGTAGTGTGATTCCTCGCTGCGCTCGGAATGACGCAAAGGGGAGGCCAGAATGACGCAAATGGGGAGCCGGAACGACGGAAGGGGGGCGGCAATGACGCAATGGGCGTGGTGGACGTGGATTCCCGTTTGCACGGGAATGACGAAGAGGGAAACTGACCGGATATTCCGGGCATAAGACGGCCATCGACCCATCCCCGGCGGGAGCGTTGCCGTATGTTATAGTTACACGTGCGGGCGCCTGGCGGCGCCCCGGATTCCAGGAGGTGCGTCCTGCCCCGACTCCGCCTGCCCCGACTCAGGCCCAAGTTCCCCAGCACGGCGCCCATCGTCGTGGCCATACTGGCCCTGGCGGTGGCCATAGCCAGCTTCGGCATCCAGTTCGCCGATGACCTTGCCGACGAGGTCTCTTCCCCCCGCGCCGGGACGGCCGAGCCCCTCAGCGAGGTCGAGGAGGACTTCGCGCGGGTGTTCGAGGTGTGGAACATCCTGAAGCGAGACTCCTTCGGCGCAGATACGCTGGACTCCACCGAGCTGAGCCGCGGCGCGGTCCGGGGCATGCTGGAGGCGATGGACGACCCGTATGCCGTGTACCTGACCCAGGACCAGGTGCAGGCGGAGCGGGAGGAGTTCAGCGGCGCCTTCGAGGGGATAGGCGCCGAGGTCACCATGCGCAACGGAAGGATCACCATCATCGCTCCCATACCCGACACCCCCGCCGACGAGGCCGGCATCCGTCCCGGGGACGTCATCCTGAGGATAAACGGGGAGAGCACCCAGGGCATCAGCCTCCAGGAGGCCGTCAGGAAGATTCGCGGGCCCATGGGAGAGCCGGTGGAACTGGAGGTGTCCCGCCAGCACGGCGGGGAGCCGGTAACGTTGACCATCGTGAGGGGCGAGATTCACGTGAAGAGCGTCAGGCTGAGGATGCTGGTGGGCGGGCTGGCCCACCTGCGCCTCACGGGTTTCACCGAGACCACGGCCGACGAGATCCGTGAGGCCCTGGAGCAGGTCCGGGCCCTGGAGGCGAGGGGCCTGATACTCGACGTGCGCAACAACCCGGGAGGGCTGCTGCGGTCCGTGGTGGACGTGACCAGCCACTTCATCGAGGGCGGCCTGGTGCTGTACGAGTTGGACGGCCGGGGCGTGCGCCGGGACTGGCCCGTCAGGGAGGACGGCCTGGCCACCGACATACCCCTGGTCATCCTCATCAACGAGGGCAGCGCCAGCGGGGGAGAGGTGCTGGCCGGCGCTCTTCTCGACCGGGGCAGGGCCACCGCCATAGGCACCAAGACCTTCGGCAAGGGCAGCGTGAACACCCTCCGGGAGCTGAAGGACGGCACAGGGATGTACTTCACCATCGCCCACTGGTTCACCGAGAGCGGCGTCGCCATAGAGGGAGAGGGCGTGGAGCCCGACATCCTCCAGGAGCAGCCCGAGGACGGCTCCGAGGACCTGCAGCTCGACAAGGCCATAGAGGTGCTGCAGGGCATGGTCCGCGCCCGGGAGTAGGCCCATGGCCGGTGACAAGAACATCACAGTCAACAGGAAGGCGTTCCACGACTACCACGTCCTCGAGCGCATCGAGGCCGGTCTGGTCCTCACCGGCACCGAGATCAAGTCCATACGCGCCGGCCGCATCAACATCCGCGGCTCCTACGCCCGGCCCCAGGACGGCGAGCTGTGGCTGGTCGACGCCCACATCGCCCCCTACCAGTCGGGGGGAGTCTACAACCACGAGGCCGACAGGCCCCGCAAGCTGCTCCTGCACAAGGACCAGATGATCGACCTGATCGGCAGCGTGTCCGAGAAGGGCCTCTCCATAGTTCCCCTGCGCGTCTACATCCGCGACCACATGGCCAAGGTGGAGCTGGGCCTAGTCCGGGGCAAGCGCCAGTACGACAAGCGGCGGGCCATCATGGACCGGGAGCGGGACCGGGAGGCCCGTAGGGCCCTGCGGCGGGCCGTCTAAGACCCCTGCTCCTCCTCCGGCGTGAGAGGCCGTGTGATGGGCAGCATGATGACGACGGGCGCCATCAGCAGCAGACCCGCCAGGGCGTTCACCGACAGGGCCCACTGGGTGGAGAAGGCCGTGGCCAGGGCGCCGATCTCCAGCGTTCCCAGGGGCGTGGACAGGCCGATGCAGACGCCCAGTATCCCCAGCACCTGGCCCCGCATCTCCGGCGGGGCGTGGAGCATGGCCAGGGAGCTCTGCATGGTCGAGTAGGCCGCCTGCCCCAGCCCGCCCACGCTCAGTATGACGAAGGTCAGGGCGTACCAGGGGGACCACACGAAGGTCATGGCCGCCGTCAGGATGCCCACCGACCCTATGATGAACACCTTGCCGTGGTCCGGCAGCTGCCGCACCGACGCCATAACCCCGGCCCCCAGGAGCTGGCCGAACCCCTCCGCGGCCACCAGCAGCCCCACCAGCGCCGCTCCCTCCATGAGATGGTTCTTGCCGATGTCCGGCACGAACTGCTGCGCTGGGAACCCCAGGCCGTTCATCACCAGGGTGAGGAACACCACGGCCAGGAGGGTGGGCACCGACGCCGAGTAGCGGGCGGCCTCCACCAGCCCGGCCAGCATGGTCCCACGACGGGCGCCCGGGGGGTGGGGCGGTATCCTGGTGGCCAGCAGGAGGCCCAGGGCCGCCAGGTGGATCGACAGGGCGAGGGCGTACGCCTCGCTGAACCCGAAGACCCCCAGAAAGATCCCGGCCAGAATGGGGCCGGACATCCTGCCCAGGGTGAACCCCAGGGTGTCCAGGGCGACGCCGCTGATAATCTGTCCCGGGCCCACCAGGTCGAACATGGACGTCCGCCGGATTGGCTGGTCCATGGTCCACGTGGCGCCCTGCACCAGCATGGATGCGAAGGCGAACACCGGTTGGATGTTCCCGGTGGCGATCAGGACCAGTATCGTGGTGGAGTTCAGAACGTTCACGGTCTGCATGGCCCGCAGGGCGTGGGTCCGGTTGAGACGGTCGGCTATGATGCCGGCGATGGGCGCGAACACCGGCCTGGGCACGAACAGGAACACCAGGATGAGGCCCAGCGCGAAGGGCGAGTCCGTGTCCAGGAGTACGTACCAGCTCAGGGTGAACTGCTCGACCCGGCGGGACAGCTCGGCCAGGGTCCCGGCCCCCCAGACCTGGCGGTACTGGGGGTTGGCCAGGACGATGAGGGCCGGGATGCCTCCCAGGGCCCTGGGGCGTCGGACTGGTATCAACGGCCGCCCCTCACCTGTTGGACCGGTCCCACAGAGACCCCTATTACTGCATGCACCTCGACCAATTCCCGCACCTTGTCCCGGTATTCCAGGCCGGGCCCCCCCGGCAGGCTGAGGCGGCGCACGGCCGCACCGCCCCTGTCCCGGAGCCCAGGCGCCGAGACGGACGGGCCATTTTAGCAACTCGCATCCCGCGGTTTGAAGGCAAACGGACCACCTGTCTGATGTAGAACGGCCCGGCGCCCCAGGGCGAGTGTCCCGGAGACCCCTGATGATGTAGAATACGGCCATCCAGGAGAACGAACGTGAGGGGAGGTGGACTCCCATGGCCCTACCCCCGTACCGGGTGGACTACAGCCCGGTCATAGACCGCCCCGTCATCAAGTGGCCCAACGACGCCCGGCTCGCGGTGTGGATCTCCCCCAACGTGGAGCATACTGAGTACCTTCCCGACTTCGACGGCGTCAGGGACCCCTGGCCCCGCACCCCCTACCCCGACGTCCAGCAGTACTCCTTCCACGACTACGGCAACAGGGTGGGGTTCTGGCGGATGCTGGAGGTGATGGACAAGTACGGGATCAAGTGCACCGTCTCTCTCAACATGGCCGTGCTGGAGCACTTCCCCGAGATCGCCAGGGCCATGGTGGACCGGGACTGGGACTTCATGTCCCACGGCATCTACAACACCCGTTACATCGCCACCTACTCCGAGGAGCAGGAGAGGGAGTTCTACAGGGACTGCAAGGAGACGCTGATGCGCCATACGGGCAAGGTGCTCAAGGGAATGCTGGGCCCGGCGTGCTCCGTCTCCGAGCGCACCCCCGACCTGATGGCCGAGGCCGGCCTCATCTACCACACCGACTGGTTTCACGACGACCAGCCCGTGCCCATCAAGGTCAAGTCCGGCAAGCTGGTCTCCGTCCCCTACTCGGTGGAGGTAAACGACGCCGCCCTCTTCCACAAGCACTACGAGGGCGAGTACTTCCTCCAGATGTGCGTGGACCAGTTCGACCAGCTCTACGCCGAGGGCGCCGAGAGCGGCCGGGTCATGTGCATCGCCCTGCACCCCTACTTCGTCGGCCAGCCCCACAGGGTCAAGTTCCTGGACGAGATAGTCCGGTACGTGACCTCCCACGACAAGGTGTGGATGACCACCGCTGACGAGATCGCCGAATACTACCTGGCCAACTACTACGATCAAGCCGTGGCCCACGCGACCCGGCTGCTCGGATAGCCGCCGGCGGGTCTCGGGCCCGCCGGCTCTTCCCTCACCCCTTCTCAGGAGGCGATAGAATGCCTGCCCAGCGACGCTTCGGGATGGACCACGAGCACTACGACTGGTCTCCCATCTCCACCAGGGGAGTCCTGAGATGGCCCGAGGACGCCCGCGTGGCCCTCTGCGTGGTCGTCAACCTGGAGCACATGGAGTGGAGCCCTCCCGAGGACGCCTGGACGGCGCCCCTGCCCGGAGGTTGGGGACACCGGCCCTTCACCGACCTCGCCCGGCCCTCCCACCGGGAGTACGGGCACCGGGTGGGCATCTTCCGGGTGCTGGACGTGCTGGAGAGGCACGGCGTGAAGGCCACCATAGCCATGGACGCCCTGACCGCCGAGAACTACCCCTACCTGGTGGACCACTGCCTGAAGCGGGGCTGCGAGATCATGTCCCACGGCATATCGGCCAGCCGGATGATCAGCTCCAGGATGACCGAGGAGCAGGAGAGGGAGTACCTGGGGACCTCCATCGAGGCCATCGAGCGGGCGACGGGCTCCGCGCCCCTGGGTTGGCTGGGCCCGGGGGCCGGCGAGTCCCCCAGGACGCCCCAGCTTCTGGCCGAGGCCGGCATCCGGTACCTGTGCGACTGGGGCAACGACGAGCAGCCGTACCCCTTCAAGACCACCGGCGGAGACCTGACGGCCCTCCCGCTGACGCTGGAGATGGACGACGTGACCGCCATCTGGGAGCGTCGCTTGACGGAGCCCAGGTACGGGGAGCTGCTGAAGCAGTGCTTCGATGTCATGCACGAGGACGGCGCCGCCACCGGCCGCCTGATGGCTGTCAACCTGCACCCCTGGCTCATCGGCCAGCCCTTCCGCATCCGCTACCTGGACGGCGCCCTCGGCCACATGATGGCCGCGGGCGGAGTCTGGGCCGCCACCGGCTCGGAGGTCACCGGCTGGTACCGGGAGCACCCTCCCGGCACGTAGCGGCCGCCGTCCTGGCCCGCTGACTCCCCACAATCCCAACCCCGTCATGCCCGTGTAAAACGGGCATCCACCGGGGCGTGGGGCGGCCACACTATCCGGCTAGGGCAGGACCAAAATCCATAGCGGACCATTGGGACCGGACGGAACATCGGAAGGAGCGCGATGGGCACCAGAATAACGCGTGATGGTGTAGAAAAGGTCTATGCGGCAGCCAGTGAATGGGTTGAGCGCGCCCTGCGGTCCGACGACTCGCTCTTCACGCCAGGGAAGCCCATCTGGTCCGGCCGGTGGCTCCGGGAAGTTCGCGAACGATTCATGGATCGGCCGGACGAGTCCAATAGGAGCTTCCTTGACAAGCTGAGTGACCAGTTGGCAAATAGCCCGCCTGAGGTCTATCAACTTGTGGGTGAGGCCCTGTATTTCTACTTTCTAATCGTCTCTACGAAGACCAGCGCTAACGAACAGCAGGTAATTGACACCGTGCTCGGATGGTCGCCATCGTCCGTAGTAATCCCGCCGGAACTCGTTGCAGGTCTTACGCCAGGCATTGCCCACCCGGGCCTGTACTTCCATTCTGGTCGTCCATTCCAGGTCGGGTTTCTCATCGAGTTTGTGGAGCAGTGGAAGGAGCAGGGGCTAGATGAGAGGCATCGCCTACTGGCCAACCCGTGGGAGTTCAAAGATTTCGTCGTGAGCATCAACTGCCGAAGTGCGTTGCTGCATGGTTACCCCAACAGACCTCGTGTGCAGCGGGAGGCTCTACTCCATCTGGTCTTCCCCGATACCTTTGAGGCGATCGTCTCAGTTACTGACAAAGAGCAGATCACGACGAGGTTTGTGCACCTCGTTACAGAGCCAACCGAGGATATTGACCGCCAACTAAAGCAGATTCGCATGTCCCTTGCAGGAGAGTTTGACGAAGGTGACTATTTCTTCTATAGGCCTAAACTCCGCGTCCAGTGGGATGACAAATACAAGCCCGATGATGGGGACGGTACGGATGTGGATGGAGAAGACGACCAGACAATGCCAATGCCGGACCCCATTGACCTCCGACCGCTGGCCGCCAATGTGCTTCTACCCGTCGACTTCCTTGAAGAAATCGCCACGCTGCTGAAGGACAAGAAGCAGGTCATCTTCCAGGGGCCTCCGGGCACGGGCAAGACCTATGTTGCCCAAGCTCTGGCGAAGCACCTCGCCAGGTCGGAGGAACGGGTGACGCTGGTGCAGTTCCATCCCTCCTATGCCTACGAGGACTTCGTGCAGGGCTTCCGGCCGACCCTGCAGGGCGGGCAGCCCGGATTCGAGCTCAGGAAAGGGCCGCTGCTGCGTGCCGCGGACCGGGCGCGTGAGGAGCCGGGTGCCGACCACTTCCTGGTCATCGACGAGATCAACCGGGGCAACATTGCCAAGGTGTTCGGGGAGCTGTACTTCCTGTTGGAGTACCGCGACAGCGAGATGCAGCTCCAGTATTCGGACAAGCCTTTCTCCCTGCCAGGGAACCTGTACATCATCGGGACGATGAACACCGCCGACCGCTCCATCGCCCTGGTGGACCTGGCCCTGCGCCGCCGGTTCTACTTTATGGAGTTCCACCCGGACGAAGAGCCGGTCAAGGGTGTGCTGCGCCGCTGGCTGGAAGCGAACGGGCTCGATCATATGGCGTGGGTGGCCGATGCCGTAGAGCTGGCCAACGATAAGCCGCAGCTGAAGCAGGACCGGCACGCCGCCATCGGGCCCAGCTACTTTATGAAGTCCGGGCTCGATGAGGCCGACGTGAAGCGCATCTGGAAGCACAGCGTTCTACCATACATCGAAGAGCGTCTCTTCGTAGATCGTGAAGGACGGGGCGAGTTCCATCTGGAGAGGCTGAGGCCGACAGCCGGTGACGGCGGCCAGGGGGAGGGGCAGGTCGGCTCTGGTGGTGCCGACGGCGATGGAGGCGTGGTCGGCGAAGTGGACTCTGCCGACATGAACGATGCGTAGGATCGATCTTCAGGAGCACCAGCCGAGCGCGCCGGTGACCCTCTCCGGTACCGAGCTGAAAACGCTGCTGCGGCAGGCCAGGGACCTCGATCTGTCCATAACGCCGACTGTCGCCGGGGGCAGTGAGTACGTGCTCAGGCCCGGCTCCACCGTCGGCGCGGTGGAGGCCGACGGCCTGTCGGTGCTCATACGGCCCAAGATCGGCATTCCTCAACTCCTGGCTCTGGCCTGCTATGCCATCGGCAGGGTCGTACTCCGGAACGAGGACTTCGACTTTCCCGAAGAGTACTCCCTGCCCGACGTGCTGGCCCGGGCGCTGGCTTCCCAGGCCCGCCGGGCCTTCTCCCGTGGACTGCTCCACGGCTACCGCACCGAGGAGGAGGCGCTGTACACGGTGCGCGGGAGCATCAGGTTCGACGAGCAGATACGGCGCAGGTCCGGCGTCCCCCTGCCGGTCGAGGTGCGCTACGACGAGTTCACCGACGACATCCTGGAGAACCGGCTGGTGAAGGCGGCGGCGCACCGCTTGGGCGGCATGCGGCTGCGCTCACCAGGGACGCGCCGGAGTCTCGGGTGGGTCGCGGGTATGCTCGACAGCGTCTCGCCGGTCGAGTTCCGGGGTTGGGACGTGCCGTCTGTCACATTCGGCCGGCTGAACGAGCACTACCGGGGCGTCGTGGAGCTGTCGCGCCTCATCCTGAGGCACAGCGCCTTCGAGTCCGGCCGCGGGGAGGTCCGGGCGTCGGGCTTCCTGATGAATATTAACGTCGTCTTCGAGGAGTTTGTGACCGTGGCGCTCCGGGAGGCGCTGGGGCTGTCCTCCCGCACGTTCCGTCAGTCCGGAATCCCCTCCTTGGACAAGGATGGCCGCGTGAGTCTCATACCCGATCTCACTTGGTGGCGCGACGGTGAGTGTATATTCGTGGGCGACGCGAAGTACAAGAACCTAACCGGGAGGAGTGTCCCCAATCCCGATCTGTACCAGCTCCTGGCCTACGTCACCGCGCTGGACCTGCCGGCCGGGCTGCTGGTCTACGCCAAGGACGAAGCGGACGTGGCGACGTACAAAGTGCGGTACTCCGGCAAGCGCTTGGAGGTGGCGGGCTTAGACCTGTCCGGCGACCTCGACCAGGTGCTCGCCCGGGTCGACCGTCTTGCGGACACGGTCAGGGGACTGGGTGACGAGGCGCGGGAACCAATCCGGGTTGGGCTGCGTCTATAAGGATGTAGCCCAATCACGTTCTCGCTGTCGAGGTTGCCCGATGAAGACAAGACTCAAGGCCGCCCTGCTTTCCATCGTGGGTATCTGGACCGTCCTGATGGCGGTTGCCGCCTGCCAGGGCGACTCCGGGCCCTCCAACACCACGCTGGAGGTGGCATCCGGTCGGGAGCCCAACGCGTCGGTAAGGGGCACCGTCACCTACCGGGAGCGGTTGGCCCTCACCGAGGACGCGTCTTTGGTGGTGGAGCTGCGGGACGTGTCCTACGCCGACGCTGCCGCGCCCCTGATCGCCCGGCAGACCATCTCCGGCCCCGGTCAGGTCCCCATCGAGTTCAGGGTGCGGTACAACCGTGAGGACATCGACCCCGGCAACAGGTACTCCATAAGCGCCAGGATCGTGGAGTCCGACGGCCGCCTCGCCTTCACCAACGACACGGCCTACGAGGTGATCACCCACGGCAACCCTGACAAGGTGGACATGCTCCTGGTGCTGGTGCAGCCGCCGCCCGACCTGGTCCCAGGCAGCGACGCCGGCGCTGACTGGCGGACCTGGGTGGAGGTCCCGGCCCGGGTGGCCTGGGCCAACCTGATACCCAACGAGCCGGAGCCCTATCTGAGGGTGGCCTACTACCAGTCCACGATAGAGGGCTGCGCCCGCCCGGGCAACGAGGAGCTTGAGGTGGACGGCGACGACATCATCGTCCGGGTGACGTTGATGCAGCCGCCGACCACCCCATGGGCGATCCCCTGCGACGAGCAGGTGGTGGAGCTGGACACGGTTCTGAACGTCCGGACGCCTCTCGAGCCCGGTCGGACCTACCGGGTGATAGTGAACGGCCGGCAGACCACCACCTTCACGCTGCCGGACGCCGGGGTTGGGCACACGTTCATCGCCGAGTCGCCCATCGAGAGCGTGGAGGTGGAGATACTGGAGATCGCGCCGCCCCAGTACCAGATCCGCGTCGTGTCAGGTCTGCCCAAGGGCAGCGGCTGCTCCTGGTCCAACGGCTACGAGATCCGGCGGCAGGAGCCGAACAGGATGGACGTGGTAGTCACGCACCACGAGATAGCCGACCCGTTCGTGGCCTGCACCGCCGACTATCCCATCGTGGAGACGATAGTGCCCCTGGGCTCTGACCTGGAGGCAGGGGTGGAGTACACCGTCAGCGTAAACTCGGAGACCGCAACGACGTTCGTAGCGGGCTAGCCTCCAGCCTCGGCAGGGAAGCCCGGGCCGGCGTCCTTACGGCGAGCCCCTGGCCGGATGCTGCCTCTCCTTCCAGCCGGAGTCCCCCTTCTTGAACACCATGTCTCTTATCCGGGCGAGGAAGGCCAGGATCCCCACGATGAGCCGCAGCGCGAATTCCACGGCGATGAGGAACACCAGGTAGTAGAGGATGTGCTCCGTGTAGTGCTGGGACTCCTCGAGGACCTCCAGGGACTCCGAGACCTTGAAGAACGACGCATCTATGAGGAAGATACCCAGGACGGCGAAGGGCAGTATCTTGGCCAGGTCCTTGGACAGGTCTTCGTTGTAGTAGGCGGTCACTCGGATGGCGGTGACCGTGGCCAGAGCCATCAGCAGTACGTCCGAGAAGGACTGACCCTTGGACAGGAATGTCAGTATCAGGGTGAGGACCGCGAACCAGAAGAACGCGAAGACGGGGAACAGGATGATGTATTTGGCGGTGTACATAATGACGTGGAGGATGGCCCGCAGCCATCGATGTCGAGACTCTTGGTACTTGGACAGGTTCATCTCGAACATGTCCCGGGAGGCCACGAACCTGTAGAACTTGAAGACGAAGACCGCGTACACAGCCATGCCCAGGACGTAAACGGTGACGGGCCGCAGCAGATCGAGGGCGGCATTGATGTCCAGCCCGGTGGGGAGCACGTCGTTAACGTCCATGGGTCTCGCCTTTCATACCGTCCTTATATCACAACCGTGTGAACTACACCTAGGCGCCGCCCAGGAGATTTCCCTGCCTTTGGGCCAGGGCCCCATGCCGCATGGCTATCCCGATATGTTTCCCAACAGGTTGCGCTCGGCATACACACGATGGCAATGGTGGGGTTATAATGCGGGAGTCATCGGTCTGCATCTGAACGAGCAAGAGAGCCACGCGATGATACGGAGTCTCGTACCCGTGACCGTAGGCCCTTTCAACTTCCTTCTATCCCGCGGCAGGATGGAACAAGGCCCTGACTCGTGGAGAAGCGAAGGACTCGGCCGTTCTCGAAGCGCCTAAGCCGAGGAGGTGACCCAAATCACTACAAGATTGACTCTGGGTATCTTCTTGGTGCCCATCGCGATCATAGTGATCGCCGGCATATTCCTGTTGGTCGTCCGGTCCGGCGGGGCCGCCGAACCTACAGTGGGCCTGACGGCCGCGGCCGAGCTGGAGTCGCCGGATGGTGACCCCATTGGAACGGTGACGTTCCGGCAAGCAGCGAGCGGAGTCCTGGTTATGGCCGAAGTCAGGGGACTAGCCCCGGGCGGCCATGCCTTCATCATTCACGAGGTCGGCACATGCACGCCCGACTTTAGCGCCGCGGGCGATCACTTCAACCCTGCGGATGCGGAGCACGGCTTCATCCATCCCGCCTGGAAGCGCGGCGATGCCACCGGAGGGCACGGCGGCGACCTGCCCAATATCTACGCCGCCTCCGACGGTTCCGCCCGTGCCGACTACTTTACCATTGGCATCACTCTGGATAGTGGCCCACGACATTCTATCTTCGACGCCGACGGCTCAGCCATAATCATCCACGAAAAGCCCGACGCCTACGGAGAAGAGGAATCGCACACCGGCTCCCGCGTAGCCTGCGGAGTCATCAGGCACAGCTAGGGGGTGTCGAAAAGGCAACGTGAGAGCAGGCGCAATCGGGCGTTTCCGCTGGACATCACCACAGGTCAGGGTTATGCTATTGGTCGCGCATGAGGCCATTGGTCGCACGAGGCCCATTGGTCGCACGAGGAATGAGGAAGGGGACGTAGTGAGCGAAAACACGATGAACAGGAAGGTCTTGGTGGTCGATGACGAGCCGGAAGTCGAGCCGATGTTCCGGCAGCGGATGCGCCGGGAGATCAGGGCCGGCCGCTACGAGTTTCTGTTTGCAAGGTCGGGGGTCGAGGCGCTCGAGGTGCTGGAGGCGAACCCGGACGTGCGCTTGGTGATCACGGATATCAACATGCCGCAGATGAACGGTCTGGTCCTGCTCGAGAGGTTGGGGGAGATGTGGCCGGGGTTGCCGGCGGTGGTGGTGTCGGCGTATGGGGACAAGGGGAACGTGGCGTCGGCGATGGACCGTGGAGCACACGGCTTCGTGGTGAAGCCGGTGGACTTCGACGGGCTGAAGGGGACCATATCGGAGTCCATAGGCGAGGGAGTCTGAGGGTCTGCGGCCGGGGTGCGGGACGAGGAGGCAGTTAGGCGCGAGAGCCTGGCGCTGGTCAGCACGGAATCACACCTGGTCGAGGTCATCGGCCGTATATCCAGGTCACCCCGGGTCGCAGTCGACATCGAGTCTAACGGGTTCTTCAGATATCACGAGCGTGTCTGCCTCGTGCAGCTCGCATCGTCCGAGACCGCCTACCTCGTCGACCCGCTGGCGATCGACGATATCAGGCCGCTTGGTGACCTTTTCAGTGACCGATCGGTGGAGAAGGTCTTCCATGCCGCCGACTACGACCTCCGCAGCCTGGACAGGGACTGGGGATTCCAGGTGCGCAACTTGTTCGACACGAGCGTCGCGGCGGCCCTCGTTGGCTCCGAGCAGCTGAGCTTGAGGTCCGTGGTGGAGGAGTACGCGGGCGTGGAGCTGGCTAAGCATCGGAAGCTCCAGCGGTCAGACTGGACGAAACGGCCCCTGAGCTTCGAGGCGCTGAAATACGCCGCGGACGACGTTCTCCACCTTCTGCAGGTCCGCCAAGCGCTATCGACACGGCTGGAGGAGCTGTCACGGCTCGCGTGGGCGAAAGAGGAGTTCACACGCCTGGAGAGCCTGCGGCATACTCCTCCCGACCGGGAGATGGCCTTCCTTTCGATCAAGGGCAGCCGCGGCCTGGACGGAAGGGAGCTGGCCGTCCTGCGCTCCCTGTTCCAGTTTCGCGAGCTAGAGGCCAAGCGTCTAGACCGGCCGCTCTTCAAGGTGATACCGGACTCCGCACTGGTCGAGCTGTCGTCCGAGCCCGGTCGCGATCTTTCGACGGTCAAGGGGCTGGGCCGGTTTGGCCGCCCGCCTGCCAACAGGCGCCTGAAAGCGGCAATCGAGGAGGGGCTCAGGGCTCCCCCCGTGACGTGGCCGAAGAGGGCGCGTAGTGAGGAGACATGGAGTCCGGCGAACAGGGATACGGTCAAGGTCCGCTCTCGGAGTCTCAAGACGTGGCGCAACGAGCTAGGCGGGGAGTTGGGGTTGAATCCAGGTCTGTTGTGGCCGGCCGCGAGCCTGGAACGCCTGGCCCGGTGTCCCGGCAGCCTGGACGCCGAGCTCACCAGCCCGGAGGTCCGGAGCTGGCAGAAGCTCGAGTTCGGCGCGTCGCTCCGGAGAGTCATGGCAACTCTGGGCTGAGCCGCTCGAGGGTCCTGTGATTGCTCTCCGTCTGTTATTGGAGCAGGCCCACTACGGAGGATTGCTTGGCGAATCTCGCTGCAGAACCAATACCGTAGCGTGTTGGTCGTCACGTTCAAGTTGTGAGGTGGATCCGGTCCTTGGACAGAATCAGGGCGGAGTTAAGTGAGAGTCCTTGGGCTCCTCCCAGAAGTTCTCCTCCCAGTGCCAGCTGAACACCTCCTTTACTCTATCTCATCCAGGGAGCTGCCCCGCCTCAAATCTCTCGGGCTTCTTCATGGTGGCGTAGTAGTCGCGCCCGCCCTCGCGGCCCACGAGGCGGAGGGCCAGTGAGTGCAAGTGCTGGTAGACGGAGTGCTTCCAGTAGGTGCAAAATGGATGGCGTATGTTCCCCTTGCAGAATCTGTTGAGCCGAGGTGGAGGAGGTTCTCATGCCAACTGCCCGCGGACCCTTGGATGTCAACATCGAGGCCGAGCCACCGTTCCTGGACCAGGACGGGCTGAAACTGAACCGCAACGTCGTTCGCAAGGAGTTTTCTGGTGACATGGTGGGCGCCTCGGAGGCGCAGATGATCGCGGTCTTCACCGGTACTCCGGGTTCGGCTGGCTATGTGGCCATCGAGCACTTCAAAGGCTCGGTAGGCAAGAAGTCGGGCTCGTTCGTGCTGCAGCACAGCGGCGTGATGAACAGGGGCGACGCCCAGCTTACGATCACGATTGTGCCGGACTCGGGCACCGGAGAGCTAGCCGGAATCTCAGGGACGCTAGAGATCGACAATGACGATGGTCAGCACTCCTACGTCCTCGACTATGAGCACCCATGACTGTCTGCCAGACGGAAGTAGTAGGATGGCCAGTGAACCTAGCAAGGCCCTAGACGCGCAAGGATCCATTGCCCTAAAGCACGGCGAGCCGGTGGTCGATTCAGACAATCCCTGGTCTGATGACCTCCTTGCTCGACGGGATGTCTCACAGCGGCTCACGAGCCTCGTCTCTACCCAGGAGTTGCCGCTGACCATCAGCCTGCATGGCCAATGGGGAACCGGCAAGACCTTTTTGCTGAAGCGCTGGCAGAAAGACTTGGAGACCCAAGGGTTCAGCTCAATCTACTTCAATGCCTGGGAAGACGATTTCTGCGATGATCCATTTTTGGCGATACTTGGCCAGTTATACGACTACTTCAAAGAGACTGGCCTAAAGGAGATGGCACGGCAGGCAGTTGAAATCGCGATGCCCCTAATCCGTGAGAATCTCTTAGGTATGGTTAAAGCGACGACGGGGCTCACCGTCAAGGTAGACAACCAGATACAAGGCAGCAAGAGCTTATTGGATGCCTACCTTGAACAGGCCTCCTCAAAGGCCAAGGTAAGGGCCCATCTAGTCGAGTTGTCACAGGAAGTAGCCGATAACACTGGGCACCCCTTGGTGTTCATCATTGATGAGCTGGACAGGTGCCGCCCTACTTTCGCCATCGAACTACTTGAGAGAGTCAAGCATATATTCGATGTCCCCAATCTGGTTTTCGTCTTTGGTGTCAACCGGGATGAGCTCTCAAAGTCGTTGTCTTCAGTCTACGGAGACATCAATACGGACGTTTACCTTCGACGCTTCTTCGACTTTGAGTTCAATCTTTCGGAGGCGGATTCTCAAGGGTTTACGCGGCATATGATGGGCAAGTTCCAGCTTGGCCAAGCCTTTGAGAGGATCATGCATGCAGGCCCGATCCACGTGTACGACCACTACGACTGCCTAACGGCGTTACCCGACCTCTGGAGCGCGTTGAACTTCTCCCTGACGGACATCGACTACGGCACAAGGTTGCTTGCCCTTCTCGTGCGAAACATACCGTCGGGTGGCTTTCCCCACCCCTTCTTGCTTGCTATTCTCATGACCATGAAGTTCAAGAAGCCCGAGTTCTATGACTCGTTGATCACAGGAGACTTTCGGACGAGCGAGATTATGGACTATATCGACGAAGAATCAAGGCAAGGCTTGACCAAGGTAGCCATCTCCCGCCATTTGGACCGGAGCGAGGGCTTCCTCTATTGCGCCGATAACGCCAATGCTACGGGCCGGGCAGACGGCGCTGCGGCCTTCGCGGAACTCACACAGGTGATGGACGACCGCTCGGGAACCGAATTTCGGGTCATATCTCGTCGCGCGCAGAATGCCGACCAACATCAGATCGATCGCATGCGTCAGGCGATCATCCAAGGTAGGCAGCTAGGTATAGATGGCAGGGTGATTCGTCACTTGGCAGCCCTCATCGATACACATCAGACTGAGTTGCGACGTTAGGGATCGCCAGCGGCAGAGACTAATGATCGTCGAAGTGGGCAGTTGGCGTTCAGCAGAAAAACGCGGGAGCGTAGCCGGATGACGACGGTACGACGGACGCTCTAAGGCGGACGCCGCATTCCAGCGGCGACGGGGCTACGACGGACGGACATCGGGCTTCCAGATGGTCCAGGCCTCAGCTGTAGAACTCCGGGCTCCTGGCTGGCGTTTTGGCTGACCGGAAAAGGTCATGAAGACGGCGGCCCCGAACGACGTCTCCATCACACCCACCTCCTTTTGCACAGATTCCTCTCCGTCTGTTATTGGAGCAGACCCACTACGTGGGAGGTACGTACAGAATATCCGAGTTGGCCTCGTGATGGGGTTGGAGAGGCAGGGCCCGAAGGTTGTGTCGCGGTTTGGGGGAGGTCTATACTGGGCAGGTGGAGGGATCCACCGGGTAAGCTTCTGGTTTGCCGTCCGCGGGGCTGTAGCTCAGTGGGAGAGCACCTGCTTTGCACGCAGGGGGTCAGGGGTTCGAATCCCCTCAGCTCCACAACCCCCGGGTTCATGTCCAGGTCGGCGTTAACGCGGCCTTGGACCGTTCATCCAGCCTGAACGTCGTAACGTTATGGGTCCGATTTGAGCAGGGCCGGCCGGACCCTGGTGTTCCAGTAGTCGTTGTCGCCCGCCTGCCGCAGCTCCTCCACCAGTTGTGCCGTCTCCGCTCCCACGGCCTCACGCAGCTCGGAGGCCGTGCGGTCCCCGGCCAGCTCCGTCACCGCCGTCCGCAGCTTCATCACGTACTCGGCGACCTCATAGGCGGCCTGGTCCGAGGCGGACCGGGCCTGTAGGGCCTCGAGCTTCTCAAGCCATTCCAGGCCCCTGTCCGCATCTTCGAACTTGTCATCCAGCGCGTTGGTCGTACTCATCCGGCATCCTCCACTCTTGTCACCCGATGTGCCGGGTTCCAGGGAACAAAAGGCCCAGGTCTCGCGACGAATCTGCCGGGCAGGCTAGCCCGTATGTAGTATACGGGAAGGCCGCACCTGGCTTGCAGCATATATCATACCCTGCAACGGGAGGACCAGGAAAGGCAAGGGGGCATTCGTTCCAAGTGTACTTGTTCGCCCCGCCTGCGGATGCCGTTGGAGGTTGAAACTGGACCCGAGCTCAGAGTAAGCTGTAAGATGCTGGTTGTCGAGGAAATCCCGACGGCGCCGGGCGGCGCCACCTCGTTGGGGCATACACTTTCGACCTCGAAATAGCGTGGAGAGAAGCACCAACATCACCAAGCACCTGAGGGCCTGCCTGCTCGTTTTGGCCTGCCTGTTGGGCGTGCTTCTGGCGGCCTGCGCCGATGCCGGACGCACCGAGCAGGCCGGTCCCACCGCTTCGGGTCCCGCAGCCACCTCCCCACCCGCGGACACTCCCGTGCCATCCTCTCCCAGGGGCACGGCTACGGACGGCTCCGACCAGCCGGAGCCGACGCGGACGGTAGACGACGCGGTCGAGTCGGCGGTCGACATGCCCACTACCACGCCGCCTGCTCCCGCGCCCACGGCGACACCGAGGCCGGAAGGTCCGACCGTCTCAGCAGTCGACACGCCTACCACCGAGCCGGCCACTCCGGGTCCCGCCGCGACACCGGTGACAGAAGGCGCGGGCAGCGCTCCGGCTGGCACCCCGACTCCCGCGGCGCCAGCTCCGGCCACGGCAACGTCGGCGCCGCAGCCGACTCCCACCCCGTTGCCCACTCCAGCCCCCACCGCAACGCCGGCGCCGCAACCGACCCCCACCCCGGCGCTGAAGGTGGGGCCGGAGGTCGGTCAGGCGGCCCCGGACTTCTCGGTCACGACGGTGGACGGGGATGTGCTGGCCCTGTCGGACTTTTTGGGCAACAGGCCCTTCATCCTCTATTTCTTCGCCACCTGGTGACCCCACTGCCGCGCCGAGTTACGGACGCTGCACGAGTTGACGGACCAGTTCGGTGACGTAGCGGTCGTGGCCGTGGGCACAGACCCCGGCGAGGGGTCGGACCAGGTCAGGTCCTACAGGGACTCCCGCGGGTACACCTTCCACATGGCCGCAACTGACTCGGATACCGTCCGCGCCTACAGGGTGACGGTCCAGTCGACCAAGGTCGGCGTGGACAGAAACGGGGTCGTACAGGTGCGGTCCGGCAAAGGCACCCAGAACAAGGGGTGGTGGCAGGACGTCCTCGCCCAGCTAAACCAGGAGCCCGGCTAGGCACTAGGGCCCGAGTCTCCGGGCCCTCCGACCGTCCCTTCCTTGCTACTGGGCTTCTTTCCTCTCCTGGAGCAGGGGACGAATTATCTGCTTCGCCTCCTCCATGTCCGCAACCACGTGCTCCGGCGGCACCCGGTCCAGCACCCCGAGGGAGTACAGGGTGTCTGCCACGTCCTCGGTCAGCCCGGAGATTATGAAGGCGCGCCCCCGGAGGGACGTGGCTATCCGGATCAGGTCGCCGATGATCACGGCGGCGGAGTCGTCCACGTACTCCGTCCTGGACATGTCGAAGACCATGACCTGCTGTCGCCGGATGTCAGGTCGGACTATGCGGCCCACCTCCCGGGCCGACGCCACGGTGACCCGGTCGGGGAATACCACCAGCCCGGTGCGGGCCTCGAACGGGTCGGCGTCATCCTCGAGGTCGGCTTCCTCGAGGACAGCCCGGTCCAGCAGGGGCACCGAGACCAGGGACCTCACCTCCAGGGTCTCCTGGCGTCGGGCGCCGGCCAACCCGGCGACGACCAGACCGACCACTATGGCGGCGTTGATGTCTACGAAAAGGATGAGGCAGAAGGTGACCAGCATCACCAGGGCGAAGCTGCGGGGGATCCGGTGAATGCGGGTGATGGAACGCCAGTCGATGTAGCTCCAGCCGTTTATGATCAGGATGCCGGCCAGAACGGCGAGGGGGACTCGCTCGGCCACCGGCGCCAGCACCAGGATGACTATCAGAAACAGCGCCGTCACCGTCACGCTGGCCACCGGGGTCCGTCCGCCGCTGTAGGCGTTGACGAGAGTGCCCGGGCTGATGCCCCCCGGCAGTCCTCCAACCAGGCCCGCCGCGACGTTGCCGATTCCCTGGGCCATGGTCTCCCGGTTGGGCCGGTGTTGGGTCCCGGTGATCGTATCCACGTGCAGGGCGACCATCAGGGTCGAGACCGAGCTGAGCAGGGCCATCGCGAAGGCCGGCTGCACGGCCCGCAGCAAGAACTCCAGGGATATGTCCGGCAGATCGGGGACCGGCAGGCTCTGGGGAATGTAGCCGATGGCGGGCGCGTCCCGAAACCACAACACCCCCAGCACCGTCCCGGCAACCAGGACCACGAAGGGAGCCGGAGCCAACCGTACAAGCCTTCCGCGCCACGCCAGCCCCAATGCCACGCAGATGGCGGCAAGGACCAGCGCGTAATAGTTCGCGTCGGCTATAGCCGACGGCAATGCCTTCAGGTTGTCGACGGCGCTGCCCGCCGGCGAAGAGCCCAACGCCAGGAGCCCCTGCTTTATCAGGAGCAGGACCCCGAATCCGCTGAAGAACCCGGAAGTCAACGAGGAGGGCAGATACAGCGCATAGCGGCCCAGGCCCAGCAGTCCGAAGGCCATCTGTATCAGGCCCGCCAATATGGCTACGGTCACCGCCTCCTCGATGCTGGCGGCGTACTCCGCCACCACCGCCGCCATGACGAGGGTGACCAGTATGTTCGGACCGGAGATGAGCCCCCTGGTCCCCCCAAAGACGCCGGCGAAGAAGCTGACCGCCACGGCGCCGTACAGGCCGGCCGTCGGGCCCAGACCGGATATGACCCCGTAGCCGATGGCGGCGGGCAACGCTATGCTGCCCGCCGTGATGCCGCCCAAAACGTCGCCCCGCAGGTCGGCCAAGCCGTAGCCGACGTCCCTGGGAAAGAAGAACGGCCACCGCCTTACGTCCACAGGAGTCCAGGCTCCCCTTCTCTAGATCGATCTGTCGCGCCCATGTGCAACAAGCGACGTGCAACAAGTGACAGGTTAACAGCAATGTCGCATTGGCGGAAGTGGGAGCGGAGCGGGTAGAATAGTGGCAGACCAAGAAGGAGGTGGGGATGTCGATAAGGAGTCTGGCGCAGGACGGTCGGCTGTTCGTGAAGCAGAGAGTCGAGGGGTTCGAGGCGGTCACGGGCATCGAAACCAGAAACCGCTACGAGGTGATGACGCCGGAGGGCCAGGCCGTGATGTGGGCCTATGAGGAGTCCGGAACCCTGGGCCGGCTGTTCCTCAAGCGCAACCGGCCCCTGACCCTTCATATCACCGACCTGGGCGGTCAGGACGTCCTGGTGGCGAGCCGCGCCTTCTTCTGGTTCTTCATGAACCTGGAGGTCCACGGCGCCGATGGGCGGCTCCTGGGCGCCATACGCCGCAAGTTCGGCGTGCTGAAGCGCCGGCTGGTCATCGAGGACGCCCGAGGGGACGTGGTCGCCGAGGTGAACGGCTCCGTGTTCCGGCGCTACACCTTCGTCATCTACCGGCTGGGCCAGGAGATTGGCAGGGTCACCAAGCGGTGGAGCGGCATAGGCCGGGAGATGTTCACCGACGCCGATTCTTTCCTGGTGGAGCTCCCCGTCGACCACGGCGACGACGACCTCCAGTACCTCGTCCTCGCCACGGCCTTCGCCGTCGACCTGAACTTCTTCGAGGACAGCTAAGCCGGCCTCACGCCCAACGATGGGTTCCCCGGCTCACGGCAGCTTCCAGTCGAGCCACCGGCAGAGGGCCCGCCCCATGATCAGCTCTTTGTCGCTCTCCGACAGCCAAGGCAGCTCCTCGGTAAAGAGGGTGACGCACTGCCGCCAGGGGCAGGGCATACGGGTGATGTCGGTGCCCCAGAAGATTCGCTCGGGGCCGAAGGCCTCGTAGATCTGCCGCAGGTACTTGTGGATGTTGGCGAAGGGGTAGGGCTCACTGGAGTAGCTGGGCGCCCCCGATGCCTGGACGGCCACGTTGGGGTGCCTGGCCAGGGCCAGCAGGTCCGGGAGGGTCGCGAAAGCGGCCTCGTCCTTGGAGCCCGAGGGCCTTCCCATGTGGACGACGCTCAGCCGCAGCCCTGGATGGCGCTCCGCGATCCGGCCGACCTGCGGGAGGAATCCGGCCGGGTCCGGCATGATCACGAAGGCGAGGGCGATGGGCACCCCGGCCCGCTCGGCCGCGGGCCACAGCCAGTCCATGGTACCGTCCGTCAGCCAGGTCTCCTGGTGGGGCTGCATGAACGAGAAGCGCAGCCCCATCATTCCCGGCCGTTGCCTCCATCCGTCCACCAACGACTGGCTCTCTGGGGCGTCCAGCGGGAAGTTCCCCATCACCGACAGACGGCCCGGGTGCTCGCTTGCCGCCTCCATGGCCAGCTCGCTGGAGGTGCGGTCCCACTCCGGCGGATGTATCACGGCCGCGTCCACACCCGCCTCGTCCATCTCCTTCAGCAGCTCGGCCGCCGAGAAGGAGAGCACCTGCCGGTGCGCCGGGTTCGGCCTGGGCGGCCCGTATCGCCAGATGTGGACCTGCGCGTCGACGATCAGCATGGTATGCTCCCTTCGTGGGTCCGCTCTCCCCGGCCGTGGGGTCTGTCGCAGGCCGATTATACCACTGCGGGGTCCGCGTCCCCTTCCGGGGTGCCGGCCTCTATGGCGTGGGTGGGTCCTTGTAGCATGGCGGTCCGCAAGCCAAGACCGTCCTGCAGGACCTGGAGGTTACAGGCCTGGAGGTTACAGGAATGAGATTCGACGTCTTCACGACGGTCGCGGCCTCTGCCGGGGAGGCTACCAGCTCCGACGGCCTGCTGGACAACCTCAGGCAGCAGACCATCCTGGCCGAGGAGCTGGGCTTCGAGGCCATGTGGCTGGGGGAGCACCACTTTGGGCCCTACGGGGTGGGCGATATCCCGAACCCGGTCCTGCTGGGTGCTGACCTGGCCGCCAGGACCTCCAGGATTCGCATCGGACAGATGGCCAACATAGCCCCGTGGTGGCACCCGATACGCCTCGCCGAGGACCTCGCGACCCTGGACAATATGACCCGGGGCCGGGTGGAAGTGGGATTCGGCAGGGGAATATGGCCGTACGAGGGTCCCCAGTTCCATCCCCACGCCGACCCGAGAATGGACAGGGAGAACCGGGAGCTGTTCGGAGAGACGGTTGAGATCGTGCGGAGTATCTGGACCGACGAGTATTTCTCGTACCACGGGACCAATTACCGGTTCCCCGCCGAAAACACCGTCTTCTCCCATCCCCTTTACCCGCCGAACCCCGCCTGGCAGGACGGGGAGAAAGTCACGAAGCTGCGGGTGACGCCGAGGCCCTACCAGAAGCCGCATCCTCCCCTGTGGATGACCGTCTCCACCGACCGGTCGGTAGCGACGGCGGCAGAGCTGGGGCTGAAGGCGTGCTACTGGCAGCCTCCGGCCCTCAGGATCAGGCAGAGGATGGAGTTCTACGCTCGGGTCAGGACCGAGCGGGAGGAGAGGCCCTTCGCTCTGGGAGAAGACCAGGCGGTTATGCGCTCCACGTACGTGGCCTCGTCGATGGAGGAGGCGCGCCGGGATGCGGAGGAGGGGATCATGTCATCCTTTGTGTTCAACGACCCGTTTCGAGGCAGGCAGGTGTTCACTAACCCGGACGAGGTCTTGGACCCCGGCGTGGGTCTCGACTGGGACTTCCTGGAGCCGCGTACCCTGCTCGTGGGGTCCCCGGAGAACGTGGTCGAGAAGATCCAGGAGCTGCGGGAGGTGTGCCGCCTGGACCATCTGCTGGTGGAGTTCTCCCACATGGGGATTCCCCTCCTCAAGTCGCTGAAGAACCTGGAGAGCTTCGCCACGAAGGTGATGCCGCGATTCACCGGCGTCGACTGACGGAGCGGGTCCGTCACCCATCCATTATCCGGCGGCGGCCGTAGCATTTGCCGAGGGACTCCGCCCCGCCGGCCATTGCGGATGTAGCGAACATTCATTACAGTGACCGGTGGACCGGGCGGACCTCACCGGGTATGGACTCGAAAGCAACGGAGCATCGGGGGTGTAATGTCGACTATCGGTGATGTTGAACGGGCGCTAGCCAACCTTTACGAGTACCGTTGGGCCATCGGGGCCGCGACTTTGGTGCTCATAGCAGCGGCCCTTGCCTTCGCCTACTGGCGCGGTTGGCACCTGATCGTCCTGCGCCATCGCGTGGCCTTCGGCATAGCCGCGGTCCCCGTGCTGGCCATCACCCTCTGGATCGGCTGGTCGCTGGGGTCTCCCCTGTTTACCAACGTCACCGTGGAGGAGGAGTTCCCCTTCGCCCTCGATGCCGTCGTGCCCGAGGGAATGGAGCGGACCGACGTCGAGGAGGTCATGGCCGGGATGGCGATGGTCGACGACCCGGTGATGAGAGAGGAGATGCCCGTGGCGCCGGTCATAGACGCCGGTGCGATGATGGAGGCCGGCGAACCCGTCACCGCAGTGAGTAGCGACGACTATGCCGCCCTCATGGAGGGCTTCACGATGGTCAGCGACGTCGCTGACATGGAGATGTCCGAACAGAGCGCCGGCATGGAGCCCGACATGGCGATGGCGGAGCTGAGCGCCGTCATGGAGATGGTGGAACAGGGCGCCGGCATGATGGAGCCGGTCATCATGGCGATGGCCGCTGGCGAAGACGAGGTACGGGCGGTCAAGCAGGGCGACTTCAGGGACGCCGACAGCTTTCACCGGGGGAGCGGCGAGGCGACCATCTTCACCACTCCCGACGGCGGCCACCTGCTGCGGTTGGAAGACCTTGACGTGACCAACGGGCCGGCTCTTCACGTGTTCCTGTCTCCCCACCAGGACCCGACCAGTCCCGATGAGGTCAAGCTGGAGGGGTACGTGGACCTGGGAGGCCTGAAGGGCAACCGGGGGAACCAGAACTACCCGATTCCCGCGGGCCTGGACGTGTCGGTGTTCAACAGCGTGGTCATCTACTGCAAGCCCTTCTCCGTGGTCTTCAGCGTGGCGCCCCTCGGGTCTGCCTGATCCAGGCCGGGCTAGACGGCCCGGCCCCGCCGCCACCACCTGGCGGGCTGCCCTTGACAGGGGGCAGCCTTGGCCCTATCTTTTCTAGGGACACCCAAGGGAGAGGCGTGATGGTCGGGTATTGCTTCAAGTGCAAGGCAAAGCGGTCTCTCAAGGACGCCGTACAGGTGAAGATGCGAAACGGCCGGGTGAGGACCCAGGGGTTTTGCCAGGTGTGCAACACCCGGATATCCACGCTGGGCAAGGCCTGACCTCCCGGCCGGCCCCGGCGGCTAGCCCGAACCGTCCCCGAACAGGTCCCGCTCTCCAGAGTCCGGGGGACCGTCAACCGGCGGCTCCGCTCGGACAAAGTGCTCCCTCGCCAGCAGGTCCTCTCGGACCGCCTCCGGAAGCCATTCGAAGGGGTCGCCGTCCTCTATCTGCGTCCGGTGACAGCGGGCGGCATCGCGCTTCCGGTCCACGTACCTGCCCACGTCCAGCACGGTGGTGATCTCCTCGTCGGGGACTCCCATGGAGTCCGGGTCAAGCTGCAGGAAATCGGAGACCGCCCCGCTCTCCCTCATGGCGGCATGGATGGACTTCACCGCGCTGCGGGGGAAGACGGCGTAGTATAGCCTCTCGGGCCGGTGGGGCTGGAGCCCCCGGATGATCTGATCCGGGTAGCGGTTGGGGTTGGCCGCGGCGGAAAAGGCTTCCACCGCCGCGGTGTGGACGGTGATGTGGTCCGGATGGCCGTAGCCGCCGTTGGGATCGAAGGTCAGGAGCACCTGGGGCCGCGTGCGGCGCACTATCCTCACCACGTGCCCCACGATCTCGTCCATGTCGGCGCGCCTGAAGGCCTGCGGGTGGTCGTTGTCCTCGGCGCCCTCCATCCCGGAGTCCCGGTACCCCAGGATGGTGAGGTCCTGGACCCCCAGTGCGCGGCAGGCCGCCCTCAGCTCCCCTTCCCGCACCTCCCCCAGGTTCTCTGGCCGCGCCAGGCTCGGGTCGCTGATCTCCCCCGCCTCCCCGCGGGTCGCGCATATCAGCGAGACGCGGGTGCTCTCGGAGGCGTAGCGGGCCAGGGTGCCGCCGCAGAGAAAGGTCTCGTCGTCGGGGTGGGCAAGCACCGCCAGCAGACGGCGCTCGGTGGAGTCGGCCGTCATGTATGCTCTACTCGACCCTCGCAGGTCGGCTTCCCCTTCCGGGCCGTGCGCAAAACACGGCACATTATCTCACCGCCCGAACGGGCCGGTCAAAGACAAAAGAGCGGCGTCCGTCAGGGCGCGGCCCGATACCCGGACTGAAAAGATGCCCCCGGCGGGTTATAATGGCCGAAGCTCAATGCCAAGAACAATGCCAAAACTCAATGCGGGGTGCACATGCCGATCGCACGACTGAACGGGGTGGACCTGTTCCACGAGGTCACGGGGGAAGGGTTCCCGGTGGTGTTCTCCCACGAGTTCGCCGGGGCCTCGGAGAGCTGGGAGTCCCAGGTCAGGTTCTTCTCCCGCCGCTACCAGGTGATCACCTATAACGCCAGGGGCTACCCGCCTTCCGGGGTGCCCGACGGCCTGGACTCCTACTCCCAGGAGCACGCCGTCGAGGACCTCTTGGCCCTCCTCCGCCACCTGGGCATCGCCCAGGCCCACATCGTGGGGCTCTCCATGGGGGGCAATGTGGCCCTCAACTTCGGCCTGGCCCATCCCGATATGGCCCGGTCCGTGGTGATCGCGGCGACTGGATCCGGCACCACGGATCGGGAGCGCTTCCACAGCCAGGGGGAGGAGGTGGCCCGGCGCATCGAGGCCGAGGGGATGGAGACCATGGCCCGGGAGTACGCCAGCGGCCCGACCAGGGTCCAGCTCCGGCGCAAGGACCCCAGGGGCTGGGAGGAGTTCGAGGCCCAGCTGGCCCGCCATTCGGCCAGGGGAATGGCCAACACCTTCCGGGGGGTGATACTGCGCCGCCCCACCATCTTTGCCCTGGAGGACAGGCTCCGCACCCTGGAGGTCCCTGCGTTGATAATGACGGGAGACGAGGACGAGCCCTGCATAGAGCCGGCGGTCTTCATGAAACGGCACATCCCGGCCTCGGGCCTCGTCTTCTTCCCCCAGAGTGGACACACCATAAACTTGGAGGAGCCCGACCTGTTCAACCGCACGGTCCTGGACTTCCTGACCGCCGTGGAGGCGGCCCGGTGGCCCCGCCGGGACCACGTGGCCGACGCGGGCACCCTGCTGCCCAGGTAACGGACCGTACACCTCCCGCCCGCATGACTTGCAATAGGGCGCGGCGGGTACCTATAATTGAATGGGCCCCTGGCCAACTGGGGCGGTTAGCTCAGTGGTTAGAGCGCCTCGTTCACACCGAGGAGGTCAGAGGTTCAAATCCTCTATCGCCCACCATCGTCAATTGGGCCATCGTCGCGGGGAGCGGCCCCGAAGCCCACGTGGCTGAGGGCTATCCCCGGTGGTGGAATGGGGCCGAGGTGGCGGAACGGCAGACGCGCTACGTTCAGGGCGTAGTGCCCTTACGGGCGTGTGGGTTCAAATCCCACCCTCGGCACCACACCCCCGACCGGCGGTGACTCGAGAATACGCAAGCGCTTGTAGCTCAGCTGGATAGAGCGCAGCCCTGCGGAGGCTGAGGCCGTGGGTTCGAGTCCCGCCAAGCGCGCCACAAACCTACCCCGTCTCTCCGGGTAGCCCGGGGGTGCCCCGGCTGCCTGTTACTCCTCCACCGGGTACAGCACGACCCGCACGTACATGTCGGGAGTGAAGTACCGCTGGGCGGCGGCGGCCACGTCGTCCAGGGTCAGCGCCTCCAGCGCCTCATCGAATCCCAGGGTCTCGGTAAAGGCCTCGCCCCGCTGCACTGCGGCCTGTATCTGTCCCACCCAGAACCCGTTCTCCCTCAGGTCCTCCTGCCGCGCGGTCCGGAGCTGCTCTTTGACCGTGTCGAGGTAGCTCTGCTCGCCCCCTTCCCGGATCCAGTCCACCTCGACCAACACCTCCTGGAACAGCTCCTCGACGCGTGTGGGGTCGCTGCCGAAGATGACGGAGGCCAGGTACTCGGTGTCCGGAAGGGTGGAGCTGCCCGCGTTCACCCCGATGAAGTACGTGCCGCCCAGCTGCTCGCGCACACGCTCTCTCAACCGGATGCCCAGCATCTCGCCCGCCACGTTGAGGGCCAGCGCCTCCTCACGGCTCCAGTCCATGTCCCCGGCAAACGCGAGCACCGTGTTGCTGCGAGGCTCGATGCCGCTGTGGACAACGTGGTCCTCTATGCCGGACGGCGGGTCGATGTCGTGGTCGACCCAGTCTTCCGTCCGTCCCGTCGTGGGCAGGCTTGCCAGGTACGTGGCGGAGAGCGACCGCAGGTCATCCCAGTCGAAGGCCCCAACGAAGACGAAGGTTGCGTCCCCGAGGTCCGAGAAACGGTCGGCATAGACCGCTTCCGCCCGCTCCCTGCTCAGCTCCTCCAGCAGCTCGACCGTGAGAGGACGGCGTCGGAAGTGCTCCTGGGCGAGGATGGTCCTCGCGGTGTCGAACAGGACCGAGTCCGGCTGGGCGGCGTTGATCTCGGCGATGCTCTGCTGCCTCGCCAGATATCTGTCAAAAACGGCCTGGTCCAGCCTGGGCTGGGTTGCATAGAGGGTGATCAGCTGGAACAGCGTCTCCATGTCCTCCGGCGAGGCGCTGCCGGAGAACCCCTCGAAGAGCTCTGCAATGAAGGGTGACACCGACACCCTCTTGCCCGCCAGCAGCTTGTCCAGGGTCACGTTGTCGTGGGGGCCAACGCCGCTGCCGGCAACAAGCTGCGCGGCGTGGACGGCGGACACATGGTTCTGGTCTGCCGCCAGGGAGTGCCCGCCGGGGCTGAAGGCCCTGAACTCCACCTCATCGTCGCGGAAGTCGGTTTGCTTGGCGATGACCGTTATCCCGTTGGACAGGGTCCATCTCTCGGCGTCAACGGACTCGATATGCTCTTCGGCGGTAATGCTGCCGGGGGTGGGGACCGCCTCCAGCAGCGGGACGTCCTCTAGGACGTCCGCGTAGGGGGCCACCTCCAGGGTGGGCGCCGCTTCCAGCAGCGCCAGGGTCGCGGCGTTCAGGTCGCTGTCCGAGGAGGCCTCGGTCTCCTCGGGCCGGACGATCAACAGGGCCGTGTCCTGGGACTTGGTCCAGGACTCGGTCACTTCGACGAACTCCTCCAGGGTGATCTGCGGCAGCACCTCCTGGTACAGCGCCCACACGGCCTCGATGCCGGGAGCCGGCGCGCCGGTCAGGAAGTGGTCCATGTACTCGTTGACGAAGCTCTGGGAGGGCACCTGGTCCCGCTGCTTGTACTCGTTCTCCACCGATCTCAGCAGGTTGCTCTTCTCGCGCTCCAGCTCGCCCTCGGTAAAGCCGTGCAGCCTGACGCGCTGCAACTCCTCCAGCATCACCTCCAGTCCCCGCTCGATTCCCCCTGGCGCCACCCACGCTGCGAACTGCAGGATGTCCAACGACTCCACGTATGGCGAACGGAGGGCCTGGGCCCCCAGGTATGGTGGGTCCTCGACTTGGCCCCGCTCGAAGAGCCTCGCATTCATCATCATGAAGGCGAGTCCCTCGACTACGAACCGACGGAACGCCGCTTGGTCCCAGGCCGTGCCCTGGCGCAGCTTTCGGACCAGCACGAACTGGCTGCCCGGGGACTCGGGGTCCGTGAACACGTTGATCCAGGGTGTTTCGTGGCCGGGGACCTCGACGCTGGGCCGGTCGGTCCGGGCGCCGGCAGCGGCGCTCTCCTGGCTTGCCTCACCCTCGGGCGGCGGCGCAAAGTGCTGCTTGACCTTGGCCTCCACCTCTTCGACGTCGAAGTCTCCCACGGCCACCACGGCCATGAGGTCGGGGCGGTACCAGCGCTCGTAGTACTCCCTCAGGAGCTCCGCCGTCGCGCCCTCGACGACTTCCGGGAGGCCGATGGGAGCCCGGTTGGCGTAGAGGGAGGACCCGAATAGAAGCTCGAGCAGGCTGTTCTGGAGCCTGGAGCTGAACCCCTGGGAAAGCCTCCACTCCTCCAGGATGACGCCGCGCTCGAGGTCGACCTCTTCCGGATCGAAGGAGATCCCGTAGGCCCAGTCGCTGAGAATACGGAAAGCCGTCTCGGCAATCTCGGGATCGTCCGTCGGAATCTCCAGCCAGTACCTGGTGTCGTCGAAGCCCGTCTGGGCGTTCACGTCTGGGCCGAATATGTTTCCTATGGACTCCAGGTACTCCACTATCTCCTGTTTGGCGAAGCGGTCGGTGCCATTGAACGCCATATGCTCCACGAAATGCGCAAGGCCCTGCTGGTGCTCTTCTTCGTGGATGGAGCCGGCCCTGACCACCAGCGCAATTTGAGCCCGGTCCCGGGGCTCCTCGTTGTGCCTGATGTAGTAGCTCAGCCCGTTGGAGAGGGTGCCGCGGACCACCTCGGGGTCGAAGGGCAGGGGAGCTTCGTCTTCCGGTTCCGGTGTTGGCGTGGCCGTTGGCTGCGGAGTTGGAGTGGGAGCCGGGGTCGGCGTGCTTGGTACCGGCGTGGCCGTCGGTTGCGGAGTTGCAGTGGGAGCCGGGGTTGGCGTACTTACCGGCGTGGCCGTTGGCTGCGGAGTTGCGGTAGGAGCCGGAGTTGGCGTACTTACCGGCGTGGCCGTTGGTAGCGACGTAGCAGTGGGAGCCGGGGTCGGCGTGCTTACTGGCGCCGTGGCCGTGGGCAGGGGAGTGGCGCTGAGCGTAGGCTCCGCCGTGGCGGCGGCCTCGGGAGCTGGCGTGGGTGTGCGTTCCGGGTCGCATGCCGCCAACACAGCCGTCATCAGGGCAAGCAATGCGACGGCTACTGCCACCGCTGGCTTGAGTCTTCCGCTCATCTTATCTCCTCGCCTTCCGGTGGCCACTCTAACGCCCCGACCCCGTGGGTTTTTTGGGGAGTTGTTTCTACTTGTGCCCGGCACAAATATTGCCTGTCCATGCCTCTGCTGTGCAGATTGGACAGGCCTAACCCCATTCTGCCATCTACACGTTGGTCTGGCAAGTGCAATGGCCGCACCTCAAGTTGTGTGGTGGCTTGGGGAGGCCTTATACTAGCAGGGAACATCCGCTGGGTCATTCTGGACTGGCCCAAGTCCAATTCAGCGCCCTCGGGCGGTTAGCTCAGCCGGTTAGAGCACCTGCTTTACACGCAGGGGGTCAGAGGTTCGAGTCCTCTACTGCCCACCAGACTTGACGGTAGACAGAACCGGAGCGTGCAAAGCCACCTCCTCGGCGTCCCTTCCCCCTATGGGAGCATCCTCCGGCATGGGTATGGAGTAGCGTAGCAGCGCGTTCCCCGGCATCACGACGATCTCCTTCACGAAGGACTCGATGAAGGCCCTCCGCTCGGTCAGCTCGCTCTCGTTGAGGAACACGCTCAGGTCCTGGGCATAGGCCGTGATGGTCTCCACGTCGTCCAGCACCTCCCTGCGCTGGGAGAGAATGGCCCTGGCCTCAACAGCCGACGCCTCCAGCTTCTCCTGCCGCTCCCTGTGGTCTCTGATGCGGGGCTTGAAGTCCTCGATGTCCAGATCGGTAGTCTCCGCTAGGTCGTAGAGCCGCCCCAGCCTGCGCTTCACGTCCTCAAGCTCAGACTCGATGGTCTGAAGCTTCTGCCGCTGCTCCTTTGCGATGCCGTCCATCTCCTCGTCCACCAGCTTCACCAACTCCCGGATGTTGGAGTCGGTGAGCACATTCTGACGTATCTTCCCCACCACCATCTCCTCGAAGCGCCGTGCGTTGAGCCTGGGAGTCTCGCAGGCGTGCCTGCCCCGTTTCATGATCGACTGGCAGACGTAGTAGGCATACTTCCCGCTCTTGGCGTCCTGGCCGCTGAGCGCCCCGTCGCACGCCTTACACTTGACCATCCCGCTGAGCAGGTAGGTGCTTCCCACCCTGCGGGGGTGAGTCTTCCTGGGAGCGCGGGAGCGCATGCGCCTGTTCACCCTCTTGAACTGGGCCTTGGAGATGATTCCGGGAAACGCCTTGTCCACCCTCACCGGCTCATCCTTGCCCTTTCCGCCGACGCCCCAGAGGAGGGTTCCGGCGTAGGCTTCGTTGCGGAGGATGATGTGGACGCCGTTCTTGGACCAGAGCCTGCCCGTGGGATTGGCGATGCCCTCTGTGTTGAGGGTCTGGGCGATGTCCAGGATGCCCCTGCCCGACTCGGCCATGGAGAAGATGCGCTGGACCACGGGAGCGGTGGCGGGATCGGGCTCCAGGGTTGGGCGCTTCTTGGCCCCGTCCTGTACCATGCGCTTGGCGTAGCCGTAGGGCACGCGGCTGGCGACCCAAAAGCCTCTGGAGGCCGCTTCCCGCATCCCCCGCCGAACTTCCTCGGCAAGATTTTCCGAGTAAAACTCGTCCACCGACTCGATGATGGCCTCCATGAGCCTGCCGGTGGCGGAGTCGTCTGCGTGCTCGGTGATGGAGACGACGCGGACGCCCTTGCGCCTGAGCATGGACTTGAAGGCGACGGCGTGCTCACGCTTGCGGGTGAACCTGCTAAATTTCCAAACAAGAATCTCCGCAAACGGGGCCTCCGGCTTGCTGGCCTCGTCCAGCATCTTGCGGAACTGGGGCCGGTCGGCGATGCGTCCGCTCTCGGCCTCGTCGATGTACTCCCGTGCGACGGTGTAGCCGTTCTTGTCGGCGTAGTCGCGCAATGCCCGCAGCTGGGCGGCCACGGACAGGTCCACGTCCTGGCGGTCGCTGGAGACCCTGGCGTACAGGGCGACGGGTATCAGGTCGGTTCGTTCACTCATTGGTTCCTCCTTCGTATCGGCCATACTGTTCGGCGTCGTGCGAGTAGAGGCTTCTCACCGCGCTGGATTCGCCCCCCAGCACTCCGTCAGGCCCTGTTCGGCGTCAATGGACGGCACCCCGGCGACCGGCTCCGCACTCACCAACGCCACGCCCGTATCGTGGAAGCCGAGGTCGGTTGCGGGCTGCGGCTTCTGTCCGGTCTTGGCGAACTCGACCACGGCCTCAACGCCCTGCATTGCCATCCGAACCGGAAACTGCATGGCGGTGGCTCCAAGCTCTCCGCTGGCGACCCTGTTCACTCCGGAACAGGCCCCGTCGATGGTGACGATCAGCACCTCGCGCTCCAGCCCCATGGAACGGAGCGCCGTGTATGCTCCCGCCGCCGCGGGCTCGTTGATGGCGTACACCAGGCGGATCGACGGGTCCATGCGCATCAGTCGCTCCATCGCGCTGCGCCCGCCTGCTTCCGCGCCCATGGTGGCAGCGCTGCCGGCGATGCGCGGGTCGTCCTCGTCGTACTTCACCCCCGGGTCCTTGATGTCGATGCCGAAGCCGTGGAGGAAGCCCTGGTTGCGCATCACGTCGACGGTGACCGGCGTCTCGTAACCGTCCAGCGTCGCGATCCGCGTCCGGGCCGCCAGCGGCCCCAGCTTCTCCCGCGCCCAGATGCCGACTAGTTCACCGGCCCGGAAGTTGTCGGTGGCGAAGGTGGCGTCAACCGTGTCCGGCAGGTCGAAGGGTGTGTCGAGGGCGATCACCAGCACGCCCTCCGCACGCGCTTGCGCGACCGACGGGGCGAGGGCCAGCGGGTCCGACGGGGTGATGAGGATGCCCTTCGCGCCCGCCGCGACCAGTTCCTCGATGGCCGCTATCTGCGCCTGTGCATCCCCGTCGTAGGCGCCGCTGTAGGTGCGCAGTTCGACGCCGAGCTCCCCGGCGCGCTCAAGCGCCGCCTCGGCCATGGTGACGAAGAAGGGGTTGCCCTCGGTCTTGGTAATCATCCCCACGACCACGAGGTCGGCCTCGGTGGAAGCAGGTTCCTGAGCGCAACCGATGAAAATCACGACGATAAGGCAGAACGACATGGCGACGAAGGACGGCACCCTGGCAGACATGGCAACAGGCGTGCGGCCATTCGTCCGATTCATAGGTACGTTCTGCTCTCGTTTCATCCCTATTCGTCCCGGGCTGAGCGCCGCCGCTGCATTCGTTCCTTGATACGCCACTCCCGTTCCTCCATGTACAGGCGGATGGCCTCCCGGAGCACCTCGCTCAGGGTGCGGCTCTCGTCCTTCACCACCTGTCGCACCTGTTGGGCCATCTCTGGGGGCAGGGAGAAGGTGATGGTGTCGGTGTTCCTCGGCTTGACGGGCAACGTGCGCTCCCCATTTTTGTCCATTGATATAGTGTAGCGTCTTACTCTCTATCATCCCCCATCGGCAACCCCGCCGTCAAGGGAGAGATGGCAGGAACCGGGCCGGGAGACCCTGACCCTGCGATTTTGCTGCGACAGTGTTGCACCATTGCAGCGAGCAATCTGCCAGCGTGGGCAAGGTCCGTCTCAGGTCGTCTGGAGCCGTCAAATGACTCCCCGGATGCCGGATGTGATGTGCTACCCGTGTACAAGGATTTGTGTCAGTTCCCAAAAGGGAAGTCGGGGCTGTTCTGAAGCTGAATCAGGCCGAAACGGAGGGTGTTGCTAAACGAGAGCGAGCACTTCGATATAAGGGCAGGTTCACCCGATTCGGGCAAGACTTCCCAAAAGGGAACTGAGGGCATTGGGTGCCTAGAGCGTCTCTTCAGCTACATAGGAGCCACAACGCAGCGAGCGATCCGGCGGGGCCGGTTAAGGCGGCCGATACGCCTTCTGAAGCTGCCCGGAGCTCCTTCGGGGGCCGGTTTTGATGTCGTGGGGGTGTACAGGGATTGGCGTCAGTTGCAGAAATGCAAGTCGGGGGCGCTTCCAAGCTGAAATCGGGCGAAAGGGAGGGGAGGTTGGCAAGTGAGCAAGCAATGTTTGGTCGGGGCGTGTTCCACGGCGTTGGGTGAGAGTTGCAGAAATGCAAGTCGGCAAGATGGCCACATCGGAGCCGCATCGCAGCAAGCGATGCCGAGGTGTCAATAACCAGGGTCTTTAGGACAGCGTATTCACGAACATTAGGACACTCTGAACGCCGCTGATTTGGATTTTGACAGGAAGCTGTTGGCGGGTCAAACACCTCCCTTCTTGCTGAGGATTTTGGCCACCTTGCCCAGAAGGGCGCGGTGAGGAGAGAGCCTCTCCCGGTAGCTGGTGCCCTCGATGACGATCTGGTAGCTGGTGTTGGCCAGGCGGTCCAGGGCGCTGTTGCCCAGGATGGGATCGTTGAAGAGGCTGAGCCACTCTTCGATGGCCCGGTTGGATGTGATGATGAAGCTGGAGGCTCGGTGCTTGCCGACGATGAGCTGGTAGAGGTCCACCGACTGTGGTCCGGTCAGGCTGTGCAGGCCCAAGTCGTCGAGGATGAGCAGGTCTGGGGAGAGGAAGGAGCGGAAGGTCTTGTCCACCGAGTTATCCACCCTGGCCTGGTTCATGGCCTTGAAGAAGTCGTCGGCGTGGATGAAGCGGACGGTGTACCCGGCTCTGACGGCAGCGTAGCCCAGGGCCTGGGCCAGGAAGCTCTTGCCGACGCCCGCCGGTCCCATGAGCAAGACGTGCTCGTGCCTGGAGATGAACTCCAGGGAGAAGGCGGCGTCGAGGAGGCGGCGGTCCAGGGTGATTTCGGACGTCCAGTCGAAGTCTTCCAGTCGGCAGGTCTCCTCGAAGCCGGCCCGGTTCAGACGGATCTCGATGCGCCGGTTCTCCCTTCGGCTGACCTCGTCGGCCAGGATGATCTCTAGGAAGGCGGCGTAGTCCAACTGGTCCCTTCGGGCCAGGGCGATGCGCTCTGGCAGGGTGTCCAGCATGGCGCTCAGCTTGAGGGTCTTGAGCAGCGGGGCCAGATCGACGTTGCGGGTCATGGCTGACCTCCTTCGGTTGGGTGATGGCCGTTGACGAGGGCGAAGACGGAGCCGGGCCTGGCAAAGCGTCCCGCAGGCAACGGATCGGGATAGGGCGACGCATCCTGCTGCTCCAAGGCTTCGATCAGGATGCGCTCGACGCGGTGCACGTCGATGAGGTCCACGTCCAGGGCCTTGTGGCAGGCGACGTCCAGCCTGTCGGGGGTGTAGCGCTGGGCGAGGCGGAGCAGCTTGTGGCCCTGCCTCACTTTGGCCCAGGGCGTGGGGCCTTCGAAGAGCCGGTCGGCGAAGGCGGCCACCGCCTCTCCCAGTTCCGCCGCGCTCTGCGTGATCTTGTCGGGCGCCCGCAGGGTGTAGGCGGTGAGCTCCTTCGGGTAGTCGTCGGGATCGGTGGAGCGACCGCCCTTGGACTGACGGGGATGGAGCTTGATCAGCTTACCCTGGTGGTAGATGCGCACCAGCTTGCTGTCCAGCGCGATCTCCACCTGCTGCCCCGGAGGGCACAGGGCCGACGGCACCGAGTAGAGGGCGTACTGGCAGTTCACGTGGTGGTCGTGGTGCACCTTAGCGCTGCGCCAGTGGGTGATCTCGTAGGGCTCGCCGTCCCAGGGGAGCAGCGCCTGGCGCTCCTCCTCGTCGAAGACCTCCAACGGCTTGCGCCTGGTGGTGCCGTGCACCCTCTGTCCGGCCACCTCACGGCACCAGTGGGCCGCTTCCTTCCGCATATGAGGCAGGTCTCTGAAGTCGGCTCCCTTGAAGAAGCGCTGCCTCACGTACTGGACGCCCCGCTCCACCTTGGGCTTGTCCCTGGGGTGGCGCACTCGGGCCGGGTCGGTGATGAAGCCCCGGCGCTGGGAGTACTCCAGGAAGCCCCGGGTCAGCCTGGGGTGCAGGGCGTCGGCCCCGGCCACCGCCGCCGGGAAGTTGTCGATGACCAGGTACTTGGGAACGCCGCCGAAGAAGGCCCAGGCCGCTTCCAGCCCGGCGACCACGTCCTCCAGTTTCTGCCGGTGGGTGGGCCAGACGAAGCTGTGACGGGAGTAGGCCAGCACCACGATCAACGCCCACACCGACCGGCGGCGTCCCGTCTCCGGGTCCTCAAGCGACCCCAGCCGACCGAAGTCCAGCTCCGCCACCTCGCCCGGCGGACTCTCCTCCATCCGCACTGTCCGGAGACTGCGGCCCCGCCAGTTGCGGCGAGCCACGAAGCGCTGTAACGACGAATAGGACACCTGGCAGCCCCGCTCCGACAGCAACTCCCGGATGCGGGTCAGTTGCAGCCGGTCTCCGATGAGCCACTGCTGAATCTGGTCGGCCCAGGGAGCCAGCAGTTCCTCGATAGGCGTCTTCACCTGCCGCGGACCCGGGCGGCCGATGACAGCCAGCTTGCTCAGCTGCTCCTCGCTGGGAACGGGTCCGTCACGGCACATCCCCAACCCTTCAGCCGAGGATATGTACTTGCCCACGGTGTCCTTGGACAGTCCCGTGCCCGTGGCTATGTGACGCTGGCTCTCGCCTGCCTGCCAGCGCCGTATGACTTCTGCTATCTCCACTCTGAACACCTCCTTGTAGGCCATCGCTTCACCTCCTACCTGAAGTGTGTCGCGATGCTCCTGTGGTCAGGCGTTCAGAGTGTCCTAAAGACTCTGGGTATCTGTCCTAAAGACTCTGATTATTTCGGCCCTTTGCTGTCCTAAAGTTCCTGGTTATTGACAGCCGAGGCCCTCTGGGACGGCGACAGTACGATGGTTGACACGTCACGCGGCCGAGAGCGCCCTCCAGGCCGAGAAGGAGATGGGCGGCGCTCCCGCCGGTTCTGCAACGAATTGTACTTTTGGGAGCTGACACGGTAAGTAGTGGGAATGGCCTTTTGTCCCCTATAGGAAGTCCTGGGAACGGCTCGGTGGGACAAGTTGCGGCATGTTGCGCAGTCTGCGGCGTCCGTGTGTGAGACGTAGTGGCCGGGCGGCTGTAGGCAGGGACCGTAGCTGGGAGGCGAGGGTGACGGGGTGTGTGAGGTAGCGGAGAAGACGGCCGGACCGGTCGGTTCTGCAACGGACTGTACTTCTGAGGGCGGTAGCGGAGATTGGTGACCGGTCATGTGGGCAAGTTGTCCCAGCAAGGCTGCTGGGACGACCCCTATTGGAAGGGTTCGGAACGGAAAGGGCGGTCATTGCGCAGGCTGATGCATCACGGAAATCGGCCTTCTGTGGAGGGAATATGGCGGGGGCAGTATCCATGAATCCCCCAGGACGCCGTGCTCGGCAAGGTCCACAGTGTTCGATGTGACGATGGGCGCGTCGTCCTCTGCGTCGGCGACGTCGAGGAAGGCTGACTCAGTAGCGGGGGACTCGAAGACGAAGAGCACGTGAGGCAGGTGTCCCCCGTGGTCTCGCTTCGCCCAGCCACTACGGAAGTAGCGCCGGTAGGACCTCAGGCGTTTGGGGATGCGCTTTGGTGTTGTGGCTCTCCGCTCGAACTCCAGAAGGAACGGACGCCACTCGCCCTTGTACTCCAGGGTGAAGGAGGCGTCGGGGTGGATGGCGTAGGTGGTCTGGTCGTGGCGGTAGCCGATGCTGGAGCGGTGGGTGGGCAGCAGGTCGAACAGGTCGTAGTCCGGGGAATTAGCGACCTCGGCTGAGAGGGCTGAAGCGAAGCGGACGACGCCGGCGTGGTGGCGCAGCTGGGCGGCCAGGGCGCGCAGGGCTGTCCCGACGTAGACGGAGGGCTTCCTGAGGGTGAGTTCAGGGCTCCAGCGGTCGAGGGTGAGGCCGACGGCGGCCCGGTCCCGGCGGGCCAGATGCGTCAACCCCTCGTCGGTGAGCATGAGCAGGGAGCCGTCCTCCCGCACTAGGCCGTGCTCACGGAGGGAGCGGAGCACCTGGTTGACCCGGCGCAGGGTGACGCCGCCCATCAGTCCCGCAAGCTGCTCACGGGTGCATAGGGGCCATGCCGACAGCAGGTTCAGGGCGTCCTTCCCGGCGCGGGTGAGTTGCGCCGAGGGGGATGACGTGATCTGCCGGGCTGGCTCCGGCATGGCAGCCTTCACACTGGAGGAGTAGAGGTCTTCGAGATCTGGCCTCGGGTTGTCGCGGAAGGACGAATGGGACGAGTCCAGCAGCCGATCCATCCACGCCAGGATACTCCTAAGAGACGCGCCGGGGTCGATAGGCACGGGCGGGTCGTTGTCCCGTCCGTCTCCGCACTGTTGCCAGACGGCGCCGGTGTGGGCAACGGCCAGGAGCTCCCCTTCCGTCGCCGCGAATGTCCTGCGGTGCCCCGACGGGTCTCCCAGTGAGCGTATGGCCCTGCGGGTGGCCTGGTCTGCATGGGTCAAGACCAGGGTGGCGAAGGGCCTCTGACGACTGGAGAGATGCTCGACGCTCCTGAGGCGGTAGCGCAGGTTGGAGGTGGGCAGGGTCAGACCCTGGCGGATGATGCCGATGGAGCGGCCACCGGACAGAGTGACGAGCATGTCGTAGGGGCCGCTGCGGTAGTGGTCCACGCGCACGAGCTTCTCATGTGGGTCGGCGTCGGCGATCATGGCGGCGAGGCGGTAGAGGACGGCCACGGCGTCCATGCGCTCGGCCAGCAGCCGGAACCACTGCCTGGACACCGGGTACTCGGTGAGGAAGTGGTCCGTGCCGTGCTCGATCCTCCCTCCGGCGACGATCCCCTGCTTGGTGGGGAAGTAGCGGCGCTGGGGGCGGGAGCCGAGAACGCTCAACTGGTGCGGCACGGAGTCCGCCAGGCCCCGCTGGGCAAGCTTGCCGAGGCGTTCTCTCATAGTGGAGGCGGGAACACGTCCGAAGCGGGAGAGCTCGTCCACGGTGGCCAGGGGTGTGGCGCAGACCAGCCGGAGAGCGTCCTCAAGGGCCTCGGACAGGCGCTTGGAACCGGTCGCCGGGCCGCCGTCCTTCAGCCGCCGTCTGGCTCGCGCTTGGAGTATCAGCCGCTCCTCGGCGTCCTCCACCGCCTCTGGTCTGTCGCCCACTTGCTCCAGCACCGCGCTGGGGATAGCGCGCCCGGCGTGGCCCCGGTCGAGGAAGCGCCACAGGGTGTGACGGGACACGCCGAGGGTCTCGGCCGCCTTGGGCCTCCCGTGCAGCACGGCGTAGGTGCGCACGTAGTCCCGGACCGCCTCATCGAGGTCCGCTCCACCCTGCGCCGCGCCGTTCGATGCTTGTGTTCGTGTATCTGTGGCTGCCACTTGGTTCTCCGCTTGTCAGCAAGTCCCAACGTCCCATCTTGAACGGCAAATTGTTCGCATGTAACGCCTTGCAAGCCGTTGTATTGGCGTGGGATTTGTGGTAGAGGCGGGGCCGTGATCACGATGCCCTGAGCCGCCGCCAGGATGACGCAGCCTTGAGGATGCGGCATTGAGGATGCGGGGCTTGCTTGATGGCGGTTCATCCGCCGGCGTCTCTGCCGGACGGCAGGTCTGTCCGCTCGTCCGCTGCCTTGGGTATCTCACCCCGCAGATGGGCGCGGACGATCATCCGGGCCAGGATGCGCAGCCCGTGTTGGAGCTGAGCTCGCTGCTCGGCGGTGTAGGGCTCCCTCGGCCCGTCGATGGAGGGATCGGAAGCGTCTCCTCCGCTCCTCTTCCTTTGCCCGTTCCTTGTATCTTCTCTATTGCCGTCTCTCATGGGTCACAGTCGCAGCGGCGGTTCGTCGGGCCGCTGGCCTCTCGTCTACAGGTGTCCTGGGTGGCCGCCGGGCACAGACGGACTGGCGGGCGGGCTACCGCCCGGTCTTTACGTCAGTGTGGGCGACCGGAATGGCGAGTGTTATCCCCTGGAAGGGACTACATCGGTGTAGTGGCTTCCAGGGGACTACGCCGATGTATCCAGTGATGGCGAGTCGCAATGGGCCGAGCCCGCCCTCCGGGCTGAGGCCGGGGAGACCGCGGCGTCACTGGGGTTGTCGGTCTCCCTGTCGAACTCAGCGCCAAGATGTTCACCTCCTGCGGTTTGCTGTGGTTCACCGGACCGCCGCCATCTCAAGAGAGTGTGAACGACCGGGACGCCGAAAAAGACCTCACGCATGGTGGCACCACGGAAGGTCTCCAATCAGGGAACCGTTTCTTGCAGTGGAGGGGGTGTACAGGAAATGGAGTTT